>NZ_JASNJE010000030.1 GCF_030164465.1 Sedimentitalea xiamensis
CCCATGCTTTCCCGGAACCAAAGGCGCGATGATCGCCCACTGCCTGTCCGTCAATGTCCGCCGGCCCAAGATCGCCTCCCGTTTTCGATCTCGAATCAAACCGGAGGCGATTTGGGAATCCTTTAAATGCAGACGCCGCCTAGGCTGTCTGCAAAAGGATCGCCCCGGTACGCTGGCCAGTCTCAACCGCGACATGGGCGGCGGCGCAGTCCGTCAGGGGATAGATGCGTTGGATCGGGCAGTGCAGCGCGCCTTCTGTCAGGGCGTCGGTCAGCCGGGCGATGGTCTGCGCCCGTTGCGTCGGGGTGAGCAGATAGATCAGTGCGATCTCGATCGTGACGGCCTTGAACAGGAGTGGATAGAACGGCAGTTCCGGCGTCATGTTCAAGGCCGAGCCATAGGCGCAGATCACGCCGTTTTCCGCGATCACCTCGCTGTCGGTCGCGATGTTCGCTCCGAATTCGACCTCGATGATCCGGTCGACGGGCCGGCCCTGGTTGGCGGCGAGAAGACGCGTTGCCAGGTCTGGAGCTGAATAGTCCAGCACCACATCCGCCCCTGCCGCTCGCGCCCGGTCCATGCCGGGACCATGCGCTGTGGCGATGACATGGGCACCGCCCCATTTGGCCAGTTGCACGGCGAGCAGACCGACGGTTCCCGCCCCGCCCTGGATCAACAGGGTCTTGTCCGCGACGTCGCCACCGCTGAAGACCGTGAAACAGGCGGTCAAGCCGGGAATGCCGAGACAGGCGCCGGTTTCGAAATCGGTTTTGTCGGGCAGGGGGGCGCATTGGTCTTCGGGCAGGGTGATCTGCGTCGCCGCGGTGCCAAAGGCCCTGCGCCACTGGCCGTTCCAGATCCAGACCCGCTGTCCGATGCGGGCCGGATCGACTCCGGTGCCGATGGCCGAAATCACCCCGGACCCGTCGCTGTGCGGGACGATCAGCGGGAACGGCGGCTTGGCGACGCCGGGACGCGATCCGGCGCGGGCCTTGACGTCGGACGGGTTCACCCCGGAAAAGGCCAGATCCACCGTGACCTCTCCGGCGGCGGGCGCAGGCGTGTCGATGTCCGAGAGCCGCAGCACGTCCCGTGCCTGGCCGAAACTGGAATAGGTGATTGCTTTCATGGTTCGATCTCCGCTCCTTGCGCCGCGCCGGTCGTGGCCTGCGATTTCACTGCCAGTGTCGCGGTTGCCAACGGAAGCGGCAAGACGAAAGGGCTGCTGGCTGAAGCCCGGCCGGCGCTCCGGCGGAGTGGGGAAGCAAGACCGGTTCCGCCGCCAGGTCAGCCTTCGGGAAATGGCGGCGCGGGGCGTCAAGGCAATCGGTGACCGGAGCTTATCCACGGTTTCGCGACACGGCGGTCTCCGGATTATTCCCTTACCTCGTCCGACCGGACACCCCAGAGGTTTTCCTTTTGCGCCCATCCGCGATGTCCGCCCGCGCTGATGCGGCACCAGTCGCTGGTGCATTCCCCGAGCCGAGCGACGACGCCCAGTTCGAACATCGCGTTGACCGGCGACCCGAGGTCCGGCCGGGCGTGAACTTTCAGCATGTCCTTTTCCACGAGCACCGTTCGGACGCCGGACAGAAGCGCATAGTGAACCCAGCCCCCGGCGCCGTCGCGGTCTTGCACCCGGCGCCAGTGCCCGTGTTCCGCGGTGATCTGAAGCGGCATGTCCCGGCGTTTGAATACCCAGTCGATGCGATGGGTCAGCGACGGCCCGCGCCGGACGTTGCCCTCGTTGGCCTTCATCGAAACGTAGCGCGGGATCGGCAGGTTCGTCACCGGCCCGCGCTCCTGCGCGACCGCTCCCGCCGCCATCATGCAGAGCGACGCGATTCCCGCCATTGCCCGGCGTCCCGATGAAACCGATCCTGCCACTGTCTGTCTGCCTGCTCGTCCTTGGAAGGGTGGTGCGATTTTCCACATGGGGTTCTTGTGCCCCGACTGTTCCTGCGCCACCATGACATGGCGCGATCTGATTTGAAAAGCGGTGGGAGACCCAGAGTGCCAAGAGAACGTCTGAGTGTTGTCGTTACGCGACGGTTGCCGGATGCGGTGGAAACCCGGCTCAGTGAATTGTTCAAGGTCACGCTTCGGGACGACGATACGCCGATGACCCGGACCGAGCTTGCAGAGGCCATGCGGGGCGCCGACGTTCTGGTGCCGACCGTCACCGATGAAATAGACGCGCGCCTGCTGGCGCAGTCCGGTGATCGGTTGAAGCTGATCGCGAATTACGGCGCGGGGGTCGACCACATCGATGTTGCGACCGCGCGTCAGCGCGGCATCCTGGTCAGCAACACGCCGGGCGTGCTGACGGACGATACGGCGGATATGACGATGGCGCTGATGCTGGCGGTGATCCGGCGCATACCCGAAGGGCTCGCCGTGATGCAGAAGGGCGAATGGCAGGGCTGGGCCCCGACCGCGTTTCTGGGTGGCCGGGTCGGCGGGCGCCGGTTGGGCATTCTCGGCATGGGGCGGATCGGTCAGGCCGTGGCGCGGCGCGCGCGCGCCTTTGGAATGCAGGTGCATTACCACAACCGAAAGCGCCTGCGCCCGGAAATCGAAGACCAGTATGACGCGACATATTGGGACAGTCTCGACCAGATGATCGCCCGGATGGATGTGGTTTCGATCAACTGCCCATCGACCCCAAGCACGTTTCACCTGATGAATGCACGGCGGCTGAAGCTGATGAAATCCAGTGCGGTGGTCGTGAACACCAGCCGTGGCGAAGTGGTGGACGAAAACGCCCTGACCCGGATGCTGCGGGCGCGGGAACTGGCCGGGGCGGGGCTGGATGTCTACGAGCACGGCACCGATGTGAACCCGCGGCTGCGCGAATTGCCCAATGTCGTGCTGCTGCCGCACATGGGGTCGGCCACGCTCGAGGGACGTATCGAAATGGGCGAGAAAGTCATCATAAACATCAAGACGTTCCACGACGGGCACAGGCCGCCGGATCAGGTGGTGCCGTCCATGTTGTAACACATCGTCCGCCTGTGGTCGGATGAATGGGAGGAAATCATGCGACTGAAACTGACGGCGTGTCTGTTGCTCCTTGCCGGGGCGCTTCACGCACAGCAAAGCACCGATGCGGTGGCGCCCGAGGGTTCGACCGCGGGGGGCGGGTTCGAGACCCTGTCGCCGGCCGTCACGGCCGCGCTGGCGGCCAGGGCCGACGGCGTTCCGGTGCGGTCCGACAACTGGATGATCGCCGCCGCCAACCCGCTGGCCG
The DNA here is from genome assembly GCF_030164465.1 of Sedimentitalea xiamensis. Lineage (GTDB taxonomy): Bacteria > Pseudomonadota > Alphaproteobacteria > Rhodobacterales > Rhodobacteraceae > Sedimentitalea > Sedimentitalea xiamensis. Next base: position 3,251 of record NZ_JASNJE010000030.1, read on the forward strand.
TGCAGGCCGGGGCCGATATCCTGCAATCCGGCGGAAGCGCCGCCGATGCGATGATCGCGGTGCAGACGGTGCTGGGGCTGGTCGAACCGCAATCCTCGGGTCTTGGCGGCGGCGCATTCCTCGTCTGGTATGATGCGGCCTCGGGCAAGCTGACCACCCTGGACGGGCGCGAGACGGCGCCGCTGGCGGCCACTCCACGGCTCTTTCAGGATGAAACCGGCGAACCCCTCAAGTTCTTCGATGCGGTCGTCGGCGGCCGGTCCGTCGGCACTCCCGGAACCCCGGCCCTGATGGAAGAGGCGCACCGCCGCTGGGGGCGCGCGCCCTGGCCCACACTGTTCTCGGCGGCGATCGATCTCGCCGACAACGGATTTTCCGTGTCGCCCCGGCTGGCCGGTTCGATCGGGTCGGACGCCGAGCGCCTGGCTGCCATTCCATCGACCGCCGCCTATTTCCTGCCCGATGGCGCGCCCTTGCAGGCCGGTCAGACCCTGCGCAATCCCGACTACGCGGAAACGCTGAGAACCCTGGCCGCGCAGGGGAGCAGGGGGTTTTACGCCGGACCGGTCGCGGCGGATATCGTGGCGGCGGTCCGGTCGGCCTCCGGCAATCCGGGCGTCCTGTCGCAGGTCGATCTCGCGATCTATGGCATCCGCGAACGGGAACCGGTCTGCGTTGCCTACCGGATCTACGAAGTCTGTGGCATGGGGCCACCGTCATCCGGGGCGCTGACGGTCGGCCAGATCCTCGGCCTGCTGCAAGGGTATGACCTCGCGGCGCTCGGACCGGAAAGCCCCGAAAGCTGGCGGCTGATCGGGGATGCGTCCCGCCTCGCCTTTGCCGACCGGGAACGTTACATGGCGGACAGCGATTTCGTTCCGATGCCGACCGGAGGGTTGACGGATCCGGCCTACCTGGCGGAACGGGCCGCGCTTCTGGACGGAGATGACGCTTTGCCCGAGGTCACGCCGGGTAATCCGGCCTTTGACCACGCCGACAACTGGGCCGACGACGAAGCGATGGAACGTCCGTCGACGTCGCATATCTCGATCGTGGATCAATATGGCAACGTGCTGTCGATGACGACCACTATCGAGAACGCGTTCGGGTCCCGGCTGATGGTGCGCGGGTTTCTCCTGAACAATGAGCTGACGGATTTTTCGTTTCGGACCCACGTGGATGGCGTGCCCATCGCGAACCGGCTGGAGCCCGGCAAGCGTCCGCGTTCCTCCATGGCGCCGACGATCGTGATGCGGGACGGCGCGCCGGCTCTGGCCATCGGATCGCCGGGCGGCAGCCGGATCATCGGCTATGTCGCCAAGTCCATCATCGCCTGGGCGGACTGGGGCATGAACATCCAGGCCGCGGTCGCGATGCCCCACGCGGTCAACCGGTTCGGCACCTTTGACCTGGAAGCGGACACGGAAGCGGCCGGGCTGCAGGCCGGTCTGGAAGCCCTGGGTTACGAGGTTTCGCTCCGCGATCTCAACTCGGGACTGCATGCCATCGTGATCGGTGACGGCCTGGAAGGGGCGGCGGACCCGCGCCGCGAAGGGATGGCGCTGGGGGACTGAAGCGGATCTTGCCCTGACGCGGGAATTCGGTCAGAGATCGAAGCGATATTTCTGGGAGGAACGACATGGTCAAGGCAACCCCATTGCCGCGGAACGAAACCGGAATCGCGACGGCGCTCGGCATCCTGAAACAACAGTTCGGAGACCGGCTGCAAACCGGGCAGGCAATCCGCGAACAGCATGGGCACACCACCACCTGGATCGAGAACCAGCCCCCGGACGCGGTGGTTTTTCCCCGCAGCACCGAAGAGGTCGCCGAGATCGTCAAGGTCTGCGCCGCGCACAGGGTGCCGGTGATCCCCTTCGGGGTCGGCACGTCACTCGAGGGGCATGTGAACGCCCCGGCTGGCGGGATTTCGGTGGACATGGGGCAGATGAACCAGATTCTCGCCGTTTATCCCGAAGACCTCAACTGCGTCGTGCAGCCCGGCGTGACGCGCGAGCAGCTGAATACCCATCTGCGCGACCAGGGCCTGTTCTTTCCGATCGATCCCGGCGCGAATGCGACCATCGGCGGCATGACCGCCACCCGGGCGTCGGGCACCAACGCGGTGCGCTATGGCACGATGAAGGACAACGTGATCGCGCTCGAGGCGGTGATGGCGGACGGGCAGGTCATCAAGACGGCGCAGCGCGCCAAGAAATCTTCGGCGGGCTACGACCTGACCCGGCTTCTGGTCGGCTCCGAAGGCACGCTCGGGCTGATCACCAGGATCACCCTGCGCCTGCAGGGCATACCGGAGGCGATGTCGTCCGCCCGCTGTTCCTTTGAAACCGTCGATGCCGCATGTCAGGCCGTGATGGCGACAATCCAATACGGTGTTCCGGTGGCCCGCATGGAACTGCTCGACACCGCCTCGGTTTCCGCGGTGAATGCCTATTCCAAGCTGGACCTGCCGGAAGCGCCCTTGCTGCTTCTGGAATTCCACGGGTCCGAAGCCAGCGTCGCGGAGCAATCCGCCACCTTCGGGGACATCGCCGAAGACTTCGGCGGAACCGGATTCGAATGGACCACGAACGCCGAAGACCGCACGCGTCTTTGGAAGGCGAGACATGATTATTACTGGGCGACGATGCAGATCAGCCCCGGCAAGACCGGGATCGCCACCGATGTCTGCGTTCCGATTTCGCGGCTGGCCGAATGCGTGGCCCGCAACAACGAGATGATCGCGGAACAGGGACTCGTCGGTCTGGTGGTCGGACATGTGGGAGACGGCAATTTCCATACGACGATCCTGGTGGACACGGAGGACGCCGGAGAGATCGCGCGCGCGGAAGAATTCGTCGGCCGTCTGAACGACCTGGCGATCTCGATGGACGGGACCTGCACCGGAGAGCACGGGATCGGTCAGGGCAAACGGCCCTACCTGACGCGCGAACTGGGCGCGGCCACGCAATACATGGCGGCGATCAAGGCAGCGCTCGATCCGGAGGGAATCCTGAACCCCGGAAAGATCCTGCCGGACTGATCGGCCCGCCGGTGCAGGCATCCAAGGGCGCGCCTTCGGCGCAAGCGATCCATCTGCGTTCAGGCCACGCGGGCCTTGAGGGACGCTGTCCCTCAAACTCCCTGGAGTATTTGCGGCAAGAGGAAGGCGAGACGGGCGACCCGCGCCCGGCCTTGTTTGTGGATCAGGAAGGCCCGATCATCAGGCAAGTCACGTTGCGCGCCTTCAGGCGGCGGCAGGCCAGATCGGCGGTTTCGCGGGTCATGCCGACGAAATTGGCGTCAAAACCCTGCGACGATTGCGCGACCTTGCGCAATGAACCTTCGAGCGTGGCCATTTCCGCCAGTGCCGTGCGCAGCAGAACCTTTTCCGCCTGGTAGCGGCTGCCGTAGCGCCCGACATTGATGCCCCAGTGTTGCCCGCCCGAGGTCGATACGCGTGTGACGATTTCCTGTTCGGCGGGCTGGAGCGCTGAGTCCACAGGTGTTTCCGCCAGGGCCAGTTCCGTGGGGCGGGGTTCCGGGCGCGGGGTTCCGGGGGCGGCCGTTTCGGGGGCGATCGTGTCCGCGGCGGCAGCCATCGCGGCTGCTATTCCCGCTTGCAGTTTCGCTTCGTCCTGCTGCGCGGTCGTCGCGACCGAGGCAATCTGGACCGGCGCGGTCTCGCGCGCTTTCGGGCGCAGGCTCTTTTGCACCGATCCTGCGACCCGGATGGTCTTTCCGGCGGTTCCGGGTTCGGCGGTGTTGCCGGCGTATTCGGGCCGTTCGGGTTTTCGCAGCGGCGCACGGGAGGGGGACTTGCGGAAGCCGAGGTCAAGCAGTTCCGCCACGCGCGCGTTGCGCGATGCGGTGGACTTGCCGCCGAAAACCGTGGCGATGACGCGTTCGTTGCCGCGTTCCGCCGACGCCACCAGGTTGAAACCCGCTGCACGCGTGTAGCCGGTCTTGATCCCGTCCGCTCCGCGGTAGGCTTCCAGGAGCCGGCGGTTGGTGTGGCTGACCTGGCGAACGCCCGCATCCGCCGTCTTGCGCGAGAACAGGTTGTAATACTGGGGATAATCGTAGATCACGTGGCGTCCGAGGATGGTCATGTCCCGCGCCGTGGACAGGTGTCCGTTTTCTGTCAGCCCGTGCGCGTTCTTGAAGGTGGTCCGGGTCATGCCCATGGATTTGGCGGTCCGGTTCATCCGGCGGGCAAAGGCGGCCTCCGAGCCGCTGATGGCCTCGCCGATCGCGGTTGCGGCATCGTTCGCCGACTTGACCGCCGCCGCCCGCAGCAGATAGCGCAGCGCGATGGTCTGCCCGGAACGCAGGCCCAGCTTGGACGGCGGTTCGGAAGCGGCATGACCGGATATCCGGACCTTGGTGTCCAGCGTGATTTCCCCGTTCCGGATGGCCTCGAAGGCAACGTAGAGGGTCATCATCTTTGTCAGCGACGCGGGGTGCAGCCGGGTATCCGCATTCTGCGAATGCAGGACTTCTCCGGTGCGGGCATCGATCACGTAATCCGCGTAGGGCGCGGCCGAAATACCGCCTGAACCTGCCACGAAGACCCAAATTGCAAGAAGGATGAAAAGGCCCCAACGGGCCGGACCAATGCGCTGAACCTGCACGATATCTGCCTCTGTCTGCCTCTCGCCGCCGGTATGTTCCGACTGGCTTTTCTTATGCTTATGAAAGAAAGATAACACAGAGGAGTCGGGAAATAAACCCTTGTTTAGCAATCTGTTACCCGATGGGCGCAAGAAAATTCCACTATATCTGGGGGGTGTTCGCGCGCCGAACGCAACACTGGCGATTGGTTAAGAAAAGGTTTCCAGCCGGGGACCGAAGCAGGCTCAGCCGACCTGCGCCAGAAGCCAGGGCAACCCGCCGAGGTCGTCCAGGGCGCGATAGCGCGGTTCGTTCCGGGGCGGGTCGGCGGCTTCGATGTCCCACGGGGTGCCCTGGGGGACGTGGACGCCCCAGCCGCCGGCCTCGATCATCGGCAGGACGTCCGAACGCATGGAATCGCCGACCATCAGCGATCTGTCGGGCCCGTCGCCGTGCCGCGCAAATATCTCGCGATAGACGCTTGCGGTTTTCTCCGACACGATTTCCACTCCATCGAACAGGTCGCCGATCCCGGACTGCGCCAGTTTGCGTTCCTGGTCCAGCAGATCGCCCTTGGTGATCAGCACGATCCGGTGCGTTTCGGCGATTGCCGCCACCGCGTCCCGCGCATGTGGCAGAAGTTCGATGGGATGGGCCAGCATCTCACGCCCGGATTCCAGCAGGCGGGCAATGACATGGGCGGGCACCTTCCGGTCGGTGATCTCGATGGCGGTTTCGATCATCGACAGGACGAATCCCTTGATGCCATAGCCGTAATATCCGATGTTGCGCCGCTCTGCCGCCAGCAACCGTTCCGCCAGGTGGTCCGGATCGGCATAATCCGCCAGCAGGTCGGCAAAGCGGTTCTGGGTGTCACGGAAGACCCGTTCGTTGTGCCACAAGGTGTCGTCCGCATCGAAGCCGACGGTCGTCAGTCTGGTCATGGGGCGCGCCCTGTTCACTGGCTCTTTCCGAATCCCGTGGGGAGGTTATATAAGGCCTGAAGGTCGAAACATACATGCAAGCCGGATCCGCAAGACCGATGACGCAGCCGCAGGTGACACTGACGAACAAGCCCGGACAGGACGACGAAACGTCGATCCTGATCCAGACGCGTCCCGCGACCAGGCGGCCGCCGCTCTACAAGGTGCTGCTGCTGAACGACGACTACACGCCGATGGAGTTCGTCGTTCATGTGTTGGAGCGGTTCTTTGGTCTCAATCACGCGCAGGCCTTCGAGATCATGCTGACGGTGCACAAGAAAGGCGTCGCCGTCGTCGGCGTGTTCAGTCACGAGATCGCGGAAACGAAAGTGGGGCAGGTCATGGATTTCGCCCGCCGCCATCAGCACCCGTTGCAGTGCACGATGGAAAAGGAAGACTAGGAAGGTCATGTCCGCCCGATTGCGTATGGCGCTTGAAACAGGCGGATTGGAACTGCCTGAGACCGGCAGGTTGTCCGTTCTGCATCCTCGTGCGGATATGGATTTGTCGGATCTTCCGAAAGACCGTTTGCAAATCGTTCAGCCATTGAAGCCCGACCACGATCATTTTGCCCGGATGGGGTATGATTGCGTCGCCGAAAGCGATGATCCGGTTGCAGGGGTGCTGGTCTGTCTGCCACGGGCCAAGGCGCTCGCCCATATGGTGCTGCACCAGGCCTGCCGGCGCAGCGGCGGGATGGTGATCGTGGATGGCGCCAAGACCGACGGCATCGACAGTCTTCTCAAGGATTGCCGGAAACGGGTGGAGATTCTCGGCACGATCTCCAAGGCGCATGGCAAGATTTTCTGGTTCCTGTCGGACCCGGATGCGTTTTCGGACTGGCAGGCCGCGCCCGGACGCGTTGAAGACGGCCTTGTAACGGCGCCGGGCTCTTTTTCCGCCGACGGGCCGGACCCGGCATCGCGCGCCCTGATCGCCGTCCTGCCGTCAAATCTGAAGGGGCATGTCGTGGATCTTGGGGCCGGATGGGGTTTTCTCTCCGCCTTCCTGATCCGCATGCCGGGGATCAAGACGCTGGACCTGGTCGAGGCGGATTTTACCGCGCTCGCCTGCGCGCGTGTCAATGTGCCGGATCCGCGCGCGCGGTTTCACTGGGCGGATGCGACAGCCTGGACGCCGTCGGCGCCGGTCGACGCGGTCGTGATGAACCCGCCGTTTCATGTCGGGCGGGCCGCGGACCCGTCGCTGGGGCGCACCTTCATCGAGACGGCGGCGCGGATCCTGTCTCCCTCCGGCAGCCTGTGGATGGTTGCCAACCGGCACTTGCCATATGAAACGACGCTGGAAACGGGATTTGCCAAAGTCGAGGAGGTCGGCGGCGACTCCCGGTTCAAGTGTCTTCATGCGCAACGTCCGGTCCGCGGCCGGCAGCCGAAGCCGGGCAAAGCGACGCCGATCCGGACCCGCCGTTGACCGCGGCCCCGATCACAGGAGGACAGTCATGTCATTTTCCATAGCCGGAAAGACCGCAATCGTCACCGGGGCGGCGAACGGCATAGGATTGGCCATCGGGCGGCAGTTCGTCGAGAAAGGCGCGAATGTCATGTTCGCGGACATGGATGAAAAACGGCTGCGCAGCGAGTTGGGCGACCAGCTCGAAACCGGCAACGTGCGCTATTTCGCGGGCGACCTGCGCGAAAAGCTGGCGATCGCGAACCTGTTGTCGGCGACGCTGGACGCCTTCGACCAGGTCGACATCCTGGTCAATGGCGCACGACAGGTCCTGCAATCCAATCCGCTGGATCCGGATGACGATTCCGTCATCATGCTGCTCAACCAGAACCTGATGCCGGCGCTGCGCCTGACACAGCTTGTTGCCAAGCGGATGATCAAGCAGGCGGAAGGGCAGACCGAGGGTCTGGCCGGGTCGATCATCAACCTGAGCTCGATCGCCGCGCGGCGCACGCATCCGGATCTCCTGGGGTATTCCGTCAGTTCCGCCGCGCTGGACCAGATGACCCGTTCGATGGCGGTCGCGCTGGCGCCCAACCGGATTCGTGTCAATGCCGTTGCCTTCGGATCGGTCATGAGCGCCTCGCTGAAATCGACGCTTAAGGAACACGGGGAATATCGCCAGGACATTGAAGCCCACACGCCGCTGTCGCGCGTGGCGGCCCCCGGCGAACTGGCCGATACGGTGCAGTTCCTGGCCTCTGAAGCATCCGGGTTCATGACCGGGCAGATCCTGACCGTCGATGGCGGCCGAACCCTGTTGGATCCGGTCGCCGCGCCGGTCCACTGATGCGGCATGGGGCCGGTCCCTTGCGAATTCCGCGAAAGTCGTGAAAAGCGGACACCACGAGAAGCGCGACGGATAGGGAGATGTTGGGATGAGCGCCATGATGGACGAGGAAAAGACCCGCGCGTCGGACTGGTTCCGGCAATTGCGCGACCAGATCGTCGCGGCATTCGAGCAGTTGGAGGACACCCATGTGTCCGGTCCCATGTCGCGGGCTGCGCCGGGTCGGTTCGAGATCACCGAAACGCGCCGCGCCTCGGAAGACGGCGGCGATGCCGGCGGCGGGCTGATGAGCGTCATGCGCGGCGGGCGGGTGTTCGAGAAGGTCGGGGTCAATATCTCGACCGTTCACGGAACCCTGGGCGAGCGGGCGCAGGCGGCCATGGCGGCGCGCAAGGGCATTCCCGGCATGGCCGAGGATCCCCGGTTCTGGGCCTCCGGCATATCCCTGGTTGCGCATATGCAGAACCCGCATTGCCCGGCGGTCCATATGAATACCCGGATGTTCTGGACCCCGCATGCCTGGTGGTTCGGCGGCGGCTCAGACCTCAATCCCTGCATCGAATATGCCGAAGACACGGCGTATTTTCACGAGACGCAGAAGGCGCACCTGGATCCGCACGGGCTGGCGCATTATCCGCGGCTGAAGGCCTGGGCGGACGAATATTTCTACATCCCGCACCGCAAGCGCGCGCGCGGAGTCGGCGGGATCTTCATGGATGACTACTGCACCGGCGACTGGGCGGCGGATTTCGAACTGACTCGGGACATCGGCCGGGCCTTCCTGCCGGCTTTCTGCCCGCTCATCGAGAAACGGCGGGGGCAGGACTGGACCGATGCCGACAAGGACAGCCAGCTGATCCATCGCGGTCTCTATGCTGAATACAACCTCGTCTACGACCGCGGAACGAAATTCGGGCTGGAAACTGGACATGACGCCAATGCCGTCCTGATGAGCCTGCCGCCCATGGCGAAATGGGTGTAAGTGCCGGGGTTTCGGCCGTGCTCTTGATTTTCGTCCGGCAGAGGCTTTCATATTGTGCAACCAATATGTGACCTGTCGGGCGGAGCGGCCCGGCCTCCAAGGTAGGACGAGATGAGCACAGACCCCTATTCGGCGCTTGGTGTCAAGAAGACCGCCACCGCCGATGAGATCAAGAAAGCGTATCGCAAGATCGCGCGCGCCAACCACCCGGACCTGAAACCGGACGATGCCGCGGCCGAGGCCCGGTTCAAGGCGGCGGCGGCGGCCTACGACATCCTGAAGGATCCGGAAACGCGGGGGCGCTTCGATCGCGGCGAAATCGACGCGTCCGGGGCGGAACGCCAACAGCAGCGGCAATATTACCGCGACTATGCGGATGCCCCGAACAACCCTTACCGGTCGGGCCCCCGGCCGGAGGACTTCGCCGACGCCTCGGACATTTTCGCCGAGTTCATGCGGGCGCGGGGACGCGCCGGTGGTGGTGCGAGCGGATTCAGGGCAGAGGGGTTCAGCGCCCGTGGCCAGGACGCGCATTACACGCTTGAGGTCGATTTTCTACAGGCGGTCAACGGCGGCAAGACCCGGATCACCCTGCCGAACGGGCAGGGGCTGGAAGTGGCGATTCCGCGCGGAACCGCCGACGGGCAGACGATCCGGCTGCGCGGCAAGGGCGGTCCCGGGCTGGGTGACGGCCCGCCGGGCGATGCGCTCGTCACCTTGACGGTGCGACCGCACAGGCTGTTCCGGCGTGATGGCAATGACATCGTCATCACCCTGCCGATCACGCTGGACGAGGCGGTTCTGGGCGGCAAGGTGACGACGCCGACAATCGACGGAACGGTCAGCCTGACGATACCCAAGGGCGCCAGCAGCGGGCAGGTGCTGCGTCTGCGCGGTCGCGGAGTTCAGCCGGCGACCAAGGGTGCGCGCGGCGATCAGCGGGTGGAACTTTCCATCGTGGCGCCGCCGCGGATCGACGACAAGCTCGCCGACTTCATGGAAGGCTGGCGAAAGGACAATGCCTATGATCCGCGCAGGGGAATGAACGCATGACGCTCCGCTACACAGAGACACAGGTGATTTCCGCCGTGGCGGAACTGACGCCGACCAGATTGAGCCGCTTCATCCAGGCCGAATTCGTCGTGCCGGTCCAGACCGACACCGGCCCGCAATACCGCGAGATCGACCTGGCGCGGCTCACCCTGCTGTGTGAACTGTCCGACGATTTCGATCTGGATGAGGACGCGCTGAGCGTGATCCTGTCGCTGATCGACCAGTTGCACAGCGCCCGGAGCGACCTGCGCAGGCTTCTGGAGGCGGTTCAGGGCGAATCCCAGGATGTGCGGGACCGGATCGTGCGCGCTCTGACCGGCAGCTAGGACTTCAGGACCCAGCCGGTCTGCGCCGGCAGGAACGCTTCGACGGCGGCGCTGGCGATGACGATGGTGTTGCCCGCGGGGTTCGCGACGTTCAGCCCTCCCTTGACGACGGATACGGTCGCGTGACCTCTCGGCAGCGCCGCGGCGAGCGCCGCCGTATCCACCCTGTCCGGTTCCTGGACGCCCACGGTTACATTGACGCGCATGGCGTCGGTGCTCAGATCCAGCGTCGCAAAGACCGGCAGGGCGGAATGACGGATCGCGTCCTCGATGGCGCGGGCGGCGGCCTTGGTATAGTCCATGCCATACTGGTCGTTGCCCATGCCCATCTCGATGATCATTCTGCGGTCAGGCATTTGTGCGCTCCATGTCGAAGGCGACGGAAATCGCGGCATTGGCGATGATTGTCGGGTTGCCGTCCCCCTCGGGCCGGGGAATGTCGAGCCCGCCCTCGGTGACGACGACCTGGACCTGCCCGTAGGGGAATACGGCGATCAGGTCGTCGACCCTGACCGCGTCGGGTTGCCGCACACCGATTTCCACGGTGATCCGCATCGCCTCCTTGGGAAAGCCGAACAGTTCCGCGACATTGATCGAATTGTGCCAGAGCGCATCCATCACGGCGCGGCGCGCGGCTTCGGTATAGTCGCCGCGCCGCAGGGACGTGCCCATTCCGAATTCGGTCAAAACCCTCTGCATGAAACTCTCCCGGTGGTTTGCCCCTGTTTGCCAAGGGCGGAGCGCGGCCGCAAGCCCCTGTCAGTCTTCGTAGCTGATCCGGTAGACGGCCCCCGCAAGATCGTCCGAGACCAACAGCGCGCCATCGGGCGTCTGGACCACATCCACGGGCCTGCCGTCATAGCGGCCCGAGGCGGTCAGCCAGCCTTCGGCAAAGGGCCGCGTTCGCGCGGTGCCGTCGGCTTGCGGGAACGACACCATGACCCGCGCCCCGATCCGTTCGCTGCGATTCCATGACCCGCGCTGCGCCGAGAAGATCGCATTGCGATAGCGTGCCGGGAACATGCCGCCGGTGTAGAAGACCATGCCGAGATCCGCGGCGTGGGCCACGGTTTCGGAGGCGGGCATCACCACCTCGACCGGCACATCCTGCCCGGCATAGGCCCGCGTTCGCACCGCGCCTCCACCGTACCAGGGAAACCCGAAATGCTGCCCCGCCGCCGTCTGCCGGTTGATCTCGCCCGGAGGAATGTCGTCGCCCATGCCATCGACCTGGTTGTCGGTGAACCAGAAATCCCCCGTGTCGGGATGGAAATCCTGGCCGACCGAGTTCCGCACCCCGCGGGTGAAGACTTCGCGCCCGAAACCATCCCGGTTCATGCGGATGATACCGCCGATTCCGATCTCGTCGAAAAGCGCCAGCTTGTCCGCCGGGGTCACGTTGTAGGGTTGGCCCAGAGAGATGTAGAGCCGGTCGTCCGGCCCGACGGTGATGACCCTGGATGTGTGGTTGGAGCTTTCTTCCGATGGCGGGATCAGCGCGCCTTGCGGCACGACCGTTCTGGCAATCAGGTTCGGGCTGTCAAACAGGGTCTCGGCGTCCGGAAATGCCAGGACACGGTTTCGTTCCGCAAGGTAAAGCGTGCCGTCGGCGGCGAAATCCACCCCGTGCGGAATATCGAGATCGAGCGCCGGCGCAAAGCGGCGCACGTCTTCGGCGGTGCGGTCGCCGTCCGGATCGGTCAGGGCCCAAATGTCGCTTCCCCGCGTTCCGACGATGACGACCTTGCCCTCCGGGCCGACCGCCATGTTTCGCGCGCCCGGCACCACCGCGTAAAGCGCGATCCGGAAGCCCTCCGGCAGGCTGATGCCGTTCAGGACCCGCCGGATCGATTCCGCGGTTGCGCCGTCCTGCGCCACGCGCTGCGCCGCGCCGCCCGCGCGCAGGGTCTCCTGCGCGAAGAGCGGGGCAGCCGCGGTGACAGTCGAGACAATGGCCGCCAGTCCGGCGAGCACGCGCGTTCCGAACATTTTCAGCGCCTTTCCCGTGCAAAATTCGGTGTCGGACAGGAAAGGTAACACGATGGACACCGGCGGCAAACACAGGGGGCCGGGTCTTTTGCGGGATCGCCGCGCGGGGCTTGAAACCCGGCGGCGGCGGAGCCATGTCCGGCAGGACAGGGAGGTGTGGAACGGCTTCACACGCTCGACCTGATCGGACCGGAATTTTTCGTGGATATAGTTTGGGTTCTGGCAGGCTTCATCGCGCTGATCGCGGGTGGGGATCTCCTGGTGCGTGGCGCGGTCGCGATCGCCTTGCGGATGAACGTGTCGCCGATGGTGATCGGACTGACGCTTGTCGGGTTCGGGACGTCGACGCCCGAACTTGTCACGAGCGTTCAGGCGGCCCTTGCCGGATCGCCCGGAATCGCGATCGGGAACGTCGTCGGCAGCAACATCACCAATATTCTGCTGATCCTCGGGGTGGGGGCGCTGATCCATCCGCTGTCGATATCCGCTGCCGCGCTCTACCGGGACGGGTCCGTTCTGGCTGCCGTTTCTGTCCTGTGCCTGCTCGTGGTGATGACCGGCACGCTCGACAGGGGCGTCGGCGCGGTGCTCCTGTGTCTGCTGGCGGCCTACTTGGGTCTGACCCTGTGGTGGGAGAAACGCACCAACGATGCCGTGGCGCGGGTCTATGAAGGCGAGGCGGAGCTACTGTCCCTGCCGGCGGGCGGCGCGGTTCGGGACATTGTCCTGCTGGTCGCGGGCCTGGCGCTGACGATCCTTGGCGCGAAACTGCTCGTGACCGGCGCAATCGAAATCGCGGCGAAGCTGGGCTTGTCCGAAGCGGTGATCGGACTCACGGTCGTGGCCATCGGCACGTCCATGCCGGAGCTCATCACCTCTGTCATCGCGGCGCGCAAGGGACAGGCCGACGTGGCCGTCGGCAACGTGATCGGCAGCAATATCTTCAACATCCTGGGCATTCTCGGCGTCACGTCACTGGTCCTGCCGCTGGATGTGCCGGAAGAGATCGTCCGCTTCGACATCTGGGTCATGCTGGCCGCGACCATCGTGTTGCTCTGTTTCGCACGGACCGGCTGGCGGATCGCGCGCTGGGAAGGTTTCGCGCTGCTTGCGGCCTATATCGCCTATCTCGGATTTCTGCTGGCGAGCCTTTGACCCGGCGGTCAGGCTGTGCGCCAGCCGGCTTCGACCATCGCATGCCAGTAAGACGGCGCGATGCGCATCCGCCCGGACAGCCCCTTGTCGACAAGCAGCGCGTGCATCGCCTTCAGCCGCCAGCAGGGAACGTGCATGACCATGTGATGTTCCAGGTGGTAGTTGACCCAGTAAGGGGCCACCAGCAGCCGTGCGACGGGTCCGGCCAGGGTCGTCCGGACGTTCTGCAGGGCGTTTTCGGAAACCTCGGTCGCGCCGTGCTCGGCGATGTTGCGCACGCGCAGGACGAACTGGAACCATGTCAGATAGGGCAGCAGCCAGAAGGTCAGCCCCCACCACCAGTTCCCGACCAGACCCATCAGGATAATGACTCCGATGAAGATCGGCAGGGACTTGAAAAGGTCGCGCGCCTTGAACGCCTGCGCAAAGTCGCTGGCGGCGGTTTCGACCGCGTCGTGGTCGCCGGCCAGCCGCACGGACATCATGACCTGTGCCGCCAGTTGCTTGAACCCGGTCTGCCCGGTCAGGTCCCTGATGAACTTGCGCTTCAGCGAGGCCCTGGTCGTGGGGAACTTCGAGGACAGGACCAGATCCGGGTCTTTTTCGGTCTGCGTGAACCTGTGGTGGGTAAGGTGGTAGTGGCGGTACGCCGCGAGTTCCGCGAGGATCGGACGCCCGCAGAGCCATTCGCCGACGAAGTCATTGAGCCTGCGGTTGCGGAACAACGCGTTGTGCGCCGCTTCGTGCATCAGGATCGCAAGCCCCAGCTGGCGGGAACCGATGACAACGACCGCCAGCGCGAAGGTCAGGATGTTGGGCCACAGGCCGAACAGCGCCAGCGCCGCGGCAATGGTGCCCCAGCAGTGCAGGACCAGCCAGCCGCCCATGATGTCGGATCGTTCCGCCAGCGGGCGGATTTCTTCGGTCGTCAGGAATGCCTTGCCGGGTGTCATGGGGCGATGTCTCCTCCGGCAGCGATGCTGGCAAGGCGACGGTATGCCTGTCAACCATGGCGTGGCGTCAGATGATCGGGCGCCAGTCGAAGAACCCTTCGCCCGCCTCTGCCAGCAGGTGCGCCGCCATCGCGCGGCCCAGATCGGCTCCGTCGGCGATCGGACAGGTCCGGTCATCGGCGATCGACTCCGACCCGTCCGGCCGCAACACCTCGCCGCGCAGGCGCAGGACGTTTCCGTCCAGCACGGCCAGGCCGGCAATCGGGGTTTCGCAGGACCCGTCCAGCGCCGCGAGCAAGGCGCGTTCGGCGGACAGCCGCGCGCCGGTCTGCGCATCGTGAATGGCCGCGAGCATGTCGGCGGCCCGCATGTCGCCGCTTCGGCGTTCGATTCCGATGGCCCCCTGGGCCACGGCGGGCAGCATGTCGGTTTCGGCAATCGGCGTCGCCGGCACATCGGAGCGCCCGAGACGGTTCAGCCCCGCCATCGCGAGAAAGGTGCATTCCGCCACGCCGTCTTCCAGTTTCCTCAGCCGGGTCTGCACGTTGCCGCGAAACTCGACCACCCGCAAATCCGGCCGGCGGTTCAGCAGCTGCGCCCTGCGGCGCAGGCTCGATGTTCCGACGACGGCGCCTTCGGCGAGGTCGGTCAAGGCCGTCCTCGTCGGCGACACGAAGGCGTCCCGCGTGTCCTCGCGCGGCAGGTAGGTATCGAGCAAGAGTCCCGCCGGCTGTTTCACCGGCATGTCCTTCATCGAATGCACCGCGATGTCGATGCCGCCGGACAGCAGCGCCTCTTCGATTTCCTTGGTGAACAGGCCCTTGTTGCCGATCTCCTTCAGCGGGCGGTCGGCGTCGATCATCGCCCTGTTGTCCCCGGTGGTCTTGATGACCACGATTTCGAAAGCCTCTTGCGGCAGATCGAAAGCCCGGACCAGCCGGTCGCGGGTTTCATGCGCCTGCGCCAGCGCCAATGGCGAACCTCTGGTGCCGATTTTCAGGGGCGAAGCGGGGGAGGGGAGGCTGTGTTTCATGCCTTCTCTCTAGTCGCGTCATATTGCCCTTACAAGTGTCCGGGGTTGACAATTTGCCGCTGAAACCGGACCCATGAGCCGCAAATCGAGCGGGGGAAATCATGGCCGGAAAGAAGAAACTGATGCGGGCGCTGGCAGGCGAAACGCAAGCCGTCCCGCCGGTCTGGATGATGCGCCAGGCCGGCCGCTACCTGCCGGAATACCGCGCGACCCGCGAGCAGGCCGGGGATTTCCTGTCGTTGTGCTACAACAGCGATCTGGCGACCGAAGTGACGCTGCAACCGATCCGCCGCTACGGGTTCGACGCGGCCATCCTGTTTGCCGACATTCTTCTCGTGCCGCAGGCGCTGGGTGCCGGTCTCTGGTTTGTCACCGGCGAAGGCCCGCGCCTGTCCACCGTCACGACGCAGGCCGATTTCGATGCGCTGAAACCGGCCGATGCGATCCACGACACGCTGGCGCCGATCTATCAGACGGTGCGCAACCTGTCCGGCGCCTTGCCGGGGGATGTTGCCCTGATCGGGTTCGCCGGAGCGCCGTGGACCGTGGCGACCTACATGATTGCCGGGCGCGGCACGCCGGATCAGGGACCGGCCCATGCCCTGCGCCAGGAAAATACCGTGCTCTTCGAGGCATTGCTCGACCGGATCACCGATGCGACCATCGACTATCTGTCCATGCAGATCGATGCCGGGGCCGAAACGGTCAAGATCTTCGACAGCTGGGCCGGATCGCTGGACGGAGAGGCCTTCGACAAATACGCCGTCGAACCCTGCCGCCGGATCACCGCTGCGCTCAAGTCCCGTCACCCCGACGTGCCGGTCATCGGCTTCCCGCGCGAAGCCGGGCAGAAATACGTCGGCTTCGCCAGGGCGACCGGCGTCGATTGCGTCGCGCTGGACAATTCGGTGGATCCTGCCTGGGCCGCGGCCCATGTCCAGTGCGACGGTTGTGTGCAGGGCAATCTGGCGTCCGCGCATATGGTGGCGGGCGGGCAGGCGCTGGTCGATGAAACCCGTGCCATCGTAAAGGCCTTTTCCGGCGGACCGCATATCTTCAACCTCGGGCACGGGATCACCCCGGATGCGGATCCGGGCAACGTGCAACTGATGATCGACACGGTGCGCGAGGATCGCTGATGCCGAGGCGGCATTTCTGAAATTGACCCTTGACGCCCCCGGCGGGCTGCCCTAATCCCCGTCTCGCCTGTGGCGGAGTAGCTCAGCTGGTTAGAGCAGCGGAATCATAATCCGCGTGTCGGGGGTTCAAGTCCCTCCTCCGCTACCAAATCTTCCCCGAATGATGGACGCGTTTCCTGCCGCGATGTTTCGTGCAACGGTCCATGTAGTCCGTCTTGATCCATCAGTGTCCGCCGGGCAGGCGGTCGCGCGGGTGGGCGGTGATGACCTTCCGGCACTTGCTTGGCCAACAAATGCCGTCAGGCGTTCACCGGAGCGGAAAACGCTTTCCTCAGAGCATTAATTCATTTATTCATGAAATATGGAAAAAATGATTCCCGAGCAACTTGCCACCCTGGGCCTTCCGCCGCGGCTCGCCGTGTTTCGCCTGCTCATGCGGCGGTTCCCGGATCGCGTACCGGCGGGCGAACTCGCCGAGGCGCTTGGTGTAAAGGCCAGCACCATGTCCGCCTACCTGGCCGCGCTGCAGCGGGCGGGACTGGTGGAACAGGAACGCGCCGGCACGTCTCTTCTCTACTCCGTCAACATGGCGAGCGTGCGACAGATGTTCGGATACCTGTTCACCGATTGCTGCCGTGGCCGCCCGGAAATCTGCATGCCCTACAGTATTGGAGCCTCACCCATGACCGACCGGAAATACAATGTTCTCTTCATCTGCACCGGCAATTCCGCGCGTTCGATCTTTGCGGAATCGATTCTGCGCGCGCTCGCCGGGGACCGGTTCAACGTCCATTCCGCGGGCACAAGGCCCAGTTCGGAGCTCAATCCTTTCGCGCTGAAGGTTCTGCGGGACAAGGGGCATGACATCTCGGTCCTGAGGGCGAAGAATGTTTCGGAATTCTCGGGTCCGGACGCGCCGGCTCTGGATTTTGTCTTCACGGTCTGCGACCGAGCCGCGAATGAGGAATGCCCGGCCTGGGAAGGTCAGCCCATAAGCGGTCACTGGGGCATGCCGGACCCGGTCAAGGTCGCAGGCACCGATGCCGAGAAGAGCCTCGCCTTCCAGCAAGCCTATGGCGCGCTGAAGCACCGGATCGAAGCCTTCGCTGCATTGCCGATGGAAAGTCTTGACCGAATCGCGCTGCAATCCGCCGTTGACGACATCGGCCGCAAATCGACCGAGGCGATGGCATGACCACCTATGCGCTGAACGGGCTTGGCCGCATCGGAAAGCTGGCGCTGCGGCCCCTGCTGGAACGGGGCGCGCGGATCGCCTGGATCAATGACGCGGTCGGAGATCCCGCCATGCATGCGCATCTGCTGGAATTCGACACGGTGCATGGCCGGTGGAATGGCGCGTTTTCGCATGACGCCGACAGTGTGACCATCGACGGAACCCGCCTGCCGTTCATCGGGACACGGGAACTGTCTGCGCTGCCGCTGGACGGGGTCGATATCGTCATCGATTGCACCGGCGCTTTCAAGACAGAGGCCGGTCTTGCGCCGTTCTTCGAGGCAGGGGTGAAGAAGGTCGTGGTCTCGGCCCCGGTCAAGGATGGGCCGACGGCGAATATCGTCTATGGTGTGAACGACGGCACCTATGACGCCGCACGCCACAGGATCGTCACCGCGGCGTCCTGCACGACGAATTGCCTGGCCCCGGTGGTGAAGGTCATTCACGAGAACCTCGGCATCCGGCACGGTTCGATCACGACGATCCACAACGTGACCAATACCCAGACCATCGTCGACCGCCCCGCCAAGGACCTGCGGCGCGCCCGCTCGGCGCTGAATTCGCTGATCCCCACCACGACGGGATCAGCGACGGCGATCACGCTGATCTATCCGGAATTGAAGGGCCGGTTGAACGGCCACGCGGTCCGTGTGCCGCTGCTGAATGCCTCGCTCACCGATTGCGTCTTTGAAGTGGAACGCGCCACCACCGCAGACGAGGTCAACGCGTTGTTCAAGGCCGCTGCCGAAGGTCCGCTTGAAGGTATCCTCGGCTACGAGGAGCGCCCGCTGGTTTCCACCGACTACACCAACGACACGCGGTCGAGCATCATTGACGCGCCGTCGACGATGGTGGTGAACGGCACCCAGGTGAAGATCTATGCCTGGTATGACAACGAGATGGGATATGCCCACAGGCTGGTCGACGTGGCGCTGATGGTCGGGGCGTCGCTTTGAGCGACCGAGCGGAGGGTCTGTCGGCCTATATCGCCGTCACCGCAGCCTATTGGGCCTTCATGCTCACTGACGGCGCGCTCAGGATGCTGGTGCTTCTGCACTTCCACACCCTGGGCTTTTCCCCGGTGCAGCTGGCCTATCTCTTCGTGCTCTACGAAGTCGCGGGCATGGCGACAAACCTGGCCGCGGGCTGGATTGCGGCGCGATTCGGGCTGACTTCGACGCTCTACGCCGGGCTCGGGCTTCAGGTGGCCGCACTGCTGGCGCTGACGCAGCTTGATCCGACCTGGGCCGTGGGCGTTTCGGTTGCCTTTGTCATGTGCGTGCAGGGTGTGAGCGGCGTCGCCAAGGATCTTGCCAAGATGTCGTCGAAATCCGCCGTCAAGCTGCTGGCGCCCGCTACAACCGGCGGGCTGTTTCGCTGGGTCGCGGTGCTGACCGGATCGAAGAACGTGGTGAAGGGTTTGGGCTTTCTGCTCGGGGCCGCCCTGCTGGCGACATTCGGGTTTGTCTGGGCGGTCCTGGCCATGGCCGCGGTCCTGGCCGTCATCCTCGCCGCGGTGGTGCTTTTCATGCCCGCGGGCCTTCCGGGCGGGCGCAGGGGGGCAAAGTTCTCCGAAGTCTTTTCGAAATCGGCCAATGTGAACTGGCTGTCGGTGGCCCGTGTCTTTCTGTTCGGCGCGCGCGACGTGTGGTTCGTCGTCGGCATCCCGATCTATTTCTACGCGGTGCTGTCGGACGGCACCGAAGGCGGCAACCGCGCGGCATTCTTCATGATCGGCACGTTCATGGCGGTCTGGGTGATCCTTTACGGGCTCGTTCAGGTCAGTGCGCCGCGGATCCTGAGCGCCGCCAGCCGTCCCGAATCGGACCTGATCCGCGCCGCGCGGGTCTGGGCCGGCGTGCTGTTCCTGGTGCCCGCCGCGCTCACCGGGGCGGTTCTGATCTCTTCGGGGCCGGAACCCTGGCTGACCGTGACGCTGGTCGTCGGCCTGCTGGTGTTCGGCGCGGTTTTTGCGGTGAACTCGGCGCTTCATTCCTATCTGATCCTCGCGTTTTCCAGGAGCGAAAGGGTGACAATGGATGTCGGGTTCTACTACATGGCCAACGCGGGCGGCCGGCTGATCGGCACGCTGCTGTCGGGGCTGACCTATCAGGCCGGCGGGCTGGCTCTCGTGCTCGGGACAGCGGCCGTGATGGTGGCGCTGGCAGCAATGGCGTCGGGGCGTTTGACCGACCAGACACATGAGGCAATCGCATGAGCGGATTCGAACGTCTACTCACCCTTTGGGTCGCGCTGGCGATGATTGCCGGCGTTGCCATCGGAACCCTGGCGCCGGGCCTCGTTCAGGCCATCGCCGCCGCCGAGGTCGCCTCCATCAACCTCGTGGTGGCGGTCCTGATCTGGGCGATGGTCTATCCGATGATGGTCAACGTCGATTTCGGCGCGGTCGCGGGCATCGCCCGCCAGCCAAGGGGGCTGCTGATCACGCTGGCGGTGAACTGGATGGTCAAGCCGTTCACGATGGCGCTGCTGGCCGTACTGTTCTTCGATCACGTCTTTGCGCCATGGATCGCGCCCGCGGATGCGGCGCAATATACCGCGGGCCTGATCCTGCTGGGGGCCGCGCCCTGCACTGCGATGGTGTTCGTCTGGTCGCAGCTCACCCGCGGAGATCCGACCTATACGCTGGTGCAGGTGTCGGTGAACGATCTGATCATGGTGGTGGCCTTCGCGCCTATCGTGGCTTTCCTGCTCGGCGTGACCGACATTTCCGTCCCCTGGGAGACGCTGGTGCTGGCGACGGTTCTCTACGTGGCCTTGCCGCTGATCGCCGGGCCGATCACGCGCAGGGTGCTGGGCGGCAAAGCCGCGATCGACGCCTTCTCGGCCCGCGCGAAACCGTGGTCGATGGTCGGTCTCATCGCAACCGTCGCCATCCTGTTCGGACTTCAGGGCGAGGTGATCCTTGCGCGCCCACTGGTCATCGCGCTGATCGCGGTGCCGATCCTGATACAGAGCTACGGTATCTTCGCCCTGGCCTATGGTCTGGCCTATGCGCTGCGGGTGCCGCACCGTATCGCTGCACCCTGCGCGATGATCGGCACCTCGAACTTCTTTGAATTGGCGGTGGCGGTGGCGATCAGCCTGTTCGGGCTGAACTCCGGCGCGGCGCTGGCGACGGTGGTCGGGGTGCTGGTCGAGGTTCCGGTGATGCTGTCGCTGGTGGCCTTCGCCAACCGCACGCGGGCGCGGTTTCCCGAACCGGCGGCGTGATGTCCCGTTGGGCCTGACGGGTCGGCCGGTGCCTTGCACGGGGTGTCCCGCCCGGCAATCTTGCCTATAGCTGGTAGCCAGAGCCTCGGCGCACCGCCATTCGATACAGCATCAGGGCAAGCAGCAGCGGCAGCGTTGCCGCGATGGCCATGACCTGCAGGGTGGCCGCTGCCCCGAGGGTCGCGATCATCCAGGCTCCGATCGACGGGGCGGCGGCAGCGGCGATCAGCATCGGCGTCGCCAGCCGGCCCATGGTCCGGGCATAACCGTCGGGTCCGAAAACCGCCAGCGGCAGGGCGCCGCGGGCAATCGACCAAAGCCCGTTGCCTGCGCCGTAGGACACCATGGCGAGCGCGGCAGGCAGCCCCAGGAGAAGACCGCTGAACCCGGCCAGAAGCGCCGTCGCGGCCGCGAGCATCGTCCAGATCGGATGGTGGCGGGCGCGCCCGAGCATTTCGATCACGCGGGCGCCGACCTGTGCCGGTCCGATCAAGGTGCCGATGCCGATGGCCGCGCCCATGCCGAAGCCGATGGAGGTCAGCAAGGTCACGAAATGTACCGACCACATGGTCGACAGCATTGAAAAGATGACTCCCGCACTGGCCAGGCACAGGAACCTCGGGTCCGTGGCCGGGACCGGCGGCGGCAGCGTCTTGCGGCCCCTTGCGCCGGGGGCCGGACGGATGGCGCGCGGCAGCGCGAAGCGCGACAGCGGCAGGGTGACGAGCAGGTGGAGCCCGCCGTAGACGAAACAGGTTCCGCGCCAGCCCAGGATATCGACGAGCCAGGCGGATAGCGGCCAGCAGACAGTGCTGGCGAACCCGCCCCAGAGGGTCAGCTGCGTGATCGCAGAGCGGGCATCCTTTCCGAAAATGTGCCCGAGCGTCGAAAACGCGGCATCGTAAAGCCCGCAGGACATGCCGACGCCCAGGATGAGCCAGGCGAGGAAATAGACCGAAAGGCTCTGCGCGAGACCAAGCAGGCCAAGGCCGCAGGCCAGCAGCGCCATGCCGGTGGCCAGAACCGGGCGGCCGCCATAGGCTTCGATAAACCGCCCGACGAATGTCGCGCAAAGACCCGAAACCAGCAAGCCGACCGATACACCGGCGGAAATGGCCGCACCGGACCAGCCGGTTTCGGCGGCGATGGGTTGGGCCAGGACCGCGATCAGGTAAAAGCTGGTCCCCCAGGCGAAGATCTCGACGATGCCCAGCGCCGAAACGGTTCTGAAACGCATCAGACCTGTCACCGCGAAAACCCGTCTTCCCGGTCCATCGCGCAGCATACCGGGTGCGCAGGCAAGGCAGCTGTCTTGCAGACCCCGGTTTCCGGCAGTTTCAGCCGCACGTCCCGCGCCGCGGCATGGTCGCCTACCAGTTCCGCGGCGACCGAACGCATCTGTTCATAACCGGTTGCCATCAGGAAGGTCGGCGCGCGACCATAGCTTTTCATGCCGACGATGTAGAAATCGGATTCGGGTTGGCGCAGTTCCACGACCCCGTGCGGGCGCACGGTGCCGCAGGAATGCAGGTTCGGATCGATCAGGGGCGCCAGTGCGGGTGTCGTCTCGACCACCGGATCGGCCGACAGGCGCAGTTCCCGGAGCATGGAATGATCGGGCCGAAACCCTGTCGCGACGACGATGCGGTCAACTTCAAGGCCGATCTCCTGTCCATCCCGGCGGCCCGAGACGCGCAGAGCCTGCCCCTGCCGGTCGATCCTGTCCATGGCGAAGGGCGAATGGAACGTGAGACGCCCGGACCTGATCGCCTCTGCGGCGCGCAGGCCGAGCCTTCCACGGTCGGGCAGCATGTCTGCGAGCCCGCCTCCGATCAGGCGGCCGATCCCGCCGGACCGGGTGGCCCAGACGATGCGCGTCGCCGGTTCCGCATCCTGTAGGAGCATCAGGTCGAGGACGGTGTTGATCGCGGAGTGCCCTGCGCCGATGACAAGGGTGCGCGCGCCGGCATGGGCTGGCCGGGCGGTGCCGAGCACATCGGGAATGCCGTAATCGATACGGTCGGCGTTCCCGGTTTCGCCATCGACCGGCAATCCGTCCGTGCCGATCGGGTTCGGATTCGTCGAGGTGCCGGAGGCATCGATGACGGCGCGGGCTCGGGTCCGGTGGCGGATGCCCTGACCATCGCGCCAGACCACGGTGAACGGGGCGGCGTCGCGGCCTTCGCCGGACAGCCTTGAATGTCCTTCGCGGGCAATGTCCGTCACCTCGGCCCCGAAACGCAGTCGGGATGCGATTTCCGGGTGCCGGGCCAAGGGCGCGAGGTAGTCGGAAATCAGCTCGCCGCCGGTGGGCAGGTGATCGGGGTCGGGCATGGTCCATCCGGATGCGTCCAGCAGGCGCCGCGCGGCTGCATCGACGTTGTATTCCCACGGTGAAAAGAGCCGCACATGCGCCCAGTTGGAGACGCTCGCGCCGGCCATCGAACCGCGTTCGAATACAAGCGGTTCAACGCCGCGTGCCAGAAGCTGCGCCGCCGCGGCCAGACCGACGGGTCCGGCTCCGATCACCGCTGTGGGTAGACTGGATAGGTCTCTCATGTCGCTTCCTTCGGTCCTTCCGGAAATTTGGAAATTCGGGACGTAAATTGAAGCTCTGTCATGAGGCAGCCTTGGTTTCGGCCGCGCATAGCTCATCGGCGCAGCATTCGTCGGACAGAAACCCGACAAGCGCGGACATCGCTGGATATTCCGCGTTGCAGATCAGGCTTGTGCCGGATCTTTCCTGCCGGACCAGGCCCTGGTCCACGAGGCGTTTCATGTGATGCGAAAGGGTCGACGCCGCCAGTCCCACGCGGTCCTGGACCTGGCCGACGGACAATCCGCCGCTTCCCGCGCGGACGAGGGTCAGGTAGATCCCCAGCCGGGTTTCATTTCCGAGGGCTTCCAGTTGGCGGGCTACTATTTCGATGTTCATGGAAATAGATTGTCGGCCCGGCGCGAGCCTGTCAAGACATATTTCGACCATTTTCGAAATACGGGAGCATCGAAACCCCGCCGTCAGGCCGCCGGCCGCCCTTTCCGGACGGGAGACCGCAACAAAGCTCTCCGGATCGCGACAGCCGGTGCAACTGCCTTGCGGTCGCGACCTAGCACTCCGCTTCCGGTTTCTGACCGGTGACGAGGATTTCCGTGTTCCAGGCCTCGCAGTCGTCCTGCAAGGATTTGCGCACCGGTCTGTCGGTGAAGAATACGTCCAGTTCCGCCAGGGATGCGATCCGCGCCGGGGCGCTTCGTTTGAACTTGGAACTGTCGGCCACGAGAAACGTCCTGCGCGATTGCGCGATGACCGTCTGGCTCACGCCCACCTCCTGGATATCGAAATCCAGAAGATCGCCGTCCTGATCCAACGCCGAACACCCGATCACGGCCAGGTCGAACTTGAACTGCCGTACGGTGCCGATGGTCAGCGTTCCGACCAGCCCGCCGTCGATGCGTCTCAGGGCGCCGCCGGTCAAAATGATCTGGCAATCCCGGTTGCTCATCAGGATGTTGGCGACGTTCATGTTGTTGGTCACGACCATCAGGTCGCGGTGGTGCAGCAATTCGCGGGCCACGGCTTCGGTGCTGGTGCCGATGTTGAGGAACAGCGAACTGCCATCGGCGATCCGCCGGGCGCAGGCGCGGGCGATGTCTGCCTTGGCGCGTTCGTTCAGGATGCGCCGTTCCTCGTAGAGGATGTTCGTCGTTCCCGATGGCAGGATGGCCCCGCCATGGACCCGTTCGAGCTTGCCGGCTTCGGCCAGATCGGTGAGGTCGCGCCGGATCGTTTGCAGGGTCACGCCGAATTGCTCCGCGAGCCCTTCGACCGTGACCTTGCCCTGCCGGCGCGCCGTTTCCAGGATCTCCGGATGGCGAAAGGTCTGCGACATGCTGTGTCTCCCTGTTCGCCGACTATGCGTCTTGGCGTCGACAAATCAAGCGCGATCATTCGTTTCGGCGCGTTTCGCGAATATTCGCGCATTAGTGAAACAAGAATCTTCGATCGCACGTCCATTTTTCCAGACAGACCCCAAAACGAACATAAACGAAAAAAATCTTGCGAACCGTGCGGCCCCTGTTTAACGATGGCGGTGGACGTGAGCATTTGGTGGGGAGGCCATGTGTTGGGTGCGACCCCGGAACCTGTGACCTATGACCTGTTCGTGATCGGCGGCGGCATCAACGGATGCGGAATCGCGCGCGATGCAGCGGGGCGCGGGTTGCGTGTCGCCCTGGCGGAAATGAACGACCTGGGTTCGGCCACCTCCTCGGCATCGACAAAGCTGTTTCACGGCGGCTTGCGCTACCTGGAATACTTCGAGATCAACCTGGTGCGCCATGCGCTGGCGGAGCGCGAAACGCTGCTGTCGGCGATGCCGCATATCAGTTGGCCGATGCGGTTCGTGCTGCCCTATCATGCGGACATGCGGTTCGAGAGCGAAACGCCTGTGTCCCGTTTCCTCAACGTGCTGATGCCCTGGATGCGCGGGCGTCGCCCGGCCTGGATGATCCGGTTCGGCCTGTTTCTCTATGACCATCTGGGCGGCCGTAGGATCCTGCCCGGCACCGAAACGCTGAGCCTTGCGGGTACGCCCGAAGGCGCACCGCTGGAGGGCCGGTTCGAAAAGGCCTTCGAATATTCCGATTGCTGGATCGAGGATTCGCGCCTGGTCGTGCTGAATGCCCGCGACGCCGAAGATCGCGGCGCGCGGATCATGGTTCGCAGCAAGGTGCAGTCCGCCAGGCGCATCGACGGGCGGTGGGACATCACGGTGCAGGATCGTGCAACCGGCCGGGAACAGACCTTGCGGGCCAGGATGCTCGTCAATGCCGGTGGCCCCTGGGTCGGTGACATCATTCACAACAAGGTCCACTCTAGGTCCAATGAGGGCGTGCGGCTCGTGCGTGGCAGCCATATCGTGACGAAACGCCTGTTCGAGCATGACAAGTGTTATTTCTTTCAGGGAACCGACGGGCGGATCATTTTTGCGATCCCCTACGAGACCGATTTCACCCTGATCGGCACCACGGATGCGGAACACGACGATCCGGACCGGAAGCCCGAATGCACACCTGAAGAACAGCGCTACCTGGTCGATTTCGCCAACCAGTATCTCCGGCGGAAGATCGGCCTCGACGATATCGTCTGGACCTATTCCGGCGTGCGCCCGCTCTATGACGATGGCGCAAGCAGCGCGACGGCGGCGACACGCGACTACACGCTGAAGGTCGACGACACCAGCGGCGCACCGATACTGAACATTTTTGGCGGCAAGATTACGACGTACCGGAGACTCGCCGAGGACGCGATGGAGCGGATCATCCGGTATTTTCCCGGCACGCCGGGGCATTGGACGGCGGGTGTGCCCCTGCCCGGCGGGGACTTCGCCGTCAACGGGGTGGATGAACTGATCGAACGGCTCATGCGGGACTATCCGTTCCTCAACGCCGTCTGGGCACGGCGCCTGGTGCGGGCCTATGGCACGCAAAGCTGGGATGTCCTGGCGGATGCCAAGGGTGAATCGGATCTCGGGCGGGTGTTCGGCGCGACCCTGACGGAGCGGGAAGTCTGCTGGCTGATGGATCGCGAATATGCGCAGACGGCCGAAGATGTGGTATGGCGGCGGAACAAACTTGGATTGCGGCTGACCCCTGACGAGGTCGGACGGCTCGATACCTGGATGCAGGCGCGACGGGTTCCGGACGCAGGGGTGGCGGTATGAAGGCGAAAGGTCACGGATGACGCTTGTTCTTGAAAACGTGTCCAAGTCGGTTGGCGGGGTGACGCAGGTCCACCCGACAAATCTGGAATTGCAGAATGGCACGATGAACGTGCTGCTTGGCCCGACGCTGTCCGGAAAGACCACGATGATGCGGCTGATGGCCGGTCTGGATGCGCCGCAGACAGGGCGCCTGCTGTGGAACGGCGAAGACGTCACCGGCCAGCGGGTGCAGGACCGCAAGGTCGCTATGGTCTATCAGCAGTTCATCAACTACCCGTCGATGACCGTCTACGACAACATCGCGTCGCCGATGAAACTGATGGGCCAGACCAAGGCCGAAATTGACCGCGCGGTGCGCGAAACGGCGGATCTGATGCAACTGACCCCGTTTCTCGACCGCAAGCCGCTGGAACTGTCGGGCGGGCAGCAGCAGCGCTGTGCGCTGGCACGCGCGCTGGTGAAGAATGCCGGACTCGTGCTGCTGGACGAGCCGCTGGCGAACCTCGACTACAAGCTGCGCGAAGAACTGCGGGCGGAGATCCCGAAGATCTTTGAAAGGTCCGGCGCCATCTTCGTCTATGCGACAACCGAACCGGAAGAAGCCTTGTTGCTGGGTGGAAACACCGCGACACTCTGGGAAGGCCGGGTGACGCAGTTCGGCCCGACGCCCACTGTCTACCGCAAACCGGAATCGGCGACGACCGCGCGGGTCTTTTCCGATCCGCCGATGAACTTCCTCAAGATCACCAAGACGGGCGGCCGGCTGACCTTTGGTCCGGATCAGTCGATTTCGCTGCCGCACATCGCGCGCGACTTGCCGGATGGGTCCTATTCGGCCGGGTTCCGGCCCAACCACCTTGAACTGAGCGCGCTGCGCCCGGATGCGATGGCGTTCGACACACGGCTGACAGTGACCGAGATCACCGGATCGGAAACCTTCATCCACCTTGATTTTCACGGTGAACGCTGGGTGGGGCTCGTTCATGGGGTCCAAAGTCTCGATCCCGGCCAGAAGCTGACGGTCTTCCTGGACCCGGCGCATATCTACGTCTTCGCGCTCGACGGTTCGTTGGTGTCCGTCGCGCCCTATGCGGAGGCTGCATGATGGCCAAGATCACGCTGGACAACCTCGCGCATTCCTACCTGCCGAACCCCAAGTCGGAGGACGATTTCGCGCTGAAGGAGTTGAACCACGACTGGGTCGACGGCGAAGCCTATGCGCTGCTCGGAGCGTCGGGTTGTGGCAAGTCCACGCTGCTGAACATCATTTCCGGCCTGCTGCACCCGTCGCAGGGACGTATCCTGTTCAACGACGTGGACGTGACCGATGCCCCCACGGCGCAGCGCAACATCGCGCAGGTGTTCCAGTTCCCGGTGGTCTACGACACGATGACGGTCCGCGAGAACCTCGCCTTTCCGCTGCGCAACCGCGGGGCCGATCCGGCCTATATCGCGCAGCGTGTCAGCCAGATCGCCGCCATGATCGGGATGGAGGCGGAACTGGACCGCAAGGCGCGCGGTCTGACGGCGGATTCCAAGCAGAAGATCTCGCTGGGCCGGGGCATGGTCCGCGAAGATGTCAACGCGTTGCTGTTCGACGAACCGCTGACCGTGATCGATCCGCACATGAAATGGGAATTGCGCACGCAGCTCAAATCCCTGCATCACGAATTCGGCCACACCATGATCTACGTGACCCATGACCAGACCGAGGCGCTGACGTTCGCGGACAAGGTCGTGGTGATGTATGACGGGCGCGTGGTCCAGATCGGCACGCCGCAGGAACTGTTCGAACGGCCCGCCCACACGTTCGTCGGCTATTTCATCGGTTCGCCCGGCATGAACCTGTTCGACGCCTCGGTAGAGGGTCCGAGGGCGACGATCGGCGGTGTTTCCTTCGATCTCGATGCGGCGTATCGGCCAAAGGGCGGCAGCGTCCAGATCGGTGTGCGCCCCGAATTCATCCGGCTCGGATCGGACAATGGGCTTCCGGCGCGGATCACCCGCGTCGAGGATGTCGGGCGGCACAAGATCGTCCGTCTCGACGTTCAGGGCAACGCGGTCAGCGCCATCGCAGCCGAAGGCGCGGCCATACCGACGGACACGACCCGGATCGCGTTCGATCCCAGGGGCGTCAATGTCTACGCCGACGATTGGCGCGTGAAGGCAGAAGGAGGACTCGCCTGATGCAAAAGACCGTTAACCAGAAGGCCTGGTTCCTGGTTCTGCCGGTGCTGGTCCTCGTCGCCTTTTCGGCGGTGATCCCGCTGATGACCGTGGTGAACTATTCGGTGCAGGACACCTTCGGCAACAACCAGTTCTTCTGGAACGGGATCGGCTGGTTCAAGGACCTGCTGGACAGCGAACGGATGTGGGACGCGCTGCGGCGGCAGTTCGTTTTCTCGGCCATCATCCTTGCGATAGAGATCCCGCTGGGCGTCTTCGTCGCGCTCAACATGCCCAAGAAAGGCGTCTGGGTCAGCGTCTGCCTGGTGCTGATGTCGCTGCCGCTGCTGATCCCCTGGAACGTGGTCGGGACGATCTGGCAGATCTTCGGGCGGGTGGACATCGGGCTGCTTGGCTACACGCTGGACAAGCTGGGCATCTCCTACAACTACACGCAGGATTTTTTCGCCGCATGGGCGACGCTGATCGTGATGGATGTGTGGCACTGGACCTCGCTCGTGGCGCTTCTGGCCTATGCCGGTCTGCAATCCATTCCCGACGCCTATTACCAGGCCGCGAAGATCGACCAGGCCAGCCGCTGGAAAGTCTTCCGCTACATCGAACTGCCGAAGATGGCGGGCGTCCTGATGATCGCCATCCTGCTGCGCTTCATGGACAGTTTCATGATCTACACGGAACCCTTCGTCGTCACCGGAGGCGGTCCGGGCAATGCCACCACCTTCCTGTCGATCGACCTCGTCAAGATGGCGCTCGGACAATTCGACCTCGGCCCGGCGGCGGCGTTCTCGATCATGTATTTCCTCGTCATTCTTCTGATTTCATGGGTGTTTTACACGGTGATGACCAATCTCGACAAAAGGGATGGCCCGCGATGACCGACACGACGCTTCAAACCGGCACCGCCACCGTGATCAAACAGCGGCGCGCCGCGCGCCGTCCGGGCCGGTTCCGGCCGAACGGGTCCGCCGTGGTGATGGGACTCTATCTTCTGTTCCTGCTGTTGCCGATCTACTGGCTGCTGAACATGAGCCTGAAGACCAACACCGAGATCCTCGGGTCGTTTTCCATGTGGCCGCGCGACCTGACGCTGGCCAACTATGCCAAGATTCTCACGGACGAAAGCTGGTACATGGGATATGTGAACTCGCTGATCTACGTGGTGATGAACACGGTGATCGCGCTCGCCGTCGCGCTGCCCGCAGCCTATGCCTTTTCGCGCTACTCCTTCATGGGCGACAAGCACCTGTTCTTCTGGCTGCTGACCAACCGGATGGCGCCGCCGGCGGTCTTTGCGCTGCCGTTCTTTCAACTCTACTCCTCGGTCGGGCTTTTTGACACGCATATCGCGGTGGCCCTGGCCCATTGCCTGTTCAACGTCCCGCTGGCGGTCTGGATCCTCGAAGGTTTCATGCGCGGCGTCCCCAAGGAAATCGACGAGACCGCCTATATCGACGGCTATCCCTTCCCGCGGTTCTTCGTGCAGATCTTCATGCCTCTGATCGCCAGCGGCATCGGCGTGGCGGCGTTTTTCTGCTTCATGTTCTCATGGGTCGAACTGCTGCTGAGCCGCACCCTGACCACGGTGGACGCCAAGCCGATCGCGGCGATCATGACCCGCACCCAAGGCGCGTCGGGCATTGATTGGGGCGTGCTGGCCGCCGCCGGGGTGCTGACCATCGTGCCGGGTGCGCTGGTGATCTATTTCGTCCGCAACTACATCGCCAAGGGTTTCGCGTTGGGGAGGGTGTGATGGTTGAAAACGAAATAGCACAAAGCGAACACATGGTTTCTTCTATTGTGAGTAAACTAGCGGCTAGGGGCGTAAGGCGCACTGAACTTACGCTGAGTGAACTTGGATACGAAAACAACGAAGAGAACACCGATCTTTTTATTGACGCAGTGAAATGGTTGGAAAGTGAAGGGATTATCCGATCAGGCGAGAAATATGATTTCTACGCAAACTCAAAGAACGAAACTGTGGCTTCTGGGTTCACCGTCACATCCTTTGGTTTCGCATTGTTGCAACAGCCCTTTGACGGCAATTTGACCCTTGGCGCGGCTATCGAAAAGGTTCGGTCCGACGGATCTGGCTATTCCAAAATTGGAGACTTAGTGGGTGGTTTGCTCGGTGGTTTCACCAAGACAATATCTAATTAGTGAGGAGTCTGAACAATGGACTGGATGGCATGGACCCTACCGACCGCGATCTTCTTCATGGTCATCGCCGCGCTTCTCGTCACCTTCACGGTGCTGGCGATCAAGTTCCCGGAAACCCCGCGCAAGGGCATTCTTCGGATCGAAACGACACGGGGCGACCGGCTGTTCATAACCTTGTTGGGCTCGGCCTTCATCAATCTGATCTGGCTGGGTCTGGAAGTCGGGCCGCAGCCCTATGCGCTGCTGGCCTGCCTTGTCTATGCGGCCGCGGTGTTCCGCTGGGTCTAGGCAAGACGAACGGGCTGTCCGGAATCGGTCCGGGCGGCTAGGAGAAACGACCACAACAGTCCAGGGAGGACAATCATGAAGCTACCCCTCAAATCCACCACTGCCACCGGTGCGATCATCGCGCTGCTGGCGGGACCCGTCTGGGCCGACATGGAGGCGGCACAGGCATTTCTGGACAACGAAATCAACGGGCTGTCCGTCCTGTCGCGCGCCGATCAGGAAGCCGAGATGCAATTCTTCATCGACGCCGCGAAGCCTTTTGAAGGCATGGAGATCAAGGTCGTTTCCGAGACGATCACCACCCATGAATATGAAAGCCAGGTGCTTGCGCCTGCGTTTTCCGCGATCACCGGCATCAAGGTTACCCATGACCTGATCGGTGAAGGCGACGTGGTGGAAAAGCTGCAGACGCAGATGCAGTCGGGCGAGAACATCTATGATGCTTACGTCAACGATTCCGACCTGATCGGCACCCACTGGCGCTATCAGCAGGTGCGCAACCTGACCGACTGGATGGCGAATGAAGGCGCGGACGTGACCTCGCCGACGCTCGATCTCGACGACTTCATCGGCACGCAGTTTACCACCGCGCCCGACGGCAAGCTGTATCAGTTGCCCGACCAGCAGTTCGCGAACCTCTACTGGTTCCGCTACGACTGGTTCAACGACGAAAAGAACAAGGCCGACTTCA
The DNA here is from genome assembly GCF_030164465.1 of Sedimentitalea xiamensis. Classification (GTDB taxonomy): domain Bacteria; phylum Pseudomonadota; class Alphaproteobacteria; order Rhodobacterales; family Rhodobacteraceae; genus Sedimentitalea; species Sedimentitalea xiamensis. The sequence continues at coordinate 35,255 of NZ_JASNJE010000030.1, forward strand.
AGGAGAAATACGGCTACGACCTGGGCGTGCCGGTGAACTGGTCCGCCTATGAGGACATCGCCGAATTCTTCACCGGCCGCGATCTCAGCCACATGGGCGTGGACGGCGAGGTCTTCGGCAATATGGACTACGGCAAGAAGGATCCTTCGCTGGGATGGCGCTACACCGACGCGTGGATGTCGATGGCCGGCATGGGCGACGTGGGCGAACCCAACGGCCTGCCGGTCGATGAATGGGGCATCCGGGTCAACGAGAACTCGCAGCCCGTGGGTTCCTGCGTGGCGCGGGGTGGCGCGACCAACGACGCGGCCGCGGTCTATGCGGTGACCAAGGCGATCGAATGGTTGCAGAAATACACCCCGCCTGCCGCCGCGGGCATGACCTTTGGCGAAGCGGGTCCGATCCCGGCGCAAGGCAACATCGCCCAGCAGATGTTCTGGTACACCGCCTTTACCGCGGATACGGTCAAGCCCGGTCTGCCGGTCATGAACGAGGACGGCACGCCGAAATGGCGCATGGCGCCCAGCCCGCACGGCGTCTACTGGAAGGAAGGCCAGAAGATCGGCTATCAGGACGTGGGTTCCTGGACGCTGATGAAATCGACGCCCGAAGACCGTGCCAAGGCCGCATGGCTCTATGCGCAGTTCGTGACGTCCAAGACGGTGGATCTGAAGAAATCCGACGTCGGACTGACGTTCATCCGCGACTCGACGATCAATTCCGATCACTTCGGGGAACGCGCCGCGCGGCTTGGCGGATTGGTGGAATTCTACCGCTCGCCCGCCCGCGTCGCATGGTCGCCGACCGGCACCAACGTCCCGGATTACCCGAAACTGGCTCAGCTCTGGTGGCAGAACATCGGTGACGCGATGTCCGGGGCCAAGACGCCCCAGGAAGCCCTGGATGCATTGTGCGAAGCCCAGGAAAAGGTGATGGAGCGGCTGGAACGCGCCGGCGTTCAGGGCGACATCGGTCCCAAGCTGAACGAACCGCAGGATGCCGAATACTGGTATGCCCAGCCCGGTTCGCCGGTCGCCAAGCTCGACAACGAAGAGGAAGAACCCAAGACGGTCAGCTACGACGAGCTGATCAAGTCCTGGCAGTAGGCCCCTGACTTCCGGCCGGGGCGCTGATCCAGCGCCCCGGCCGCGCCGCGGGCCGTCCGGCCCGCCCGATCAACTAGGGAACACGGGGGAAGCATGGCCCATATTCTCGCCATCGATCAGGGAACGACATCTTCGCGGGCCATCCTTTTTGACGAGGCCATGAGGATCAAGTCCATCGCGCAGGAAGAGTTTCCCCAGCATTTTCCGTCCAGCGGATGGGTCGAACACGATCCGGGCGATCTCTGGTCCACCACCGCAGGCACCTGCCGCGCCGCCATCGAGAAAGCAGACCTCGGGCCGAGCGACATCGCCGCCATCGGGATCACCAACCAGCGCGAAACGACGGTCGTCTGGGACGCGAAGACCGGCCAGCCGGTGCACAACGCCATCGTCTGGCAGGACAGGCGGACCGCCGACTATTGCCGGCAATTGCGCGAGGCGGGGCAGGATCGCCTGATCATGGGCCGGACCGGATTGCTGGCCGATCCGTATTTCTCCGGAACCAAGCTCAAATGGATTCTGGACGCGGTGCCAGGCGCACGCGACCGGGCGCGGCGGGGCGAACTGCTGTTCGGAACCGTCGATTCCTACCTGATCTGGAAACTGACCGGCGGCGCGTCCCATGTCACGGATGCCACCAATGCTGCGCGCACCCTGCTTTATGACATTCACAAGGGACGCTGGAGCCGGACGATCTGCGATCTTTTCGACATCCCGCCGGAGATGCTGCCCGAAGTCAGGGATTGCGCCGCCGATTTCGGCATGACGCGGGCCGATCTTTTCGGGCGTCCGATTCCGATCCTTGGGGTCGCGGGCGACCAGCAGGCAGCCACCATCGGACAGGCGTGTTTCCAGCCCGGCATGCTCAAATCGACCTATGGCACCGGGTGTTTCGCGCTTCTGAACACCGGGGATACGGCGGTCAGGTCTTCCAATCGGCTGCTGACCACGATCGCCTACCAGTTCGATGGCAAACCGACCTATGCGCTGGAAGGGTCGATCTTCGTGGCCGGCGCGGTGGTGCAGTGGCTGCGCGACGGGCTAAGGATCATCCGTGCGGCGCAGGAAACGCAGCCGCTGGCGGAAAAGGCCGATCCGGGGCAGTCCGTCATTCTGGTCCCGGCCTTCGTCGGACTGGGCGCGCCCTACTGGAACGCGGAATGCCGAGGCGCCGTCTTCGGCCTGACGCGGAATTCAGGCCCTGCCGAATTCGCGCGCGCCGCATTGGAAAGCGTCGGATTCCAGACCCGCGATCTGCTCGAGGCGATGCAGGCGGACTGGACGACCGAAACCGCGCAGGCGACGCTGCGGGTGGATGGCGGCATGAGCGCGAGCGACTGGGCCATGCAGTTCCTGTCGGATATTCTCGGCGCATCCGTGGACCGTCCGCAGGTGCTGGAAACCACGGCGCTGGGGGCGGCGTGGCTGGCCGGGCAGAGGGCGGGCATCTATCCGGACATGGCCGGGTTCGCGGAAACCTGGGCATTGGACCGGAGTTTCCATCCGCAGATGGACGAGCCGTCCAGAACCGAAAAATACAGCGCCTGGAAACGCGCGGTCGCGGCGACGATGACCGTCTGATGCCCAAAGGCGGTACAGGCCCGTGACTGCCGACAGCGGTTCCATCGGGGCTTTCAGTTTTCTGACGGCCCGTCAGATCCGGTTCGCGCGGGGCGTTTCGGAAACCGCTCATGCCGACGTGGCGGGGTTCGGCACGCGTGTGCTACTGGTGCGCGGCCGGTCCGTTCCATGGGTGGACGGCTTTTGCGTGCGCCTGTCTCAAGCGGGGTGCGAGGTCACGACCGTGGTGCAGAGCGGCGAACCATTGGTGGCGGATGTCGAAACCGCTGTCGATCTCGGCCGGGCGGCCGGAACCGAAGTCGTCGTCGCGGTCGGCGGCGGGGCCGTCATCGATCTTGGCAAGGCGGTCGCGGCTCTCGTTCCCGCAAACGGCCGCCTGATGGACTATCTCGAAAGCATCGGCGGCGGGAACCCGCTTTTGTCCGAGCCCTTGCCCTTCATCGCCCTGCCAACGACTGCCGGCACCGGGGCCGAGGTCACGAAGAACGCCGTGATCGGTGTTCCGGAATCCGGCCGAAAGGTCAGCCTGCGCAGCGATTCCATGTTGCCGACGCTGGCGATTGTCGATCCGGCGCTGACCGATGGCAGCCCGAGGAACGTGACCCTGGCGTCAGGTCTGGATGCCGTCACCCAATGTATCGAACCCTATCTGTCGACCCGCGCCAATCCGCTTACGGATGCGCTGTGCCGTGCGTCCATTCCCGACGGCCTTGCCGCCCTGGCGCGGCTGTCGCAAACCGATTGCCCTCGGGCGCGGGACCGGATGGCCTGCACGAGCCTGACCGGGGGGATTGCCCTGGCCAACGCCGGTCTTGGCGCGGTGCACGGGCTGGCGGGCGTTATCGGCGGGCGGTATCACGCGCCGCACGGGCTGATCTGCGGCCGTCTGCTGGGGCCGGTTCTGTCGCTGAACGCGCGCTCCGGAATACGCGGACGGGACCGCTATGACGAGATCGCCCACTGGATCGCCGCCGCCTTCGGATGTCCGGCGGAGCGGGCGTTTGACCACCTGACCATGCAGTTGGACCAGTGGGAACTGCCCCGGCTCGGCGCATGGATTTCGCCGGGTTCCGACTTGGGGGCGATTGCGGCGGATGCGGCCGGAGCGTCCTCGATGCGGACCAATCCCGAGCCGCTGACCCATGCCGATCTTGTCCGAGCCGTGGAACTGGCCCTCTAGGATGGGCGGGCCGGGCGCGGGTCGGATCGCGACGCCTCGTCCGGCCGCCGCCGTCAGCCGGCGATCATTTCCGATTGGCGGACGATGACCTCGGCCTGCTTGATCGAGGCGATATCGACCAGCCGACCCTTGTAGACGGTCGCGCCTTCGCCGTTGGCCTTGGCCTGTTCCATCGCTGCAAGGATTTCGCGCGCCTCGGTCACGGCGTCTTCGGAAGGGGTGAAGACTTCGTTGGCCAGCGCGATCTGCTTCGGATGAATCGCCCATTTCCCGACCATGCCCAGCGTCGCCGACCGTCGCGCCTGCGCCCGGAAGCCGTCATCGTCGCTGAAGTCGCCAAAGGGGCCATCCACGGGCAGGACGCCATGGGTGCGGCAGGCGGCGACGATGGCGGCCTGCGCCCAGTGCCAGGGATCGGACCAGTGCTTTTCGCCCTCGCGCAGCATGTAGTAGTTTTCCTGGGTGCCGCCGATGCCGGTGGTCTGCATGCCCATGGACGCGGCGAAATCCGCGGCGCCGAGGCTCATTGCGACCATGCGGGGCGAGGCGGCGGCGATTTCCTCCACATGGGCGATGCCGGCGGCGCTTTCGATGATGACTTCGAAGTCGATGCGCTTGCTGCGGCCCTTGGCGGCCTCGATCGCCGTGACCAGCGCGTCGACGGCATAGATGTCGCCGGCGCAGCCCACCTTCGGGATCATGATCTGGTCGAGCCGTTCGCCGGCCTGTTCGAGCAGGTCGACGACGTCGCGATACCACCAGGGCGTGTCCAGCCCGTTGATGCGCACCGACAGGGTCTTGTTGCCCCAGTCGACGTCGGAAATCGCGGCAATGATGTTGGCGCGGGCGGTTTCCTTGTCGCTGGGGGCGACCGAGTCTTCGAGATCGAGGTTGATCACGTCCGCTGCGCTGGCGGCCATCTTTTCGAACAGGGCGGTGCGCGATCCGGGGCCGAACAACTGGCAGCGATTGGGGCGGGCCGGGGCGGCGGGCTGAAGACGGAAGCTCATGTTCGGGCCTTTCGGGTAAGGAAATTGCAATTTTCTGCCGTCCTGAGGTATTAAATTGCGTGTTGCCGCGCAAGCGTTATTGTGCAGGTGCAGCAAACTCCGCCCCGGCTCCCGGCAATGCCGCCACGGCCCCCGTGGCGGGTGAGCCTCGTCGGGGCCGATTGCAATGACGTTCGAAGAAATGGCCTGCACGCGAAAGAATCGTGCGCGATTGCTTCGCGGCGCAAGGGAAAAAGCGATGCACTGGATGGCCCGGATATCTACATTGGCCCGGAATCAAAGGAGTATCCCGCAATGATCGAGACCCCGTACCTGCTGTTTCTGGGCGATGCCCCGGACCAGCTCGCGGCGAAAGTGGCGCAAGGCATCAAGGACTGGCGTCCGGAAAACGCCGTCGGACAATTCCGCCTGGAGGGCTGCAAGGCCGATGTCGGCCTGGCGGACATGACCCTGGCCGAAGCGCGCGCCGCCGGGGCCAGGACCCTGGTGATCGGGGTGGCGAACCGCGGCGGATATATCTCGTCCGCCTGGAAGGAGGTTCTGATCAAAGCGCTGGAGATGGGCTTTGACCTGGCATCGGGTCTGCACAACCTGCTGCGCGACGAAGGCGACCTCGTCGCCGCCTCGCAGACGCATGGCGGGACCCTGCACGATGTGCGGGTGCCTTCGGTCGGCTACCCGATCGCGAACGGTGTCAAGCGCAGGGGCAAGCGGGTGCTGGCGGTCGGCACCGATTGTTCCGTCGGCAAGATGTACACGGCGCTTGCGCTGGACGATGCGATGCGCCGCAGGGGCATGAAAAGCACATTCCGCGCCACCGGGCAGACCGGCATCCTGATCACCGGGCACGGTGTGCCGCTGGATGCGGTGGTCGCCGATTTCATGGCCGGGTCGGTGGAATACCTGACGCCGGACAACGATGAGGACCACTGGGACATCATCGAGGGGCAGGGCAGCCTGTTCCACGTGTCCTATTCCGGCGTGACCCTGGCGCTGATCCATGGCGGACAGCCCGACGCGCTGATCCTGAGCCACGAACCGAGCCGCCCGCACATGCGGGGCCTGCCCGGCCATGCGCTGCCGTCGCTGGAACGGTTGCGCGACACCGCCCTGCCGCTGGCGCGGGTGGCGAACCCGGATTGTCAGGTCGTCGGCGTTTCGGTCAACACGCAGCATATGCCGGAAGACGAGGCGCTGCGCTACCTGGCCGAGGTCGAACAGCGCATCGGGCTTCCGGCGGTCGACCCGTTCCGGCAGGGGGCGGACCGGCTGGCGGATGCCTTGGCCGCATTGTAGCCCTTGGGCGGGACGCTGGAGGCCGGGGCGCCTCCGGCGGGAGTATTTTGGCAAAGATGAAGGGGAGCGGCGTGCGGATCGACGTGAGCCACGATGTATTTCGACTGGCGCAGGTGTTCACCATCTCGCGCGGGTCCCGGACCGAGGCGCGGGTTCTGACCGTGACGGTTGAGGAGCGCGGGGTGTCGGGGCGCGGCGAATGCGTGCCCTATGCCCGCTATGGCGAAACCCTGGACAGCGTGGCGGCGCAGATCGCCAGCCTGCCGGCGGATGTGACGCGGGCGTCGTTGCAGGTGCTTCTGCCGGCCGGGGCGGCGCGCAATGCGGTCGATTGCGCATTGTGGGATCTCGAAGCGAAACGTTCGGGGCGGCGGGTCTGGGAACTGGCGGGGCTGGCGGCGCCGGGGCCGGAGATCACCGCCTATACGCTGTCCCTAGACAGTCCGGAGGCGATGCGGGCGCAGGCGGAGCGGAACGCGCATCGACCGCTTCTCAAGATCAAGCTGGGCACGCCCGACGACATGCCGCGGCTGGAGGCGGTGCGGGCCGGGGCGCCGGAGGCGCGGATCATCGTGGATGCGAACGAGGGCTGGTCGGCCGAGGTCTATGCCGACCTGGCCCCGCATCTGCTGCGGCTCGGCGTGGCGCTGGTGGAACAGCCCTTGCCCGCGGGGCAGGACGACGCGCTGATCGGCCTACAGCGCCCGGTGCCGGTCTGCGCCGACGAAAGCTGCCACGATCACGGCAGCCTCGTTGATCTGAAAGGAAAATATGACGTCGTCAATATCAAGCTGGACAAGACGGGGGGGCTGACCGAAGCGCTGGCGCTGCGGGATGCGGCGCGGGCTGCGGGCTTTGGGGTGATGGTCGGATGCATGGTCGGATCGTCGCTGGCGATGGCGCCGGCGGTGCTGGTGGCGCAGGGCGCGATGATCACCGACCTTGACGGGCCGCTGCTCTTGGCCGAAGACCGGGAGAACGGTTTGAGGTTTGACGAGCGCGGCGTGCATCCGCCGGATGCGGCGCTCTGGGGATAGGAGAAGACGATGCGGACGGTCTATGTGAACGGCGAGTACCTGCCCGAGAACGAAGCGAAAATCTCGATCTTCGACCGCGGGTTCCTGATGGCGGACGGGGTTTATGAAGTGACCAGCGTGCTCGATGGCAAGCTCATTGATTTCGACGGCCATGCGGCGCGGCTGGAACGGTCGCTGGGCGAGCTGGACATGGCGAGCCCGGTCACGGCGGAGGAACTGCTGGCGATCCACCGGGAACTGGTGGCGCGCAACGGCATCGACGAGGGTATGGTTTACCTTCAGATCACGCGCGGTGCGCCGGGGGACCGGGATTTCGTCTTTCCGGACCCGGAGGAAACCCCGTCTTCGATCGTGCTGTTCACCCAGGACAAGCCCGGCCTGGCGGACAACCCGGTGGCGAAAAAAGGCATCAGGATCATCAGCATAGACGATATCCGCTGGGGCAGGCGCGACATCAAGACGGTGCAGCTTCTCTATCCCAGCATGGGCAAGATGATGGCCAGGAAGGCCGGGGCCGACGATGCCTGGATGGTGGAAGACGGGTTCGTGACCGAGGGCACCAGCAACAACGCCTATATCGTCAAGGGCAACCGGATCATCACGCGCGGGCTCAGCAACGACATCCTGCACGGGATCACCCGCGCCGCGGTCCTGCGCTTCGCGCGGGAGGCGCAGATGGAGGTGGAAGAGCGCAATTTCACCATCGAGGAGGCGCGGGAGGCGGATGAGGCTTTCGTCACCTCGGCCAGCACCTTCGTGATGCCGGTGGTCGAGATCGACGGGACGCCGCTGGGCGGCGGGGTTCCGGGGCGGGTGGCGCCGCGGCTGCGGGAGATCTATCTGGAGGAAAGCCGCAAGGCGGCGATCTGAGACAGCGCGCGCAACGGCGGCGGCGGCAACCGGCGGGGAATCGGGTTAACGCCCTTGTTTTCAAGGCCGGGCGGGCTGTGCAGCCCGTGCATACGCTGTGCATACCGCGTGCATACGCGGCGTGCGGAACCGGGTGCGCAGGCGCGGTTAACGGGGCGTGCGGGGCGCAATCCTTGCCGAAAGGTGAAGCGCCGGTTTTCGCGGCCGACCACCCCCGCGCGGGGCAGACAGGGCGGCGGATCGCGGCTAGGCTGCGGCGCATGATGCCGACGATGCCGACAAGGAGGCTGTTGCCATGTCCCTGAGCCTGATCTTCTGGCTGGTTCTTGCCCTTGTGGCGGGGCTGCTGGCCCTGTCGGTCCATCGCACCCGCGGCATGGCGAAGGCGGCGGCGCGGATGGTGCCGCAGGCGGGCGAGATCGTGCCGGTGCGGGGCGGGCGGATCCATTATGTCGCGGCGGGGCCGACAGGGGCGCCGCCGGTGGTGCTGATCCACGGGTTGAGCGGACAGTTGCAGCATTTCACCTATGCGATGGCGGAACTTCTTGCCGGGGATTTCCGGGTGATCGCGGTGGATCGGCCCGGCTGCGGTTATTCCGTTCGGGACGGGGCGGAACTGGCTACGCCGGGAGAGCAGGGGCGGATGATCGCCGAGGCGCTGGCGGCGCTGGGCGTGACGGACCCGATCCTGGTGGGCCATTCGTTCGGCGGGGCGGTGGCGCTGGCAATGGCGATGGACCGGCCCGAACAGGTGCGCGGACTGGCCCTGCTGGCGCCGGCGACCCAGCCGCAGGCGGAGGTGCCCGAGGTGTTCCGGGGGCTGATGGTCCGGACCGGCTGGCTGCGCCGGGCCATCGGCGCGACCGTCGCGGTGCCGCTGGCGGCGGCGACGGCGGAGAAGGTGCTGGCGGCGGTGTTTGCCCCGGAGCCGGCGCCGGGGGATTTCATGATCCGGGCCGGCGGCGCGCTCGGCCTGCGGCCGCAGGCGTTTGTCACCGCGTCCGAGGACGCGGTCGCCCTGCTGGACGGCGGCGCCGGCCAGGCGGCGCGATACGCGGCGGAACTGACGGTTCCGGGCGGCATCCTGTTCGGGTCCGCCGATGCGATCCTGTCGCCGGCCCTGCACGGGCACACCATGGCGGCGCATGGGCTGGGTTTCGAGACCCTGGAGGGGCGCGGCCACATGATCCCTTTGACCGCGCCGCGGGATTGCGCGGATTTCGTGCGCCGGGTGGCGGCGATGTGTTCGTGACGGCGCGACCGTGCGCCTGTCCCGGGGCTCTGCCCCGGACCCCGGAGTGTATCGGCAAAGATGAAGTCCGGGCGGGGCCGGTATTGCCGTGGCCGGTCAGCCGCCCCTGGTGACGTTCTGTTCGAAGGCGCGTTCGAAATCGGCCTGTTTCTGCGGGCTGGCCTCGGTCTGGTGGTTGGCCTTCCAGTCGTCCATGGTCATGCCGTAGAAATGTTCGCGGGCCTCGGTCTTGCCGATCTCGATGCCCTGTTCGGCGGCGGCTTCCTGATACCAGCGCGACAGGCAGTTCCGGCAGAAGCCGGCGAGGTTCATCAGGTCGATGTTCTGCACGTCGGTGCGGTCCTGCATCAGGTGTTTTTGCAGGCGGCGGAAGGCGGCGGCCTGGAGTTCGATTTCGGTTTGCGGGTCGATGTCGTTCGGGGTCATGGGGAATCTCCGTCTTTGGTTATGGGCATTAGACAGGGGTTCGCGCCCGGATTGAACCCCCGCCGTCACAGGCCCGAGGCGGCCAGCGCGTCGGTCAGCACCGGGACCAGCCGTTCCGCCCAGGCGCGTTGCTGCGCATGATCGGCGATCAGGTCGTTGCGCAGTTCGATCAGCGCGTTGGGCCGGCCCTGGGCGATCGCGTGCCGGTCGATGGCGTCGCCGGGCAGGTGGCCGCCATAGGGTTCGTTGACGCCGACGCAGAGACCGGGTTCGGCCTGAAGCCGCGCGATCAGCGGGTCGGTGAGCCGCCGGTCGTCGGCGAAGAGCACGCCGATGTCCCAGGGGCGCGGGTCGCGTCCGCGCAATTGCCGGGTGAAGCTGTGCACCGACAGGATCACCGCGTGCGGCAGCGCCGCCATGCGGGCCAGCGCGTCGTGATAGGGCCGGTAGCAGAGGTCGAGCCGGCGTTCGATCTCGGCCCGGCCGGCGTGGCGGTTGGCGGGGATGATCGAACCGTCGTAGAGTTTCATCAGCAGGGTCGGGTCGTCTTCGCCCCGGTTCGGGTCGATCACCAGGCGGGAGAAGTTCGAGGCGATCACCGGCGCGTCGAGCAGGGTTCCGAGATGTCGGGCGAGTCCGTAGGCGCCGACGTCATAGGCGATGTGGCGTTCCATGTCCTCGCGCGGCAGGCCGAGATCGCCGCCGGCCACCTGAGGCGGCACCGTGTTACAGGCATGGTCGCAGGTGATCAGCCAGCGGGCGGGGCGGGTTTCGCCGTGAACGAAAAAGGGGGTGTATGTCATGCGCCTGTCTTCTCTTTCGCATGTCTTTAGGCCAGTTGAACGGGAATGGGAATTGCGCCATAAGCGCGGCAAGCATGTTTGCGATAACAGAATTCGAAGCCGAGGATCCTTGCCCATGAAACGCAACCGCAACGTCAAGATCGTCGCAACCCTTGGCCCGGCGTCGGACAGCTACGAGATGATCCGCGCCCTGCACGAGGCCGGGGTCGACGTGTTCCGGCTGAACATGAGCCACGGGACGCAGGCGGAGATTCGCGAGAAGCACGGCCATATCCGGCAGGTGGAGCGGGATCTCGACAGTCCGATCGCGATCCTGGCGGATCTTCAGGGGCCGAAGCTGCGGGTGGGCGATTTCGCGCGCGGGGCGGAGGACCTGGTCGCGGGGGCGGTGTTCCGGCTGGATCTCGATCCGGCGGAGGGCGACGCGACGCGGGTCTGCCTGCCGCATCCGGAGATCTTCGCAGCGCTGGAGCCGGGGGTGAGCCTGCTGGTCAATGACGGCAAGATCCGCCTGCGGGTGGTGGATTGCGGCGCCGATTTCGCCAGTTGCGAGGTGATCGCGGGCGGCACGATTTCCAACCACAAGGGCGTCAATGTGCCGGATGTGGAACTGCCGCTGGCGGCGCTGTCGGAAAAGGACCGGAGCGACCTGGAATTCGCCTGCGCCCTGGGGGTGGACTGGCTGGCCCTGTCCTTCGTGCAGCGGGTGGAGGACGTGACCGAAGCCTGTGCACTGGTCAACGGGCGCGCGGCGATCATGGTCAAGGTGGAAAAGCCCAAGGCGGTGGAGCGGTTCGACGACATCCTCGCGGTCTGCGACGGGGTGATGGTGGCGCGCGGCGACCTTGGGGTGGAACTGCCGGTGCAGGCGGTGCCGCCGATCCAGAAACGGCTGATCCGCAGGTGCCGCGCCGCCGCCAAGCCGGTGATCGTGGCGACGCAGATGCTGGAAAGCATGATCGAGAGTCCGATGCCGACCCGCGCCGAGGTGAGCGACGTGGCGACCGCCATCTACGAGGGGTCGGACGCGGTGATGCTGTCGGCGGAATCGGCGGCCGGGAAATTCCCGGTGCAGGCGGTTCAGACCATGGACCGGGTGGCGGTCGAGGTCGAGGCGGACCCGACCTATGCCCAGATCATCGCCGCGTCGCGCAACATCAAGGGGCACACCGTCGCCGACGGGATCGTGGCGGCGGCGCGCGAGATCGCGGAAACCACCGACATCAAGGCGATCTGTTCCTTCACCCAGAGCGGCACCACCGCGCTTCTGACCGCCCGCGAACGGCCCGGCGTGCCGATCATCGCGATGACCAGCCTGCGCGGCACCGCCCGCCGGCTGGCGCTGAGCTGGGGCTGCACCTGCGTGATGACCGACGAACTGGAGCGGTTCAAGGACGCGGTGGTGAACGCGGCGCGGGCGGCGCGGGCACAGGGGTTCGCGACGGAAACCGACCAGATCGTGATCACCGCCGGGGTGCCGTTCAACGTGCCCGGCACGACGAATATTCTGCGCGTCGCGCCCTGCGATGAACGATTAATTTACCGAACCGATCCAGAATGAGCGAATCGCACGTTTGCAAAAGGTGCATCGCATGGATCCGGATCTGGCACTGGTGCTGGGACTGACGGTGGGCGCGTTCTCGGTTCCGGGGATGCTGGCCGCGATCACCGACGGCCGGTCGCGGCGCGCTTCGGCGGTGACGATCCTGATCGCGGCGGCGCTGACCTTCTATGCCTTCACGATGAAGCCCGGCGGCTATGAGCTGAGCCAGATCCCGGACGTGTTTTTCGACGTTCTGGCGGGGTTCACCTCCTGAAAACCGCCCGACCCCCCTTGCCAGCCTGATCCGACTTGCGTAAACGACGCCTCTGACCGCGCGACCGGCCGATGTGGCATGCCGAGTCGCGTTTCGCACCGACCCAGAACAAGGAGACGGAAATGCCCAAGATGAAGACCAAGTCGAGCGCCAAGAAGCGCTTCAAGGTGACGGCCACCGGCAAGGTGGTGTCCGCCCAGGCCGGCAAGCGCCACGGCATGATCAAGCGCACCAAGAAATTCATCCGCGACGCCCGCGGCACGACGACCCTGTCGGCCCCCGACGCGAAAATCGTCAAGGGCTACATGCCCTACGACCGCTGATAGGAGGCCGATCACATGTCACGCGTAAAGAGCGGAACCGTCACCCACGCCCGTCACAAGAAGGTCATCAAGGCCGCCAAAGGCTACTATGGCCGCCGCAAGAGCACCTTCAAGGTGGCGACCCAGGCCGTCGACAAGGCCAACCAGTATGCGACCCGCGACCGCAAGAACCGCAAGCGCAATTTCCGCGCGCTGTGGATCCAGCGGATCAACGCCGCCGTGCGCAGCCATGACGAGGCGCTGACCTACAGCCGCTTCATCAACGGGCTGAGTCTGGCCGGGATCGAAGTCGACCGCAAGGTGCTGGCCGACCTGGCCGTGCACGAGCCCGATGCCTTTGGCGCCATCGTCGCCAAGGCGCAGGCCGCGCTGACCGCCTGAGTCGACTTTCCGGCCTGAACGGACTGCACCCGGTGATCGCAAGGTCGCCGGGTGTTTCGTTTGCGCGGCGGAGCAGGCATAAGGAGCGCACCCGATCCCGAGACGAGAGGCCGCAGCGATCCTGACCCGACCGACATCGACGCGGCGCATCCCGTCCGGGGAAGAGGCCGAATACCGCCGTTCCATCGCGCCGCGAATCGTCCAGATCCTGCGGTTCGGCGGCATTGCGGGCATGATCGCGGTGCCCGCTTTCGCGGTGAACGATCTGCTGTTCGATCCGGAGGCGTTGTCGCGCACCCTGCCGGTGCGGCTGGCGGTGGCGGCGGTGATCGGCCTGGCGCTGATCGCATTCCGGTTCCGCCGCGTCGCCGGCTCTCCGCCGGCTGTCGCGGCGATCACCTACGGTCTCTTCGTCAGCTTTTCGGCGGCGCTGGTGCTGATCCAGGCCTGGCATGCGAACGGGTTCCTGGTGACGGTGCCGGGCTATGTGCAGGTGATGATCTTCGTGCCCATCGTCTGTTTCAGTTTCCGCCAGTCGGTGGTCACGACGCTGAGCATGGCGCTGATCGGGCTGGCGGGCGCATATGCCTTCGGGGCTGACAGCGTCGCGTTGCGCAACCTGCTGAACTGGCTCGCGGGGAGCGCGGCCTTCGCGCTGGGCGCGGCCTATGTGGTCGATGCGGCGCGGCGGAAATCGTTTCTGCTGGAGCAGGACCTGAGCCGCGAAAAGGCCCGCGCGGATGCGCTGCTGCTGAACATCCTGCCGGAAAAGATCGCCGAGCGGCTGAAGCGGGAAGAGACCCGCATCGCCGACACATGTCCCTGCGCCACGGTGCTGTTCGCCGATATCGCCGGGTTCACCGCCTTTGCGCGCGGTCTTCAGCCGGGCGAGGTGGTCGATCTGCTGAACGACCTGTTCTCGCGGTTCGACCGGCTGGCCGAAGGCCATGGCGTCGAGAAGATCAAGACGATCGGCGACGGCTACATGGCGGTGGCGGGGCTGAACCAGCAGCGCGGCGCCGCCGAGGCCGCCATCGCCGTGGCGGAGTTGGCGCTGGACATGCAGGACGCTTTCGCCCGGTTCCGCGCCGCGCACGGGCTGGATCTGGGGTTGCGGATCGGGGTCCATTCCGGCCCGGTGGTCGCCGGGGTGATCGGGGTGCGCAAATTCGCCTTCGATCTCTGGGGCGATACCGTGAACATCGCCAGCCGGCTGGAGACGACCTGCCCGAAGGATACGATCCAGATCAGCGCGGAGACCGCGGCGCTGATCGGGGACGGGTTCGCCCGCACGACGCAGGGCGCGACCGATCTGCCCGGACACGCGGCGCGGCAGACCTTTCTGCTGAGCGGGCGGCGGCGCGGGATCTAGCCGGACAGCATCCTGAGCCCCTGGGTCACGTCCGAACGCACCGCGAGCCGCAGTCCCGGTTCGTCCCCCGCCTTCAGCGCCGCGATGATCAGCTTGTGGAAATGCGGCGGTTCGGTGCGCCGCAGCCGGCCGTAGAGCGCGCGCATGGTCGGACCCAGTTGCAGCCAGACGGTTTCCGCCATGGCCAGCATCGCCGGGGCCTGCGCCCGCAGGTAGAGCGTGCGGTGAAATTCCAGGTTGGTGCGGATATATCCGACCGCGTCGCGGTTGGACACGGCTTCGGCGGTGGCGCCGTTGATGGTTTGCAGCCGGTCGATCAGCGCGATATGCGCCCGCGGCAGCGCCCGGCTGGCCAGTTCCACTTCGATCAGGGCGCGCAGGGCGGCCAGTTCCTCGATCCGTTCGCCGGACAGTTCCGGGGTCGAGACCCGGCCGGAACTGGACAGGAACAGCGCCCCTTCGGCCACCAGCCGCCGCACCGCTTCGCGCGCCGGGGTCATCGAGACGTCGAATTCCTTGCCGATGCCGCGCAGGGTCAGCGCGACGCCGGGGGCGATTTCGCCATGCATGATGCGGGCGCGCAGGGCGCGGTAGACGCGGTCATGGGCGGCGACAAGCGTCGGCTCTGTCGGGCGGGAGGTGATCATGCGGACATGTGATCACGAATCCCGGCGAGGTCAACCGCTCAGAACCGGAACCGGTGCAGCGCGTTGCCTTCGCTGCGCAGCCAGGCGCGCAGCGCGCCGTAGGGGCCGTGGATGCGTTCCACCGTGGCCCAGAAGGCGGCGGAATGGTTCATTTCCGCGAGATGCGCCACCTCGTGCGCCGCCACGTAATGCAGGATCTCGGGCGGGGCGAGCACCAGCCGCCAGGAATACATCAGCGCGCCCTGCGAGGTGCAGGAGCCCCAGCGCGACCGGGTGTCGCGCAGGGTGATGCGGCTGTAGGGACGGCCCAGCGCCTGGGCATAGCGGTCCGAGGCGGCGACGAGCCGGTCACGGGCCAGTTCGCGCAGCCAGGTCTGCAGCCGGCGCGCGACCGCCCCCTCGGGCACCGCGATTTCGCCTGGCCGCGCGACGATCCGGCGTCCCGGGGCCGGGACCACGCGGTGCGGCGCGCCTTCGATCGGCAGGACCGAGCCGTATCCGATCCCGGTTTCCTGCGGGCGGCGGTTCAGGGTCTCGCGGATCCAGTCCTGCTTGGAGCGGGCGAAATCCAGCCCCTCGGCGTCGCGCACCCCGTGGGGCAGGGTCAGGGTCACGCGCCCGTCCAGCTGCGAAATGCGCAGGCTGATCCGCCGCGCGCGCCCCGACCGCCGCAGGGTTACGGAGACGGGCGGCGTTCCGCCCAGCGAGTGTTCCGCCATGTCCGTTCCTTTCCGGCGACTAAAGGCTTTGACAGTCCCTGTCTCATATGGCACCTGACCTGAATCGTCGATCCGACTCAGCAGATAATCAAGGGGATTCACATGCCCAAGGAAGAATGGGGCACGAAGCGTCTGTGCCCGACCACAGGAAAACGGTTTTACGACCTGAACAAGTCGCCCATCGTCAGCCCCTACACCGGCGAGATCGTCGAGATCGTCGTCGGCAAGGGCCGCATGATCGCGGCCGACGCCGAGGACGCGGCGACCGCCAAGGCCAAGAAGAAGGACGAGGATGATGTCGTCATTCTGGACGATGACGACGATACGGTCGATGTCGATCTGGACGATGACATCCTCGAAGACGATGACGACGACGATGACGTCTCTCTGGACGAGATCGCGGACGTCGCCGTCGACGACGACGACTGATCGCCGGAAATTGCACCGGGCCGGATTTTTCGCTTGATCCCGCCCGGTGTAGCGCCTAGAGAACGGCGCACGGTTCGGGGCCTTAGCTCAGCTGGGAGAGCGCTTGCATGGCATGCAAGAGGTCAGGGGTTCGATCCCCCTAGGCTCCACCAAGACCTTGCAGTTCAACATGATAGCTGAATATTAGAGTGGTGTGACACACAGGTGTGACACAACGATGAAGCTACATGCGTTTCTGAGCCGGTCCCGACACGGTATTTTCTACTTCCTTTGTCGCCGGTGATTGCGTTTGGGCCGCCCTGTTCGGACGACCGACTGGAAACGTGCTCTTGCTCAGGATCTCGCCATGTCGATCCACGATCATCCGGAAGGCGCGGCCCCGATGACGGAGGGTCAATCGCCAGCGGTTCGCGTCCTCGCCTTCGCCGGCCTCGCAAAGTGACGCAATCTGCCCGGCCCGCATCCGGGTACGCGTTTCTTCGGCGGACAGGTCAAACGCTTTGGCAAGCATCTGCGCGTCCACGATGAATTGGTCCCCGTTTCGTTCGACGCGGCTCATGGCGTGTCTCGCCAGTAATCGTTTGCCGCGGCAACGGTAGCGAAATGGGTTGCGACGACCTGGCTGACGGCGATCAGGGCGTCGGAGTCTTCGGCGTATTCCGGTCGCAACCGGTCGCGCACCCCGGCGTCTGGCTGGGTCAGCTTGACGGCGACGCGCGCAAGCTTGACCGCAAGGTCATAGCCCTCTTGGGGCGTTGCCGTTTTGAGCGACGGGAGCCAGTTTGTCATGGTTCGTTCCTTTCGTTTGGGGGGAGGTGAGTCGGGGGGACAACGCGCCGTGCGGCATCGTCCGGATCGTCAGATTGCCTTATTCCGGGCGCCCGGAAGACGGCGCGAAGACCGAGCGGGCCAGGCCCGATCGAGCGCGGTATGAGCAACGGGAGGTTCATTGCCCATCACCGGCTATCGCCTGATAGGCGTGCCAGGTGCCATGACCGAGAACCGGAAAGAGAACGATCAAGGCAACGAGGCCGGTAACCGCAGAGAGCACCAATCCAAGGGCGACGATCACGCCCCAGGCCAGCATGGGGCGCAGGTTCTGCACCGTCATGATGAAGCTCAGCCCGATCGCGGTCAGCGCATCGGTCCTGCGCGAAACCAGCATCGGAATGGAGAAGACGCTGATCGCAAAGGCGAAGGCTGCAAACAGCCCGCCCACCAGCGTGCCTGTTGCGATCAGCGCCCATCCCCGGGGCGTCGTCAACACATTGGTCAACGCCTCCTGCGCGCCGGGGAAAGGAACAAGTCCGAAGAACAGCGCATACAGCAGGTCCGCCGCCCTGAGCCAGAACAGGATGAGAAGGCCGAGCAGCAGTCCCGCATAGGCCAATTGGCCACCCGACGCCGGCCGGAACACCAGCATGTCGGAAAACGCGGCCTGTTGACCGCCCGCCTGCCTGCGGCTTTTCTCGTAGAGCCCGATCGCCAGGAACGGTCCGACAATCAGGAAACCGGAGATCGCGGGCAGCGCGAGATACAGCAGATGGCTCGCCTGGAGCGCCCAGAGGACCGCATAGGACACCAATGTCAGGAACAGGCCATAGGCAAGGCTGGACCACGGCGCCTGCCGCACGTCGCGCCAACCGGTCCGCAGCCAGTCCACCGCCGACGATGCCGGCAGGCCGCGCGCATAGGGTGAGCCGGTCCGGTCCGGATTGCGAAGGGTCGGTAGTGGTTCCAGCATCCCGTTCTCCTTCTCAGCAGGCCCGTTTGGCCGGAGTCAAACCCGCGGCCTCGCGGCATTCCGGCTGCGATCGCAGGGCGACGTTCAAGAGATGCGCATTCGCGCCGAGGAACAGCAGGACAGCCGCCAGCGCGGCCCCGATCGCCAGCCGTTTCTGAACGACCGGCGTCATCGCGGGCCTCCGCCGTGTTGGCCGAGCTGCGCAACATAGAGGGCCAGAAGGTTGATTTCGGCCTCGGACAAGCGGCCTGTCCAGGCGGGCATCACGCCGTGGCGGCCGTGTCGTAGCGTCAGCATCACCGCTTCCGGATACTGCCCGTAGATCATCGCCCTGTCGGTGAGGGACGGCGCGCCGATTTCGAGACCGCCCGCCCCGGTTTCGCCGTGGCAGGAACCACAGTTTTCACTGAAAAGCGTACCGGCGGAACTCTCGAAATCGGCAGGTCCATTCGGCAGGTCTGCAACGAATTCGGCGAGCGCGATCCGGTCCGGCCGTTCCATCCAGTCAAAGGGGGGCATTTCGGCATAGCGGGTATCGGGGTCGTCGGCATTGATGCCGTGGCGGATCGTCATGGCGATTTCTTCCGGATCGCCGCTCCACAGCCATGTGTCGTCCGACAGGACCGGAAAGCCCGGCCCGCCCTGCCCAAGCGTGCCATGGCAGGCCGCGCAATTGTCGGAGAACAGACGCGCCGCGGCGGGCATCGCGGCCGCCATCAGCGCCGCGTCGGCGCGCAGGGCGTCGAAATCGTCTCCCGAAAACCGCGACAGCCAATCCTGTCGCCTGTCGGAAAGATCGTTGAACCCCTTGATCGCTTCCTCACCCTGATCCAGCCCGAGCAGCCCGCGTGTGTAATCGCGCCCGGTCGGCCAGGCGGGCAAGAGAATCCAGGAAACCACCGAGTAGAGAAAGGTCAGCACCAGCGCCCAGATCACGATCTTCGGAAAGGCCGTATTGAGCTCGGTGATACCGCCCCAGTCATGACCCGTCGTGTCGTAGCCCGTGACCGGATCGATCTTCCGGTTGCCCGTATGCGGATCGGCACCGGGCAGGTTTCTGGGATCGGTCGGATTACGCATCTCCGTCGCCCTCGTCTTGCAGGACGGACCGGGCGGCGGCGTCATATGCCTTGCGCCGGGACGGGCTGTAGGCGCGGATGACGACGATCAGGAAGAACCCCATCAGCCAGATCAGGCCAACGGTCTTGGACAGATAGACCAGGATGTCATGTGTCATCGGGAGTCCTCCGCCTGCGTCCGAAAGGGTGCATCGGTCAAGGTGCCGAGAGACTGGAGATAGGCGACAAGCGCATCCATCTCTGTCAGGCGGGACGGGTCGCCATCGAAGGCCCGCGCCGCGGGCCGCTCGCCGTAGCGTTCCTGAAATCCGTCCATCGCCGCGCTGTCGGGGCGGCTTTGCGCCAGTGCATCGGCTGCCGCCGATGCGATCATGCCGTCGTCATAGGGCACGCCGAGCCGCGCCAGGGTGGCCAGCGAATCCGACAGCAAATCCGTATCGAGAGGGCGCGTCAGCCAGGGGTAGGACGGCATGATCGAGACCGGCACCACGCTGCGCGGGTCGATCAGGTGCGCCACATGCCAGGCGTCCGAATACTTGCCGCCCAACCGGGCCAAATCCGGGCCGGTCCGTTTCGACCCCCAGAGCATCGGATGATCGTAGGCGCTTTCCGACGCCAGCGAATAGGGGCCGTAGCGGTCGATCTCGTCGGCCAGGCTGCGCACCATCTGGCTGTGGCAGGCATAGCAGCCCTCGCGGATGTAGATCTCGCGCCCGGCCAGTTCCAGCGGGGTATGCGGGCGCAGGTCGTCGGGCAGTTCGACCGTCTCGTCGATGGTGAACAGCGGCGCGATTTCGACGATCCCGCCGATCGAGGCGGCCACGATGATCGCCGCCACCAGCCCCATGGAGACCTTTTCGAGATTGTAGTGCAGTTTCAGCATGGGATTACTCCGCCGCCTGCGCGACCAGAGGCCGGTCGGTGGCCTGACCGGCGGCCCCGCGCATCGTGGCACGACAGTTCCAGGCGCAGATCGCCGCTCCGGTCAGGAACAGCCCGCCCCCGATCGTGCGCAGCAGGTAATAGGGGGCCATCGCCTGAACCGACTGCACGAAGCTGTAGGACAGCGCCCCGTTCGCGTCATAGGCGCGCCACATCAGCCCCTGGGTGATGCCGGCGTTCCACATCGACACGACGTAGACGAGCGTCCCGGTGACAGCGAGCCAGAAATGCCATTCGACCGCGCGGGGCGAGGCCATGTCCTTCTTTCCGCCGAGTTGAGGAACGAGCGTGTAGATCGCGCCGAAGACGATCATGGCGACCCAGCCAAGCGTGCCGGAATGGACGTGGCCCACGGTCCAGTCCGTATAGTGGCTGAGCGAGTTGACGGGGCGAATGGCGAGGAACGAGCCTTCGAAGGTCGACAGCCCGTAGAATACGGCGGCGACGAACATGAAGCGCAGCGTCGCGTCGTCGCGCACCTTGTGCCAGGCGCCGTTCAGCGTGGCGATGGCGTTGCCCGCCGAGGCCCAGCTCGGCACCAGTAGCATCACCGAAAAGGTCATGCCCAGCGTCTGCGCCCAATAGGGCAGCGCGGTGTAATGCAGGTGGTGCGAACCGACCCAGATGTAGAAGAAGGTGATGCCCCAGAAGCTGACGATGGAGAGGCGATAGGACCAGATCGGCCGCCCCGAGCGCACCGGCAGGAAGTAGTAGAGCATTCCGAGGAAACCGGCGGTCAGGAAAAACGCGACCGCGTTATGGCCATACCACCATTGCACCATCGCGTCCTGCACGCCCGACCAGACCGGGAAGCTCTCGGCCACGGTCAGGCGCACGGGCAAGGCCAGGTTGTTGACGATATGCAGCATCGCCACGACCAGGATGAAGGCCAGGTAATACCAGTTGGCGACGTAGATATGCGGCTCGTTCCGGCGGGCGAGCGTTCGAATGTAGAGCGCGAAATACGTCACCCAGATCACCACCAGCCAAAGGTCCGCATACCATTCGGCTTCGGCATATTCCTTGGATTGGGTCGAACCCATCAGATATCCGGTGATGGCCCAGGCGCAGAACAGGTTGTATCCGATGAGCACGACCCAGGGGCTGAGGTTGTCGGCCATCCGCGCGCGCGAGGTGCGTTGCAGGACGTGAAAAGACGTGGCGATCAGCGCGTTGCCGCCAAAGCCGAAGATGATGCCGGTTGTGTGCACGGGGCGCAGACGGCCGAAACAGGTCGCCGGCCAGGGCGGGGTCGCCTCCGGCCAGTAGAGCAATGCGGCAACCCAGACACCGACGCCCATGCCGATCATCGCCCAGACCAGTGTCATCACGATACCGAACCGGGTCGGTGCATCGTAGTATCGGTGCATCCGGTCTTTGGGCGGTTCGGACTCATAGAGGCCGCCGCCAAGGCGGAAAGCCAGGCCGAGTCCCAGACCGAGCGCCATGAACCCGTGCGCGGACATGACCCCGTGACGTGCCGCCGCCGCCATGGCGAGCCCCATCAGGGCCAGCAAGATCGCCAGGATCGTGCCGGTGCGGCGTTCTGGGACGGACAGTGTTTCGATCATCTTTCCCTGCCTTTCGCCATCATGCCGCCGCCTGTTGCGGAAGGGCGATGTCGGCGAGTGTCG
>NZ_JASNJE010000031.1 GCF_030164465.1 Sedimentitalea xiamensis
TCATCGACATGACCGGGGGTGACATCGGCATGACCAATCAGGAAAGCGCGAATCTCTGGATCGGCATGAACCTTGTCATTTGCTCGGAGGCGGAACTTCAGAACCGCGGGATCGAGAACAACGGGACACGCCGCCCCGCCTATTACGATGGTAACACCGATCCTACAGACGATGTAGTGTTTGGCGGAGACATATACTACCTCAACAATACGGTGCCGCTCACTCCCTCGGCTACCTTCGGCTACACGACGAACGGCATGATCACTGGCAAGACCGTGAACGCAACGCACCATGTCTGCGGCAACCTGTCGTTCGGGAGCACCAACCCTTATGGAACTGGATCATACACCCAGCCGATCTCAAACTCCTACCCAGAGGCCGGATACCCTGAGGGATTTACCAGATACACGGCGGTGGGGCGAACCAAGGACAATATTGTCGTAGATGACGATGAACCGGTTTTGACGAACGAGTTCTGGGATCCAGCGAATGCCAACAACAACACCCGCGTGACGCCCGCATCCGCCGCAGCCTTGTTCGAAAATTTCGCGGCCAAGGACTATCGCCCGGCTGCGGGGGGATTGCTGGATGGGCCGGGAGCGGATCACTCCGATCTTCTGCCGAGCGGAGCGTGGATCGATTGGTTCGACTTCAATCGCGACCTCGAAGGACGGCCCTTCGATTGGTCGGTGAACCCGCCCAAAGGCGCACTTCTGCCCACATGAACCTGCGGCGGGGTGCGTCCCGCTACCTCAACTAGCCCGCCCCGTTATTCGGTGGCGGGCTTTTTTATTGCGTTTGTGGTGACAGTTGCGCAATATTCGAAAATATGTTACGACAAAAGGGCAATTAAGGAAAACCTATGCCCGCGTCAACTATAAATCGTAGTGGACATTTGTCAGATCACGCCGTCCGTGCGGGATCCGGTGACACCGTCACCTTTCCGCTGTCGTCCGAGGAACCGTATCGTCGCTTTGACGGTGTGGAAATCCTCGACCACACGCGCGAAGCGATCGACCTGACGTGGTTGAACAGTGGCAACGCGCCCCTGTTGGATAACCACATCCGACACGATGGTATCGCCCGACAGGTCGGTGTGATCACCCGCGCGTGGATCGACGGCAAACGCCTGTATGTGAGCGCAAAGTTCAGTTCACGTCCCGAGGCGCAAGCACTTCGTCAAGACGTGATCGACGGAATCGTCCGCAACGTGTCGGTCGGCTACGAGCGTCTTGAAATCAAACGCGACGATGGCACCGAGGATTACCACGTCACGTCATGGAAGCCGACAGAGGCATCCTTTGTTCCTGTTCCTGCCGACACGACGGTCGGGATGGGGCGTTCCGCAACCCCAAAAATGGAGGCACACATGCCTGACAACATCCAAGGCGCCCCGAAGACCGGGGAGCGCAAAATGCCCGGTGTCAAAACCGACGCGGAACGCGCCGCCGAGTTCGAAACGGCGCTGACCGACATCCGCTCGCTTGCGTCCGAACACAACATCGGCAACGTCGGCGAGGCGTTCATCGAGGCGCAAATTCGCGCTGGCAACACGCCGTCGATCGAAGTGTTTCGTGGCATCGCCCGTTCGGAAATCCCCGAAGGGACCGCGCTGCGCAACGAGGACATCGGTCTGAACGATCAGGAGACCCGCAAGTTCTCGATCCTGAACCTCTGCGCTGCCATGCGCGACGGTGCCACGTCCACCGACAATGAACGCGCTGCTTTCGAACTGGAAGCGTGTGAAGCTGCCGCGGCACAATCCGGCAAGGCCACCAAGGGTTCGTTCGTCCTGCCCGCTGAACTCATGCGGTCCTGGGATGACTTCGAAATCGAAGGTGTCCGGTCGTCTGCTGTTCGCGCCCCGGTATCCGCTGGTGGCAACCCGAACATCCAGGACGTTACGCACCTGGCGTCGCGGTTCATCGACAACCTGCGCAATCGCCTGGTTCTCGGCCAACTCGGTATCACCATCCTTGACGGACTCACCGGTGACATCGAACTGCCGGGTGGCGACCAGAACGCACAGGCAGCATGGCTTGGGACGGAAGACGCGGACGCCGCAGAAACCGTGCCGACGTTCCGCAAGGTCTCGCTGACCGTCCACGACGTTGCTGCGTACACCGACATCACCCGCCGGATGATCCAGTACAGCACCATCGGGATCGAGATGTACGTTCGGAACCAGTTGGTGACGGCAATGGTCGAGGCGATCGACCTCGCCGGTTGGTATGGTTCCGGTCTCACCGGCGTTCCCGAAGGTCTGGCAAACACCACCGGCATCGGCTCCGTGACCTTTGCCGCTGCGGTCCCGACACGCAACGAACTGATCGACATGGACACGGCGATTGCCAACACCAACAACACCGGCACGCCCCACTTCGTATCGACCACGGCGATGGGCGGTGCGTTGCGCAAGGCGCCGATCGACGCCGGTTCCGGCAAGTTCCTGATGGACGCAAGCGGTCTGGAAATCGGCAACCCATTCACCCGGTCCAACCAGATCACCGACGGTGATGTATTCGCCGGCACGTTCGAGGACATGCTGATGGGTGCCTGGGGATCGCTCGAACTCGACCGTTCGACCGAAGCCAAGTTCCTTTCCGGTGGTCTGCGTCTGCGCGGGATCCAGTCGGTTGACTTCGGTGTTCGCCGGGTCGGCAGCTTCGTCTTGGGCAACGACACACCGTAACGAAATTAGCGACAGGGTCTCACGATCCTGTCGCCCCTGTGAACATCAAAATTGGAGGCCGAGATGGCTGATAAAGAGAAACCGAACGTCATTGCGATCACCGACTTCCGCCTGCGCGGTGTCAAAGTGGTCGAGGGTGAGGTCGTCGCCAAGAGCGACTTCGCGTCGAAAGGCGACTGGCAGAACCTTGCGAACATGCGCCCCGCGCGTGTCGAGGAAACCGACAAGCCCGTCGGCAAGCCGAAGGCACCCGCCAAGGCGGAAATGCCCGCAGCGAGCAAGTAAATGGCAGGGTCGTTCATCGAGAGCGACCTGTCGGCAGTATTCGCCTCGTCGGATTTCGGCGAGGCGGATTTCGCTGTGACGTGGAAGGGTTGCCCGGTCTCGGGCTGCATCTTCGATGACGAGGACGTCGCCGTCGAACTCGGCGAGGGCGTCGGGGAAATCATGCACCAGTCCGTCATCACCGGACAGTCCGCGAAGTTTCTTGGCATTGCCGACGGCGACCCGATGGTCGTCCGTGGCGTCAACTACACGGTCAAGCACTGGTCCGACGACGGAACGGGCGTGATCGAGATTCACCTAGAGGTCGTCTGATGGCACACGTCCGAACGCAAATCAGAGAAGCGTTCAAGACCGAACTGGCAGCGAACCTGCCCGCCACCGGCTACGCGGTGTTCAGTTCCCGCAAGTTCAAGCGGAACCACGACCGCGCCAAGGCCATTGTGGATATCCACATCAACAACGTCAACATCTCGCAACAGACGATGGGTGATGACCGGACGCACATTGCGTCGCTCTACATCCGTGTGCAGCGCAGCGACGCCGAGGACGCACTGGACGACGCGCTCGACAACGACGAAGTTTTGTTGACGCAAATCATCGAACAGCGCGACTGGTCGAGCCTCCTGGAAGAAGAACCGGAACTTGTGCAGGTCAATTTCGCGGAAGATTCTGACTCTGCGAGCGCAATCGGCGCAATAATCTTGCGCTATGACGTTGAATACCGTATTGATAAGACAAATCCCGAAATAGCGAGGAACTGACAATGGCGACGACAAAAGGCAAAGGCGGCGTTCTTTCCGTAGGTGGCGAGGTCGTCGGCGAATTGAAGTCGATGGAAGTCACCGAGACCTCGAACGAGGTCGATACGTCCACGATGGGGACGGACTGGACCGGCGTCGACTCCACGCAAACCAGTTGGAAGGCAACCGGCGCGATGTTCTGGGATCCGCTCGACGCGGGCCAGGGTGAACTCGTGGTCGGCACCAAGGTCGCGGTCATCTTCTACCCCGCCGGGAACACCACCGGTCTGGTCGAGGAAACCGGCAGCGCCCTCGTGACCAGCATCGGTCGCCAACAGGCGCACGACAACATCATTGAGTCGAGCATCGAACTGACCGGCGACGGTGCGCTCGTCAAGAGCGTGGTGTCGTAATGGGACGGTTCACGAACGCGCTGAAGGCGGAAATCGGTTCCTACGAGAACACCGAATGGTCGGGGAAACTCGGCGGTATCGACGCAAACCTGTTCGCCAAGCCGATCACGTCTGCCGACATCAGCCGCATCAGCCGCAAGTTCCCCGACTTCGCACAGAACCCGTCGCCCGAGGGCATGGTCGAAATGGTGATCCTGAAGTGCCTGGACGAGAACGACGACAAGGCGTTCGACGTGCGGGACAAGAACCTGTTGATGAACATCGGGACCAACAAACTCGGTGAGATATTCGGCGCCCTCTTTGGCGATCAGATGGACGAGTACACCGAGGACGACCTGGAAACCGACATAAAAAACTAGACGAGGATCCGCTTCGCACCGCCTGTTTCGCCATTGCGATGAAGCTGAAGATGCGGGTCCAGGAAGTCGAGAATTGGCCGATCCAGGAAGTCCGCGATTGGCTCGCGTTCTCCGCACTAATGGAGCGACGACAAGATGAGCAGTCTTCGGGGCGTTAATTTCAAACTGTCTGCGACGAACGCCGCGCAACCGGCGTTCAACTCGTTCAATCGGGGCATGGCGTCCGTCAAGAAGGCCGCGAACTCTGCGCAAGCACCGATGAAGTCGTGGAACGCCGGTCTCAACGCACAGCGTCGGATGGTCCAACAGTTCGGTTTCCAGATGACGGACTTCGCAACACAGGTCGCCGGCGGTCAGTCCGCGATGCTAGCGTTCACCCAACAGGGTGGGCAGATGTTGCAGTTCTTCGGGCCGGCGGGCGCGATCATGGCGGCATTGCTTGCGGTCTTCGGATCCCTTGCGATCGCGGTCACGCGCAGCGGTGTGGCTATCAACCAGCTTTATCCGTACCTCGGCGCCCTTGAAGATGATTTCCGTGGACTGGTCGATGTGATCGGCAGCGTGATCGGCGTGTTCGCCGACATGGCGCGGTTCGTCGTCGCGCACCTGGACGTCATCATCATTGCCGCCAGCCTCGTCGCGTCGTTCTTCCTGACCAAGTTCGTCAGTGCGATGGTTGTCGCCGCGTTCAGCACGAACGCCCTGCGTGCGGCGATGCTGGCAACGCACATGAGTTTCGTTCTGGGTGGGACGTCCGCTGCGGCGATGACCGTGGCGACGATCACATTGAGCGCCGCAATGAACGTCCTGCGGGTCGCGCTCATGCGCCTGGGTATCCCGTTGCTGGTGATCGGTCTGGCCTACCTGATCGAGCGGTTCGTCACGCTCACGCGCGGCGCGGGCGGGTTCGGCAATGCCATGCGTCTCTTGGGGTCGCTGGTCAAGTCCATCTTCGTCGGCATGGGCAAGGTGGCGCAAGGGCTGTTCAATATCATGGCGGGTGTCGCGGCCGCAATCAACGGCTCGTTCGTCAAGGCGTTCGCCGAGATTGCGAAGGCATGGGACGCCGTCGCCAATGGCATGGCCGCGACCTGGAACGCAATCGCCGGCAGCGACTTCGGCAAGAGCCTCGGGTTCGCTATCATGGGCGAGTCCAACGTCGCCGGGAAACTCAACAGCGCCGCCGACTCCCTGTTCACGACCGCCGTGGCGCGGATCAAACAAGGTGGTGAACAGATCAAGTCGTCCACCGAGGGCATCAAGGACGCATGGGCCAGCCTGAAAGCTGCAATCGCCGCTGGCGACGTCAATTCCGCGCTGCCCGATTGGAGCAAGGGCGGCGACAAGGACGGCAAGGGCGGTGGTGGTAAAAGCCCGCTCAAGGAACTGAAGGACGAGGCCGATCGGATCAAGAAAGTGTTCGAGGACACGGCCAGTTCGATCAGTTCGTCCATGATGTCCGCGTTCCAGTCGCTCGCCGACGGCACCGCGTCGTTCGGCGACGCCGCGAAAAGCATCCTGGCGAGCATCCTGAAAAAGATCATCGAGATTCTGATGACGCCCGTGTTCAACTCGATCGCCGGGGCGATCACCAATGGCATTCAGGTGGGCATGGGCAGCGTCGGGCTGTCGTTCGCTGGCGGCGGGTACACCGGTAACGGGTCGCGGTCTGGCGGTCTCGACGGGCAGGGTGGGTTCATGGCGATGCTGCACCCGCGGGAGACCGTCATCGACCACACGCGCGGTCAGTCCTCGGGTGGCGGTCAGTCCGTCGTCTACTCCCCGCAGATCGACGCACGCGGCGCCGACGCTGGTGCTGTGGCGCGGATCGAGAACGCGCTGATCAAGGCCAACGCCGACTTTGAAAGCCGCGTCATCGGCACAGTCAACACGGCGCGGAAGCGGAGGATGCTCTAATGGCTCTGACGTTCCCGCGCACCGACATTCTCACCGGCCTTGATTTCAGCCCGCAGACAGAACCGTTCAAACCCATGTGGCGCCAGGAGGTCAGCCGCACGGCTGGCGGTGTGACCATCGTGAAGAACATCGGGCCGCTATTGTGGAAGGCAAATTATGCGACGATCCCGATTCGAACCGCAGAAGCCGGCGAAGTCGAAGCGGACCTTTTGTCGCTTCAAGGTGGCGTTAAGACCTTTGAAGGGTACGACCCGCGCCACCCGCTGCCGGCGTCCGACAAGGTCTCGGCGCTCACAGGCGTAACGGTGTCGTTCATCTCGCCGAACATGGAGCGTATGCAGATCATCGGCGTCCCGGTCGGATTCGTACTGACGAAAGGTGACTGGATCAGCGTCGATGACGGGGTGAACCTGAATCTCCTGAAGGTCGTGGAAACAAAGTCGGCCGACGGAACGGGCGAGGTCGCGCAGTTCACCGTCGCACCGTTCGTTCCGGTGTCTATCAGCGTTGGCGACCCGGTCACGCTTCGCTACCCCTGCGCCCGGTGGATGATCGACAAGGACAGCGTGCAGCGCGTCCCGGCCAGTGCATTGCACGAGCGTATCGTGTTCTCCGCAACGCAGGTGATCGAATGAGGGTTCTGGATCCATCCGTTCAGGCGGCACTTGAGGCACGCGCAATTACCATGCGCGACTTCGTCTGGATCATCGCGCGTGACCGCGTTGACCAGACACCCGTACCCTACGGGATGTGGTCAGGCATCGGCACCATCTCGGCGAGCGTCATCGACCCGCTGACCGGGTCGCCCGTGTCGCGCACGTTCGTCGGTGCCGGTGGACTGGTGGAAATCTCCCCGGTCCCGATGACAGCCAACATGACCGTGCAGTCAGTGACCGTGTCGTTGAGCCACCTGGCGGATGCGAACGACCTGATCCGCGCCTACGACATCCGTCAGGCGCGGATCGAGGTCTGGCGTGGAATGTTCACACCGTCAATGCAGCAAATATCTGCGGCGGTTCCCAGGTTCGTCGGGTTTATTGACGAGGCGTCAATACCGACGCCGGCCGAGAACCAGATCGGCAGCGCGGACCTCACCTGTGTCAGCCACTCGCAAGAGATGAGTCGCAGCAATCCCGCAACCAGGTCCGACGCCGACACCCGTCGCCGCGACCCAACGGATACCTTCAGGCTGCACGCCGCTGCCGTCGGTACATGGGAAGTGAATTGGTCGAGTTGATCCGAAAAGCGGAACGCCGCGACATCCCCGAGATGGTTCGAATGGCCGGCGAGTTCGTCGCTGCCAGCGGCACCGGCTTGCCGTTCGACCCCGTCTATGTCGCCGACTCGATCCGCGCACACATGGTCAACTCCGCGACCCTGTCGCTCATTCTCGACGTCGATGGGTCCGCTCGGGGCATGTTGTGTGCGGTCGCCGCCCGGTCGCCCCTCGCGCCCGTCATGATCGCCGACGAACTCGCCTGGTGGATCGACCCGGAACATCGCGGGCGACACGCCGCGGCCATGCTCAACGCCTATGAGAAATGGGCGGTGCGGATTGGGTGTGACCATCTCGGGATGGTGGCGCTGGCCGGGTCGCGCACCGACGTCATCTATCGTCGCGCGGGGTACGCCCCGATCGAGACACGACATGTGAAGGGACTCTAGGCTATGGCATTTTTCTCTGCGGTAGCGACAGCGGTAGTGACAGCGGTCGGCGGGTTCTTTGCGAGCATTTCGTCCACCGTGATCGGTGGGTTCCTGCTACGCACGGCGCTGTCGATTGGTGCGTCCCTGTTGATTCAGAAGTTGGCGGGGAACCAACAATCGGACGCCAGTTTTTCAGTGCGTGGTCGAATGGACCGTGGCGCCAACATCCCGCAGAGTTTCGGCATCGGCGAGTACGCCACCGCCGGGACGCTCGCATATACCAACACGTCGGCGGGGCACTCCCCGAACGCCGCGCTGTGGTGGGTCGTGACGCTGTCGGACATCCCGATCACAGGCATCAACGACGTATGGGTCAACGGCGTCAAGCGGACTCTCATGCCGGCGGGCGCCGACGGTCGCAGGGCGGTGAGCGGTTTCCAGACCACGCCCGGTCAGTCCTCGAACGTCCCAGGCAATCACCTGATGGTCGAGTTTTTCGACGGCACGCAGACCGCAGCCGACTCCGTACTGACCAGCCTGTTCGGCGGATCCAGTCGTCCGTGGGCCAGCACCGCCGTCGGCAAGGGCACCGCCTACGCCGTGGTCTACGCTTATGTGTCGCAAGACTTCTTTCCCAACGGCATCCCCAAGGTGCTGTTCGAACTGACGGGTGCCCCGCTCTACGACATCTCGAAAGATACGACCGCCGGCGGCAGCGGAACGCACCGATGGAACGACCCGACGACCTGGGAGTCCAGCACATGCACCGCGGTCCAACTCTACAACATACTGCGCGGTATCACCTACGACGGTGAGTGGTTCTATGGGCTTCAGGACGTGACCGAGGCGCAGCTTCCCGCCGCGCACTGGATCGACCAGATCAACAAATGCAAGGAGACGGTGACGGGTGACAGCGGTGCGGAACCCCGATTCCGGTCGGGCGGCGAGATACCGGTCAATGCATCAGCGGCCGATGTGATCACCGCACTCCTGACCGCATGTAACGGCCGACTGTCCGACGCTGGTGGTGTCTACAAGTTGCACGTCGGCGTGCCGGGTTCGACTGTCATGTCGTTCACCGACGATGATATTCTGTCCACCGAGGGACAGATGTTCACGCCGATGTTTGGTCTGGCCGACACGGTGAACGGCGTGTCAGCCAAATACCCCGCGCCCAATGCGGCATGGCAAGTCGAGTCGGCACCGCCGCTGTATCGGCCAGATTACGAGGCCGAGGACGGCGACCGTCGATTGCTGGTCAGTGTGGACTTCGACCTCGTGCCGTACCCTGAACAGGTCCAGCGGTTGATGAAGTCGGCGCTCAACGAGGCGCGGCGTGCGCGGCGTCACACGATCGCGCTGCCCCCGAAGTTCTGGGCGCTCGAACCGGGCGATGTGATCGAGTGGACCAGTGAACGCAACGGCTATGTCTCAAAGCAGTTCCGCGTCGATGGGGTGATCGACACCGTCGCCGCCGACGTCATCCTTGACCTGACCGAGATTGACCCGACGGACTACGATTTCAATACTGCCGTGGACTTCACGCAACCCGCTGCACCATCGCTTGATGTCGTCATCCCGACAC
This sequence comes from Sedimentitalea xiamensis, assembly GCF_030164465.1. Lineage (GTDB taxonomy): Bacteria > Pseudomonadota > Alphaproteobacteria > Rhodobacterales > Rhodobacteraceae > Sedimentitalea > Sedimentitalea xiamensis. The sequence continues at coordinate 9,639 of NZ_JASNJE010000031.1, forward strand.
AGGACGTGCCGGGGTTCGCCGTGGCACCGGTGTCAGCGACGGATGCGGACGGGAACGCACGTCGCCCCGGTATCCAGGCGACGTGGTCCACAGACATTGACGACGACGTGATTGCGCTGAAGTTCCAAACCCGTGTGAAGATGACCGGCGCCGCCGTGCCGACGCATCGTTGCGACACGCCGCTCGACGGGTCCGCAGTCATTACCGACGGTATCATCCCGAACACTCAATACGAGGTCCGCGCCCGGTACATCACGCGCACATATCGTCCGCTCGACTGGACCTCGTGGCTGACGGTCACATCGCCCGACACCCGTATCGGATCCAACGATCTTGAGACCACCATCGCTGACACCATCGCCGCGGCGGCGGGAGTCGAGACCGCCCTGACTGATTTGACCGCAGGCTTCGTCGGGAACCTGGTTGACGGGTTCGCCGACGAGGCTGAAGCCCGCGACCTGAAGATCACCAGCACCGCCAACATTCTACGCAGCGAGTTCAACAGCGCGGCGAGTTTCCTGTCGGTCAGGGATTTCGCGGATGGATCCGGTGACTGGACACCCGCCGATCACACCATTGTCACCAGCACCACGCCAGCACTCCCCGCAGGCATCACCCACGCTCTGCGCATGGACGACCAGGGTGTGCAGGACGGAGGTCTCCGTGTTGATGCGGGCATGGCGGATCGAGTCATGGAATGGTCGGGTTGGGTGCTGACCGAGGACGCCACTGGTGACGCAATCATTCGAATTCGCACGCAACGCACTGACGGCATTACTATCGACAACACCGACATCACGATACGAGATGCGGGTGTGCAGGGCTGGGCGCAATTCAGCGTCCAGATAACGCTACCGTCAGACGTGGGACAGTGGACACCGGTGTTGCGGTCCAGTGTCAGCGGGACGACACAGAATATATTCTGGGCCAACTTGGACCTGCGGGACGTGTCGGGCATCGCGGCTGCGGAGACCTCGGCGAAGGCATACGCTGATCAGGAAATCCTCGCGCTGACCGGCCCCGGCGGCGCGATCACGACAGTCAGCGAGACGCTTGCTGCCGAGGTCACATCGTTGCGCGGGGAATCGGACGGGCTGAACGTGATACTGGACGACCTGACGAAACTGTTCGAGAACAATTCGACCACGCTGTCGGGCGCTGCGGCGGTTGGTCAGCCCGACACCATCATTGTCACAGAGGCCGCGGGGACGCGCGTCACATCGGGCAATACGAACGGCGGCGCGGTGATCGAGATAGACGAGGAAAAGGCGCGGCAATTCTCGGGGCGGCGGGTCAAGATCAGCATTCTTGCCCGCGCACCCGTGTCCGCGCCGTCAACCCGGTTCGGCATCGCATACAGCACCGCCGACGCGGGCAACTCGGGGTATTTGCAGGCCGACGCGGATCTACAGACGTCCTGGGAATGGTTCTATTTCTTCTTTGGGGTTCCGACCGCCGGCAACGGTGGACCGGATTACCTGGCGATCTTTGGTGACGACGACCAGAATGGCGACGGGACACAGGTCGCCCGTGTGAACATCCAGATCGCCGCCGAAGCTGCCGACCTCCCCGAGATTGCCGACCTTCAGGGGTCCGTCACGGAAATCAAGGGTCTCGATCTGGACGCGCTGACCGGCACGGCGTTCGGCACGTTCATGACGCAGTTGAACGTCGATGCGGGCGGCACGTCGGCCACGATCACCTCGCTGAACTCGGCGAAGTCCGACATGGATGGGTTCGCGTCTGCGTTCTCGGGACTGACCGTGACGACCAGCGGCGGCGCTATTGCCGGGTTCAAGGCGTCATCGTGGACCAGTCCCGACGGCACCGGCAGTTTGCTCGAACTCATGGGCGACGTCGTCAAGGTCGGGACAATGGCCGCTGACCGTCTACAGGTCGGGTCGTTCACGGCAAACCTCGTGGACTCGGCGTCGTTTGCGGTTGCCGGCCTTGCTGTGTTCGGGAACAACATCGCGGGCGGTGGGTTCGACGGCACGTTTTCTGAGAACGGCGAGAACATAACCGACGCCGGAACGGTCGGATACGCCTTCTCGAAGAACGACGCCGTTCTCAACAGACTGATCGTGCGTAACAGCATAGTTGATGGTGCTGTCTCGGACCGACAGGACGTTTTTACGTTCTATCCGACACACAGCATCACATTTCCACCAATCGCAACGAATGACGCCACGGTTTTCGTGTTTGGTCTGGATGAGGAAGTCACAGCCGATAACACCGGGCAAACTACGGTGGCGATTCGTGTCAGGTATTTCAGGAACGGTCAGTGGACGAGTTACGAGACCGTTGGTGGCAACAATTCCATTGCAACCCCGTCGATATTCTACCCATTGCGGGTTGCGGGTGTTGTTGCGGCGCGAGCCGACCTCATACAGTTCCAGATCAACCATACACATCAGTATCCGGGCAATTTCTACCAACAAAATCAGTATTTTGAAGTGTGGGGCGTGACGCGATGATATGGGTTGAGATAGAGAATGGGCTTGTCATGTCGGTGGTTTCCGGCTCGGTTCAGCCTGACGATCACTGGCTGAAAGTTGTCCCGGCGGTTCCGGTGCCGTTCGACCCTGCGCCGGGTGAAATCGGAACGCTAGTGCCGCCTTCGATCAGGGGCTTTGCCCGCCTGATGGTCGATGGTGCCGGGCTTCTGGTCGAGCGCCCTCAGTCACCGGAACCGGTGGTCACTGGTAATACCGTGGACATTCCACCGTGCATGTCCAGCACTGTCGTCACGATCGATGATGGGTTCGAGGTCATGGTCACGGAGACCGCCGGTGTTGACGGGTGGACCGCGACCTACACGCTGCCCGACGCCGGCGCTTATCGCGTCGAGGTCGTGTCGCCCCTGCCCGCTGTCCCATCCATCAGGAGGCTGACAGTCACATGACGACGATTTACAGATCACAGGCCAGCAAGGACGCCGAAGTTTCCGCGCAGATGGCCACGGTGCGGGTGCAGATGAGGCTGACATTTTCGCAGCTTTTGATCGGCCTGGTGACAGAGGGATGGATCACCGAGGCCGAAGGCGATGCATGGCTCACCGGCAATGCCCTGCCTGCCTCTGCGGTGGCGCTGGTCGGAACGCTGCCAGCACCCGCACAGTTTGCGGCGCGGGCGCGGATGCTGCGCATGTCGGAGGCCGTTCGCATGGACCCGCTTGTTGTGGCGCTCGCGGCAGCCGAGGGCAAGACCGATGCGGAAATCGACACGTTTTTCACGACCTATTCGGGAGTGTGACCATGCAAGAAAACACCAGATCAAAGATCGAGGCGGCGAGACGTCTCGTCGCGGAACACGGCAGCATCCGCGCAGCGGCAAGGGCGACAGGTATCCCCCGGACCACGCTGATGTACCGGCTCGACCTCGACCCGGCCGTTGCCGACGGGATGGACGCTGTCGGTGCCGAGATGGTGCCGGGGCTGGTCTGGGCGAAGACGAAAAACTACTCGGTCATGCTCAAGCCGGCGGCGACCGAGTTCCCGTCGTTCCTCGAACACATCCGCAGCACAATCGGCGACCTGAAGTCCGACATGACCGTGAAGCTGCCGAAGCGATTCAAGGAGTCGGTCGGCAAGTTGCTGGTTCTGGATCCGGCGGATGTCCACATTGGCAAACTGTGCGTCGAGTCGGAGACCGGCGTTCGCTACGACAGTCAGATCGCAGAGCATCGCCTGGTCGAAGGGTGCCGCATGCTGATCGAGAAGGGCGTGGCGAACGGGGCGACAAGCGTGTTGCTGGTGATCGGCAACGACATCGCGCACATCGACACGCCGAAGAAAACCACCACCAGCGGGACGCCGCAGGACGTGGACGGCACCATCTTCACCATCCACCGGGCGGCACAGGTCGCCTATGTCCGCGTCATCACAATGGCGCTTGAGATGGGTCTGGGGGTGCGCGTGATCTTCAACCCGTCAAATCACGATTGGGTTCTCGGGTTCACCATCGCGCAGTTCATACGGGCGTGGTTCCACGATCATCCGAACGTCGATGTCAGCGAGTACGCGGTCAGCGAGCGGCACCGCAAGTACGTCCGGTTCGGCGGGAACATCATGGGCTTCACGCACGGTGACGGGGCGAGAGAGGTGGACCTGTTGCCAATCATGACGAGCGAGGTCCGTCCGCACATGTCCGAGGCGCGTCATCTCTACTGGTACGTCCACCACTACCACCACAAGATACGCAAATCGCTCGGGGTTCGGTCGCAGTCCCGAGAGAAGGACCACATTGGAATGACGGTGATCAAGTCGGCCGCGGGGTCGATGGAAGGCGACAACTGCCACATCGAGTATGTCCGGTCTCCGTCGGCGCCTGACGGCTGGCACGACCGCAATGGTTACGTCGGGCGGCAGGCCGTCGAGGCGTTCGTACATTGCCCGTTCGACGGCCAGGATGCGCGGTTCACGGAATGGTTTTGACGATGTGCAGGATCCGGTCTGTCACGTCGCTCACTGACCCATCATTTGTGACGTCCGCATCGGCCCAGGGCGGCGCTTCGCTGGCGTGATCATTCACCGGGCCGACGTCAGTGCGATTGATCCTGATGATTTTCCCACCGACCTTTCGGATTGCGTCAGCTTCGTTGAAGAACCGGACATCGTCAAAGACCACGTTGTCGTATGGTTGCAGATCGCGCGTCGCCGCGTCGCACCAGAGGTCTTCGCAGATCAGCGCCCGACCCCAATCGGTGCCCAGGGTCTGCATGGCGTAGCGGGGCGACTTGCCGTTCAGGAAGTGCGATGGGGTTTCCTTCAGGTCGCCCTCGATCATCCGGTCGATGACGCCGTCCCTCACGCCCTGGTCGCGCAGGAACGACCGCAGCATGTTCTTGATGGGTGCCGCGAACTTGCGACGCCGGAACCCCTTCATTATCAGGCGGTCTGATACGGTTGTCTTGCCGCAACTGGCGTATCCGCAGAGTCCGATGATCATGCTGCAACCTCCGTGTTGAGTGACAGGCAAGCGATCAATGCGTCACGCCACGCCTCTTTGTCCGCGATTTCTTCGTTCACGAAACCCAATGCCGCATTCATTTCCCCGACCGTCATCTTGTTCAGTCGGTCCTCGAACAGCGCGATTGCCGCAATACGTTCAGTCATTTCAGTCATCCTTACATTCCCGGCATTTTGCGCGGCGTTTGAATTGATCGCAGGAGGTTTGTTGCCGCCTCCTGTGGGGTTGACCCTTCCCTGCTGACACATGTGACGTTGTTGGCTTCGAAGATCATTGCGAAGAAGCCCGGTGTTTTTGTCATCGTGCACTTCCCGATCGTGAAACAATGCCACTTCGGGTTTTCCGTGAGTTGTTTTTGCAATTCCTCCAATACGCTCATATATCCCTCCTGTTGATTCCACAATATCTAGATTAGTAGTTTTCTGGCTTCCTCGATGTAGTAAAGCCAGTTCACATTTGACCAATCAAACGCCTCCACATCGTTCGAAATGGTCACATTCCAACCCTTCTGAACGGCGAATTTGCGCGGTTCAGTCTTGCCCTTCAACGGCGGCATCGTTTTTGTCAGAGAACAACCGACGGTTGATATATAATATCGAGTCGTGTTCTGGATCGGTTCGTCACCCAGAGTCAATGTTGACGTGCGCGGCACCTTGATCGAAATCAAGAAGTCAAACGGATTCGTGTGCGACTTGATAAATTCCGCGACGTCAACTCCGTGAACAAGCGCAGCCTCTGCGGCTTTCCGTACCACAAGTGCGCTATGATCCTGGTGCCACTGGCGTTCGCGCGTGTACGGGTTATCGTGGGGCGTCTCGTGCGCATAGGCGCCAATGCGCTTCACCGACCCATCCATCTTGACCGCAATGTAGCTGTTCACGTCGCGGATGTGCATCGCACTGTAATCGACATGTTCCAGTTCAAGGCCGGTGTGTCGTTCCCAAGCCGCGCATGTGTCGTTGAAATTCTGCCGGTGCATCTTGGGCACCAGCATCGTCAGACCGTCGGTGTTGATCTGCACCATCGACCCGCCGGTCTTGGCGAGCAACCATTCTGCCAGCATGCAGAGATATAGCTGGCCGTTGACCGTGATCGACATGGTGTATTGCGGATCATAGAACGGCGAATATTTGTTGTTGCTGTCACCATAAACCCCGTTGAGCGCCAACTTCAGCATGGCGTTCTCTGCCGTGCCTTTCTTGTGCGTCTTGCGCATCTCGTAGACGTCCGAGTAGATATCACAGAACGCCTCTGACAGATGCTCGGGGAACCACCGGTTGCTGATAGCGAGGTTCGGATAGTAGGACGCGACATCGACGTCGATCAGGTCGTGCGTCTCGCTGGCACGCACCGTCTGCGCCTTGACGGAACCGTGAATACCACCGGTCCCGAAGTCGAACCCGAACCCGTCGATCACCGCGCCGACGTCCTTCAGCACGCCCTTGGTCTCGACGTCGCCCGTCCGCATCCCGTCGATTTCCGCACGCTCAAGCACCTGGTTGTTCAACCAGTCGAGGATCCGCTGAAACTCGGGCCGTGTGAACATCACCTTGGGACTGATGACGTCGCACAGTGCGATGCGATCGCGGATGGTCTGGCGCACCTGGCGGCGACCGTTCACCTTGACATAGCAACTGCCGGGAACCCTGCGTTCCAGTTCGCGCTCGAAGTATTTCTTGCCGATCTTGGTGTCGTTGAAATTCAGCACGTCGCCGAGGTCGGGGTACTTCAGCGCCAGGTCATCGCGGAACTTGATCTGATCGCGCGAATGCTCGTAGAAGCGCAACGTCTCGCCGACGTCGTGGCACATGTAGGCAATGACCTCGTCCATCTGTTCGGACGTCAGCGGCTCGTGCGGGGAGTACGGCAGATCAACGACACGCGCCGACCGCATGTTGATTTCCAGTTTCTTCAGCGACGTGCTTCGCGCCATGTTGTCGAAGTGGTGAATCTTGTAGAGGTCGCCCTGCGTCACCAGCCGGTCGCGCGGCCAGACGGTGTGCGCGAACCGGTCGCCGTCGATGATCGCCTGGGCCTTGTCGTAGGCGTCGCGTGCCGTGAAGAACCCTTGTGCAGCGAAGACGTCCGCAAGGTGCTGGCACACCGGCCAGTCGAACCCCTCGTTGTTGTAGCCGAACAGGCGCGAGTCGGTCTGTTTCAACCAGAACAGCATGTCGAAGAAATGCCGCGATTGATCGCGCCTGTCGGAGACCTCGAATACCCATCGAGTCCGCGTATCAACGTGGGTGATGTCGCACGAGAACATATTAACGTAGGTCTCGATGTCATAGATGAAGTCGTTGGTCATCTGGGAGCGAAGTCATGGTAATCGCGCGTGAGTCGACGGACGCGGTGTGACCATCCCCTCGCACGCAATATGTTGTTGACTGTGTGGAATGATACATCCAGATCATCGGCAATTTGCTGTATCGTCCGGTCCCATCCGACGGGCGTGCAGTACGCCCAAATTCGGAAGGCTATCGTTTCGGTTCTCGGGTTCATGTTCACACCGCCCTGTATTCCGCACGTCCCTTGCCGTGCCCCGTGGTTCCCGTGCGCTTGGCGTGACCGAGGTCTACGAGCGCGTCACCGACACGCACGCTTAGAACGACCCCGCGCCCGTGCGCGTCCTGAAGCTGACGCAGCGCGTCCTCTTGCCGATCAGTCATGTGTCACCGCCGACGCTCTGGAATGCGTCACCAGACGCGACCAGACACGCAATTCCCGACGGAGCAACCGCGGTGAGTGTCCACGTCCCTGTTGTCCTGTTGACGAACAACTCCATGAGTAGGCCACGCGATTCCAGCCCGAGGGAATAGCGGGTTTCGCCGTACTCGCCGGCCAGGTGCGCGATGACATCGTCGCGTGGGGCACAGTTATCCTGTGCGCTGACTGTCGTCGTCTGTGCGATGAGCGCGGCGAGAGCGGAAAGTAGGAGTCGTTTCATGGCGTTTTCCTCTGTGAATGAAGTATTGGAGGGCGAGCGCCACGATAATCAGGAGCGGCGGGATCGACAGGATTGCCGGCAGATGCTCGAACAGGATGTATCCGAACCACTTGCCGACCGTCGGTTCACCGACAAAATACCAAGGCGTTTCCATAATTTGTTACCTCTGTTTTGGTGGTGGGCGGGACCGTGAAGCCCCGCCCGGTTGCGTCACATCCCCGGCATGCCAGCGGGACCGTTCAGGATCCCGGTGTGCGGCTGCACGTTAGAATGGGATGAAGTCTGCGCCGCAGGGGCAGCCCCCGGCATTCCGCCACCGGCAGATGCCGTGGGTGTCTGGGCCGGTGCAGGGTTTCCCGGCATACCGCCACCACCGGTCGCGGGTGGGGTTGCCCCGGCCGCTGTGGGCATTTGCGTACCCATCGCTGCCGCTGCACGACCGGCGAACGCCTGCGACGCGCTGATGCCGGTTGCGATCGGATCACCGTAACCAAGGCGACGGATGGCGACCGGGTTCATGTAGACACCGGCGGTATCGTCCATCTTGCCGTTGACCATGCAGTTGAACATGACGTCCACATAGTCGCCACGCTTGATGTCGGCGCGGTTGATCTGGTTGCCGTTGAGGTCGCAGGCGTCAACCTCGAACTGCGTCGAGAACTTGAAGATGTAGCAGCCCTTCAGGTAGTCGGGGATGTCGCGCGGCTGACCGGTTTTCTTGTCGTAGGTCTGGATGTCACCGTCCTGAATCTTCCAAGCGAAATCCTTGGCAGCAAGACCCTGGTTGATCTGGTTCATCACCAGCGGCACCTGGGCGTAGTCGGTCGCGGCCACCTGCCATATCGAGTTGATCAGTTCGGCGACACCGGGCGTGTCTTTCGGCACCGCGACGCCGAAGAAATACCGGCGCTTGTCATCGGGGATGACGTTGCCGTCGTAATCCTTCTCGTCACGTTCGGTAAGACTCCCCATCACGAGGCGACCGCCCGGTGTGAATTGTCCGTCAAGTTTCGTTGCCATGTTCCTATGGTCCTCTTGATTATGCGCGGAATGCGCGTGGTTTGCGGCTGTAGCGTGAATAGTGCGGGCGCGGCGGGGTGCCGCGGTTCGCGTGGGGCGCCTTGTAGTCGTGCGGTCCCGGCAGCGCCCCATCACCGATGATCACCTGAAGCAACTCCTGGGCGACGCGCAGATGACGGCGGGGCAGGGACACGGTGCCGTCGTCGTTGCGGACCAGATCGCCGAGACCGACGAACTTGCGGACCAGCTTGCGACCCCACCCTTCCTTGTCCTTGACGGTCTCGGGCGCGAACCCGCGGCCAATCTCTGCGGCGGTGGGTGCCGACGACGCGATGAACGACTTCATTCGTTGTTCCATCATTTGTTACCTCTGTTTGAACAAGTTGGCGTAATAACCCGGCGCGACTTTCTTCAGGCGCGGGGCGGTTCGTGGCGTCTCGGTGATGCGGGCGACGACTGCGTCGCTGGCACCCATCCGTTCGAGTTCTGCCGGTGTGACCATCTTCGACACTTCGGGATCGAGTCCCGTCAGGGCACGGACGGTCGCGGCGGGCACGGTAAACCGGCGTTGACCGGCTCGCTGTTCCATATGCCAGCCGGGGATCGTCTCGGCGCGTTTCATGCGTGCAGCGGCTTCAGCCTCGACAGCGGACTTGCGACCCTTGAGCATGTCGGACGCCATTTCGAGGAAATCGAGTTCCTTGGCGAGTTCTTCGACGGTCATGTGTCGCTGTTGCTGCGACGCATTGCGCTCGTAGACGCGATAATTCTCGGCGGCGTTCGCGGCGCACGTTGCGGCCGCATCGCAATATTCACAGTGGGCACCTGGCGTTGCCGGTGCGTTGGGGTTCTGTGCGGCGTTACCCGCTTCCTCGATCGTCTTGACGAACGACATCAGTTCCTCGGGGTAGCACGACCATATACGGTGGATCCCGGCAGGACTCCATGCCCGTGGCTGGTAAATCCCGATGACGACGCGATCGACGCGCACGCCCCGTGCTGTCAGCATCCGCAGGATAGCGCCGGCATAGATGCAGACTTGCGGGTTCTGGTACGGCTCGACCAGACCGAAACCATATTTCAGGTCGTCCACGATCAGGACGTGGTCGCTGCCGAGGACGGCGAAAGCGTCGGGCGTCCCGGCGATATGCTGGTTGAGTCGGACCTTGCGCTCGGTGTGGATTTCACCGCCGTAGGACCGGACGCGATCGACGTATTTCTGGATGTGTTGCGCCATGTCAGGCTCGACCAACCATCCGTTTTCGTGTGACTGACCGACCATGTCGGCAGCGGTAGAAACTGCGCCCGTCAAGACCATCTCTGCAACCCAAGCGGCGCATGTACCCTCGCGGGCAGGATCTCCTACGTCACCAGGGGGGACTCGTGACGACATGAGAGGCATGGCGGCACACTTGGTCCAGATATGGGATGATGACGGGCGCAGATCCATCAGGCCAGTTCCGGCTCGATGGCGCACAGTTCTGCAAACAGTGCTGCGCGATAGCTTTCATTGGTCTCCAATGCCGACGGGTCGGGGATGCCGAGTTTGGCGTAGAGTGCGGTCACGCCGTCAGCGTCGATCTTGCCGCGCTGCATCATGCCGAGGGTCTTGTCGAGCATCTGGTCGAAGCTGACGGGCGCGGGTGCGGCTTTGGCTGCACCGGGCATTCCCGGCATTGCGGGGGTGGCGGCAGGGGTCGTCTCGGGTGCGGCTTCAGCACCACCGGCAGCTTTGAACGCAGCGCGTGCCTCGTCGGCTTCCTTGGACTTGCCGCGCTTCGAACGCCAGGTGCCTTTCGCCGTGAACGACTTGGGGTCCGCATGGATTTCCGGATCATACGGCAGACCATCCGCATCGACGTCGTCAGTAATCTCGTCGCTGTCACCGTCGTCGGCTTTGGTCTGCGCGACGGACGGGCTGTGTGCTTCAGGCTCGCGTGCCGGCTCTGCGGGTGCGGGTGCTGCGGCGCGTGTCTCGCCACCGAGGTACGCCCGAAGGTCATCCTCTGTGTCGAACTCGATTTCCAATTTGTATTTGGGCATTTGTGTCTCCGTTGGCGTTAATGAGCAATTTGTATCTTGCAACAACAGTTAGTAACGGTTAAAAGGAATTATGTCTAGCACAAAATTCACATTAAGACCCGATCAGTCGAAGTTGATCCAAGATGGCGATGCCGCGACAGGCAACGTCATACTTGTCGCACCGACGGGTTTTGGCAAGACAGTAGTAATGGGTGCGCTGGCGGAACGTCAGACACGCCCGTCGGTCGCTATCGCCCATCGTCACGAACTGGTGTCACAAATCAGTAAGGCGATCGCGCAATTTGGCGTGCATCACAACATCATCGCGTCAAAGAATACAGTGAATTTCTGCATTCAACAACATGTGCGTCTGTTCGGTCGGTCGTTCTACAATCCTCGCGCCCCGTTCACGGTTGCCGGCGTCGATACGCTGAATGCACGCGCCGACAAGCTGCGCCAGTGGGCCAACACGATCGAGATGTGGATGATAGACGAATGTCATCACGTGCTGACCGGTAACAAATGGGGCAAGGCGACCGAGATGTTCCCCCGCGCCACCGGTATCGGGTTCACCGCAACACCGATTCGCGCCGATCGCAAGTCGCTCGCCAGGTCGCAGGGCGGGGTGTTTGATTCGATGGTTGTCGGGCCGAACATGCGGGAACTGATTGGGCGCGGCTCGCTGTGTGAATATCGCATCTTTTGTCCGTCACAATCCATCGACCGCGCGAACATCAAGGTCGGTGCGAGCGGTGACTTCTCGGGCGCGTCGCTGCGGCAGGAAGCGCACAAGTCGCAGATTGTCGGCGACATCGTCACGCACTACAAGCGAATCGCACCCGGCAAGCGCGGCATTACGTTCGTCGTGGACGTCGATCAAGCCAACGAGACCGCCGCAGCGTTCCGTGACGCCGGGGTTCCGGCAGAGTGTGTGAGCGCCAAGACACCCGACTCGGTGCGCGACGCCATATTCCAGAAGTTCGTCAACGGCACATTGCTGCAACTGGTCAACGTCGATCTGTTCGGCGAGGGTGTGGACGTCCCGGCTGTCGAGGTCGTGTCGATGGGTCGCCCGACGGAATCCTATGGTCTCTATGTCCAACAGTTCGGGAGGGCGCTGCGGACGATCAAGGGCAAGACGCACGGCACGATCATCGACCACGTCGGCAACGTCGTGCGCCACGGTCTCCCCGATGCCCCGCGCAACTGGTCGTTGCTGGCAGAGGAACGCGGCAAGCGCGGCCAGCGGGATCCGAACGTCATGCCGGTCACGACATGCACTGAATGCTTCATGGCCTACGAGGCGGTGACGCCCAAGTGTCCGTTCTGCGGGCACCGGCCGGAACCCGAGTCCCGCGGGCGCCCCGAGTTCGTGGACGGCGACCTGATCGAACTGGACGCGGAAACACTCGCCGCCATGCGCGGGGAAATCGAGGCGGTTGACGGCCCACCGCCGGCAGACGGCAGCGACATCGTCGGCGCGTCGATCAACAAGAACCACCGGCTGCGCCAGGAAGCGCAGGAAGAACTACGCCACTCGATCGCGGTATGGGCCGGCGTGCAGCGCGACATGGGGCGACCCGACAGCGAGATTTACCGCAGATTCTACCACACCTTTGGGACCGACATCATGTCTGCCCAAACCCTCGGCAGACCCGCCGCAAACAAACTCAAGGAACAGATTGATGAACGCATTTGACGCATGGTCCGCTGGCTTCGTTCGGCGCTGGCACACCCACCCGCAACTCTGCGACACGGTCGATTACAACTCGGGCCACCAGCAACGTGTCGCGCTGTTGATGCTGTCGTTCAAACCGTACGTCAGCCGCGACGCGCTTGTTGCCGCCATGCTGCATGACCAGGGCGAGGTGGACGCCGGTGACATGGCGCACCCGGCAAAGGAAAAACACCCGGTAATTCGCGGCATGTTGCGCGACGTCGAGATGGAATCCATCGCCAACCAGGGGTTCGACTACCCGTGCCTGAAACCCGACGAACTCAATTTGCTGACCCTCTGCGATTGGCTCGATTCGTACCTGTGGATGCTGCGACATTTTCCGAAGTATTTGCGGGATGAGGCTTGGATGCATCAACGGATGGCGATGTCGCAACTGGCTGAACAAGTCGACTGCTATCACCAGTTCTGGCGCGTCGTCAACAAAGCCGCGTCGTGCCTGGCATGACCGTGTTCGAATGGGCGGCAAGGCACGGGGTATCGCCGGGTGCCGTCGAGGAATTGCTGGCGGTCCTCGAACCCGGTCGCCCCACCGGTGAGCGCGGCACAGAAGAGTCCGAGGCGGCGGTCCAGGCCGCGCTTCAGATCGAGGCGGCGCGGCGCGGCGGGTCGCTCATGCGGAACAACAGCGGTGCGTGCCTGGACGCCGAGGGACGGATGGTGCGGTACGGTCTGGCGAACACCAGTTCCAAGATCAACCGCAAGTTCAAGTCGGCTGACCTGATCGGGATAACGCCGGTCAACGGTGTCGGGGTGTTCACCGCGATCGAGGTCAAGTCGCCGGGGTGGAAAGGACCGCGCCCCGGCAACGAGCGGGAACAAGCGCAGGCCGCGTTCCTTAAATTCGTCAGGGGTCTCGGCGGTATCGGTCTGTTCGCCCAATCAGTGAAGGACGTTTACAGATGAGACTTGAGCCACAACAGCGACGCACTGTGATCATCACAGCGGCGGTGCGCATAGCACGGGACGGGCAGCTTTCGGACGTCACGCACGGCGCGGTCGCCAAGCGTTGCACGGTCAAGACGAGCGCGGCGACCGTCCGTCACTATTTCCCCGACCGGTCGCAGTTGTGGCGGGCGGTGATCGACGCGGACGAACGGTTCGCGCTTCAGGGTAGGGAACTCGGATTGTGCTGACATGCAAGATGCACCGGGGCGACGCGCGGGAACTGTTGCGCGGGATGCCCGCGGAGTCGGTCGATTGCGTGGTGACAGACCCGCCGTACCAGACGATCAGCGGGGGCAACGGAGAGTCTGCGACGCACAAGCGCCCGACCGGAATGCTTGCCGACAACGACGGCAAGATGTTCGAACACAACGACGTCAAGTTCCGTGAGTATCTGCACGACCTCTATCGTGTGTTGCGTGACCCTGGGCACATCTATCTGATGGTCAACTTCCTGAACCTTGAGGCGGCGCTGGCCGAGATGCGACGCGCGGGGTTCCGGGTCCACAACCTGTTGATCGCGCGGAAACAGAACGCCACGCCGAACCGCTGGTACATGAAGAACGTCGAGTACACGATCTTTGCCCGCAAGGGCGCGGCGTTCCCGATCAACGACTGCGGCTCGATGACATGCCACGACTGGAAGAACCCGGTGGGCAACAAGACGCACCCGACCGAGAAGTCCGTCGATCTGATGCGGATGTACGTCGAGAACAGCACGCAACCTGGCGACATTGTCCTCGACCCGTTCGCGGGCACCGGGTCCACCGGAGTCGCATGCAAATTGTCGGGACGGTCTTTCGTGGGTTGTGAATTTGACGTCACATATCTTACAATAGCGTGCAAGAGAATCGGAGTAATGCCTTGTCTGTAGGAAAACACTGGCGCGATTTCGCCACAAACGAGGAAAATAGGCAGCACGACGAACTCGAACTGATCGTGCTGTTCGCAAAGGACCGGATAGCGGCGGTGCGCGTCGAACAGCGCAAGATCATGCTGCGGGCAACGACACGCTTGCGGAGGGAGCAGAAATGAGAAACGATGGGCTTCTTAGGTACATGGTCGGTGTGCGTGACAAAGGTTACGACAGCGCGGCCCTGACCGGCGTCACCGGATACTCTCCACTGGAACAACAGGTCGCGCACCGCACCGCAGCCCTGCACGGGTTCATGGATGACGACGGTTCGATCACGGGCGAAGGTCATAAATGGTTGAATAGCAACCTGTCACTTCGGGGTGATTCCGGCATGCTATCGGTCGGTGGCGACAAAGACGCGATAATGTTTGCGGAAATCTATGCGGGCCGGGACGCTGCGACCAAGACCAGTTTCGAAGTTCTCCAGGCAATCCTGCCGGAAACCACGTTCGCGGCAATGTGTGAAATTGTCGGTGAGGGTCACGGTCACGAGGCGTTCGAACGGAAGCACCAGATACCGCAGCGAAGCGCAAAGTTACTGGTGGCCGAGGGCGCGACGATATGCAACCGGGTCTTGCGAGCGGTCACATGAATGTCCGTGAACAACTCAAGGACGTACCGGAGTCGGAGCGGGTCGAGTACCTGCTTCACTTCATCGACTACTACATGGGGTTCGCCGTCATCCCCGAAACAGCGACGCCGGGGTTCACGCTGGCCGAGACCGTGGTCCTGAACATGCTGACAAAGCACAGTGGCGACATGGTCCGACACAGCACGATTGTCGCGGCAATCGCGCGTGTGACCGGGCGCGAAGATGTGGACACGCCGACGAAAGTGTTCATCTCGAAAATCCGCAGGAAGCTGCGGGAACAGGGGAACCCGTTGAAGATCAGGAACATCCGGAATTACGGATATATGGCGGTGGCGATATGACAGCCTACTACAACGAGTTCGATGCCGGTGCCGCCGCGTGGCTTCGGGAACTGATCGCAAACGGGCTGATAGCGCCCGGTGACGTGGATGAACGGAGCATTACCGATGTCAAACCCGACGACCTCAAAGGTTACGACCAGTGCCATTTCTTCGCCGGTATCGGGGGATGGTCGCACGCCCTGCGTCTCGCCCGAGTCCCTGATGATTATCCTGTTTGGACGGGTTCTTGCCCCTGCCAGCCTTTCAGCAGCGCAGGTAAGGGTCTTGGGTATGACGACGAGCGGAACCTGTGGTGGGCGTTCTTCCATCTCATTTCCGAGTGCCGTCCTACAGAAATCTTTGGCGAGCAAGTTGCAAGCAAGGATGGTCTCAAGTGGTGGTTCGATCTTGTATCGCCTGACCTGGAAGGAGCGGGGTACGTCACCGCGGCAGCAGATTTGTGCGGCCCGAGCGTCGGGGCACCGCACATCCGGCAAAGACTCTATTTCACTGGCAGGTTGGCACACGCCGGTAGTCAGGGATGGCAAGAACAGCATGGGCGACGGATCGAACCCGAGAGACTTGCCGCGACAAATGGCGCTGCTATCAGGTTGGCCGACGCCGACGGTGGGGAACGCGACGGGCGGGCAGACCTACAGCAACGGGACGTCGGCGACGGGGAGAACACCGGACGGTCGCAAGATCAGGGTGACGCTACCGAACACGGCGTCACTGACGACACCCGCGCGACTGACGGTTTCTGGCGAGATGTTGATTGGCTCTGGTGCCGGGATGGAAAGTGGAGGCCAGTTGAACCCGGCACATTCCCGTTGGCTGACGGGGTTCCCGAAAGAGTGGGACTCCTGCGGGGTTACGGCAATGCAATCATACCGCAAGTCGCGCAAGCGTTCATCGAAGCGGTGAGGTCATGCTAATCTCGATTCCCGAAGCGGCCGAGCGATTGGGCGGTGTTCCGGTGAAACCCCTTGCGTCCGCTGCCCTCGCCCATGGACTCCTGATACGAATCGGTTCATCATCGTTCGTGCAGGAATCAGAGTTGGGGGAGTTGATCGAGAGATGCCGATGCCAGCCAAAGGTGCCCGCCTCGTCCTCCGAAAGCGCAAGGGTCGAGACCCCGTCTACGTCATCAAAGACACTGGCGCCGGTGAAATCTCAACGCGCACAGGGGATCGCCGAGAAGCTGAAAGGCAACTCGCGGAATACATCGACCAAAAGAACCGCAAAAGTGGTCCATATGGACCGGAGGAAATGACAGTGGCCGATGCCCTGGCGATCTACGGAGAGGAACATGCGCCGACGGTGGCCGACCCCGCACGCATAGGGTACGCCATTGACGCACTATTGCCGTTTTGGGGGAATCGCTCCTGTGCGGACGTAAAAGGTTCAACGACCCGTCTGTATGCCAAGCACCGGGGGGTATCCGTCGGGACCGTCCGTCGGGAACTCGGGACACTTCGCGCGGCGATGGTCTACTGCGGCAAAGAGGGATACCTGACCACTGTGCCCATGTTCCCGATGCCGGCGGCACCCGAGACCAAACAACGCGCGATGACGCGCAGCGAGGTCGCCAAGCTACTACGGGTCTCGCCGCGTCACCTGCGCCACTTCATCCTCGTGGCGCTCTATACCGGCACCCGACGTGACGCGACGCTGAACCTGCGACTGTCGGGTCCGACGACGACCGGCGGCTGGTTCGATCTGGACGCGGGGATACTGTACCGCATCGGCAGCGGCGAACGCGCCACACGGAAACGCCGCGCACCCGCACGGATCCCACGCCAGCTACTCGCCCATGCGCGACGGTGGGCTGCGCGGGGAGACACCTGGGCGGTTGAGTGGAAGGGCGGGCGCGTCGGCAGCGTCAAGACGTCATGGTCACACGCTGTCACGGATGCCGACCTCGGGTGGCGACCGACGCCGCACACGCTGAAGCACACCGCGATCACCTGGGCGATACAGGGTGGCGCGACCAAAGAGGACGCCGCGGGGTTCTTCTCAACCAGCACCGAAACGATCGAGCGGGTGTACTGGCACCTGTCGCCCGACTTCCAACAGGGCGCACTCGACGCAATCGAAAGGAACGGATGATGATGTACTGCTATGTGAACTGCGGGTTATCTGGCGATGCATGCGCTTGCTATCGCAACATGATGGCGCGGCGCGACGAACTGATTGCGCAGAACGACGCAGCGTCGGGTTGGGGCGCAGCCGTCGGTGCGAGACTGGGAGAAATCGCGGGTATTGAGCGCCGACTCGAAGGGAACCAAGCATGACTTTCATTTTCGTGATCGCCTTCCTGGCCGTCGGGTTCGCGCAGCCGCACGTCGAGCAAGCTGCCAGCGAGATTGCCGAGTCGGCACTCGACACGTCGGACGTGGACGCTGTGAACGCCGCGCTCGATGGGGTATTTGGGGGCGAAGCGGGGGCGGGGGAAATCGACTGAAGACGTAAGTATCTGATTTCATTGGTCGGAGTGAGAGGATTCGAACCTCCGGCCCCTGCCTCCCGAAGACAGTGCTCTACCAGGCTGAGCTACACTCCGACCGTTGTGCGTGCGGATTACAGACCTGACACGACTTTGGCAAGCCCCATCATTTGGGTCCCTTGAGGTTGTTCTCGATTGTGCCGACGCGCAGGCTGGTGTCGAGGCCGATCCGGGTTTTCGTTTCCAGAACCGGGGTGTGGCGGGATACCTTGCCGCTGTATTCGCGGCGCAGGATGTAAAGGCCGCTGGCGGTGGTGATTGCAGCGCCAAGGTAGGTCATGGCGTCCGGGTATTCGCCGAACAGGGTCGCGCCATAAAGCGCGGCCCAGAGGATCTGCGAATATTGCATCGGCGCGACCACGACCGCCGGGCTGCGGCGGTAGGCCGCGATCAGGCAGGACATGGCGATCAGGACCATCACCGAAACCACGGCGAGCGCGCCGAGGTCGATGAGCGGCATCGGGCGGTACACGGCGGGCAGGGCGATGGCCATCAGACCCACACTTGCCAGCATCGGATAGAGAATCATCAGGACCGGGCGTTCGTCCTGCCCGATCTTGCGCACCACGATGGAATTGAACGCGCCGGCCACGGCGGACAGCAGGGCGGCCATATGGCCAGGGCCAAGCTCTGCGGTGCCCGGCCGCAGCACCACGATCACGCCCAGCAACCCCACCACGACCGCGAGCCCGCGCCGCAGGCGCACGGTTTCCCCGAGGATCGGCACCGACAGCAGGGTGATGAGCAGCGGCGCCGCGAAAAGGATCGCGTAGACCTGCGCCAGCGGCAGCACGGAGAACGCGTAGAAGGCGCCGACTGCGGCCGTGACCCCCGAGACGCTGCGCAAAAGCATCCACCAGGGATGCACCGGGCGCAGCGTGCCGGGCTTGCCGTCGCGGATGATGAGCAGGGTGATGAAGGGAAAACTGATCAGCGAACTGAAGAACACGATCTGGAACGGGGAATAGTGCCCGCCAAGATACTTGATCAGCAGATCGTGGGTGGAAAAGATCGCGAAAGCGGCCAGGCCGAAAAATGCACCACGCAAACTGGCGGCTTCCGGGCCTGTGACGGATGTCATGTCGGGCCTCCGGGACGCGGCCCGGCCGCTGTCCGGCTGAAGACTGCGCGGCACAAGTTCATACCGCGCAGGTGCATCTCAGAGGCTTTCGTCAAGCGCGGCGAGAATGGCGTCGCCCATCTCGCGGGTGGACACCGGCTGCACACCTTCTTCGCCGATCAGATCGGCGGTGCGCAACCCGTCCGCCAGCACTTTTTCGACCGCGTTTTCCAGCCGCGTGGCCTCGTCGCCCTGGTCGAAGGAATAGCGCAGCGCCATTGCAAAGCTCAGGATGCAGGCGATCGGGTTGGCCTTGCCCTGTCCGGCAATGTCCGGCGCCGATCCGTGCACCGGTTCGTAAAGCGCCTTGGGACGGCCATTGGCCATCGGTGCGCCGAGGCTGGCCGAAGGCAGCATGCCGAGGCTGCCGGTCAGCATCGCGGCGGCGTCGGACAAGAGATCGCCGAACAGGTTGTCGGTCACGATCACGTCGAACTGCTTGGGCCAGCGGCAGAGCTGCATCGCGCCGGCGTCCGCATACATGTGGGACAGTTCGACATCCGGATAATCCTCGTCATGCACCTTCTGCACGACCTCGCGCCAGAGGATGCCGCTTTCCATCACGTTGGCCTTTTCCATGGAGCAGACCTTGTTTCCGCGTTTGCGGGCCAGTTCGAAGGCCGAGCGTGCGACCCGGTCGATCTCGCTCTCGGTGTAGCGCTGGGTGTTGATGCCGACGCGCTCGTTGCCTTCCTTGAAGATGCCGCGCGGCTCGCCGAAATAGATGCCGCTGGTCAGTTCGCGCACGATCACGATGTCGAGCCCCGCCACCACGTCGCGTTTGAGGCTGCTGAAATCCGCCAGCGCGTCGAAACACTGGGCCGGGCGCAGGTTGGAAAACAGGTCCATCTCCTTTCGCAGGCGCAAGAGGCCGCGTTCCGGTTTGACGCTGAAATCCAGGTTGTCGTATTTCGGGCCGCCGACGGCGCCGAGCAGCACCGCATCGACCGCCTGGGCCTTGGCCATGGTTTCATCGGTCAGAGGGGTGCCGTGCTTGTCATAGGCCGCTCCGCCGACCAGGTCCTCGGAGACGTCGAACTTCAGGTCGCGCTTGTCGCCATACCAGTCGATGACGCGCCGGACCTCGGTCATGACTTCGGGGCCGATGCCGTCGCCGGCAAGGATGAGAAGCGAGGGGTTGGACATGCGGGACTCTCCTGAATTGTCGTTGCCTGCCCCTACCGCGCGCAACGCAGAGCGTCAATAAGTTGCCTCGGTCCGTGCGGGCGCGCATTGCCTGGCAAGCCCGTCGGCCAGAACGTCCCAGACCCGCCGCAGACGCGGCGTGTGGCGCAGTGACTGATGCGCCGCCAGCCAGACCGGCAGCGGCGGGATCGTTACGGCGAGGTCCAGTTCTTCGACCAGCGGATCGGCCCGTCCGACCGCCACCTGGGAAAAGCCGATGCCACATCCCGCGCGCACCAGTTCCCAGTAGGCCGCCTGGTTATCGCAGCGCACCGCGAAGTTTCCGCGGCTGACCGGCCAGCCCATGTGCTGCATCGTGCGCACGATGAGTTCATTGCTGTCATAGCCGACGAGATCGAGGTCGAGGATGTCGCTCGCCTGTCGCGGGCGGCCGACCCGGTCGAGATACCTGCGCGCCGCGAAGATGCCCAGTTCCAGATCCCCGACATGCCGGGCCACGATGTCAAGCTGGGCGGGGCGATACATCCGGACCGCGATATCCGCCTGGCGGAACAGGAGGTTCTCGGTCGTGTCGGACGGGATCAGGTCCAGCTGGATCTCCGGTTCAAGGCTGCGCAACCGGGCGAGGATCGGCGGCAACAGGTGATGGCTTGCGAATACGCTGGCCGTCACGCGCACGGTTCCACGCATCTGTTGCGATTGCCCCGCGGCGGTCAGGCCGATGGCCTGCATCGTTTCGTGCATCTGCCGGGCGAGCGGCAACATGCCGAGCCCGGTCGCGGTGAGTTTCAGCCCCCGCGCGTGGCGCTCGAACAATTCCGTTCCGAGGCTGCGTTCCAGGGCGGTCACATGGCGTCCCAGTGTCGGTTGGCTGCGGTCTAGCCTGCGGGCCGCGGCGGACAGCGATCCGGTTTCCGCCACGGCCAGAAAGCTTTGTATCAGGGTCCAGTCAGTGATCTGGCGCGGGTCATCCATTCAATATTGAATACATGACCTGCGATCTTTCGCAATATGATTGCAATCCATGAATGGGTAAACCGGACCCGGATTTCACCCCTTCGATGGAGGCTTGCATGGCACGAACCGTTCTGATCCTTGGCGCATCCGGCCGATTTGGCCGGAACGCCGCCATCCAGTTCAAGGCGAGAGGTTGGGAGGTCCGGCTGTTTGACCGCGCCACCGACGATCTGGAAAGATCCGCCGGCGGGGTCTCGGTGATCGTTAATGCCTGGAACCCTCCCTACCCGGACTGGGCGCGGCTGGTTCCGGACCTGCACCGGCAGGTCATCACCGTCGCCGCGAAGACGGGCGCGACGGTGATCGTGCCGGGCAACGTCTATGTCTTCGGGGCGCAGACGCCCGTTCCCTGGGGCAGCAATACTTCGCACCGGGCGGAGAACCCGCTCGGGCAGATCCGCATCCACATGGAAAATGCCTACCGGCAGTCCGGTGTGCGGACCATCGTCCTGCGGGCCGGGGATTTCATCGACACCTGCGCATCGGGCAACTGGTTCGATCAGATCATGATCAAGTCGCTGTCCAGAGGTCGTTTCATATATCCCGGAAACCCCGACATCCCCCACGCCTGGGCCTATCTGCCGGATCTTGCCGCCGCCGCCGTGGACCTGGCAGAGATGCGCGAGAGCCTCCCCGTTCTCGCCGACATCCCGTTTCCCGGCTACAAATTCAGCGGCCGCGACATGGCCGCGGCCCTGGAACGTCTTGTGTCGCGGCCGCTGAAGCTGAAGCGGATGTCCTGGCTTCCCCTGCTGCTGGCGCGCCCGTTCTGGCCGATGGCGCGTTGCCTCCTGGAGATGCGGTATCTCTGGGATACGCCGCATTGGCTGGACGGCGCCGCGTTTCACCGCCTGTTGCCGGACTTTCAGGCCACTCCGTTCGAATTGGCGCTTGCATCGGCTATCCCGCCCGGATCAATCGAGCGCGAGGTCCACCCAGACCAGACGGTGCCGGCTCGCCGCTAGGGCTTCGGCACGACCGTCCTCGCCCTCTGCGGGCCAGGCCACCCCGGCGTCGATCACCTTCCAGCCGCTCGCCGGAAGCACATAGTCCACCCGCATACGCCCGACGCCATCCCAGTCCACCGTGTCCAGCGCGTTGTCGCCCGTGTGGCCCTGATCGGCGGAGCGCGCCGCCCCCGCGCTGGCGGGCCTGGGATCCTGAAGCCGCGAATCGGCGAGCAGGTTGCGCATGGCGGCAAAGCGCCCGTCGCTGTCATGGGGATCGAGATTGGCGCCGCCGGCCAGCACGAAACGGTCGTGGAGCGAACCGAAGCGGCCGTCAAGAACCTCTGTCCAGAGCCGGATTTCGTCGTGATTGCGCCGACCGTTGCGGTCTTCGGCCCCATCGAAAACCGGCGGGCCGGCCTGAAAGGTCAGAAGATCGAACAGGCCGCCGTCGGGCAGCGCGATGGGCACGATCCAATGCGCGGTGCTGGACAGCAGCTGGATCGCGATGGCGTCGTCAGAGGGAAACGGGCGACCGTCCGCCCAGGTTGGCAGCAGGGCGTCCGGCAGGTCCTTCCAGAGCAGATCGGACAGGTCCGTGACCTGCGCGACTGCGATGGGGTGCCGGGACAGGACGGCCAGACCGCCCTGGCCGGTGAATGCACCGAAACCCTGCGCATCGCCGGGACCGCCCAACCGCCTGTCCCCGTCCAGATCGAGATCGGTCGCCAGCCCGCTGTTGGGGCGGGCGGAAAACCGGTGTGGATAGGGCGCTCCGGCATCCGCAAGCCGTTCGGCAAAGGCGGCGAGGGCCACCTGGTCGTGATCCCAGTCGAAATTCTGGATGGCGAGCACATCGGGCGAATGCCGCGCGATCACCGCGACGATCGCGTCGATCTGGGGGTCCTTGCCCCGCGTGAGATCCCGCAGCAGCAGGCCGGGACCCTTGCGCGCCAGTTCGACGTTGAACGTGCCCACCCTCAGGACATCGGCAAAACCCGGCGTTTCCAAGGCAAGAAGAATCAGGGCAAGCAGTGCCCGCAGGCTGGCGACCGCCCGCCCCATCGGCATGCGGTCGCCGTGCCGGATCATCAGATCCAGGGACGTTCCATCGCTGCCTTGGCTTCGAAACTGTCGATTGCGGCGGCCTTTTCCATGGTCAGCCCGATATCATCGAGGCCTTCGATCAGGCAATGCTTCTTGAAAGCGTCGACTTCAAAGGCAAAGGACACGCCATCGGAGGTCGTCACGGTCTGGGCTTCCAGATCGACTGTCATCCGCGCATTGGCACCTTTTTCGGCATCCTTCATCAGTACGTCCACCGTTTCCTGTGGCAGGGCAATCGGCAGGATGCCGTTCTTGAAGCAGTTGTTGTAGAAGATGTCGGCGAAGCTCGGGGCGATGACGCAGCGGATGCCAAAGTCCTTGATCGCCCACGGCGCGTGTTCGCGCGAACTGCCGCAGCCGAAATTATCGCCGGCGACCAGGATTTCTGCCTCGCGGTAGGCCGGCTGGTTCAGGACGAAGCCGGAGATTTCCTTGCCGTCGTCGTCATAGCGCATCTCGTCGAACAGGTTTTTGCCCAGCCCCGAGCGCTTGATGGTTTTCAGGAACTGCTTGGGGATGATCATATCCGTATCGACATTGATCATTGGCATCGGGGCCGCGACCCCGGTGATGGTGGTGAACTTGTCCATGTGTTTCTCCGTCTGGACCGCGTCTGCGCGGTCCGAAATGCGATTACTTGTTGAGACGCGCGTCGAGCTTGTCCTTGAGAGCGCCCTTGGCTGTGCGCAGGAAGAATGCCATTGCGATGAGGCTCGTGCCGTTGATCAGCAGTTCGATCCCGAGAAGGATGCCCAGAAGGCTGAGCGCGATGGCCGAGAAATTGGCAAAGATATACCCCGCCAGAAGCACGGAAATGGCGCCGGATATGAGCATCAGCCAGAAAAACGGCGTGTCGCGCATCTGGAAGGCCGTGATCAGCCGCGAAATGCCGCTGGCGGCAAAGAGGATCGCGACAAGCATGGCCAGCGAGATGACGCCTTGCAGCGGGTGAAACAGCAGCGATGCGCCCAGCAGGATCATCAGAACGCCAAGGCCGATGCCGAGCAGCTTGCCCATGGTCCCTTCCTCGGACAGGCCGGCCCAGATCTGGAACCCGCCGGACAGCAGGAACATGATCCCTGCAAGGGTCGTGACCGCGACCGAAGCGGCAACCGGATTCGCCAGCACGAAGAAGCCAAAGGCAACCGACAGGACGCCTAGAATCAACCACTTTATCCAGACTTTCATTTTCGTTCCTTCTGCGTTCGTTTCAAACCGCCTGCATCATCGTTTCGGTGCCCGGCACGTTTGGTTCCCGGCCGGCTTGCGGCGTTGCACCCCGACGGTTTCACGCGGGACAATAGACCCGCAAGGATCTGTGATCAATGAGATAGAGGCTCCGATGGGCCGGGAATCGGTGGTCTTGCGCCGGCGCTCGCCATTTCGGCGAGGCTCTGGCGCGTTGGCGGTCGCTGCGCCGGCGCAGCAATCGAATCGGAGCGTTCCCTTCGGTGTCCCGATGCTCCAATGACGGGCCGGACCGCGGTGACTTTCGACCGTCGCGAATGGCAGCAGGAAAACCCGAATTGACCGAAAACGCCGTAGTCCGTCCAATTGGCGAACCGGATCTCGATGCGGTCATCCGCCTGATGTCGGACTCTTTCACCCGCCGTCCGCCGGAATATTTCCGGAGCGGCCTGACCGCGCTGGCGCGTCGCCCGGTCCCGGATGGCGGGGAAAATGGGGCTATGTGATCGACGATGGCGGCGTGCGGGGGGCGGTCCTGTCCATTTCCGTCACCCATGACTATGGTGACGCACACCAGACCTATGCCAACATCTGGACCTGGCGCGTGGCTCCGACCCATCGCGGTCCGCTGGACCGGATGACCGGGCGGCTGGGTCACGTCGAACCTGTTCGCTGCAAGACACACCCTGCCGACTTTGGACAAGCTGAGGTTGAGCCCCCGCACGACAGGCCGATACGTGGCGGTGGCGACCTGCGGACCTCAGGGCAAGAGGGTCTTTACCGGCGGACAACTGATCTATTGTCAGGACATGCGGCATTTCGCGGCCCATGCGAAGCCTGTGCTGAACTGGCTCAGACGGCAGGGAAAGATGGCGATGATCCTGGATGCTTCGGGCGATCTGCCACAGTTTCGCTGCGTCTTCCTTGAGGGAAACGCAGCGAAATACGTTCGCGGCGCAGACCCGATCTGGGACGTCGATCACACCTATTCGGAGATGTACTATCTCGGCTTCTAGACGTTCGAACGTCGTCAGGGCCGCAGGCGTTTAGCCGCCATCCTCGCCCGCATGACCGCTGATTTCATCCCTGTCGGAGCGTTCTGGATATAGGTCCGCGGGGTTTCCCGTTTCCAGTCTTTGACATAGCTGTGCCGCATGACGATCCGGGCGTCGAAGGCGCTCATCTGGTGATCGCTGGTATATACCTTGTCGAACGGATCAAGCGCCTTCATCACTTTGCGGTCGTAACTTCCGAAAGGAATGGCGAATTCCGAAATGCGATGCCCCAAGGTGTCTTCCAGCCGGGTCTTTGCACCGCGGGTTTCATAGTCGAGCACCTCGGACGTCACGCGCCGCAGCGGGATATGGCTGGCGCCGTGGCAACCGATCGTCATGCCCTCGGCCTACATCTGCTTGAGGTCGGCCGGCGACAGATAGGCCGGGTCGTCCAGGCGATCGGATCACACGAAGAACGTGGCAGCCAGCCCCCGCGCCTTCAGGGCCGGGACGCCGATTGCGAGATCGCTCTTGTTGCCATCGTCGAAGGTGACGTGAAAGCTGATGTCGCCCACATGTTCAGCCGCCAGCCGGACGATTTCGTCCAGCAGGGTTTCATAGGTGTCCTCGGCGCACCAGTAGCGCCTTTCGCTGTCGGGCACCCCGGGATGCGGAGTGCCCAGACCATGCATGTTGAGCGTGAAACGCAGGGGCGCCGAAGCGTCCACTACATCATCTCCCGCACATCCGTAAGATGCCCCGTGATCGCTGCCGCGGCGGCCATCGCCGGGCTGAGAAGATGGGTGCGTCCGCCGCGGCCCTGGCGGCCTTCGAAGTTGCGGTTGGAGGTGGCGGCGCAGCGTTCGCCGGGGCTCAGCTGGTCCGGGTTCATCGCCAGACACATGGAACAGCCGGCGAGGCGCCATTCGAACCCGGCCTCGATGAAGATGTCGGCAAGCCCTTCTTCCTCGGCCTGGGCGCGGACAAGTCCCGAGCCGGGCACCACCATGGCGCGCAGGCCGTCCTTGATCTTCTTGCCCTTCAGGATTTCCGCGGCGGCGCGCAGATCCTCGATCCGGCCGTTGGTACAGGACCCGATGAACACGGTGTCGATCTCGATCTCGCTGAGCGGCGTGCCGGGAGTGAGACCCATATAGTCGAGCGAGCGCTGTGCCGCCTCGACCTTGCCGCCGGTGAAATCGGACGGATCGGGCACTGTCGCGGTGATCGGCAGAACGTCCTCGGGGCTGGTGCCCCAGGTGACGACGGGGGCGATGTCCTCGCCCTTGATGGTGACGACCTTGTCCCAATGGGCGTCGTCATCGGAATAGAGCGTCTTCCACCACGCCATCGCCGCTTCCCACTGCGCGCCCTTGGGCGCGTGCGGCCGGCCCATGCAATATTCAAAGGTCTTTTCGTCCGGCGCGATCAGCCCGGCGCGAGCGCCGCCTTCGATGGCCATGTTGCAGACGGTCATGCGGCCTTCCATCGACAGGTCGCGGATCGCCTCGCCGCAGTATTCGATCACGTAACCGGTGCCGCCGGCGGTGCCGGTCTTGCCGATCACAGACAGGGTGATGTCCTTGGCGGTGACGCCGGGACGCAGCTTGCCGGTGATCTCGACCTTCATGTTCTTGCCCTTGCGCTGGATCAGCGTCTGGGTGGCCAGGACGTGTTCGACCTCCGACGTGCCTATGCCATGCGCAAGCGCGCCGAAGGCGCCG
The DNA here is from genome assembly GCF_030164465.1 of Sedimentitalea xiamensis. GTDB lineage: Bacteria > Pseudomonadota > Alphaproteobacteria > Rhodobacterales > Rhodobacteraceae > Sedimentitalea > Sedimentitalea xiamensis. The sequence goes on from NZ_JASNJE010000031.1 coordinate 36,857, forward strand.
TGCGTCGCGGTGTGGCTGTCGCCGCAGACCACGGTCATGCCGGGCAGGGTCCAGCCCTGTTCCGGGCCGACGATGTGCACGATGCCTTGGCGGATATCGGACACCGGGTAGTAGTGGATGCCGAAATCGGCGGCGTTCTTGTCCAGCGCCTCCACCTGGATCTTGCTTTCGGGGTTCTCGATCCCCTTGGCGCGGTCCAGCGTTGTCGGCACGTTGTGATCGGGCACCGCGATGGTCTTGTCCGGCGCGCGCACGGAGCGCCCGGACATGCGCAGCCCTTCGAAGGCCTGCGGGCTGGTCACTTCGTGCACGAGGTGGCGGTCGATATAGAGAAGGGTCGTGCCGTCTTCGGCCACATGGGCCACATGGGCATCCCAGATCTTGTCATAAAGCGTTTTGGGGGACATCGGTCCTCTCCCGTTGTTTGGAGGCGGTCAGGGGGTATGGCGGGTTTCGGCTATGGGCGCGCAAGCACCGTGCGCGCCGCGCCGAAAAAGCGTTCGCGCAGGCGGTTGCGATCCTGCAGATCTATTCTGAGCGTCGAGGCGGACAACATGCCTGTCAGATACAGGGGCGTTCTCCGTCATTCAAGGACGGAAGTAACGCGTTTGACCGTCTGGGATCGGCGGGCGCTACAGATGCCGACAGGCTTGCGCCAGCGGGAACGTCATGCAAGCGTTGCCCCTGAAAGGAACCACATGGACCCAGTCAAGGACACGGCCGATACGCTGTTCTCGTCGATCGGCCTCATCTACGAGCAGTTGCATGATCAGCTTGCCTGGGTTCTGATCCCCGGCTGGCGCCAGTACCAGGTCCTGATCGTGCTGGGGCTCGTGCTGATGGCCTGGCTGATGAAGGCGCTCTTGCAGCCGCGCCTGGAGAATTGGGCGCGCTCCCGCGAAGGCTGGCCGAAATGGCGGCTTCGGATGATCGTTCAGGTGCGCCAGCGCCTCGGGCTGATCAGTTTCGCCGTGATCGCCTGGGTGACTTACTGGACCATGCAGCACGTGACCTGGCCATCGCGCAGCTACCTGATCGGGCTGGCGGCCACCCTTGCGACGTTCTGGATCGTGATAGGCCTCGTGACGCGGCTGGTGCGCAATCCCAGTGTGCGCCGTTTCGTCAGGTGGGGTCTCTGGATCTATGCGACCCTCTATGCGCTGGACCTGGATGACGAGGCGACCGAATTCCTGGACGGTTTCGCCATCACCTTCGGCGACATGAAACTGTCCGTTCTGGTGCTCCTGAAGGCGGTCATCCTGATCTGGGTGCTGCTGGTGGGCGCCCGCCTGTTCACCCGCGTCGCCGAATCCGGTTTCCGGCGCAACGAGGATATTTCGCCTTCGATGCAGGAACTGGCGACCAAGGCCGTCCAGGTGTTCGCCTACGGCCTGGTCTTCATGATGGGAATCCGGGCGCTGGGGTTCGACCTGACCGGGCTTGCCTTTCTGTCCGGGGCCATCGGCGTCGGGATCGGGTTCGGCTTGCAGAAAGTCGTGTCCAACCTGATTTCAGGCATCATCATCCTGCTGGACAAGTCGATCAAGCCGGGCGACGTGATTTCCCTCGGCGACACCTTCGGCTGGATCAATTCGCTTGGCGCGCGTTACGTGTCCGTCGTGACCCGCGACGGGCGCGAATACCTGATCCCGAACGAGGATCTGATCACCGGGCAGGTGGTGAACTGGTCGCATTCCGACGAATTCGTGCGCCTGGACATCTATTTCGGCACCGCCTATTGCGACGACCCGCATCTGGTGCGCAAAGTGGCCGTCGAAGCGGCGCAGGGCGTCACCCGGGTTCTCAGCCACCCGAACGCTCCGGTCTGCCACATCGTCGGTTTTGGCGACAGCAGCGTGGACTATATCCTGCGCTTCTGGATCCGGGATCCGACCAAGGGGCTGACGAACATCCGGGGTAATGTCTATCTCGCGCTTTGGGACGCGTTTCAGGCCAAGGGCATATCGATCCCGTTCCCGCAGCGCGAAGTGCGCATGTTGAAGGAAACCGCGGGGTGATCCCGGCGGGCGACCCCGCGTCGCGGCGCCGCCCGCCAGGCGGCATCGCAATTGAAATTTGGCTGCCGAGTTGTTATTCTGGAGTTATCCCCAGCGCCGGGGGTCGGGCGGCGTGTCATTAGGAGGACGATGTCCTGTCAATCCAAGCAGAAGCGGCGATGCCCGCTGATGATCGGGCCGCGCACGTGAGCGGCCAGCCCCAGCCAAGCAGCGAAACGTTGCTGGCGCGTATTCTCACCTCTCTCGAAGAAGACAAGGCCGAAGATGTCGTGCAGATAGACCTGCGCGGCAAGACCGAGATCGGCGACTACATGGTCATCGCCTCGGGCCGGTCGACCCGTCAGGTCTCCGCGATGGCGGAAAAGCTGATCGATCGTCTGAAGCAGGAATTCGGCCGCTTGAGCCGTGTCGAAGGCAAGGATGCCGGCGATTGGGTCCTGATCGACACCGGAGATGTCGTCGTGCACATCTTCCGCCCCGAGGTACGTGAATTCTATCAGCTGGAAAAGATGTGGCAGCCCGCCAAGGCGAGCGTCCGGACCAACTGATGGCCGAACGCGGCTGACGCGGCAGCGGGGAATGAACAGTGCGTGTCACGATCTGCGCCGTCGGACGTATGAAGACAGGGCCGGAAAGAACCCTGATTGACGACTACCTGACCCGGTTCGGACGCACCGGCCGCGCGCTCGGGCTTGGACCTGCATCCGTTGCGGAAGTCGAAGACCGCAAGGGCGGCGGCATGGCGGCCGAGGCGGAGTTGCTGCGGCGCGCGGTTCCCAGGGGCGCCGCCGTCTGCGCGCTGGATGAACGCGGTTCGGTCATGTCTTCGCCCCGGTTCGCGCGCCGGCTCGCGGATTGGCGCGACGGCGGTGCCAGTGACCTCGCGGTCCTGATCGGCGGCGCCGACGGCCTCGATGCCGGCTTGCGCGCCGAGGCGCAGTTCAGCCTGTCCTTCGGCGCGATGGTCTGGCCTCACATGCTGGCGCGGGTGATGATTGCAGAACAGCTCTATCGCGCCGCGACCATCCTGTCGGGCGGCCCTTATCACCGCGCCTGATCCGGCTGCCGGGCGCGCGGTTCGCCTGCCACCCCTATCTCAGGCCGATGGCCGGCGTCGGTTCGGCCCAGCCGTCGCGATTGCACCGGGCCTGAATCCAGACGGTCCGCACCGCGTCGGATATCCGAACGTCGTTCAGGGATCGTGTGAAGGGCTGTTCCGTTTCATGTGGATGCAGAAGGCTGCGCAGTCCCAGTTCCTTGCCGTCCGGGCCAAGCACCCGCCAGCCGTCAGCATAGTGGTCCCATCCGGTGTCGGGATGCGACAGGGTGACGTCGATGTTCCATCCCCCGGAGGTTTTCCGCGCGGATGCGCTCTCGATCACCGGAGGGTCCGCCAGGATGGGCGAAGCCAGAAGGCAGAGGGCCGTGCAAAGTCGCATTCGCGCAGGGTAGCGCGATATTCCGGTCCGCGCGGTCACGTCCTCGTGTCTGGCGGCGCCTTCAGCATGATCGAGCGCGAATGCGATGCGAATTCCCGGCGATAGAGGACGGCCAGGGTCAGCAGGGTGGACAGGACCAGCGGGATGGGTCCGAGAAGCCACGCGACAGCCGCCAGCGAAAAATAGGTCGACCGCATGGCTCGGTTGAAACTGCGCGCGGCGGTGATGCTGACCTCGGCCGCCTGCGCGGCGCGGGGATAGGCCTCGGGCGAGGTGTCGTCCTTCGGAACCGTGGCCATCAGCACAGCGCAATAACCGAACAGGCGATGCGCCCAGACGAATTTCAGAAAGGCGTTGGCCAGGAAGGACAGCACGACCAGCACCTTTATTTCCCAGACGATCGCCGGCGCCTTGCCCTGGGTCAGGTCGCTGACGAGGCCGGCGAGCTGTTCGGTGTTCCCGATCAGCGCCAGGCCGCCGCCGATGGCGATCATGCAGGCTGACGCGAAGAAGGCCGTTCCCTGGCGCAGGTTGCCGATCAGTTGCCCGTCGAACACGCGCGGATCGCGCTGGACCATCTGCTTCATCCAGTCGCGCCGGAAGTTTTCCATCAGATGCGAGACGGACGGTTTGTCTTTTGGCGGAGAGTCGATTCTCCGCCCGATCCAGAGATATGCGGCCAGCAGCAGCGCCAGCGCGGCAAAGTCGACCACGGAAAACAGGGTGAGGGCGTGTTCGAGAATCATCGTGCTACAGTATGATCCGGTATTTGGTCTTGCCAGATGCCAAAATTGGTAATATTAGTTTACCAAACTTGGAGGCCGCCATGGACATGCCGACGCCAGACCCCGATATTCTCGCTCGCAAGGCCCGGCTCGTAGCGCGGCTGTTGCAGGTGTTGCCCGAGGATGCCGTGATCCACGATGTGGCGGAGACGCGGGCCTATGAATGCGACGCGCTGACGGCATACAAGTGCCCGCCGATGGTCGCCGTTCTGCCGGCATCGACGCAGGAAGTGTCCGACGTCCTGCGCATCTGTCACCAGGAAGCCGTGCCGGTGGTGCCGCGCGGGTCTGGCACATCGCTGGCCGGCGGCGCCCTGCCGACCGCAGATTGCGTCATTCTTGGCGTGGCGCGAATGAACGACGTGCTGGAAACCGACTATGAAGACCGTATCGTCCGGGTCCAGTCGGGCCTGACCAACCTGTCCGTCACCGGGGCGGTCGAGGAGCAGGATTTCTTCTACGCGCCGGACCCGTCCAGCCAGCTTGCCTGCGCCATCGCCGGGAATGTGGCGATGAATTCGGGCGGGGCGCATTGCCTGAAATACGGGGTGACGACGAACAACCTGCTGGGCGTGACGATGGTGCTGATGGACGGCACCGTGGTGGAAATCGGCGGCGCGCACCTGGATGCCGGCGGGCTGGACCTGCTCGGGGTGATCTGCGGCTCCGAAGGTCAGCTTGGTGTCGTGACCGAGGCGACTCTGCGCATCCTGCGCAAACCCGAAGGCGCCCGCCCGGTGTTGATGGGGTTCGACGACAGCGAAGTAGCCGGGGCCTGCGTGTCCGACATCATCAAGGCCGGTGTCCTGCCGGTGGCGATCGAATTCATGGATCGCCTGTGCATCCAGACCAGCGACAAGTTCGCGAACGCGGGTTATCCCGATTGCGAGGCGCTTCTGATCGTGGAGGTGGAAGGATCGGACGCGGAGATAGACGCCCAACTTTCGACGATCATGGAGATCGCCCGCCGGCACGATCCGGTCGAGCTGCGCGAAAGCCGGTCCCCAGAGGAAAGCGCGAAGATCTGGCTGGGCCGCAAGAGCGCGTTCGGCGCCATCGGGCAGATCAACGATTACATGTGCCTCGATGGCACGATCCCGGTGTCCGAATTGCCCTATGTGCTGAAACGGATCGGGGAGATGGGCCGGGAGTTCGGGCTGGATGTCGGCAACGTGTTCCATGCCGGGGACGGCAACATGCATCCGCTGATCCTGTTTGACGCCAACAAGCCCGGCGACCTGGAACGGTGCGAGGCTCTGGGTGCGGAGATCCTCAAGCTTTGTGTCGATGTGGGGGGCTGCCTGACCGGCGAGCACGGGGTCGGGATCGAAAAGCGGGATCTCATGCTGCATCAGTATGCGCCGGCGGATCTGGAAGCGCAGATGGCGGTCAAGGACGTGTTCGATCCGGCCTGGCTTCTGAATCCGGCCAAGGTGTTTCCGCTGCCGTCCTCGGAAGCCCGGCGGGTGGTTCCCGCAGCAGCCGAATAGAGGGGCCAGCCCCTCTTGGCCTTTGGCCAATTCACCCCGGAGTTCTTGAGGCAAGAGGAAGATGATGAGTGCCGGAAACGAGGCCGAACTGGCCGACATGGTGGCTTCGGCCCGCGGACCCCTGGCGATACGGGGCGGCGGGACGCGGGGGATCGAACTGAAGGGCGAAGTGCTGGACACGACGGGGCTGACCGGGGTCGATTTCTATGAACCGGGGGCGCTGACGCTCGTGGTGTCGGCCGGCACGACCCTGCGCGAGATCGACGCTGTCCTGAGCGCCGAAAACCAGCGTCTCGCATTCGAGCCGATGGATCATCGCCGCCTGATGGGGACAGAGGGCGAGCCGACCATCGGCGGGGTCGTCGCGGGCAATATTTCCGGGCCGCGCCGGATCCAGGCCGGGGCCTGCCGGGATTTCCTGCTCGGGGTCCGTTATATCGACGGGACCGGGCAGGTGATCAAGAACGGCGGCCGCGTGATGAAGAACGTGACGGGCTACGATCTGGTCAGGCTGATGGCGGGAAGCTGGGGAACGCTCGGCGTCTTGTCGCAGGTATCGCTGAAAGTGCTGCCGCGGTCGGAAACGCAGGCCACGTTGTTGGTGCGGGGCTGCGACGCAGGAACGGCGGTCGCGGCGATGTCGGCTGCGCTCGGGTCTCCGTTCGAAGTGTCCGGCGCGGCTTTCGACCCTGATGCGGGTGGCGCGGTCATGGTCCGGGTGGAGGGGTTCGCGGAGTCGGTGCGCTATCGCACCGGGCGGCTGGCGGATCTTCTGGGCGGGTTCGGCGACATCGAGTCTTGCGATGATGCGGAGGCATCGGACCGGCTGTGGACCGGCGTCCGCGACGTCGAAAAATTCGCAGGCAAGCCGGGCGATGTCTGGCGTCTGTCCGTCAGGCCATCGGACGCCCCGGCGCTTGCGGAGCGCATCGGCGCCGAGGATCTGCTGTTTGACTGGGGCGGCGGCCTGATATGGGCGCGCGTTCCGGAAGCCACGGATCTGCGTGCGCGCATCGGGCCGGTCGGCGGACATGCGACGCTGGTCCGGGCCGGACCCGGCGGGGCGGACCGGCTGGACCGGTTCCATCCGCAGGCCGCGCCGCTGGAAGCCATCAGCGCCGGTCTGAGAGCGCGGTTCGATCCACGCGGGATATTCAATCGGGGGCTGATGGAGCCCTTGCAGCCGGTCGGGGTCTGAGCCATGCAAACCACGTTTTCGCCGGAACAGTTGTCCGATCCCGATATCGCGCGCAGCAACGAGATCCTGCGCAGTTGCGTGCATTGCGGGTTCTGCACCGCGACCTGCCCCACCTACCAGGTTCTGGGCGACGAACTGGACAGCCCGCGGGGCCGCATCTACCTGATCAAGGATATGCTGGAAAACGATCGGGTGCCGGATGCGAAGACGGTCAGGCACATCGACCGCTGCCTGAGCTGCCTTGCCTGCATGACCACCTGTCCGTCCGGCGTGCACTACATGCACCTGGTGGACCATGCGCGCGCGTATATCGAACAACGCTACAAGCGTCCGTTCGGCGACCGGGCCCTGCGCTGGATCCTGGCGCGTATCCTGCCCTATCCGGCACGCTTCCGCCTGGCCCTGCTTGGCGCGCGGATCGGACGGCCGTTCAGGGGGCTGATGCCCGATGCCCGGCTGAGGGCAATGCTGGAAATGGCGCCCAGGACGATCCCGCCGGTCAGCCGCAATGACGACCCGCAGAGTTTCGCGCCCGAGGGGCCGAAACGGATGCGGGTGGCCCTGATGACCGGCTGCGCGCAAAAGGCGCTGAACACCGACATTAACGACGCGACGATCCGCATCCTGAGACGGTTCGGCTGCGAAGTCGTGGTGGCCGAGGGCGCCGGCTGCTGCGGGGCGCTGACGCATCACATGGGCAAGTCGGCGGAAAGCCATGCCGCCGCAGCCCGCAACATCCGCGCCTGGGCGGCGGAAATGGACGGGCAGGGGCTGGATGCCATCGTCATCAATACCTCGGGCTGCGGCACCACCGTGATGGATTACGGTCACATGTTCCGTAACGATCCGCTGGCCGCCGACGCCGCCCGCGTGTCCGCGATCGCCATGGATGTGAGCGAAGTCCTGGTGAAGCTGGACCTGCCCGAAGGGGCCGACAAGGCAACGACGGTCGCCTATCACGCGGCCTGTTCGCTGCAGCATGGCCAGAAGATCAAGACCTTTCCGAAGGATCTGTTGAAACGGGCGGGTTTCAGGGTCGTTGAACCGGCCGACAGCCATCTGTGCTGCGGGTCGGCGGGCACCTACAACCTGATGCAGCCTGAGATTTCCAGACAGTTGAAGATCCGCAAGGTCCGCACGATCGAGGCGAAGAACCCGGATATCATTGCCGCGGGCAACATCGGCTGCATGATCCAGATCGGGTCGGGCAGCGCCATTCCGGTCGTGCACACGGTCGAGTTGCTGGATTGGGCCACCGGCGGGCCGAAGCCGCCGACCCTGATCCGCGGAGCCGAAACTGTGTCCGGGGTGCCGATCCTGAAATAAACGGTCATACCTGCCCTATTCTTGCCGCAGGAGTCCGATATCCTGCCCCGGTGTCGGAAAAGCGGGGTTGGCATCGGTGAGGTATGTCTGGTTCGGGCTGGTGTTTGCGGTGCTGCCGCTTGCATCCTTTGCGCAGGATACGCTTCTGGAAAGGCTGGATACCACGGATGCGGGACGCGCGTGGGAAGCGGTCGGGCGTCTGGATATCAACGGTTCGGGCTTCTGTTCGGGCGCGCTGATCGCGCCCAACCTGGTTCTGACGGCGGCGCATTGCCTGTTTGACAGGGTGTCCAAGGCGCGGATCGATCCGGAGACCGTCCAGTTCCTTGCAGGCTGGCGCAATGGCCGGGCTTCGGCCTATCGCACGGTGCGCCGGGCCGTGGTGCATCCGGATTATGTTTTCGATCAGGACGTCTCTGCCGCCCGCGTGCGCAACGACGTGGCATTGCTGGAATTGCAGCACCCGATTCGGAACACCACGATCACGCCTTTCGAGACCGCCGGGCGTCCGGCCCCCGACGAGGAAGTCGGGATCGTTTCCTATGCCAAGGACCGGGCCGACGCGCCGTCCCTGCAGGAAGTGTGCAGGGTCATGGCGCGCCAGGAAGGCGTGCTCGTGATGTCGTGCAACGTGGATTTCGGGTCGTCCGGCGCCCCGATCTTTTCCTTTGCCGGCGGAACCGCGCGCATCGTGTCGGTGGTGTCCGCAAAGGCGGAGGTGGAGGGGCAGCGGGTCGCGCTTGGAACCTCGCTCGACGAACCGCTTGCGCGGCTGCGTGACGAACTCGACAGGGGCGGCGGCTTCAACCTTGCCCCGCCGCCGGAGGTCAACCGCATCGCGGTCGGGCAGACTCGCCGCGACACCGGGGCCAAGTTCATCAGGCCGTGATGCCGCCGGATCGTCCGTCCGCATGCGCGCATCGCGACGTGGCATCCGTGAAAGCCAAGGTCTGGCGCGCCCGATGCCGTTGCCGCTCCGCTGTCCGTCCCGCGGGTCTTGAAACCGCTTTTGCCGCTTCCCATCTGGGTGTTGTCGGAATGCCGAACCGGGTTCCGGCGTGTCAACTTGCCCGTCCGATCAGGAGGGCATTCGTAAATCGCTCGAAGGAAGAGGATAACGACAATGCGTACATTCGACTTTGCACCGCTGCACCGCGCCACCGTCGGTTTCGATCAGATCGCCGATCTGATGGACCGCGTTATGACCAACGACGTGAGCCAGTCCAGCTACCCCCCCTACAACATTGAAAAGACGGCGGCGGATTCCTACCGCATCTCGATCGCCGTGGCCGGGTTTTCCGATTCCGACCTGATGGTCGAAGTCAAGGAAAACGCGCTCGTCGTCGCCGCCAAGAAGGCCGAGGACGACAGCGGACGGACCTATCTGCATCGCGGCATCGCCACCCGTGCATTCGAACGCCGGTTCCATCTGGCCGATCATGTGCGCGTGACCGGTGCCAGCCATGTGGACGGAATGCTGCATATCGACCTGCAGCGCGAAGTGCCCGAAGCCCTGAAACCCCGCCGGATTGAAATCGCCAGTTCCAAGGCGATCGAAACCGATGTGGTCGACAGCAAGGCCGTGAACTGAACCCGAGCCTTCGATTTACCTCGAACGACGGGTATGCGCCCCGCGCCGCATGGCGCGGGGCGATTTCGTGCCGGGAACGGACAGGATTTCGGACCGGCCCCGGCACCGCCCGCCACAGCGGGCCTTGAGGCCTGGCCAAAATGCAAAACGCGCGGTCCGTTCCCGCCGAACCGCGCGCTTTCCGATGTTTGGACCGTGTAGGCCGGATCAGACCGACATGCAGACGTATTTCATCTCGAGATAGTCCTCGATTCCGTGATGGCTGCCTTCGCGGCCAAGGCCCGACTGCTTGACACCGCCGAACGGTGCCACCTCGGTCGAGATGATGCCGGTGTTGACGCCGACGATGCCGTATTCCAGCGCTTCGGCCACCTTGTAGACCCGGCTCAGATCCTTGGCGTAGAAATAGGCGGCGAGGCCGAAGATGGTGTCGTTGGCCATCGCGATGACCTGGTCCACGTCCTCGAACTTGAACAGAGGCGCCAGAGGTCCGAAGGTTTCTTCCTGGGCCACGGCCATGTCCTGGGTGACGCCGGTGACGACGGTGGGTTCAAAGAACGTCCCGCCCAATGCGTGGCGCTTGCCGCCGGTCAGAACCTCGCCGCCCTTGGCGGTCACGTCGCCGAGATGTTCCAGGACCTTGTCGACCGCGTCCTGGTTGATCAGCGGGCCGGTGGTGATGCCATCGTTCAGGCCGTCGCCGACCCTGAGATTCTCGACCGCCACCTTCAGCTTGGCGGCGAATTCATCATAGACCCCGGCCTGCACGTAGATGCGGTTGGCGCAGACGCAGGTCTGGCCATTGTTGCGGAACTTGCACATCATCGCGCCTTCGACGGCGGCATCCAGATCGGCGTCGTCGAACACGATGAAAGGCGCGTTTCCGCCCAGTTCCATCGAGCATTTCATGATCTGGTCCGCAGCCTGCTTGAGCAGGATACGCCCGACCTCGGTTGAGCCGGTAAAGGTCAGCTTGCGCACGGCGGGGTTCTCGCAGAATTCCTTGCCGATGGCGCTGGCGGACGAAGACGTGACCACGTTGAACACGCCGGCCGGGATGCCCGCGCGTTCGGCAAGCACGCCCATCACAAGAGCGGAGAGCGGGGTTTCCTTGGCCGGGCGCGCGACAAAGGCACAGCCGGCGGCCAGGGCCGGTGCGGCCTTGCGTGTGATCATCGCGTTGGGGAAGTTCCAGGGCGTGATCGAGGCGGCGACGCCGATCGGCTGTTTCAGCACCATGATCCGCTTGTCGCGCTGGTGGCCGGGGATCATTTCGCCATAGATCCGTTTCGCCTCCTCGCCGAAGAATTCGATGAAGGACGCGCCATAGGCGATCTCGCCCACCGCCTCGGCCAGCGGCTTGCCCTGTTCGGCGGTGAGGATCCTGCCAAGGTCCTGGGCGTTCGCCATCATCAGGTCGAACCATTTGCGCAGGATTGCGGCGCGTTCCTTGCCGGTCATGGCCGCCCATTCCTTTTGCGCCGCCTCGGCCTGTTCGATGGCGTCCGCGACCTGCGCCCGGCTGAGATCGGCGACCTTGGCGATCACGTCGCCGCGCGCCGGGTTGGTCACGGAAAACGTCCCGTTATCGCCGTCGATCCACTGGCCGCCGACATAGGCTTTCGTCACCAGGAGCTCCGGGTCGTTCAGAAGCGATTTCAGGTCTGTTGTTGCATCCAGCATGGTGAGTCCTCCTGCAAATTCCACTCGCGCAGCCAAACCAGTTGAGGCAGGGTTTGTCTAGGGCCACATGCAGGGGAGGTCGAGATGGAACTGGACGATGCCTATGCCAACGCGGCCCATATCGCCGGGGCAGAGGCGTTTCCGTCGCGGTGGGCCGCCGAGGCGCGCGCATTCAGGGAGCGATTGGGACCGCGCGCCGCATGCGGGATTGCCTACGGCGCGGGTGAGCGCCAGGTCTACGATCTGTTTCAGCCGGAACAGGATCCGTCGGGCACGGTGATCTTCATCCACGGCGGATACTGGTTGGATTTCGACCGGTCGTTCTGGTCGCATCTGGCGGGAGGACCCTTGGCGCGGGGCTGGGCGGTGGCGATGCCGTCCTATGATCTGTGCCCGCAAGTGCCGATCGCCGGCATCACCCGCCAGATCGCGCAGGCGGTTCAGCACGTGGCCGCACGCACCAAAGGGCCGATCTCGATCACCGGCCATTCCGCGGGTGGTCATCTCGCGGCGCGGATGCTGGATGCGGGCCTGATATCCATGGACGTGGCGCGCCGTCTGGCGGCGGTGGTGCCGATCTCGCCGATTTCGGACCTGCGCCCGTTGATGCGGACATCGATGAACGCGGACCTGGGCCTGGACGATGCCGCGGCGCGGGCGGAAAGCCCGATCTTCATGCGCGACCGCCACAAGGCCAGCGTGGCGGTCTGGGTCGGCGCCGAAGAACGCCCGGTGTTTCTCGACCAGGCGCGCTGGCTGGCCGATGCCTGGGGCGCGGAACTTGTCGTTGTCCCCGAACGGCACCATTTCGACGTAATCGATGCGCTGAGCGACCCGGACAGCCGGTTGATCGGGCGGCTCACCGGGCTGCCCTGATGCGCTCTACAACGCCTTGTTGAAGGAAGCCCGCGCCCGCGGATTGCGCTGAAAGCAAACGCGGTTCCGCCGTGGCTTCCAGGACAGGCGGTCCGATCGGCGATACCGGTCACAAAAGACTTGCCAAACGCGTGATTTTCGGCAACCCATGCCTCGTGTCCGGTCGATGGCGTCGCCCGGAAATTCACGTTCATATTCGTCCTGAACGCCGGGACCTTTCTGCAAAGGAGGGTCAACGATGACCACTCGTCCTGACATGTACCGGTTCCACAATGGCGAAAAGGCGGTTCTGCCGTTTGAAACCGCCGAATACGAGGCCCGCATCGCCGAATTGCGCGAGCGCATGGACGCCGCCGGCGCCACCGCCGCCGTCTTCACCTCGATGCACAATATCGCGTATTATTCGGGGTTCCTCTATTGTTCCTTCGGGCGGCCCTATGGGCTGGTCGTCACCGAAAGCGATTGCGTCACGGTTTCTGCCGGGATCGATGCGGGCCAGCCGTGGCGGCGCAGTTTCTGCGACAATATCACCTACACCGACTGGCAACGCGACAATTTCTGGCGCGCCGTGGGTTCTGTCACCGGCAAGGGCGGCGTCATCGGCTACGAGGGCGACCACCTGACCCTGATGCAGCGCGACAAGCTCGAGGATTTCCTTGAACCGCTCACCATGGTCGATCTCTTCGAGACCACCATGCGCCAGCGGATGCACAAGTCGGAGGCCGAAATCGCGTTGATCCGGCAGGGTGCGCAGGTGGCGGATGTGGGCGGCTATGCGATCCGCGATGCCGTCCGGGCCGGCGCCCGCGAGATCGACGTGGCGATGGCGGGGCGCGACGCGATGGAGCTGGAAATCGCCAAACGCTTTCCCGACGCCGAATATCGCGATACCTGGGTCTGGTTCCAGTCGGGGCTGAACACCGACGGCGCGCATAACCCCGTGACCGGACGGAAGCTGGAACGCGGCGATATCCTGTCGCTGAACACCTTTCCGATGATTTCCGGCTATTACACCGCGCTCGAACGCACGATGTTCGTCCAGAGCGTCGATGACGCAAGCCTGAAGATCTGGCAGGCCAATGTCGCGGCGCATGAATACGGGATGTCGCTGCTGAAACCGGGTGCGAACTGTGCCGATATAACCAACAAGATCAATGCCTTTTTTGCCGAACGCGACCTGCTCCAATACCGCACCTTCGGCTATGGCCATTCCTTCGGCGTGCTGTCGCATTACTACGGCCGCGAGGCGGGTTTGGAACTGCGCGAGGATATCGATACCGTGCTGGAACCCGGCATGGTGATCAGCATGGAACCGATGCTGACCATCGCCCAGGGCCAGCCGGGCGCGGGGGGCTACCGCGAACATGACATCCTGGTGATCACCGAGGACGGGGCCGAGAACATCACCGGCTATCCCTACGGGCCGGAGTTCAACGTGGTCGGCTGAGCCGCGCCGGGGACACCGGAAACGGGCTGTGCCATCCGTGCACATCCCGTGCATACCGCGTGCATACGCCATGCACCGACGCCGGAGCGCGGGCCGCCGGCTTACAACCGGATGACATAGTCCTTGCGGGTGGTTTCGATCACTTCCCAGGTGCCGGAAAACCCCGGCCGCAACACGAAACTGTCGCCCGCACGCACCCTGTGGGCGACGCCGTCCGCATCGGTGATGACCGAATGGCCCGACAGGATCCGGCAATATTCCCATTCGTCATACTCGATCCGCCAGGCGCCGGGCGTCGATTGCCAGATGCCGCAATAGAGCCCGTCGCGTTCTTCCAGGTTCCAGGTCGTGAACACCGGGTCGCCCGAGATCAGGCGATCCGGGGCGGGGCGGTCGGTTTCGCCGGGGCCGGCCGGCGTGACGGGGCAATAAAGGGTCATCGGGCGCGGTATCCGGAGGGTTGCGGTCGATCCAGACTGCCGGAAAGACAGGCGGCGCACAATCCCGATCCGCGCAGACTATCCACGGGTTTGCCGGCAAAACCATGGCCGAACGACCGTCCTGTGACTTGCACCTTGACGCATTCTTTGCCATTGCCGGACCAAAGCTTTACCAAGGGCAGGACCTGTCGCATGAAATTCACGCTTTCCTGGTTGAAAGACCATCTGGACACGCAGGCCAGCCTGGACGAGATCGTCTATGCGCTGACCGATCTTGGACTGGAGGTCGAGGAGGTTACGAACCCGGCGGCGCGTCTGGGCGATTTCACCATCGGCAAGGTGCTGCACGCCGAGAAACATCCCGAGGCGGACAGGCTGAAAGTGTGCAGGGTCGCGACCGACGAGGGCGAGATGCAGATCATCTGCGGCGCGCCGAACGCGCGGGAAGGGATCACCGTGGTGGTGGCCAAGCCCGGCGTCTATGTGCCGGGTATCGACACCACCATCGGCGTCGGCAAGATCCGCGGCATCGAGAGCTTCGGCATGATGGCGTCCGAACGCGAGATGGAACTCAGCGACGAGCATGACGGCATCATCGAACTTCCCAGCGGCGAGATCGGCGACCGGTTCGTCGACTGGCTGGCGGAGAACGATCCCGCCAAGGTCGATCCGGTGATCGAGATCGCCATCACCCCGAACCGCCCCGACGCGCTGGGTGTGCAGGGCATCGCGCGCGATCTTGCGGCGCGCGGCCTCGGGGTTCTGAAGGACCGCGACTACGACCCGGTGCCGGGGGATTTTCCCTGTCCGATCCCGGTGACGATCGATGCGGATACGCTGGACGGATGCCCGCTGTTCACCGGCCGGGTGATCCGTGGTGTCAGGAACGGCCATTCGCCGCAATGGTTGCAGGATCTGCTGCGCGCCATCGGGCTGCGCCCGATTTCCGCCCTCGTCGATATCACCAACTATTTCACCTATGACCGCAACCGCCCCCTGCACGTCTTTGACGCGGACAAGGTCGCGGGCGGGCTGCGGGTGCATCGTGCCGCCGGGGGCGAGACGCTCGCCGCGCTGGATGAAAAGCAATATACCCTCGTGCCCGGCATGATGGTGATTTCCGACGACACCGGGCCGGAAAGCCTCGCCGGGATCATGGGCGGAGAAGCGACCGGCGTGTCCGGGGACACGGTCGACGTGTTTCTGGAAAGCGCCTATTGGGACCATGTGCAGATCGCGATGGCGGGGCGTGCGCTGAAGATCAATTCGGACGCGCGATACCGGTTCGAACGCGGGGTGGACCCGGAATTCACGCTGGAAGGGCTGGAACTGGCGACCCGGATGATCCTGGACATCTGTGGCGGCGAGCCCTCGGACGTGGTGATCGCGGGCAAGGTGCCGGATCATTCCCGCGCCTATCGCCTGGACGCGGCGCGGGTGCAGAGCCTTGTGGGCATGGACATTCCCGAAAGCGATCAGCGCCAGACGCTGACCCGCCTCGGGTTCCGGCTGGAGGGAAACCTGGCCCATGTGCCGAGCTGGCGTCCGGATGTGCAGGGCGAGGCCGACCTCGTCGAAGAGGTGGCCCGCATCGCGTCGCTGACCCGGCTCGAGGGCCGTCCGCTTCCCCGGCTGACGCCGGGTGTGCCGAAGCCGGTGATGACGCCGATGCAGCGCCGCCAGCAGGCGGCCCGCCGGACCTGCGCGGCGCTGGGCTACAACGAATGCGTGAGCTATTCCTTCATCGACCGGGCCAGCGCGGCGCTGTTCGGCGGCGGCGGTGACGCCACGATGCTGGAGAACCCGATCAGTTCGGAAATGAGCCACATGCGCCCGGACCTGTTGCCAGGTCTCTTGCAGGCGGCGGCGCGCAACCAGGCGCGCGGGTTCATGGACCTGGCGCTGTTCGAGGTCGGCCCGGCGTTCCACGGCGGCGAACCCGAGCAGCAGCACGACATGGTGACGGGCCTGCTGGTCGGGCGCACCGGCCCGAAAGACGTGCACGGCGCCGCGCGCCCGGTGGACCTGTTCGATGTCAAGGCCGATGCCGAGGCGGTTCTGGACGCGATCGGCGCGCCCGCCAAGGTGCAGATCCGGCGCGGCGCGCCCGAGTGGTGGCATCCGGGCCGGCATGGGCAGATCTGCCTGGGGCCGAAGAAGGTGCTGGGCGTCTTTGGCGAACTGCACCCGAAGGTCCTGGCGGCGATGGGCGTCAAGGGACCGGCGATGGCCTTTGCCGTCAGGCCCGCCGAGGTTCCGATGCCGCGCAACACCGGGGCGACCCGCGCGGCGCTGGAGTTGCGCGACCTGCAGGCGGTCGAACGGGATTTCGCCTTCGTCGTGGATGCCGGCGTCGAGGCGCTGGACCTGGTCAATGCCGCCGCCGGGGCCGACAAGACGCTGATCGAAAGCGTGCGGGTCTTTGACGAATTCATCGGCGGCAGCCTGGGCGAGGGCAAGAAATCCCTGGCCGTGACGGTGCGGCTGCAGCCGGTGGCGCAGACGCTCAGGGACGCGGATATCGACGCCATCGGCGCCAGGATCGTGGAGAAGGTCGGCAAGGCGGCAGGCGGCGTGCTGCGCGGCTGAGGGCGGTTTTCGCCTTCGGCGAGAGTATTTTTGGCAAGAGGAAAGCAGGGGCCGGCGCGCGCCGGCTCTCGTGGAAAGGAATGACATGACGTTGCAGGTCTATCTGTCCGGGGAAATCCATACCGACTGGCGGGAGCAGATCGTTGCCGGCGCCGAAGGTCTGGACGTGCGGTTTGACGGTCCGGTGACGGACCACGCGGCGAGCGACGATTGCGGGGTGGCGATCCTGGGGGCGGAGCCGGACAAGTACTGGCACGACCACAAGGGCGCGATGGTGAACGCGATCCGCACCCGCAGGGGGATTTCGGCGGCCGACGTGGTGGTCGTGCGTTTCGGCGAGCAATACAAGCAATGGAATGCGGCGTTCGATGCCGGCTATGCCGCCGCGCTGGGCAAATCGCTGATCGTTCTCAACCCGCCGGCGCATCAGCACGCGCTCAAGGAGGTGCATGCCGCGGCCCTGGCGGTCGCCGAAGACCCGCGGCAGGTGGTCGAGATTCTGCGCTACGTGCTGACCGGCGCGCTGCCGGACCGGGATCGGTCCTAGATCATGGCGATCCGCGCCCCTGAAATGGGGTGCGGGACCATTTCATCGGCGGACGGGATGACCTTTCGGGAATCGGCAACCGGAATGTTCCGGGGGATTGCCGTTGCGGCTTCCGGCATGGCCCTTTCGCTTTGAACGGCGGAAATCCGGCACTACCCAGGAAACGGACGGCTTTTCAGGCGTGGCGGCGGTGTGCGAACTGCCCGGCATGCATGCAGGATGGCGGCGGCGAGGAGAACGCGCCTGTGGCCGCCGCCGCAAGTCCGGCCTGCCGAGGCGGATAGAGACGGGTCCGCGAAGCGGCAGTTCCCTTCGCGCGGATCGAAAAAGAACTTGTCATGGGTACGACCATTTTCTTTAACCGACGGGAACCGAAAACGAAGGAGCGAGAAGCAACATGCAGGACATTGTGGAGCAAATGGGCAGCTATACGCCGCTGTTGTGGAGCGCGGTCAAGGCGCTGGTGGTCATTGTCGTCGGATGGATCGTGGCCGGGACCGCCTCCGGCATGGTCCGCCGGCGGGTGAACGCGCATCCCGAGATCGACAAGACACTCGGCAATTTCGCGGCCAGCATGGTGAAATGGGTCATTCTGCTGATCGTGCTTGTCGCGGTCCTGGGCCTGTTCGGGATACAGGCGACGAGCCTTGTCGCGATGCTGGGCGCCGCCACGCTCGCCATCGGCCTGGCGTTGCAGGGCACGTTGAGCGACCTGGCGGCCGGATTCATGCTGATCCTGTTCCGGCCCTACAAGCTGGGCGACTACGTGGACATCGGCGGCACCTCCGGGACGGTGCAGGATCTGAACCTGTTCGTCACGGAACTGTCGACGCCGGACAATGTGCAGATCATCGTTCCCAACGGCCAGGCCTGGGGCGCGATCATCCACAACTATTCCCATCACGCCACGCGCCGCGTGGACCTGGTTTTCGGTATCGACTATGGCGACGACGCCGGTGCGGCGATGAAGGTCATTCTCGGCCAGGTCGCCGCGGACGGCCGGGTGATGGACGATCCGGCCCCCTGGGTCCGGGTCACGAACCTGGGCGACAGCTCGGTGGACCTGACCCTGCGGGTCTGGTGCGCGGCGGCGGACTACTGGGACGTGAAATTCGACCTGACCAAGGGCATCAAGGAAGCCTTCGACAAGGGCGGAATATCCATCCCCTATCCGCATTCCGTGGAAATTCAGAAAGCGGGCTGACCCGTATTTCCGCACGAATTCACGGGTCCGGGATCGCGTTGCGCCCCGGTCCCGGTTCGGTTCAGGCCTTCAGCGCCGCGGATGGCGAAATCACATCCATCCCGAGGGCCTGCCCGACGGCAGGGTAGGTCAGTCTGCCGGCGTGAACGTTCAATCCGTGCAACAGGTGTTCATCCTCGGCGCAGGCCCGCCGCCAGCCCTTGTCGGCCAGCGCCAGCATGAAGGGCAGGGTCGCGTTGCCAAGCGCGATCGTCGATGTCAGGGCCACGGCGCCGGGCATGTTGGCGCCTTTTAAAGCATTTCGGGGAAACCCTGAGTCGCTGGGGATTCCCTTGAGGGGTCGATTGTGATTCATCCTTTTCAGGAGGATGTTTCATGTCAGCACCACTGCCAGGCGCGCTTCG
>NZ_JASNJE010000032.1 GCF_030164465.1 Sedimentitalea xiamensis
GGGGTTCGATGCGCGCCCATTGCGCGTCTGTCAGGGTTCGTCTGCTCAAGACCGCCTCCGTTTTCGATCTTGAATCAGAAACTTGCCAGCAAGGGAATCCCTTTAATGAAGACGCCGCCTAACGCCAGAGATGCGCCTGTCCGGCGAACAGTCCCTGAAGTTTTGACAAGACGCGGTTGACCGGCCCCCCTTGCGGAAGCCGACCGTCGGCCAACCGCCGGACGATCACCTCGACAGGGCAGATCTGGCCGGTCGTCGGGTCGAAATACCGCGGGTAGTCGATGAGTGCGGCGTGAACCAGTCCGGCGCGTTCCGGGCGGACACCGCTGCGCCGCTCGGGCACCTTGCCGAGGTCGTTGGTCAACCCCCAGCCCGCGTAGAACGGTGTGCCCAGCGTCGTGACAGGCAGGCCCCGCAGCAGGGCTTCGAACCCGAGCAGAGAGGTCAGGGTCCAGACCTCGTCGATGGCGTTCAGAAGCGCGACCGGGTCGGCCTGTATCGCAACCACGTCCGCAAGGTCCGCGTCTATCGCGCCCGGTCTCAGCCCGGCTTCCACGTCCGGGTGCGGCTTGTAGACGATCACCGCGTCCGGATGCGCGGTGCGCGCTGCCCGCAGCAGGGCCAGGTTCGTGCACAGCCTGCCGGCGCCGGACAGGACAGAGGCATCGTCCTCGACCTGTCCGGTCACGAGGATGCGATGGCCCTCCGGAATATCGGGGCAGGCGCCGCCCTGGTTGTATTTGCTCAAACGGGCGGCGATCAGGTCGGCGACAAGGCGTTCGGCGCGATCCCGCTGGTCGTTCCGTAGGGTTTTCCGTTCCGCGATCAGGCGCTCAAGCCGGCTGGGGCGCGACGGGTCGAAATGGATGCCGAGATCGTCCAGAACGAGCGAACAGGGCGGGGTCAGTTCCGCCCCCAGACCACGCGAGCGCAGGAACCCGTCTTCGATCCGCGCGGATGCCCCGGCAGAGTCCGGCCGGCCCGCCCAGGTAATCGTTCGCCGTTTGGATTGGCGGGTTGTTTCCTGCGAAAACAAGACTTTTTCTTGCCGTCCGAACATCTGCTGAATCCTGCGACGTTTCCACAGGCTAATGTCGCGGGCCACCCAGCCGTTGCGGTCCTGCCGGAAGGCGCGGGTCCAGGCTTCGAGATTGTCGAGAACGGTTTCCAACTCGCACAGATGGTCGCGAAACGGGTCATACCATCTGGGATAGAGAAACATTGCGGCGGCGAAGAGCTGGGCGCGGGTCAGGCGGCGTTCCCGCCGTGGCACCGGGGTCTGGTCGTGGCTCAACCGCCAGCCAGCATAGAACGGCTGGCCAAACACCCGTGGCCGGTGGCCGGCCAGTATCGCCTCGAACCCCAGGTGCGATGACACCGTGTAGACCCCGACAGCCCCATCGAGCAGCGTCCAGGGGCTGATGGCGTCCCGCAGCAGACGCACCCGGCCGGTTGCGTCCCGGTCCGAATAGTATCCTTGCCGGAAACCGGCCTCGGTTTCGGGGTGCGTCTTGATCAGAACCCGCGCGCCCGGATGTTCTTCCTGCGCAAAGACGAGCATTTCCCGAAACAGCGCGTCGTTGCCGCCGCTTGCGCGCACCGAGGCATCGTCGCGGGTCTGGTCCACGACCAGAACGTACCCCGGTTCGGGGCCGTCCGCTTCGGGGTCGAAATCGTTGTATTTGCTCAGGTGGGAGTCGCGCAGCCGCGCCATGGCGTCCCGCGCCCGGTTCAGGAGCGCCGTATCGTCCAGCGGCGCTGTCGTCAGGATCCGTTCCAGATCCGACGGGCGGGCGGCGTCATAATGCGCCCCGGACCGGTCAAGAAGCAGTCCGACCGGCGCTTCGCCCGACCGACCCGGACGAATCGACCGCAGAAACGCATCCTCCGCCCGCATCAGTCCGACGGCCCGTTTCCGGGCCAGGGTTTCGCCGCGCCAGGCCGTCGGACTGTTGCCCCAGACACCAACCAGATCGCCGGGTCCGGGCAAGCCGATGCGCAGGTCGTATCCGGAAAGGTCGAGGATGCGGCGCAGGCGCCGGTCGCGCAGGAAACCGCCGTTGCAGACGAACAACCGGGTGCGATCGGGACCGCCTGCGGCGTCGTTGGTCCGTGCGGCCATGCCTATTGCGTCAGCGTGGCGACGTTTGCAAAGGGAGTCAGGCCGCCCGCCACAAGCGATATGGTCTTGGTCCACTGGGAATAGGGCGCTTCGGTCACATAGATGGTGTCGTCGTCCCGGATGACGAAGTCACGCGCCAGGAACAGGCCGTTAGGGTCCTTCAGGTTGAGCATGTAGACCATGCGCTGCGCGCCTTGCAGGTCCGTTCGTCCCAGCACCTGCCCAGCGATTTCTGCGGGTTCGTTGCGGAAGATAAAGACGCCGGTCGGGTCGGACGAGGTCGCAACCAGTCCTCCGACCTGGGCGATGGCTTCCAGCGCGGACAGATCCTGGCTTTCGAACCGCACGCGGGCCTGCTGGCTGGTCGCGCCCAGTGCGGTGAAGGATCGCGAATCCTCTTCCACCAGGATGCGGTCGCCGCCACGCAGCGCGATGTCCAGCTTCGGATTGTCAAAGATATCCTGAAACCAGACCTTGCCGCGCTGGTCGCCCCGGATCACGGTGATCTGGGCGATTTCCGGTTCGATCGTCACGCCCCCGGCATTCGCCAGCATGGCCGACAGTGTCCGGGTCGGCCGTTCGATGGGGTAAACTCCCTGTGCGCCGATCGCGCCGACCAGAGACACCGTGGAACCGTCCCCGGCGACGCGCCGCACCTGAACCTGCGGGTCGGGCGTCTGGTCCTGAAGCTTTTCGGTGATCATCTCGCGCAATTCGTTGGGGGTGCTGCCGGCGGCCCGCAGACGTCCTGCATATGGCACGAAGATGAACCCGGCACTGTCGACCTGAACCTCTTCCAGGATTGTCGAGTTCGCGGTTTCCGCAGCCAGCAGCCCGTCGTCCACGTTTTCCCAGACCGTCAGGCCGAGAACATCGCCCGGACGGATCGTGTCGGAGGTCAGCTGCGGGGCCGTCGCAAAGGAGTCGGCAAACCCGAGCGCGGGAACGACCGCGGTTGCCCGCGTCACCCGGTCGTCCACCGCCACGACGAAGGCGTCCCCGCTTTGCTGGATCGAGCCCGCATGAATCTGGCGTTTGTTCGGCCCGACCTGCGGCAGGGCGCAGGCGGTCAGCAGGCCAAGGCAAACAAAAAGACCGGCGGGCCGCACCCACCGTTTTGAACCGGGTTTCACTGCTCGGTCTCCTCGACCCGACAATTTTTTACACTATTCGGCCAAGGTTAGAAGGCTGCCAAGGAAAATTCCATCGCAGGGCATCGTTCAACTATGGGACGAGTCTTACCTGTTGCCCTGCTGCCGCTGTTTTTTCGGTCAGGGCATCGTAAGGGTCCTGTGCTGCCAGCATGATGTCGACGATACGGCGCAGAAGCTGCCGTCTTCCGCGAACGGAATAATATCCGCCCGGCACCTGGCTCGTCGCAAGCAGGAAACGCCGGTATTTCCTGTAGGCCGCGGCGTCCGGTCGCCTGGGAGACGCGAAGAGTGCGGTCAGGGGCTGATCGGACACGAGTTCCGGTTTGTCATAGACCGAACGCCCGAAGGTCTTGAGCGGCAATCCGCGCCAAAGCGCCTGCTGTCCGGCCGTCGAATTCACGGTGACAACCGAAGTCGCATCGTCCAGCAACCGGGCGAGCTTGCCGCCCCGCACGAAATGCACCCGATCCGGGATGCCGTGGTCGCGGGCGAGGCGGCGAATGTGCCGGCGCAATGGCACGCGTCCGTCCTCCAGCGGATGCGCCTTCAGGACGAGGTGGTGGTGCTGGGGGGCGCCGCGGGCGAAACCGGACACCACCAGAGCCAGGAAATCGGTCATGGTCGAGAACGGCGAATGGTCCTGAAAGCTGCTGTCATGCTCCAGTTGCAGGAGTGCCAGATGATAAGGGAAGCCGCCGCGCCGTATGCGCAGGGTTGCCCGATGCCGGGCCAGGGCATGCATGGGCATGCGCAGGAACCGGTGCAGTTGCAGCCGGAATTCCTGATGGGCGGTGATGCCCCGGTGCGGCTCAAAATGCGGGTAGCGCCGGTTCCGGAACATCACGAACCAATGGTACAACGCCCCGTAGAACATGTGCTCGCGCATGTCGCCCCAATGCCCCGGAGGCAACGTGATCTCAGCATCGGTCGTGGCCAGCGCGGCCCGCATCTGGTCGATGGAGAGGGTCATCAGCCGCGAATTGCCGTTGGAACCGTTTCTTTCGTATGTGATCCAGTAGGGACGAAGATATCCTTCCTCAAAGACATGCACCCGCAGCCCGCGTCGGTTGGCGGCGGCGATTGCCGCCCTGTGACGGGCCCGGCTGTCGCCATAGACGACAAGGTCCGTGATGCCGCGCGTTTCAAGAATGGTGTCTATGGCATCGGGCCAGTCCGTGGCGCTGCCGCGATAGGGAAGATAGCTCTTCCGGTCCCGCCAGAAAGCGCTGTCGCCGGAGTTGAAGCCCACCCGCCAGACCGTCGCCCCGGCAGTGTTCAGCATGCGCCCAAGCAACTGGAAGAATGGCCCGTGCGGTCCTTGCAGGAAAAGGAATACGTGGTCGTCCGCATTGGCCGGTGTCTGCATTCACGTCCCTGGTTGAGAAAGCGGCATTTGCCGGTTCGGGGAAATCCTATTCACGGACTATGATCAACGCGTTCCGGTTTCGCAAGCCGCGAGGTCTTGCAGTCGCGGGTCGTGCTGGTTACGTCATGGATCACAACGCGGAACGGGAAAGGCGCACCATGTTCACCGGAATTGTCACCGATATCGGCGTCGTGCAAAAACTTGAACGGCGTGGCGACCTGAGGGCGCGGATCGCGACGGCCTATGACACGACCGGCATCGATATCGGAGCGTCCATCGCCAGCGACGGCGTCTGCCTTACCGTCGTCGCCCTCGGGGAGGACTGGTACGAGGTCGAGATAAGCGCCGAAACCGTGTCCAGGACCAACCTATCCGGCTGGGAGTCCGGCAAGCGTGTCAACCTCGAACGGGCGTTGCGGGTTGGCGACGAACTGGGAGGGCATATCGTGTCAGGACATGTCGATGGCGTGGCCGAGGTCGTCGGGGTCAGGAACGATGGCGACAGCACCCGGATGACTCTGAAAGCGCCGGCCGGACTGGCGCGGTTCATCGCGCCCAAAGGATCGGTGGCGTTGAACGGCACGTCGCTGACAGTGAACGAAGTCGATGGGCAAACCTTTGGCATCAACGTGATTCCCCATACCAAGGACGTCACGACTTGGGGCGAGGTCGCGGTCGGCGATCGGATCAATCTGGAAATCGATACGCTGGCGCGATATGTCGCGCGTCTTGCCGAAGCCGGCTGACCCCGCGCGGTCCGGGGCGGCTCTGCAGGTGCCCGTCCGGCGCGCCGACCGGGCGCGCAGGCGTTACCGGCTTGCAGAGTTGACTTTTGGCCGCGCGCCCGACGCGGCGTATCGGGCGGACGAGGATGCTGGGGTCTGGCATTCGGATCGGTCCTGCGGTATCTGGCGCGAAGTGCCTGCCAATCTTTGAAAGACCGCCAACATGAGCTTTGCATCCCCCGGACCGGTCGAAACCGACTTGCGCGCCGCGATTTCCCCGGTCGAGGAGATCATCGCCGAGGCAAGGCGCGGACGCATGTTCATTCTGGTCGATCACGAAGACCGCGAGAACGAAGGCGACCTCGTGATCGCGGCGGAATTCGCCGATGCCGCGGCGATCAATTTCATGGCGACGCACGGGCGCGGGCTGATCTGCCTTCCGATGACATCCGAAAGGATCGACAGTCTGGGTCTGCCCATGATGGCGGTCAACAATTCGTCCCGCCACGAAACGCCGTTCACCGTCTCGATCGAAGCGCGGGAAGGCGTATCGACGGGAATTTCGGCGCCGGACCGTGCGCGCACCGTCGCGGTGGCGATCAACGAGCAGAACACCATGGCGCAACTGGCGACACCGGGCCACATATTCCCGCTGCGCGCGCGGGCCGGCGGCGTCCTGGTGCGGGCCGGGCATACCGAGGCCGCTGTGGACATCGCCCGGCTGGCCGGCCTGAAACCCGCAGGGGTGATCTGCGAGATCATGAATCCGGACGGCACGATGGCGCGCCTGCCGGAACTGGTGACTTTCGCCAAGGAACACGGCCTGAAGATCGGAACGATTTCCGACCTCATCGCCTATCGCAGCCTGAACGACAATCTGGTCACGGAGACCGAACGCAAGACGGTCACATCGGAATTCGGCGGCAGATGGGAGATGCGCCTGTTCAAGGACCAGACGCATGAAATCGAACATGTGGTGCTGATCAAGGGCGACATCTCGACTCCCGAACCGGTCCTGACCCGCACCCACGCCCTGCATGAAGCGTCCGACGTCCTCGGCCTCGGGCCGAAACCGACATGGGAACTGCCGCGCGCGATGGAGATCATCGCCGAAGAAGGCCGAGGCGTCGTGTGCCTCTTCCGCGAGGTGCGGCACGCGCTTTATGCCTCCGAAGATGAAGGACCGCGCACGATCAAGCATACGGGTCTTGGCGCGCAGATGCTGTCGAAGCTCGGTTTGCGCGAACTGATCCTGCTGACGGATTCGCCGCAGACGCGCTATCTGGGTCTGGATGCCTACGGCCTGACCATCGCCGGCACACGCCCGATCTTGTCAAAGGACTGACCACATGGCCGGAAACGAAACCCATTACATCCTGCCGCGCCCGGATTTCGACAAGCCGGTGAAGCTGCTGATCGTCGTCGCGCCCTACTACAAGGACATCGCCGACGATCTCGTTGCCGGGGCGAAGGCGGAAATCGAAGCCGTTGGCGGCTCCTGGGACCTGGTGGAAGTTCCCGGCGCGCTGGAAGTTCCGACCGCCATCAGCATCGCCGACCGACAGTCGAATTTCGACGGCTATGTGGCGCTGGGATGCGTGATCCGGGGTGAGACCACGCATTACGAAACGGTCTGCAACGACAGCAGCCGGGCCCTTCAACTCATGGGGCTGCAGGGACTTTGCATCGGCAACGGCATCCTGACTGTCGAAAACCTGGACCAGGCCCTGGTCCGCGCGGACCCGGCCCGGCAGAACAAGGGCGGAGGCGCGGCCGCGGCGGCCTTGCATCTGGTCGCGCTGGCCCGTAAATGGGGCGCCCAGACCAAGGGAGTCGGCTTCAAGCCGCCTTCGGAGTCGATCCTTCTCGCCCGGAAAAATGACGGACCTTCGACCGCATGAGCACGGAAAACGCAGCCCTTTCGGGAAACCAGAAGCGCAAGATGAAATCGGCTGCGCGGCTTTACGCGGTTCAGGCCCTGTTTCAGATGGAACACAGCGGCCAGACCAGCAACCAGGTCGTGACCGAATTCCTGACCCATCGGTTCGGCGAAACCTACGAAGGCGAAGAGATGATCGACGGCGATGTCGCCCTGTTCCGCCAGGTGGTCGAGGATGCGGTGAACCATCAGGCCCGGATCGACCAGACGACCGACCGCGCGCTCGTCGCCAAGTGGCCGATCGCCCGCATCGATCCGACCTTGCGCGGATTGTTCCGGGCCGCGGGCGCGGAACTTGTCAACAGCCCGACGCCGCCGAAGGTCGTGATCGTGGAATACGTCGATATCGCGCGGGCCTTTTTCCCGGACGGGAAGGAACCGAAATTCGTGAATGCGGTTCTCGATCACATGGCGCGCGAGATCAAACCGGAGGCATTCTGAGGCAACGGGGCGCTTTTTTGTGCGATCGGCTTTCTGCCACGCACTTCAAAGTTGGACCGCGCGGCCTCACATGCTAATTTGAGCATATCGGAGGATCGTCATGCCCGAACTGGTCAAACTCTATATCCGCAATGTCGTCGCGGGATTTGTCATCGCTGCCGCATTCGTCGCGGTGCTTCTTTGGTTCAACGTGATGAACCTGTGGTATCTGGTGACGCATTCCGACGCGGGTCTGCTTGCGGTGTTCCTCTTGTGGTTCATGAACGGCATCGTTTTTGCCGGCGTCCAGTTCGCCTGGGTCATCATGTCGATGGCCGAAAAGACTGACGGGGATGACGGCAAGGGCGGCACGCCCGCGGTGCAGGAATTCCTCCCGGTGCCTGTGCGCCCGGACGAACGGAAACGGCGGTTTGGGGTGCGCCGGGGCTGATCTTCAACTGGATGGGATGTGACGGGACCACCAATCAACCGTGTGGTTCTGATTCCCGAGGACCTGTATTTACAGGTGGGCGCCAGGTAAACGGACCAGGATCCATACAGAGCCAGCTCCCTCGGATTTGCTTAAGGCCACCGGAATGCAACCGTTCACAAGCAGGGCAGAACCCGCCACCCTTGCCAGATAAGCCTCTGCGCGACGCCGGGCAAGGGGCAGGCTGGCGATAGCGGGTCAAATTCATCGCTGTCGCGACCCGCTGCCGGCCCGAAATCGGGCATTGCATGATGTTCACGGATTGTTCATGCTTGCGGACATGATCGATCCAGATGTCAGACCGGGACAGATCCTCGCGCGGGGCGTGTGCCGATGCCTGGCGGGGCACGGGTTCGCGCCGGTCGAGGAACTGGTTCCGGCACGGGGGTTGCGCGTCGACGTGATGGGCCTCGGGCCGAAAGGGGAAATCTGGATCGTCGAATGCAAATCGAGCCGGGCGGACTTTCAGTCCGACGGCAAGTGGCAGGGCTACCTGGAATGGTGCGACCGTTACTTCTGGGCGGTTGACCAGGATTTCCCGACAGACATGCTTCCGCCGGACTCGGGGCTCATGATCGCGGATGCCTATGACGCCGAAATCATCCGGATGCCGGCCGAGATCCGTCTGCCCGCAGCCCGCCGAAAGGTCATGGTGCAGAAATTTGCAACCCATGCGGCGCGGCGGCTGCTCGCCCTGCGCGATCCGGGAAGCCTGGCGCTGTTTTCGATCTGACAAGGCGACTTCGCCGATGCGGCGAAAAGCGGACCATTGGCGCAGCCGGACACCGCAACGGTCTGGCGCGCTTGAACCGCGTGAAACCGGATCGATTGAAACGGACCGACGGGATCGGTCGTTCCGCTTCGGCTCTGGCCTGTCGGAATGACGCTCTATAGGGTGATCGCAGTCCGAACCGAGGGGAGATCCGGATGGCACAGGGCACCGATCTTGAGGTCGCGGCGCATCGCGCCGTAATGGTCGTCCTGGGCGGCATGGTCGGCCTCGCGCTCTGGGCGCTGGGTGGACAATCGGACGGTGAGACGCTGTCCCCCGCCATTTACCTGGCCCTTTTCAGCTTCGCGGCCACCTTTGGGTCTATTTCGCTGGCGCTTGCCGGGCCGGTCAGCATCCCGCGCGCCCTGATGGGCGCCCTGTTTCCGGCGATTGGCCTGGCGGCTCTGGTCAGTGTCGCGGGTTTGCGCGAACTGGTGGCGACGGATCTTCTGGACGATCCGGTGATGCTGTCGGTGGCGGCGGTCCTGGTGCTGTTCTTCACGCCGTTCCTGCTGGTCTGGCTGAGCGATCGCACGGCCGGGTTGGCCTATGCGCGCCTGTTCGATGCAGCCTGGACGATGACGGTGCGATATATTCTGGCCTGGGGGTTCGTGGCCGTATTCTGGCTGGTTGCGTTTCTCAGCAACGCCCTGCTGGGCCTTGTGGATGTCACCGTGGTTGACATCCTGCTGCGAACGGACTGGGCCAGGTTCGGGATCAGCGGAGCGGTGCTCGGGCTGGGTCTGGCCGTGATCTACGAACTCCGGGATACGATCTCGCCCTATCCGATGCTGCGATTGCTGCGCCTTCTGGTGCCGGTCATGCTGGTGGTGGTTCTGGTTTTTCTCGTCGCGGTTCCCGTCCGCGGGTTGACACATCTGTTCGGAGAACTGTCCGCCGCCAGCATTCTTTTGGGCGCGGCCGTCGCCGCGATCACCCTGATCAGCACCGCCCTGGACCGCGGCGACGAATCCGCGGTGCGCACCGCCGGCATCCGGGCTGCGACACGCGGGCTGGCGCTCCTGTCGCCGGCGTTGGGCGTTCTGGCGGTCTGGGCGGTCGTTCTGCGAGTGCAGCAATACGGCTGGACGCCGGACAGGATTCTGGCCGTGACGGTCGCGCTGTTCCTTCTGATCTATGGGCTGGGCTACGCCGCCTCTGTCGTGAAGGGGCGTGGATGGATGGCGCGCATCAGGGGCGTCAACGTGGTCATGGCCATCGCGGTCATGGCTGTTTGCGTGGCATGGATGACCCCGATTCTGAACGTCGACCGCCTGTCGGTGAACAGCCAGATTTCACGGTTCGAAACCGGGCGCAGCACTCTGGATCAATTGGCGCTCTGGCAGATGGAACATGGCTGGGGGCGCGCCGGACAGGATGGATTGCAGCGGCTCGAAGCCATGACGCAACGACCCGACCATGACGCGATCGTGGCCCGGATCGTGGCAGTGCGCGGCGAAATCAACCGTTACGGTTTCGAACAGTCGCTGTTGCGGCAGATGGCACCGGAACGGGCGGGCGAATTGTTTTCGATGATGCCGGTGAGACCCGAGGATGCCGGCATTTCGGTCGAAAGACTGCAGTCGGTTCCGATGTATCTGCTGGACTCCTGGCTGAAAGGCTGCACGGAGACGCTGCCGGATGGCCGTGCCGGATGCGTTCTGGTGAAAGGGGCGTTCGTGCCGGCAGTTCCCGTGACCGATCAGGCGATTGTCGTGTTCCTGGATCCGAACGGTTCTGTCCGCGCCAATTATGTGCTTTGGCGAGACGGTGAAGTGATAGTGCGGGGATTGTTCGATCCCGGCTCCGATACGTGGCCTGACCTGACGGCGTCCGACATCGCCGACCTTCTGGATGGCGCATTCGACATCCGGCCAAGCGGAGCGAACGCGCTCTTCCTGAACGGCGCGACCCTTGCGCCGCTGCCGTGACGCGGCCTTGAGCGGCGCAAAACTGTCTCGCATTTGATATGTAGGGCGTTTCTTAAGACCTGGACGCAATCATCGCCCCATCAACCAGGGGGACTGAAATGCACGGTCTGATCAACAAGGCGATCCAGTCGTTTTTCAGCACGACCTACGGAACGGACAGGTGGATTCGCGTAACCGAATCCGCGGGCCTCGGATTTTCCGATTTCGAGGCGATGTTGGTCTATGACGAAGCGGATTCGATCCGGGTTCTGGATGCGATGAGCACGGAATTGGGGCGTCCGCTGGACGAAGTTCTCGAAGACATCGGGACCTTTCTGGTTTCCAATCCGAAAGTCGAATCTCTGCGGCGATTACTGCGGTTCGGGGGGGTGACATATGTGGAGTTTCTCTATTCTCTCGACGACCTGCCGGACCGCGCGCGCCTGGCCGTGTCCGATCTTGATCTGCCGACATTGGAGTTGCGCGAACACACCGCAGGCCAGTTCAGCCTGACCTGCCATCCGGGTCTTCCCGGTTTCGGCAGCGTGATGGTCGGGTTGCTGCGCGCCATGGCCGATGACTACGGCGCGCTCGTGATGTTGAACAAGACGGACCAAGCGGGAGGCCGCGACGTGATCGGCATCACCCTGATCGAAAAGGCGTTCGCGGCGGGACGCAGCTTTGACCTCGGAGCACGCGCTGGATGATCGATCGGAACCAATTGGCCGACGCGCTTCAGGCTCTGTGCCCGATGTTCGTCCTGCTGGATTCCACCGGGCATATCGTCAGGGTGGGTCCGACATTGCAAAAGCTTCGTGCCGGCACGCCCATGGAAGGCCGGCGGTTTCTCCAATTGTTCGAACTCAGCCGTCCTCGCGCGGTCGCGAACATGGCCGGGCTGCTGGCGACCTCGGGCGCCAAACTGCATCTCCAGTTTCGGGACAGACCGCGCACGTCGCTGAAAGGCGTGGTCGTTCCCTTGCCGGACAATGGGGGCGCCATCGTCAACCTGTCCTTCGGGATATCGGTTCTGGACGCGGTCAGGGACTATGCGCTGACCAGCGCGGATTTCTCGGCAACCGATCTCACCATCGAACTCTTGTATCTGG
Source organism: Sedimentitalea xiamensis (assembly GCF_030164465.1). Classification (GTDB taxonomy): domain Bacteria; phylum Pseudomonadota; class Alphaproteobacteria; order Rhodobacterales; family Rhodobacteraceae; genus Sedimentitalea; species Sedimentitalea xiamensis. The sequence goes on from NZ_JASNJE010000032.1 coordinate 12,008, forward strand.
TGGAGGCGAAATCCGCGGCGATGGAAGCATCCCGCAAGCTCAATCTGCGTCTGCAGGGGGCCAAGATCGCCGCCGAGGAACAGGCGTTCACCGACACGCTGACCGGCCTCAAGAACCGGCGGGCCATGGATCACGTGCTGGCCCGCGTGTCCGCCAGCGCCGAACCCTTCGCGATGATGCATCTGGACCTGGATTTCTTCAAGGCCGTCAACGATACGCTCGGGCACGCGGCGGGCGATCACGTATTGCAGCAAGCAGCCCGGATCATGGTCGAGGAAACCAGAGACGACGACATGGTGGCCCGTGTCGGCGGTGATGAATTCGTTCTGATCTTCATGCGCCTGACCGACCGGAAGAAACTCGCCCGCATTGCGCGCCGGCTCATCCGACGCCTGGAAGAGCCGGTTCCTTTCGAAGGCCAGGTCTGCCGGATCTCCGGCAGCATCGGCATCGTTCTGAAGGAAACCGCCACGGTTCACGACCCGGCGGATCTTCTGCAAAAGGCCGATGTCGCGCTCTATGCGTCCAAGCGGGCGGGACGGGCCTGCCACAGGTTCTACAGCCCGGACATGGCCGATTTCATCGAGGACGGACAGGCCACCGCATCCGGGGACGCGTCAGACGATGCGACGAAACCCGTGCCGCCCTTGTCCCGTGGGAACGCGGCTTGACCCGAGGACCTGGGTGCCGCGCTGTTCCATTCCGCAGATCGGAACGGCCTGTCTGAACCGAGCCCTGTCAAGGACGCCGTCTCCCATTTACCGGCGGCGTCCGTCGGGCCAACCGTGCTGCCGGTCTGCGCCGGGCAGGGGGCGGAGCGGTTGAACCGGTGTCGGGCGGCTTGCCCATTCGACCAGGCGCAAACGGGGGTGGTGCCGCCGGCGCCATCATGGAAATCAAGATGCGGCTTCAGCCCGGCCGCCCGGTTGCCGACGGACCGGCGATGCGGCATTCGCGCGGCGCCACCGGCCGCCTGTCGCCGCTGCCGCGAAGTCTTCCCTTGCAGGCCAATCCGGCCGGACTTAGGGTCAAGCTGTTGAAAACGGGGCATTGCTCGATATCTCGCGGCGAAAGGTCCGGGCCGGGCTCGAATACCCCGAGTGTGGCGACACGGGAGACGGGCAACGTGATTGTAAAGGTGCCATGCGCGGATTCGTGATCCTGATGGCCGTGGCGCTGGTTCTCCTGATCGGTGCATCGGCATTTCTGGTCTTGCAGTCCTGCGGCATACGCCTGCCATTTGCCGGGCGGGCTATCAGTTTCTGCGAGCCTGCCGCAGCGATCCGGTTGCGGTCCGACCTTGCGCTGATGGATCAGGCGAATGACGATCTCGCCATTCGGGTCGGCATGCTGGAATCCCGGATAGGCGCTCTGCAATGCGAGGCCGTTCCGCCGGAACCGCCGCCTCCGCCGCCGGCAAAACCGGTCACGCCGAGCGGGCTTGCTCCGGATGCCTTTGACAACGCGGATATTTCCGTGATGGAAGGCTGCTGGGAACTGTCGTCGAACTATTCGGTGCGCGACATCAACACCGGCCGCATCACCCGGTTCCGATACTGGCGCATCTGCTTTGACGCCAACGGAAACGGAACCGAACAGATGCGCTCTACCGACGGCGTGCGCTGCGATGGTACGCTCAAGGGGCGGATGCGCGGCAACGGCACACTGACGATGCGGGAACCCGGAAACCTGCAATGCGACAACGGTTCTTCGATCTTTCGCCGGGATGTGACCTGCAAGCTGGATGCGCGCGGAAACGCGAACTGTGACACTCACCAACCGGAAACCAATGGCCGGGGCGCAGCCACGTTGCGCCGGGCCAGGAGATAGCGGCGATGGCAGACAACTTTCTTGGCAAGATACGTGTGGCGCCCGAAGATTTCGTGGACTCGGGCAGAGGCGCAGTGCTGGAGAGCCATGAGATCCTTCAGGACCTCTTGACCGAAAGGGCCGGACCGGAGGTCGCGGCCCTGTTCGCAGAGCCGTTGATCAGTCGCGGAAACGACGCGGCCCCGCCCACGGTGTCCTGGTATACGGCTCTGCCGGGAGAGCCGCGCCCGTTGTCCGCCGCGTCCAGGGCGGAACGGGAGCGGGCGGAGACCTATCTGGCCGATCATCTGCGCCCGCTTCGGGCGCTGACAGAGCAGGCGGACAGCGCGGCTCTCGCCTTCGGCGCGCTTAGCGTCTATGGGCAGAACGACGTGCTTCTGGTGGGCGACCGTCCGGTCATCGTGAACTGGGGCTTGCTGCCCGGTGGCGGCGGGGCGAGCGTCGCCAGCCGTCCGGCGCATTTCGAAACCACGCTTGGGCGCTACCTGTCGCTGGCGCAGACGGGAAAGCAGGCTCCAGCGGCGGCGGCGCCGCTCGCGGCCGGGCCAGACGCGCCGGCACCGGCCCAACGGGCGGCGCCTGAGCCGCCGATCGCGACCGCGCAGGATCGCCGCGCCGCGGTTTCGCCGCTTGCCTGGGTGCCGCTTCTGGTCCTGCTGTTGCTGGCGGCTGCGGTTCTCGCCTGGTTGCTGACGCCGGGATCGCGTCTGTTACCGCGCGCGGATACGCCTCCGGCGATTTCCGACGCTGCAACCCTCGCCGCCGCCCGCGAACTGAACGACAGCCTGCGCGCCCGTCAGGCGGGCTTGCAAACGGCGCTGCAGGGTGCGGTCTGCCGTCCCGACGGCATTCTGGTCCTGCCCGGCGGCCTGACGCCCGAAGGCCTGACGCCCCCGCCGGTGGGGACCGCCCTACCGAGCGTGGCCAACGCGGCGCCGGACGCGGTTCTGCCCAGCAATCCGGCCCGCGTGCTGGTTCCGGGAGGATCTGAAGGGGCCGGGGAAAGCCTGCTGGACATGATCGAAGCCCGCACGGTTCTTGTGCTTGCGAATCCCGGTGCCGGCAAGGTAACGACCGGATCCGGGCTTGCCATCGGGCCTGGACTTTTTCTGACCAACCAGCACGTGATCGAACCGGCAATGGTCGAAGGCGGGCGAATTCTGGTCGCGGGGGGCAGTTTGACCGCTCCGCAGGTGGCGCGTGTATTGAAGGCGACCGGGCCGTTGCTGGAAACCGGCGCGGATTTCGCGTTGCTGCAGGTCGATGCGGCGGAGGGTCCGGCCTTTCCGGTTCATGTCCCGGCCCAATCGCTCAGGCTCACCAACGTGGTGGCGGCGGGATACCCCGGCGATGTGCTGGCAACCGACGTCAACTACAAGGCGCTGCTATCGGGCGACGGGAGTGCGGTGCCAGGCCTCACGGTCACTGACGGCATCGTCAACACGGAGCAGCAGATGGGTCCGAACACCCGCGCCATCATGCATTCCGCCGCATTGTCCGGCGGCAATTCCGGCGGTCCGCTGGTGGACATGTGCGGGCGTCTGATCGGCGTGAACAGTTTCGTGCGCAAGGGTCGGTTGCAGAACCGTGGCTTTGCCTTGTCGGCGGCCGACATGATGGCCTTTCTCGAAGGGACGCCCGCCGCGCCGACGGTCGAAACCGAAGCCTGCGCGCCGGTGGTGACGCGGGCAGAGGCCGTTCCGGCGGCGCCGGATTAGGGGCGCGGGATGTTCGAAGCCTTCCTCGTCGCGACCTCCACCGAAGGATTGCAACCGCTGGGAACGGCGGCGCAAAGGTCGTTCGAACTGATCACGGGAACGCTTCGCAGCCGGCTTGGCGAGGATCATGCCCGCCTGTTCGCGGAACCCGTCGCGACGGAGCACGGGGACAAGATCGACTGGTATGCGCCGTTTGCCGGACAAGCCATCCGGTTTCCGGATGTGGCGCCGGAACAGCAATCGGTGCTGCGCGACAGGATCGGCGCCATGGTCGCGGCGATCCGGATGGAATCGGACAGGCTCGCCGACAGCGCTGACCCCCAGGACCAGCGCCTGTCCGAAGCCCTGAGCAATGCCGTCGAAATTCCCGACGAGACGATGATCTTCGCGATTCCGGACGATGGCGGCGTGTTGCGGCCGGTGCTGGTGCATTGGGCGTGGCTGCGCGATCGGCGGGATTCCGTTCGCGGAGTCCTGACGGCGATGGTGCCACGACCCGAAAGCCGTGTCTCGCCGGATGTGGCGGCGGGGCCGGCGGCAGAGAGGACCGCCGTGAACTGGACCTGGCTGCTCCTGCCGGGCTGGCTGCTTCTGGCGGCGTTGCTGGCCGCCATCCTGTACCTCTTGATTGCGCCTTGCGACGTCAACCCCGGTCGTTTCGGAACCTGTCCGGGTCCGGATCCGCAGATTTCGGCCGTTCCCGGCGAGATCAAGGTGATAGAGGATGAAATCGCGGCTCTGAAACGGGAAATCGCGCTGCTGGACCGCAACTGCCAGCCGGTCATTCCCATATCGCCCGCGGCGGAAACGCCGCAGCAGGGCGGCGGCCTGCCGATCCTTCCGGAACCGCCGCCGACGCCGGAACCTGCCCCGGACGACAAGACCGAGCGAAGCCCCGAAGACGTGAGCCGCCAGATCGTCGAACGCGGATCCCGGCGCGGCGCGCTGAATTTTGCCCTGTCCTGGGGCACGACGGACGACATCGACCTGTCCGTGACCTGTCCGACAGGGCAGGTCATTTCCTACCTGAACCGCAGCGATTGCGGCGGCGGCTTCGATCTGGACGCCAACGTGGTCCGTGCCCGGGCGATATCGGATCCGGTTGAAAACATCGTGTTCGACGATCCGGTGCCGGGCGTCTACACCGTCCGGGTCAATCTCAAGAGCAACCGAACCACCGGCGAAAAGCCGGTGACGCTGCACGTCCTCAGACAGGATGGGCGCGACCTGACATATTCTGGTAAGGTCGACGACAAGTCCCCCGAGTGGACGTTGAACATAAGCATTTCAAGGTAGGCATCATGCAGAACTCGCAACATCTGGCGCAATTGGTCGACTGGCGGGATGACGTGACGCTGGTCCCGTATTCCGGCACGCAGATTCTCGATTTCGGGTTTCGATTGGACGCGCTGGACCTGAAGAACGCCCGGTTTGTCGAGCGGGTGATCGGCGGCACCGAAAATGCGGACGAATGGGCGCTGGTCCCTCTGACCGGGAATGCCGAACTGGACGCAGCGATCGAAGACGCCGCCCATCCCGACGACGACGAATATTCGGTGCGGCCGGTCGCGGCGCTGGAACCGTTCCTGTCAAAGTGGATGCCGGTGCCGGTTCTGCGCATCAAGACCGACCGCGGCGCCGGGGGCGAGGAGCGGTTCGATCCGGGCCCGTCCAGCTGGGCACGGATACGCACGGTCGAGCTTGAGGAACCGGATCCGGCGACGGGGCACACGCATCGTGTGCAACTCGCGATCGACACCGCGCTGATCGATGCGGACCAAGGGTTCCAATATGTTTCCCCGGACCGCTCCGACGCGGAGAAATCCCGTGATTTCAGGTTCGTTTCCGATCCTGCCCGCATGGATTGGTTCCTGCGCCGGCTGGAACCGGACAGCCATGGCGAAATGCTGGACCTGCAGAAATGGGTGTCCGACTGGCTTGAGGACACGTTCATGGCCTACAAGCGCGCGGAACGTCCGGGGCGGCGGATTTCGAAGGACGACCTGCCGCATCGTTTCGAACATTGGGCGCGCTACCTGGCCTATCTGCGATTGATCGATCACGCCGTGAAAGTGCCGAAACTGCGGTTCGCCAATACGGTCAGTTCCCGTGACAGCGTCGCGCCGGTCGAGGTCGAACTGGTTCTGGACGTGGGGAATTCCCGCACCTGCGGCATACTGATCGAACGGTTTCCAGGCGAGGCCCGGCTGGACCTGGCCAGGTCGTTCCCGCTGGAAGTGCGCGATCTGTCTCGGCCGGAACTGCACTATTCCGGCCTGTTCGAAAGCCGGGTCGAATTTTCGGAACACCGGATGGGCGATGAACGCTACGCCAGCCGGTCCGGACGCCGCAACGCGTTCCTGTGGCCCAGCTTCGTGCGCATCGGACCCGAGGCGTTGCGGCTCGTGGCCTCCGAAGAAGGAACGGAAACCGCGTCCGGCCTGTCGAGCCCGAAACGGTATCTCTGGGACGACAAGCCGGTGCCGCAGGACTGGCGTTTCCACCATCATACCGATCCGAATACGCTTCCCAAGTCGCTGCGCGCGGCCATGCGCCACCTGAACGAAGCCGGGGATGTGATCGAACAGATCGAGGCGGACGAAAAGGCCCGGCTGCGCCCGCGCGGAAAGACATCCAGGTCGCCCGCGATCCGGCCCCGGTTCTCGCGGGCGTCGCTCTTCGGGTTCATGCTGGCGGAAACCATCGCCCACGCCCTGATCCAGGTGAACGCGCCAGCCTCGCGGGCGCGCCGTCCGCAATCGGAACTGCCGCGCCGGCTGGACCGGATCATCCTGACCCTGCCGACGGCGACCACGGCGCAGGAACAGGCGATCATCCGGTCCAAGGCCAAGGGTGCCCTGGCGCTGGTCTGGGCGATGATGGGGTTGAAGGACGGGGAAAGCAGCATTTCGCGGATGCCGGAACTGGTCGTCGAATGGGACGAGGCGAGCGCGACACAACTCGTCTATCTCTATTCCGAACTGACGCAGAAATTCGATGGACGGATCGACCGGTTCCTGACGCTCAAGGGAAAGCCGAGGGCGATGGAGCCGGGCCAACCGCGGACTCCGTCCCTGCGGCTCGCCTGTATCGACATCGGCGGCGGCACCACCGACCTGATGGTGACGACCTATTGGGGCGAAGCGGGGCGGATGCTGCATCCGCGGCAGACCTTCCGCGAAGGGTTCCGGGTGGCGGGCGACGACATGCTGCAACGGATCATCGCGGCGGTGATCCTGCCCGGCCTGCAATCGGCGATCGAAGCGGCGGGCGGGCGGTTCGTCGGTGAAAAGCTGCGCGAACTCTTTGCCGGCGACATTGGCGGCCTGGATCAGCAAAGCGTGCAGAAACGGAGGCAATTCGCGCTGCGAGTCCTGATGCCGCTGTCTGTCGCGATCCTGAAAGCCTGCGAAACCGCCGGCGAGTTCCAGCCGCTCACCCTGCCGGTAAGCGATGTGCTGCCCCTGACGGAAGAACCGGGGGCCGGGACGCCGGTTCCCGATGCTCTGGTCGCCTATATCGAGGACGCGGCCCGCGACCTGGGTGCCGCGGATTTCAGGTTCCGCGACGTGGACCTGACCTTCAGCCGCGAGGATGTGGACGCGATCGCGCGCGAAGTGTTCCAGAAGGCGCTGAGCAACCTTGCGGAGGTGGTTGCGCATCTCGGGGTGGATGTGGTGCTGCTGACCGGCCGCCCGTCGCGGCTGCCCGCGGTGCGCGCCATTCTCGAGGAAATGCTCGTGGTGCCGCCGCATCGGCTGATTTCCATGCACAGCTACAAGACCGGACGCTGGTATCCGTTCCGCGATCCGGTCACGCAGCGCATCGGCGACCCGAAGTCCACCGTCGCCGTCGGCGGGATGCTGATCGCCCTGTCCGAAAGCCGGATCCCCAACTTCAAGGTGCAGACGAGCGCCTTCCGGATGCAGTCCACCGCCCGTTATATCGGCGAGATGGACACATCCGGCCAGATCATGCAGGCCCGCCTGCTGTTCGCGGATGTCGATCTGGACGCGCGCAAGACCGAAAACGACCTGATCGCGGAGATCACGATGTATGCGCCGGTCTACCTAGGCTCGCGCCAGCTTCGGCTGGAGCGCTGGACGACGACGCCGCTCTACCGGCTGGATTTCGCGTCCCAGTCCGCGCAGTCGCGTGCGCCGCTGAAAGTCACTTTCGAGCGGACCGAGTTCGACGGCGACCCGGACCGGGAAACCAGCGAAACCGCGCTGCGCCGCGAAGCCATGCGCGAAGCCTTCGCCGTGACCGAACTCGAAGACCGGGAAGGCACGGCGATGAAACCGGGCGAGGTCGACCTGCGTCTGCATACGCTGGGCTTTCAGGATGAATACTGGATCGATACCGGACTGTTCCGGCTGTGAAGGAGGAGGTCAACATGACGGGTCGGGAACAGGAGAAGTTGACAGAGGACTGCACGGAGTTCGCGGATCTGACACGGCAGGCGCTGGCCTGGATCGAGGATCCGGAGAACGCCGATCTGGTCGGGTCGGAAAGCAAGTCGCTGGTCCAGATGATGCGGCGCGGCGCGCGCCGTGCCCGGCGGCTCGCGCGGGCGGCGCAGTCGCGCATGTCGGTCAGCGTGTTCGGTCCAAGCCAGGCGGGCAAGTCGTTTCTGGTGTCGGTTCTTGCGCGACCGGACTCCGGCCCTCTGATCGCCGGTTTCAACGGACCGGGCGGCACCCTGGACTATATCCGCGAGATCAACCCCGAAGGAGAAGGCGAAAGCACCGGGCTCGTGACCCGGTTCACGATGGAACGGCATCCGACGCCGGACGGCCATCCGGTGCGCCTGACCTTGCTGAGCGAGGCGGATATCATCCGCACGCTGGTCAACAGCTTCTTCATGGATGGCGACCGGTCGGAACCCAGCCCCGAGGCATCCGAGATCGCGGCCCATCTGGACGCGTTCAAATCCCTGTCCGGTCCGGCCAGACCGGGGCTTGATCCCGATGACGTGCACGAGATCGGCGCGTATTTCGAATCCGCCTTCGGACGCGAATCCTATGCGGTCGCCCTGCGTCCTTTCTGGGAGGACGCGGCCGCGATTGCTCCGGGGCTGAGCCTTGCGGACCGTGCCGCGTTCTTCGCGATCCTCTGGGGGCGGCATCCGGCGTTCTGCGATCTCTACGTCCGACTCGCAGAGGCGCTGGACCGGCTGGGCCATCCCGAAGAGGTGTTCGCGGGGCTAGACGCGCTGGTTCCGCGGGGAACCTCGATCATCGACGTAAAGACCCTGAGCGGCGGCGCGGATGGCGCGCCGCTGGCACTGGTCACGGCCGACGGGCGATCGGCGCGGATGGAACGGTCGGTGGTGTGCGCCCTGGCGGCCGAACTGGTTCTGCCCATGAAAGCACTGCCGTCGCCCATGTTCGCGGCGACCGATCTCTTGGATTTCCCCGGCGCGCGAAACAGGTTCGAACAGGATCTTGCCAAATCCCTTGCCGACGGCGGGGACGCGATCCTGCCGGACCTCTTGTTGCGCGGCAAGGTCGCCTATCTGTTCGACCGCTATGTGCAGAACCAGGAAATCACCTCCATGCTGCTTTGCATTCCCGACAGCAACATGGAAACCGTGGACCTGCCAGGTCTGGTACAGAACTGGATCGCGACGACGCACGGCGCGACGCCGGAACAGCGGGCGCGGACCGATTGCGCACTCTTCATGGTCCTGACCAAGTTCGACAAGCATCTGGCGGATTCGGCGGCGCAGGGCGGGGATGAAACCCGGTTCGAACGGCGCATGGCCGCCTCGCTTTTGGAAAAGTTCGGCCGGGGCAGCGACGATTGGGTGAACAACTGGGTGCCGGGGCAGCCGTTCACCAACTGTTTCTGGCTGCGCAACCCGAACTTCTATGTCGAAGGGCTGATGGACTACGGGCCGGACAGGCGCGAAGTTCGAATTCGTCCGGACAAGCAGGCGAGGATGACCGAACTTCGGTTGGGCTGTCTTGCGGCTCCTGCCGTGCAACGGCACTTCGCCGATCCCGGCGCCGCCTGGGACGCCGCGCTTGCGCTGAATGACGGCGGCGTGAGCTACCTGACGTCGGCGCTCGATAAGGTTTGCAAACCCGATAGCAAGCTCAGACAGATCCGGTTGCAACTGGATCAGGCGCGGGCGGAGCTGAAACAGGCGATCAGTCCATTTCACGTTTCCGACGACGTCGAAACCCGCATCGCCGAAAAGCGCGAGGCGGTGACAAGGGTTATCGACGACCTGGAACAGGCGCTGGCGCGGCATCGCTTCGGGGCGGTGCTGTCGTCCCTGATGGTGGATCAGGACGAGATCGAGGGCCGCATTGCCCGCGTGCCCAGTTCAGTCCGGATCACCAGCGCCGTCAGCGCCGCCGGAGGGACAGGCGACGCCTCCGCGCCCGGAGCGCCCGCGTTGCAACGTCCGGGCCGTCCCGCGCGGCCGGACCGCCCTGTCGTGCCTGTCGCTGCGGCGTCGGATATCCGCACCATGACGCTGGAACAGTTCCAGGCGGAAACCGCCATCGAGATCTGGATCGACCGGCTGAAACGGTTCCGTGACGATCCGGCGCGGCGCAGGGCCTATGGCATGGGCGATAGCGCGACCGGGGACCTGGTGACCGAACTGATCCACGCGGCGCGGCGCACGGGGCTGGGGCACAGGACGGCGGCGCAGCTGGAAGAGATCAATTTCGGTCTGAATGTCGAAAAACAGGCCCAGCCCGCGTCGATCGTCGGCGCCGAGGCGATCAACGCGTTCGTATCCACCCTCGGGATGCTCGACATCCCGGCAGGCAAGCGTCCCCATGTGCAGATGCCGGACGGCACGTCGCGCGCGATCTTCGATGCGCCCGCCGCTGCCGATACGGTGGACGATCTGCCCCCGCAACCCCTGGCCATCGCAGAGACGGTCTGGACCGATTGGGTCTTTGCGCTGGACGCGGTGTTCGTCGCCAACGCCAAGGATGGCGAGAACGGCGAAATCAACATCGAACAGAACCTGCGTCTGGGCGACCTGCTGAACGCGCTGTCGGGTCGCGCCGCGGCATGACCCTGACCGTCCATCCCGATCCGCAGGAACGCGCAGGCGGGTATGCGTTTCTTCAACTTCCCGCGGGCAGCCTTCCCGAGGGCGCGACAACGGTGGCGGTCTTTGACGCCTACACCGAACGCTGGTTGGCGTCGTCGGACGCGCCGGGCGCACAGATCGGGATCGGTGACGCCAACTGGCAATCGGAACGGGTGGATTTCGGCCCCTATGACGTGCAACGTGGAAAAGGGGGGGACCGTTTGCGTATCGGCCCGGAAATCGTCAACAAGTTGCAGGAATACGCACCGCTGCGGTTGGTCGTCGGCGACCGGGGATTCGATGTCAGCTGGCCCGACACGGTGCCGCCGCGCGCCGGGGCGGCGGTTCTGGGAGGATTGCAGGCGGTCGCGCGCGAACGGAGACCCGCCGAGAACGAACGGTTTGTCGGCAAGGTCCGGACCGAACCGGTCCCCGACGCGCCGGGTCCTGCGCCGATCCCCGAAGACCTGTCCGGTGACGATACCGGGACCAGGACGGGCAGCCTGATCCTGCCGATCCTGGTCTTGGTGCTGGCGCTTCTCGCCGGTCTTGCCGCTTGGATCTTCTGGCCGGGTGATACGGAGCGGACGGCGGAAAACCCGCCGCAGGAAAACCCTTGCAGCCTGTCTGCGTTGCAGGCGATCGGCGGAGGCTTCGGGAATGCGGAACAGGCGATCCGGTCCTGCGGCGCCGATGTGTCGCCCGACACGGTCTTGCGGCTGGTGGAAGACGCCGCCGCCGGACAGGACGGCGCAGCGCTCCTTCTGTTCGGCAAGCTTTATGACAAAGAGATCCTGCACGATCCCATTGAAACCGGGATCGGCTTGCGGTTTGATGACGATCCGGCACAGGCTGCGGAATACTACTTTCGCGCGGCTCAGGCGGGGTCGGGTGAGGCGCACGAGCGGCTGGCGCAGACTTGCTTGCGGCTGGCCGGGTCGGATGCAACCTTGGACAAGGGAGCCTACAATGACTATTGCCCGTAATTGGGGTTTCCCGCGGTCGGTTGCGTCGCGTGCAATGTCCGTTGGCTACGGACTGCTGATCGCCTGCGTGCTGTCCGCGACCGGCGCGATGGCGGAAGGCATCATTCGGCCGCTGCTCGCGGAAGGCCGGGAGACCGTCTATCAAAGGGTCCTGACGCGCCCCGGCGCCATGCAACACACTGCGCCGGGGGAAAGCGCCAGCCAAAGCTACGCCGCGTTTCAGCCGCTCTATGTCTATGATGCGGAGCCGGGGTGGTATCAGGTCGGGCCTTCGGTGTCCGCGGGCCCGGTGGGGTGGGTGCCGTCCGAAGACGTGGTTCAGTGGAAACAGAACATCATCGGCGCATTCACCAACAGCGCCGGACGAAACCGCCAGTTCCTGTTCGACAGCGAAGACCGGTTGCGCGGGATGATGGAACACGAAGCCCTGCGCGAGTTGCAGACGCAGATGCTGAACGAGGCCGCCAACGATGCGCTGCCCCCGGAGCGGGGCGTGGTCGCCGTCGAGCCGGCGGAATACGTGAACATCGTCGATCAGCTTTACCTGATGCCGATCCTCGATTTCACCCAGGATCTGCACCCCCTGAACTATGAAGAGAACCTTCTGATGAAGGTCGCATCGGTCCCGCTGCGGGAAGAGGGCGCGACCGGGCCGGCCTCGGATACGGAGTTCGACGCCGGGATCGTGTTCGTCTTCGACACCACCAGGTCGATGGATCCCTATATCCAGCGCACGCAGAAGGCGGTCGAAAGGATCGTCGGCGACCTGCGGGGCAGCGAGATCGGCGACAAGGTGCATTTCGGCGTCGTGGCGTTTCGCGACAGCACCGATGCGGCCCCGGCTCTGGAATACCGCACCCGCACGCTTCTGCCGCTTCAGAGGCGTCAGGACCAGACGCCCGTTATCGCCACGATACGCGCCGCCACGCAGGTCGCCGATGCCAATTCGCCGGGATTCAACGAAGACAGCCTCGCCGGTGTCGAGGACGCGGTCGATCTCACCGACTGGACCGGCGTAGGCACGGATCCCTATGACGCCCGGATCGTGATCCTGATCACCGATGCCGGCCCCAAGGATGTGCGCGACCCCAACGCCCGATCCCAGATCGGCGCGAAGGAACTTCAGCGCAACGCCCAGGACAAGGGCATCACGATCATGACGCTGCACCTGCAAACGCCGGCGGGCGGCGAGGCCCAGCACGCCTATGCCGCGAGTCAGTATCGCGACCTGTCGCGGTTTCACAACGACTCGTTCTATTATGAAATCGAGAACGGTACGCCGCAGGCGCTGGAAGACACGGTGACGCGGCTGGTGTCCGCCGTGACCGACGTGATCCGCGTGGCGCGCAACGAAGCCAGGCTCCTGAGCCCCGAGGAAACCGGCCCAGAACTGGTCAACCTCTCGCTGGCGCTGAAACTGGCCTATCTGGGCCAGAAGAAAGGCACCCAGGCGCCGGATGTCATCGAAGGCTGGGTGTCGGAAAAGGCGGTGGAAGACCCCGGAAAACTGGCCATAGAACCGCGGCTTCTCGTGACCAGGAACGAAATGGCCACGATGGCCGACCTGCTGACCGAACTTTCCGACCTGGGAGAACGCAGCCGCGGCGCGGAGGACGCGGCGAATTTCTTCAACCAGGTGCGCGATGTGGTGGCGCGCATGGCGCAGAACCCGGACCGGTTGATCAGCACCGACAGCGATACGCTGGGCGGCGCGCTCGAGTTTCTCGAAGATCTGCCCTATGAAAGCCAGCTCATGCTGACCACCGAAGACCGCTGGGCGCAAAGCGCCATGAACCGGCGGGCGATTCTGGACGGAATGCGGCAGAAACTGGTGCAATATCGCAAGTGGCTGTTGGACCCCGACGTCTGGACGCCGTTGTTCGAAGACTCGCCGGACGGTGAATATGTGTTCGCGATGCCCTTTGACGTGTTGCCCTAGAGGCCCATGACGGACGGTCTGATCCTGCGTGACGGTGACATCAGCCTGCGCGACGGCGACCGGGCGTTTCGGTTGCGGGTGGACGAATTCTCGCTGGCGGCGGGGAAGACCGTGGCCCTTACCGGGGCGAGCGGGTCGGGAAAGACCCTGCTGCTGGAATTGCTGGGCCTGTTGCGGGCGCCAGGCGGCGGGACGCGGTATCGCTGGGAGGGGCAGGGCGGGGTCGATCTGGCCGGCCTCTGGTCCAGGGGCGCGCGCAGCGCCGACCTTGCGCGGACTCGGGGCCGGCTGTTCGGCTTCGTGCCCCAGACCGGCGGGCTCATGCCTTTCCTGACCGTGTCCGAGAACATCGCCCTGCCGCAACGGGTGAACGGACGGACCGACGCGGCAAGGTGCGATGCCCTGATCGACCGTCTCGGGTTGCGGGATGTGGCGGCGATTCGTCCGGGCGCCCTGTCCATCGGCCAGCGCCAGCGCACGGCGATCGCACGCGCGCTGTCCCACAGGCCGGCCTTCGTGATCGCCGACGAACCGACCGCCGCGCTGGACAGCGACAGTGCCGATACGGTGCTTGACCTCCTTTTGGATGTCGCGAAGTCGGAAGGCAGTGGCGTCATCCTGTCCTCCCATGATGTGGAGCGCCTCGCCCGGTTCGACATTCCCAGGCTGCGCCTGTCGGTGCGCACCGTCGGAAATGCCGTCACCAGTTCCCCGGAGGCCGTTCCATGCTGATCGTCCGGCTGGCCTGGCGCGACCTGATCCGCGATCGGTTCTTCCTGTTCTGCAACACGGCGGTGATGGTGGGGATTCTGGTGCCGCTTCTGGTGCTGTTCGGTGTCAAGAACGGGGTCTATTCCGCCCTGATCGGGGAAATGCTCGCCGATCCGGCCAATCGCCAGATCGACACGCAAGGCAATGCGTCGCTGACGGACGCCGATCTCGCGCCGCTGCGCGACTGGTCTGAAATAGCCTTCATGACGCCGAAGGTGCGCGGCCAGTTCGACTATATGAACGTGCGCGTCGTGGACGGTCGGCGGATGCACCCGGCGCTCATTCTGCCATCGGGCGAGGGGGACCCGACCTTGCCGGCGGGGGCGGTTCTGGGCGAAGGCGAGGTCGCGGTCAGCGCCCAGCTCGCCGCGCAACTGAACCTCAAGACCGGGACCGGCCTGCAGCTGATCAGCCAGGCCGAGGGGCGGCCCCGGCAACTGGTTCTGCCGGTGACGGTGGCGATGATCCTGCCGGAAACGGCCGTGTCCGGCCGTTCGGTGCTGGCGCCCTATCCGATGCTCGATCTCATCGAAGCCTTCTACGAATCCTACAGCCTGCCGGATTACGGGATCGAGGGTGCGCGCGATCTGGCGAGCCGGATACCGTCCTATGAAGGCGTGCGCGTCTATGCCGACCGGCTGGAGGACCTTGCTGGCCTTCAGGCGCGGCTGGAACGGCAGCTTGGCATCGCCACCTCCGCCCGGACCCGCGATGTGGAATCGCTCCTTGGGCTCGGGCGCAAGCTCGACCTGGCGCTGGGGCTGACAGCGGCGCTGGCGGCGCTGGGGCTGGGGGCGGCGCTGCTGCTGGGGTTCTGGTCCGATGTCGGCCGCAAGAAGACGGTGCTCGCCGGTATCGCGCTGCTGGGCGTTCCGGCGGCACGGCTGGCGTTGTTCCCGATCGTTCAGGCGCTGCTGACGGCGGTGCTGGGGCTGGCGCTGTCATTTCTTCTCTACCTGGTCGCGGGCCGCGCCGCGTCGACCCTGTTCGGCCAGGGGTTTCCGGAGGGGGCCGCGCTGGCGATCATCACCCTGCCGCAGGGCGTGACGATCTGCGCGGCGGTTCTCGGGCTGGTGGCTTGCGCCGCCGGCGTCGCGGCATGGACCGTGCAGCGTCTTGACCCGGCCAGTGTGCTAAGAGAGGGAACATGACCGGTTTTCGCCCCGGCCTCCTCCTCCTGCTTGCCTTCCTGACCGTTCAGGCGGCACCTGATCCGGCGCGGGCCGAGGAAGAGCCATGGCCGCTGGACCTGACCGACCCGGCCCATGACAGCGCCCCGGCGGACCTTATGCTGCCGATGCCCTGCGGCGCGGCGATGGCGTTTCAGAAGGTGACCGTGCCGGTGGATGCGTCCGATCCGCTGGCGGACCGGCGGGTGCGGCTGGGTCAGTCCCTCGACCGGACCGGCTATTCCGATTATTTCCTGCCCGCGTTCCTGCGCGGACCGTTCAGCGATTCAGATCCGGGAACCACCCACTATTTCATCGCCCGCTATGAACTGACCCGCGGCCAGTTCCGAGCCTTGAACGGCGATTGTGCGCCGCCGGACCGGACGGACCGTCTGGCGCAGGGCGGTCTCGGGTGGTTCGACGCGGTCGGCCTGGCGCAAACCTATACCGAATGGCTCTATCGGACCCATCCGGAGGCGCTGCCCCGCGCGGGCGACGCCGCCGGTTTCCTGCGTTTGCCGACCGAGGCGGAATGGGAATACGCAACCCGCGGCGGCGCCCGGATCGACGAGACGGAGTTCCTCGGCCTGACCTTCTTCGGAACCGGCGACCCGAGGAACTATGCGCTGTTCCAGGCGCCGGGATCGTCGCGCGGTCGCCTCGGGCCGGTGGCCGTTCGCAAACCGAACCCGCTTGGGCTTTACGACGTCTACGGAAACGCCGAAGAACTCATGCTGGAACCGTTTCGCCTGAACGCGATCGGCCGGATGGGCGGGCAGGTGGGCGGGATCGTGACGCGCGGCGGATCGGTGCTGTCATCGGCGGAACAGATGTACAGCGCCCAGCGCACCGAATATCCGCCCTACGATCCCGCGACCGGCGCGCCGCTGCGGTCGGAAACTTTCGGTGTGCGGCTGGTCATCGCCAGCCATATCGCCACCTCGGACGCGCGGCTGCGCGCCATTCGCGATCGCTGGATCGCGCTGGCGGGCGGCGATGGCGACGCGCAGAAGGCGGAGGACCCGGTGGCGCAGATCACCCGCCTGATCGAGGCGGAGGTCGATCCGCGCCGCAAGGCGGCGCTGGACGGGCTGAAACTGGATCTGCGCCGATCCCGCGAACAGGCCCAGACCGCGCTGCAGCAATCGGCCCGGGCGACCCTGCTGGCTGGAGCGGTCTTCGTGGACTCGCTGCGCGAAAACGCCGAAAGGATCGACAGCAAGGCCAGCAATATCCGCATGTTGATCGACCTTCAGCGGGCCGGAAACAACAGCGCCTTCTATGGCCGTCAGGTCGCCGGGCACGTGGCTGAGATCGCCGCGTTGCGCGAGGTGCAGTCGACATTCCTGCTGTCCTTCCGCGCCGCTCTGGAAACCCTGTCGGGCGACCTCGAAGCCGCGGACCGGGAAATTGCCTATACGGTTCTGCGCGAGGAACTTTCGCTGTCGGCCCGCGGCACCACCCTGGAGATGCTTGACCGGTTCTGGCTGGATCTGGCGGCCTACCAGGCGCGTCCGGATATCAATTCGGCGGACCTGCTGAAGATCGCACTGGAATGAGCAGGGCCAATACGCATTCCCACACGTGCCGGAGCCTTCACATTTCCGCCATGCCGGCCACTTGGGCGGGGTGGAACGGGCCTGCGGGCTTGACTTGTATACTGTGGGCTGTTGGGCTGCTATAATGAAGGCTGGTCGTTCTGTGACACAAGGTTGCGGGGCCGCATTCCGGTCCGGCAACGTGTTTCTTCTGTGAGGTATTGAACATGTTTACACGAAAATTCTGCACGACACTGGTCGCCGCGAGCCTGATCGCGGTGCCTGTCCAGCGGGCCCAGGCTAACGATGGCGCGGCGCTCCTGGGCGGATTGCTGCTCGGCGGCATCATTGTCAACGAAGTGAACAAGAACAAGCAGCGTCAGCGCACCACGACGCAACGCACCACCACGACGCGATCCAGTTCGGTGTCTTCGGCCCAGCGGGCGGAAAACCGCCAGGTGCAGACCGCGCTCAACTATTTCGGTTACAACGTCGGCACCGTCGACGGATCGCTCGGTCGCAAGAGCCGGGCCGGAATCTCGCGCTATCAGTCGGAAATGGGGTTCCAGCCCGATGGCTACCTCGATCCGCATGAGAGCGAATTCCTGCTGGGCAGCTATCAGCGGGCGCTGGCGAGTTCCTCGGTGCCGCCCTACAATCAGGTGGTCGCGACGCAGGGCTACAACGGTCTGCTGAGAACCTACCGGAACGAACAGCTGGGAATCGCCACGCCGAGCTACCAGACCGCCGCGGTCCAGGCGCCTGTTCCGGCCCCGGTGCCCGCGCCGCGACCGGTGCCCGTGACGGTGCCCGCGCCCGCCGCCGTCCAGCCGGAACCGGTCACGGCCCGCGCCGAAACGGCCGTCCTGCCGGAATTCACCTTCGGAAAGGTCGCGAAATCCGTGAACGAACATTGCAATGAAATCAGCGTCCTGACAGCGGCCAACGGCGGACTCAGCAAGGCAGGCGGCATGTCGGACCCCGAATTTGCCCTGAACGAGCAATTCTGCCTTGCGCGGACCCATGCAATGGCGGAAAGCACCTCCATCGTGTCGACGATCCCGAACCTGACCGATGCCCAGATCACCCAGCAATGCGAAGGTCTTGCCCAGGCCGTTGCCCCCTATGTCGCGACGCTGGACAGCGCCAGCCCGGCACAGGTGGTGAGCGAGGCGTCAGGGTTCCTGGACTCCTCCGGGCGTTCGATGGATCAACTGGTTTCCGGCGGCAAGGTATGCCTCGGGGTCGGCTATCGCACGGATAACGCGGAAATGGCCCTGGCCTCCGCGGTTCTGCTGGCCGGCGCGGGGCAGGAAGGCTACGGCGAAATGATCAGCCACCACATGCGCGAAGGGTTCGGAACGCCCAAGGCGACCGCCCAGCAGGCAGGCGCCTGGATGACCTTGGCGCTGGATTCGCTGGCCAATGGCGGTGCTCCGGCGGTCGGGCAATCGTCCGACCGGGTGGCGGTGCTGAAGGCGGCGATGCAGGGTGGAACGGCGCCGGGCAATGCGGCCGCGGCGCTGCCGGTCTTCACCGCGCCATCCGGCGATTGACTCAGCTTGGACGGAACGCCGTTCGCGGCTGCCCCGTCCGTATTTCGAAACCGGATTGAAGCCCCTTCGGCGCAATGCCATGCGCCAGAGGGGCTTCCCGTTCCGGAAGTCCGTCCTCGCCGCCCGGATCGGGGCGGGACAAGGGAAAACGAGCGCCCGACTCCACATTGACGATGGCCATTGCAGGATGATGGCGTCAGTCCCCGCAATCGTCGGCAAAGGAGAGTGGCCATGATCACCGTGCATCACCTGAACAATTCCCGGTCCCAGCGGGTTCTCTGGCTTCTTGAGGAACTGGGGCTGGACTATGTGATCCGGCGGTACGCGCGTGACAGCGTGACCTATCTCGCCCCGCCCGAACTGACGCAGGTTCATCCGCTGGGAAAATCCCCGATGATCGAGGACAAGGGCCGCCTGATCGTGGAGAGCGGCGCCATCGTCGAATATCTCTGCACCCTTTACGCGCCGGGGATGATCCCCGAAGCCGGCACGGACGACTGGATCACCCATCTCGAATTGATGCATTTCGCCGAAGGCTCGGCGATGGCGCCGATCCTGCTGGCGCTCTACGTGGGACGTCTCGGAGAGGCGGGCGCACCGCTTGCGCCGCGGATCGAACAGCAACTTGGCAGCCATTTCGAGCATATGGAAAAGACGTTGCGCCCATCGGGCCATTTCGTGCTGGATCACCTGTCCGCCGTGGACATCATGATGAGCTTTCCCGCCGAAGTCGCGATGCGGCAGGGCAGGGGCGAGGCGTATCCGAAACTGGCGGAATTCGTCCGGACGATACACGCGCGTTCCGGCTACGTCCGCGCGCTGGAAAAGGGCGGCGCCTACGCTTTCGCCTGAGCCGCGGCGCGCCGTTCGCGGCGCGCGATGTAAAGGCCGGATCCGAAAATCACCCCGGCCCCGATCCAGGTGTGGATGTCGGGGATCTCGCCGAACAGCCACGCCGCGAGCAGCGCGGTCCAGATCAGTTTGAGAAAGTCGAAGGGCAGCACCGCCGTCGGGTCGGTCTCCTTCAGCGCCTGGCTCAGGGAAACCTGGGCCACCGACCCGGTGAAACCGATGAACGCCAACCAGAGCCATGCGGTGGGGGACGGCGTCTGCCAGACCATGAGCGCCGGGCCTATGGAGAACAGGCACAGGGACACGCCCATCCAGGCCACGATGGCGACGCTGCTTTCGGTGCGCGACAGGATCTTGATGATGATCATCGCCACGGCCCAGAGTACGGCGGAGCCGAGCACCAGAAACGCGCCCGGTTCGATGATCGCCAGACCTGGCCGCAGAATGATCAGCATGCCGAGAAATCCGAACAGGATCGCGGTCCAGCGGTGCAGCCGGAAAGTTTCGCCGAGAACCAGCACCGACAAGGCGGCGGCGAAGACTGGCGCGGTAAAGCTCAGCGCCGTGACCTTGGCAAGCGGCGTCGTCGCGACGGCGGTGAAGAACATCAGCATGGCGCCGATGTTCACCAATCCGCGAAGCGCGTGCAGGCCAAGCCGTTGCGTGCGCATCTGCGCCCAGCCCTGTCCGACCAGCAGCGGCACGAGGAAGGCGAGGCCGAACAGGTTGCGGAAGAAGGCGATCTGAAACGGCGGCAGTTCGGCCGAGACCGCCCGCACCGAGACTTGCATGACTGCAAAGGCAAGCGTCGATACGCACATGAAGATGCTGCAGCGCAGAACCGGGGTCTGCGCCATCCAGTCGGCAAGCAATCGTTTGGAAAAAGTCCGGAAGCGCACGCCGGGAAGCCTTCTTGGATCGAGAAGCGGTTTCCCGGCAGGTTAGGTCACATGTTAAGCGATTGCGACACCCGAAACGCCGGGCGTGCCCGTCACGGATCAGCCGCCTTTCAGGCGCTGCATCAGGAAAACTTCGCTGTCCGGTCGTATCGGTTCGGTCAGGCTGCTGGCGATGACCCGCCCGTCGACCGCCACCGACACACCGGCGTCGATGGCGTCCTTGAGGCCGGGATGTGCCTTGACGAGTCCATCCAGGACCTCGCCCACCGTTGTTGCCTCGACTTCGACCTTGTCCTTGCCGTCGGCCAGGGCGCGCAGGCCGGACCAGAGGTTGACCTCAACCATCGCGTTGTTTTTCCAGCGCCGTGAGAATCCGGGGCGGGGACATCGGCAATTCGTGCAGACGCACCCCGGCGGCGGCGGAGACCGCGTTGGCGATGGCGGCGAGCGGCGGGCAGATCGAGGTTTCGCCGACCCCGCGCACGCCATAGGGGTGGCCGGGATTGGGCACTTCGACGATCACCGTGTCGATCATCGGCAGATCGCTGGCGACCGGGATCCGGTAGTCGAGGAACACGGCGTTCTGAAGGCGGCCATCTTCGCCGTAGATATATTCCTCGTTCAGCGCCCAGCCGATGCCCTGCGCCGCGCCGCCCTGGAACTGGCCTTCCACATAGGTCGGGTGGATCGCCTTGCCCGCATCCTGCACCACCGTGTATCGCACGACGCTGGTCTTGCCGGTTTCGGGATCGACCTCGGCATCGACGATATGGGTGGCGAAGCTGACGCCTGCGCCTTCGGGGGTCGCTTCGAAATGGCCGACGATCGGGCCGCCGGTGGCGCCCATGCGTTTGGTGATCTGGTCGATCGGCAAAGGGTCGAAATCGCCCGCGTTGGGTCCTGAAGGCACGGCGCAGCCGTTCTCCCATTTCACCGCATCCTCGGGGATGCCCCATTTCGCCGCCGCCCGTGCGCACAGCTTTTTCACCGCGTCCCGCGCCGCCTCGATGGTGGCAAGACCGCTGGCATAGGTGACGCGGCTGCCGTGGCTGACCTCGTTATAGCCCAGCGTCGCCGTGTCGGCGATGGTGACACGGATGTTTTCATAAGGAATGCCCAGTTCCTCGGCGGCCATCAGCGCCATGGACGCACGGCTGCCGCCGATATCGGGCGTACCAACTGCGAGCTGTGCGGTACCATCTTCGGAAAGCGCAAGGGAAACAGCGGTTTCGCCGCCGTGATTAAACCAGAATCCACAGGAAATACCGCGCCCCTGGCCGGGTTTGAGCGGGGCGGAATAATGCGGATGCGCCTTGGCTGCTTCCAGCGTTTCCACCAGCCCGATCTGGTCGAAGGTCGGGCCGAAGCTGGCCTTAGTGCCCCTCTTTGACGCGTTCTTCAGACGGGTTTCGATCGGGTCAAGCCCCAGTTGCCCGCACAGTTCGTCGATCACCGATTCCACCGCGAAGGCAGCCATGGGCGACCCCGGCGCGCGGTAGGCCGCCTGTTTCGGACGGTTGGCAATCACGTCATAGCCGACCTGGTGCACGTTCTTCAGCGCATAGGGGGCAAAGGCGCACATGGCGGTGAATTCGCAGGGCGCACCGGGAAATGCGCCACCTTGCAGGCGGAACACGCCCTGCGCAGCAGTGATCGTGCCGTCCTTCTTCATGCCGATCTTGACGTCCATGGACGTGGACGACGTCGGCCCAGTGGCCCGGAACACCTCGGAGCGGGACATCACCAGCTTGACCGGCTTGTTGGTCTTGCGCGACAGGGCCAGCGCGACGGGTTCGATGAAGACGGTCGTCTTGCCGCCGAAACCGCCGCCGATTTCCGATGCCGTAACCCGCAACTGGCTGGTCTCCAGCCCCAGGAGCGCGGAACAGATCTTCTGCACGTTCCAATGCCCCTGCGTGCAGCACCAGAGTTCACCCTTGCCGTCTCCGCCCAGCGTGGCAAGGCAGGCGTGCGGTTCGATATATCCCTGATGGGTGGCTTCGGTCCTGAAATGGTCTTCGATCACCAGATCGGCCTCGGCAAAGCCCTTGTCCACGTCGCCGTGCCCGCTTTCGTGATAGCGCACGACGTTCGGGTGCAGCCCCGGCGGCACCGACTTGTCGGCGGCGCCTTCACGGATCACCGGCGCGCCTTCGGCCATTGCCTCGTCGACATCGGTGACATGGGGCAGGATCTCGTATTCGACCTCGATCAGCTTGGCCGCATCGCGGGCGATGAGCGGGCTTGTCGCGGCGACCGCGGCGACCGCGTGGCCGTCATAGAGCGCGGTATCGCCCGCCATGACGTTTTCCAGGATATTCCAGTTCTCGCCTTTCAGGCCGGTTGCGAAATCGGCGCGGGTGACGACGCCCTTGACGCCGGTCAGCGCCTCGGCCTTGCTGGTGTCGATCCGCGTGATCCGCGCATGGGCGTGGGGGCTGCGGACAATCGCGGCGTGGAGCATGCCGGGCGCGGTCGCATCTGCCCCGAATTTGGCGCGCCCCGTCACCTTGTCGAACCCGTCCGGGCGGTCGGGCCGGGTGCCAACCTGTTTGAAACCTTCGGATTTCAAAGAGTCCAGTGCCATCACGATGCCTCCCGCATGTCCGCGGCCGTCTCCAGAACGGCGCGGATGATCTTGTCATAGCCGGTACACCGGCAGAGGTTTCCGGCCAGCCAATACCGGACTTCCGTTTCGCTGGGGTCCGGGTTCTTCTTCAGGAGCGCCTCGGTGGCGACCAGAATGCCGGGTGTGCAGATGCCGCATTGCAGCGCGGCATGTTCGATGAATTTCTTCTGAAGCGGATGCAGGTCTTCGCCCTTGGCCATGCCTTCGATGGTGCCGATCCGCTTGCCTTCGGCTTCGGCGCCCAGCACGAGACAGGAGCAGACAAGGCGCCCGTCCAGCGTTACGGAACAGGCGCCGCAGTCGCCGGTGCCGCAGCCTTCCTTCGCGCCGGTCAACCCCAGGCGATCGCGCAGGACGTCCAGCAGGGTTTCGCGCGGATCGCAGAGGAATTCCACGTCATCGCCGTTGACGGTGGTGGTGATATGCATCTTGCTCATGGTCTTCACGTCCTCGTGCTGCGGGCGCGGTCATAGGCGATCTTCGCGGCCCGCCGGGCCAGAACGCCCGCCACATGGGTGCGAAACTTGACCGTGCCGCGCTTGTCGTCGATCGGTTTGCAGGCGGCGGATGCGGCCTCGGCCAATGCGTCCAGCGCCTTGTCGTCCAGCGTCGTTCCGACGAGCGCGTCCGCGGCGTCGGCGACCAGCAGGACCGTCGGTGCCACCGCGCCGAGCGCGACGCGCGCCTCGGCCACGGTATCGCCGTCAAGGCGCAGGTTCACGGCGCAGCCGACCACCGCGATGTCCATTTCTGTGCGCGGAATGAAGCGCAGGTAGGCGTCGCCGCCCGCAGCGCCGCGCGGCGGGATATGCAGGGCCGAGATCATTTCGCCCTTGGCAAGGCTTGTCCTGCCCGGACCGGCGGGAATCTCTTCGACGGGAACGCGCCGGGTGCCGTCAGGTCCGGTCACGGAGACGGACATTCCCACCGCGACCATGGCGGGCACGGCATCCGCGGCCGGCGACCCGTTGCAGAGGTTCCCGGTCATCGTGGCGCGGCCCTGGATCTGGGTGGACCCGATCAGGTCGGTCGCTTCGACGACGCCGGGCCAGTCCCGCCCGAGATCGGGATGTTCGGTCATTTCCGCGCCGGAAACCGCGATCCCGATGCGCCAGCCGCCATCGGATTCGCGGGTGATGTCCTTCACCCCGCCGATGCCTTTCACATCCACCAGCGTATCCGGAACGGCGATATCCGCGCGCAGCTGCACGAGCACATCCGTGCCCCCCGCGAGAAACCGCGTCAGCCCCTGCGCCTGCGCGGCGATGGCCACGGCGTCTTCGAAATTTTCCGGTTTGTGATACTGCATCTGGCTGTCTCCCGCATACCTGACCGGCAGAGTGTTTCAGATAGAAAGGGAAACGGCAACCACCCCCGTGGCCCCGGCGCGGAACATCCGCAATCCCGATTGCATCCCGCCGAACCAGCGGCATAGGTTGGCCGGAATCACAGGGAGGATGCAGCCATGACGGATCAGGATACGCGCGCAGGGACCATGAACGGGGCGGAAAGCCTGGTCAGGACGCTGCTCGCCAGCGGTGTCGACACCTGTTTCTCGAATCCGGGAACTTCGGAAATGCACTTCGTTGCCGCCCTCGACCATGTGCCGGGCATGCGGTCGGTCCTGGCCCTGTTCGAAGGCGTGGCGACCGGAGCGGCGGACGGGTATTTCCGGATGGCCCGCAAACCGGCCTGCACCCTGCTGCATCTTGGCCCGGGTCTCGCGAACGGGCTGGCCAACCTGCACAACGCGAAAAAGGCCGGATCCGGGATCGTCAACATTGTCGGTGAGCATGCCGCCAGCCATATCGAACTCGACGCGCCGCTGACGGCGGATATCGCAGGGATCGCCGCGCCGATGTCGCATTGGGTTCACACATCGGAAAGCGCGGCGGACGTGGGGGGTGACGGCGCGCGTGCGGTGCAGGCGGCGATGACGCCGCCGGGCCGGATCGCGACGCTGATCCTGCCCAGCGACACGGCCTGGAACGAAGACGGAGTCGTGGCCGCGCCGGTGCCAGCGCCGGGGCGCGCGCCCTTCGACCAGAAGGCCGTTGGCAAGGCGGTCGCGGCGCTGGATGGCGCCGACAGCCTGCTGCTGCTTGGGGGCGCGGCGCTGACCGAAGAGAACCTTCAGACCGCCGGGCGGATCGCCGCCGCCACGGGATGCGGCCTGCTGTCGGAATGGTCCAACGCCCGTCTGGAACGCGGGGCAGGGCGGGTTTTCATCGGCAAGGTTCCCTATCCCATCGATCAGGCGGTCGCGGCTCTGGAGGGATTCAGGCGGATCGTTCTCGTCGGCGCGCGCGCGCCGATCGGGTTCTTCGCCTATCCGGGCAAGCCTGCGGTCCTGACCCGTGACAGGGCCGAGATCATCGCATTGGCCGGGGCGGGCGACGATCTGACCGGCGCGCTGGACGCGCTGGCCGACGGAACCGGCGCGCGATCGGTGGCGCCGTCCGGACTTGCCGCCCCGCAGGACACGGCGCGGCCGAATGGGGCGATCACGCCGGAAACGATCGCGGCGGTTCTGGCGCGCAGCATCCCCGAAAACGCCATCGTGGTGGATGAATCCGTGACCACCGGCCGGACGTTCCTGCCGGCCACGGCCGGGGCGGCGCCGCACAGCTGGCTGAACAATTGCGGCGGTTCCATCGGTTTCGGCCTGCCCGTGGCGGTGGGCGCCGCGACCGCCTGTCCGGATCGGAAGGTGCTGGCGCTGATCGGCGACGGCAGCGCCATGTATACGCTGCAAGCGATCTGGACCATGGCGCGCGAACAACAGGATGTGACGATGGTGATCTTCGCCAACCGCAGCTACGCGATCCTGCGCGGCGAGCTGACCAATGTCGGCGTGCAGAATCCGGGCCCGCGGGCCGTCGACATGCTGTCGCTGAACCGGCCCGATCTCGGCTGGATCGAGATGGCCCGCGGCATGGGCGTCGAGGGGCAGCGGGTCGAGGATGCCGCTGCGCTGGAGGAGGCGATTCTCGCCGGTCTGGACGTCGATGGACCCTACCTGATCGAGGCGATGATGTAGCGCCTTCCGGTTGACAAGGGCGTCGTGTCGCGCCCTGTTTCGTCCAGGTATGTCAATGGGAGACGACAGAATGGACATTTTCGCCGCCGGCAGCCGCCCGACCCTGCGGGCCAGATCGGAGTGGTTCACCGGGACCGTCTGGCAGGATCCGGTGATCGAGGCGCCCGCCCCGGCGCGGGTGCGCGTCCTGCGGGTGAGTTTCGAACCGGGCGCCCGCACCGCCTGGCACCGGCATCCGCTCGGGCAGACGCTTCACGTGACCGAAGGCTGCGGTCTGATCGGTCTGCGCGACCAGCCGCCCCGCGTCATCCGTCCCGGCGATACGGTGTGGATTCCGCCTGAAGAACAGCACTGGCATGGCGCGGGACCGGAAACCGGGATGGTGCACATCGCGATCCAGGAAGCCGGCGAAGACGGCGCAACGGCGACGTGGCTGGATCATGTGACCGATGCGGAATATGGCGCGGATCCGACAGGCTGATCGGCGGAGATTGAACAATTTCTTATCGTAAATCAACTCGTTGACCGCCGAGTTGTTTCCCGTTTCCTGTGCGGTTTCCGGCTGGCCGGGCCTGTTTTCAGCAACCGCCTTGAACAATCGAAAAAACAAATCTAGCGTGAAAACATGGAATGACGCGCGATCCGACAGAACGATGACGATCACGATGCCAAGAAGCTGAGCGCACGCCGCGCCGGGAATGGCGTTTCCCTCGGGAGGTCGCATTCGATCTGGACGGAGATGCGCTGTCACAGAACGACAGACCTTTCGGCAAGAAAGGCGGACGCAACCTGGAAATGGGAGAAAAACATGAAATTCGTAAAATGCCTCGCCTTCGCGGGGGCCATGGCAGCCGGCACGGCGAGCTTTGCGCAGGAAAAGTTCATTACCATCGGAACCGGTGGCCAGACAGGTGTCTACTTCGTCGTCGGCCAGTCGATCTGCCGCCTGGTCAATCGCGGCACGGCGGAACACAATCTCAAGTGCACCGCCCCGTCGACCGGCGGGTCCATCGCCAATATCAACGCCATCAAGGCGGGCGACATGGACATGGGTGTCGCGCAGTCCGACTGGCAGTTTCACGCCTTTAACGGCACCTCCAAGTTCGAGGAAGACGGCAAATTCGACAAGCTGCGCGCCGTGTTCTCGGTTCATGGCGAACCTTTCACCGTGATCGCGCGCAAGGATGCCGGCATCGGCAGCTTTGACGACCTCAAGGGCAAGCGCGTCAACGTCGGCAATCCGGGGTCCGGTCAGTTGGCGACGATGGAAGTCGTTCTCGCAGCAAAAGGCTGGACGATGGCCGATTTCTCGCTGGCGTCCGAACTCAAGCCGGCCGAACAGGCGGCGGCGCTCGGGGACAACAAGGTCGATGCGATCATCTACACGGTCGGCCACCCCAACGGTTCCATCCAGGAAGCGGTGTCGACGGTCGACGCGGTGCTGGTTCCGGTGGAAGGCGAAGCGATCGACGGGCTGATCGCGGAAAACCCGTTCTATGCCGCGGCGACCATTCCCGGCGGCATGTATGAAGGCACGCCAGACGACACCAATACCTTCGGCGTGAAGGCGACCTTCGTGACATCCGCGGATGTGGATGACGAGGTGGTCTATCAGGTGGTGAAGGCGGTCTTTGACAATTTCGACCGGTTCAAGCGCCTGCACCCGGCTTTTGAAAACCTGACCGAAGAGGAAATGATCAGCGGCGGCCTGTCCGCGCCGCTGCATCCGGGGGCCGAAAAATACTACAAGGAACGCGGCTGGATGTAGGTCCGCTCCGAACGATCAGGATATCCCGTGTGGCGGGCGTACGCCCGGCATACGGGGCACAAGACAAAGGAAAAAACTGAAAGCGATCTGAACAGAGGCCTGATCGAACAGGCCGCAGGGGGACTGACATGTCGGACAATTCAAATCAGCAGCAGGCCGCTGCTGGAGGCCGCGGCGCACTTTCCCAGGCGGAACTCGACGAACTGGTCGCCTCGTCCGACACGGGCGGGCGCGGCACGACCGGGGGCGTCGGACTGTTCCTGACCTGTGTCGCCCTGTCCTGGTCGCTGTTTCAGCTCTGGATCGCCTCGCCCATTCCCTTCATGGTCGGATGGGGCGTTTTCAACGATACGGAAAGCCGGTCGATCCATCTGGCCTTTGCCATCTTTCTCGCCTACGCCGCCTTTCCGGCGGAGCGCAGCAAGTTCCAGATCGGCCTCGGCGTGGCCGTGCCGGTCGTCCTGGCCTATCTGTTCATGACCGGGGCCAAGGATGACACGACGACATGGTGGATTCCCATCATCGCGCTCGCCGTGATCGCCGCCGTGCTGCTCGGTTCGCCCAAGGACCGGGTCCCGCCCTGGGAATGGGCCCTGGCCATCGTCGGCGCGGCCGCGGCGCTCTATCTTTATGTGTTCTACCGCGACATTTCGGGCCGGGTTGGCGCGCCGATCCTGCAGGATTTCGTGGTTTCCGTCATCGGGCTGATCCTGCTGCTCGAAGCGACCCGCCGCGCGCTTGGCCCGGCGCTGATGATCGTCGCCTCGGTCTTTCTCGTCTACACGGTGCTCGGCCCCTACATGCCCAGCATCATCGCCCACAAGGGCAACAGCCTGTCCGAGATCGTGAACCACCAGTGGATCACCACCGAAGGCGTCTTTGGCATCGCATTGGGCGTGTCCACGTCCTTTGTCTTTCTCTTCGTACTGTTCGGGTCGCTTCTGGACCGCGCCGGGGCGGGCAACTATTTCATTCAGGTCGCCTTCAGCCTCATGGGCCACATGAAGGGCGGTCCGGCCAAGGCCGCGGTCGTGTCCTCGGCGATGACCGGGCTCATTTCCGGATCGTCCATCGCCAACGTGGTGACGACCGGCACCTTCACCATTCCGCTGATGAAGAAAGTCGGCTTTTCTTCGGAAAAGGCAGGCGCGGTCGAAGTGGCGTCTTCCGTCAACGGGCAGATCATGCCGCCGGTGATGGGGGCCGCGGCCTTCCTGATGGTGGAATACGTGGGCATCCCGTATTTCGACGTGGTGAAGCACGCCTTTCTGCCGGCGGTGATTTCCTATATCGCGCTGGTCTATATCGTGCATCTGGAAGCGCTCAAGGCCGGGATGGAAGGCCTGCCGCGCGCCTATACGCCCAAGCCCATCGTCCGGCGGCTGATCGGGATTGCCTTCACCATAGCCGCGATCTGTGCGATCTCCTTCGCCGTCTACTACGGCATGGGATGGATCCGTCCGGCATTCCCGCAGACCGCCGGCTACATCATCTTCGCTTTCCTGACCATCGTCTACCTGGGGCTGCTGTTCATCGCCTCCAGGGAAGAACCGCTGGAACTGGACGATCCGAACGCTCCGGTCACGTCGCTGCCGATGCCGGGACCGACGATCCGGTCCGGCCTGCATTTCGTGCTGCCGGTCGTGGTGCTTGTCTGGGCGCTGATGGTCGACCGCCTGTCGCCGGGCCTGTCCGCCTTCTGGGCCACCGCCTACATGGTCTTCATCCTGGTGACGCAGCGGCCGCTGACGGCCCTGATGCGCGGGGAAAGCGCGATGGGTCAGGCCGTGTTGCTCGGCATCCGGGACCTGATCGACGGGCTTGAAACCGGCGCGCGCAACATGATCGGGATCGGTATCGCGACCGCCACGGCGGGCATCATCGTCGGCGCGGTCAGCCAGACGGGCGTCGGGTCGGCCCTTGCCGATGTCGTCGAAGTCCTGTCCGGCGGCAATATCATGGCGATCCTGCTGCTGACGGCGGTCCTGTCCCTGATCCTTGGCATGGGGCTGCCGACGACGGCCAACTACATCGTCGTGTCGGCGCTGCTGGCGCCGGTGATCGTGACCCTGGGTCAGCAGAACGGGCTGATCGTGCCGCTGATCGCGGTGCATCTTTTCGTGTTCTACTTCGGGATCATGGCGGATGTGACGCCGCCGGTCGGTCTTGCCAGTTTCGCGGCGGCCGCCGTGTCGGGTGGCGATCCGATCAAGACCGGCGTGGTCGCGTTCTTCTACAGCCTGCGCACCGCGGCGCTGCCGTTCCTGTTCATCTTCAATACGGAGCTTCTGCTGATCGACGTGACCTGGGCGCAGGGCGTTTTCGTCTTCATTGTCGCGACGATCGCGATGTTGCTGTTCGCGGCGGCAACGCAGGGCTGGTTCATGGCCCGCAACCGGATCTACGAAACGGTGGCGCTGTTGCTGATCGCCTTCACCCTGTTCCGGCCGGGGTTCTGGATGGACATGGTGTTTCCGCCCTACAGCGAAGAGAACCCGACCGAGATCGCGGCGGCGGCGATGGCCACGCCTGTCGGAGAGGATCTGCGGCTGCGGGTGTCCGGCCTGAACGACCTGGGGGATCCCGTCGAATTCGTCGCGCTTCTGAAGATCGAGGAGGGGGAGACAGGCGAAGAACGGCTTGAGAATGCGGGGCTCATGTTCCGCGAGGACGGCGGCGACCTGATCGTGGACGATGTCGCCTTTGGCAGCGCCGCGGCGGACGCCGGGCTGGATTGGGATCAGAAGGTCCTGCGCGTCCTGCGTCCGGTCGGACAGCCGACGAAATACCTCATGTTCATTCCTGCCTTGCTGCTGCTGGCGCTGGTCGTGTTCCTGCAACGCGGGCGCGCGGGGCGGACCGTGGCGAAACGCGAGGCTGCATAGAAAAGGGCATCCGATGTTCAAAGCCATTTTGCTCACGGTCGATCTGACCCATCCGGAAAGCTGGCAAAGGGCCTTGCCGCAGGCCGTCGAACTGGTGCGGGTCTCGGGCGGGGCGCTTCATATCATGTCGGTCGTTCCGGACATGGGGACGCCGCTGGTCGAAGGCTTCTTTCCGGAGGATTTCGAGAAGAAGGCGATTGCCGCAGCCAGCGCCGCGCTGGACGATCTGGTCGCCAGGGAAGTTCCGGAGGAGATCGAGGTGCACCAGCATCTGGCCTTCGGCAAGATCCACAAGAAGATCCTGAAAGCCATCGAAACGACGGGCTGCGACCTTGTCATGATGGCATCGCACAAGCCGGACAGGGTGCGTGAATTCCTCGTCGGCTCGAACGCCGACAGGGTTGTGCGCAGATCACCTGTTTCCGTTCTGGTCGTCAGGGCGTAGAGGATGCGTGACGCGGAAAGACAGGCGATCCGACCGGATCCAATCCGCATGCACGGAGATACGGATAGATGACCCCTTTTGCCATTGCGGGCGTTCAAATGCACGTCAACGCCCTGCACTCCAACGTGGACGGAATGTTGCACCGGCTGGACCTGCTGATGGTGCGGTTCCCCTGGACCCAGATGGTCCTGTTCAGCGAACTCGCGCCGTTCGGACCGCTTGAAAAGTTCAAGTTGCCGCAAGAGAACGCCGTCATCGACCAGTTCCGCGAGGCGGCGCAAAGATACAGGATCTGGCTGATACCCGGATCCATGTTCCTGACCCATCCGGAGGACGGCCGGGTTTACAACACCTCGCTGGTGATCAACCCGGATGGCGAGGTGGTTCGCCGCTATGCGAAGATGTTTCCCTTCCTGCCCTATGAAACGGGCGTGTCGGCGGGAACGGAATTCTGCGTTTTCGATGTGCCCGACGTGGGCCGGTTCGGCCTTTCGATCTGTTATGACATGTGGTTTCCGGAAACCACGCGGCAACTGACGAGCCAGGGCGTCGAAGTGCTGTTGCACCCGGTTCTGACCGGGACCACGGACCGGGATGCGGAACTTGCGATCGCCCGCGCGACCGCGGCGCAGTTCCAGTGCTACGTTATCGACGTGAACGGGCTCGGCGCCGGCGGGGTCGGCAAGTCGCTTGTCGTGGACCCCACATCGCTGGTGCTGCACCAATCGGCGGGACAGGAAGACATGTTCCCCATCGAAGTGGACCTGTCGATGGTGCGCCGCCAGCGCGAAACCGGGATGAAGGGGCTCGGCCAGGTCCTGAAGAGTTTCCGCGACCGCGGAGTCGATTTCTCGGTCTACGACCGGACCAGCGGGACAGACGCCTATCTGAAGACTCTCGGGCCGCTTGAGATACCGCAACAGGGGTCGAAGGCCGGCTTGCATGGCGACATGCGGGCCGATGCCGAGATCGGCGCGTTCGAACACGGGCACAGATCCGGGTTTGCAACCCGGGCGGCCAACGGAAAGACTGTGACGGGCTGAACCAAAGCGGGAACCTGATGTGTCCTGATCGCGGCTCGGCCAGAAATAGGGAGAGCGAACGATGGATTCCGTCAGCGACTACTATTCGGCGACGCAACTCCGTTCCGACAGGTGGAGCGCGTTGCGCGAGGCAACGACATCCCTGTGCCGTGAACACAATGCGCGCAAGGCGGAGACCCTGAAACGGCGGATTTCCGATCTCTTCCAGTCGCTGTCGCTGATCGAACCCTACTGGGCTTTTCCGGGCATGGCCGCGTTCGATCACATGCGCCGCCAGTTCGAGCACGGCAACTATGACGACCTGTCGTTCACCACCAACCGGATCAAGCGGGCACTGACCACCGGCGCCTACCGGCGGCGGAGCATCCCGCTGGAGCGCGACAGCAGCGACGACGAGGAACACAACGACGAAGCGATGCTGTCGCCCGAAGCGCGGGCCATGACGCGGCCGTATTTCGAGGTGCTGCTCGTCGACAACGTGAACGATCAGCAGGAACGCTGGCTCAAAAGCAATGTCAGCCGGATGCGGCGCGCCGAAGACCCGTTTCACTACGAGGCGGTGGTGGTTCCCAGCCTTGAGGATGCGTTGATCGCGGTGCTGTTCAACCACAACATTCAGGCGATCGTGGTGCGGCCGGGCCTTATCCTGAAGTCGAAGAACCCGAACGAGATCCTCAACAAATACGTCAGCAATGCAAGCGGGTCGGCGGAAATCGACGCCATGCTGCCCGAAGACTACGGTCCCGAACTGTGCCGCCTGATCGCCCGCGTGCGCCCGGAACTGGATGCCTATCTGGTGACGGAACGGTCCGTCGAGGACATTGCCGGGCTCGACCTCGGCATCTGCCGGCGCGTCTTCTACAATCAGGAAGACTTCATGGAGTTGCACCTGAACATCCTGCGCGGGGTGGCGGCGCGCAACAAGACGCCATTCTTCACCGCGCTGGTCGAGTATTCCAAGCAGCCGACAGGCGTGTTTCACGCCATGCCGATCAGCCGCGGCAAGTCGATCACGCGGTCCCACTGGATACAGGACATGGGCGCGTTCTATGGCCCGAACATTTTTCTGGCGGAAACCTCCGCCACGTCGGGCGGGCTGGACAGCCTCCTGGAACCGCAGGGACCGATCAAGGAAGCGCAGGAACTGGCCAGCCGGGCCTTCGGGTCCAAACAGACGTTTTTCGCGACCAACGGCACGTCGACCTGCAACAAGATCGTGGTGCAGGCGCTGGTGCGTCCGGGCGACATCGTGCTGATCGACCGGGACTGCCACAAGTCGCACCACTATGGCATGGTTCTTGCCGGGGCCGAGGTGGTCTATCTCGACAGTTATCCGCTCAACGAATACTCGATGTATGGCGCGGTGCCGCTGAAAGAAATCAAGCACCAGCTTCTGGCGCTCAAGGCGGCCGGGAAACTCGATCGGGTGCGGATGCTGCTGCTGACCAACTGCACCTTCGACGGTCTGGTCTACAACGTGGAACGGGTGATGGAGGAATGCCTCGCCATCAAGCCTGACCTGATCTTTCTCTGGGACGAGGCGTGGTTCGCCTTTGCGCGGTTCAGCCCGACCTACCGGCAGCGCACGGCGATGCGCACCGCCAACGATCTTCGCAAGCGTCTGCGCACGGAGGCGCATCACGAAGCCTATGCCAAACAGCAAGAGGCGCTGAAGGATGCTTCCGAAAAAGACATGATCGGGGCCCGGCTGATTGCCCCGCCCGAGGCGCGGGTGCGTGTCTACGCGACGCAATCCACCCACAAGACGCTGACTTCGCTGCGGCAGGGGTCGATGATCCATGTGAACGACCAGGACTTCAAGGGAGAGGTCGAGCAGTCCTTTCACGAAGCCTACATGACCCATACGTCGACCTCGCCCAACTACCAGATCATCGCCTCGCTGGATGTGGGACGGCGTCAGGTCGAACTGGAAGGGTTCGAATTCGTGCACCGCCAGATCGAGGCGGCGATGGCAATGCGGCGGGCGATCAGCAGCCATCCGCAGTTGCAGAAGTATTTCAAGGTCCTGACCGTTGCCGACATGATACCCGAGCAGTATCGCCAAAGCGGCGTCACCAGCTATTTCGACGGCGAGCAGGGCTGGACCGACATGTGGGATTGCTGGGACAACGACGATTTCGTTCTGGACCCCACGCGCATCACCCTGGCCGTCGGCGGCACCGGATGGGACGGCGACACGTTCAAGAACAGCGTGCTGATGGACAAATACGGCATCCAGATCAACAAGACGTCGCGCAACACCGTCCTGTTCATGAGCAACATAGGCACCACGCGGTCTTCGGTGGCCTATCTGATCGAGGTTCTGGTGGAGATCGCCAACGAGCTCGACGACCTGCTGGACGACGCGTCCAAGATGGAACGGCTGTCCTTTGACCGCCGCGTGAAGAACCTGACGGAGAACTATCCGCCGCTGCCGGACTTCAGCCGGTTCCACGACGCCTTCCGGCCCGGCGATCTGACGCCGGAAGGCGACATACGCACGGCCTATTATCTCAGCTATGACGAACGCAACTGCGACTACCTGGAACTGGACGGATCGCTTCAGGATGCGCTGGACGCCGGCCAGGAGGTGGTTTCGGCCAGTTTCATCATTCCCTATCCGCCCGGTTTTCCGATTCTCGTGCCGGGGCAGGTGATCAGCCAGGAGATCCTCGCCTTCATGCGGGCCTTGGACGTCAACGAGATACATGGATACCGCGCCGACCTTGGCTTGCGCGTGTTCACGCCGGAGTCGCTTGCCGCCTTGCCGGGCGGCACATCCCCGAAACCCAACGCCGAAAAGAGAAAAGGAAAATAGTATGCCGACCGTACTTCGAAACATCTCGGAAATACGACGTTACTTTCACCGCAACGAGGACCCTGTCTATTTCATTTCGGCGACGAACTTCAATCTTCTCGGCCTGGATGAATGGGTGAAGAATTTCAAGTACATCTGCTACATCGACTGCTACGGCGGCAAGCACCCGAACGTGTTCTGCCCATCCGAACAGCCCCATGCGGAATTCCAGTCCATCGAGGACATCAACAATTACCTGCTCCAGCACAAGGAGGTCATCGATTACATCAAGCGGCGCGGCGGCAAGCCCAAATTCGTGTTCCTGATGTTCGACGAAGAAACCGAACGGCTGTCCAAGGAACTGGGCGCGGATGTCTGGTTTCCCAAGGCGAAGCTGCGCACAAAGATGGACAACAAGATCGAAACGGTCCGGATAGGGAACAAGGCGGGCGTGCCGTCGGTGCCAAACGTGCTTGCCGAGGTAAAATCCTATGCCGATCTGAAAAAGACCTGCGAAAAGGCGGGAATCGGCCATGATCTGGTGCTGCAATCCGCTTTTGGCGACAGCGGGCACACCACGTTCTTCATCAAGTCGGAAGCCGATTTCCGCCGCCACGAACACGAGATCGTCGGCGAGGGCGAGATCAAGATCATGAAGCGGATCGATTGCCGCGGCTCGGCGATCGAAGCCTGCGCGACCAAGGAGGGCACCATCGTCGGTCCGCTGATGACCGAACTGGTGGGGTTCAAGGAACTGACTCCCTATCGCGGCGGCTGGTGCGGCAACGAGATCCTGTCGACCGCGTTCCCGCCCAAGGTGCGCGAAAAGGCCCGCGACCTGACCTTCAAGTTCGGCGAACAACTGCGCAAGGAAGGATACCGGGGCTATTTCGAACTGGATTTCCTGATCGACAAGAAAACCGGCGACCTCTGGCTGGGGGAACTCAATCCCCGGATCACCGGCGCCTCGTCGATGACCAACCACGCCGCCTTTGCCCATGCGGACGCGCCGCTGTTCCTGTTCCATCTGCTGGAATTCTCGAAAAGGAAGTTCGACCTTGACGTGGATGAACTGAATGCCCGCTGGGCGGACCCGGACATGATCGACAGCTGGTCGCAGATGGTCATCAAGCATACAGAGGACACGGTGGATATCTGCACCGCCGCCCCGGAGACGGGGATCTACAAGATGCTCGAAGACGGGAGGGTCGTCTATGACCGTTTCGATTATCACCGCCGCGCCGTGGAAAGCGAGAACGAAGCCTTCTTCCTGCGCATCCTTCAGCCCGGCGATTACCGCTATGAGGGGGCCGATATCGGTATCCTGGTGACGCGCGGCCGGTCGATGACCAAAGGCTTCCAACTGAACGAGCGCGCCAAGAAATGGATCCACGGAATCAAGAAATCCGTGGATGGCAAACCGCTGCCGGTGGCCAATGCCGGCCCGGCCCTGGCCGACCCCGCGTTCAAGATACTCTAGGGAGACCCGATGCTCTGGCGTGCTCTCAGCGAAGACGCGCCCGGCCCGAAATGGGCCGGGCTTTTCGCCGAATACTGGCCGGACTATCACCGCTGGTGGCTGAAGGAAGGCGACGCCGCCCGTCCCAGCTACCTGGAAAGCCGCCGGGCGTTGCAGGAACACATGCCGGAGATCATGCCGCTCTATGAGGCATTGTGCGATCTGGCGGGGGGCGGGGACCAGGCGGCGCGTTTTCTCAGTTTCTACTGTCCGCCACCGTATCTTTCAGGCTGTTCACAGGCGATATGGCCCGGCGAAGAACCGGTGATGGTGCGCAACTACGACTATGATCCGAACGCTTTCGACGGCCTTATCCTGCACACCGGGTGGCAAGGGCGCCGGGTGATGGGCACGTCAGACGGGCTTTGGGGGATGGTGGACGGGGTGAACGACGCCGGGCTGGCGATTTCGCTGACTTTCGGCGGCAGGCGGGTCATTGGCGACGGGTTCGGCGTTCCGCTGATCCTGCGTTACGTTCTGCAAACCTGCGGCACGGCGGAAGAGGCGGGCGCCGCGCTGGCGCGGGTGCCCACGCACATGAGCTACAACGTCACGGTGCTCGACGCCAAGCGCCGGTATCTCACGGCCATGATGTCGCCCGACAGGAAGGCCCTGATCACCCATGCGGCCGTCGCCACCAACCATCAGGAAAACGTGGAATGGGTGAGTCATGCCCGGTTCACCGCGACCGTGGAACGGGAAAGGTTTCTGCTGCAAAGGCTGACCCTGCACCACGACCCGGAGGACAAGTTCATCGCCGCGTTCCTGCGTCCGCCGCTCTATTCCACGGCGTTCGACGCCGGTTTCGGCACGCTTTACACGGCGGTCTACCGTCCACGTCTGCGGCAGATGGACGTGCGCTGGCCGGGAACGGTCTGGAGCTTCGGGCTGGACGATTTTCAGGAAAGTGCCCGCCGGGTTCAGATTCCCGGCGCGGCCTGAAGGAGGGTTCATGTCACATATCTTTCCGCGTCACTGCAAACAGTTGCCGCCGGTCGCCGTTCGCGGCGAGGGTTGCTATCTTTTCGATGGCAGCGGCAAACGGTATCTGGACGCGTCCGGCGGAGCGGCGGTGTCCTGCCTGGGACATGGGGATCCGGAGATCATCGACGCGGTCAAGGCGCAGCTCGACAGCCTGGCCTATGCCCATACCGGGTTCTTCACCTCGGCCCCGGCCGAGGCGCTTGCCGATCTGCTCATCGCCCATGCGCCGGGGGATCTGGACCGTGTCTACCTCGTGTCCGGCGGATCCGAGGCGATGGAGGCGGCGCTGAAGCTCGCCCGGCAGTATTTCGTCGAGAAGGGAGAGCCGAACCGGGGCCGCCTGATCGCGCGCAGGCAAAGCTATCACGGCAACACGATGGGGGCGCTGTCCGCCGGCGGCAACGAATGGCGGCGGGCCCAGTTCGGACCTCTTCTGATCGACATGAGCCATATCGATCCCTGCTACGAATACCGGCTCAGGCGGGACGACGAGTCGCCCGAGGAATACGGCCTGCGGGCCGCCAACCTGCTGGAGGCCGAACTGTTGCGGGTCGGTCCCGAAAACGTCATGGCTTTTGCCGCCGAACCCGTGGTCGGGGCGACGGCGGGAGCACTGACGGCGGCGCCGGGCTATTTCCGGCGCATCCGTGAAATCTGCGATCAATACGGCATCCTGCTGATCCTTGACGAGGTGATGTGCGGCATGGGACGCACGGGCAGCCTGTTCGCCTGCGAACAGGAGGGCGTGTCCCCGGATATCCTGTGCATCGCCAAGGGACTCGGGGCCGGCTATCAGCCGATCGGGGCCATGCTGTGCAGTCGCGAAATCTATGAAACCATCGAAAACGGGTCCGGGTTCTTTCAGCACGGCCACACCTACCTTGGTCATCCGACGGCGGCGGCGGCGGGCCTGGCTGTGGTCAACGCTCTACTGGACCGCAATCTGGTTCCGCAGGTGCGAAAGCAGGGTGCAGGACTGGCGGATGCCCTGAAGGCGCAATTCGCGCAGCATCCGCATGTCGGCGACATTCGGGGCCGGGGGCTGTTCCAGGCGATCGAGTTGGTGGCGGATCGGGACAGCAGGGCCGCGTTCGATCCGGCCCGTAAGGTCGCCGCGCGGATCAAGGCGGCAGCCTTCGAGGCCGGTCTGATCTGCTATCCGATGAGCGGCACGATCGACGGAAAGAGTGGCGATCACGTCTTGCTGGCACCGCCGTTCATCATCGACGACGCGCAGATCGGTGAACTGGTGCAAAAGCTGGCCGGTGCCGTGGAGGCGGCTCTGCACGCATAGCGTGGCCGCATCTTGCGGCGGATGACCGCATCGCGGCCAGCCGCGTGTCCCTGCCGCGCTGTATTCGACGCTTGCGCCGTCCGCGGCACGACAGTAGACAGGCAATTGTGCGGGTATGGTGTAGTGGTAGCGCGCCGGCTTCCCAAGCCTGAAGTGCGGGTTCGATTCCCGCTACCCGCTCCACCGACAACGGTTGATCACTCATAAAACGTTATCTATCAGGGGTTTGCGCCTGTGTTCCGAGACACATTCTGGGACACAAACAGGACAAATCGAAATGGCAGTGGTGGTCAAATTGAAGCACATCGACGAACTTTCAGGGGGTCGCAAGCGATTCCGTAGACGCTGGCCCAAGGACGTTGGCAAGGCTTTGGGCGAGGCGTTCATGCAGCGCCCCATGGTGGCCCGTGAGGGTGCCGCCTTGGTTGCCGAGAGGGAAGCCCTGCTGAGCGAGTTCGACGCCACTGTGGCGAAGCACAGACGCTCTCAGGAGGAACGCGACAGGATGACCCCGAGGCAGCTTTGGGGGGAGATGCAGGGGGAAGCCGAGAGGCTGACCCGTGGTATTGTCGGGGATGTAGAAGGAGCCTTGGACGCCTTGGCCGAGGAAGCCCAGCGCAATGAAGACCCGTTGCTCTATCAAGCGATCATGTCCCCGAAGGCAGAGAAGCCCGCGCCTACATTGGCCGATGCGTTTGACCGCTATGCAGAGTACCGCCTTGACGACAGCCAACGCCGCGATTTGCGCAACGCCTACGCGTTTCGAACTGGATAAGTCAGGATGGCAGCACCAAAAGCTCAAGTTTCTCAGTCCACAAGTGACTGTTGGCATCGTTGCGACTCCCGCCGCCTACTACACAGATGACGGCGTGCCAGCGATCCGGGGAACGAATACCCGTGCTATGGAACTTCGCCTAGACGACATGGTGTCGATCACGGACGAGGGTCATCGCATCAACAGAAAATCCGCCGTCGCCGAAGGTGACGTGGTCGTTGTCCGAACCGGGCAACCCGGCACTGCAGCAGTTGTGCCAAAGGCACTGAATGGCGCGAACTGCATCGACGTAATCCTGATCAAGAAATCGAAGAACTATGACCCCTATCTGCTGGCCCATTTCCTGAACTCGTCGGCAGCGAAGGCGCAATACTCGTCCGGTTCAAGCGGCGCCATTCAGCAGCACTTCAACATCTCAATTGCTTCCAACCTAGTTGTCCCGGTGCCGCCTGTGCCCGAACAGGACCGGGTTCTTGCAATACTCAGGCAAGAGGGGCAGCGGGTCAGAAACCTAACTTCTACGCTGCAAACATCCATCGACCGACTCAAAGAATACCGCTCCGCCCTGATCACCGCCGCTGTCACGGGTCAGATCGACGTATCGACCTACGCCAAATCCGGCACACCCGACCGCCGCCTCGACGCCATTCAAGAGGAGATGGGAGCGTGACCGACACCATCGCCGACCTCAAATCCTTCCTCCGCGCCCAACTCAGCGCCAACTGCGATCAAGTGCCGCCAAAGACCGCGACCAGTCAGCAAAAGCACCTCACTGTCTGGACGACGCGCAACAAGCGCCGCCCCATCGGTCTCGAATCCGGTCACGATGAACTCGTGAACCTCTGGATCGTCAGCATGAATGCGCCACCGACGCTTCCTGACACGGTCAAGGTCACGAAGAAGGTGTGGAAGGGTTCTGGGTGGCAAGACAAGGACCCGTCACCCGGCGAGAAGTCGAAAGGCGCGAACAGCAATCTCAAACCCTTTGAAGTCTTCAACACCCGCCCGATCACCCGTCTCGGCATTCAATCCATCGACGACGCTCGGGCGATCTTGGAGCATCTGTTCGCATGACCGACACGACCTCTGGCACCCACACGACCGCCGACATTCATCAAGAGAAGGTCTTTGAGGCGCATATCGTCGCCTGCCTGACCGCCGATCATGGATACATCGAACGCGACTGCCCGTCCCACTATGACGTTGCCCATGCCCTCGACACCGAGTTGCTGTTCCGCTTTCTGAAGGACACCCAACCCGATGCGTGGCAGACGCTGGAAGAACACTACAGCGTGCAGGCAGAGGCAGAGGTTCTGAAACGTCTTGAACAGGCGTTGAAGCAGAACCCGACCCATGCCGTGCTGCGCGAAGGTATCAAGCTGGTGCCGAACATCCGCTTCGCGCTGTGCTTCTTCAAACCCGCGTCGAACCTGAACCCCGACCTGACACGCCTGTATGAGGCGAACATCCTGTCGGTTATGCGGCAGGTGACCTATTCGGCGAAGAACCGCAACGCCATCGACCTTGTGAGTTTCGTCAACGGCATCCCCGTCGCGACGCTGGAGGTGAAGAACCTGCTGACCGGACAGAACGTCAAACACGCCGAAAAGCAGTATCGGCAGGACCGTTCCCCTGCTGGCGAACCGCTGCTGACCTTCAAGCGCGGGGCAATTGTCCATTTCGCGCTGGACCAGGACAACGTGTCGATGACTACCCGTCTGATGAACTGTTGATTTCCGCTGAGAAGTGACCCGGTAGCCCCATAATTTTCCACTGAGAATTGACCCATGTGAACACGCTGCCCCGACGGAATCGGTCGGGGAGAGAAGGAGTGATCGACATGGGATT
>NZ_JASNJE010000033.1 GCF_030164465.1 Sedimentitalea xiamensis
GGCGCGATGATCGCCCACTGCCTGTCCGTCAATGTCCGCCGGCCCAAGATCGCCTCCCGTTTTCGATCTCGAATCAAACCGGAGGCGATTTGGGAATCCCTTAAATGCAGACGCCGCCTAGTGGAAAGGGCACCAATCGCGGGCTTCGCCGCCGCCGCCCGACATCCGTGAGCCCGAGGAGCCAGCAAATGTCGCCGAGATCCGTACCGCGCCAATCTGTTCCGCTGTGCATGTCCTCCAAAAACCAGCCATTCAATTCCATGCCCGCATTTACCGCGGCTTCGACAATCCAGACGAATGGCGGTGCCGAGAGACGGCTCAGGCCGTTTCCTCCCCCGATATCCGTGTGTACGCCCGCGAACCAGCGCTCTTCAAAGGTATTGTCGCCTTCACCGAAGGCCTCCCGCAAATTCTTGAGGTTGTCAAATGTCGAGGGAGGAAACAGTCGACGGGTCTCATCGATCGCGAGGGCATGTCGAAGTGACCGGATCATGCTGGAGGCATGGTGATCGTGAAAATCAATCGAACCCTGTCCGACGAGACGCCGCAGCGTCGGAAGGGCCTTTG
Source organism: Sedimentitalea xiamensis (assembly GCF_030164465.1). Lineage (GTDB taxonomy): Bacteria > Pseudomonadota > Alphaproteobacteria > Rhodobacterales > Rhodobacteraceae > Sedimentitalea > Sedimentitalea xiamensis. The sequence goes on from NZ_JASNJE010000033.1 coordinate 568, forward strand.
GAATACCCATGGCGCTGACGCAGTCCCAGAGCCCGACATACCGGATCGTCAGCAATTCGGCCTCGGGCAGCTTGTTTTCCATTCGCCATTGCTGCTCGAACGGACTCGTGACGCAACGCCGTGAATGCCTGGCGCGAAAGCCCAGGTTCTCCGTGCTGTCCGGGAAGGTTCTCTGGCCTCTCCAGCGAAGGGAAAGGCCATTGTTCACCGCAAGTTTGATTTCATGCAGCTTGTCCCTTTCGACGAGACCCGACGCTCTGAGAACGTCGACCATCCGACGCGCAATGTATGCGCCGCGCGACCAGCCAAAGAAGAAGATTTCACATCCAGCAGAGTAGTTCAGGACGAGATGGCGGTAGGCCTCTTCGACGATATTCTGCATTCCGCTGCCGAGCCCACCGCCAAGGTAGCGATCAATCAAGCGCGCAGTGCGGCCGGTTCCATAGCCCGAACCTACGCCGGGATGATAAAAGACGATCTGGGAGCCGCTGATCCGCGTTCCCGAGCAGAGGCGTAGCACATGACTCGGTTCAGGCGCGTCCGATCCACGCCAGGTTCCGTCGAAGAAGAAAAGAAGTCGTTTCAATATCGCGCGGCCCTCGTCGATGCGTCGGAGATAAGCTCTGAACCGGTCGATTCGACACGTCCCTACTTCAATTTTGGTCCAAGTATGGGCAGGCAATCGGAGCAGAAAGTCATGGGAAATCGTACAGGCAATTGCCGGGGATGGAACCGGCGTCAGACCCTTGCAGGATTGGCCGGCGCAGGCATTGTTGCAGGCCTGCCGCTTGTCGCGACCGAGCACGACAGGATCCTATACGACATCAACAACATGCTGCCGGGGGACTTCACTTGGCACCCCGATCGGTCGCCGGCCGGTGCGGTGGCCATCATAGTCTCGCTGCCGGAGCAACTGGTGCATGTCTACCGGAACGGGATACGTATCGCGGTTTCCACCTGCTCGACTGGGAAGTCGGGGCACGGAACGCCGACGGGGGTCTTCACGATTCTGCAGAAGGACAAGCATCACCGATCCTCCACCTACAACAATGCGCCGATGCCGAACATGAACCGGCTGACCTGGGACGGCGTGGCGCTGCATGCCGGCAACCTGCCGGGATTCCCGGCAAGCGATGGCTGCGTCCGGCTGCCGCTCGAATTTTCCGAGAAGCTCTTCACCGTCACCCATATAGGCACGCCGGTGATTATTGCCGGCGCAAAGAGCGACCCGTGGGAGCTGACCCATCCGGGGCTGGTGCTTGGTGGAAGCGCGGAATCCGAGATGTCCGCCGCGGTGCAGGCGCTCAGCGCCCGGTCGCATCCGTCGGACTGGGACGGTGTGGCCGACTACGCAAGACACCAACCTCTCCGGCCTGCGCCAGGACGCCCGACGGTGTTGTCAGACCGATGAGAACGAGTCTCACGAAAGGCAGGATCGCTGTTCCTTATGCCGCACCAAGCTGACGCCACTCGGCGAGGGCGGCGGCGCGGTTGAGCTTGAAATTCTGTCGGGAGTAGAGGTGGCGTTCCTGGTTGAAATAGTTCGATACGGACGAGTGGACGGCGGCGAACTCTGCAAACTCCGCATCCGCCGGAAGCGTTGCATTGCCCGTTCCCGTCGTCGGAACGGCAGGTGTGAATTCTCTGCGCGATTGTTTGCACAGCGACCGGTTTCCTGCCGGCCCGCGGCACCGATTTCCCTCAGAGCGGCACCATATGAGCGGAGCAAATCGGTCACGAACACATGCGGCCTGCCGTGCAGCTTCATCGTTTTCTTGAGAAATTTCAATGCGGCTTTCTTGTCCCGTGTCTTCGTGACGAAGCTTTCCAGAACCTCGCCCTCGTGATCAACGGCCCGCCAGAGATAGTGCCGTTCGCCATTTACCTTCACGAACATCTCGTCGAGGTGCCATCTCCATCGGCTGGATTGCAGCCTTTCGATCCGGCGCTTGCGGATCTCGGACGCGAACATCGGGCCGAAACGGTGCCACCAGAACCGGACGGTCTCGTGGCTGATTTCGACGCCGCGCTCGTGCAGCAGATCCTCGACGTTGCGTAGCGACAACGGGAACCGAACGTACATCATCACCGCCAGGCGAATGATTTCGGGGCTGCTGTGAAAGCACTTGAACGGGTCAGGTTTTGTCATGAGTGAAAGCTACGAAACCACCCTGCCCGCCTCAACTCAAATCCTTCTGACAAGGCCCTACATTACAATGCGGGAGATTTCGGGGGGCAGGTCACTGCCCCTGACGGCCGGCTTCGAGGGGCCTACCGTCATCTTTCGTGCAGCCCGGCACCCGCATCAATTGCTGGAGCCTCGCGGCGCACTCTCGTCGAGGCGCCGGCGCCAGCGGCTGGATTTCATGCCTGCAATTCTGCGTGTTCGAATCCCAGCGCGGGCATTCGGGCACATCAGTTGCGATGCACCGCCAAGGTTGCAGCTTTGATCCGAATTGTGTTTGATGATTTCATTGCCGACTACTGCCAAGTCTGGAGGGGCTTTTATGTATTCAAGTAAACTTGCAGTATTTCTCGTTGGTTTGTTCTTGAGTGTCACCGTTGCCGTCTCTGCCACCGCCCAGCAACCCGACACCGATACAGCGCCCGTCACCATCGAAAGCTCGCTCGCGGATGCCGAACTCATCGGGGAAGGCGCGGTTTCCGCCTATTCGAAGGCCGGCAAGACCCTGCTGATCTTGCCGAAGGACGCGTTTGAACGGATGTTCCTGTGGTACTCCGAAACCGTCACGGTACCGACGGGCGTCGACAGCCACCTTTGGCTCGGCGGTTCGGTGGTGCGGTTCGAACAGCACGGCGCCTCGGTCTTCATTCGGAACCTGACGGCAAGCCTCGCTAATCGCATCGGCGATCGACAGGCGCCGGAGCCGGGGCAGGAGTCCGGGGCTGAAATCAGCCCGATCGCGATCTCGGTGCGCCGCTCGAACGAGCCGCCTGTCGCCGCCATCCTTCCCGTCATCGCCACCGCGCAGGACGGCCGTGTGCTGGTCGACGTGACCGCGCTCTTCTCGGGCGACATCGATTTCGCGTCGGCCCGGTCGCAGGTTGCCGCGGCGGGGCTCGTGCCAGTGCAGGTTCTGCCGGACGCGTCCTACATCACCAGCGTCCGGGTCTTTCCCGAGAACTTCAACGTCCGGACGCACCTGACATTCGTCGCCAAGGCGAACGACCCGATCGCCCCGCCGCGCAACATCTCAATGCGCATCAGCCATTCGCTCGTCATGCTGCCCGACGAGCCGATGGAGGCGCGCCAGTTCGATCCCAGGGTCGGTTTCTTCCGCACCGGCGCCGGCGTGACCGAAGCAGATTCAGAATTCACCGTTTACGAAGAGTCGGGGCGCCTCGCCCAGGCCCAAAGCCTGATCATGCGCTACCGGCTGGAAAAGAAGGAGCCCGGCGCGGCAGTCAGCGATCCTGTCAAACCGATCGTCTTCTACATCGGCCGCGAGGTGCCCGACCGCTGGCGGCCCTATCTCAAGGCGGCCGTGGAAAGCTGGCAGCCGGTCTTTGAGGCCGCCGGCTTTTCCAACGCCATCGTCGCCCGCGACGCGCCGTCCTTCGCCGACGACCCGGACTGGACACCCGAGGATGTGCGCTACAGCACTGTTCGCTGGCTCGCCCGGCCGACGGAGAACGCCACAGGTCCGCATACTGTCGACCCACGTTCGGGCGAAATCCTGTCGTCGCATGTCGAGGTCTGGCCGGGGGTCATCACGATCTTCAGCCGCTACTACTATGGCGTTCATGCATCGCTCGACAGCAATGTCACGTCGCTCCCGCTCAGCGAGGATTATCAGGGACGCCTGCTTCAATACGCCGTCGCTCACGAAGTGGGCCATGCCATCGGTCTGAGGCATAACCACCTTGCCTCGACTGTCTACTCGGTGGATCAGCTGCGCGACCCGGCATTCGCCAATGCGCTTTCCGGTGCCACGACCTCGCTGATGTCTTACGGGCGTTGGAACCAGGCCGCGCAACCTGGTGACGGGATAACGAAGTTCATGCCAGATCCGGGCCCCTATGATTTCTTTGCCGTCAAATGGGGTTACGGCGAATTCGCCGGCCCCGACGCGCTTGCGGCCTTCACCGACGAAGCGCAGAAGGACCGCCGGCTGCTCTGGGCTGCGGGGGAACTCGGCGGCGAGCTTGAACTCTGGAGTGCCGATCCCCGTGTCCTGATGGAAAGCACGGGTTCGGACCGCGTTGAGGCGACCCGCCTCGGCGTGGCCAATTTCATCCGCTCCGTCGAACGGCTGTCCGATGCGACGAGGGACGACGATGCCGATCTGGCGGGCGCCTACAGCGCGATCCAGAACTTCCACATGCGGTTCCTGAGATCGGTGACGAAGCTCATCGGCGGTGTCGAAGCCTATCCCTGGGCCACGGAAGGACCGCACAAGAAACTCGTCCCCGCCGATCAGCAGCGCGCGGCCATTCAGTATCTCATGGGCGAAGGCGCGCGAAGCCTGAACGTCTACCTGACGCCCGAGCTTGTCGACCGGGTCGCCGTATTCGGCGGCACCGAGGCCATCGCGGACCTGCAGGCATCGCTGGTGGACGAGCTGTTCGAAGTGCTGCCGAACTCGAAATTTCCCGCGGGCATCAAGAAGCTGCCCCTGCTGCAGAACCAGAAGGCCGCCGATCCCGATGCCTACGGACCTCTCGATTTCGCCAGCGACAGCTACGATGCCATATGGGGCGATCTCGAAACGGCTCCGAACTGGCGGCGCAGCCTGCAGCGCGCCTATCTCGACCGCTTGGCCGCGATCCTCGCGGAGGAGAAGGCGATGGACCGGGCCCAAAGGATGAAGCTCCGGCGGGAGTTGGCCGGCGGCTCCGGCCTGAGCTATCCTTTCGCCGCCAGCCTCACCGCGTCGAACGGCGAGACCGTGTTCCCCGCCTGGGCACGCGAGATGCTGCCCAAACTTGCCGAGCGGCTCGACGTCGCGGCAGCCCGCGCGGTCAGCTCGGACGACCGGTATCACTTCCTGTCCATGGCGACCCGCGCACGGCAAGTGGTTCAGTGAAGGCTGGCGGCAACAGCATGGAACGAGCGACCGATTTCGATGGAGGTGTCAGACGAATCCGAACCCGTCTCCGAATGGACAGTGAGCCTGTCCCTTACTCCGCACCTAGCTGACGCCGCTCGGCGAGAGCAGCGGTTCAGTTCTTCTTGAAATTCTGTCGTGAGCAGAGATGGCGTTCCAGGTTGAAGTGGTTCGATACGCATGACTGGACGGCGGCGAACATCTGCAAACTCCGCATGCCCCGGAAGCGCCGCATCGCCCGCTCCCGTCGTCGGAACGGCGGGTGCGAATTCTCTGCGCGATTGTTTGCACAGCGACCGGTTTCCTGCAGGTCTGTTGCACCAATTTCGCTCAGAGCGGCGCCGTAGGATCGAAGCAAGTCGGTAGTGATCGCCTCGGGACGGCCGTAGCCCCGCATCGTTTTCTTCAGGAATTTCAATGCGGTTTTCTTGTCCTGCGTCTTCGTCACGAAGCTTCCCAAGACCCCGCCCTCATGATCCACGGCCCGTCAGAAGTAGCGCCGTTCGCCGTTGATCTTCACGAACATCTCGTCGAGATGCCAGCACCATCGGCTGGATTTCATCCCTTCTATCCGGCGCTTTCGGATTTCGGCGGCGAACATCGGCCCGAACCTGTGCCACCAAAATCGAACGGCTTCATGGCTCACATCGATGCTGCGCTCGTGCAGCAGATCTTCCACGTACCGAAGCGACAGCGGGAACCGGATATACAGCATGACCGCCAGTCCGATGATCTCCGGGCTGGTCTTGAAATAGCGAAACCGGGATCATTTGGTCATGCCGAGAGGCTACGAAACCACCCTGCCCGCCTCACGCTGGTTTCCTTTGACAGTGCCGTCGCGCTTCCTCATGCCAGGACGTTATCCAGCCCCCTGCCCCGCCGCAAGCCGGACTGCTCTGACATTGCCGTCTGGAGCGGTCCCTCCAAGAAACGTCATGGCTGGACATCGGCGTCCAGTGGCCAGATCGGGCGCCTCACGTTCACATAGGGCCGCTTGCTCATCTGCGGTGTGGACAATGCACCGCTGTCGCAGACGATCACCTCTCCGGCGATCGGTTCGAATGCCGCGCGGAAGTGCTGCATCGATTTCAGCGCCACCGTGGATTTCCGCTCCGGTTCGATGCCGAAAGCCTTGAACTGCTGGAGGTCCAGCATCTGGCCACGCTCGGTAACGACCAGGATGTCGATCCCCCGCACCCGCAGGACCGCCGTCGGACCAAAGCTGAAGGGCAGCCCGCCCAGCATCGGCCCGTCGCCGGTCAACCGCCCATCCGAGATGTGCCGGATCTCTCCGGTCACCTCGATCGGGCCGCCGCCGAAGTCCGGGTCGTTCTTGCCTCCCAGGGCAAGCCTCACCTCATCGCCGACCTGGCCGCTACACAGCGCCGCGGCGGCCTCCGGGTCGATCATCGGGGCAAAGGTGGCATTCTCCAGCCCGGCCTTCAGCATCGCGGCCAGCAGGTTCGTGGCATCGCCATAGGCCCCCGAGCCGGGATTGTCGGCATAATCCGCAATCACCAGCGGCCCCTTGTCCGACCGGTAGCTCAGCGCGTGGCGGCAGGCGTCATCCACACTCAGGAAATCGTTGGCCAGGCTGTCACGGGCGTGCCAGATGCCATCGGCCAGCCTCTCGGCGATCTCACGGGCGCGGCCCTCGGCGCCATCGGTGCCGGTATCATATGTCACGAGAACGGTCGGTCCCATGTGAAAGATATCCGCATCGCTGAAGCCCGCATTCAGCGAGACTGCATGAATGCCCGGTTCGGACTCATGTGCCAGCGCATCGGCATAGAGCGGCACCAGCGGGCCGGTATCGGTGCGGCCCCCGTTGGGGTCGTCCAGCATCGGCCGATGCGCGCGCAGGGTCTTGGGGCGGGTTTCGCCCGCCATCGCCGCCTCCAGCAGCTGCCCGGCCTGCACCCCCCGCTCACGCAGGTCGATATGCGGATAGGTCTTGTAGGAAACGATGATATCGGCCAGCTCCGCCATCTGCGGCGTGACGTTGGCGTGCAGGTCCAGCGTCATCGCGACAGGGATGTCCGGCCCGACCACGTCCCGCAGGCGTCGCAGCAATTCGCCCTCGCCGTCCTCGCAGAATTCGGTGACCATGGCACCGTGCAGCGCCAGGAGGATCCCGTCGAGGTTGTCTTTCTGCGCCAGAGCCGCGGCGCAGATCTTGCCTGCGACATGATCGAACGCCTGCCGCGACACCTTCGAGCCCGGCTCGGCATAGGCCGAAATCACATGCCGCATGTCCCAGCCGGCCTCCTCTGCGACATCGGCAAAACCGGAAATGCCGGTATTGCTGTTGCACAGGGTCTTCAACGCCACCTCGCCCTCCAGCAGAACGTCGATCTCGAAGGCGTGAAGATCGGTCACCCCCTTCTTGAAGGTATTGCTTTCATGGATGAACTCGGCGGTGAGAACGCGGTGGGGCATGGGTGTTCCTTCACAGGGGGTAAAAACAGGCGACGGGATGCTCTCCGTCGGACAATTGCGGCACCGTCACGCGGCACCGTTCGGTGACTTTGGGGCAGCGGCCAGCAAAGGCGCAGCCCTTCGGAAGATCGAAGGCGCTGGGCACCTCGTCGGTCAGCTCGGAGAGCTGCTTGCGTTCTGCCGGGTCGGGCGCGAAGGTGCTGGCCAGCAGGGTCGCGGTATAGGGATGGCGCGGCGCCGCCTGCGGATCGGGCAATTCCTCGACCACCGCACCCAGGTACATGACGACGATCCGGGTGCAGAAATACCGCACCAGCCCCAGGTCGTGACTTATGAACAGATAGGTCAGGCCCAGGTCGGCCTGCAAACCCTGGATCAGCGCGATAATCTGCGCCTGGATGGAGACGTCGAGCGAAGCGGTGGGCTCGTCCAGGACGACGAAATCGGGGTTCAGCGCCAGCGCCCGCGCGATTCCCACCCTCTGACGCTGGCCGCCCGACAACTGATGTGGATAGCTGTCGGCCATGGACGCGGGAAGCCCGACCTTGGACAGAAGTTCCGCGATCCGGCCGGCGGGCACGGGAAGCCCCTGCACCGCGAAGGGCTCGGCCACGGCGTCCGCAATGCGGTAGCGCGGATCGAGCGAGGAATAGGGATCCTGAAACACCATCGTCATCCGCTGCCGCATCCGGCGCAGCTCGCGGGCCCGCAAACCGGTCAGGTCGGCCCCGTCAAAAGAGACCGAGCCGCCGGAAGGTTCCAGCAGGCAGAGCGCAAGACGGGCCAGCGTGGACTTGCCGCAACCGCTTTCCCCGACCACGCCGACGACCTCGCCGCGCGCAATCGACAGCGACACGTCCCGCACCGCCAACATGCTGCGCGGCTTTTTCAGAAACCCGTTCGGCGTTTCGAACCGCTTCGAGAGGTTTTGCAGTCTGAGCAGCGGATCAGGCATTTTCGATCCCAGGCAATGGATAATGGCAGGCCACCGCGCCGCCCGCATCCAGCGATCGCAGCTCCGGTACGATATCAGAGCAACCGGCACCGGCATTGGTGCAGCGCGGATGAAATCTACAGCCGGTCGGATAGGAGGCCACCGAGGGCACCGCGCCGGGAATGCCGACCAGCGAACCCGGGGCCATGCCCTCGCGCGGGATACAGCCGATCAGCGCCGCGCTGTACGGATGCGCCGGCCGACCGAACAGCGCGTTCACCTGCCGCTGCTCGGCCAGCCGGCCGGCATACAGCACCACGACCTTGTCGCAGGCCTGCGCCACCACGCCCATGTCATGCGTAATCAGGACCAGCGCCAGACCGCGTTCGCGCACCAGCGTCGTCAGGATCTGGATGATCTGCGCCTGCACGGTGACATCCAGCGCGGTCGTGGGTTCATCCGCGATGATCAGTTCGGGATCGCCCGACAGGGCCATCGCGATCACGATGCGCTGTTTCATGCCCCCAGACAGCTGATGCGGATAGGCATTGCAGATCGTGTCGGCCTGCGGGATCCGCAATTGCGTCAATAGCTCGACCGTGCGCGCCCGCGCTGCCTTGCGGCCCAGCCCCAGGTGGGTGCGCGACACGAAATCGACCTGATCCCCGATGCGCTGCACCGGATCGAGCGCGGTCATCGGGTTCTGCGTGACAAAGGCGATCTTCCTTCCGCGCAACGCGCGCAGCTGCGACCTTGACATCGGCACCATGTCGGCGCCGTCAAAGAGCAGGCGGCCGGTCGGTATCCGCCCGCCGATCAGCGGCAGCAGCCCGGCCAGCGCCAGCGCCGTCAGCGATTTGCCCGACCCGCTTTCCCCGACCAGCCCCAGGATCTCGCCCTTATCGAGATCGAAGTTCACGCCTTCGAGGGGAGTGATCGACCCGATTTGCACCGACAGGTTTTCGACGCGCAGCAGCATCACGCCTCCCGCAATCCGGCGCGGACATCCAGGGCCCGGACCAGGGCATCGCCAAAAAGGTTGATTGCAAAGACGGTCACCGCAACCGCGACACCGGGCAGGATGATGATCCAGGGCGCCTTGAACAGTTGCGCCGTGCCCGAAGACATCAGCGCACCCCAACTGGGCGTCGGCGGCTGCGCACCCAGGCCGAAAAAGCCCAGCGTCGCCTCCAGGATGATGGCATCGCCGGTGGCCAGCATGGCCGCCACGATCACCGGCGTCAGCGCATTGGGCAACAGGTGCCTGAACAGGATATAACCGTGGCCGGCGCCCAGCGACCGCGAAGCCTCGACGAAGGTTTCGGACTTGATCGCCATGATCTGCGCGCGTGTCAGCCGGGTAAACTGGGCCAGATAGGCGACACCGATGGCGATCATCGTTCCCGTGACACCCGGCCCCATGATGGCGACAAGGATCAGCGCCACCAGGATCTCGGGAAACGACCATGTCAAATCGACCGCGACGGTCACCGCCCGGTCGAACCAGCCGCCGAAAAATCCCGCCGCCGCGCCAAGGCACATGCCGCAGAACACGGATATTCCGATCGCGACGCTCGAAACGCTGAGCGAGGTTCGGGCGCCGTACATGATGCGGGTCAGCAGGTCGCGGCCGAATTCGTCCGTACCCAGCCAATGCGCGGCGCTTGGAGGGGCAAAGGCGTTCGGCAGGTTCTGGATGTCGTAGTCGTAGGGCGTCAGGTAGGGCGCAAAGATCGCGACAAACACGACGAGGAACAGCCAGCCGCCGGCGATGACGCCCTTGGGCGTGGCCAGCGCGCGCGCGATCGCGCCGCTGCGGGTATCGAATGTGCCGACCTTCATCCCAGCGCGGCCCGAATACGCGGATCCATCGCCGCCTGTATGACATCGCCGATCAGCGTGCCCAGCATGACCGCCATGGCGAGGATCAGCAGACAGGCCTGCACCACCGGATAATCATGCTGGTTCAGCGATTTGATCAGCAGCGTGCCCAACCCCGGCCGGGCGAAGACGACCTCGACCGTCACCGCACCGCCGAGAATCCACCCGATGCGCAGCGACAGGATCGTGACGACCGGGATCAGCGCATGGCGCAGGACATGGCGCAGGTTGATACGGAGCGGCCGCATCCCCTTGGCGTGCAGCAGCATTACGAAATCGCGCTGTGCCGCCTCGATCATCGCGACCCGCGTGACCCGCGCCACGAGCGCGGTCCCGCCCAACCCGACGGTCACCACCGGCAAGACCAGCGCCGACCATGTGCGCGCTCCCGAAACCGGGAACATGCCCAACCAGACCGAGAACACCAGGATCAGCAGCAGGCCCAGCCAGAAGCCCGGCATCGTCGATCCCAGCAGAACGCCGCCCATGATCGCCTGGTCCGCAAACTTGTCGCGGTTGAGAGCCGCTATCACTCCCAGCACAATGCCGAAAGTGGTCGAAAACGCCAGCGCGCACAGGCCCAGCGTCAGGGAATGCGGCAGCGCCTGTGCAATCAGGTCCGCCACGGGGCGCCGCGCGACGATGGCGGTGCCCAGATCGCCTTGCAGCACGCCGCTCAGCCAGATCCAGTATTGCACCACCAGAGGTTTGTCCAAGCCATACCGCGCGGTTATGATCTCGCGCTGTTCCGGACCCGACCCGATCTTGAGCAGGTTGTCGATCGGGTCGCCCGGAATCAGATGGATGATCGAAAAGATCACCACCGACACCGCCAGAAAGACGGGGACCAGCAGCAACAGCCGTCTGAATATATAGCCCAGCATTCTCTGCCCCCAGCCCCGCCGTCGGCTATTCGGCCGGCGCCATGTCGATCAACACGGTCGAGTTGATGTCCGGCGCGTTGATGCTGTCCGGCAGGCTGACCCGCGTCGTGTTGTAGCCGAGACCAATCACCGGCTGATAGATCGGCGAAACCGGGAATTGCGACAGGACGTACTCATGGTAGGCCGTGAAATTCGCCACCCGCTCGGCCGAGCTTTTCGATCCGGTCATGGCCGCCGCACGCAATTCCTCTGCCTTGGGATCCACGAACATCGAGATGTTCGGGTAGCCCAACCGGTCGGCGCCAAAGAACCAGTCCACGATATCGGCATTGTCCCAGATGTAGGACCGCACCGCCATCTGCTGTTCGCCGGACTTGTACTGGTCGCGGATCATGGCGCTGTCGAACGTGGATATCTGGCCGCTGATCCCGACGGCCTTCAGCTGCGCCTGCACCACCTCGGTCAACCTGCGGAACGTGCTGTCGCTCTGCGTCCAAAGCGCCACTTCCAGCGGCTTGCCATCCTTCATGCGCACGCCGTCCGGGCCCATTTTCCAGCCCGCCTCCTCCAGCAGGGCATTCGCCTTGTCAGGGTCGTAGGAAATACGGTGTTCGTCGGCGATCTTGGCCTCGGGCAGCGCGGAGATCAGGAAAGTGTCCGCCGCCAGCCCGACGCCGTTGTAGATATTGTCGAGAATTTCCTGTTGGTTGATTGCAAGCGCGGCGGCCTGCCGGACATTGATGTCCGTGAACGGCTCCTTGGTCACGTTCATCACCATATAGGTCAGCTCGCGGCCCTGGATCGTCAGCAGCTTGAGATCGTCTTCCTGTTTCACCTCGGGCAGGAAGTCGGACGGGACCGATAGCAGCACATCCACCCCACCTGTCCGCAGTTCCAGGTAGGCGGTGGAATCCTCGGCGATCTCGCGGAAGGTCAGCCGCTCGAACTTGGCCGGGCCGGTGTTTTCCGCCAGCGGGGTGCCCCAGGTGTAATCTTCGTTGCGCACCAGCACGGTTTCCAGGCCGATGTCGAAGCTTTCCATCCGGTAGGGACCGGTGCCGACCGCTTCGGTGACGCCGAAATCATCGCCCAGAGCGACGAAAGCCTTGGGTTCGGGCACGCCCATGAACGCGCTGGCCAGGTTGTAGAGCATGTTCGGATCGGGATGTTTCATCACGAACCTGACGGTGTGCTCGTCGAGCTTCTCGACCTTTTCGATCGCGGCGACGAGATAGGCATTCTCGCTTCCCTCAAACAGCGGGATCCAGTCCACGATGGTCTGCGCGTTGAACGGCTCTCCGTTATGGAAGGTCACGCCCTGCTTGAGCTTGAAAGTCCAGGCCATGCCATCCTCGGCCTCCTCCCAGCTTTCGGCCAGATGCGGATGATACCCGCGCTCGGCGTCCTGGGCGACAAGACGGTCATAGATCATACTGTTGGCGGTGTTCAGCAATGTCCCCTTGATCGGGTTGTACATCGGCTGGCCAACCTCGTTCGATGCCAGTACGATCACCGCCTCTTGGGCAAAAACGGACGGCGCCATGGAAACCATGGCCGCCAGCGAAACGCCGGTGGCCAATAGACAGCCCCTGATTGATCTGTTCATGTTTGTTTCTCCTGTTGGATATTCATTCGTTCTTTTCATCTTGCCCGCGACTCCGGCACGCTGCCGCTATGCCCGACAAAACTGTTGTAACCCGCCGATACTGCCGCCATGCGTTGTTCCACATCGGCACCCAGTTCGTTGAACACGCCGTTCACCAACAGGCTGATCAGGCTGGCCATCGCTGCGGTGTTGTCCCAGAACAGGTTCAGATCGGTCGGGACCGCGAACATGTCATCCGCCAGTTCCGCGCCCCAATCGCAATAGGGGTCGGTGATCAGGGTCACCTTCACACCCCGGTCGCGTGCCGCGCGGGCCAGTTTCTCGGCCATGCGCGAATACTTGCGCCCGTCGATCAGCACCAGGCAAGCGGATTTGGGCTCACTTTGCAACAGTTCGGCGAAGGTGCCCCCCGCCTGATCGGTCAGCCAGACCCCCGGACGCAGGTATTGCAGACCGTGAGCCAGATAGGCTGCATGGCCGCGCTCGGTCTGGAACCCGGCGACAAAGACATGCGGACATTGCGCCAGACGCTTGACCACGCGGGCGAACTGCGTCCCGGCGGCCATTTCATAGACCGCCACCAGAGCTGCGATTTCCAGTTCCAGGGCGCGGGTCAGTTCGGCACCGCCCTTGCGCGACCTGGCGTGAAAGTCACGAAGCCGGTCTCCGATCAGCCAGGCGCTTTCTCCGAAATCCGCCTGCAACCGCGCCTTGAGCCCCTTGAAACTGTCCAATCCGATGCTGCGGCAGTAGCGACCTATACTGGCTTCGGAAACGCCGATCTTCTGCGCCAGGGTGGCCGCCGTCTCGAACGGGAGCGTCTTGAAGTTGGTCAGAAGGTAGCGCGCGATCGCCTTTTCGCCCTTGGTTGCGCCCTCGACGCTGGCCCCGATCAACTGGCGCAATCCGACACTGTCGTAGTCCTGATTCCTCAACCCTCTGCCCCCGGAATGCGCGGCATGTTCGCCGCCACGATGACAGTAAAATTGCAAAATGCCGATCTTGCAAGAAATATTTCTTCGACATAGGCTTGGCAAATCGCATTACCCAAATGGTTCCGACATGCCCGACACCCATAGCGACACCCGCCCGCCCCTGACCATTGACAGCGCCGAATTGCGGCTGGTTCGCCTGCCCCTGCTGACCCCTTTCGTAATCTCGACGGGCACGATGTATGAAAGGGTCTTTCCGCTGTTGATCCTGCGGTCGGGGGCGCATGAAGGTTATGCCGAAGGCGTCATGGATCCCTTTCCCGACTATCTTGGCGAGACCATCCCGGCGGCGATGGCACTGTTGCGCGAATTGTTCCTGCCGATGATCGTCGGGAAAAGCTTCGCGAACCCTGCCGCGCTGCAAGATCTGCTGACGCCCTGGCGCGGCCACCAGATGACCAAGGCTACGGTCGAAATGGCGTTCCGGGATCTGTGGGCCAAATCGCTGAACCTGCCGCTGGGTACGCTGCTGGGCGGGTCGGGTGACAGCGTGGAGGTTGGGGTGTCGCTGGGGATCGGCAGCATCGACGATACCGTCAAACGCGTGGCCGAACACCACGCGCAAGGCTACAAGCGCATCAAGCTGAAGACCCGGCCGGGCCATGACGTTGACCTAGTCGCGGCCGTCCGGGAGGCTTTTCCCGATATCCGGCTCAGCGTCGATGCCAATGCCTGCTATTCGCTGGCCGATACGCCGATGCTGCGGAAACTGGACGCATTCGACCTCGACTACATCGAACAGCCCCTGGCCTGGGACGACATCCAGGACCACGCCACGCTGCAAAAGCGCATCCGCACGCCGATCTGCCTGGACGAATGCATCAACTCGGTTCAAGCCTGCCGACAGGCGCTGCAAGCGGATGCAGCACGTGTCATCAACGTCAAGGTGGCCCGGTCGGGCGGCTATGGCGCGGCCTTGCGGATCCATGACCTCTGTGCCGCCTTCGACGTGCCGGTCTGGTGCGGCGGGATGCTGGAGTCCGGCATCGGCCGGGCGCATAACATCCACCTGTCGACGCTGCCCAACTTCAGCAAGCCCGGCGACACCTCCAGCGCCAGCCGCTATTTCGCGCGCGACATCATCCGCGAAAAGCTGGAAACCCGGGACGGGCGCATGCCGGTCCCCCGGGGCGCCGGGATCGGGGTCCATCTGGATCACGATTTCCTGCCCGAAGCGACAATCTCGACCGAGGCGTTCGCGCCATGACGGTCCCGATCATCCGCGACCTTTCCGGAATGGCCGAATTCAGCATGGCCGAGGCGCTGCAACGCGCGGTCTGGGGAGAAGACGACCTGGCTGACCCCTATGACCTGATGATGGTCATCCAGCAAGAGGGCGGGTTTGCGGCGGGGGCCTTTCTGGATGACGCGTTGATTGGCTATGCGTTCGGGTTTCCGACCCGGGAACCTCACATCCAACATTCGCACCGCCTGGCCGTGTTGCCACGGGCGCAGGGGATGGGGCTGGGGGCAAGGCTGAAATGGTATCAGCGCGACTGGTGCCTTGAACGCGGCATCACCCATGTCCGCTGGACGTTCGATCCCCTGCGCGCGCGCAACGCGGCTCTGAACATCGGCAGGCTGGGTGCCGTGGTCACAACCTATTATCCGGATTACTACGGCAAGATGGTCGGGATCAACGCCGGCACGCCTTCGGACAGGCTGCTGGCGGACTGGTATCTCGACGCGCCCCATGTCGTGGACCGCGCTGCCGGAATGCGACAAATGCCGACATCCGAAGAACGCTACATCGCGATCCCGAAGGACTTTGCCGCATTGCTGGCCAACGACCCCGGGATGGCGATGTCTGAACGTCTGCGGGTGCGTTCGGAAATCCGTGATGCACTAGCCGAAGGGCTAGCACTTACCGGCTTTCGGAGCGAGCTCGAAAGTTATGTGCTGACACCTGCAACGGAACCACCGGCGCAGCAGAGGGGCCTTGCTTCACAAATCGACTGAGGGATTCACCGCATGTATCCAGCATGAGAGCCGGGAGGCATGAGCAGTCGGACCCCCACGAAGCACAAGACCACGAACGGGTCGGCTTGCAATGAAGCGATGAAGCGGCGCGGATCAGCGATGTGATTTTCCCGGTACTGAAATACGATGTCTTCGGCAATGGCGCCGTTGGTGGTCGAAAAGCACCCCCTGCCCCAAAACCGACATCCCCAATAGTGCTTGCGGATGGCAGGAAGCTCGCGCTGCACCTTGAATGACGAACGGCCCTTCATCTTGCGCACAGATCGCTGATCGCCATCTTCGGCGGCACCGGCACGAGCATGTGCGCGTGGTCGCTCGACAGCACCCCGCGCAAGATGTCGATCTCGTTCTCGCGACAGACCTGACGGCAGATGTCGCGCACGCGCAACCGCAAGCCTCCGGTCAGAACCTTGTAACGATTCTTCCACGCCAAAGCGGGTCCGACTGAAAGTCGGAGAGTTTGGACCAAAGAGTGGATACGAAACGACGATCCCTTTCAAAAGCGGCCCGGTGCGAGGAAGTTCGTGCCCGCAGAGGGGCGCGAACAGGAAGCTCACCGAGTGATTGCCTCGCCGTCTGAGTCTGTCGCTATTTCGTTGGCGGGCGCTTCGCCGGACGACCCACCGCCATGGATACCTTCGAACGTTCCCTTGACCATTTCTCGGCCCGACTGAATGGCGATGTAGAGCACTGGCGTCAGGATCACGCCGAGCGTACTTGCGAAAGCCATACCGCCGAAAACGGCGATCCCGATGGCTTGCTGGCTGCCGGCACCTGCGCCCGAGGCCAACATGAGCGGCACAACACCAAGCAGGAAGGAGAGAGCTGTCATCATCACGGCCCGGAAGCGCAGGTTGGCGGCTTTCATCCCGGCCTCGAAGATGGATTCGCCGCTCGCGCGCAGGCCCATGGCGAATTCGACGATCAGGATAGCATTTTTCGCCCCGAGACCGACCAGCATGATCATCCCGATCTGCGTGTAGAGGT
Organism: Sedimentitalea xiamensis; assembly: GCF_030164465.1. Lineage (GTDB taxonomy): Bacteria > Pseudomonadota > Alphaproteobacteria > Rhodobacterales > Rhodobacteraceae > Sedimentitalea > Sedimentitalea xiamensis. The sequence goes on from NZ_JASNJE010000033.1 coordinate 17,340, forward strand.
TCACATCGCTCCCTGCGATGTTCACCGCCACATAGGCCCCCAGCAGCGCGACCGGCACGGTCAACAAAATCGCCACCGGCATGGACCAGCTTTCGTATTGGGCCACGAGGAAGAGATAGGCAAAGGTGATCGCCAGCGCGAGAATGATGATCACAAGGCCGCCGGCCTCCAGTTCCTGCAGTGCCGAGCCGGTCCATTCGAAGCTGTAGTTTGGCGGCAGGGTTTCGGCGAGCACCTCCTCCATCACCTGGATCGCCTGACCGGTGGAGTATCCGTCTGCCGTGTTGGCCGTAAGCGAGGCGGCGCGGTAGAGGTTGTAGCGCAGCACGTTCATCGGGCCGATCTCGGTGCCAACATTGACGAGCGTTCTGAGCGGAACCATTTCGCCCGTCTGCGAGCGCACATAGAGGTCGCCGATATCGTCCGCCGTGTTACGGAAGCGCCCCTCTGCCTGGATCTTCACCTGGTAGACACGGCCGAAAAGATTGAAGTCGTTGACGTAGATCGAGCCCAGATAAGCCTGCAGCACGCCAAAGACATCGCTGACATTCACCCCGAGCGCCTTGGCCTTCTCCCGGTCGAGATCCACGAAAATCTGGGGCACGTTGGCCCGGTACGTGGAATAGGAACGGGCGATCTCTGGCCGCTGGTTTGCCTCGAACATGACCGAGCGAAGCACGGCATTGAGATCCTGCGGCGTGCCGGCCCCGGTCTGCTGCAACTGAAGCGTCACGCCGGTGCCGCTGCCAAGGCCTGGAATCGGTGACGGGCTAAAGGTGATGATCGAGGCGGACGGCATCCTTTGCAGACGTTGCTCGATCCTGCCCCGGATCGCCTCGGCATGCAGATCGGGATCGCCGCGCTCCTCCCAGGGGTCGAGAACGACCGCGATGAAAGCGCCGTTCGTCGCCGCACCGCCGCTCAGCACGCTGAAGCCGTTGACCGTGACAAACTCGCGGACACCCGGCGTTTCGGCCAGAATACCCTCGATTTCCCTGGATACACGCTCCGTCCGGGCAATGGTCGCGGCATCCGGCAGCTGGATATCGATGGCAAAGGTGCCCTGGTCCTCGTTCGGGATAAAACCGGTCGGCGTGAGCCTGGACAATCCGCCGGTTGTGACGATCACCGCGCCGACCAGCACGAGACCGAGCAAAGAGACCCGCGCAAGCCGAACGACAATCGCAAGATAGCCATTCTTGGCCCGGTCAATGGTCCCGTCGACCAGCGCCAGAAAGCCTCGCGGCGGTCCGCTGCGGGGCTTCAGAACAAGCGTGCACATGGCTGGCGAAAGGGTGAGGGCGTTGAGAGAGGAAATCACCACCGCTGCGGAAATCGTGATGGCGAACTCGCTGTAGAGCCGGCCTGTAATCCCGGGCATGAAAGTCACCGGGACGAAAACCGCGAGCAGCACGAGCGTCGTGGCGATGATCGGCGCGGTCACCTCCTTCATCGCTTGCCGCGTCGCCTCCTTCGGCGCCATCCCCTCGGCGATGTAGCGTTCCACGTTCTCGACGACGACGATGGCGTCATCGACCACGATACCGATGGCCAGCACGAGGCCGAAGAGCGTGATCGTGTTGAGCGACATGCCGAGCGCCGACATCGCCGCGAAGGCTCCGATCAGTGAGACCGGAATGGCCACCGCCGGCACCAGCGTCGCCCTGACATTGCCGAGAAACAGGAACACGACGAGAATGACGAGAGCAAAGGCCATCATCAGCGTGCTGATCACATCGTTGATCGAACTCTCGATGAAATCGGTGTTGTTGTAGGTGATCGCGTATTTCATTCCAGCGGGAAGCGATGCTTCCAGCCGTTCCAGTTCCTTCTCGATCCCCTCAGACACCGCGAGCGCGTTCGCGCCCGGTGCCTGGTAGATCCCGATCACTGACGAAGGCCGCCCGTTGAACGTGCCGGAATACTCGTAGAACTGCGAGCCGAGTTCGACCCGGGCCACGTCCCCCACTGTCACCTGTGCGCCATCGGTCCCTGCGCGCAGCACAATATTCCTGAAATCCTCCGGGTCGTCGAGCAGGCCGCGTGCCTTGACCGTATATTGGAACTGCACGTCTTCGCCGTCCGGCGGCGCGCCGATCTGCCCGGCAGGCACGATCTTGTTCTGGTCCTGGATGGCGGCGATGAAATCGGCCGGGGTCATGCCGAGCGCTGCAAGTTTCTCCGGATCCATCCACACCCGCATGGAGTATTTCAGATTGGTCAGGACACTTGACTGGCCGACGCCCGGCACGCGCGAAAGAACATCGTTGATGTTGATCGAGGCGTAGTTGGACAGGAACAGTTCGTCGTGTTCGTCGTCGTCCGAAAAAAGCGTGATCAGCAGCAGCAGGTTGGTGCTCGACTTTTTCACCGAAACGCCGTTTCGAACGACGTCCGCGGGAAGCTGACCATTGGCCTGGGCAACGCGGTTCTGCACGTTGACCGTCGCAATGTCCGGGTCCGTGCCGACGGCAAAAGTGACGTCCATGGAATAGATGCCGCTGTCGATGCTCGACGAGCTCATGTAAATCATGTCGTCGACGCCGTTGACTTTCTCTTCGAGCGGGGCTGCGACGGACTCTTCCACCGTTTCGGCGCTGGCCCCGGTGAAAGAGGTCGAAACATTGACGACCGGCGGCGTGATGTCGGGAAATTTCTCAACCGGCAGGGTAAGATACGAGATCAGCCCGAAGAGCGTAATCACCAACGAGATGACAAGCGCGAATTTCGGACGTTCGATGAAGAAGGATGGCGACACGCAACTCACTCCTCTTCGGATGTGGGGCGGACGGGTTCGACGGGTTCGCCGATGCGCACGCGTTGCAAGCCTTCGACAATGACGATCTCACCCGGCGCGACGCCGTCGCGCACGGCCACATCGGCGCCAATCATGTCGCCAAGCTGCACGTAGCGCTGCTCGACCTCGTTGTCTTGGTCGACAACAAGCACGTAATCGCCTTTCTGGTCCTTCTGCACGGACGCCTGGGGAATGGTGTTACGGATAGAGGTTTCGGGGTCGCCGATCTCGACATTGACAAAAACACCCGGCACCAGCAGGCCAAGTTCGTTTTCGAATTGCGCGCGCAGCGAGATCGTTCCGGTTCCGGCATCGACCCGGTTGTCCACAAAGACGATGCGACCATTCTCTGGAAGCGCAAAGCCATTGGGCAACGCGACGCTGACAGTCGGGCTGATGTCCGGGTCGATGCCGCTATCGGGGTCACCGATTGCCTGAAGCACGGAGATCAAGTCACGTTCTGCGAGCGAAAAGGTCACATAGATCGGCGACATCCTCGTGAGATTGGCCAGTGGCCCGCTCGCCGGGCCTACGAGTTGTCCCTCGCTCACGGCAATCCGCCCAAGGCGCCCCTCAAAAGGAGCCGTGACCTCGGTGTATCCAAGCCGGATTTCGGCCTGTTGTGCGGCTGCTTCGGAAGCTTGCATCCGGCCCTCCGCAGCGTCCCGATTGGCGTTGGCCAGGTCGAATTCGGACTGTGGAATCGTCCCGCGCGTCAGAAGCTCGCTTTTTCGCGCCAGTTCGATTTCTGTCAGTTTCAAAGCCGCTTCTGCCTGCACGACCTCTGCACGCGCCTGCCGCAAGCCGGCCTCGTAGGGTGCGGGTTCGATGACAAACAGCCGCTCGCCATCCTCGACCGATTGCCCGTCGATCGCATCGCGCGCTTCGAGATACCCGTCAACCCGAGCAAGCAGATTGATGGATTCCATGGCCTCGACGCGACCGATAAAGCGCTCGCTTGTGCGGATCTCGCGCTGACCCACCTCGACCACAACGACGCTCGGAGCGTCTACGGAAGCGGTATCGTCGTTGTCAGAATCTTCATCGCACCCCGCAACCGCCATCAATGCGGCCAGCAAAACCAGAAATCTGCATCTGAAAGCTTGCATGTTTGTCTCTCCAGGCCATTTGAAGATCGGATTTCAAGGCGAGTTGCCCGGAGATCTCGATCCTGTCAGCTAAACGAACCAATAAACCCTTCATGGAGGCTTGATCCAAATCGCGCAACACGGAACCCCTTTGTATTGTCACTCTTCCGGCCCGAACTCTCCGATGCGCTGGAAGGTTTCAGTGGGTATCTCGGTTTCATTCAGGAGCGAATTCGCAGGATGATCGGTCCGTCCAATCTGAAGATGGGCGCTATCTTTTGAAGGCGCACGGGCGGAATTCAAGTCCGCGGCTCGGTGGGACGTTCGGAATGACAAACCCAACAAGGCCAATTGCCAAGACGATCGTCGGTTTCCTGAACGCGCGCGGCAGTAGCCCGATCATTGTTGTCACTGACGACGGCGAAATCTGCGGGCCCGAAAATGACCACGGGACCCTTACGGTCTCATTTTCCAGAGGAGTAAGGCAGCCGGTCTTCCGGTCCACACCTTCCACCGTATGACGATTCTGCTCCATTCAGGAAAAGATGTCTCGCCGGGCGAACCCCGCATTGGCGGGGCCGGGGTTTCGCACACCGGGCCTGTAGTCCCGGCCCTTCGGGCATCAATCCCTTGCGTGGGTGTCGGGGCGGCGGGTCCGCCGTCGAACCTTCTCCACGAGGACACCCGCTCTCGCAGGTTCTGACTTTGAACATGCGCTGCTTTCACAACGATGGGCATTGTCCGGTGAAGGCAAACTCCGAGCGGCTTGGCGCATCTCCTATATGGCCCCGAGCAGTAATTACTTCAGTTTCCGAACGGGATGGCACCCGATCTTCAATAGTCGCCTGGCCTGCGAGTATCACGCCGTTGCTGAGGGTCATTTCGACCGCGAAGGCATTCTCGCCGTCGCGCGTCAGCACAGTTTCGACCCGATCACCGGGGTCCGTCTCGAAATCCAGGACCAGCAGGGAAGGATCGCCATCGTCTTCTGTTTCACAGCGAAGGACGCGCGCAGGGACAGTTATCGTTTTCCCAAATACGAGCGTGATCTCGCCATTCCCGACGGGTTCGGGTTCAGGCGGACTCTTGGAATCTTCCGGGGACTCAGAGCCATCAGCCAGACTTGAGGCGGGGTCGGACGCTGCCCCCCGCCCCGACTGACGCACCGCTTCGGACACGGTCGTCGGCGCGGCTTGTACGCTGAAACTGAACGAAATCTCCTGACCGAGTGATCTGCCGTCTTCCGCGCGAAGCGTTGTCGGCACCGTTACTGTGTAGTCGCCGCCATCGCCGCGGTCGTGCGGAGCGATGGCCAGGACTGTCCCGGATGGATTGAGGGCGACTGTTGCGGGAACCGCCTTGCCGCCGGTTTCCAGCGCAATGTCACCCAGCGTGTTTTGGTCCAGAGGAACGTTGAATGCGATCCTGGCACCGATACCCCCACTCTCTTCCGCCCAAACTGACAACGGCACCAACGGGACGTCGACTTCAACCGGCAGACGGGTGCTGCGCTCGGTCACTCCGTCATAGGCGATGATCTCGAAGGCGGTTCCGAGTCCCGGCATCAACGTTGACGGATGAGGGGCAAACCGAGGTTCGGCCAGCATCACGGCGAGCGTCGTCCAATCCTGCCCATTTGCGGAGTAACGCAGGCTGTATGTGAGCCCGTCCCTTTGCCCGCCATCCCATGCCAGAACCTCGCCCGAGCGATAGGTCGCGCCGGTGGCATGCGATGTGACGACGGGCGCTGCAAGGGACGGATCGGACCGACGTTCCGCCACGACCTTTCCATCGCGCAGCAATGCGATCCGCACCGGATCGCCCGAAACGGCAACCGCCACCGCGAATGGCCAGGGTCCGGGGATCAGCGGGTCCGGCCCGACCGATGCGCGCGCGAGCAACTCGCCCCTGACCCCTTCGACGCGCAGCTCATAAGGCCCATTGGCACCAAGCGGCCTGCGCTCACCGGCCAGGCCAACGGCAGGCAAGAGCGTCGCATCTGTTCCGTCCGCAACCCCCGAAAGCATGATCCATCGCGCATCGGCCAGGTCATGGGCTGCGTCGCTCCGAACCCCATCGTCCGACAACTGCGCAAACCGGACGCGCGAGAAAACCGGGGCCTCGGCCCGGCGCCCGCGCGTATAGCGCAGCATGGCCGGCATCCGTTCGATGAGCCAGTTATACTGGTTCCCATCGATCCAGTAGTCGGCATGTGGCTCATAAATACAAGGAAACATCAGGTTCAACAGTATCTTCCGGGTTTGGGCGTTGCCGTGCTCGCTCGATTTCTGCCAACCGTCTGCTCCGTCCAGCGCGATGCGCATCCCGTCGATACCCGGCGCGGTCGTCTTGTAACCCGCCTGACAAATCTCATGCTTGTGATCGGAATCCCTGGCGTAGGGCGTATGCGGCAGGCCAAAAACATGACCGAATTCGTGCGCGACAAGCGGGCTGGCCAAGGTCCCAGGGCGTGTCACATGGCCGGGCGTGAACGTACTTATGATAATGGTGTTCTGCCCCGTCTGATCGGCATGAAGGCTGTCGAGTGGGGCGGGATCGGGATCCCCGAACCAATAGGGCTCGTCGCCGCTGCGCCGCAGTGCTTCTGACTGCTCGAACGGCGCGCGTGTGGTGCCGGTTCCGCCCATGCTCGGCGGATGATAGGACACGAGTATGTCCGCGTCCGATCCTGCGGCGAGATGTTCATGAAACAGGCGAACAAGGGCGTCCCATTCGTTGTAGTCCGCCGCCTGTCGGGCCGGGTTCCCTTTGTCATCATACAGGGAAAAGCCCTCTCCATCGCAAACCCACCAGCCTGCCCCCGGGATGCCGCATATCCAGTCCCGAAGATTGTAGCTTCCCTGAAAGCGGCCCCTGACCCGCGCCACCGGCAGGATCTGGTTGGCGAACTGCTGATCCTGGCGCGCGGCCTGCACCACCTGGCTCACTTGCCCGGACTCGACCCCCGTCCGCCATTCCGAATGTTCGGCGATATAGTAATCGAACCGGAGTTCCGCGATGTGTTCGGCGGCATAGTCGAGGGTCAGTTCCGCCACGTCAGGCGCAATCTCCACGTCCTCGGGATAATGGTTGTCCGGCCAGATTTCGGCCCTGACCTTTCGGGGATCGCGCTGCCGCGACGGGGTCCAGCCGAATAGGTTCAACGTGTGCTCTCCGAGCCGGCGGTCTTCGTCGGTGAACTGGTCGGGGCGTTCGAGCCGCCGCTGAAGATCGGGGAATACGGCGTTGTCGCGCTCGTCCAGAACCTCGGCACGCACAAGATACTCCAGAACCTGCCAGTCCGGGTGAATATCGTCGAGTTCTTCCCAGTCCACCTGGATGCGGGCGGCGGCGGGTTTTCCATGAACCAAAGGCGCGTTGCGGGTCACCTGATATATGCCGAATTGCAGGTCTTCCGGATCGACCATGGTCGAGACCGTGAAGGTATAGTCCCCCTCCAGAACCTGTCGACCGCGTCCGCGCACGCCAGACTCGCCTCCGGCGATGGAAATCTCGTATATCGTGCCCGAACGCAGCCCTTCGCGCGGTGCGATACGCAGCGACGTGTCATCCTCGATACCGTTCTTGTCCTCGAGCCCGAGTCCGAGATCGACGAAGATTAGCCCGCCATCAGGCCCGCGCGTGGTCATGGTGACCGTGCTGGAATCGAGGCTTCCTTCGGCTATGGCGTCGCTGAACTCGACGAAGAAATCCGCGCCCTCGAGGATCACATTCTCGCGCCCGCTCAACGGCTCGGTCTGAACCACCTCGAAGACTTCCGGCTCTTCGCAGAATGTCATGTTGAATTCTGCCTGCGTTTCCGGGGTATTTTCGAGCGTGAATTCCACGTCAAGGTGAATGCGATCAATATAGCCTTCGCGCTGACGCTCGTAATCGAACGTGTGGTTTCGCACGGGCAAGACCGTCGAAATGAACGGGCCGGAAAGTCGCAATGAAAAGCTCTCGTCAGTCCAGCGGGTCTGAAGATTTGCGGGGTTTTTCAGTTCCGCGCCATACCCCCCTCCCACGCCCACCACCATATCGTCACGACCTGTATCAGCCAGGCGGTTGATGAAGTTGACCGACGCATACGCCCCCGCCGGGGCGTTCCGCATTTCAACCGGGCTTACCGCGCGTATCACCCCATCATTCGGGCCGCATGGAATGTTGCCAATACTGATCTCGGAATAATCCAGCCCGTTGCCAGAGGGGATGCCGCCGATCCCCTTCTCGGAATAATCCAGATCTTTGCGATGGCGCTGGTCGTGCAGGACAAGCGCGAAGACGTTGCGGCCCTCATAGCCGCGCCGCACGAACACCGCCTGGCCGGCCAACTGACGATCGCCCTGCGATATCGAACTTCCGCTGATCGTGCCGTGCCATGTGCCGACCAGCCGACCACGGGTCAGTACGTCGTAGGCGTCCTCATAGGGGGCATTGGGATCGGTTATCTGGGCCGCGACCCGGGGCACGGCGGCGCAGGCCAACAACACGATTGCACAGACGAACGCATAATATCCTGACCACCGCATTCGCGTCCGGCTTGCCATGTATCTTACCTTGTAACTTCCTTGGCCCGAGACCGGCGCAATCAATGCCGTCCTCGGGCGCGCTGGTACCTGAACTCGTTGATCTCCCGGGTCGGCAAACACCGCCCACTCAGCCCGCTTTTCGCAGGGCCGTTTCAAATGTCCCCTCGACCGGCAGGCAATCGCTCTGGTCGGCTTCGGTGAAGAAATCGTCTTTGCGGCAGACGAGCGCCGTGAAGCTGCCCTTGGCCTTGGGTACCCCGTCATCGAAGGAGAGCGCCTCGAATACCACCTGCGTCTGGGTTCCGCTCTCGTCGCTGGAATAGAACGGTTCGTTCATGCCCTTTGGAAAATACGAAACCGTAGCTTCAGTCACGGCCGCCGAGGCGTCACTTCCCATCAGCATTATGTCCAGCGACAATACATTGGACATGATGCTTTCGGCTTGCGGGTCATGCCCTTGGATGCTGACGGTCGTTGCCGGCCCAAGCGCCCGAAATTCCGCCGTCGACGTTCCCTCGGAAGGCACATCGAGCGTCTCGCTTGTGTATGAGATATCGCCGATACGGGCATTGATCGTGCCGACGGGGATGCTCCCAACTTGTCCCAGCACCGGTTGAGAGATGCACAGTGCAAGCCCGGCAATACCCAGAACGCGCCATCTTCCATTCATTTTCATCATAAGTTCCTCTTGTGTATGGGGTTACGGGAACGACCAGCCATCCTGTTCCACGCGGAAGATGCGCAGTGGCGCATCCGGGCGGGCGGTATCACTGCGCAGACGGAAAACGGCCGTATGCGTCCGGCCGAAATTCTCGATCTCGACATTGATCGCGATCATGCCGCGAAACATGGGCTGGTCGGGGTCCGGCTTTGGATCGGATACGCTACCTTGAAAATCCTGTGCGCCGGTAAGCAGATCGGCACCGGGCGGGCGGGACCGCAGCGCCGCGATGAAGTCGCCGGAGAAGAATTCCCCGAGCACGCCCGGATCGAAGGGGCTCTGCCCCCGGGAAGGATCGGCATGGCGATACAGATCGACGACAAGGTTGCGGGCGTCGTCAATCAGGTCGTCGCCAGATCCCGCCTGCGGGCCTGTCGTCGACGCGGGCGGCGTCGCCGGCACATCCGCGGCCAACCAGGCCTCCTCGTCGCCGAAATCGGCAGTCAGATAGCGTTGTGCAACCCAGCCCGCCTTGATCATGTCTGCCGTGCGCATGAGACACCAGCGCGGCGGCAGGGCTGCTATCTCGGCTTCGGTCATGGACATGTAATACGCCGGCGGGATGAATGGCACGCATGTGATTTCTTCCAACCCCCGCTCATTATGGGCGAAGGTGTCGATCACCGGATAGTCCGTGCCGGGCCCCATGCGTACGTTCAGAATATCGTCGGATGCAACGTCCGTCACGCGCCAGGCATCGGGGCCGTGCCCGTCTATCTCGCCCCGGGCAGCGAACACGGGTAGTGAAACCGCAAGGGCGATGGCCGCTGCTCCAGGCCAGCGGGATCGTCCGGTCAGAAAGATTGTCATATCACCTCCAGGATGGCGTGGCCCGAAACCGCCCGCCCGCTGATATCAGGACAAAGGGTTCCATGGCGGCCCGGTTCGGTCGGCATCCTCGGACGCCGGTTGTCGTGACGTCTGCGGCGCGCGCCGGTGACGAGACGGTGAAATCTCCCATGATCAAATTCCCCGTATCGGTCCTGTCACGCCGGTTCGGCACTGGCGGCGGGGTCGGTCCTTTCGCCAAAGGCGCGCGCCTTGAGTGCGCGGAACTTCTTGGACATCTGCTCGAGCCGCGCCTCCCATTCGGGATCGGGCTGTTGACCCTCGATGACCTTGAAATAGACCTGCATCAGGCAGGTGATGGCGAAGGGTTCCAGAACCGCGGCCTTGACGGCCCAGGCGAACAGAAGCGCGAAGACGAACCCGCCGGCCGTCCCGGCGCCCGGCATCAGGTAGACCACCATTGCGGCAGGAGCGAGCATTACCAGGAACACCGCGAAGCTCAGGAGATAGACAAGGATCGCCAGCCAGGCGGCGTTCTTGAGCATGACCTTGTAATTCTGCCCGTAGAGTACAAGCGCATCCTGGGCCGAGCCCCAAGGATTGGTCGAGCCGGTCCTGATGGCGTGGGCAAGGATCACCTCATCGATGAACCCGACCGCGACCTGCAGGAAGGCATGCAGGATGCCGGTCAATTGCCGGGCGCCGGGTATCGGCAAGATGGTCACGATACCCCGGATCAGCCCGGTGACGGCCCGCAACACGCCCTTGATAAGCTGGTCGACGGCGAACAACACGCTGGCCTCAGCGAACCGCTCTTTGACAACCGCCCTGCCATGCTCGACCTGCGAGCGACCTTCGGGCATTGGCTTGCCATCGATCAGTTCGACAAGCACCGCGATATGACCGGCCTTGACGATGTAGAGGATATATTCGCGCGCCCAGTACATGACGGCCCCGACAAGTCCGAAGCCGATCAGACCGCCCCAGAAGGTCGCCCCCGCCTGAAAGCCGGGATCGCCCAGGGCGCCCACGCCAAACCCTATTCCCGCGCCTGCGCCGGTCACGAGGACATAGGCCAGCGTGATCCCGAAATAGACCGCCATCCGCAACACAACGAAGGGCAAGGTCTGCATCATCAGACCCATCGCCCTTGCAGCACTAAAATCCCACATGCATTCTCCGGTTACGCCAGCGCTCGTCCGGCGAGCTTCCGAAAGTATCCCGAGTCGAGCCACGCTTGAGAATAGAGCAATTGCTCTATTGACGGCGAGAAACGGCGCTACTTGCCGCCGGCAAGTGTCGCAAGCTCCGCTTTGCTGGAGACCCCGAGCTTTTCGTAGATGCGCACGACCTGATTGCGCACAGTGGATGGTGACGTGCCCAGGGTGCGCGCCACCTGCTTGTTGGTCATGCCGGATGCGAACAATCCGGCGACTTCGCGTTCGCGTGGAGACAAGCCCGAAAGGGTCGGATGGCGCGACAGGTGAACGAAGTAATTGCTTCCAAACCGGGACATGCGCGCATCGAGCAGTTCCCCGCGCCACCGTTTGCCGCGCTTGAGCACATCCATCACATCAACAGGGAGCCGCGCGCCACCCCCGCGCCACTCTTGCCTGGCCAGATCGTGAAAAAGCCCTTGGGAGCACAGCACCCAGCCCTCCCGGTCCACGAGCGCGATCGCTTCGTGCTCCATCGCCGCACGGCCGATCCACAGTTCACGGTTCATACGCAGCGCCTGGGACAGGTGCGGCATCAGCATCTGCTTGAGCATGCGCTCGGTATCGGAAAACGTCATGGACTTATTATCCGCGCACAGACCCACGAAGCTGACATAGCCGTCAGTCTTCTCCCCGACGATCGTCGCCATCATGTGCGAGGCGTCAAAGCGCCGCCAGTGCTCGTTGAAGGCCAGGCTTGCGCGATAGTCTGGAACGTCATCGAAGCGAGCGGTTGCGCCGAGACGGTCGAGCGTGAGGTCGCAGAAGGCGTCCTCTTGGGCGACAGAGTCCCACTCCCCCAATATCGCCACGCTCTGGTTGAGAACGGTCAGGTCCGTGACCAGACGGCCATCGGCAAAGCCACCGCCCCAAACCCCGAAATCGAAGTGAATGAAACGTTGCAGGTTTTTCAATACGCGGAGACGGAGTTCGTCCGGCGTACATTCAGAGGCATCATGGTAAAGTTCCAGCAGAAAATCGCTGAGTTTCGATGCGTTTTTTGGTTCACCCATAGCGACAGCTCAATCTGAAAGCGTTCCCAAAGTCTCATACCGAGCATCTACGGTACGTAAACTGCCGACAAGCGCTGATAAGATTTCTCTGAATTAATCGGCTCTAGATGTTTGATCCCACGGTTTGATGGTGCGATCTGTTCTTTGGAATGGAAGGAAGCACTATGGGACAGATACGACAAAGCTGCGCTCGTGCAAAAGATCCTTCAAGAATACTCGTCCAGATGCCCTTGCCACTGCGGACCGGAACGCAGCCGCTCGGCGCGTTTCTTGCCGATCTCCGAGGCGAACATCGTGCCAAAGGGCTGCCACCAGAACCGGACGGATTCGTGACTGACATCGATGCCGCGCTCGTGCAACAGATCTTCGACGTTGCGGAGCGAGAGCGGGAAGCGCACATACATCATGACCGCAAGGCGGATGATTTCAGGGCTGCTCTGAAAGCCCTTGAAAAGATCATGTTTGGTCATGGTCCGACGCTACGAGGCTGCCATGCCCGCCTCAACAGGAAGCGTTCTGACAATACCTGCTGGATCGCTTCAATCAGGGACCGATGCCGACATCCGCCCATTCGACCCGGGCCATTTTCATCAGCTTCGTGCCGCTGGCCTCGCCGATCGTTGGGCAGGCCTTAAGGACCGGGAACGCCTTGTAGGCCAGACGCCGGCCCGCCTCGCTGTCGGACGGATAATGCACCCCCAGCACTTCGCGGTTGCGGGCGATCCGGGTGGCCATGTCGAACAGGGCGTTGCGTTTGACACCGTTTGAATGGGTCTTTTCCATCAGCCGAATTGCCCCAACTGTCGTCATCGCCTCGTTCAGGCACAACGCCAGCAGCCAGGCCTCGGTGGCGTGAGCACTCGGGTAGGAGGCATGCTGTGGCACGTCGATGGGCGGCGCGATGCCGGGATGCAGCTGCGACGGGCGCGGACGGTTGAATTTTTTCTTGAAGTGAAAGGCCAGGAATTGCGCCACCGTTACCGCGATATGCGCCAGGTAATAGGTATTGGGGTGCGACAGGTATGTGAACGGTACGATGCCTTGGAAATAGCCGATCACCGTACGGCGCTGCTGCAAAGCCTCCTCGATTACGCCGGGGCGGTATTCGATCAGGCCAATCAGTTCGATCAGTTCGTCCGCACGATTGAATGGTTTTTCGTCGAACCCGAAATCGTCATCTTTTTCGAGTATTGTTTCATCGCTTGCAGCATCGTCTTTCCAGTTCGGCTTCTCCAGCTGCAAACCGGTCCAGTCCGGTTTCCCGGATGCATCGGACGAATTTTCCGCAAATTCCGACAGGAACGCCACCGCCTCGTTGCCGGGCGACCAGTGTTTGAACTTGGCGTTCTTGAAGCTCTCGTAGATCGCGTGCAGGCGCACCGGATCGCCGGTGCCATCCTGCGCCTCGGGGTTGGTGGGCGGCCAGGCATTGCCGGGCCACCAGCGGTCTTCCACCTTGGCGGTGTCATCGCCGTCGCTGATCACATGCGGCGAGATACCGAGTCCGAGATAATTCGGGCTGCCGCCATAGCCGGCGCTGTCCCGTGCATCGCGCGCGTCACGGGCATCGCGCGCATCCCTGGCATCCCTGGCATCACGTGCGTCGCGCGCATCCATGCTTCCAATCGGTCCGGAGGGTCCTGTCATGGCAATGTCCTTTCTCTTGAAACACCGGTCGTCTGAAAATCCATGTCACTCGGGCACGCCGGCCCGCTGCAGCCTCTCGAAAAACAAGTCCGCCTTTTCCGGGTCGCTGTAGAGACGATGCGCTCCGCGGTAGAGCGCCAACGAGAACCCCGGTTCAAGTTCAAGAAGCCGGCCCGCGGCGGCGCTCGCGGCGGCGTGCTCGCCCAAGGCCTCCTGCGCGACGGCGAGTGCGCGCAGACCGCTGGTATAGCGCGGGTTTTCGGCCAGACCCATCGACAGCCACTTGACCGCGCTCTGATAGTCCCCGGCATCGTAATGCACGATGCCCAGAAAGACGTAGTATTGAAACAGCCGCGGATCGAATGGCGACAGGCGCAACGCCCGTTCCGCCGCCGCGATACCCTCTTCGGCACGGCCCAGGCTGGACAACGTCACGCTTGACAGCAGCCAAGCGGTCGAACTGCTGGGATTGGCCTGCCGCGCCCGGTCCAGATAGGTGAGCGCGGTGTCGAAATCGCCGAACATGAAGGCCTGCACGTGCCCGAACGTGGCCAACGCTCGCGCGTCCATATCATCAAGGCGGATCGCTTGCTGGGCCAGGACCGCTGCCCTCTCGGCCTCCCCGGCCGGATCACCGGACCAGCCCTGACCGACGTTAAGACTGTGCCAGCGCGCGGCCCAGGCGAAAGGCGGCGAAAAGGTCGGATCGCCGTCCATCGCGCTTTGCAAATGTATGCGCGCCTCTCGGAAAGGACCGGGTTCCAGACTGCCGATGAGATCCAGCGCACGCAGATAGCTGTCATAGGCGGTGAAGGAGGCCGGCGCCTTGCGCAGCGACCGGCGCCGCTCGGCCGCCCGCAGACCCGGCAGCAGGTGCGAGAGGGCCGCCTCGACGATTTCGTCCTGCACCGCAAAGGTATCGGCGTCGACGAAATCGCGCCGGAGACTGGCCAGCACCTGGCCGTTCTGCGTGTCGAGCAATTCGGCCGACAGCCGATATTGCGGCCCCGCCTGCCTTAGGACCCCGGTGATCAGGTAGCGCACGCCCAGCACCTCGGCGAGCGACTGCGGATTGGCGGGCTGGTTCGCGAATGCCAGAGTCGAGGATCGCGAGATCACCGTCAGATCATTCAGCCGAGACAGCCGCGAAATGATGTCTTCGACGATGCCGGAAGCGAAATAACCATCCGAGTCCTGTCCGTCGCCGCTGAAGAACGGCATCACGGCGATCGATGGCAGGCTTGTCTGCTCCGAAGCGACGATGATCGTCGGGCGACCGTCGGTGACAAGTTCATAGGCGGTGACCGTCTTCTTCATCTTGCGCAGGGCCAGGCTGCCCAGCGGTCGGGTCTCCAGTTCCGGATCGTCGACGATCCACTCGCGGACCGCCTCGGTCAGGATCACACCACCCACCGGCGCATGTTCCTGCAGTCGGGCAGCAATGTTCACGCCGTCCCCCAGCAGATCATTGCCGTCGCGCAGGACGCGACAGTAATTCAACGCCGCACGCAGCATCAGGCCGTGGCGACGGCGACGGGATTCCATCTGGACCTCTCGTACCCAACGTACCGCGTCGACCGGCTTGTCGAAGGTCACGAGAACGCCGTCGCCTGTCGAATTGATCAGGTTTCCGCCATGATTGCGCAGAAGTGGGATCAGCGTCTCGGATCGCAGCGAAATCCACCGATGATAGGTTCCATCCTCGTCGGACTGCATCATCTGCGAGAACCCGACCACATCGACGAAACACACGCAGGTGCTGTGACTGTCGGCGCGAAACTTCGCATCAGGTTCTTCCAGAATCTTCACGCGACTTCCAGCGGCGCTCCTGGCCGGCGGCAACGGGGATCGCGCCTTCACGTTACCCCGCTGTGAATGCGCGGAAGAACAATTCTGCTGAAAATACCTGCGGCGTTGAAACATTGGCTCGCCTTCCCGCGTGCATTATGCGTCGATTCGCGATAAAAGTTAACGACGAGGTATGAATTGCGAATGGGTAACGACCCGGCAGCGCGACGATGGCAAGACATTCGGTGACTTTCGAGCGATAGATCCGTGTGAAAGGTAGCTCGATGCCCGTCAAACTGTTCCTGTTCGAAAAAAACATGGCAACTCTAAACGCCGCTTTGGCCAAACGCGCCGATGAACTTGGCCAAGAATGGCTGAAGTTGGCGAACCTGATAGAGAAATACGCACACGAAAGCTTTGTTCCTGGCGACGAGTACGGTTTCAACAATCCCAGCGACATGAAGGAAATCGACGGCAAGCGTCTCTTTGAAGCCGATGACAGACCGGACCTTGGCTTCGGCGTACCGCTGGTTCTGCCTGATCGCGAAACCGCGCGAAACCTTCTGGAGGTACTGGAACCGGTGCGGTCATCTGAAGGTGGGCAGATCATCAGTTGCGAACTGACGCCGATGACCGCCGAACTGGCGCCCGAGGGGCAGCATTGGTGTGCGGGCAGAGGCCAGGGATACAGCTTTGGTAACCGTGCCGCGGCGCGTCGCCTGATCGGAGCAGATCGCCTGAAAGCCAAGGGACTGCGCGGCAAGGGCGTGCATGTCTTTGTCGTCGATCAGGGTCTAAACCAATCCTATATCGAGCGGCTGGGCGGCAACTTCGCCACCGGGGTTCCCTGGGAAACGGACAATAAGGTCAAGGTGCCTGGCGAGGAAAAGGCGCCGTATCTGCCAGTAGAACGCGGACACGGCGGCATGCTGGTGCGGTCGCTGATCGATCTGGCTCCGGAAAGCAAAATCTACGACTTTCCCCTGATCCCGCGACGCATCACCGGTTCCGATTTTTTTGGCCTGAACGCGACCTATGCCTTCTGGATCATCCGGCTGCTTTGCGACACGCTGGCGGGGCCTTGGGTGATCCTGAATGCTTGGGGGTTGGTCGACCGCTTTGCCGAAACCGTGCGCGGCGGTTACAGCAACAACCGCAATCACTGGCTGAACATCCTGATCGCCAGCATCGGCACGAGACACGATGTCATTTTCGCTGCCGGCAACAACGGTCAGTTCTGCGGTGACCCCCGCGCCACTGGCTACGACCTTGGCCCAGGCCGCAGCA
This sequence comes from Sedimentitalea xiamensis, assembly GCF_030164465.1. GTDB lineage: Bacteria > Pseudomonadota > Alphaproteobacteria > Rhodobacterales > Rhodobacteraceae > Sedimentitalea > Sedimentitalea xiamensis. Next base: position 34,219 of record NZ_JASNJE010000033.1, read on the forward strand.
TCTTTGGCGCCAACGGATTGCCCGAGGTCTACAGCGCCGGTGCGGTGCGCACCGACGGCACTTGGGTCGGCGCGGCGTCGCAGGGACCCGGACCGTCGGGCTTCGCGGTTTCGACCGGTATTCCGGTGCAAAAACCCGATCTCGCAGCGCCCAGTTGGTTCAACGAGGATCGCGACGCGGCCCTGCGTAGCGGAGGGACTTCCTCGGCCGCTGCGGTTCTCGCCGGGGTAGTTGCTGCCCTGCGGTCACACCCCGAACTCGGCTCTATGACGCCCGCTGCGCTGCGCCAGCACCTGCGGGGCAACAGCAGACCGACCAATGGGCCGGGATGGAGCAGGCGCACTGGCACCGGGATCGTCAACCTCACCGACGTCCTTTGATCGCTTTCCACATTGCGATGCGACAGAGGGAAGCGAACGTAGAACATTGCCCCCAAGGCGGATTATCTCGGGGCTGGTCTTGAAGTACTAGAAAGGCGAAGGCTTGGTCATCGGCAAATTCTACGAAAGCACCCTGCCCGCCTTAAGCCTGTTTAGTCTGACAAGTCCCGTTTCAGCCTTGAGCCTGCCAGTTCCCTGTCTACTCAATTCTGATATGTAAGCGGCGGAGCAATACTTGGCCACGGCAGCGGCGGCATTGTGCGGTCGCGGGCGACGTAAGAGTCGGCCACTTTTGCCTTTCGGTTTTCGGGAGGGCTTGGGGATATACACCGTGGATTTGTAATTGAAGGTGCGTCAGGCTCATTTTCAAGATGGCTTGAGCCGACGCCAGATTGCCTGGGATTTTGGCATCAGCCGGGACAGTGTTGCGAAGAAGTTGGCCTATTCAGAGCCGCTCGGGTGTCGGCGGACGGCCTCGATCAAGCGCCCGAAGCTGGATGCGTTCACCGGCCAGATCGACCAATGGCTTGCCGAAGACAAGGTCCGGCCACGCAAGCAACGCCACACCACAAGGCGTATCTTTGAGCGGCTGCGCGACGAGTGCGGTTTTGGTGGCGGGTACACCATCGTCAAAGGCTACGCCCGGGCCAGGAAGCGCTCCGGCAAGGAGATGTTGTGCTACTGTCGCATCCGGCGGGGCATGCGCAGGCCGATTCTGGTGAAGCGCATGTCGTGATCGGCAGCGTTGAGCAGAAGGCACACTTCTTTGCCCTTGATCTGCCGCACAGCGATGCGTGCTATGTTCGGGCCTATCCCGCCGCGACGACCGAGGCCTTCCCGTTCGTGTATCGCGCAGCATTCTCGGAAGCCGAGTGACAGCAGCACGGGGCGAAGCTGTCGTCGATCCGATCGCTCAATCGCGGATATCGTCGTGCCGGCACATCGCTTCGGCCTTGAAGGCTTGGTTCAGGCGAAACCGAGGCGCTCGAAGCTCGAAAGAAGCTTCTGACGGTATTTCTCGTCCCGAAACGGAAAGGAATGAAAAAAATGTGCTGCGCGAGCATCGTCCCGCAACTGCCTTGTACGCGCCGCCCAACGCTCGGCCGTTGCCGTATTGCCAGCAAGCTCGTTTGCCGCGGCCGCAATCATCGGAATGAAGTAGTGCACGCCGGGTTCCTGATTTGCGCGTTCTGACAGGCGGACCGCCTCCTGGTGGTCGTCACGCAGTATCGCCGACAACGCCAAGGTCGAGAACATCGCATATGCCAACGGATCAAGCGGGCTCAGCCGCAGCGCGGTCTTGCTGGCTTCCGCCCCGTCCTCCGCGTAGCCGCCAAGGACCTGCATCAACCCCAGATTATAGTGCGACTGCGCGAAATTCGGATTGATGGCCAAAGAGCGGCCGAACCAATCCATCCCTTCCTCCAAGGCGCCCTGAAGCCACTTCGCCCGTGCCATGTTGAAGGCGGCGAAGGGTTCCCGCGGGTCGATGGTCAGGGCCTTTTCCGCCGCTGCAATCGCGTCCGAGATCGGTTGCGCGCGGTCTTCCCCAAGCTGCATGAACGCGTTTTGCCAGTGAACGAAGGACTTCGCGGCATGGGCCCGCGCGAATTCGGGGTCGAGCGAGATGGCCGTGTCGAAATGTTCCCCGGCGACAAGATTGCTGCCGGTATCGAAGCGGTAGAGATGCGTGATGCCGAGATGGAAATGCGTCCAGGCATCGAACTGCGCCTTGGACAGTTTCCGGGCCGACAAGGATTCGTGCTTGGGTATCTCCAGTTCGAGCGAGGAGATAATCGCCGAAACGATCTGCGACCGTTGCGTCTGAAGATCCGACAGGTTGCAGGCAAACCGCTCTGCCCAGATCAGACCGAAATCATCCGCGGATTGCAGTTCGACCGAGATCGTCGCCAGTTCTCCCACCGTCTCGACCATGCCGGTCACCAGATAGCGTACGGATAGGGCTGCCGCAATTTCGGCGGGGTCGGCTGTGTCCGGGTCGAACCGAAAAGACGAGCCGCGCGCGATCATGTGCAGCCAGCCAATCCGCGAGAGGCAGGTTATCAATTCAGCCGCAAGGGCAGAGGCGATCTGTGACGCCAATCCCTCGCCGCCTACGCTTTGAAAACGCAGAACCGCGAGGCTGGGCCGGCCGGCGCCCGGTTGGTCGTTGTCCACAGGTGTTTCGCATGGTGTGGCTTCCGGCCCGGTGGCTGCGCGCGTAGGGGTCGGCTGCTCAAGCTCGGCGACAAAGCGAAATCCGCGCCCATGGATCGTTCGGATGGCGTTCTGGGTGCTGCCATCATCGCCTACAGCACGGCGCGCCAGCTTGATCGAGGTCGAGACAGTAGCATCCGAAACATGGCGCCCGTCCCAGACGGCCTCGACCAGCTCGTCTCGTGTGACCACGCGATCGGCATGCGCGATCAGATGCGCGAGCACGGCAAAAGTCTGGCGCTCCACGTGAATCTGGCCGTCCGGCCCGATCAGTTCCGCGGTTCGCAGATCGAGTGTGTAGTCGCCGAAACGCCAGTACATGCACAGAATCCTATGGGATTCCCGGTCAAACGCAAACGAAACTCACGAAAAAACCACACCGACCTCAAGCGGCATATCGCGGCATGGGCGACAAGGGGACCATCGAAACAACTGGCAGGTCGCCGGTTACAGAAAAGGAAACCATCTCATGAATATCCAGACAGACGTGGCCCCCGACTACACCGCCATCAAGGCCAAGCAGAACGGCGCCTGGGCCTCTGGCGACTATGCCGTCGTCGGCACCACGCTGCAGATCGTGGGCGAACGCCTGGCCGAACGCCTCGATCTCGTCCCCGGCGCCTCCGTACTCGACGTTGCCGCTGGCAACGGCAATGCCACCCTCGCCTTCGCGCGCCGCTTTCACGAGGTGACCTCCACCGACTACGTTCAGGATCTCCTCGACAAGGGCGAGGCGCGGGCGCGGGCCGAGGCGACGCGAGTGTCGTTTCAGATCGCCGATGCCGAGGCGCTGCCTTTCGCCGACGAAAGCTTCGATGCGACGGTTTCCACCTTCGGCGTCATGTTCGCCCCTAACCAGCAGGCTGCGGCGCGCGAACTGCTGCGGGTGATCCGCAAGGGCGGACGGATCGGTATGGCCAACTGGACGCCCGCGGGCTTCGTCGGCCAGCTCTTCAAGACGCTGGGCGGGCATGTGGCGCCACCGGCGGGCGTGAAATCTCCGGCGCTCTGGGGCGACGCGGCATGGCTCCACGAGACGTTCGAGGCGGCCGATGCGGTCGAAATCAAGTTGAAAACTTTCAACTTCCGCTACCGCGCCCCGGAACATTTCATCGACGTGTTCCGCACGCTCTATGGCCCCGTTCACAAGGCGTTCCTGGCGCTGGACGACACCGGACGCGCGGCGCTCGAGGCCGACATGCTGGCGCTGATCGATCGCTTCAACGTCGCGAGCGATGGTTCGGTGAAGATTCCCGGCGAATACGCCGAGGTCGCGATCCGGAAGTAAACGACCATGAAAACGCGCCGGTGCCAGATGGTACCGGTGCTGGATTCCCACCGGGAGATTGATATCTGGAGCTGTCATTATGGCGTGTTCAACGGTCGTAAATGGGAGCAGGAAATTTACCCGGTCGTTCGAAACTCGATCTTGGCCATGCATCGAGGTCGAGGTGCAATGTCTGTCCAGACGGTGATCGCTCGGGGCCGGCCACATTTGTGCTTGGATCCTGCGAAAGTTCACGCGCGAAACCGATCCAGACCGACTCCCCGAAGAGCCCTCATTTCTTGGCGTCAGGACCCGTTGATTATTGCTTAGCTGTTCAGTCCCGGCAACTGTTGGACCAGATCGCCAACGAGTCTGTCTGGTTCTGACGTCCGAACTTTGCAAATCTTTTTGTAGGGGCTGGCCGCTGTGAGAATCGCCAGAAGTCATGGCGGAATAGTCCGCACGGATGCATCTGGTCGAACTGGTCCTGACACAATTCTTCTGCTTGCTCGGCAAAGCTGTGCAGGGAGACATGTGGCAGGACGTCGTCACGACCTATGCGTTGTTGGTTGCATCGTCCGTCGCGGAACCATCTTTGACAAACCGGCATCGGCCATGCCGGACGCCGAGCGATGATATCTCCGAACCGTGCAGGCGATGAATTCAAGGGAGAAACCCAACATTCGTATCCGTCCGCTGACGCCGCACTGACGGGCGGAATCCGAGGCTGATAGTGTCCACCATCGATAGTGGACATCATGAGGCACTCCATGGCGGGCAAGAAGGGCCAGAAGAAGCGGTTCTGGGCGGACGAAGAGAAGCGGTCGATCTGCGCGCAGGCTTTGGCCCCTGCCAAAGGCGCGGCCATACCTCGAGAACGGACAGCTGGAATTGGACAACAATATCTGCGAGCGGTCAATCAGACCCCTGACCGTCGGCAGGAAAAATTACCTCTTCATGGGCTCAAAAGGTGGCGGCAAGGCCGCAGCGATCGCCTACACGCTCATCGAAACCGCCCGCATAAACGGCGTCAATCCCGAAGCTTGGCTTACATGGGTTCTCAAGCGTATCGCCGATCACAAGATCAACCGGCTCGACGAACTGCTTCCATGGAACTGGACGCCGCAATAGGCGTCAAGTGCGTAGTCGGACGGATACGGAATATGGCCTCTGACTCAAAGTTGATGCACCTTGGTGGCTAAGATGCCGTGACGAGGCGTGCCCTGAGCAGATCTATGTTGGCGCGGCCATGGCTCCTCCTGGAGCTGTCAGACAGGTGCTGCCAGACTGACCTGCCCCCGAGGGTCCCTCGTTCATAACGAGAGTCTGCGGGTCGGGTTGCCATTCTCGTCTTCCAGCGCCCGTAACTTCGCGACGTCCGACACTTCCATGCCGCCGTACTTCGACTTGAACTTGTAGAACGTACCCTGGCTGAGACCATGCTTGCGGCGCACCTCCGCTGTCGGCATCCCAGCCTCTTGTTCTTTGATCATCCCGATAATCTGGGCTTCCGTCAAACGGCTCTTTCGCATTCGTTTGCTCCTTCAAAAGGTTGAGCAAACTCTACATCACAATGCGGGAGATTTCGGGGGACAGGTCAGGGAAACCGAATGTACAGCATCACCGCCAGGCGAATGATTTCGGGGCTGCTGTGAAAGCCCTTGAACGGGTCAGGTTTTGTCATGAGTGAAAGCTACGAAACTGCCCTGCCCGCCTCAACTCAAATCCTTCTGACAAGGCCCTGACGTCAGACAGCCGGACCTACCCTAGCAAGGGTTCGTAAACCGGAGTGAGTGCTTCACGGTCGTCGAGATTGGCCGTCGCAAAATAAATTGCGCCAAGCTGGCGATTTACGACAAAAAAGGTCAAATTTCCTTCCTTGATTTCAGGAGGCTTGATCGCGCTGAAATCGGGGGCTGCGTAGTTGGACAGTTGGAAGGTACCCTCGACCCAATCGGCGTCAGGATCTTCGGAGGCGAGGCGCTGCTTGTACCAATCGGCAAAGGCCGCAGTGTCTTCAATGATTGCATAGGTTTGCTCATGCGCCAAATGGTTCAGGGCCTTGGCGCACTGATTTGCGCTCGCCGCATCTTTCAGGCCGGGCACCAACTCCAGCAATGCCTTGGGATCCTCGGCTTCGATCCCGTCAACAATAACGACAGGTGCGCCCTCATCATCAAACGAAAGCAATATCTGGGGGGCCTGAGCCATTCTGCGTCCTCTTCCTTACACCGTTTCGTCGCGGTTGATCATTCGGTCTTGTCCCACAGGGTATCGATCCATTTTCGGTCTTCCGGAGTGAGTTCCCCGCCGGGTTCCTTCTTCCGCCAGAGCCTGAGTTCGCCGGTTGTCGGGTCGGGCATTGCAACAAAGAACGTATGGGTTCGTTCGTCGCCCCAGTTGGTATCCGCAACCAGAACCTGCGGGCTCCCCAGATCATTGGCGAGTTCGCTCAGCATTGCATCGTTCGTTGATTTTTCGAAAGCGTCCACCATTTTGGCCAGTTTCTTGCGGAATTCATCGACCGCGGCCAACTGCTCTTCACGAACCTTGTTCTCAAGAGCGGTCGTGGAAACCGTCGCGCCGTTCTTTTCCTGTTCAAGCTTCCATTCATCGGCTTTCTCTTGCGGCGTCTTTTGCGCGGCCTTCCATTTGTCGGCGGCGCGACGCGCCCGCTTCTTGTCAAATTCCTTGGATGCACGCGCGACCGCGGCCAGTATCTCTGCAGGCTTCAGATCGGTCTTGGGGCGTTCGGTTTTCGCGGCCTTGGAAAGCTCGTCACGAAGGGCTTCATCGCTCTCGTTCGCCAGCATTTCCTTGATCTTCTTGTCGTAGAGATGCGCGGCCCGTTCCGCTGACAGGGTCTTGTCGGAAATGGCCTTGCCGGGATCGATGACCTTGGTCTGAATATTCGTCGCCGTTTCAGCGGGTGTCGCTCCATGCAGGTCCTGCATCGTATGTTCCCCCGGACGGCTCTTTGCCGAGGGCAGCGCATTGAAGGAGTGAATGCCACTTGTTCCGATATTGATGAATTGCTCGGTCGAGCCAGAAACCAAGTCCACGAGGCCGGTGAGAACTTCCTTGGTTCGGGCACCTTCGTTGGGCGGTGCGTTCTTGTCGGGTATCGCGCCAACCACCGTTTCAGTTGCCGGTGATCCGCCAAACAGTGCCTTGGTCGGGTCGAGTTCCATACCGCCGGATGTCAACTCCCATGGCTTGTACTTGCCCGGGCAGACCGCGTTGATGAACGCGTCGGACTTGATATGCGCGATGATCGCGAGGCCTTCAGTGGATGTCTTGTCGACAGACAACGCTTTGAGCGCAGATTCGGTCATCTCGGCGATGAACTGCTCTTTGGTCGTGATCGGGTCGCCCTTGGGGGCACCGAACGCATCGACGGGCTGAATCCGATAGCGCCCCGTCGACGACGAACCATCGCTGGAATCGGTGATTTTGGACGTCGGATCGTATTGAAAGTTGAAATCCGAACCAATGGCCATCCTGAGATTCGCCTGCGCGGCCCGCGTTTTGAGCTCGTCGGTGCCAGCCACGGATTCGATGACCTTGCCCAGCCCATTGGGTGTAAACAGGTTCCTGCGGAGCGTATTGCGTTCCCGGCTGCCGGTCTGGGTGGCAGCGGCAGAAGCAACGCTGAATTCCCAGCTTTGGATCAACGGGTTGCCGCCTTCGTTCAGCTTGGTCACCGCCGGAACCTTCAGGCCGGTTGCCGATGTGAAAGTGCCCTTTCCGGCAATTTCGGCAAACCCCTTCAGGGCTTCTTCCGGTTTCTCGTGCCGCAGCCTGCGGGCCGGGGCGGTGGTGAAGCACGAACCCACCGGACCCTGATCCATCGGCGTGAAAAATGCCGAAAGCACAGCCTGGCGGGCGTCGGTGTCGGTCAGGGGCGCCGTGACGCCCATGGTCTTGCAAACGAGGTTGGTTCCTGCCGAGTTCGAGGGGGTCTTGACACCGTTTATCACCGCCTCACAGGCATTTTTGGTCGCCCCGTTCTGAAGCGCCTTCTGGGTCTCAAACGCATGCAGCGCCAGCGAAGGCGTTGCGTTACGCAGGATGTCCGGATTGTACATAAGGTCCGCGATAGCGTTCTTGGCCTTGTCCGAAGTCGGGTCGAACGTGCCATCTTCGGCCAGCATGGCACCGCCAAGCGCTTTGCTTCGTTCCGTGGCCAATTCAGGGAATGTGCCGGCAAGCGGACCAAGCGTGCCGGTCTCGAACTGACGTCCGGATTTGAGATAGCTATCTATCCCAGCGTAGAAATCCGGGCCGATATGGTCACCAGACTTGAGCAGGTTCTCGGCATAGATCCGGGCATTTTCTTCGCTCATTGATTTGCCGCCGGCCTTGAAACCCCGCGCGACCTGATTGCAGATTGGGGCGATCACCTTGGCAATCTGATCCGGGTCTCTTGATCGTTGAGCGAGATCGATCACGCTGTCTGCCAGCAGCGGATCCTTTTGGTAGGCAGCGATCAGTTTCTCGGCCGAACTATCCTTGAAAGGCCTGCCTGCATCGGGAGCAAGAGGCCCAAAGGCCAGCGACTGGGACAGCTTTTCCTTGGCGATAATCGCATTGTTGATCTTGCTTGCGTCTTTCTCTGCCTGGAGAGCCACGCGGTAATCTGCCACTGCGGCCTTGACTGCGAGTTCTTTCGCAGCGATCTGTTCTTCGTTATCTTCCGGCAGGGCCTTGGCCTTGTGCCATTCCGATATAGCCGCTGATTTATCCTCGCGGGCTTGGGTGAGGTTCTCGTTGATCTTGGCGACCAGCTCCGGGGTCACGCCCTCTTCACCGATGATCGCATCGAAGCTCGCCAAGCTCTCGCGGGCCTTGGCAGCGGCCTTGGGGCTCTTGGCGGCAAGGGCGGAGACCTTTTCGGCCGTTCGGATCAGCGTCGCCAGCGCGTCGCAGGCACGCTGCGCCTTGGCAAAGTCTGCCGGGGACGGCCAGTCGCCCGACATGGCGGTTGCCGCCCGGTCGCGTTCCGCTTTCATGCCGTTCTGTTCGGCCTCTGTCGCTCCATCGGGGTTCGTCAGGAGGGCCAGTGCCTCGAGCATCTTGGTCTTGTCATCTGCGATCGCCAGTTTCGCCTGCTCAATCTCGGGTTTCAGGTCATTGAGGGCCTTGATAGCGTCGGCGCTGTCCTTTGCAGTGGTCTTGCTGATCGGATCGTTGGATTTGTCCAGGATCGCCTTTACGCGCGTATCATCGGCCGGCAGCGGCTTGACCGCGTCCTGAAACTCCCGAACCGCGTCGGCAAGTTCCTTGACCATGGTGGCGTCGAGTTTCCTGGCTTCCTCGATCAGTACCGAAAGCGTCACGACCGCTGCCGGCACGTCCTTTGCCTCGGTCGCTTTCAGGGCTGAAGTCGCGCGCGACTCCAGATTTTGCCGTCGGAGATCGGCCGACGGAAGAGCGGACACCGCCTCCTGAAACAGGCGAACCGCTTCGGGATGTTCCTCGATGAGGTCCTTGACCAGAGATCCGGCCTCTTCTGTCAATTCGGTCAAGGTCCTGGTGGCGCTCGCTTGATCCTTCGCGAGCGTGGCGCCAAGCGGGCCTTCCGCGCGCGACGCGAGATGCTGCACGCGGGCTTCCTCGGGGGGCAAGGCCTTCATCGCCTCCTGATAGAGACCGACGGCTGACTTGTGTTCCTCCCCGATTGTGGTTGTGAGTTTTGATGCCTCGGCCTGCAACCCGCTCAGCAGAGCAACCGCACCCTGCTTGTCTTTGGGCGTTTCCGCCGCCAAAGGGGCAGAAGCGCGCGAGCCAATATCAAGCGCCCTAGGATCTTCACCGGGCAACGCGGCGAATGCTTCGTTGAAAACACGAACGGCGTCGGCAAATTCCGTGCCTGTCGCCTCACCAAGTTGCGATGCCCCTTTGAACGAGACTTGCAGAGGTTGCATGCCGGCGGCCGCGCGGATTCGGGCAACCGCCTCAACATGTTTCTTATCGATAGACTTGACAATTCGGATGAGTTCTTTCGCCTCGGCCTCAATGCCGGAATCGCTTCCTCCAGCGGCTGCCAAACGCTGGTGAACGTCGACGAAGTCCTCTTCATAGAACGCGATGTGCGGATTAGCTGCGCATTGTGCGATCCATTTTGCTAATGTGTCCAGCATCTGTCGTTCCTGGTTCTGAAGCAGCCGAGGCTCCACTTGCCCCCGGCGACGCAAGTGAATTCGGCATTAGGCGGTGAGCTTGACTTCGATCTCAGTCAAAGCGTCGGTTATCGCGTTTTCGAAGCGTTGCCCGGACGACAATGTGTTGTCTCGCAAAGCGGCAATCAATTCGCTGGAACTGCACTGATTCCTGGCCGAGGAAATTGCGCCTTTGACAGCCGAATACTTTAGGTCGCCGGCATTAATGGACTTGTCGACTGCGTCCTGAATCTGGTCCAGCATCTCGTCCAAGATCGGGCGTATCGCAGCACTCACGCCACGCCTGATGTCGTCCGGCTTCTCGAAGGGCACATTTTCCGCTATGGCACTGCAAAGCATATCGAGTTCGGTATCGAGTTCCGCGCTGATACTCTGCCAGCGCGTAACGAGGAATGCGCGTTTTTCGACCAACCCGCCTCCTTTGGCGTCCTGATCCTCAGCTTTCAGACGTACGCCAAGATACTCCGCAATAAATCTGAGTTGCTGGTCCGTCAGCTTTGCAGCCATCGATTATTCCTACCTGGACTAACTCGCCTCACCCAGACGATCCCAAATCCCGAGTTGGGCAACCCTGCGGCTAAATCGGGCCGTTCAAGAACCTTGTAATGGCGTTGGCAGAACCCCGCTCCGGTCAACACTCCCGAGCCCCGCAAAACCGTTTCGTCACACAATGTCGTGGGCCATCTTCCCAAGTCTCTGCCCTAAGTGAATGTCTTGTTCTTACACTATGCCGTCCTGGTCGGCCCGTGGCAACGGTTTTGGTTTCGATGGTTAATCTGTGGACCGGCATTCCCCAAACCGATCACATCGGGGCGACGACGATGGCCATTCGGGCCACTTGCCCACATCTCTCGAACGGGAGCTGTCAGACCGATGCGAAGCGGTCTCAGTCGGACGGCAGCCCTGCCCTTTGTTCCGCACCGAACTGACGCCACTCGGCGAGGGCGACGGTTCGGTTCTTCTTGAAATTCTGTCGTGAGCAGAGATGGCGTTCCAGGTTGAAGTGGTTCGATACGCATGAGTGGACGGCGGCGAACTCTGCAAACTTCGCATGCTCCGGAATGCCACCGCCATTGTGGTCCGGATCGAAGCCGTTCCGCGCGCCTTTTACGATAGAGTCCATCCCAATGCTCTGAGTTACAAGATCCGCTTTGTGATCGATGGCGGTCGGGCGCGTGCCATCAGCTCGCCGATCGGATACAGTCCAAATGACTATCTCTCTCCGTTCTGACGTTCCAACCCTTCGAGAACTAGCCTATGACACGCTCTTCAGCCATTTTCGCATTCGTATTTCTTGCGCCAGGTGCCACTGTTGCCGGTGATCTCAAGCCATGGGGGCAGTCCGGTGACTGGTCAATCCTGATCGATGAGGACGCCGGGAACGGCTGCCTGATGCAGAAAGACTTCGATGACGGCATGCGCATCCGGTTTGGCTATCTGCCCGACCGCGACGGCGGTTATTTCGCGGCTCTGAGCCCGGACTGGACCCATATCGAGCCGCAGAGCACGGGAATAGTGAAGTTCCTAACCGATGAGGCCAAGTTCGCCGGCGAAGTCGAAATGATCAAGGAAGACGGTTGGTTCGGGGGACGCGCCTTTTTCAACAATCCGAACCTGACCGAGGAACTGGCTAAGCGCCGTTCGATCACTGTCATCGGGCCGCACGGCGGAACGTTCGAGGTCGATCTCACAGGCTCTTCGCGCGCAATCTCGGTGATGAAGGAATGCCAGTCCAAGCAGCCTAGAGCCTAGCGCGGGCGCGCGGTGTCCGGGCCATCCATCTGCTGCAGTTGGGAGATATCCGGCACGCAGGGCTTGCGCGCGTCCGGTATCGCCAGCGGCACGAGGGCGCGGCGCGACTTTCGCTGGGCAACGCTTATCTTCGGCGACCTGAGGGAGCCTGATACCACGAACGGCCAGGCACTGCGCGAGAGGGGCTGGGCGACCGGCCTCGGCTCGGCCGAGAACAAAATTCTGTCGTTGCGCACGTCGATCGTGCCGGATCCGACGAGTTGCACGCGGCGCGTCTCGAGCACGCTCTGGCGTGTTTCGATTCGGCCGTTGGCGATATCGAGATCGGCTTTCAGGCAGACGATGTCCGCATAGCCCCGTTGCCGTTCCTGGGAGAACAGCCAGGGCAGAACACCGAGACCGGCCAGTTCGATCAGGCCGGTGCTGATGTGCCCGTTTGTCATGTCTATCGTGGCCTTGCCCGACATCGACCTCAGAAACGCCTCTGCCGAGGCATTCCTGCCGGTCAGGTCGAACCGGCCGTTGATCGTTCCGCCCGCACCGAGGTCAACGCCGCCGGCCATCAGTATCTCGCCGAAATCCCAACCGTCGGTCCGCCCGGTCACGCGCAGTCTATGGGGCGCGCCGATCGCGTCCATGGTCGCCGTCATGTCGACGAACCCCTTCCCATAGGCCAATCGGACCGGCCCCAGACGCAGCTTGCCCGACTTCATCTCGGCCTGGCTCTTCAGTCTGGACAGTCCCGCCTGTCCCCGGATGCGGGCGATGTCTATGTCGATTTCGGCGTCTATCAGCCGGGCGAACTGCTCGGGGTCGAGGATGTCGGCGATCGCGAGATCCGCCGGACCGTCCGACAAGACGAGCGGCTGGAAATCGGACAAGTCCTCCGGCGTGTCCGGGGCCAAGTCGGGTTGCGGCAGGACGAGCGGCTGAAACTCGGACAGGTCCTCTTCGGGCGGCCCTGCTTCGGACTCTGACGGCAGCACGAGCGGCTGAAAGCCATCGTCGGGGCCGGCGAGGGCATCGGTCCGGCTGTCGATGTAGACCGACTTGACCCGCGCCAGTTGGATCAGGGCGAGGATCGTGCTCCTCACATCTTCGATCCGTACGTCATCGCTGCGGATCGTGCCGCGAAGCACGGGGCCGCTGCCCGGGATCCGCAAAGACATGCCCGTCTCGATCACCGACTGCCCGGCGGTCAGAACGGCGCGCGTGTCGACGTGATTGGCTTGCCGCGTCGCCGTGACATCGTAGCCCATCCTTCCGATATCCACCGGCTCGAGGCGCAGAGCCTCCAGAAGGGATCTGCCGTCCCGCGTTTGGATACTGGCACGCAGAGTCAGCCGGTCCAAGTCTTCGAGATCGGCGCTTTCTACTTGGAATTCGGCGGACCAGAGATCGGTGTCTTGCGAGCGCAGCTCGAACAGTTGCAGGTTAGGCTCGCCGTTGCTTTCGAGCAACCGCATCTGGCCGGTGAGACGTCCGAACCGCGCCGCGTCCTCCGGGCGCAGGGTCAGCAGGACACGGTCGGCAGGAAGATCGAGTTCGCCGGAAAGCCGATAGTCGCCGAATGTCAGCAGGTTGCCGATGCTGCCCCGGGCAAGCAGGTATGGCGCGTCCCGGGGTCCGATCGATAGCGTAACCCCGTCAAGTTTCAGCTGACCGTCCTCCGAACGGGTAACAGTGGCGACACGGAATGGACCGATGTCGCGGATTTCCTCGTCGAAGGCATTGGTCCGAAGGGCGAACCGATCGACCTCGATATCCCCCCCTCTGGCCAGAACGCGGATTTCGGCGGTCTCGACCCGCATGTCCTTGAGGAAGATCGCAGGCGGGAGTGGAGTCTTGTCGCCCACAAGATCGACCAAGAGCGAGAGATCGAAATCCCTTGCGGACCGCACGTCCGCGAACCGACCGGTCAGGCGGACGGTTGCACCTCCCTCGCCGCGGGCCCGCAGATCGATCTCGTCGAGATCTATGTGCCGACTGCGCCGCGTGACCGCCGCTTTCGCTTCGGCGCCCCCCTTGATCTCGCCGTCGAGACGCAAGAGGTCGAGAAGGTCCTGCAGGTCAGGTGTCTGCAGGCTCAGACGCCCATCAAAGTCGCCGCGCGGTGCGGCCGGAGGTCTTTGCCCCTCCACCGCAAAGGTCAAGGCGCCCATGTGACCTCGTGCGGCGAACGGGGCGCCGTTCGGGAAGTCTCCGGAAAACGCGATGGGCCGACCGTTGATCGTCCCGCCCGACCGCACCTGCGCCGTTACGGCTTCGCCTGAAACCACCTGGTCGATTGCAAGGGACTCGAGATCAAAGTCGAATTCAAAGCCGGTCAATCGGTTCTCGGCGTGCACGCGCATGTCTTCGAAGGCAATCTCTCGTTCGCCAAGGAACGCGATGATGTCGGGTTGTCCCGAGAGGCTTACGTCAGAGCTATCCTTCGTCACGTTCCGGCCGGCCTCGACCCAGGTTGTCGAACCGTCTTCGCCGCGCAAGAGAAGGACGTCGAGGCCTCGTGCCTCAATCTCCGGCAGGTGTATCCCACCGCTGAGCAAGTGGCGCGGCGAAATCGAGAACCTGGAAAAGTCGAGCTTCGCCAGATCCAGATCGGGAAAGTCCTGCGCAGGTAATCTCAAATCCGTCGCGACCACGGCCAGTCGTGGAGCGAATAAAAGGCGGACGTCGCCTTCGATCGCAACCGTCTGCCCCAAAAGGTCGGTCAAGAATCCGGATGCTGCCGCGATGCGGGCGTCCCGGAAGAGGGCGCTGGACAGCAGCAGCCAGATCAGCGCGAGCAACAGTGCAGAAAGGCCGATGACAACGAGTGATATGCGTCTGAGGCGGCACATCGGAGAACCGTGATTCCCGGGCTTGATCAAGTTGGGTGCCAGTCTGGGAATTTTGAGGTGCAATATCAATCGGGCGTGCGCTCCTCCTCCTGGAGCGTTCGGCCGGCGGGGAGCCAGGATCACCCGCGACCATTCGGTAAGACGAGCGCGATTGGCCGCAACAGCCCGAATGGTTGGCCGCCAAGGTGAACGATTTCCACAGAGCGTTTCTCAACCGGGTTGAGACCTCGATGCTGACGAATGGCAGCAGGAGAGAGAAGCAGGCGGCGCTACAGGCCAAGAGGCCACCGAGGTCTGCCCGCCTCAAGCTGGCTTCCTTTGACAGTGCCTTTGGGGAAGCAATTCAGCCCCCTGCCCGACCGCAATCCAGGTTACTCTGAGATCACCTATTCCGGCACAAACTCCGCTTTGACCGCCTCGGCAACCTAGTCGGGCGGCAGCTGGCCGAGCGACAGGATGAAGTTGTTGAACGCTTTCCGATCGAACTTGTCGCCGAGCGCCAGTTTGGTTGCAACCCGGAGTTCCAGAAGCCTTGAACAGCCGTAGAAATAGCTGGCCGCCTGTCCTGGAGCATTGAATGTGTAGCGGTCAAGCTCCTGTTTCACCATTGCATCGGACAAGACCACGTCGTTCGACAGAATTTCGCCGGCATCGTCAACCGAGATCAGGCCGAGGTTCAACATCGGGTCGAGAAAGGCCCGCGCCGCTCGCAACAGCCGATGCTGCATCGCGATCAACTGACCCTCGACGGACTCGTAGGGCACCATCTCGGCCGCGGCGTAAAGCGCCCAGCCTTTGACGTTCACGCTGTTGAAAGCGTATAGTCCCCTCGCGAGCGACACGCCAAGGTCCAGCATGGTGGCGAACCGGAGCTCGTGCCCCGGCCGCGCTTCGTGAGCGCTCAGCGTCCACCTGACGGCGTCGAAGCTGAAATCGTCATAGGCCAGCGCCTTGCCATCCGCTCCTGGCACTGAGACCAGCAGGATGAACTCGCCCTGCTGCCCGACATTGCCGGCAAGCGGGGGCGGCTGCATATGCGGTGCCGCCTGAGCCGCAGCCTCGGCCGTTGTGGAGAGTCGCATCTTCACTGGGTAGTCGGGCAACGTGACGATACCGTGCTCGACAATCTTTGTCTCGATGTCTGCGATCGCGTCCGAATAAACCGCGACCAACTGGTCGTCGGGGATGGTCCGTTGCTTCAACATCCTGATCACGTCCCGGTAGTCGGTGACGTCCAGGTCGAATTTCGTTGCGACGTGCGGGGCGAGGATCTGCATAGCCGACCGGGTTTCGAAAAACTCGACCTTGGCGCGCTTGATCAGTTCCTCGGGCGCGATGTCGATTCCGACCTTTTTAAGCGAGAACGCGTAAAGTTCCGGCGGTTGCCGGAAATCGGTCACGAACACATGCGGCCTGCCGTGCCGCTTCATCGTTTTCTTGAGAAATTTCAATGCAGCTTTCTTGTCCCGTGTCTTCGTAACGAAGCTTTCCAGCACCTCGCCCTCGTGATCAACGGCCCGCCAGAGATAGTGCCGTTCGCCATTTACCTTCACGAACATCTCGTCCAGATGCCACTGCCAATTCGAAAAAGCCCGCATCTGCTGCACGCGTTTTCGGCGGATTTCAGCGGCAAACATCGGGCCAAATCTGTTCCACCAGTACCGCACAGTTTCGTGGCTGATCTCGATCCCGCGCTCGTGCAGCAGGTCCTCGACATTGCAAAGAGAAAGTGGAAACCGAACGTACAGCATCACCGCCAGGCGAATGATTTCGGGGCTGCTGTGAAAGCACTTGAACGGGTCAGGTTTTGTCATGATGATATGCTACGAAACCGGCAAGCGCAGCGCTGTTGTCAGACGAGGGCAACGAACGACACCAGACATCCGCGCCGCTCGCGGCATCCAACGGCGGGGAGCGTCTTGCGCGAAATTGTTGACGCGCGAAATTCATTCTCTTGGGGTGCATGACTTTCTCGTGGATTCTGACGGTTCTGTGTGGTCCAAGACGAGTGATCGCGCGTGTTGTCTTGCCCCGGATGGGTCGACCGCCAGCAAGCGCAAGCGGTCGACTATCTGGAAGTGACGTCAATGCCTAGTTGTCGCTCTTGCTTTCCAGCACGGCACGGTTCCCTTCGCGGTGTGCCCAGGCAGCGCTCATACTGTTCTTGAGGTTTTCCGGCAGGGTCTCGAA
The DNA here is from genome assembly GCF_030164465.1 of Sedimentitalea xiamensis. GTDB lineage: Bacteria > Pseudomonadota > Alphaproteobacteria > Rhodobacterales > Rhodobacteraceae > Sedimentitalea > Sedimentitalea xiamensis. Next base: position 51,050 of record NZ_JASNJE010000033.1, read on the forward strand.
GGGCACGACCAGATCGGTCTCGACCGGCCAGTGAGAGGTGGTCGCGAGATTTCGGACCAGTTGCTAAGCTTTAGCGACTGACGAAGGAATACCCCAGATGACGAAGCGGAAACGCTATTCGGCGGAGTTCAAGGCCAAGGTTGCGCTTGAAGC
>NZ_JASNJE010000034.1 GCF_030164465.1 Sedimentitalea xiamensis
ACCCGACCCGCGCAACGCGCTATCCCATCGACTGGAGGCTCTGCAAGGAGCCCCATCTGGTCGAGTGTTTCTTCAATCGGATCAAACGATTCCGCCGTATCGCACTGCGCTGCGAAAAGACAATCTCGTCCTTTCGGGCATTCGTTGCCCTTGCCTGTGCTATGACATGGATCGGTTAAATGCAGACGCCGCCTAATGTACGCGCCGCGAGAAGGCCCGAAGTTGAAGGAAGAGATCGATCCCTCGGTATGGAACCTTTGGGACAACGAACCCTCGTATCGGCCCTCTTCGCTGCAAAGACTTCGGACCGAGAGGACCTGATCGCCATACGGACCGGATTGAACGGAGCGCACCATTTCTGATCCTTTACGGCACGGTCGCGCGGGATTCCTATCCTGCAACATGCCCGAGGCCAACGACCTCACCGTCGGCATCATGGCCCTGGTCGCCCAGCAGGAACGCGAGGCGATCTCCCGCCGCACAAGGAAACCCTCGCTACCGCAAGGCGCGCGGCGTGACGCTCGGCAACCCCAACGGCGCGGCAGCTCTGCGACGCGCCGGCAAGGGAGCTGTGGCGCTGCGTGCCGCAGTCACCGCCAACGCCGACACCTTCGCCGCCGACCTCGCACCGGTTCTCGAAACCATCCGGTCCGAAGGTCACACCACTCTCCGCGCCCTCGCCAGCGAACTGAACAGGCAGGGCATCCAGACTCGTCGCGGCGGCAGTTGGCATGTGTCGACGGTACGGAACCTGATCGCGCGGCTGGGTTCGCGACACGCCGCTGTCCGAAAAGTTTGGCGGGAGACGCTCGGTGATCTATTTCTGTCCGCATGTGGAAATGCGCTCTCCTTCTCTGGCTCGCCACAACGTTTCCGTTGTCGGCGCAGGACGTGGATCTCGAACTCGTGCTGCTAGCGGATGCATCCGGTTCGATCACGGGAGAGGAGATCCGGTTCCAGCGGGCGGGATATGCGGAGGCGATCACCGATCCCGATGTGATCGGCGCCATTGAAAATACCGCGTATGGTTCAATTGCCGTGACCTATGTCGAATGGGCGACCAATACCGCCGTGGTGGTCGACTGGACACGTATAGATGGCATGGAAACGGCCCGTGCCTTCGCGGAACGTCTCCTGTTGCCGCCCCGTCAGGCTGTCGGCCGCAATGCGATCGGGGCGGCCTTGCTGGATGCCAAACGCCTTATCGAGCGGAACAGGTTCGAGGGCTGGCGCAAGGTCATCGACTTCTCGGGGGACAGCCCCAACAGCTTTTCCGGCCCCTCCATATCAGCCGCGCGCGACGAGGTCGTGGCCGCCGGCATCACCATCAATGCCCTGCCCATTCTCTGCCGCTTCTGCGATACGGCCGTGCGTTTCCCCGATCTCGCCGAAATCTACGAGGAGCGCATAATCGGAGGGCGTGGCGCGTTCGTCGTGACCGCCCACAGCGAGGAGGACCTGACTGCCGCCATCGTCCGGAAACTGGTGCTGGAAATATCGGGCAGGATGCCGGCGCACGAGATTGCCGGCAAGATCGATCGATAAGCCGGACGGCAATGTCGCTGAATTCATCGTGAAATCCCGGACCGGTTTCGCGGCCTTGGCGCACGTCGGCCTCTTCGGCTCGGTCCGCTTTCGCGGTCTCCGCCGACGGCAGCACCTTCTTCGACGGGCTGAGCGTCGACAACGCCACCGGCATCGTCGATCAGCCCCGGCTGCCGCGGTTCAAGGCGTACACGAACTACGACAACTACATCGGCGTCGGGACCTGGACGAAGATCGGTCTGAACAACACCGACTACAACGATCAGGGCGCCTTCGACGCCGCGAACGACCATTTCGTGGCGCCCGTGGACGGCACCTACCTCTTCGGCGCGACGCTCATGTACAAGGTCAACGCCAGTACCACCGCCCGCATGCGCGGGCGGCTCGTGCTGAACGGCACGACCGAAATCCGCGGCTCCCTCGGCGAAATCTCCGCCACCCACGTCTCGCTCGCCACCGCGATCTGGCTTCAGACCCTGGTGCCGCTGACCGCGGGCGATACCGTCGAGCTGCAGGGGTATTTCCGGGTCGCGGACGGCTACTTCGCCGCCGATCACACGTCCTTCTGGGGCTGCAAGGTCGACTGAGCGGTGGAAGGAGGATCCCGATGACACCACCACGATCCGAGGGCTTCGTGCGCATGCCCGATGCCGAGTTCGAAGCGATCCTGGCGCGCGCTACCGAGGAAGGCGCGAAGCGCGCGCTCGCCGATGTCGGGCTCGATAGCGATGAGGCCGCACTCGATCTTCGTGACCTGCGGCGCGGGCGTGTCGCTGAATGCGATGAATTCCCAATTCAAAGAACGCGCGTGATCACGACCTTGAAGATCAGAACCGGCACAGAAAGTGGCCGAGTTACCATCATTTTGACTTTGGCACGATAGACCTCATCGAGGTTGTTGGCGAGCTGCCACGAGACGACCCGGGCGGTGACGCACCGGGTGAGGACGGCGCCGGCGATGAGCCCGGCCGGGATCAACAGTACCGGGTACACGGCGGCCGGGAGCAGTGTCGCCCCGAGCGCGGCGAGGTAGGCGCGGACAAACTCGCTGACTTGGTACGGCCGCGGGTGCTGCTTGCCTCGACGGTGGCGCTGGCGCGGCGCCTCGAGCATATGGGAGCTGGCCATGGGATCTCCTGTTCGGTGGGTGGCGTGAGCGGCAGCTCAGAACCGAGCCCGGCGCCCGGTACTCGCGTCCTGCACCTCGACGACGCGCAGGCTCTTGAGCTTGACCTTGGTCGCGGCCGGGTTGCGGTATCCGCCTCGAGAACGCGCCCGGCGCCCGCTTCACGCCCAGGCAAATGAGACCGTCACATCAATCGCCCTTAATTGCGGACTCACGCATCTCGGTCGGTTTGCCAGAGCTTACCGGGACAAGTTCGGCGTATTGCCCTCGCAGGCCCTGCAACGCGGAACCGGCCCGTGGCGGATGTGATGTTCCCGCGGCCTGCCGGACGTTGCGCGACTCGGATCGGTCCCGCGATGTGGCGTGGCAGGCAGGACGTGGCAGCAATCTTGCAGGATGGGGATAAACATCTTCGCAAGTTGAATTGACCAGACTCGATATTCGCAGATACTTGACTTCCAATAACATTCGACGAAACTGCACAGTGCAGCCTCGATATCCCGCGCGCCGAGATCCTCGCCAGCGCGCCCCGGGCCTGTAATATTCGAGGAAGGAGATGCATATGAAAACATCATTGCTTGTGCTGCCGATCCTGGCGCTTGCCGCGGGGTGCGTGGAGACGGACGGCAGTATCGCCTCCGGTTCCAACACCTCCGGCGGATCGGCGACCGCGTCGATCAACCCGCGCAGCGGCGGCGGCTACACGCTGGTTCTCAGCACGCAGGGCAACACCTGCACCGCAATTTATGAAAATCCGGCGCCAGGCGGAACTGAACTGCGCCCTCTCAACTGTTCCGGCGACGGCAGTGGAAACGCGACAGTGAGCTACGACACCGCCGGCGCGCCAGTCAGAGTGACCTTTGGCGGCGTGGGCATTGGCAGCGGCACGATCAGATTCTGAATCCACCCGTACTGCAGGGGAGGCGGCGGGCATCCGGGATCAGAGCACGCCCTCGTCGACGAGCGACTCGATGCCGGCCGTCGTGCTGTCGCCATACGCGATGCATTGCCACGGTGCCCGTTCCGGTCCGAGGCCGACCCGCACCAGCGTTCCGGCTTCGGAGAATCCCGAACCGAGCGGCGTGACATCGGGATTGTTCGTCGTGTCTCGGCAGGGGTCCCTTGCCATCTTCATTGCAACGCCTGGTTAACACGCATGTGACGGCATCCGCCGGTGCACGGGAAGTGTACGCAAGTCCCCCCGATTCCGCCCGCTTCGTCCTTGTTAGCCATGAGTTTCCGTACCGGTTCGGTTGTCCCGCCGCATCGGGCGTTCAGAGCCTGTCAAGGGCGGCATCCTAGTGCAGGACGCGGTCGGCCATCCAGACTGCGCCGAACAGTATGGGCTGATGCAGCAGATAGATCGATAGACTGTTGCGTCCGGGCCAGGACAGGATCCGTCCGACCTTGCCCGGCAATTCGGTCAAGCCCTGCCATCTGTCCGCAAACAGGCGCGCGAACAGAAGCCCGAACAGACAGACTCCCAGCCAGGGAAAGATCGGCTCGTAATCCAGCATTCGGGGTCTGATCCCTCCAAGTCCTGTCCAGAGCCAGACCGGATCATCGAATACCGCCCAGTCGGCCCGGCCCAGCAGCAGCGAGACGATCGCGGCCAGGGCCAGTACGGCAACCGGCGCCTGCAGGAACAGCAGGCCCGCAGTCGTGGAAAGGGCGATGGCATGCAGGATGCCAAACCGCACCCAGGCCTGTGGCATTGCCAAGCGGGTCGCCAGCGAGACGGCGGTCGCAGCCAGCACGAGAATACTGAGCCGGCGCAAAAAAGAGCGCCACCGAATACCGTCAGCATGCGCTAGCCACAGGCATATTCCGGACAGGAACAGAAAGCTTCCGGCGATAATCCGCGCGAAGACCTTCCACCCTGTCGCCTGCATCGTATCTTGCGAAAGGAAGCCGAACATCGTCAGATCCCAGGCCAGATGGAAAAGGATCATTGCAACCAGAGCGATCGACCTCGCAATGTCGATTGCCAGTAGGCGCCGCGGTCGCATCGGAACAACCAACTTTACTTCAGATACGGTCCGTTGAGTGCGCATCAATCCATCTCCAAATCATGAACACCCGGTCAGTTTTCACGGGCTTTTGCCACGTCCCAATCTGTCTTGGGATCAGGGAGTTCAAAAAAACTAGTGTTCCTCACCTGACAGAAGATTCCCATCAACGATCATATGGGCCGGACGTGTCGATGATGAGGCAGATGTGAAGGCGCTGGAGGACGAGAACCGGCGGCTGAAACGCATGTTCGCGGATCTCAGCATGCAGGCTGATCTTCTGAAGGAGGCTCTGGGAAAAAATGACCCGGCCAGCTCAACGCCGCGAGTTGGCCGAGAAGGCTGTGGCGACAAGAGGGGTAAGCATCGCGCTGGCCTGCTGCTCGTTCGGCGTCAGCGAGACCCGTTTCCGCTACAGTCCGAAGCGCGACGAAGAGAACGAACTGATCGCCGACCTGCTGGTCGGGCTGACCAGGGCGCACAAGACCTGGCGGTTCAGGCTGTGTTTCCTGCATCTTCGGAACGTGAAGGGACATGACTGGAACCACAAGCGTCGGCTTTCTCCGTATGCTTTCAAAGTGGAAGCGGATGCAGGTTCCCGTCCGGCAGCATGACGGGCGGACGCAGATCTGCGATGCAGGAAGTGTCGATGGTGCCTTCCGGGTTTTCGATGAAGGCCTCGGTGATGTCTCTGGCGCATTGGCTGAAAAGAATCGTGCCGTGGCCGGATTCCGGAAAGACCAGGTTCTGCGCATTGATCAGTGTTTCGGCGGCTACGGCCCCCCAGGCGCCGGAGGTCTGGGTGTCGATCTCTCCGTTCATCACCAGTACGCGCTGGTCGCTCTTGACAGGCTCCAGCCAGTTGTCGCGTGGCACAGGCGTGAATACCTGCTCGCAGACATCGAAAAACGTCGGCACTTCATTGATCAGGAGCTGCGTCATTAGGGGACCGAAGGGAAGCGACTCTGTCTCGGCCTTCACGCCTTCGAGCGAGTTGAATCCGTCGACAAAGTCTTCCTGGCACGCGAAGAGGTAGGACTCGAAATCGCCTTCGACGCCGTCTTCAAGGGCCTGATTGTCAAGGCCGATCAATTCAAAGACCCGCGCCACGTCGGCGTCATCCATCGACAGCGTCAGCGCGGCCAGCTGCGACGCCGTCGATCCGCTGAAATGTGTTGTGACAAGGTCCAAGAGCGCCGTCTTTTCAGGCTCCGCAAACCGCAGGTTGAGATAGTCGCGTCCGACGGCAAGGCGGTCGTCACGCGACGGCAGCGCGCGGATCGCCTCATCCATGATGTCGTCGAAGAGTTCGGCCAGCCCGACATTCGCCCGGTCCGCGGCAATGTCGCTTTCCAGCTGCCGGATTGCCTGTTGCGCCATCGCAGTGTTGGCCTCGATGACTTGCGCGGCGGTAGTCGCCGCGACGACCAGCGCCTGTTCGTCCCCGCTCAGCCCTGCGGCGCTGGCCTGGGCGACAAGCGAATCCGCGGCCACCTGCGGTGGGATCTGGCCGCTCACCATCTGCGTCAGCAGCGTGGTGTCGCCCTCTTCGAGTTGCGCCACCATAAGCGGAAGGTAGGTCGAGATCTTGTTGGGATTCTGGCTGCGCCGGTCGTTGCGCCCCTTGATGTCCAGAAATAACCTTATGCCCGGATAGGGCTGTCCCATCACCTCGACCGGTTCTTCCATCATGCTGTCGAGCAAAGCATAGAAGCGCGCGGTGATGCCCGGATAGGCCTCGGCACAGACCGGATCGCGTTCGCATGGCCCGAAGGTGTTGTCGAAGGACTCCGCGTAGGGCGTAATGAGCGAGTCGTAAAGGTTGACCTGCGGCGGCGCGACCCCGTCGAGCACGATCGAGCGGATGCCGGGAAGCTCCTGCCGCATGACCTCAAGTGTGAGCTTCGTGCCGTAGGACACGCCGTAGATGTTGTACGCGGGATAGCCGAGCGCCGACATCACGGCACCGACGTCGCGCGCGTTCTGGGTCGTGTTGATTTTTTTGATATCGACCCCGCGGCCCACGATTTCCTCGAGGCAGGAGCGCGTGAAGTCGACCGGCAGGTCCGGCAATTCCTCTCCGGCAAAGGATCGGACCGACTCATCGAGATTGTCTGCAATCGTTCCAAAACAGTCCATATCGGGCGCGCTGGCGTCCACGCCGCGCTGATCGAAGGAGACGATGTCACGGCGCTGGCGCAGGTGGTCGAAGAACTGGCTGACCGCGTGCACATTGCGGACCGTACCGCCGCCGGGGCCGCCATGAAGATAGACCACCGGGTCCGGCGCGGGCGACAGGGAATGCGCTTTGTAGACGATCCAGCTGAGGTTCATCTGGCGGCCCTCAGGCGCGTCGTGGTCCTCGGGCACCGTAACCGTGCCGCAGATCACCGTCTCGCCTTCGATTTCGGCTGGTGCAACGGGACGGGCGCAAGGCGTGATCTCTGTGACATAGGCCGGATCGGCGCTCCCGTCGGTCAGGTTAGGAAAATGCGACGGGTCAGGCTCCCCGGCGATCAGGGAGGCCACAAGAGCGATGATGTCTTCGGCGGTCATGTCAGGGGATCCTTTCTATATCGAAGTCAGTGCGAAGCGGATGCGCCGCGTTCTTCGGAGGACTGGGCGAATTGATCGGGTCTGCTTCAAAGGGCTGTACCCCGCGAGGTGTTCTCGGTTGGCCCGGCAGGACGGTTCGAGAAGGCCCACCAGGCAATCATCAGTGCCACGATAAGAATGACAAGTCCCGGCAGGCTGGCCTCGACGCCGTAGTCTCCGCCCGACAGGATGTCGGAGCTTCCCTCCGCCGGTCCGATACTGAAGAGCGCGGCCGCACGCGGATGCCCGCTGACCGGCAAACCAAACACGTTGCCCTGACAGAAATTCCACCCGACGTGAATGCCGCTGATCAGCCAGAGCGATCCTTGCTGCAGGGCGACAAGACAGGCAAAGACCGCGTACACCCCGAGAACCGCCAGGATCAAAGGCTCGAAAGTGACATGGACAATCGCAAAAAGGAATGAGCTTCCAAGTATGGCGGCCCATCCCGGAAGCTGGCGCGCCCCCATCTGCAGCATGTAACCGCGCACGACCGCTTCTTCCGTCGATCCCTGGATCGCGAACACGGCCAGCAGGGGTACAATAGGCAGGAGCGCCGCTGTCCCGGAGACAGTGTGATAGCTGGCTCCCGCTTCGTAGATCCCGACAATCAACAGGAAGAGGACGGGAAGGGCCATCATCGCGCCGCCGATGGCAAGCCCAAGCGCGAATTTCCGGACACCGCCGGCGCCCCGGAAGCCGACTGTCGACAGCGGCCGGCCCTCTTTGAGCCGCACCCAAAGAAAGAGGGCGAGCAGTGTGAATCCAAAGACGAAGAGTTCGGAGTACTGGTGCAAGGGGCTTTTGACATCGTCCCCGAGGACCGCCGCGCCGACGATCGTTCCGGCGATGCCTCCGGTGAGGATGATGACGATGGTGACAATCCACGCGGCCCACCACCTGGAGGGCCGTTTCGCCACATCCGCGAGGCCCACAAGGGGGTTGCGTTTCAAGTCCATGCCACATCTCCCGCGGTCGATTGAAAATGGCGGGTCACGCAAGGGGCACGATACCGAAGAACAGGGTAGTTGTCCGATTTCGAATCCACTCTGTCCCGGATGGATGGCCCCCGCCCCCGCGCCACCGATTGTCGTATCTCATTTGCCCCCGATGAGAAAACCTTCGATCGGGCTGACGTCGTAGGTCTCGCCCGCTTCGGTCGTGATTGTATCGATGCCGGCCGCGCTGAGCGCGCAATAGAGATCGGGGTCATTACCGGACACATCCTGGCCGTTGACCGCCACGACCTTTTCGCCAATCGTCAGTCCGGCGACGTCCGCGCGACCGCCGAGTGCCAACGAGGTCACCATCAGCGATCCGTCCGGTTGCAGACCGATCCCCGCAGCGGGGACGTCCGTCATGCCCGACACGCTGCCGTCCTCGGCCAGCGGATCGAGATGCATCATCTGGGTAGACCAGTCGAAGGTGACGACGAAATCCTTGAGGAACATGTGCCCCATGTTCCCGGCCACTCCGGGCGCCATGCCGTCACCGACGAATACCGTTGTCGTGATCTCGGTCCCGGCCAGGCTGACAGGAAGCTGGAGCGATGTCAGCGCAATGTCAAAGGCACCGGCAGCGCCTCCGCCAATGTTGGCCATCCTGGGGGCATTTCCAGGCATCTCCACTCCGAGCGAGGCGAAGTCGTCAGTGTTGATCGTCAGGGGAATACCGCCGCCGCTGTCGACGACGAATTCCAGCGTTTCTTTGCCAATCTGCAATTGAACGTGGGGGGTCGGTGAAGTCGTTCCCGGTTTGATGGTGAATGGCAGGGCGATGGCTCCCTCGATGTGGTCCAGTTGATCGGCACTGGCCGCGACGGTTACCTCATTTGCACCATAATCTATCTGCCAGACGCCGTTGCGCATGGCAGGTGCGCCCAAAAGCCCGTGCTGGGTAATGCAGTAAAACGCGCTGCCTGCTTCCCATCCAGCTCCGGCGGTGAGTTTGGTGATTGGCAGGACGTCCTGAACTGTCGCGGCGGGGATCAGCGTCGTCGGCGTCCAGATCAATGTGTTGCCTCCAGCCATTCCGGGCGACTCGAAGACAACCTCGCCGCCCCAGGCCTCAATGATTTCGTAGGTGACGATGGTCGGCGCGCCTGTGTCGAGCATGAAGGGCAGCGCCGTCTCTCCGTCGAATGACACATCAACGACGACATGGGCCATCACGTCCCGAAACGGGAAGGTCACCGGCAGCGCCTCAGCGTCATAGACGTTGACGGTCGGCAGAAAGCTATCGATGTCCGCCCGAAAAACGTTGTAGGCATCGAGCTTCGCCTGATCTTCCTCCGTCAGCTTTACATCCTCCTGTGCTTGCAACGGGCAAGCGGCCAGAAGGCATGCGGCAAGGGGTGCGAGTGTGTTACGTGAGGGACGTGTCATCGTTCGATCTCCGGAACGAGGCGATAATTGGAAGCTTGTTCGAAGGCGTATGCATAGCCGAGCAAAGCGGCATCCTCGCCCTGCTTGCCGATCAGGGTGACGCCGACCGGCATTCCGGCACTTTCGCGGCCAAGCGCCGCCATTAGCCCACCAGCGGAGCGCGCGCCCAGCGGCACGGTGATCGCCGGATACCCGGCGGTTGCGTAGACCTGAGCATGATCGTTGTCGATGCTGACAAGCGCCTCGGCTCCGCTGGCGGCAAATGCCGCCTCGAGCAATTGGGTTGCGTTTGCCGTCAGGGTCGGGCCAAGGGACCGAAAATCGTCTTCGGGAAGTTCGGCGGCTTGGCTCACCTTGCCGGCCAGCAGGTCCGAGCCGAACGGCGCCCGCGTTTCCGGCGCCGTGGCGTAGTATGCCACGAGCGCCTCGGGACCATCTATCTCAGGCACGACAGTCCCGACGAAGGCTGTCATCTCGTACCGGATACCGCCCGCGAGAAACAGGTCGAACGCGCTGAGCGCGGACTGCCAGCCCGCGAGGCTCGCGGGCACGACCTCCGCGCCGGTCAGGGTCAGCGTCGCCGCTATCCGCTGTAGCAAGTCGGCGTTGCCCGGCTGGGCAGCGAGCTCGCTTGAGAGAACGCCAACGGTAACACCCTTCAGCGCATCGGTCGAAAGGCCAGCTCCGTAATCGACCTCTGCAGTGTCGATGACGCCCAGCAACAACGCGGCGTCGGTGACGGTCCTCGCGATGGGGCCGGGCGAGTCGTTGTTGGACAACAAGGGGATGACACCCTCGCCGCTGATAAGGTCGCGGCTCGGTTTCATGCCGACGACGCTTTGCCACGCCGACGGCGCGATCAGTGAGCCGGATGTCTCGCTGCCGACGCTGACAACGGTGAGGTTGGCCGAAACTGCCCCCGCCGATCCGGAGCTGGAGCCGCCGGTCGCAAAGGGACCATGCGGATTGATGCCCTGACCCGCAACGGCGGTGGAACCGCCGAGGATGAGACCAAGCGAGATCGCCCCGGCGAATTCGGACAGGTTGGCCTTGCCGAGTATCACCGCGCCGCCTGCGCGAAGCTGCTGAACGAGAGGCGCATCCGCCTCCGGTGTGTAGTCCAGCAGGATCTCCGCCCCGGCGGTGGTGTGCATCGGCGCCGCGGTCCCGATGTTGTCCTTCAGACTGACCGGGATGCCATCCAACGGGCCCAGACCGCCGCCTTCTGCGCGGCGGGCGTCTGCGGCAGCGGCCTCCTCCAGGGCGGCGGGATTGATCTCGATATATGTCCGGTAACGCTCGTCTAGCGCTTCGATCCGTTCCAGATAGTAGCGCGTGAGGATCATGGAGGTCAGTTGACCATCTTCCATGAAGCCCTGAAGTTCCGGGATCGTGAGCGTCGGCAATACCTGGTCCAACGTTGCCACGATATCGTCAGGCAGCGCCGGTGTGCCCTCGGGCAGTGCCGGAAACTCGAGCGGCCTGAGCCGGGGCATCTGGCCATCATCCTGAGCTAGTGTTGCCACCGGACAGAGCGCCACGACACACGCGGCGAGGGGAAGAGTGATAAATCTGAGAACCTTGGTCGTCATGTCGTTCGCTCCTTCAACGGTTGCCCGGCGCCGCGAGGGAATTCCGGCACCGGGCCATGGCTGGCACCGCTGACCTCACGGTCAGTCGAAGCGGGCCACAGCGGCATCCGACAGGGTCAGTTGCGCCGATGAGCAGGAACTGCCGGCCTGAATGCGCTGATGCGCCGGATTGTAGAGAACCGTGCATCCCCCGGCCCAACCAACTTCTATTTCTCCGGTCGGGCGGAGGTAGAGATCCGGCGAGATGTTGCTGCCGGATGGAATCTGGATGCCCGGACCCGAGGCCGCCGGTGCTCCGCCTTCGCGCAGGTATCGTCCTGACACCCAGCCGTCGTAACCTCCGTCCGGAGTTTGCACGTGGCACCAGCGGTCGGACCCGGTGCCGCGGCAGCCGAGGTTGCGCAGGGTCAGGCCGTTCGGTGCGCGCGCGACGATGCTGTAGCGCGTGGCAGGACCGGTGCGGATGTTCAGGTAATCGCCCGCGGCGACTCCCGTGACCTCCCAAAAATCCGGCCCGCCCGCATCGCCGTCGGCAAAGCTCGAAACGGGGAGAGACGGCGACGGCGATGCTGGAGCTCCGCTTTCGCGCAGAAAACGCCCGGCCACCCAGCCCGAGATCAGACCATTGCCGGATTCCACATGGCACCAGCGATCGGGGCCGCTGCCGCGGCAGCCGAGATTACGGAACACCTGGCCGCTATGCACACGGGACACCACCTGATGGGTCGTACCCGGCCTACTGCGTACATTGAGAGTGTCCCCTCCGGTCAGCCCCGCCACTTGCCAGTAGTCCGGTCCGCCGGCGGCGCCGTCGGCAAGGTCTGCCGCCGGTACGGAATGGCTCGCGCCACCGATATGGATCGAGAGGGTAATGTTGGCGGTTTCGTTTCGGCGCGCTGCGGCCCGGATCAGGTAGACGCGGATCACCCAGTCGCCGCTCGCGGGCAGCGTACCGTCAAAGTGGTTTCCCGCCGACGACCCCATGTGGATCGCCTGCGGGTCCCCCGATGGCATCAGGTTGAAGTACGCACTCGGGTTGTCGGTGCCGAGGTCGATTACCATACGCTGACCGACGCCCGCATTCAGCACATAGTCGACGATGTCCTGACCCTCCAGACGAGTCTGGATCACACTTCCGGACGTTCCCGGTGCAAAGGACACGCGCTCGGCCCTGATCCCCTGGGCATCAGAGGGCGAGGGCACCAAGGATACGACAAGCCCCACCAACAATGCAGATATCGCAACGAAAACCCTCAACGGTATTGCTGACTTTCCGAACAAAGCTAGACCCCTTCATTGATTGCGCTGGAGGCCAGTGGCGTACCCATCGCACTGTTGTCGGCACACCAGGCGCAGCGCGGCCGGTCGTTCGGTCAGGCTGCGCTGCGTCCCTGAGGTCAGAACCGGAGCGACCCAGCGTTCGCGCCCGGACGGGCGAAGACGAATTGCGAGGGTTGTGCAGAAGCGTTGTAGACCAATGTCGCGGTTCCGTTGACGCCATCCGTGCAAACGATATTCGTCAATTCCGACCTGCCGGCGGAGGGCGCTTCGTCGAGAACCCCGGTACAGGTGAAATCCAGACCACCCGACAAGGTGACCGTCTGATTTCCGTCGCTGCGCGGACGAAGCGCAACAGACACGGTGTCGCCGGTGTTGTCCTGCCCCACCGCGGTTGCAGTCGGTGCCGTCAGACTGCCGGATGTTCCGCCGGTCTCGACACAGGCGGATAGCACCAAGACAGCCGGAAGCGCCAGAACCGCAGATGAGAAATTACGCGTTGGAGCGTGGAAAGAACACAGTTTCATATGGTTAGGTCCATCGTTGTGGGCGTTGTGCGTGAAGTTTGGAACCGCCCGGAACTGTCCGCAATCCAATCGAGGCCGCACTTGTCCAGAATTGGCGATACCTGTCGAATTTCCTGACATCGCCGCGAATGTCGCAGCCCGCGCGACAAGAGGCATACCACCCGACAGGCCGGGGCGGCGCGGGCGGGTCGTCGAAGCAGAGGAGGAGCGGTTCCGGACTAGGGAGGGTGATCCGCAGTCTACGCCACGTCGTTCTCGCAACCAGAATTCAGATCTCCCGAGGCTCTTGAATGCCTGTCAAAGGTCTCGGACGGCAACTCGCCATACTGCGCGCGATAAGCTGCACTTGACCGACCCAGATGGAATAGACCAGCATCAACCGCCGCCCGAGTGACCGTCATTCCGGGTTTCGCCGCGACAAGTGCCGCGTGCATCGCATCGAGACGAACTGCAGAAAGAAAACTTCGGACCGACATGCCCTTGCGCGCCCGGAAGCTCTTCTGCATCACCCGCAGCGAGTAGCCAAGCTCTTCGGATATTTGCGTCATCGTCAGGGCTTCACGGAAATTGTCGTGAATGTAGTCTTCGACCTGCTTTGCGATCTTTTCGGTCCGGTACGCGTAGGTTTGGAGGTTTCTGGTGGGCTGGACCGAACCGATGGCAGCGATCAATGCATCCTCGACCAATGCCTCATGCAGTGACACGGTCCGGTCGGTCAACAGTTCGGGATTGGAACGGTAGCTGAAAGAGAACCTCAGCAGCTCCAGAAGTTTCAATCTCTTCGGATCCGTCGCACGGTACAGCGTGTCTTCCGGCATCCCATAGGGCCAGTTCGGGGGACTGATGACGGCATAGCTTTCGTATGCCTCGCCGGGGACCTCTGGTCGGAGCCAGCTGTTTCGCTCAGAAGGACCCAGCGCCACCATCTGCCCGGGCCGGGCGGAGAATGCGCGGGTTCCTACTTGAACGTCTGCCTGTCCCTGTAGCGTCAAGCTGATGGTCGTCCGGTCATTCTCGACGAAACGACCCGAATGTCCGGATGAGAGGACGTGCACGATCTTGAACCCCTTGGGGCCGGGATTCAGGATGCGATGCGTGTAGTGGCCCTGCGGGTTGTCGAAATGGAAATCAAAGGCCCGATCGAAGGTGTTCGGAACCGATCTGCCATCCGCGTGAAAGGTTGTGGTTTCGATTAGGGCCTCCATTCTTCACGTGCTGTCACAAGTGGTCACGATTCTCCGGATAGCTCAGCGTCTGATCTGAAGTTTATCCGGGTTCGTTGTCATGTCGCCAACGCCTGATCTCAGCCGGACTAGGATGCCTCGCTCGGCTTTCGTCGGTCAAGGGCGGAGTTGAGCCGCTCGGTGTTCTATAAGGCCATCCAGTCACGGCTGACCTGGTACGCCTAGAAACCATCGGCCAGCTCTTCGAGGTAGGCCGCGTCCTGTTTCAGCAAACGCCAGAAGCGTTCGATGAAGATGCTGTCGCTGTATCGGCCCCGACCATACATCGAGTTCAGCAAGCTCGCCTCAACGGACGCCTCGTGTTCCGCAAGAAGCTGTCGCGGCCGAAGCTTGCCCTTTTCGCCACCGGTCGCTATTGAACCTTATGAGGGCTCGAATCTTGCCTAATACATATAATACCAATGGCTTAGGTGACAGAGAAGGTTTGATATCAGGCCCGTTCCCTCCGCCACTTACCCCCGCGAAAGCGTTCTCCCGATCCGGCTGCGGCCGGATTTCTCCGTTCTATTCAAGGGTTATGCGGGAGTGGCTGAGCACCGGCCCGTGGGGAGGAATGCTCAGAAGCGGTCTCTCAGGGGCGATATTCTCCGGACCTCTCGACTGCGCTCAATCAGTGTAGAGCCCGTAACTACTTGAAAGTATAAGGACAGTTCATCGCGCCACCTGAACACTTCGATGTCAGTGGCGTTCGAGGAAGAACGAGGTCGCCGTCCTTGGCCATCCGCCGCCATGCCGATAAGTGGTTCGGTCGCAGGTCATACCTCCGCGCCACGTCATTCACCGTCGTGCCCGGCACCAGCGTTTCCGCCACAATCCGCGCTTTCACACAATCCGGCCATCGCCGGTGCCCGCCATCTGAGATTTCGACTCCCAGTCCCTTGAGAAACTCTCTCGTAGTCTCCATTGAGAAACTCACCTCCTGCCATCCGACAGGATTTGAGTCTCAGATCACATCGGTCTCAAGAAGGTGGGGTCCAGACACCGCATACGGTCACGAAATACCGTTACGCGGTTCTCCAGGGACCGATGCGCGAGCGTATCCGGCAGATCATCCGGCAGACCTGTGACGAAATGGGCGTTCACATCGTGCGCGGCGTACTGGCGCGAGACCACGTCCACATGTTCCTGTCGATCCCGCCGAAACTCTCGCTGTCGGATGTCACTCTATACTTGCAGGCAAAATCTTCGACTTTCAAAACAGGTAGATCAAGCCAGTAAATCGTATAGCCCTTGAGTTCATGGCTCCCAGACTACAGACCACTTGGGTCGCCTGCGGACGAACTCATCCGGCATTCTGAGTACTCCTAAGATTGCGGCTCAGAAATCTTCTCCACCCATGATTCATGGCAGGCAAGACCTTGAAATCTTCCGACCAGTTGAAGGGATGTTACACTCGTCTAAACACCGTCGGGAGCGCAAAATCTGTGCTTATACTGTGTTCTACACACCATGAATCGTGGCCGAACAGCGGCTATCGGCGCAAGCGTCGGTTTTTATTGGTAAAAATGGTGCCCCCACACGGACTCGAACCGCGGACCTACTGATTACAAATCAGTTGCTCTACCAGCTGAGCTATAGGGGCGAAGCGTTTCGGCTGAGGCATTTCGATTGCCGACGTCCCGAACGAGTGTTTCGCGGGACATCTCGGCACCCAAGCCTTCCTCACTTGCGCTGCGTTCGTATAGGGGATCGCAGTTCCGGTTGCAAACCCATTTCTCACCCGACGCAAGAGCCGATCCGGGGTCTTCAAGGTCTGTCGGACCGAAGATCTGGCGGCGGACGAGGCGATCCCGCGACCGGGTTTCGACCGCCGAAACCAGAAAACGGGGGAACGCGCTTTCACGACGCAGGCGGGACAGACGGACTGGGAGCGTTCGGCGGCGGGAGCGTCTTCATCGTCGAAGTTTGTTTTCGATCCGCGAAACCTTTTCATGTATTGAACGACTCGTCGGGTCGTCGGCGTGTCAACTTTGGGCAGAATTGCAGGGGAGTTCCTGGTGGCGAGATATACGGTGTTCGTGGGTTCGCTGGTGCTGGCCCTGATGTCCATCCTTGGGCTGGCGTTCAGTTGGTGGTTCGCGGTGCCGGTCCTGATCTTCGGATTTCTTGGCGGACTCGGCCTCTATGATGTGGTGCAATCAAGCCATTCGATCCTCAGGAACTATCCGGTCATCGGACACATGCGTTTCCTGTTTGAAGGCATCCGTCCCGAGATCCGGCAATATCTGATCGAAAGCGATCAGGATGAGGAACCGTTTTCCCGTGACAAACGATCGATCATCTACCAGCGCGCGAAAGGTGTGGAGGACAAGCGCCCCTTCGGCACGCGCGAACGGGTCTATGACTCCGGATATGAATGGCTGACACATTCTGTCGTGCCCACCATCATCACCGATCACGATTTCCGCGTCCGCATCGGCGGCGACCGCTGCGCAAATCCCTATGACGCGTCGATCTACAACATTTCCGCGATGAGCTTCGGGGCCTTGTCCGCCAACGCGATCCAGGCTCTGAACATCGGGGCGAAGAAAGGCGGCTTCGCGCATGACACCGGCGAAGGCGGGATCAGCCGTTATCACCGGCAGGGCGGGGGCGATCTGATCTACGAGATCGGGTCGGGGTATTTCGGGTGCCGCACGGCCGAGGGGCGTTTTGACGTCGGGAAATTCCGCGACCAGGCGAGCGATCCGCAGGTGAAGCTGATCGAACTCAAGCTGAGCCAGGGCGCCAAGCCCGGACATGGCGGCATGCTGCCCGCCTCCAAGATATCGCCCGAGATCGCCGAGGCGCGCGGCATCCCGATGGGGCGGGATTGCGTGTCTCCCGCCGCGCATCCCGAATTTTCCACGCCCATCGAGATGATGGAGTTCATTCAGAAACTGCGTGACAATGGCGATGGCAAACCCGTCGGATTCAAGCTCTGCATCGGTCACAGGCGGGAGTTCATGTGCATGATCAGGGCGATGCTGGAAAGCGAGATCGTGCCGGATTTCATCGTCGTGGATGGCAAGGAGGGCGGCACCGGGGCGGCGCCGCTGGAATTCGCCAACCATATGGGAATGCCATTGGTCGAAGGGCTGACCTTTGCCCACAACGCCTTGCGCGGGGCAGGGTTGCGGGACCGCCTGAAACTGGGTGCGTCCGGCAGGCTGGTTACGTCCTTTGACATCGCCAAGGCGCTGGCCCTTGGCGCCGATTGGGCGAATTCCGCCCGCGGGTTCATGTTTTCGATCGGCTGCATTCAGGCCCAGGCCTGCCACACGAACTGCTGCCCGGTCGGTGTCGCGACACAAGACCCGCTGCGCCAGCGCGCCCTGAACGTCACTGAAAAGTCCGAACGCGTATACCGGTTCCATGCCAACACGATGAAGGCGCTGGCCGAGATGACCGGCGCGGCGGGGCTCGAGCATCCAGGAAAATTCCTGCCGCACCACCTGCTGATGCGCGAACGGGACCGCGACATGGTGACGGGCGAAGACGTCTATCCCTACCTGCCCGAAGGCTTCCTGTTGCGCGAGGAGCCGGATGATTTCGGCTATCTGAAACGGTGGAAACGGTCCCGCGCGGCCAGTTTCAAACCGATCGACGGAACCTATGTTTGAGGAGCGCAAGATGGTGAACGGGAGTGATCAGGACCGGTGGTTCGGATGACGGACGGCACAGGTCTTTCGCCGATTTCCGATGTCGACTGGCCGGAGGATATCGCCGATCTGCTGCCGGGGTTTGCCGGCGCGCTGAATGTCTATCGCACCATGGCCCATCATCCGGCCTTGCTGCGGGCCTGGTGCGACCTGCGCGAACATGTGGTCAATCAGACCGCACTGGGCCGGCAGAGGGCCGAGATCGTGATCCTGCGCACGGGCGTGCGGTTGGCGTCGGAATATGAATGGTCGCAGCACGTCCTGCGGGCCCGTTCCTTTGGTCTCGACGATACGCGCATTGCGTCCATAGGCGGTGAAGTGGACGGAATGGCGGCGGAAGACGCCATACTGGCGCAGGCCGTGGATGACCTTTTCGACGTCAAGCGGCTTTCCAGGCAGAACAGGGACGCCCTGACCGCCCTGGCCGGGGTGCATGGCGTGCTGGATCTCATGGCGACGGTCGGCTTTTATTCCACCCTGGGTTTCATCCTGAACTCCTTCGCGGTGCCGCTGGACGCCGATGCCGGCCTTGCGCTGGAAAAGGCGCCGTTGAAGAGCCTCTGACCGACCGGGCGGTCCGCGCCGTCACGCCAGCGGGAAGTGGCAGGCCGCCGAATGCGGATTGTCGTCCAGTGCGGGGCGCTCCTGGCGGCACTTGTCCTCGACCTTCCAGCAGCGCGGCGCGAAGGGGCAGCCCGGCACGTTCATCAGGGGCGAGGGCAATTCGCCGGTCAGCTTGATCCGGTCTTTCGCGGCTCCGGGTTCGGCGCGCGGCGTCGCTGACAGCAGCGCCTTGGTGTAGGGGTGTTTCGGCGCTGCGAAAACGGCTTCTTTCGGGCCGGTCTCGACCGCCTGTCCAAGATACATGACGATGATGTCGTCGGCCACGTGCCGCACCACGCTCAGGTCGTGGCTGATGAAGAGATAGGCCAGGCCAAGCCGTTCCTGAAGGTCGACCAGCAGGTTCAGGATCGCGCTCTGGATCGACACGTCCAGTGCGGATACAGGTTCGTCCAGAACCAGCACTTTCGGGTCCAGCATCAGAGCGCGGGCGATGGCGATCCGTTGCCGTTGCCCGCCGGAAAACATGTGCGGATACCGGTCGAAATGTTCGGGCCGCAACCCGACGAGCCCCAGGATGTCGCGGGCCTTTGCTTCGCGGTCCTTCGCCGACAGGTCCGGCCGGTTGATCGCCAGCGGCTCCTGAAGGATGACGCCGATCCGCTGGCGCGGGTTCAACGATCCGTAGGGGTCCTGGAACACGATCTGGACGGACGACCGGAGTGCGGGCCAGCCGGCCCGCACCACGGGCTTGCCCTCCAGCAGCAGCGTGCCGCCGGTCGGCTCCTCGATCATCGTGACCATCCGCGCCAGGGTGGATTTGCCGCAACCGGATTCCCCGACCACGGCGAGCGTCTTGCCGGGGTAAAGATTGAAATCGACCCGCTGGACGGCCCGCAGAATCTGCGGCTTGGCGAACAGGCCGCCGCCGACCTCGTAGTGGCGGGCCAGTCCGGATGCGGTCATGACCGGCGAAACGGCGGACGAAGCGGTCATGACGCAATCCTTTCGGTGACGTTCAGGGGGTAGTGACAGCGCGCGCTGCCGATACCCGGATCCTGCGGTTTCGGCGGTTCGGACCGGCAGCGGCCATCGGCGAACTGACAGCGCGGCGAGAAAAGGCAGCCCTTCGGGCGGTCGAACTGGCCGGGCACGACGCCGGGGATCGTGGGCAGGCGTTTTTCCGTCGCGCGTTCGGGCAGGGCGTTGAGCAGGGCGGCGGTGTAGGGGTGGTGCGGGATGCGGAACAGATCGGCGACGGGCTGCTCCTCGATCTTCTGCCCGGCGTATTGCACGCTGACCCGTTCCGCCGTTTCGGCGACGACGCCCATGTCGTGGGTGATCAGCACCAGCCCCATCCCGGTCTCGTCGCGCAGGCTGGTTAACAGGTCGAGGATCTGCGCCTGAATGGTCACGTCCAGCGCCGTCGTCGGTTCGTCCGCGATCAGCAGCTTGGGCCGGCAGGCGATGGCCATGGCGATCATCACGCGCTGGTTCATCCCGCCGGACAGCTGATGCGGAAAGGCCGACAGGCGTTTTTCCGGCGCGGGGATGCCGACCTGTTCGAACAGTTCGATGGCGCGCGCATGGCGCGCCGCGCGGTCCAGCCCTAGGTGATAGCGCAGCGCCTCCTTGATCTGCCAGCCCACGGTGAAACAGGGGTTCAGCGAGGACATCGGCTCCTGAAAGATCATCGCCAGGTCCTTGCCGACGATCCGCCGTCGTGCGCTGGCCGACAGGGTGGCAAGGTCATGCCCGTCGAACGTCATCTCATCCGACGTGATGGTCGCGGTCCAGGGCAGCAGTCCCATCAGCGCCAGCATCGACACCGACTTGCCGGATCCGGACTCGCCGACGATGGCCAGGATCTCGCCCCTGTCCACATCGACATCGACGCCGTCGACCGCCCGAAACGATCCGGCGGAGGTGGCGAATTCGACGCTCAGGTTTCGGATGCGCAGCAGGGTCATGGATCAGCTCCGCTTCAGTTTCGGGTCAAGGGCGTCGCGCAGCCCGTCGCCCATCAGGTTGATCGCCAGCACGGTGACGAGGATGGTCAGGCCGGGAAAGGTCACGACCCACCAGGCGCGCAGGATGAATTCGCGCGCTTCGGCCAGCATCGTGCCCCATTCCGGGGTGGGGGGCTGCGCCCCCATGCCCAGGAAGCCGAGAGCGGCCACATCGAGAATGGCGCTGGAGAACGACAGCGCCCCCTGCACGATGATCGGGGCAAGGCAATTGGGTAGCACGGTGATGAACATCAGCCGCACAAATCCGGCCCCCGCCACGCGGGCCGAGGTCACATAGTCCTTTTGCAGTTCGGACATCACGCTGGCGCGGGTCAGGCGCACGTAATGCGGCTGTTGCACGATCGCGATGGCGATGAGCGCATTGGTCAGCGACGGGCCGAGGATCGCCACCAGGACCAGCGCCAGCAGCAGCGACGGAAAGGCGAGGATGATATCCATGACCCGCATGATGACCGTGTCCAGCCATTTGGGCGCGAAGCCCGCGATCAGTCCGATCAGGATGCCGCCGGTGGCGGCGATGGCGACCACGACGACGCCGATGAAGAACGAGAACCGCGCCCCTTCGATCAGGCGCGACAGCATGTCCCGGCCCAGCGGGTCGGTGCCCAGCGGAAAGGCCCAACTGCCGCCATCCTGCCAGGCGGGAGGTTGCAGCGCATGTTCGCGGAACTGCTGGGTCGGATCATACGGCGCCAGCAGGGGCGCGAAGGCCGCGACCAGCACGAAGGCGACGAAGACATAGAACCCGATCACCGCGCCTCGGTTCTCGCGAAAATAGAACCAGAATTCGCTCAGCCGGCTCGGGCGGGCGACGGTGGCGTCAGGTGTGGCGGACAGCGTATCGGTCATCTATCTCTTCCTGATCTTGGGGTTGATGATGCCGTAAAGCACGTCGACGGTCAGGTTGACGAGCATCACGATCACCGCGATCATCAAGAGCCCGCCCTGAACCACCGGGTAGTCGCGGCGGAAAATGCTGTCGACCATCCATTTGCCGATACCGGGCCAGCTGAAAATGGTCTCTGTCAGGATCGCCCCCGCCAGCAGAGTGCCGACCGACAGGCCGATCACCGTGATCACCGGGATCAGCGCATTGCGCAGCGCGTGGATGCCGTTGATCCGTCCCGGTGTGAGCCCCTTGGCGCGGGCGGTGCGGATGTAGTCCTCGCCCAGAACTTCCAGCATGGCCGAGCGTGTCTGCCGCGCGATGACGGCCAGCGGGATCGTGCCCAGCACGATCGTCGGCAGGACCAGATGGCGCACGGCGGACAGGAACGCGCCCTTCTGTCCCGATGCCAGGCTGTCGATCAGCATGAAGCCGGTGGCGTTGGGGAAGTAGTAGGTCAGGTCGATCCGGCCCGACACCGGCGTCCATTGCAGGTTGCCGGAAAACACGATGATCAGCAGCAGCGCCCACCAGAAGATCGGCATCGAATAGCCCACGAGCGCTGTGCTCATCAGCGTCCGGTCGAAGAACTTGCCCCGGTTCACGGCGGCGATGACACCGGCCGGCAGGCCAAGGACCACGGCAAAGATCATGGCGCAAAGCGACAGTTCCAGCGTCGCCGGAAACAGGGCAAAGAATTCGTCCCAGACCGGACGTTTGGTGACGAAGGAATTGCCCAGGTCGCCTTGCAGCACCCCGGTCAGATAGTCCCAGAACTGAACGGCTATGGGTCTGTCGAAACCGAACTGTTCGGTCAGTTCCTGATAGCGTTCGTCCGTCAGCCCGCGTTCACCCGCCATCACGATGATCGGATCGCCCGGCAGGACGCGGATGAAGGCAAAGGAAATCAGCGTGACCCCGATGAAGGTCGGAATGAAGGTCAGCAGGCGGGATCCGAAATACTTCAGCATGGCAGAATCGTCAGCTCCTTCGGGAAAGTGGTCAGCGAGGCGCTGCCGCTGTCGGTCACCAGGACATCGTCTTCGATGCGCACACCGAAATTGCCGATCTCATACAGCCCCGGTTCATTGGTATAGACCGTGCCGGCGGGCAGGGCCATGTGATTGCCGCGCATGATATAGGGCGCTTCGTGCACGTCCCGCCCCAGCCCGTGGCCGGTCTTGGTGCGGATGCGGTCCCCGTAGGGGGACGCCTCGAGAACCCAGGTCACGGCGTCGTCGATGTCATGCGCCGTGACGCCGGCGCGGGTGACCTCGTGGCCCTTGAGATTGGCGCGAAGGACCGTGTCATAGACCTCCTGCGCCTCGTCGCTGGCATGATCCAGAAATACCGTGCGGGTAATGTCGGCGGCGAAACCGTGCTTGCGCGCGCCAAAATCCAGCAGCAGCGCATCGCCCGCCTTCACACGATAGTCGGGGCGGGCATGGGCGTGCGGACGGGCCGAGTTGTCGCCGGCGGCGACGATGGGCGGAAAGGCCAGGTCCTCGGCGCCCTCGGCGAACAGCGACTGGATCAGCACCTGCTCGATCTCGGTTTCGGTCTGCCCGAGGCGCACCGTTTCGAGCGTCCGTGCCAGCGCGCGCTCCGAGATCGCGATGGCGGCTTTGAGCGCGTCGATATCGGCGGCGGTCTTGATCATCCGCAGGCCCGAGATCGCGGCTTCGCCGTCGACGATGCGAAGGTCGGGCTGGGCGCGTTTCAGCGCGTGATGCACGAAGACCCGCATCACCTGGCCCTCGACCGCCAGAGAGGAAATCCGCAGATGCGCCATCAGCGCCGAAAAGGCGGCATCGTGACCGTCCTGGTCGCGCCAGTCGAACACCGCGCCGTCGAAACCGACCAGGTCCCAACTGCGCAGTTCGAGGCTGGGCACCAGCGCCGCGGCGGGGCGATCGGCGGGAACGACCAGAAGGAACGGGCGCTCGTTGCTCATGAAGGATTGGTTCAGCGCGCGGGTGAAATTCGGCCCCGGCACCAGCGCGACGGCATCGACACCCAGGCCGGAGGCGACAGCGGCATATTGGGACAGGCGGTCGGATAGTGTCTGGTTCACGTGGCTGACTTTCGCTGCGTGACGGAATTCGGGGCGGCGCATCCGGCGCCGCCCCGACAATCGTTTACTTCAGGCCGACCTGGTTGAAGATGTGTCCGCCCAGCGGGTGCACGACATAGCCATCGACCTCGGGACGCATCGGCATGTAGACGACCGAATGCGCGATTGTGGCCCAGGGCGCCTGATCCTTGAAGATGACCTGCGCCTCTTCATACAGCGGCTGGCGTTCGGCCTGCGTCGGCAGAACCTTGGCCTTCTGGATCAGGTCTTCGAACGGCTGGTGGCACCACTGCGCGCGGTTGGAGTTTTCGCGCCCGTCGCAGCCCAGCAGAACGGCGAGGAAGTTGTCCGGATCGCCGTTGTCGCCGGTCCAGCCCAGCAGGATCGCGCCGTCGCGGTCCAGTTCGCGCGAACGGGACAGGTATTCACCCCATTCGTAGGATACGATTTCCACCGTCACGCCGATCTTGGCAAAATCTTCCTGCATCAGTTCGGCCATGCGGCGGGCGTTGGGGTTGTAGGGGCGCTGAACCGGCATCGCCCAGATCTTCATGTTCAGATCGGTAACGCCCTCGGCTTCCAGCATCGCCTTGGCCGCTTCCGGATCATAGGGATCGTCCTCGATCGCGTCGTTGTAGGACCACATGGTCGGCGGGATCGGGTTCTTGGCGATCTGGCCGGAGCCTTGGAACACCACGTCGATGATCGCCTGCTTGTCGATGGCCATGTTCAGGGCCTTGCGCACATTGGCGTTGTCATAGGGCGCGATGGTCGTGTTGTAGGCCAGGTAGCCGACGTTCAGGCCTTCCTGCTCCATCACCACGATATCGGCGTTGGATTTCATCTCCGCGATGTCCGCCGGGTTCGGATAGGCCATGACATGGCATTCGCCGGCCTGCACCTTCTGGTAACGCACGCTGGCATCCGGCGTGATCGCGAAGATCAGCGCCTCGACCTTGGCCGGATCGCCCCAGTAATCGTCGTTGCGCACGTAGCGGATGACGGCGTCTTTCTGGTAGGCTTGGAACTTGAACGGTCCGGTGCCGATCGGCGCCTGGTTCAGCATCTCGGGCGTTCCAGCGGCCATCATCGCATCGCCGTACTCGGCCGAAACGATGGACGCGAAATCCATTGCCATGTTGGCGATGAAAGGCGCTTCCGGACGGTTCAGGTTGAACTGGACCGTGTAATCGTCGATCTTTTCAATGCTCTTGACCAGGTCGGGCATCGACATGCTGCCGTAATATTCCCAGGTGCCGCCCGAAACCTTGTTGTAAGGGTGGTCGGCATTGCCCTGGCGGTCAAAGGAAAAGATCACGTCGTCGGCGTTGAAGTCCCGCGTCGGCGTGAAGTTCTCGTTGCTGTGGAATTTCACGCCCTCGCGCAGCTTGAACGTGACGGTCATGCCGTCGTCGGACACTTCCCAGCTTTCGGCCAGTCCGGGGATGACCTCGGTGGTGCCAACCTTGAATTCCGTCAAGTGGTCGTAGATCGGATGGCTGGACGCATCAAAGGTGGTGCCGGAGGTATAGAGCGCCGGGTCGAACCCTTCGGGCGAGCCTTCCGAGCAATAGACCAGCGCCTGTGCAGAGGCAGAGCCCGCACAAAACGCCAGCGCAGTCGCACCGGCGGCCAGGTAAGATTTCAATCTCATGGTATTCTCCCATTCTTACGTCCGTTTTGCTTTTGGACGTTTGATTTCGTGCTGCCCCCGGAACCGCGTTCCGGGCAGCCGCATGCCTGACACCCTGACACTTTAATCTGGAAGAGAAAAGAGCGGACCTTGCAGGAACGTGAGCCTCGACAGCCCGGCTGTTTCCGGTGTTCGGTGGCGGGGCAACCACGCCCTGCCGGTTGTCATCTCTGGATGCGGGGGCGATTTGGGGCGTTGTCGGGATTGATCCACGTCAATGTCGGGACGCTCCGTGCGCCCTACAACTGCCAGAAATTGAATGTCTTATGTCCCGTCTGCTAGACTTCAGGAGATTCGGCCAGGACGTGCTGCGGGACACCTTTCCCGGCACGGCACAAGAAGGAGCAACAACAGTGCGATTTTCCGGCATCGCGGCCCTGCTGGTCGCGTTCCTTCCGTGTCTGGCCTGGGCGCAGGAACAGCACGTCGTGCAATCGGTCCCGCTGGCCGACTGGAAGGCGGTCTATGGACGGATCGAGGCGCGTCACCGCATTCCCGCGCGCGCGCGGCTTGGCGGCACGCTTGTTCAACTTGATGTCACGGAGGGCGACGAGGTCGGCGCCGGTCAGAACCTGGCGAGGATCGTCGACGAGAAACTGGATTTTCAGCTGGCCGCCGTGGACGCCGAATTGCAGGTGGTCGATTCTCAGCTCGGCAATGCCCGCACCGAACTGACGCGGGGCGAAGAACTGCTTGAGCGTGGCGTGACGACGGCCCAGCGTCTGGACGGGTTGCGCACCCAGGTCGACGTGCTGGCCAACCAGATGGATTCCCTGCGCGCGCGGCGCCACGTGATCGAACAGCAGGCCGCAGAAGGATCGGTACTGTCGCCGCTGGACGGGCGGGTCCTGGATGTCCCTGTGGCGGTTGGCGCGGTGGTACTTCCCGGCGAAGTCGTCGCGATGATCGGCGGAGGCGGTTTCTTCCTCCGGCTGGCCGTTCCGGAACGCCACGCCACCGCCTTGGAAAAGGACGCCATGATCCAGATCGAGGAATCCGGCGTGATCCAATTGGGCAGGCTGGAACGCATCTATCCTGAAATCGAAGGCGGGCGCGTCGTCGCCGACGTCGAAGTATCCGGTCTCAGCGACGTTTTCGTCGGAAAACGGGTTCTGGTCCGCCTGCCGGTCGGGGAACGATCGGCCATCGTCATTCCTGCCGGCTTTGTCGCGACCCGCGGGGGGCTGGATTTCGTCACTATTCGGACCGACGCCGGCGAGGAGCATCGCACGGTGCTGCTGGGCCAGCCGCACCGGCTGAACGACATCGACATGGTTGAAGTCGTCTCTGGCCTGTCCGAAGGCGAAACGCTGGTTGCCACCGATGGCTGAGGACAGGCACGCCTCTGCGCTGGGAATCGCGGGCGGGTTGACGAGGGCCTTCATCGGTTCGTCCCTGACACCGCTCTTCGTGCTCGCCGCACTGGCGGTCGGTCTGGTCGCCCTGGTGTCTCTCCCGCGCGAGGAGGAGCCGCAGATCTCGGTTCCACTGGTGGATATCCACATCCAGGCCGCCGGGTTGCGGGCCGAAGATGCGCTGAAGCTGGTGACCGAGCCGATGGAAACGATTGTCAAGGCTATCAACGGGGTCGAACACGTCTATTCCCAGACCCGCGATGACGGTGCGATGGTGACGGCCCGGTTCATGGTCGGCACCTCGACCGATGCGGCCATCCTGCGGGTGCACGAAAAGGTGCGCGCCAACATGGACCGGATTCCGGTGGGCATCCCGGAACCCTTGATCGTGGGGCGCGGTATCGACGACGTGGCCATAGTATCGCTGACCTTTTCTCCGGGCGAAGGCACCGAGGTCTCGGCCAATGATCTCACCCGCGTCGCGCGGGAAGTACGCACCGAAGTTGCCAAGATCGAGAATGTCGGTCTGACCTATCTGGTCGGGGAAGTGCCGGAAGCGATCCGCATCGCGCCCGACCCCGAGCGGCTGGCGCTGTTCGGCATCACCCTGCAGCAACTGGCCGGCAAGGTCGCCGGCGCGAACCGGGCCTTCACGACCGGCAAACTGCGCGACGGCGGCGAAGAGATCGACCTGGTCGCGGGCGAAACCCTGATCTCGCCGGTCGAGATCGCGAACCTTCTTTTGACCGCGCGGGACGGCCGGGCGGTCTATGTCAGCGACGTGGCCGATATCGAATACGTGGCCGACACCAGCGACCATATCGTCGCCAATGTGGTGCGCGGCGAGGACGGGCAGATCGTGCGAACCCCCGCCGTCACGCTGGCGGTGGCGAAGCGGGCGGGTGCCAACGCGGTGCTGGTGGCCGAAGCGATCCTGCACAAGGTGCACACCCTCGAAGGCCGCGTGATCCCCGACACGGTCGCAGTCGATGTCACGCGGGATTACGGCGAAACGGCGGACGAGAAGGCCAATGAACTGCTGTTCCACCTGGCGCTGGCGACCGTTTCCATCGTCGGTCTGGTGCTGATCGCCATCAGCTGGCGCGAAAGCATCGTGGTCGCCATCGTGATCCCGGTGACGATCCTTCTGACGCTGTTTTCCGCCTGGATCATGGGCTACACCCTGAACCGCGTGTCGCTTTTCGCGCTGATCTTTTCTATCGGCATCCTGGTCGACGACGCCATCGTGGTCATCGAGAACATCGCCCGTCACTGGGGGATGGACGACGGCCGCAGCCGCGCGGCAAGCGCGATCGACGCGGTGGCCGAGGTCGGCAACCCCACCATCGTGGCGACGCTGACCGTCGTCGCGGCGCTTCTGCCGATGCTCTTCGTTTCCGGGCTCATGGGCCCCTACATGAGCCCGATCCCGGCCAACGCATCGGCGGCGATGATCTTTTCCTTCTTCGTCGCGGTCATCATCACGCCCTGGCTGATGGTCAAGATCGCAGGCGGGGCGCAACATGCGCCGACCGGCCATGACGAGAAGGGCGGCCGCCTGGGACGGATCTACGCGGCCGTCGCCCGGCCCATTCTCGCCACAAAGACCAGAAGTCTCCTGTTTCTGCTGGTGACGGCGGTTCTGTCCTTCGGGTCGCTCGGGATGCTTTACACCAAGGACGTGACGGTCAAGCTGCTGCCGTTTGACAACAAGTCCGAACTGGCGGTTGTCCTGGACCTGCCCGAAGGCGCATCGGTGGAAACCACCGATGCCGTGGCGCAGCGCGTTGCCCGCGTGGCGCTGGACCTGCCCGAGGTGATTTCCGTGCAGACCCACGCGGGCACTGCCGCGCCGTTCAATTTCAACGGGCTGGTGCGGCACTATTATGTCCGGGCCGAACCGCAACTGGGCGATGTCCAGATCAATCTTGCCCCCAAGGGCGACCGTGACCGGACCAGCCATGCCATCGCGCTGGACCTGCGGGACCGGCTGGCCGCGATCGACATGCCCGAAGGCACCGTGATCAAGACCGTGGAACCGCCGCCGGGACCGCCGGTGATCGCGACCCTGCTGGCCGAAGTCTATGGCCCGGATGCCGAAACCCGCCGCGCGGCGGCGGGGCAGATCCGGACGGCGTTTGAAAGCGTGCCGTTCATTGTCGATGTCGATGACAGTTTCGGGGTGCAGCCGCGCCGGCTCCGGGCGACCATCTCGACCGACGACCTGGAATTCTTCGGGGTGCAGGAAAGCGATGTCTTCGACACCCTGACCCTGCTCAACTCGGGGCAGACCGTCGGCTATTCGCACCGGGCCGACCGCCGCGCGCCGATCCCGATCCGGGTCGAACGCGCGAGGGGCGACCGGATTCTGGACGAACGGTTCCTGACCACGCCGATTCCCGCCAACAGCCTGCCGGGCGCGCGCGGCGTGGTCGAACTGGGCGATGTCGTGCGGATAGACGAAGAACGTGCATCCTATTCGATCTTCCGCCACAACGGGCGTGATGCGGAAATGGTGATGGGCGAACTGGCCGGAACCTTCGAAGCGCCCCTTTACGGCATGCTGGCGGTTGCCGACGCGCTGGACGCGATGGACTGGGAAGACGGCCTGAAACCGACCATCCGTCTGAACGGCCAGCCCGAGGACGAAACCGGCGTCACCCTGCTCTGGGACGGGGAATGGGAGGTGACATGGATCACCTTCCGCGACATGGGGGCCGCGTTTGCCGTGGCGCTTCTGGGCATCTACATCCTTGTCGTCGCGCAGTTCGGCAGTTTCCGCCTGCCTCTCGTGATCCTGACACCGATCCCGCTGACCTTCCTTGGCATCATGATCGGTCACTGGCTGTGGGCGGCGCCGTTTTCGGCCACGTCGATGATCGGTTTCATCGCGCTGGCCGGGATCATCGTGCGCAACTCGATCCTGCTGGTCGATTTCATCCGCCATGCGGACAGGACCGGCAAATCCGACATCGACATCCTGATCGAGGCCGGATCGATCCGGTTCAAGCCGATCCTTCTGACCGCCATCGCGGCGATGATCGGCGCGGTGGTGATCCTGAGCGATCCGATCTTTCAGGGGCTGGCGATCTCGCTTCTGTTCGGGCTGTTGTCCTCGACCCTGCTGACGGTTCTGGTGATCCCCGCGATCTACCGGGTCTTCAAGACCTGATCCCGGCGGTTGCAATTATCCTGTCGACCCGGTCGAAATCCCTGATAGACACTGTGAAACACACTCAGGGAGGTCCGAATGATCCATTTTCTGAAACCGCTCGCGGCGGTCGCTTCGGTGGCGGCGCTGCTCGCGACGCCGGTGCTCGCCGAAACGCGCGTCACCTACAAATCCGCGAAAACCGGATCGTCCTACTATCAGATGGGCGTACAGATCGCCGAGGCGATGAAAGCCGGGACCGGCGGCGACATCATCGTCACGGTCGAGGAAAGCCAGGGCTCGGTGCAGAACGTGATGGAGGTCAAGGCGCGGGGCGGCGATTATGTCTTTACCACGCCGCCGGCGCTGGTCGGCCTGGCGCAGGGCGGCAAGGCGATGTTCGAAGGCAAGGGCGACCCGGCCTTTGACGAGATCCGCGCCCTGTTCCCGATCCCTTCGCTGACGATGCATTTCGTGATGTCCAAGGCTTCCGGCGTGACGGATTTCGCCGGGATGGAAGGCAAGACGATCCTGCTCGGAAAGGGCAGTTTCGGCGCGACCGAGGGCGAGAAATACCTGGGCCTCTTCGGTCTCGAAGGCAAGGTCAACATCGCCGACGTTGAGTTGTCCGGGGCCGTGGCCGCGCTGAAGAACGGGCAGATAGACGGATTCGTGACGGCGGGGTCCTATCCGGCGCCGAACGTGATCGAGGCGGCGGCCTCCGCCGACGTCACCGTGCTGTCCCTGACGGACGAACAGATCGAAGCCAGCAAGCGCGCGCGGCTGGTCATCCCGGCGGGCACCTATGCCGGGCAGGACGCGGACATCGTCACCACGTCGCTGCCGGTCGCCGCCTTCACCACCACTAAGATGGATGACGACACGGCCTATGAACTGACCAGAACCTTTTGGGAAGGCAAGGCCGGACTGGGCCAGGACGCCGCCTGGTGGAATGGCGTGGATCCGGCGCTGCTCGCCACGGTTCCGGTCCGGTTCCATCCCGGCGCGCAGCGCTATTATGAAGAGGCCGGGATCGCCCTGACCGACGATCAGAAATAGCCATTGCCGGATTGGCAAACACGGCGACCGGGCCTGTCGCGGCCCGGTCCTTTGCGACCGAAGGGTGACTCATGACCGATGCGTCCGCCGCAAGCCGGTTCCGGCCGGCCTGGCTGCTGCTCGCGGCGGCGCTGGTGATCTATCACATCGGTCTGGTCTTCTGGGGCCTGGTGCCGAACCTCGTGAGCCGGCCTCTCCACCTGGTTTTCATCCTGCCTTGGGTATTTATTTACGGAGCCAAGACATGGGCGCGGCTTGTGTCCGGCGCGGTGCTGGCCGGTGCGGGCGTTCTGGCGGCGCTCTGGATCGCGGTCAGCCATGACGCTCTGAGTGATCAGTACGGGTTCCTGGAGAACCGGTTTCAAATCGGGATCGCCGTGGTGCTGCTGGTCTGCGTGGTCGAGGCGGCCCGGCGCGCGATCGGCTGGCCCTTGCCTTTGGTCGCCGTCGCAGCGCTGGCCTACGCACTGCTCGGGCAGCACATTCCCGGCGAATTCGGTCATTCCGGCACACCGCTGAAAAGCTTTCTCGGCACCATGACCATTGCCGAAGGCGGGATCTGGGGCAGTCTCACGGCGGTTTCCGTCGGTGTCGTGTCAATCTTCGTCATCTTCGGCGCGGTCCTCAATGCGGGCGAGGCCGGGCAGGGCTTCATGAATGCCGCCGCCGCTGCGGCCGGGCATCTCAAGGGGGGCGCGGCCAAGGTGTCGGTCATCTCGTCGGCCCTGTTCGGGTCGATTTCCGGCTCCGCCTCGGCCAATGTCGCCTCGACCGGGGCGATCACCCTGCCGGCCATGGTCCGGCTCGGCTATCCGAAACGGCTGGCCGGCGCGGTCGAGGCGGTGGCAAGCTCGGGCGGGCAGATCATGCCGCCGCTGATGGGGGCGGGGGCCTTCGTCATGGTCGAACTGACCGGCGTGCCCTACACCGGGATCATGGCCGCGGCGGTGCTTCCGGCGGTTCTGTATTTCTTCGCAGTCTGGGTCGGGATCAACGCCTATGCCAGCCGTTTCGACCTGCGCGGGATCGACCGGGACGATCGCCCGCCGGGGCGGGACGTGCTGATCACCTCGGCCTTTTTCCTGGTGCCCTTCACGGTGCTGCTGTGGGGCATGTTCGGCGGCGGTTTCACGCCGCAATACGCGGCCTGTCTCGCGATCCTGGCCGGGGCGGTGCTGCTGGTCTTCGGCAGGGGCGGGGTGTGTTCCCCGGAGCGGATCGCGCAACGCCTGTTCTCCGCCCTGCTGAACGCCGCGCGGCAGATCGCCATGATCGCGTCGATCATCTTTTGCGCCTCGATCATCATCGGGGTGCTGTCGATCACCGGTCTCGGGGTCAAGATCACCTCTCTGATCCTGTCCGGATCGGGCGGGATGCTGTGGCCGACGCTGCTGCTGACGGCGATGGCCTGTCTCGTTCTGGGCATGGAGGTCCCGACGACCGCGGCCTATGTGATCTGCGTTTCGGTGGCCGGCCCGGCGCTGATCCAGCAGGGGCTGGAACCGTTGCAGGCACATCTCTTCGTGTTCTGGTTCGCGCTTCTGTCCACCATCACGCCGCCGGTCTGCGGCGCGGTCTTCATCGCCGCCGGCATGATCGAAGAGAACTGGATCAAGGTCGCGCTCACGGCGATGGCGCTTGGCGTCGGGCTCTACGTGATCCCGCTCGGCATGATCGCCAATCCGAACGTGCTGCGGATCGCGGAAGATCCGATGATGGCGATTTTCGCCTTCCTGCGGCTGGCCCTGGGACTGTGGATGCTGAGCTACGGTCTGATCGCCGTGCGGGCCGTCCTTCCGAAACTGGCGCTTGGGGCCGCCGGGATTGCTGCCGCCATGTCCGGCGTCTGGCTCTGAAGGTTTTCGAACGGGCGGTTTCATCGCCCGCCGATGCGGTCTAGGGTCGATCCGAAAACGCCCTCTGTCGGGAGTCACGGATGACACCACCGCAAACGCTGCGCGCCCTGCTGGCGCAGGATAAACTTCACGTCATGCCCTGCTGTTTTGACGCCCTCTCGGCCAGGCTGGTCCAGCAGGCGGGGTTCGACATGACCTTCATGTCGGGCTTCGCGGCCTCCGCGTCGCGGATCGGCGCGCCGGATCTGGGGTTGATGTCCTACGGCGAAGTTCTGGACAGTGCCCGCAACATCCGCGACGCGGTGTCCATTCCGCTGCTCGCGGACGGCGACACCGGTTACGGCAACGCGATGAATGTGCGCCGGACGGTGCAGGGGTTCTCGCGCGCCGGATGCGCCGCCGTGATGATTGAAGATCAACTGGCCCCAAAGCGTTGCGGCCATACGCCGGGCAAGGCCGTTGTCGGGCGCGACGAGGCGTTCGACCGGATCCGGGCCGCCGTGGACGCGCGGGCCGACGATGACATCCTGATCCTCGCGCGCACCGATGCCCGGCACGACCACGGTCTGGCAGAGGCGATCGACCGCGCCGCCCGTTTCCACGAACTGGGTGCGGACATCCTGTTCGTGGAGGCCCCGCGGACAGAGGCCGAAATGCGCAGCATCTGTGCCAGTTTGCCCGGCCCGAAGATGGCGAATGTCCTGGAAGGCGGGCAAACCCCGGTTCTGAGCCACGCGGCGCTGCGCGACATCGGCTTCGCCATCGCCGCCTATCCTCTGACACTGATGGCGGCGGCGATGCAGGCGATGACCGGAGTCCTGGCCGCCCTGGCTCAGGACAGCCCGCGCGACGAGGTATTGATGGATTTTACCGAACTGCGCCGCCGGATCGGGTTCGATACCTATTACGCGGACTCCGCCGCTTATGCGTCCACCGGGCGAAACCCGTGACGCCACGCGGCAATCTAGACTTTGGGCTAGGTGGCTTTCGGGGGTGGTCGTCGGCACAGTGCGTTTGAGACTGTCGTGCGGCGGCGGTCAGGCCGGATTTGGGAGGAACGATTTGGCCCAATTGCATGCCACCCATGCGGCGGCCAAAGTGGCGGAACTCGGGACAACGCTGTCGCAGGGGCTGATCGGCAGCGATCTTCTGATCGAACGCCTGTTGATCGGCGTGCTGACCGGCGGGCACCTGTTGATCGAGGGTGCGCCGGGACTGGCCAAGACCCGTGCGGTCAAGCTGCTCAGCGCGGGAATCACCGGGGACTTCTCGCGTATCCAGTGCACGCCCGATCTTCTGCCCTCCGACCTGACCGGAACCGATGTCTACAATCCCGAAACGGGGCTTTTCGGGTTTTCCAGGGGGCCGGTGTTTCACACGATGGTCCTCGTGGATGAAATCAACCGCGCGCCGCCAAAGGTGCAGTCGGCGCTTCTCGAGGCCATGGCCGAACGCCAGGTCACGAGCGGCGGCGTGACCCATCCCTTGCCCGATCCGTTTCTCGTCGTCGCCACGCAGAACTCGATCGAACACGAAGGCACCTTTCCGCTGCCCGAGGCCCAGCTTGACCGGTTCCTGCTTCATGTGCAGTTGACGCTGCCCGATCTCGCGACGGAGCGCCGTATCCTGGACCTGGTGGAAACCGAACAGCGCGACGGACCGGCATTGTCCGATCCGATCGGCCTGGATGTGATCCACGCGGCCAAGGCGCAGGTCGGCTCCATCCACCTGTCGCCGGCGCTGCGGGACTATATCGTCCGGATTGTCATGGCGACGCGGGGGCCGCCGTTTTCGGATGACATCGAACATGCGGTGTCGCCGCGCGGTTCGCTGTCGCTTGCGGCCGCCGCACGGGCGCGCGCCTATCTGCACGGGCGCGATCACGCGCTGCCCGAAGATGTCCAGGCGGTCGCCGCCGATGCGCTCGCCCACAGGATGTCGCTGAGCTGGAAAGCGACCTCGCAGGGTCGCACCCCACGCGACGTGATCGCGGGGATTCTGGCGGCGACAGACCCGCTCTGATGTCGGACGCGGCGGCTAGGGATGGCGTGACAGTCACCGCGGAGCGGCTGATCGCCCTGCGCCATCTGCTGATCGAGGCGCAACGGGACGTGACCGTCAGCGCCTTGCCCGGCGGTTTTGCCATCGCGCGGCGCGGCAACGGCCAGGTGATCGCCGACAGCCGGCTTTATATCCAGGGGGACGACATTCGCCATGTCGACCGCGGCGCCACCGCCAGGACCGGCGAACTGCATGTCCGGACCTTCCACGAAGAACGGGACCGGGTCTGTTTTCTCGTCGCTGATTTCAGGCCCTGCATGCTGTGGGGCCTGCGGCGCGCGCTGTGGTCGGTGGCGGCGGCGGAGGCGCTGGCGTGGCTCGGCTGGCAGACCGTCGAAACCGGCGGCCGGGTCGGTCTTCTGGCCGTGACCGGGGGGGATCGGATCCATATCCCGTCGCGCGGTCGGGTGCGCGGCATGCTGGGCGTGATCGGCGGCCTCGTGCGCGCCCATGACATCGCGATGTCCGAAACCCGGCAGGGAATGCAAAGCCCGCCGCTCGACCGCGCCCTGTCGGGGCTGGATCGTCTGGTGCCGCGCGGGTCCGAGATGATCCTGGCCAGCGCGCTGGACACCTGCGGGGACGGGTTCGCCGACCTGATCGGCGACCTGTCCCGCCGGCGCAGGACGCGGATCATCCGTGTCGGCGACCGCGATCTCGATCGTCTGCCCGCCGGCTCCTACCCGGTCACCGGCCCGGACGGTGTCACGACGCGCATCCGCTATGGCGGGCGCATGGCCGCCGCGCCGTCGGAGCAAGAAGAGATCGACGGCTGCACCTTTCATGACCTGGATGCGGCAGCCGAACTGCCGCAGGGCTTGCAGGATCGGATTGCCTGAGATGGTCGACGGTGCCGTTACACATGACGATCTTATTGCTGGCCTGCATGGATTGCGATTGCCGGAAACGGCGGCTGGCGGAACGGTCGCGGATGTCGTGGTCGCCGTGGCGCTCGGGCTGATCCTGGCGCTGGTGGTCGCGGCGCTGCTGTCGCCGGTTCTTGCGCGCGAAACCCGCCCGGACCGGGTGCCGGACCTGGAAGACAGGCTGCGCGACCTGCGGGATCTGCCGGACGAGGACCGCGCGGTGCGGCTTCTGCACCTTCTGGCGGCGCTTGATCCCGATTCGGCGGCGGAGCTTCGCGGCAGGATCTACCGTGCCGGGGCCTTCCCAGAGAGCGCCGAACTCGAAGACAGGCTGCGCCGGCATGCCTGAGTTCGCGACCCCCTGGGCCTTCGTGCTGCTCGCGGTTCCGGTTCTGGTGACACGTCTGGCCTCTGCGCGGCGATCCACCGGCGCGGGGCTGGTGGTGCCCGCCGGCGTGAAACGCAGGATGCTTGCCAGCAGGGCCGCGCAAGGCGGGATCGCGATCCCGCGATATGCTCTGCTCTTCGCCATCTGGGCGCTTCTGGTGATCGCCCTGGCCGGGCCGCGCCAGATCGCGCCGGTTCAGGGGTTGCCTATATCGGGGCGCGACATGATGCTTGCGCTGGATCTGTCCGGCTCGATGGTTCGGGAGGATTTCCAGCTCGGGGACCGGACCGTGACCCGGCTCGATGCGCTGAAGGAGGTGGCGGCCGGCTTTGTCCGCAATCGGGGCGGGGACCGGGTGGGGCTCGTCGTCTTCGGCTCCGATGCCTATGTCGCGGCACCGCTCACCTTCGACGTGCAATCGGTGGCGGAAACAGTCGAGACCATGGTGATCGGCATATCCGGGCGGGCCACGAACATCAGCGAGGCTCTTGGACTGACCCTGAAGCGGCTCCGGGAATCGGATGCCGAAAGCAGGGTGGTGATCCTGCTTTCGGACGGGGCCAGCAATGCGGGGGAGGCGACACCGCGCGACGTCGCAAAGCTGGCGGCAGCGATGGGGGTTCGCATTCACACGATCGCGATGGGGCCGAAGGATCTGGAAAGCCATCCGGATGAACGCGGCGTGGTCGATGCGGCCATGCTGAAGGCCGTCGCCGACCTGGGGAGCGGCGAAATGTTCCGGGTGCGCACGACCGAGGACCTGCGCGCGGTCGCCGAGGCGATCGACCGTCTGGAACCGACCGCGCGTGCGGGCTTGTCGGCGGAGATCTACCGCGACTTCTGGATCTGGCCCGCGATGCTGGCGGGACTCGGCTGCCTCTGGCTCGGATGGCGGGCCCCATGATCGTCCTGGCGGACGATATCGCGCTCTTGCGGCCGTTCTGGCTGGCCTCTCTGCCGCTGATCCTGGTGCTGGCCGTTCTTGTCCGCCGGCGTTACGCGCAGCTTGGAGAATGGAGCCGGCGGATCGATCCGCACCTGATGGCGGCGATGGAACGGCTGGGCCGCGTCGGGCGCGCGGGTGGCGCGGGTGCGACCCTCGCGCCGTTTCTGGCGGCGGGGCTGATCTGTCTCGGCCTGCTTGGTCCCGCCGTCAAGAGAGGTGACGGTGCGAGCTTCCGCAATCTGGACGGGGTCATCTACGTGATGGATATCTCCCGGTCGATGACGGAGGACGAAACCTGGCAGGATGTCGTGACTCTCGCGCGGTCCGGTCTGAATGTTCTGGGGTCGCGACCGGCGGCTCTGATCGTTTATGGCGGCGACAGCTACGAAGCCGCGGCCCTGACGACGGATCACCTGCAACTGGGGCAGACCATGTCGCTGCTGGAGGCCGGCACCATGCCCGACGCGGGCAGCCGCCCGGCGCTGGCCTTGCGGCAGGCCGCCAGTGTGCTCGCCCGTTCGGATATTCTCGCGGCGGATGTCGTGTTGTTCAGTGACGGTGCGGGCTTCGGGCCGGAAGCGGTCGCCGCGGGGCGGTCCATTGCCGATCGCGGCGCGCGTTTGATCGTGGTGCAGGTCCCGACAACGGTTTCGGGCGACATACGCCCGGATGCAGGCGCATGGAGCGCCCTTGCCAACGCGGGTCCGGCCACGTTTCTGCGGCTCGAAGACTTTGAACGGCTGACGGCCCTGCTGGCCGAGGACGCGGGAAAGCGGCTCGACCGGCAGGAGTTCGGTCTCGCCTTCTGGACGGACCATGGCCGCCTCCTGCTGATCCCGGCCTTGCTCGCCCTGATCGGTCTCTTCCGCCGGGAGGCCACCTGATGCGCCGGGTCGTCCTGATCCTCGCCCTGGCGCTTGTCGCGGGGTCCGCGCTGATCTGGGGAGGGGCGCCCTTCGGCCGCCTGGCGCTTGCGCTGGGGCTGCCCCGGATCGCCGTGCACCTGTTCAGCGATCCGGCCTGGCGTGGCGTATCCTTCTATCGCGCCGGCGCGTTCGAAGAGGCCGCGGCCGCCTTTGCCGAAGCCGGACCCGCGGCGGCCTACAACCTCGGCAATGCGAAAGCGCAACAGGCCGCATATGCGGCGGCGCTTGAATCCTACGATCTGGCCATGGCCTATCGCGACGATCCGGCGGCGCAGGCCAATTTCGACCTGGTGCGGTCGTTCTACGCAGGCACCCGGATCGATCCCGGATCGATCGCTTTCTGGGGTCAGGACCGGATCGGGGAAACGGTAGAGGCGGAAATCGGCCGCGGCGCGGGCCGCGCCGCCGGAACCGGAGAAGACGTGACCAACACCGGCGCGACAATCGGTCTGACCGCCCTGCAAAGCCGCGAACAGAGCAGGGTACGCAAGGTGTTCGACGACTCCTTCGTGGTGGCCAGCCCACGCTGGCTGGTGACGCTCGAAGACGTTCCGGGCGCGTTTCTGGCGGCACGGCTGAACCATGAACACAAGCGCCGCAAAAAGGCGGGGC
Source organism: Sedimentitalea xiamensis (assembly GCF_030164465.1). Lineage (GTDB taxonomy): Bacteria > Pseudomonadota > Alphaproteobacteria > Rhodobacterales > Rhodobacteraceae > Sedimentitalea > Sedimentitalea xiamensis. Next base: position 38,406 of record NZ_JASNJE010000034.1, read on the forward strand.
AGGGACAGCCGGAGGCCGAAGACCCATGGTGAAGGGCCTGATCCTGTTCCTGGTTCTTCTGATGCCGCTCGTCGCGGAGGCGCAGACGCGAACGGTCGATCCGGGCGATCTGATGCTGAACGTGACCCTGGAGCCGATGGATTACGTCCCATTCCAAGGCGAGATGGTGCTGCTGACGATCCACGGAATCTATCGCCGCCACATCACCCTGGAAAAGCTGGAACAGCCTGATATGGCCGGGCTGAACTGGATGCAACTCGGCCAGGATCACTGGTTTGAAAGCATGCTGGACGGCAGGCCCGTCAAGAACATGCGCCGCCGCGTGGCGGTGTTCCCCGACCGGTCCGGTCAGATCGTGATCGGGCCGTTTCTGCACCATCTGACCCTTCTGGATGAAAACAACCGCTGGTTCGAACATACGATCCAGTCCGAACCCGTGAGCTTCAGGGTGGAACCGGCGCCGGCCACGGACGGGTGGTGGTTCCCGGTGCGCGGGTTGCGGGTTTCGGACAATTGGTCGAATGCGCCCGATCAGCTCGCGCCGGGCGAAGGCGTGCTGCGGATCGTCAGGGTGTCGGCCCTCGGTGCCAGCCCCGACATGCTCCCGCCGATGCCGGAACTCACCTCGCCAAGCGCGCTGATTTTCGCGCATCCCGAAAAGCGGCTGGTTGACCTGACCCCGCAAGGTCCGGAAGCGGTGGCGTTCTGGCGCTGGACGATAAAGCCGCGCAATGACACCTCGGCGATCGTCGAGCCGATCTCATTTTCCTTTTTCGACACGCGGCGGCGGGTGATGCAGGAGGTGGTGATTTCCCCGCAGCGCGTCGCCTATGGCTCCGTTGTTCCGGTGGCGGATACGAAGCCCCCCGTGCCGGAACCGTTCGCGTTGCGGCGGGATCTGATCCTCGTCTCCGCGCTCGCCGCTTTTGCCGTTGCCGCCTTTGGCCTGATCGGTTCCGGCCGGCGATTGTCGCTGAACGCCCTGAAACAGAGGTGGTCAAGGCTGCGCTTGGTCCGGGCATTGCGCCTTGCAGGCCGGCGCGGGGATCTCGCGGGATTGCGCCGGGCAGGCCACGCGCTGGACCGGCTGTATCCCGCAGATGCGGACCGGACGGCGCTTCTGATGCAACTGGACACCCGGATATACGGTCCCGCGCCATCCAGCCTTGACGGTCCGGCTTTCGCGCGCGCCCTGAACCGGACTCTGCGATACCCAACCGCAAACCCGGACCCGCGAAAAACCGCCGGCGCGGCGGCGGAACGAAGGGCGAATTCCTGATCACGTTTCTTGCCATGCAGGCCGGCTGTTTGTTAGCCTTTCGGCGGGAGGACGAAATCATGGGGATTATGGACAGGAAGGACGAGTCAATCGTCATCCGGACGATGCTTGTCATCGACGATCACCCGCTTTACTGCGATGCGCTGGTATCGACCTTGTCGGAACGCTGCAATGTGCGCTGTGTTCGCTCCGCCACCACCCTGAGCGACGGACTCGCGGCGCTTGAGGATGGCGATCTGCCCGACCTGGTGTTGCTGGATCTGAACCTGCCGGATGTCACCGGGCTGAGCGGTTTCTTCCGGCTCAAGGAACGTCTGCCGGACGTGCCGGTGCTGGCGATTTCGGCGGATTCCTCGGACGAGACCATCCAGATGCTGATGGATGCCGGTGCCGTTGGTTTTGTGCCCAAGGGCGCGTCCCAGGAGGATTTCAGGATGGCGCTGCAAAAGGTCGAGGAGGGCAGCAAGTTCCTGCCGGACGGGTTTCGCCCGAGATCCAGTCCCGAGTCGGACAAGGCGGTTCCCCTGCAGGACATCGCGCAACGCATCGCCGATCTGACGCCGCAGCAGAGCCGGATCATGGGGCTGATCTGTGCGGGCAAGCCCAACAAGCAGATCGCTTACGAGATGTCCCTGGCCGAAGCGACGGTCAAGGCGCATATCACCGCGCTTTTGCGACGGCTGGGGGTGCGCAACCGCACGCAGGCGGCGGTTCTGGTGAACAGGGTCGGGTTCGCGGCGGAACAGCGGCTGTCCGAAAAGGACGCCAAGGCCTTGCTGAGCTGAGCCGGCCATGAACCTGCATCCGCCGCAGACGCTTGGAACACCCAAGCTGGTCAATTTCGGAGTGTCCTATGCGGGCGACCCGGACCTTGCGGTGCAGCAGGCGGCCGCGCAACTGGATCGGGAAAGCATCTGTTTCGTTCTGGCCTTCGTGCCCGACCGGCTGGATCACGACCGGGTCTCGCAGGCGCTGACGCGGACATTGCCCAACGCGCCCGTTTTCGGGTGCACCACGGCCGGACAGATCACGCCCGGCGGCTACGAGAACGACACGCTTCTGCTGGTGGCTTTCCCGCGCCGGCATTTCCGCTGCGCGTCCAGCCTGATCCATCCGCTGAAACAGATGTCGATCGAGGCCACCGCGCTTCAGGCGCGAACCCTGGCCGACCGGTTCCAGAGGACCGCGAACTGGAACCGGTTCGCGGTGATCTTCGCGGATGGCCTGTCCAAGCAGGAAGATGTGCTGGTGGCCGCGCTGGACGCCGGTCTCGGGGACCTGCCGAGTTTCGGAGGATCTGCGGGGCACGGTCTGGCCTTTGACGAAACCTATGTTCTGCATGGCGGAAAATGCCATTCCAACGCGGCGCTGCTGCTGCTCGTGGAAACCGACCTGGATTTCACTGGCCTGGAATTCGACCATTTCATGCCGACCGACCGGCAACTGGTCGTCACCGACGCGCAGCCGGAAGACCGGATCGTGACCGAGATCAACGGCGCTCCGGCGGCATCGGAATACGCCCGCCTCGTCGGTCATGACGTTTCCGAACTGTCGCCGCGCGTCTTTGCCGAAAATCCGGTATTGGTGCGCAACCACGACACCTGGCATGTGCGGGCGATCCAGCAGGTCGTCGACGGGAACAGTCTCGCCTTCTTGTCGGCCATCGAAAACGGGCTGGTGCTGACACTGGGTCAGGGCAAGGAGATCCTCCAGACGCTGGAGGCGGAACTGTCGGTTCTGGGGCCGGAGGGGCAACGGCCCGATTTCGTGCTCGGGTTTGACTGTGTGCTGCGCCGGCTGGAGATCGAACAGAACGAGGTGATTTCCGAAGCGTCGCGGATTCTGTCTTCGCATCGGGTTCTCGGGTTCAACACCTACGGCGAACAGCATCGCGGGGTGCATATGAACCAGACCTTCGTGGGCATCGCCTTCTTTCCGCCGGGACGGACATTGCGGCCATGATCGATCCGGACGAGCCGCTGGACGTTCAGGTGCGCCGCCAGGCCCGGATCATCGACGCGCTGGTGCAACGTGCCAACCAGCAACATGAACTGGGCGGGTCCGCCTATTCCCTGTTCCAATCCGCGATCCGGCTGCAAAGCAAGGTGTCCGAAAAGACCCGCGATCTCGAAGACGCGCTCACCACGCTCGGCCGCGCGAGCAACCAGCTCGAAACCTCCGAAGAGGAACGGGCGCAGACCCAGCGCACCCTGCAGGACGCGCTGGACACGATGGAAGGCGGGTTCGCGCTCTTCGCTGAAGGACGGCTGCGGGTCTTCAACGATTTTTTCAAGTTCCTGATCCCCGATATCGAGGAGTCGGTGCAGGAAGGGCTGGAGTTCTCGGCCTATGTGGAGGCGCTGGCCAAGAGCGGCAGCATCCGCCCGCGCGACGGATTCAACCGGTTCGGATTGCGCCGCGCGATCCTGAAGCTTGGCGAAGGACCGGCGGCGCCATTCGTCTTTGGCCTGAAGAACGACCGCTGGTTCGTCATCACGTCGCGTCGGACCCGGTCGGACAACACGGTGATCCTGCAAACGGAGATCACCGCGGTCGTGCGCGGCAACCGGCTCGAAAAGAACCGGCTGATCGACGAGCAGGAACATTTTCTGCAAGCGGCCTTCGATCACATGCCCCAGGGGGTCGCGACCTTTTCCGCCGAAGGCACGCTGCTGATCAACAACGCCCAGTTCGGGGCGCTGCTGACCCTGCCGATCCAGCTGACCGCGGTGGGAACGTCATTCGGGCAGATCATCGAATATCTCAAGGCCCAGGCCTTCGTCGGCGAGCTGCCGCATGACGATTTCGCCAGCCTGATCCGGTTCCTGCGCCGCGCGGGCAATCTGCGCCAGCGCGTGCGCCATATCAGCGACCGGATTCTGGACATCGACATGCACCCCTTGCCCGACGGCGGCTGCATCATCAACGTGATGGACGTGACGGTCGAATTCCAGACCACGGAGATGCTCGAGATGCGGGTGATGGCGCGCACCTCCGAACTGACCGAGGCCAACGTGCAGCTGCGCCGCCAGTATGACGAACAGGCCAGGGTCGAAGAGGACCTGCGGGTCGCCAAAGCCGAAGTCGAGGCGGCGATGTCGTCCAAGACCCGGTTCTTTGCCGCCGCAAGCCACGATCTGCTCCAGCCGATCAATGCCGCGAAGCTGCTGATCTCATCGCTCACGGACGGCTGCGGGCAGGGGGAAACACGGGAAACCGTGCGCCGGCTGGACAGTTCCTTCCGGTCGATCGAAGACCTGTTGCGCGCATTGCTCGATATCGCGAGGCTGGAGTCCACTGACACCAGCCTGGTGGTGACGTCGTTTTCCCTGGATGAGGTGCTGCGCGGCGTTGTCGAGGACCTCGGGCAGCTTGCCGTCGAAAAGGGGCTTGATCTGCGGGTGGTCAAGTCCGGGCTCTGGGTCAGAAGCGACCAGAGATACCTGGCGCGGTCAGTGCAGAATTTCGTCGACAATGCCATTCGCTACACAGAAAAGGGCCGCATCCTGGTCGGGTGCCGCCGGCATGGTGACACCGTGACGCTCGAAGTCTGGGACACCGGCATCGGCATTTCCCGCAGCGACCAGAAGCGGATATTCAAGGAATTCACTCGTGTGGGGGCATCGAGCCGGAACAGCCAGGGCATGGGGTTGGGCCTGTCGATCGTGGAACGTGCCTGCCGGCTCCTGGGCCATCCCGTCTCGGTCCGCTCCAAACCCGGCGTCGGGTCGGTCTTTTCCCTGACTTTGCCCATCGTTGAACCGAATCCGACCGATGCCGTCACCGTGCGGTCCATTGCTGCGCACGCGGATCAGGACATGGACCTGATCATCCTGCTGATCGAGAACGATCCGGGCGTCGCCTATGCGATGACGCAGAAACTGGAAAGCTGGGGCGCGAGCGTTCTGGCGGCGAAAAGCACGCAGGAGGCGCTGGATCTGGTGCAGGACATCGGCATGGCGCCCGATATCATTCTGGCCGACTTCCATCTGAACGGAGAGGACACCGGCGTGCAGGCCATCCTGTCGGTGCGCGACGCCCTGAAATCGCCGATCCCGGCGATCATGATCACGGCCAACCATGAAGACCACGTGAAGGATGCAGGACTGGCGAACCGGTTCTCGGTGCTGACCAAGCCCGTGAACCTGTCGCGCCTGCGGTCCCTGATCGACTGGAAGACCCGCACGGGGAGCCTTTCGGCCTGAACCTTCGGCGCCTGCGCCGACCAAAGTATCCGGTGACGCGGTTCCGGTTTCGGATAGTCTTTGAACAGACGGGGGAGACTGAACATGCGAAAGAGTTTGATGGCCATCGGACTGGCCCTGTGGCTGGCGCAGCCGGCGGCCGCGGAACCGGCCTATGACCTGATCTTCAAGCAGGGGACATTGTCGGACCTGGGTATGCAGTCGGTTCTGGTCTATGACCGGCAGGTGGAGATCGCCGCCGATCTGGACCGCGCCCGGCGGAGCACCGGGACGGTGGATATGGCATTTGCGACCGACGACATGGCGCAACTGACCTTCAGGCAGGATGACAAGCACCAGTCGCTTGGACGGTTTCCCGCCTCCGTCGGAAATCCCATCGTCATGTATTTCGTCGAAACCGTTCTGCGCGACGTTGCCCATGAGGCCGGCGGCAGCCCGTTCTATATCCGCACCAAGATCAAGGATTCCCTGGTTCAGCCCGCCGAGATCGAATCCGTGACCCTGCGTTTTGGCGATCGGGACGTGGCCGGACAGAAGATCACCCTGCATCCGTTTCGCGATGACGAGAACCGCGATCGCATGAAAGGGTATGGCGACCTGTCGCTGAGCTTCACCGTGTCAGAGGACTATCCCGGCTGGTATGGCGCGCTGGTCGCCGATGTGCCGGGCGAAACGGAGACGCAACCGATCTATTCCAACAGGCTGATCCTGACGGGAGAGGAGGTCCGGCAATGATCCGCTTCGCCATGGTCCTGGCCGTGGGCCTTACCGCCGGTCAGGCCGGTGCGCAATCCGTACAGGAACGTCTGAACGACTACCCCACTGCCGCGCGCGCTGATTATGTGTTCGGGTGCATGGCGGTCAACGGTCAGACGCGCACCGCATTGCTGCAATGTTCCTGTTCCATCGACATGATCGCATCGATCCTACCCTACGAACAATATGTCGAAGCGGAAACCGTGCTGTCGATGCAGCAGGTCGGGGGCGAACGCATGTCGATCTTCCGGACCGCGGCCATGGCAAAGGCGCTGGTTTCGGACCTGCGCCGGGCACAGGCCGAAGCCGAGATCCGGTGTTTCTGAAATCCGCCGTCAGCTTTCGCCGGTCTTGGGAAGAACCCGTTCGAACAGGTTTCCTTCGGTGTCATGCGCCCGGACCGTCAGGGCAGGCGCGCCGTTGTCGGTATAGGTGAAGCGGAACACCGGGTTTTCGCTCACCGAAATGCCGCCTTCCATCGAAAACAGCAGATCGTCGCCCTGGTAGACCTGAAGTTCGTCGATGAAATGCGCGCCGACGAAAAGTTGCGTGATCTGATCGCGTTGCAGGCCGGAGTAATTCGGATGGCGGATCATGATCTGCGCGTCGCGGCGCTGGCCCGACATGTTTTCGGCCGTGTCGAAATGCTTCAGGCGCATCTGGCCCATCGTCGCGAGCGCTGCGACCGGATCCTTCGTGGCCGGGGCCGAACAGCCGCCCGAGGCCTTGACATAGCGGCCGCTCATGTAGGTGCCCGCATCGGTTTCGGCCAGCACGCGGATGTTGGAATACTGGTTCACCCGGACCCGCAGTTCGAAGTTCAGGGGCATCATCAACTCACCGAAGACGAAATCCGCCGCCATGGGCGCGGGGTTTTCGTCGATGATGACCTGTGCCGTCCTGATCGGAACCGCCGGATCGGACTGGGCGAGGAGCAGCGGAACCGTCGCGGCATCGTTCGCGCGGTAGGGCGCGGTCACGTCCAGCACATGAGACCCGTCCTTCAAGATGTTCTCATCGCTGACGAAATCGCCCTTCAATTCCGCCCAGGTGGGGCCATCCGCCAATGGGTTGTCACGGGGTGGTTCATCGGCCATCGCCCCATGTGCGACAACAGCCAGAGCGGATGCAAGGAAGCGCATTCTCATCTGTGATCTCCCGAAACCGTTCCGCAGACTACCATGCCGGGTGGGGGCGGGAAACGTATACTTAGGGGTATGCGCCGATTCGCACGTGGATTTGATACAGTGATCCCGGAACCGGACAGGAGCCCCGATGTTCGAACTCATCGTAACCCTTTGCCTTCTGTCGGCGCCGGAAACCTGCCGCGACGTTCTGCTGCCCGGTTTCGAAAGGGCCTCTGCCGCCGCTTGTGCCGATGCGTTCGCCCGCCGGCCCGTGGATGTCGCGGCGTTGTTTCCGGACAGCCACGTCCAGGGGGAACCGCGCTGCCAGCCGTCGGGTCCGGCCGCCGAGGTTCAGGACCTTTCCAACGGGGTCTTCGTGTTCAAGGGCGCCATCGACGAGGCCACGCCGCAAAACCTGGGCGGCGTGTCGAACGCGGGCTTCGTCGTGGGGGGCGACAGCGTCGCCGTGATCGACAGCGGGGGATCGCGGCGGATGGGCGAAGAGTTGTGGCGGTCGGTGCGCGCGAAGACCGACCTGCCGGTCAGCCATGTGATCCTGACCCATATGCACCCGGATCATGTGCTCGGCACGTCGGTCTTCGCCGAAGCCGGGGCGCGCGTGGTCGGGCATGAAAAACTGGGTCCGGCGCTGGCGGATCGCCGAGACAGCTATATGGCCGGGTTCGGCCGCCTGATCGGAGACGCGCAGTTCATCGGCACGAAGATCGTTCTGCCTGATCTGCCGGTGCCCGGCCGGCTGGAAATCGACCTGGGCGGGCGTGTCCTGGATCTTCGGTCTTGGCCGACGGCCCACACCGGCAACGATCTCACGGTCCTTGATCCGGCCGGCGGAGTCCTGTTCACGGGCGACCTTGTGTTTGACGACCATGCCCCGGCGCTGGACGGATCGGTGCGGGGCTGGATCTCGGTCCTGTCGGAAATGAAAATGCTGGAGATCGGCCGCATCGTCCCCGGCCATGGCGGACCAGTTCTGAACTGGCCATCGGGCGCGCAGGATCTGGACCGCTATCTGGAAGTGCTGGCCGCCGACACCCGTGCCGCCATCGGCCGTGGCGACCCGCTGAGCACGGCGGCCAGCAATATTGCGGCCTCCGAGGCGGAGAACTGGCAATTGTTCGATCTCTTCAACGCTCGCAACGCGACCGTCGCCTACACGGAACTGGAATGGGAATGACGTATCATTCCGGGACGTGGCCCAGCAGCATCTGGGCGATGGCATAGGCGCGTTTTTCCAGCAGAACCGGGGTTTCGCAGACATAGGTCAGAGACTGCGCCCGGTCCCGGAAAATGCGTTCGTCCCAGTCCAGCTTTTCTTCCAGTTCATCGACCTTGTCGTAGTCGGGGGCGTCCGCCTTCATCAGGTCCGACATGCGGGCCCGGCTGCCGTCGATTTCTTCGGATAGGGCGATCTGCTTGAGCGAATAACGTTCGATCCCGGAAATGATCGCCGACCGGTCCGCCTGACCCCCGTCGAACACCGCCCTGAAAATCCTGCCAAGGTCATCGGCGGTCAGGCCGGGGTGATCCGCCACGAAGGTGTCCACGAGGACGGCGGCCTTCTCCAGCGACACCCGTCGCAGAGCCAGCGTTTCGACCAGGATGTCGGCGTCACCGGCGATTGCGTCCGGCAGCGCGCCGTCAGGGACCGGGAGCGGCCACATCAGGCCCAGGGACAGGCTTTCCACCTTGCGCTGCACGCAGGGCCAGGTCGGGTCCGAAAAATCCGCGCTCAACCCGGCTCCCGGTATCGATACCGCGGCCAGGGCCGCGAGCAGGCGCCTTGAAATATGCATGGTCCGTGTCCTCCGCCGACTACTCTAATAGTTGAACGGTTCCTGTCCATGTCCGCCAACACACACCTATGTCTTAATTGTGCCGGCAGGCCGCTGGCATGTAGCCTTTTTGCCAAGGGGCATTGAGACCCAGGTTCAATTTGCGGGGGAGAAGACCATGCGCACACGCGCCGCGGTTGCGATGGAGGCGGGGAAGCCTCTGGAGATCATGGATGTGAACCTCGAGGGTCCGCGGGCGGGCGAGGTACTGGTTGAAATCAAGGCGACGGGCCTGTG
>NZ_JASNJE010000035.1 GCF_030164465.1 Sedimentitalea xiamensis
GATGAAGCGGCTACCACCGCCGGAGCCATGTCGGGTCCAGGATGAACCGTATCAGGCTGCCTGGTCAGTCATTGATGGCCCGAGACTTCGACCGCCAGGTCGCGGAACCACAGGTCCGCATCGCCGCGCCTGGACTACCCGTCACCGTGGCCGCAGAGCAAATCCGTCCGGAGAAAGGGGAAGCCCGCCTCGCAGCCGGGTTGTGCAATAAGGTCCAATTGCAGGGCAAATCGAACTTGCAGGTCTCTCGGGCTTGTCTGCGAGACTGGCATCGCGAAAGCGAAGGATTGACACAAGTTCCTCCAGTGACCTAATGGCGCGATGACTCCATCACCGGACAAGTCAGGCGCTGCTCCGCTCTGGCTCTTGCTGCTGCTTCAGGCGGGGATTTCCGCGGCCGGTCTCGTTGTCGAGATCGTCGCGGGCCGGATGATCGCGCCCTATGTCGGAATGAGCCTCTACACCTGGACCTCGATCATCGCCGTCGTGCTTGCGGGGTTCTCGGTCGGTCACTGGTGGGGGGGACGTCTTGCGGTGCTGGAAAGCGGCCCGGCGTTGCGGCGTGCCGGTTGGATCATGATCGCGGCCGCTGTCTTCACGGCCGCCGCGACGCTCGTGCTTCGCATTGCCGCCGAGCCGGTACTCGGATCGATCACCAATCCGCTGGCGGCCATCACGATGATTGCCGCGCTCGCCTTTTTTCTCCCATCCCTGTTCGCAGGGGTGCCGGCGCCGGTTCTGGCCGTTGTTGCGATGCGGCACACCACCCAGTCCGAGCGCGCGCTTGGTGCGATGTTCGCCGCCGGCGCTGCGGGAGCGATCGTCGGAACGCTCCTCGCGGGATTTCTGTTCGTCTCTTGGCTCGGGTCGGTAGGCACCCTGACCGTCATCGCCTTGTTCTACACGCTCGCCGCGACGCTCTGCTTCAGGCTGGGTGGGCTTGCCGGGCGACAGATTCTCCTGGCGGTGGCCGCCGCCACTGTCGCACTGCTCGCCGGGCTGCGAGCGCTTGCACTTCCTTCCGTCTGCGATGTGGAAAGCAGCTACTATTGCATCCGAACTGTCCCGCTGGCGGACGATCCGAACGCGCCCGTGAACCTCATGGTCATCGACCACCTTGCCCACGGTATCAACGCGCGCGAAGCGCCCAGGGTGATGTTCACCGATCATACCGCCATGCTCGACGCCTTGCCGCGGATGCGCATGGGCCGGGACGACTTCACCTCGTTTCACATCGGCGGCGGGTCCTATTCGGTTCCCAGAGCATGGGCGGACCGGGGGGCCTCGACGATCATGGTCGCAGAGATCGATCCATCCGTGACCCGCGTGGCCATGCGGGATTTCTGGTTCGACCCGGAGACCGCGGCGGTTACGCACAAGGATGGCCGTGTTGCGCTCCGCGAAAGCGGCCGTGCATTTGATGTCATCGTCGGCGATGCCTTCACCGATATCGCGGTTCCGGCGCACCTGGTCACCGAGGAGTTCTTCCGGCTTGTGGCGGAGCGCCTGGAAAAGGGCGGAGTCTTCGCGATGAATGTCATCGACAACGTGGACCGTCTCGACGCGCTCGCGGCCCTGGTTGTCACGTTGAGCAACGTATTTCCCAGTGTCGAGGTCTGGACGGAAGCGCGCGGTCCCGAACCCGGTGAGCGCCGCGTCTTCGTGCTGCTCGCAGGCGATGCCGCCAGCCCTGTTTCGGAGATCGCGGCCAGAACGCCCGAACCCAAGCGATTTGCCGCGCTGGAACAGGGATTTCTGGATGACATCATAGCGCGAACCGGCGCCCGCGTGCTGACCGATGACCATGCTCCGATCGATCGGCTCATGGGGCTCGGTCCGTTGCTGGATTGATCCACAAGAGCGCTCTGCACAGGGTTGATGTCGTGAAAAGTCACGGAGCTGATGCAGCCGGCCAGAATATGCAGATCCTTGACATCTGCGCACCGGTCGCGAACTGGCGAATTGTGGGACAGCCTGCCAGTGGATTCGGGAAAGCGGTGCATCGTGCCGACAGGTATCCGAACTGCTTCATGACGCATTGAGGCCGGCGATTGCCTATGGCCAGGCAGCAAACGACTGGAATTCGACGTTGGGTTTCTTGCTGAACGATCTCCGGAACGCGCCCGGGTTCTGCCCGGTCTCGCGCTGGAAGAAACGGGTGAAATACGCGGGGTCCGCAAAGCCCAATCGGAAGGCCACCTGCGAAACCGGCATGCCAGTGTTGGCCAGCAGTTCCATGGCGTCGCGCACCAGCAAGCGGTGCAGGTAGGCGCGTGGCGACAGCCCCGTGGCCCGCTTGACCGCTGAACCCAGGCGGTTGCGGCTGACCTTCAGGTCGCGGGCGTAATCGTCGACAAGCCGGTGATCGCGCACGCGCTGGGCGGCCAGCAGGACAAATCGTTCGGACAGGCCCTGCGGTGCGCCGCCGAGGTGGACGAGATCCTTGCGCGCCATCCGCCAGATCTGCAACACAAGCAGCGCGAGATAGTTCGCTGCGGCGATGTCGGCGCCCGGATCGGTGCCCTGACGTTCACTGGCAAAGCCCGCGAGAAGATCGGTCATCGCGCCAAGCGCGTCGGTCGGAAGCTCCAGGTTCTGTGACAGTGTGCGCTGCATCTGGTCGCCGATGGGTGTCACCGGCAGCACCTGCAGCAGCGTCGTTTCCGGGATCGAGACCAGCGTTCCGCGCGCCCCGATCTCGACGATCAGGTCGCGCCTCTCTCCGTCGGCCCACCACAGAATGCGGGGCCCCGCATGTTCGGGCGTCGCGTCGCCAGGCCCTTGGAGGCGCGCTGTGCCGTACTCCAGCCACAGAAGATGCGAGGTGCGCGGCGCCAGGGTAAATGCGATGCGCGACAGCGGGCTGCGGATCCGGTGCAGTCCGGTGGCCGGCCGGCGCGAGGCGATAGGTCTGTGGGTGATGGGCATGGCGGAGCGATGCTGGGATAAAACCCGCCAAGTTTCAAGCGTAGGTGCAAGAAATGGCTCCGCCAGTGCATTTATGCCGATGCCATTGGGGCGCTACGATCTGATCTGACCCCGCGAGCCGCACCGGATGGCGGGGCCGGGGAGACAATGGGCCGGCGGAGACCGGCCGAAAGGGAGGAACTCATGATTGGCATTACGCGGCGCACATCCCTGCGCGCGCTTTCTCTCGGTATGGTGTCTGCGGCGGCGATGACCGCCGGCATGGCCGCCGCTCAGGACGACACGGTGACCATCGGCTATGCCGTGGCGCGGACCGGCCCCAACGCGACCGGCGCCGGCATCACGACGATCCCGAACTACGAGCTTTGGGTCGATACGGTGAACAAGGCGGGCGGCCTAGCAATGCCCGATGGTTCGCGGCGGATGATCGAGGTCGTGGAATACGACAACCGTTCGGCAAACGAAGACATCGTTCGTTCGATCGAACGGCTTGCGACGCAGGACGAGGTCGACCTGATCCTGCCGCCCTGGGGCACCGGCTCCAACCTGGCCATCGCGCCGCTGATGGCTCGATTCGGCTATCCGCAGATGGCTGTGACCGCGGTGACCGACAAGGCCCCGGAATTCGCGGAACGCTGGGACCGCAGTTTCTGGATGCTGGGCGGCGGGCATGACTACGCGACAGGCCTTGTCGAGGTGTTGTCGGCGGCCCGCGACGCGGGCAGGATCAACGACAAGGTCGCCGTCGTCTCCGTCGCGGACGGTTTCGGCATCGACCTGATCAACGGCGCGCGCCCCGCCTTCGAGGAGGCGGGGTTCGAACTGGTCTACGATGAGACCTACCCGCTGGGCACCTCGGATTTCGCCGCCATCATGAACGGGGCGCAGGACTCGGGGGCGGACAGCTTCGTCGCTTTCTCCTATCCGCCCGGCTCTTTCGGGATGACCAAGACGGCGCAGTCGATGAACTACAATCCCAAGGTGTTCTACATCTCGGTTGGCGGTGCCTTTCCGATCTATCCCGGCGTCGCGGACGGCAAGGCCGAGGGCGTCATGGCCATCGGCGGCGTGAACGCCGACAGCCCGACGATCCAGGACTATTTCCAGCGCCACACTGCCTTTGTCGGCAACCCGCCGGACAGCTGGGCCTCGGCGATCACCTATGCCTCGCTCGAAATGCTGGCGCAGGCAATCGAGCGCGTGGGCCTGGATCACGCCGCGCTGGCCAAGGAACTTTCGACCGGCGTCTTCGACACGGTCGTGGGCGAGGTCAGGCTGGAGAACAACCAGCTGCGCGACCTGTGGTGGGTCGGCCAGTGGCAGGGCGGATCGTTCCGTGCCGTGAACCCGGCCGACAAGGAGGGCGCCTCCGAACCCGTCATTCCCAAGCCGGAATGGTGATCCGAGGATCCGCGCCGCTTGTCGGCGCGGGCCAAGTCCGAACCGCCTGAAGGTATCCCGATGCTCACGACGACTGTCATCCTCGGCCTCGTGCTGGGCGGCACCTATGCGCTGCTCGCGCTGGGGCTGACATTGCAATACGGGATAGCCCGTATCATGAACCTGGCCTACGGCGAGCTGACGCTGCTTTCTGCCTTCGTGGTCGTGGCCCTGTTCCAGGGGCTGGGACTGTCTCCACTGTTGACCCTGCCGCTGGTGGCGGCGGGCGGCTACGGGATCGGTTGGCTGCTATACGCGGTAATGATGCGGCCGCTGGTGGCGCGCTCGCAGGGCCGCGGGCGGCTCGAGGTCGACAGCATCCTCGCCACCTTCGGCCTGCTGTTCCTGATCCAGGGCGGGCTGCTGCTGGCCTTCGGGGCCAATTTCACCTCGATTTCCTACCTCGATCGCGGCGTGACCGTGCTGGGCGTGTCGGTCGCGCTGAACCGGCTGATCGCCTTCGGCATCTGCGTCGTGGTGGGCGCGGCGCTGGTCGTGGCTCTGAAAACGACGCGCTGGGGGCTGATCATGCGCGCGGTGGCGCTGACACCGGGTTCGGCGCCGCTGGTCGGTATCGATGTGAATCGCGCGGCGCGACAGGGCTTTGCGCTCGGTTCGGCGCTGGCGGCGGTGGCGGGGGCGTCGATCTCGATGTATCAGACCTTTTCGGCCACGGCCGGTGTCGTTTTTACCATGAAGGCGCTGGTGATCGTCATCATGGGCGGCGTCGGCAACGTGCCGGGCGCGCTGGCCGCCGGCTTCGGCCTGGGCCTGATCGAGACCTTTGTCGCCACCGCCATCGACCCCGGCCTGACACTGGCCGCGACCTTCGCGATCTTCCTGCTGGTGCTGCTATGGCGCCCGCAGGGCCTGTTCGGAGCGCGCCGTTGATGCGCCTGATCCTGCCCCTGATCTGCCTTGCGGTATTGGCGGTCTTGCCGCTACACTTCTCGGATTACGGTCTGGGTCTGCTGATCGGAGCGGCGACCTATGTCACGCTCGCCTCGGCCTGGGCGCTCTTTTCGGGGCACACGCATTACATCTCTCTGGCCACCGTCGCCTTCTACGGCGCCGGCGCCTATACCGTCGCCGTGCTGAATGAGGTGCTGCCCTATCCGGCCATTCTGCTCTGCGCCGCCGTGATCGGCGGGACGCTGGCGTTGATCGTCGGCCTTTCGACGCTGCGGCTGCGGGGTGTCTACTTCGTCATCTTCAGCTTTGGGCTGGCCGAACTGATCCGCCAGCTCATCACCTGGTACGAGGTCAATGTCACCGGCACACTGGGCCGCTACATCTTTCTCGATATCACCACGCGGCAGATCTACTGGCAGATGCTGGCGCTTGGCGCCGCGACCATCGCGTTGACCGCCTGGATCATGCGCGCGCGCCTGGGCCTTGCCTTGCGGGTGATCGGCGACGACGAAACGGTGGCCGCGCATTCCGGCGTCAACCTTGCGCGGGTGAAGCTGATCGCCTTCGTGCTGTCTTCGGTGATCCTGACGCTGGCCGGCGCGATCACCTCGCCGCGCTACGTCTACGTCGAACCTTCGATCGTCTTCAATCCGACGGTCAGCTTCCTGACGGTCATCATGGCGCTGCTGGGCGGGGCGAACCGGCTGTGGGGTCCGGCCCTGGGGGCGGTGCCGCTGTTCCTGGTTTTCGAATTCCTGTCGTCGAATTTCCCGGACACCTACCCGATCTTCCTGGGCCTGTTGTTCATAGGCGTGGTCTTCGTGGTGCCCGACGGACTCATCTCGGCCGCCGAGAGGCTGACGCGGCGGGGGCAGGTGCGGGCATGAGCTTTCTGCGGATCGACAGGGCGGTGAAGCAGTTCGGCGGCCTCAGGGCGGTGGACGAAGTGTCCTTCTCTCTACAGCGCGGAGAGATTGTCGGACTGCTGGGGCCGAACGGGTCCGGGAAGACGACGGTCATCAACCTCGTGTCCGGCGCGCTCCCGGTCACATCGGGCGAGATATGGCTGGACGGGCGGCGGCTGACCGGTCTGCGCTGCGACCGCATCGCGCGGGCCGGGGTGGCGCGGACCTTTCAGCTGGTCCGCACGCTGCCGTCGCTCAGCCTGATGGAGAATGTCATGATCACGGCGGTCTTCGGCCGCAGCACGCATTGGGGCGAAAAGGCGCGCCGTGTCGCGGAGGACGCGCTCGCGACGGTGGGCCTCGCCGAACGTGCTTCGGCCGTCGCCGGCGATCTGACCTACATCGATCAGAAGCGGCTGGAACTGGCCCGCGCGCTGGCGGCCGAACCCGAGATCCTGCTGCTGGACGAATGGCTCGCGGGTCTGAACCCGACGGAACTGGCCGAGGGCGTTGCCCTGATCCGGCGGCTGCACGAAGGCGGGCTGACGATCCTGATGGTCGAACACATCATCGACGCGGTGCGTGCCCTGTGCCCGCGCGTGGTGGTGATGAACTCGGGGCGGCTCATCGCCGACGAGGCGACCGAAGCCGCGCTGTCCGACCCTGCCGTGGTCTCCGCCTACCTGGGAGGAGAGGTCGATGCTTGAGGTCAAGGACCTGACCGTCGCCTATGGCAAGCACGTCGCGCTGGACGGCGCCTCGCTGAACGTCGGGCAGGGGCGCATGGTGGCGATTCTCGGCGCGAACGGCGCGGGCAAGTCCTCGTTGCTGGGCGCCATCGGTGGCCCGGTGCGGCCCGTATCGGGCGACATCCTGTATCGGGGGCACTCATTGCTGACGCTGCCTGCGCACCGGCGGGTGGAGGAGGGCATCGCGCTCGTGCCCGAGGGCAGGGGCATCTTTCCCGCGCTTTCGGTCGAGGAAAACCTGTTGCTCGGCGCCATCCCTGACCGTGCGCGCCGGTCCGCGACCGAACGCATGGCGGAGGTCCTGGCGCTGTTTCCCAAGCTGGCCGAACGGCGGAGACAACTTGCGGGCACGATGTCGGGGGGCGAGCAACAGATGGTCGCCATCGGCCGCGCCCTGATGTCGAACCCCGACCTTTTGCTGCTGGACGAGCCGTCGCTGGGCCTGGCTCCCATTGTCGCCAAGGAAGTCTTTGCCGCGCTCTCGCGCATCCGTGCGACCGGTCTCACGATCCTGATCGTCGAGCAGAACGCGCGCGCCACGCTGGAGCTGGCCGATTTCGCCTATCTCATGGAGGTCGGCCGGATATCCGGTTCCGGCCCCGCTCACCAGATCAAGTCGGACCCCGCCGTGATCCGCGCCTTTCTGGGTGGCGCGCTGGCCGATACCCGTTGACAGGAGAACCGGATGGAAAAGCTAAACCTCTACATCAATGGCGAATACGTCCCGGCCGAGGGAGGGCGCAGCTTTACCCGCGCGAACCCGGTTACCGGCGATGACGTGACCGAGGCCGCGGCGGCCTCGCTTGGGGATGTGGCGCGCGCGGTCGATGCGGCGGCGGGCGCATTTGCCACCTGGTCGGTGACGCCGCCCGGAGAGCGGCGGCGAAAGCTGCTGGCGGCGGCGCAGAACCTCGACGCGCGGGCCGACGACATCGTGCAGGCGATGAAGGACGAGGTCGGCGCGACCGAGGCCTGGGCGCGGTTCAACTGCATGCTGGCCGCCGACATGCTGGTCGAGGCCGCAGCCTTGACCACCCAGATCAAGGGCGAGGTGATCCCGTCGAACCGTCCCGGCTCGACCGCGATGGCGATCCGGCAGCCGGCGGGCGTGGTGCTGGCCATGGCGCCCTGGAACGCGCCGGTGATCCTGGGCGTGCGCGCCATCGCGACGCCGCTGGCCTGCGGCAACACCGTGGTGATGAAGACCTCGGAGCTTTGCCCCCGCGTCCATGCCCTGATCGTCGAGGCGGTGGCCGAGGCGGGCCTGCCCGCGGGCGTGCTGAACGCCATCTCGAACGCGCCCGACGAGGCCGCTGACGTGGTCGCGGCGCTGATCGAACACCCGGCCGTGCGCCGCGTGAATTTCACCGGATCGACCCGCGTGGGTCGCATGATCGGCGAGCTGGCCGGGCGCAATCTGAAACCCGCGCTGCTGGAACTGGGGGGCAAGGCTCCGATGATCGTGCTGGAGGACGCGGACATCGACGCCGCCGTCGCGGCGGCGGGGTTCGGCGCTTACATGAACCAGGGGCAGATCTGCATGTCGACCGAGCGGATCATCACCGTGGGCGAGGCCGGCGACCGGTTCGTCGAGGCGTTCCGTGCCAAGGTCGAAAGCCTCACCGCGGGCGACCCGCGCGAGGGGAACGCGCCGCTGGGTTCGCTCGTCAACCTCGCCGCCGCCGAGCGGATCGAGGACCTCATGGCGGACGCGCTTGACAAGGGCGCCACATTGATCGCGGGTGGCGGACGCGGCACAATGCTGAATGCCGCCGCTCTTGACCAGGTCACCGCCGACATGCGCATCTATACCGAGGAAAGCTTTGGCCCCGTGGTCGCGATCATCCGCGCGGGCTCGGTCGATGAGGCTGTGCGCATCGCCAACGACAGCGAGTTCGGTCTGTCGGCGGCCGTCTTTGGCCGTGACACGATGAAGGCTCTCGAGGTCGCCAGGCGAATCGAGAGCGGCATCTGTCACGTCAACGGGCCGACCGTCCACGACGAGGCGCAGATGCCCTTCGGAGGGGTCAAGGCTTCGGGCTACGGCCGCTTCGGCGGAAACTGGGGGATCGCGGAATTCACCGAACTGCGCTGGATCACCTTGCAGGACGGCGATCTGCACTATCCAATCTGATCGGGCAACCAAGGGAGGAACGACCGATGATGAAGAAACTGGGACTGGCCGCGATGGCCACCGCCGCTCTGGCGCTCTCTGCGGGCGCCGCGCTGGCGCAGGAGCATGTTTTCAAGCTGCACCATTTCCTGGGCGCCAAGGCGCCCGCGCAGACGCAGATGCTCGAACCCTGGGCGCGCGCCGTCGAGGAAAACTCGGGCGGCAGCGTCAAGATCGAGATCTATCCGTCGATGACCCTGGGCGGGCGGCCGCCCGAACTGGTCAACCAGGTGCGTGACGGCGTTGTCGACCTGGTCTGGACGGTGAACGGCTACACGCCGGGCCTGTTTCCGCGCACCGAGGTGGTCGAGCTGCCCAACGTCTTCCTGAACGACCCCGTGGCCACGAACCTGGCGCTATTCGACATGTACGACGAGCACCTGGCCGGGGAATATCAGGGGATCGAGCCGATGTTCCTGCATGTCCACGCGGGCCAGGCGATCCACACCGTCGACAAGGAGATCCGGACGCCCGAGGACATGGAAGGCCTCAAGATGCGTATTCCGACCCGCACCGGTGCCTGGGTGATCGAGGCGCTGGGCGCCTCGCCGGTGTCGATGCCGGTTCCGGACCTGCCGCAGGCGCTGTCCAAGAAGGTGGTCGACGGCGCCTTCATCCCGTGGGAGATCATCCCCGCCCTCAAGATCCAGGACCAGACGGAGTACCAGATCGAGGGATACGACAAGGCGCGGTTTGGCACGACGACCTTCCAGGTCTCGATGAACAAGGCCCGCTGGGACAGCCTGCCCGAAGACGTGCAGCAGGCCTTCCGCGATGCCTCGGGGCGTGAGTGGGTGGCCGAGGTTGGCCGCATCTGGCGCCAGATCGACGAAGGCGGCATCAAGGTCGCGACCGACGCTGGTAATACCCATGTCACCCTGACCGAGGACGAGACGGCCGCCTTCAACGCGGCGCTGGAACCGGTGGTTCAGCGCTGGATCGATGACGTGTCGTCCAAGGGCATCGACGGTCAGGCGATGGTCGATACCGCGCGCACGCTGATCAAGAAGAACGCCGAGGGCTCGATGAACTGATGTTTCACGCCGAGACACAAGGCCGCAGCGGGATTTCCGCTGCGGTCGCATGGGCGGTCACCCTCTGGGCGCTGCTGGGCGGCCTCGTGTTGCTGGCGGTTGTCACCATCAACGTGCTTTCGGTGGTGGGCGGCGTCGTTTGGAAGCCGTTCCCCGGCGACTTCGAGCTGACCGAGATCGGCGTCGCGGTCGCCGTCTTCGCCTTTCTGCCCTATTGCCAGCTGACCGATGCCAACGTGACCGCCGATATCTTTACCGCCCGCGCGTCGCCGCGCGCGCTGGCCCTGCTGCGGGCCATGGCCTCGCTGCTGGCCTTCGGATTTGCCGCCCTGCTGGTCTGGCGGATGTATCTCGGCATGATCGACCAGAAGACCTACGGCTATGTCACCGCGATACTGCAGGTGCCGATCTGGTGGGGTTTCGTGCCGATCCTCGTTTCGCTGGCGCTGCTCGTCGCGGCCGCGCTGATCACCTTTTTCGAATCCAGCCGCGAGGTTCGCGCATGAGCGACCCTATTGCCTTGGGACTCATTGCGCTGGTCGTGCTGATCGTCCTTATCGCGATCCGCATCCCCATCGCCTATTCCATGATCCTCGTCGGCGGCGTGGGCATCGCGCTGCTGAACGGCCCGGCGCTTCTGCTGAGTCAGCTCAAGACGCTGGCTTACGGGCAGTTCTCGATCTACGACCTGTCGGTCGTGCCGATGTTCGTCCTGATGGGCGAACTGGCGACCGGCGCGGGCCTCAGCCAGGCGCTGTTCCGCGGAGCGAATGCCTGGCTGGGCTGGATGCGCGGCGGCACGGCGATGGCCGCCATCGCGGGCTGCGCAGGTTTTGGCGCGGTCTGCGGCTCGTCGCTGGCCACCGCTTCGACCATGGGCAAGGTCGCCCTGCCCGAACTGAAACGCTACAACTATTCCGGCGCGCTGGCGACGGGATCGCTGGCGGCGGGGGGCGTGCTGGGCATCCTGATTCCGCCCTCGGTCGTGCTGATCGTCTACGCCGTCATCGTCGAGGCCAATATCGTCACCATGTTCGCCGCAGCCCTGCTGCCGGGCATCCTGGCGGTGCTGCTCTTCATCGCGACAATCGCGATCTACGTCCTGATCCGCCCCGAGGCCGGTCCGCCGGGCGGCGTCTCGACCCGGTCCGAGTTCGTCTCTGCCACGCTCGGGTTGCTGCCGGTCATGATCATCTTCGGCCTGGTGCTGGGCGGCATCTACGCGGGTTTCTTCAACCCCACGCCCGCTGCCGCGATCGGCGTGTTCCTCGTCTGGGCCTACGGGCTGGCCAGGGGCCGCCTCGGGTTCACGGCCATGATCGCGGCGCTGAAGGCCACGGCGCGCACATCCGGCATGATCTACCTCATCCTGCTTGGCGCCGAGCTGATGAAGATCTTCATGTCGCGCATCGGCCTGCCGCAGCAGGCCGCCGCCTGGATCGCCGAAAGCGGCCTGGCGCCGATGACGGTGATGATCCTGCTGCTCTTCGCATTGATCCTTCTGGGCTGCCTGATGGACAGCCTGTCGATGATCCTGCTGGTCATCCCCTTCTTCTGGCCGATGCTGCTGGAGATCAACGGAGGCATCTATCAGGGCGCGGATGGCTCGGGCTTCGGCATGAGCACCGAGGATCTCAAGGTCTGGTTCGGGATACTGGCGCTGATCGTGGTCGAACTGGGACTCATAACGCCGCCCGTGGGCATGAACGTCTTCATCATCTCGGCACTGGCCAAGGACACACCGATGATCGAGACCTTCAAGGGCGTCGCGCCTTTCTTCACCGCCGAGTTGCTGCGCGTGGCGTTGCTGCTGGCGTTTCCGGCGCTGACGCTGTGGCTGCCAGGCATTCTGGGAGGTTGACGATGAGCCATGTTACCGCAGGCGGCGCGATCTTTCCCCGGCTCAAGGCTCTGGGGGTGGATTACGTCTTTGCCAACTCCGGCACCGATTTTCCGCCGATCATCGAGGGGCTGGCGCAGGCCGCGGCCGAAGGCATCGCCCTGCCGCAGGCGCTGGTCATGCCGCATGAGCATGCGGCGATGGGCATGGCGCACGGCTATTACCTGATGACAGGTCGGGCGCAGGCGGTGATGCTGCACACCAACGTCGGATTGGCCAACGGCGCCATTGGCGCAATCAACGCGGCCTGCGAGCATGTTCCCATGATCCTGATGTCGGGCCGCACGCCGGTCACCGAGAAGGACCGCTTTGGCGCGCGCACCGTGCCCATCGGCTGGGGGCAGGAGATGCGCGACCAGACGGCGCTGGTGCGCGAGGCGTCGAAATGGGACTACGAACTGAAGTTCCCCGAGCAGATACCCGAGCTTCTGGACCGCGCCCACGCCATCGCGACATCGACGCCGAAGGGGCCGGTCTACCTGTCGATCCCGCGCGAGGTGCTGTGCGAGACGGTGTCGGCCGAGGGGCTCGACTCCGCGCCAACGATTGCCGCCGCTCGGTCCGCGCCCGACCCCGAGGGCATTCGGACCCTGGCGGGCTGGCTCGCCGCGGCGGAAAACCCGCTGATCGTGGCGCAGCGCGGTTCGGGGGATGCGGCCAGCTTCGCCGCCTTCGCGGACTGGGTCGAGGACTGGGGCATAGCGGTCTGTTCGTGGTGGGCCACGCATTTGGCGATCCCGACCGACCACCCGTGCCATGTCGGCGCCGACCCCGGGCCGTGGCTCGAGAAGGCCGATGTCGTCGTGATCCTCGATTGTCTTGCTCCCTGGATGCCCGACGCGCACAAACCGCGCCCGGAGGCCCGCATCGCCAACATGGGTCCGGACCCGATCTTCTCGCGCTTTCCGGTGCGCAATTTTCGGTCGGACCTCTCGGTCGTTGGCGAGAACGCTCAGACAATCCCGGCCCTCATTGCGGCGATGGAGCGTTTGCCGCGCGACGATGCGGCGCTCGATACCCGTCGCAGACGCTTGGCCGAGGGCAGCGCTGCGCATCGCCGGAACACGTCGCGGAATGCGCAGCCAAGGGGAGGCGTCCTGACCAAGGCCGCTGTCAGCCGCATCCTTGGCGAGGCGTTGGACGCGCAGGGGGCGCCAACCTCGGTCTTTTCGGAGCTGGGCACCCAACTGGGCGCGCTTCCCCGGCGCGAACACCGCTCCTGGTTCCAGGAGCCTCATTCCGGTGGCCTGGGCTGGTCCTTCCCGACCGCGCTCGGCGCGCAGTTGGCCGAACCCGACCGGCTCTGCGTTGCGACGATGGGCGACGGCAGCTACATGTTTTCCAATCCCGTCGCCTGCCATCAGATCGCCGAGGCGCTGTCGCTGCCGACGCTGATCGTGATCCTGAACAATGGCGAATGGGGTGCGGTCCGCCACTCGGTCACCGGCCTCTATCCCGATGGTGCGGCGGCCAAGGCCAACGCCATGCCGCTGACCGGTCTCACTCCCTCTCCCGATTTCTGCAAGGTCGCTTCGGCGAGTCGCGCCTGGACCCGCGCCGTGACCTCTGCAAGCGAACTGCGCCTGGCGCTCGACGCCGCGATCTCTGCCACAAGAAATGAGCGACGCTGCGCCCTCGTTGATGTCCGAATCCGCGATTAGGTCAACAGGTTCGTCGAGGCATCTTCCTGCTTTTGCATTGGCCCGCATTCCGATGGCTTGCCGCCGGCGGCATTCCCGGCGGAATTTCGAGAAGATGCGCGGTGGTCCGACCGGAACATGCCCTGCCGGAAGACTAGATACGCATGCGCGGTACGTCGTTCGGGTCCAGACGCAGTTCGATCAGGAGCGGTTTGTCTCTGGTCTCGATGGCCTCGATCGCGGTTTCGAGGCCCGCCGCGGACTCCACCAGAACCCCGCGCCCGCCCAGTGCGGTTCCGATTTGTGCGAAGGAGGGCCACTCGAACATCGAAAGGCCCGGATCCATCTTGCGGTCGAGGAACTGGATATGTTCGGCGCCATAGGCCGAGTCGTTTGCCACGATGACGATCAGGTCCTGGTTCATCCGGACGGCGGTGTTGAACTCGTTGATGCCGCCCATCATGAAGCCGCCATCGCCGGTAAAGAGGACCACGGGCCGGTTCGGCACGGCATAGCCCGCACCGATGGCGACCTGCAACCCGAGGCCGATGGAGCCGAAATTGGTCGTGGCGATGAAGCTTTCGGCATTGGGGCAGGACAGGCGGCACCAGACCTCGGTCATGAACCGTCCGCCATCGGTGGTCAGGAACCGATCCTTGGGCAGTGCCTCCTCCAGGCGGTCGAGCGCGTATTCGAAGTTCACGCATCCGGGTTTGGCCTTGTCGGGATTGCCTTTGGGATGGGCGGTCAGCACGTCCATGGCCAGTTCGGCCGTGAAGCCGCTGCCGGGGATTTCGGCCTCATCGAGCCACCAGACGATGTTGTCCGCCGTCAGTCCCGCATCGGCCACGAGCGCCGCGTCGGGATGGTAGTTCTTGGCGACCTCGGTAGCGGTATCGTTGATCTGAACGACGCGCTTGCCCTGCATCAAAGCGCCCTTGTCGGTGGTGAAATGGTGCAGGGAGGAGCCGAATGCGACGACGCAATCGGCCTTGGCAATCGCGTCATAGGCGGCGGGCGTCGACAGCGTGCCGAAGATATCGATGTTGTAGGGGTGGTCGTTGAACATTCCCTTGGCCTTGAGCGTGGTGGCGAGCGGGGCCTGCAAACGGTCGGCCAGCTTCCTGATCTGCTCGACCGCGTCCTTGGCGCCGATCCCGGCCAGGATGATCGGACGCCGCGCGCTTGCGATCATGCCCACCGCCTCGTCCAGGTCGTTGCCCTCGGGCACGTAGGAAGGCGCATTGAAGGCGGGGAAGACGTGCCGGACATGTTCCACCTCCTGCCACATGAAATCGGCGGGCATGTTCAGCACGATGGGCCGCTTTTCCACCTGCGCCCGGTAGATGGCATGGGCAACGTCATAGGAGGCGGTTTCGGGCGAGCGCATCTGTTCGAACCCGGCCCCCGTGATCTTGACCGTTTCACGCTGGTCGATGTTCTGCAGGTTATGCGGGTTGGAGACGGCGGTATCGCCTGCCAGCAGCACCATCGGCACATGGCCGCGTGCGCCCTCGGTCAGCGCGGTGACGCAGTTGGTCAGCGCCGGGCCATGCGTGACGGTGGCGATGCCGACCTTGCCCGCGACCCGCCCGTAGGCCATCGCCATCAGGACCGCGCTGCCCTCGAAGGCGACGGGCACGAAGGTCGCGCCGCTCGAACGCACGAAATGATCGACAAAGAAGAGATTGGCATCGCCCATCAGCCCGAACATCGTGTCCTGGCCATGGTCGGAAAGGGATTGGGCAATGGATTGGTAGACATACATGCTGGGGCTCATCGACGGTTTTCTGGTTGCTCAGATCACATTCATATCGAACCACCGACGCGCAAAGTACGCAAACTTTTTGTTCGCAGAGAAAGTTATGCGGAAGATGCGCATGAATTCGGGCGTTCTCGTCAATTCGGACCATCCGGATGGGGTTGGGCGCCGCCATCTACGGGGAATGTGTGTTCATGAACATGCCCCAGTGTTCTCACTCCGAAAGGCCCAACAGGCTGAAGGCGTGGATTGCGCCAATGTCGGGGCGCGAAGATGAATCCCGCGCTTGGCGGTGCCGCCGTCGCAAGGGAGATATCGGAGCGGTTGCGCGGCGTCCTTTGCGTTGCGCCTCAGTCCTCGACGGCGCTGTGGCGGGTCATGAATCGCTGGAAGTCGGACTCGGCCGGCTTCCGGCCGGTGAATACCTCCACATAGCCGGGCATGCGGGCGAAACGCTGGTGCCGGTCCTCTGTCACCTGCATCGAAACATATCCGATTTGCGTGTAGATCATGGTCAGTGCGCGCACTTCTGCCTCTGCCGGATCATATCCGAAGCGCAGGAACATCGCCGTCATTGCCTCTGCGCGCCGCTGGTCGGCGCAGTCGAGCCGTTTCTGTAGCGCGGCGTCGTTGCGCGCCCAGTTGCGCACCGCCAGATCGAGCCGCGAGTCGAACAGGGAATCGTCCAGCCAGCAATCGAACAGGTTGAACACGGCTTCGCAGATGTCATCCGCATAGGCTTCGCAGCGGGCGACAAGGTTGCCGGTGTTCTTGTCCTCCCAATGCCGGATCATCGCTTCGAGCAGCGCCTCGCGGTCCTTGAAATGCCAGTAGAAGCCGGTCCGGGTGAGGCCCAGCCGCTTGGCCAGCGGCATGATCTTCACCGCCTCGACGCCACTTTCGGTCAGGACGTCATAGGCGGCCTTGAGCCAGACATCTTCGCTGGCGCGCGGCCGGGGGGGCTGAATTTTGTTCATGGGGTCAATATGGAAAAACTTGACATGTATGTCAACTTGATTGACAGATATGTCATGTCGGGTGAGTCTCGGGGGGACGACAATGAGCGAAACTATTTCGGCAACGCGCAAGTCGCGGCGGCGGGCGCGCGGTGGGGACGGCAATCCGCGCAGCGGCGCACCGGGACAGAACCCGCATCTGGAGGTGCCGTTCATAACGCGCGGCATCCCGACCTATGACCTGCTGAACGCCGACAGCCTGGAAAGGATCGAAAAGACCGCCGACCGGATCCTGGCCGAAATCGGGATCGAGTTCCGGGACGACAGCGAAACCGTGCGGCTGTTCCGCGAGGCGGGCGGGCAGGTGACGGAGCTGGACAAGGATCGCTGGAACATCCGGTTCGAGCCGGGCATGATCCGCGAAATCCTTGCAACCGCCCCGGCGCGGTTCACCCAGCATGCCCGCAATCCGGCGAAGTCGGTGGAAATCGGCGGCGACGCGGTGGTGTTCGCGCCGTCCTATGGCTCGCCCTTCGTGATGGATCTCGACAAGGGGCGCCGCTACGGCACGATCGAGGATTTCCGGAACTTCGTGAAGCTGGCGCAATCGAGCCCCTGGCTGCACCATTCCGGCGGCACCATATGCGAACCGACCGATATCGCCGTCAACAAGCGGCATCTCGACATGGTCTATGCCCATATCCGCTATTCGGACCGGGCGTTCCTGGGGTCGATCACGGCGCCGGAACGCGCCGAGGACAGCATCGAGATGTGCCGGATCCTGTTCGGCGCCGATTTCGTGGACCGGAACTGCGTCGTCATGGGCAATTTCAACACCACATCGCCGCTGGTGCTGGATGGCGTGACCACCCAGGGCATCCGGGCCTACGCGGCGGCGGGGCAGGGGTCGATCCATCTGCCTTTCCTGCTCGGTGGTGCGGTGTCGCCGCTGACGATGGCGGGATCGGTGGCCCAGTGCCTAGCCGAAAGCATGACATCCTGCGCGCTGACCCAGCTCGTGCGTCCCGGCGCTCCGGCAGTGCTTGCCGCGTTTCTCAGCACCATGTCGCTGCGTTCCGGTTCGCCCACGTTCGGGACCCCGGAACCCGCGCTGGGATCGCTGGTCATGGGGCAGCTCGCCCGGCGCCTGAACATGCCGCTGCGCTGCGCCGGGAATTTCTCGACCTCGAAACTGCCCGATGCGCAGGCGATGCAGCAATCGATGATGTCGATGATGTCGGCGGTGCATTGCGGTGCAAACTACATCCTGCATTCGGCGGGGTTCCTCGACGGGCTCCTGTCGATGTCCTACGAGAAATTCATGCTGGATGCCGACCTGTGCGGCGCGTTGCACGCCTATATCAAGGGGGTGGATGTCACCGAAGACACGCTCGGCTTCGATGCGCTGGCCGAAAAGGGCCCCGGCGAACACCTGTTCTCCTCCGCCCATACATTGCGCCACTATCAGACCGCTTACTGGGACAGCGCGCTGGACGACAACCAACCCTGGGAAACCTGGGACGAACGGGGCGGCATCGACTCCGCCACCCGCGCCAATGCGCGCTGGAAAGCAAGTCTCGAAAGCTATGAAGCGCCCGCGCTCGATCCGGGGATCGACGATGCGCTGCGGGATTTCATGGAAACGAAGAAAGCGTCGATGGCCGACGCCTGGTATTGAGGATTTTCGAATGTCCAGGGACCCGCTGCTCCAGCCTTATCAGCTCAAGCATCTGACGCTCAGAAACCGGATCATGACCACGAGTCACGAGCCGGCCTATCCCGAGGACGGCATGCCCAAGGACCGTTACCGTGCCTATCATGCCGAAAGGGCCAAGGCGGGCGTGGCGCTGACGATGACCGCCGGTTCGGCGGCGGTGTCAAAGGACAGCCCGCCGGTCTTCAACAACATCCTCGCCTTCAAGGACGAGGTGGTTCCCTGGATCCGACGGTTGACCGACGGCTGCCATGAACACGGCTGCGCGGTGATGATCCAGCTGACGCATCTGGGCCGCCGGACCGGCTGGAACAAGGGCGACTGGTTGCCGTCCGTTTCGTCGTCCAAACACCGCGAACCCGCGCACCGGGCCTTTCCGAAGCGGATCGAGGATTGGGACATCGAACGCATCATCACCGATTTCGCGGACGCCGCCGAACGGATGCAGGCGGGCGGAATGGATGGGATCGAGCTTCAGGCCTATGGCCACCTGATCGACCAGTTCTGGTCGCCGCTGACCAATGATCTGACCGGACCCTACGGTGCCGACACGCTCGAAAACCGCCTGCGGTTCCCTCTGGATGTCCTGACGGCGATCCGAAAACGTGTCGGCGACGACTTCATCGTCGGTTTCCGCTACACGGCGGACGAGGCGCAGAAGGGCGGGATCACGCCGGAGGAAGGCATCGAAATCTCGAAACGGCTGGCTGCGACCGGTCAGGTCGATTTTCTCAACGTGATCCGGGGGCGAATCCACACCGATCCGGCGATGACCGACGTGATCCCGGTCCAGGGCATGAAGGCTGCGCCGCATCTGGATTTCGCGGGCGAAGTGCGAAAGGCCACCGGAATGCCAACCTTTCACGCCGCGCGCATCCCGGATGTGGCCACGGCCCGCCACGCGGTTGCCGAGGGCCTGCTGGACATGGTCGGCATGACCCGCGCCCACATGGCGGATCCGCATATCGTCCGGAAGATCGCCGAAGGGCGCGAGGATGACATTCGTCCCTGCGTCGGCGCGACCTATTGCCTTGACCGGATCTACCAGGCGGGCGATGCGCTCTGCCTGCACAACGCCGCCACCGGGCGCGAACTGACCATGCCGCACGACATCGCCCCGGCGAAGGTGCGAAAGACCGTGGTCATCGTGGGGGCCGGACCGGCCGGGCTCGAAGCCGCGCGCGTCGCCGCGGAGCGGGGCCATGACGTGACCGTCTTCGAAGCGGCCGCGGTGCCCGGTGGCCAAGTGCGCCTGACCGCCCAGTCGCCGCGCCGTCGCGAAATGATCGGGATCATCGACTGGCGCATGGCGCAATGCGCGGCCCGCGACGTGGCGTTCCGGTTCAACACCTGGGCCGAAGCCGCCGACGTCACCGCGCTGAACCCCGACGTCGTGATCGTCGCCACCGGCGGGCTGCCCAATACGGAACTTTTCGAAACCGGCGTCGAACAGGGCAATGTCGTGACGAGCTGGGACATCATCTCGGGCGATGTTGCGCCTGCGGAAACCGTCCTGATCTATGACGAAAGCGGCGATCACCCCGGGCTTCAGGCCGCGGAAATCGCCGCCGCCGCGGGATCTAAAGTGGAGGTGATGACCCCCGACCGGGTATTCGCGCCGGATATCATGGCGATGAATCTGGTGCCCTACATGCGGTCGCTGCAGGACAAGGACGTGCATTTCACGGTCACGCGGCGGCTTCTGGACGTGAAGCGGGACGGCAACAAGCTGACCGCGACCATCGGCACCGACTACAGCGATCATTCCTACGCGGCGCAATATGACCAGGTGATCGTCAATTACGGCACCCTGCCGCTGGACGATCTCTATTTCGATCTGAAGCCGCTGTCGTCGAACGGCGGCGCGGTCGATCAGGACGCGCTGATCGCAGGCCGTCCGCAAACCGTGGTCCGCAATCCTGAAGGCGCGTTCCAGCTGTTCCGCATCGGCGATGCGGTCAGCGCCCGAAACACCCATGCGGCGATCTACGATGCGCTGCGGTTGCTCAAGGATATCTGAGGTGCGGACGGGTCGCGTCATCCAGACGATCTCGGCCCATGCCGAGGGCGAGGTCGGTGACGTCATCACCGGTGGCGTCGCGCCGCCGCCGGGCGACACGCTCTGGGAGCAAAGCCGCTGGATCGCACGGGACGACAGGCTGCGCCGCCTGATGCTGAACGAACCCCGCGGCGGCGTGTTCCGTCATGTGAACCTTCTGGTGCCGCCCAGGCATCCCGAGGCGCAGATGGGGTTCATCATCATGGAGCCGGAAGACACGCCGCCCATGTCCGGGTCCAATTCCATCTGCGTCGCCACCGTGCTGCTGGACGCCGGTATCCTGCCGATGATGGAACCGGTGACGGAACTGGTGCTCGAAGCCCCCGGCGGGCTGGTCCGGGTGAGGGCCGATTGCCGCGATGGCAAGGCGGAACGGATACATGTCCGCAACCTGCCGTCCTTCGCCGACCGGCTCGATGCGGCGATCGAGGTCGAAGGCCTTGGCACCCTTACCGTCGATACCGCCTTTGGCGGCGACAGTTTCGTGATCGTCGATGCCGATGCGCTCGGTTTCGGGATCGCGCCCGACGAAGCAGACGACCTTGCCCGTCTCGGGGTGCGGATCAGCGATGCCGCCACGGAACAACTGGGCTTCGCGCATCCCGAGCTTCCAGACTGGACGCATGTGTCATTCTGCCTTTTCGCGGGGCCGGTTGTACGCGACGGCGCGGCACTGACCGCGCGTTCGGCCGTCGCCATCCGTCCCGGCAAGATCGACCGATCTCCGACCGGAACCGGGGTCTCGGCGCGCATGGCGGTGCTTGCGGCGCGGGGCGGCATGGCCGAAGGTGACACCCTGACCGCGATTTCGATCATCGGGTCCACCTTTTCCGGGCGGATCGCGGGAACCACGAGCCTTGGCGGGCGCCCTGCCATTCTTCCCGAAATCTCGGGACGGGCCTGGATCACCGGCACCCATCAGCACATGCTGGACCCCTCCGATCCCTGGCCGCTGGGCTACCGTTTGTCAGACACCTGGGGCCGGCGATGACGGCGTTTCCGCATGTCTTCAAACCTGTCAGGCTCCGCCGCAAGACCCTGAAGAACCGCGTTGTCTTCGGGGCCCACACCACCAACATGGCCCGCGACGGGCTGCCCGGCGACCAGCATCTGGCCTACTACCGCGAACGCGCCATGGGCGGTGCGGCGATGATCGTGGTCGAACCGATGCCGGTCCATCCCGCCGCCGTGCTGACCCATGGTAATTTCCGTGCCGGTTCCGACGCGGTCATTCCGCATTTCCGCCGGATCACCGAGGCCTGCCAGGCCCATGGCACGGTGATGATCCAGCAGCTTTATCACATCGGCGCGCATGGCGATTCCGACAATTCCTGGCACGCCCACTGGTCGCCCTCCGGCGGACCCAGCTATCATGACAGCGACGGCAGCCACGAGATGAGCGAGGCCGAGATCGAGGAAACCATCGACGGTTTCGTTCAGGCCGCGATCCGCTGCCGCAAGGCTGGTTTCGACGGAGTCGAGGTCTGGGCCGCCTATCACGGTCTGCTGGATCAGTTCTGGACCCCGTTTTCCAACCGGCGGAGCGACAAGTGGGGCGGCAGCCTGGAAAACCGCACCCGCGCCTCGCGCGAGGTGCTGCGCCGCATCCGCGCCGCCTGCGGCGAAGATTTCATCATCGGGCTGGCGGTCAACGACGAACCCGATGTCGAAGCCGCGCTCAGCCGGGAAGAAACCGCGCGGATCGTCGCCCTGCACGACGCCGAGGGGTTGATGGACTACGTCACCTGCGGCTTTGGCGGCTACTTCGACTTCTACAAGCTGATGCCGACCGTGCTCTATGGCGAAAAACTGGGCGCCGACCTCGCGGCGATGCTGAAGACCGAGGTGCGCAATGCGCTCGTCACTGCCGAATGCCATATCCGCACGCCGGGCAACGCCAACACGGTCCTGGGTGCCGCGGAGGCCGACCTGGTGTCGATCGTGCGCGGTCAGATCGCCGACCCGCATCTCGTCAACAAGGCGGCGGAACAGCGGGAAGACGACATTCGGGGCTGCCTGTCCTGCAACCAGCAATGCTGGGGCCGGCGCGGCCGCGACTATTACATTTCCTGTCTGGTCAACCCGTCCGCCGGGCACGAATACCTTTGGGGCGGCGACCGGTTCGAACCTGCCGGTGAGAGGCATTCGGTGCTGGTCGTCGGCGGCGGTCCGGCCGGCCTGGAGGCTGCGCGGGTGGCTGCCGAACGCGGACACAGGGTGACGCTGGTCGAGGCCGGGCCGAAACTGGGCGGACAGTTCCGGCTTGCCGGGCTGCAACCGCGCCGTGGCCAGATCACCGAACTGATCGCCTGGTACGAACGGCAACTCCTTGGGCTGGGGGTCGACATCCGCTTCAATTGCTACATGGACACCGGCGATATCGCCGCATTCGGGGCCGGCCGGGTGCTTCTCGCCACCGGGTCGCTGCCCGCCGAAACCGGGTTCCAGAAGGCGCTGCCGCACCTGGCTGCATTGCCCGGCATCGGGTCGGGCAATGTCTGGTCGGCCGAAGATGTGATGATGCAGGCCGCCCGGCTCGGGCCACGGGTGGTGGTGCTGGACGAGGGCGGCAACTGGCGTGGTTGCGGCACCGCCTGGAGGCTGGCGGAGGATGGCCACGAGGTCACGATCGTCACTCCGGACGCGCTGGTGGGCAAGGAGTTGCAACGGTCCGCGACCGACTGGCCGCTGCGGCGGGCATTGGCCCGTCTGGGCGTGCGTTTCGTGACGGAGTCGGCGATCCGGGAATGGAACGCGCAGGGCGCGATGGCCGAGAGCCTGCTGACCGGCAAGACAGAGCTATTGGCGGCGGATTCGCTGGTGCTGGCCACGCCGAATGTGGCCGATCCGCGCATTCGTCTGGAGCTGGCGGCATGCGGCGTCGCCATGCAGGCCATCGGCGACGCCAACGCACCCCGCAACGCGGCGCTGGCGATCTTCGAAGGACGAAAGGCGGGGCTTGCGGTCTGAGCTGGCGCAAGGCTTTTCCGAACCTCGATGAAGGCCCGCGCGTCCGGGCTTGACCTGACTATTTTTGTCAACTATTGCCGCTCGAATAACACGCAGCCAGACCGCCGTTCCTTGATGGGCATCCAGCCACGCGACGCCAGATCAAAGGACAAATGCATGACCAGTTCACCCCGCGGCATTCTGCTGCTCGGAACGGCGCTGTGTGCCGGGATGGCTTCCGCGCAGGAGACCGCCGACCCATACTTTCTCGGCACGCTGCGCATCGGCACCCAGGCCGCACAGAACCTGCTTGGAAACGACAAGATCACCGAAGAGGAAATCGAGGAACGCAATCCCACCACCATGGCGGACGTTTTCAAGGGCGAGTCCTCCGTCACCACCAGCGGCGGCGCGGCCATTGCGCAGTAGATTTTCGTCAACGGTATCGAGGAAAGCCTGTTGTCGGTGACGATCGACGGGGCCAGGCAGAACAAATCGGCGTTTCATCATACGGGAAACATCCTTCTGGACCCGGCGCTGCTGAAATCCGCCGAGGTCAGCGAAGGCATCGCGCCCGCCGATGCGGGACCGAACGCGCTGGCCGGCGGGTTGGCCTATACCACTAAGGACGCCCGCGACTTTCTTGAGATCGACGAAACGATCGGCGGTCTTCTGACCCTGCGCGGGGGCAGCAATGGTGAGGGGTTCCGCCGGTCGCTGACCCTGTTCGGGCAGGCAGATGGCTTCGAATGGCTGCTGAGCGGCACGCGCCAGACCGGAGAGGATTATCAGGACGGCGACGGCGTCACCGTGCCCGGCACCGAAGCGGACCTGAGCGCCTACGTCCTGAAGCTCGCCCATACCTCCGCGAGCGGGAAACGGTTGTCCTTTTCGGCCTCCGAAACAGAGGATACCGGAATCCGGGCTGCCCAGGCCGGACCCGGCGGCATCCTGTTCACCCGGCCCGATTTCGCGGCGGTCGTCGGGCGGCCCAGCCTGTTCGTCGAAGGGTTGTCCCGCCGGAGCTCCTATACGCTGACCTATGAGGACGAAGCCCCGCAGGGCTGGTTCGCGCCGAAACTGCAACTCAGCTACAATGAACAGGAAATCGACGCTTCCGGCGTCTGGGGTCTGAACACCAGTCTGAGCGGCTTTGCCGCGAACGAATTCCTGCTCGGCAACGGCACGCTGAACGCGGGGATCGACTTTTTCCAGGAGACGGCGGAAGGCAAAGGGCGTGGTCCCGGACCCTTCGGCTCGTCCGGTGAGGAAACCCTGTGGAGCGTCGGCATGTTCGCCCAGGCGCGGCAGAACCTCAGCGACCGGGTCTCCGTGTCCTATGGCGGGCGGATCGATCATCAGGAATTCGAAGGCGCCGATGGATCCCGCTTTTCGGACACCGGCGTCAGTCTGAACGGCGCAATCGACCTGGTGTTGACCGATACGCTGAGCCTCAATGCCGGGCTAGCCTCCAGCTGGGGCGGGTTCGAACTGGGCGAAGCGGCGCTGATCGATTTCGGCGGCGCCTGGGACTATACCGGCTTCAGGTCTTCGCGGGGGAACACGGCCCGCATCGGGCTGCGGCATGAAAACGGTCCCTGGGCCGCGAGCGGGGCGCTGTTCCATACGGCGATCGACGACATCGCCGCGGTCTTGCCGACAGGCGGAGCGCGCGGAGAACTGGCCGATCTGACATCGCGCGGCTTTGACGGGTCGGTGTCCTGGACGGGAGAGCGGGCCTTTGCGCGACTGAACTATACCTATGCGGATGTGGAACTCGACGGCGATCCGATCAGCACCACCGCATATTACTATGGGCGGCCGGTCGGACATATCTTTGCGCTTGAGGGCGCCTATCAGGTGGCGCCCGAATGGCGGGTCGGCGGCAATGCCGAGATCGCGCTGAAAGACGATGACGCGGTTACGCCATTGCCGGGATACGTGGTCGCCAGCCTGTATGCGAGCTACAGACCGGTCCGTTTCGAAGGGATGGAGATTCGCCTCGACGTTCAGAACCTGTTTGACGAGACCTACGCCAAGCGCGGATCGGACGGGGTCGGCCTGGCAAACGTGGTCGCCCTGAATGAACCGGGGCGCACGATGTCGCTGACGGCGTCGCTGCGGTTCTGATCGGCAAGGGCGGGATCCGTTACCCTCCCCCCTTGCAAACCAGCGCGGCGTCCGGTTTCGCCGAAACGCCGTTTGACGCCGGTCAATCGGGGTCCCCGAAGACACTTTCGGGGACCTGACAGGCAAAACGCGATCTTCAGGAAGGCCGGAGGACTCTTCGCGAGGTTCGGGTCCGTGCCGGGGTTTGATGCGATCCCCGGCGAAAACAGCAAGGATCGGGTTCGCCCGAAACGTGTTTCGCCGGGCGCCGATTTCCGAAACCGCCCTGCATTACTTCGGCACCCAGTTCATTCCTGCGAATTCCTCCCGGAAGGCGAAACGTCTGAGATGATCGTCGATGATGTGCCGCGCGCGCGCCAGACCTGCGTCGTCTTCGGCGGTGATCTCGACAGACAGCGCATCGCCGGTCGCGGTCAGGCGCGCGGGGCCGGGCGGCAGGGCAACCGCGCCATTTTCCGGGTCGTACTCCACCGCAACCTTATGGGCAAAGTGCTTGCAGAGCTGTTGCAGATATTTCGATCCGTTCGGGGTTTCAAACCGACCCGTTTCGATCCTTGGCATGGTTTCATCCTTTTCTGACTATTTCAGTCAGTTTATCGCTTGCGCTTTACCGGCGCAATCGGTTAGCAGGTCACAAACGCCAAGCCACGCCCAACGGCCAGCCACGCATATGCCATCAAGGAGTTGTCATCATGCGCATGGGTCTTCTCGGCGCCTTGCTTTCGGCGGTCATCGCGGGCCCCGCGCTCGCAGGCAAAGTCACCATCGACACGGCCACTGGTCCGGCGACGGTCACGGCCAATCCCACGAGGGTCGCGGTCTTTGATATTGCCGCCCTGGACACCCTGACCGCCCTGGGCGTGACGGTCGCAGGCGTTCCGTCGCCAGTTTATGTCGACAGTCTACAGAATGTCGCGGAAGCGGCGCAGGTCGTCGGCACGCTTTTCGAGCCTGATTTCGAGGCGCTGGCCGTCCTGCAGCCGGACCTTATTGTCATCGGCGGGCGGTCCTCCGCACAGGCGAAAGCCTTGGCCGATATTGCGCCGGTGATCGACATGACGATCTCCGGCGGGGATACGGTTGCGCAGGCACATGCCCGGATCGCCGCTTTCGGAGCGATCCACGGAAAGCGGGCAGAGGCCGAGGCCTTGAGCGCGGAACTGGACGCCAGGCTTGCCTCTGTCCGGTCGGCGGTCTCCGGAAAGGGCAACGCGCTTGTTCTGCTGACCAATGGCGGCAAGATCTCCGCCTTCGGCGCGGGCAGCCGGTTCGGCTGGCTGCACAGCGCACTCGGCCTTCCTGAAGCGGTTCCGGGGCTTGACTCCGAAACGCACGGGCAATCGGTTTCCTTTGAATTCGTTGCAGATGCCGATCCGGACTGGCTGCTGGTCGTCGATCGGGGCGCGGCCGTCGGAGCCGGAGGCGGGGCGGCCGCGGCGACGCTGGACAACCGGCTGATTGCCCGGACCAAAGCGGCGCGGAACGGGCGGATCGTCTTTCTCGACGCCACCACGCTTTATATCGCAGGTGGCGGCGCAAATGCGATGATGCGAACGCTTGGCGAAATCGCG
This sequence comes from Sedimentitalea xiamensis, assembly GCF_030164465.1. Classification (GTDB taxonomy): domain Bacteria; phylum Pseudomonadota; class Alphaproteobacteria; order Rhodobacterales; family Rhodobacteraceae; genus Sedimentitalea; species Sedimentitalea xiamensis. Next base: position 26,823 of record NZ_JASNJE010000035.1, read on the forward strand.
TCCGCCTTCGGCGATCCGGACAGCTGAAACCTTGGCCCGCGCTCTTGTTTGTTCCGCGCTGGCCGGCTTGGTCCTGGTCAGTCTTGCGCTGGGCGCGGCATCGCTTTCCGAAGGCGGCGGCTGGCTTCTCATGGCCAGCCGGTTCCCCCGCACCGCCGCCGCCGTGCTGGCCGGTGCCGGGCTGGCGCTGGCCGGCGTGGTCGTGCAGCAGGTGGTGCAGAACCGCATGGTCGAACCGTCGCTGACCGGAACGCCCGAAGCGGCGATGCTCGGGCTTCTGGCGGTGACATTGATCGCGCCGGGATCGCCCGTCGCGGTCAAGATGCTCTTTGCGGCGGCCTGCGCCATGGCGGGGATGGCCGGGTTCCTCGCGCTTGCGGACCGGGTTCCGCAACAGGATCCGATGCTGTTGCCGATCATCGGGCTGGTCTACGGAGGCATCCTGGGCGCGATCGCCACCTGGTTCGCTTGGTACAGCGACCTGTTGCAGTATCTGGGCATGTGGCGGCTCGGCGAATTCTCCGGCGTCATGCAGGGGCGTTATGAATGGCTCTGGGTCGTGGCGGTGCTGGCGGTCTTGCTTTATGTCGTGGCCGATCGGATCACGATCCTCGGGTTCGGCGAGGCGCAAGCGCGGTCTCTGGGGCTGAACTACGCGCAGACGCGAACGTTCGGGTTGGTGGTCGTGTCGCTGCTCACGGCGCTGGTGCTGGTGACGGTGGGCGCATTTCCCTTCGTCGGGCTTGTCGCACCCAACCTGATATCGCGATGGCGGGGCGACAATCTGCGCACCAATCTGGCTTGGATCGCGGTTTTCGGCGGCGCGCTGGTTCTGGCGGCCGACGTGGTCGGGCGTCTTGTCCGGTATCCTTTCGAAATCCCGGCCGCCACCGTGTTCGCGGTTCTGGGCGCTGCGGTGTTTCTCTGGCTCCTTTACGCCGCGCCGGGCCGGTCCCATGGTTGAGCGGCGGCTGATCGGACTCGGCTTTGGCCTGCTGGTCGTCGGTTCAGCGTTCCTGTTCTGGTCGCTGCGCGCGCCCTACGGATTCATTCTGGAATTGCGCGCGACGAAACTCGTGGCCCTTGTCTGCGTCGGCGCTGCGGTCGGGGCGGCGACCGTCCTGTTCCAGACGGTCGCGATGAACCGTCTTCTGACGCCTGGCATCGTCGGGTTCGATGCGCTTTTCATCCTGTTTCAGACGCTCCTCGTCGCGGCGCTTGGAGGGGTCGGCGCGGCGCAGATTCCCGGCGCGCTGCGTTTCGTGCTGGAGACCCTGGTTCTCATGGGTGCGGCGGCAGTGCTTTTCGGCGTGGTCTTCCGGCGGGGCCGCGGCGACGTCACAAGGATGATCCTGACCGGGATCATCCTCGGCGTGCTGCTGCGCGGCCTGGCCGAAACGGTCCAGCGCATGCTCGATCCTTCGGAATTCGCGGTGGTACAACAGGCGATGTTCGCCTCTTTCGGACGCGTCGATCCGGGCCAGCTTGGCGTGGCGGTTCTGATCCTGTCCGGCGCGTTGGCCATTGCGTTCAGGCTGTCGCCGGCACTGGATGTGGCGGGGCTCGGTCGCGGGACGGCTCGGGGGCTTGGGCTGGATCACGACCGCATTGTATGGGCCACGCTGCTTCTGGTCGCGGCGATGGTGTCGGTCTCGACCGCTCTTGTCGGTCCCGTCACGTTCCTGGGATTGCTCGCCGCGAGCCTTGCCCGCCTCGTGACCGACACCCATCGCCACGCGGTGCTGATACCGGCTGCGGCCCTGACCGGCTCCGTGATCCTGGTTGCCGGGCAGTTCGTGTTCGAGCGGCTGCTGTCCGGCCAGTCGGCTTTGGCCGTCGTGGTCGAATTTCTCGGCGGGCTGCTCTTCCTGTTCCTTGCTCTGAACAAGGGTCGCCCATGATCCGGATCGAAAGGCTCACTTACAAGGTCGGACCCGCCGCGATCCTGCACGATGTCGATCTGAGGCTCGATGCGGGCGGGATCACGGCCCTGATCGGTCCCAACGGGGCGGGCAAGTCTTCGCTGCTTCACTGCATCGCCGGGCTGAACAGGCCCGCGTTCGGAACCGTGCGGATCGGCGATCTCGATCCGTTCGCGGCGCCGGGTTCTCTCAGGGCCCGCGCGGTGGCGCTGTTGCGGCAATCGCCCGCCGTGGTGAGCCGCCTTCGTGTGCGGGAACTCGTGGCCTTTGGCCGCTGGCCGCATCATCGGGGCCGGGCAACGCCGCAGGACGATGCTGTCGTGGCACGGGCGCTGGAGATTTTCACGCTTGAGGCGCTTGCCGACCGTCCGGTGGAAACCTTGTCGGGCGGACAGCGGCAGCGCGCGTTCATCGCGATGACCTGGGCGCAGGATACACCCTGGATGCTCCTTGACGAACCGCTCAACGCGCTCGACCCGCGCCATGCGCGCGACCTGATGGTGCGTCTGCATGACCTGTCGCGCGCCGGGGATCGCAGCGTGATAATCGTCTTGCACGATATCAACGCCGCCGCCGGCTGGGCGGACCGGATCGTGGCCATGAAGGACGGTCGCGTGGCGGCCCGCGACACAACCGCCGCCCTGCTCACGCCGGAAACGCTCGGCGCGGTGTTCGACACGCCGTTCGAGGTTCTGAACACCGGGGGCCGCCCGGTGGTGGTGGCCCGCTAGCCGCGGCGTCTCAAAAGATTGCGCTCCACTGCCGCGGCCTGTGAAAACCGACGTGATCGACATGCGCATTGCCGCAGGATTGACCCGATCTGTTTCCGTCCCGCCGAGCTTGAATCCCGGCTGGAAATTCCCGAAGCTGCGCCCGCCTGGCGGCCGAAGCCAGCGGTCATCCCGCGCCGCGAATAACACGATAGGATCTTTCATGACACGACTTGCAACCGACGCCGCAGGGGTCTTCGTGATCGCGGTGACGCCGTTCCACCCGGATGGGCGCATCGATCTGGAGAGTTGCGACCGGATGGTCGATTTCTACCTTGATGCGGGTGCGACCGGCCTCACGGTGCTGGGCATCATGGGCGAAGCGCCCAAGCTGACGGTCGAGGAATCGCGTGACGTGGTCGCCCGGATTCTGGCGCGTGTGGACGGGCGTGTGCCGGTGGTCGTCGGGGTTTCGGCTCCGGGTTTCGCGCAAATCGCGACATTGACGGCGATGGTCATGGATCTCGGCGCGGCGGGAGTCATGGTGGCGCCGCCCGGCAGCCTTCGGACCGACGATCAGATCGTGACCTACTATGCCCAGGTCGCGGAACTGATCGGCGACGTGCCGTTCGTGTTGCAGGATTTCCCGCTTGTCACCGGCGTGCAGATGGCCCCGAAGGTCATCGCCCGGATCGTCAACGACCTTCCAACCTGCGTTTGCCTCAAGCATGAGGATTGGCCCGGTCTCGAAAAGATCAGCGCCCTGCGCGCCGATGGCATGCTGAACCGGCGCATATCGATACTCTGCGGCAACGGCGGCTTGTTTCTGCCGGAAGAGATGATGCGCGGGGCGGATGGGGCGATGACCGGATTCGCCTATCCCGAAATGATGGTCAGCGTGATCCGGAACTGCGCGGCGGGCGATTCGGACCGTGCGCAGGACATCTTTGACGCTTACCTGCCGCTCGCCCGGTTCGAACAACAGCCCGGCATGGGGCTGGCCATCCGCAAATACACCCTGGCGCGGCGCGGGGTGATTGCCCATGACGCCCTGCGCCGTCCGGGCGGATCATTGTCGCAGAAAGGCAGGGAAGAGGTCGACAGGCTGATTGCGCGACAGGAAAGGCGTCTGACGGAACTGGGCTGATCCGTTCCCGGACGGCTTGCCGCCGTCGCGCCACGCATGGGGATCATGTCGATGGACCGCGCTTTGCGAAGCCGCCCGCGCGACCGACACGGGGTCTTTCCGCGACCTGTTCGCTGCCCCGCCGGCCCCGGAGATCGGTCCTCGGGACAGTCTCTCGGCCGGGTTCGACACGCGCGGACCGGGCGGTTCTTCCTGTTTCGGGCATCCTGGGCGCATCCGGCATCCGTCGCCCAACGCCGCGCGCGGTGCGTCCCAACGGCCGGATACGCCAGAGTTTCGCTACGGCATTTTCCTGAATCCGGTTAGACAGGTGCGTGTCCTTGAGCCTATTCTGGCATCGACCTCCGGCCCGGAAACAGGACCTACGCATGCTTGATCATCCAGAAACCAAACGGCTCGATTTCGAACTTTCGGACCGTATCGCCAAATCCGAGGGCTGGGTCTACATGACCGGTATGCAGGCGCTCGTGCGCCTGCCGATCCAGCAGCGCAAGCGCGACGCCGCGGCGGGGCTGAACACCGGCGGCTATATCTCCGGCTATCGCGGCTCGCCCATAGGGCGCTACGACATGGAACTCTGGATGGCCGCGCAAGAGCTGAAAGAGAACAACATCGTCTTCCAGCCGGGCCTGAACGAAGACATGGCGGCGACCGCGACCTGGGGCAGCCAGATGGTCGGCCTGTTCCCCGGCGCGACGGTCGAAGGGGTATTTTCCATCTGGTATGGCAAGGCGCCGGGCATGGACAGGGCGATGGATCCGATCCGCCACGCGAACTTTGCCGGCACCAATCCCAAGGGCGGTTCGCTGTTGCTGGTGGGCGACGATCACGGCGCGAAATCGTCCACGGTCGCCTGTTATTCGGATTACAATTTCATGTCCTCCGGCATTCCGCTTCTGGCCCCTGCCAATGCCCAGGAGGTGCTGGATTTCGGCTTGCACGGCATTGCTCTCAGCCGGTTCGCAGGCTGTCTGGCGGGCATGAAGCTTGTCACCGATGTGGTCGAAGGCGGCGGATCTGTCTTCGTTTCCCCGGATTCGCCGGTGATCATCCAGCCCGATGCGCCCAAGGCCCCCGGCATCACGCCCTTCACGCCGATCCTTGAACAGGAACGGCTCTTGTACGACATGCGCATCGCGCGGGCGCTGGCCTATATCCGCGCCAACGGTCTGAACCGCCTGTCCGGCTCCGGGACGGCCCGCGTCGGCATCGTTGCTGCCGGCAAGGCGTGGCAGGATCTGAACCAGGCCCTGAACGAAATGGGGCTGAATGACGACGCGCTGGGCGGCGTCGGCATCCGGTTGCTGAAGGTTGGCGCGGTCTGGCCGCTGGACGACGACATCCTGCGCCGTTTTGCCGAAGGGCTGGACACCATCGTCGTGGTGGAAGAAAAGCGCCCGCTGCTCGAAGACCAGATCCGCAGTCATCTGTACGGACGCCCGAACGCCCCCCGTATCGTCGGAAAGACCTTTGGCTCGCAGGTCTACGCCCATGACGCGTCCGAGGTCGCCTTTGCCAATTTCGGAGAGTTCGATCCCGGCCGGATCCGGTCGGTTCTCACGCGCGTCATCACCGATCTGGACCCGGCATCGAACCTGTCGCTGCCCAACCGCCCGTCCGGGGCCGGCATGTCGGGCGGGGCCTTGCGGTTGCCGTCGTTCTGCGCGGGCTGTCCGCACGGGCGGTCGACCCAGGTGCCGGACGGCAGCCGCGCGCTGGCCGGGATCGGCTGCCATACGATGGCCGTGTTCCGGGATCCGATGAAAACCAACTCGATCACGCAGATGGGAGGGGAAGGCGCGGCCTGGCTGGGCCAGTTCCATTTCACCGACGAAAAGCACGTTTTCGCCAACATGGGCGACGGAACCTATTTCCATTCCGGGATCATGGCGATCCGGGCCGCGGTCGCGGCGAAGGCCAACATCACCTACAAACTGCTGCACAACGGGTTCGTGTCGATGACCGGCGGCCAGCCTGTCGATGGCGAAATTGACCCGCTGAAGATGATCGCGCAGTTGCAGGCCGAAGGCGTCGGCGCCATCGCCCTGGTCGCGGATGAACCCGAGAAATATGCCGAAAGCGCGCTTCCGGCCGGTGTCAGCCTGCATCCGCGCACCGAGATGGATCTGGTGCAGCGCCAGATGCGCGAGCGGACAGGTGTGACGGCGATCGTCTACGACCAGCCCTGCGCCACCGAACGCCGCCGCCTGCGCAAGCGCGGCAAATGGGCCGATCCGGACAAGCGCGTGTTCATCAACCCCGAGGTTTGCGAAGGCTGCGGCGATTGTTCCACCGTGTCCGGCTGCATGGCCATCGAGCCGCTGGAAACCGAGTTCGGGCGCAAGCGCAAGATCAACCAATCGTCCTGCAACAAGGATTTTTCCTGTGTCGAAGGGTTCTGCCCCAGTTTCGTCACCGTCTCCGGGGTGCGTCCCCGCAAGCCCGAATCGGTCGATATCGTGATCGATGCCAGCCATCTTCCGGCGCCGGCCTGGCGACCGGTTGACCGGTCCTGGGCGGTTCTGGTGTCCGGTATCGGCGGCGCCGGCGTCGTGACTGTCGGTCAGACCCTCGCGGTGGCGGCGCATGTGGATGGCTGGTTCAGTTCGAACCTCGACATCACCGGACTGGCGCAGAAATACGGTGCGGTTCATTCTCACATCAAGATGGCCCGCACCCCGGCCGACATGGCCGCGACCCGGATCGCCACCGGCGAAGCCGATGCGCTGATCGGATGCGATCTGGTCGTCGCCGCCGGGGACGAGACGCTTGGCAAGCTGGACATCGACGAGGCGGTGGCGGTGACGGACACGACCGTGGTGCCGACGTCGGATTTCGCCAAGAACCCGGACTGGCAGTTGAACGGCGACGAACAACTGTCCCGTCTGACCCGGCTCCTCGGCGACCGCGCCAGGGGGCTGGACGCGCAGCGGCTCGCGACACGGCTTCTGGGCGACTCGGTCTTCGCCAACATGTTGCTGGTCGGGGCGTCCTGGCAGCAGGGAGGATTGCCGCTGTCGCACGAGGCGCTGATGCGGGCCATCGACCTCAACGGCGTCAAGCCGGCCGAGAACCGCCGCGCCTTCGATCTCGGGCGGCTGGCGATCGCCGACCCCGACGCCGTAGCGGCGATGCTGCGCGGATCGGAAGAGCCGGTCGATCTGGGTGCCCGCCGCGAAAAGTCGCTGGACGAACTGGTCGACCACCGTTCGGGCGAACTGATCGCCTATGACGGCGACAGGCTGGCGCGCCGGTACAGGGACATGGTGGCCGGTGTCCGCAGCGCTTCGCAGGCGGCCGGGCTTGGCGAAGAACTGACCGTGGCGGTGGCGCGCTATTATTACAAGTTGCTCGCGGTGAAGGACGAGTGGGAGGTCGCGCGCCTGTATTCCAAGCCCGGTTTCCGCAATTCGCTCGCCGAAACCTTCGAAGGCACGCCAGAGTTGACGTTCTATTTCGGGGCCTGGCCCTATGGCGGTCGCGACGAAAAGACCGGCAGAATGGTCAAGGGCGCGGTGAGCGGCAAGAAGGCCCTGCGGTTCTTCGGCCTGATGAACCGGTTGCGGGGTCTCCGCGGCACCATGCTCGATCCGTTCCGCAACAGCGAAGAGGCGATTCTGGCGCGGCGGCTGCTCGCCGATTACGAGGCGGATATCGATTTCGCCCTTGCCCATCTGTCGCGCGACAAGGCAACCGAGCTTGCGGACCTGCTGGCCCTGCCGGAACATATCCGTGGCTACGGCCATGTTCGCGAACGCCACGCCGCCGAGGTCGAAAAGCGCCGCAAGGCCCTGAGAACCAAGATTGCGGCCAGCCCGGCCGTGGCCGCCTGACGGGGAGAGACCACATGAAACTCCGTTCCGACGTCGTGACGAAAGGCGTGCTCAATACCGGGGCTCGGGCGCTATGGCGGGCGACCGGCACCGGACCGGATGACTTCGGCAAACCCATCATCGCGATTGCCAATTCGTTCACGCAATTCGTGCCCGGCCATGTTCATCTGCGCGACGTCGCCCCGATGGTCGCCGAGGAGATAACGGCCGCCGGTGGCGTTCCCAAGGAGTTCAATACCATCGCCGTCGATGACGGCATCGCCATGGGTCACGACGGCATGATGTATTCGCTGCCGTCGCGCGACAATATCGCCGACGCGGTGGAATACATGTGCAACGCGCATGCGGCGGACGCGCTGATCTGCCTGTCGAATTGCGACAAGATCACACCCGGCATGCTGATGGCGGCGCTGAGGTTGAATATTCCGACGATCTTCGTATCCGGCGGGCCCATGGAGTCCGGCAAGATCAATTTCCGCGGCGCCGATCTTCGCGTCGATGCGATCGATACGCTGCTGGTCATGGGCGACCCGACCGCCACCGAATCCGAAATCGAGGCCATGCAGGAGGCGGCATGCCCGACCTGCGGTTCCTGCGCCCTGATGGGAACCGCGAATTCGATGAACTGCCTGACGGAAGCCTTCGGCCTGGCCCTGCCCGGAAACGGCACGGTGCTCGCCACGCACAAGGACCGGGAACGCCTGTTCCGCGACGCCGCGCGCCGGATCGTAGGCATGGCGCACGACCACTATCGCGACGGGAACGAAGGGGTCCTGCCGCGCGCCATCTGTTCGCGGGAAGGTTTCGAGAACGCCGCGCGTGTCTCCATGGCGATTGGCGGATCGACCAATACGATCCTGCACCTTCTGGCCGCGGCGCAGGAAGCGGGGGTCGCCTGGACGGTCGAGGATTTCAACCGCATTTCGAATTCGACGCCCTGCCTCTGCAAGGTGTCGCCAAGCGCCCATGAAGTCTTTGTGGAGGATATGCACCGTGCGGGCGGTGTGATGGCGGTGATGGGCGGTCTGAAACGGGCGGGCCTGCTCAACGCGGATAATCCCGCGGCCTATGCGCCGACGATCGGCGCGGCGATCGACGACTGGGATATCACGGCGACCGGGAGCGACGCGGCGCACCGGTTCTACCGCGCGGGACCGGGCGGCGTAAGGACCATGCGCCCGTTCAGTCAGGAGATGCGGTTTTCCGAACTCGACCTGGATCGAGAAAGCGGTGTCATCCGTGATGTCGACCATGCATTCAGCGACACCGGCGGGCTTACGGTGCTATATGGAAACATCGCCCCGGACAGCTGTATTGTGAAATCCGCGGGCGTTCCCGCCAACCTCTTCGAGTTCAGGGGCCGCGCCCGTGTATTCGAAAGCAAGGATGATTGCATTGCCGCGATCACGTCGGATCGGATATTGCCCGGCGACTGCGTCGTGATCCGCTATGAAGGGCCGCGCGGCGGTCCCGGTATGCAGGAGATGCTGACTCCCACCGGTCTCATCAAGGCGCGCGGATTGGGCGACAAGGTCGCGTTGATCACCGACGGGCGTTTTTCGGGCGCGACTTCGGGCCTGTCTATCGGCCACATCTCGCCCGAGGCCGCATCGGGCGGGCTGATCGCCTTGATCGAGGAAGGCGACGAGGTCGCGATTTCGGTGCCGGACCGGACGATCGAACTGCTGGTCGATTCGGAAGAGATCGTCCGGCGCCGCCAGTCCATGCTGGACCGAGGGGCCGAGGCCTGGACGCCGCGCGGTCGTGTCCGCCCGGTTTCCACCGCATTGCGCATCTTTGGCCTGATGGCCAGTTCCGCCGACAGGGGCGGTTCGCGTGACAAGGCCTTGCTGGAGAAACTGGAACAGGCGGCAAAAACGTCCTGACCAGCGCCCGCGTTTCCCGCCCAAAGCGAAGCCCCCGTCGCGGAAGAACCAGAGACAGGTTGCAAATTGCCGCGCAACGCCGTCTTATCCGGCGTCAGAAACGAACGAAAACAGGGGGAATTCCAGATGATTAACTTGTTTGGCAAAGCGGCGGTCGTGATCGGTCTTGGCGCCGGAATGGCCATGGCGAATTGCGACGAAGTCACTTTCTCGGATGTCGGCTGGACCGACATCACCGCCACCACGGCCGTCACCACCGTGATACTGGATGCGTTGGGCTATGACACGGATATCAAGATCCTGTCGGTTCCCGTCACCTACACGTCGATGGCCGCGGGCGATATCGACGTGTTCCTCGGCAACTGGATGCCGACGATGGAAGCCGACATCGCCCCCTACCGCGACGCGAAAACCGTGGACACGGTGCGCACCAATCTGGAAGGCGCGAAATATACCCTGGCGGTCAACCGGGCCGCCGCCGACCTCGGGATCGGCAATTTCGCGGACATCGCCGCGCATGCGGACGCGCTGGATGGCAAGATCTACGGGATCGAGCCGGGCAATGACGGAAACCGCCTGATCCAGTCGATGATCGACGGCAACGCCTTTGGACTCGAAGGGTTCGAGGTGGTGGAAAGCTCCGAACAGGGGATGCTGGCGCAGGTGGCCCGCGCCGACAAGCGCGGAGAACCGATCGTGTTCCTCGGCTGGGAACCGCATCCGATGAACGCGAATTTCACCTTGACCTACCTGGAAGGCGGGGACGACTTCTTTGGCCCGGACCTCGGCGGCGCGACGGTCATGACCAACACCCGTGCCGGATATGTCGAAGAGTGCCCGAATGTGGGCAAGCTGCTGACGAACCTCGAATTCACGCTGGCGATGGAAAACCAGATCATGGGCGCGATTCTGGATGGCGGCAAGAAGCCGGATGAAGCCGCCGCCGAATGGATCAAGGCCAATCCGGAAGCGCTCAAGGCCTGGCTGGACGGCGTGAAGGATGCCGAGGGCAATGACGACGCATTCGCGCGGGCCAGCAAGGCCTTGCTGGACTGATCGCGGCCGGGTGTGGCGCCCAGCGTCGCGCCCGGATTTTTCCGCCAGCCGGCCCGATCACGCAGGCGCGGCCCACCGATAGAGCGACATGAACTGGCTGACCGACCACAAACTGCCGATCGACGATTTGGCCGAGACCGGTTTCGACTGGTTGCAGACCAACGGTGCATGGTTCTTCGATGGGCTGGCGCTGGGAATGGAATCGCTGATCGATGCCATTCTCTGGGTGCTGCAAACGCCGCATCCCCTGATCGTGGTGGCGGCCTTCGCGGCCTTGACCTGGCTGATCCAGCGCAGCTGGAAGATCGTCGCGCTGGTGGTCCTGGGATTCCTGTTCATCCTCAACCAGGGCTATTGGGAAGAAACCACGGAGAGCCTGACGCTCGTCCTGTCGGCCTGCGTCGTCTGCATGGGTGCGGGCGTGCCCATCGGTATCGCCGTCGCGCATCGGCCGCGGCTCTACCGGGCGGTCGCGCCGGTTCTGGATCTCATGCAGACGCTGCCGACCTTTGTCTACCTGATCCCGGCCATCGTGTTCTTCGGGATCGGCATGGTGCCCGGACTGATCGCGACGGTGATCTTCGTTCTGCCGGCCCCGATCCGGCTGACCCAGCTCGGGATATCGTCCACCCCCAAGGACCTTCTGGAAGCCGCCGAAGCCTTTGGGGCGAAGCCGTCGCAAACGCTCTGGAAGATCGAACTGCCCTATGCGCTGCCGCAGATCATGGCCGGGCTGAACCAGACCATCATGCTGTCCCTGTCGATGGTCGTGATCGCGGCGCTCGTGGGGGCCGACGGGCTGGGTGTGCCGGTGGTGCGCGCCCTCAACCAGGTGAACACCGGGCTGGGTTTCGAGAGCGGGCTGATCATCGTGGTCGTTGCGATCATGCTCGACCGGATGCTGCGGGTGCACCGGAAATGAGGAACGCGGTCGAATTCGACAGGGTCAATATCGTATTCGGCGATCACCCCGACCGGGCGCTTCCCCTGATGGATGCCGGTCAAAGCCGCGCCGAAGTGCAGGAAGCGACCGGCCAGATCCTCGGGGTGCACGACTGTTCGCTGGACGTGGCCGAAGGCGAGATCCTTGTCCTTATGGGCCTGTCCGGGTCCGGCAAATCGACCCTTCTGCGCGCGGTCAACGGGTTGAACCCGCTGGTGCGCGGGCAGGTGCGGGTCAGCGACGGGACACGGATGATCGATGTCACGGGCGCCGATGCCGCGACCCTGCGGCATGTCCGCCAGACCCGCGTGTCGATGGTGTTCCAGCAGTTCGGCCTGCTGCCCTGGCGCAGTGTGCGGGCCAACGTGGCGCTGGGGCTGGAACTGTCCGGTCTGCCGCGCGCTGAACAGGCGCGCCGTGCCGACGAACAACTGGCGAAGGTCGGACTGAAGGATTGGGGCCATTGCAGGGTGGGCGACCTGTCCGGCGGCATGCAGCAACGCGTTGGACTGGCGCGGGCCTTTGCGACCGATGCGCCGATTCTCCTGATGGATGAACCCTTCTCGGCCCTGGACCCGCTGATCCGCACCCGGCTCCAGAATGAATTGCTCGATCTGCAACGGGACATCCGGCGCACCATCATCTTTGTCAGCCACGATCTCGACGAAGCCTTCAAGCTGGGCGGGCGGATCGCCATCATGGAAGGTGGGCGGATCGTGCAATGCGGGACGCCACGGGACATTTTTTCGAACCCGGTATCCGACTATGTGGCGGATTTCGTCGCGAACATGAACCCGCTGGGCGTTCTGACCGCGCGCGACGTGATGGGACCCGCCGTCGCCGGCGCGACGGCCGAGGTCGAGGCCGAAACGCCGGTCCGCACCCTCATGGGCCAGTTGCGGGGCGATGGGGCGCTGCTGGACGTGACGGGCGAAGGCGGGCGGATCGGAACCGTTTCGGCCCGCAGTCTTGTAGAGCGGCTCGCGCAGTGACACATAGTGCCCGAAGGACCCTATCCCGGGATACGTCCGCGAGGCACTAGACATGGTGGCATTCCTGCGTCTCATGTTCATGCTGATGATCGTTCTGACGATTGTCTACGTTGCGCTGTCTCTGTATTCTCGGTCCGTGCGGCGCGGCAAACTCGAGGCGCATTGGGATCGAAAGGGAATGACCGGCGATCGCGAAGCCTTCGTGCGGCGTGGGCTGAAGAAATACGACGGGTCGTTCCGGCGCAAACTGATCCTCGGGGTCTACGTGGTTCCGCTGGCGATGATTGCGATCCTGGTCTACGTAACGAATTTCATGTGAGGACGGACCGATGGTCTACGTAAAATGGGCGTTCATCCTTCTGTTCTGGGGTTTGCTGGGGGCGGTCCTGCATTACACGCTGCCGCAGCGGGACATCGGCCGCATCACCGACACCTACGAGAAACGCGTGGATCTGGACGGCGAGAACAGCCTGTTCTGGGCGCAGCACGATATCGGCGGCAGCACCACCGTGACCGGCCGGGACGTCTTTTTCATCCAGTCGCGGCTGAAGAACGGCAAGGTGATGGTCTATCGAAACGAAGACACCGGCTGGAGCTGGCCGCCCTATTTCAAGGTCAACAGTTCGAACCTGCAGGCTGAGGCGTCCGATCTGAAGTCGACCGCCGAGAACCCCAAATGGGTGGTGATCCGGCACTATGGATGGCGCAACGAATTCATTTCGATCTTCCCCAATGCGGTCAGCGTCCGCCCGATCGCGGACCCGGACACGCGTCTGATCCCCTGGTTCAATATCGTGTTCCTGACAGTGTTGGCGGCGCTCTTCTGGGCGATCTGGGTGCGTTGGAGACGCTTCCGTCAGGCGCGTATCGATCCCGTGCTCGAAGACATCGGCGACAGCATGGAAGCGACCGGCGATGCGATTGCCGAAAAGAGCGGGCGATTTCGCCGCTGGCTGGGCCGATGAATGGCCCGCGCGAACCGCGGCGCCATTGCGCCGCGCTCGGATTATCCCGTTGATCCCCGCCATGTGTCCGGGCTAGGACAACTGCATATCCCCGAAGGCGAGATGACCGCACATGACCATGCTTGGAACCTTTATCAAGCCGATGCACCGCGAAGGCATCCGTTTTGTCGCCATTTTTGCGGTGGTCGCGGCGTTGCTGTTCCTGATTTCCGACGAGCTCGGCTGGATCGGTGTGGGCCTTACCGTCTGGTGCTACTACTTTTTCAGGGACCCGAAGCGAACCACGCCGATCCGGGACGGGCTGATCGTCAGCCCGGCGGATGGCGTGGTTTCGCTGATCGAACCGGCGGTCCCTCCTGCCGAACTGGGGCTGCCGGACGAACCGCTGACGCGGGTCAGCGTTTTCATGAACGTGTTCAACTGTCACGTGAACCGGGCGCCGGTCGCCGGTGAAGTCGCGGCGGTCGCCTATCGTCCGGGCAAGTTCTTCAACGCGTCGCTGGACAAGGCCAGTTCCGACAACGAACGCAACAGCCTGAGCATCCGTATGGCGGACGGGCGTCAGGTCGCGGTGGTGCAGATCGCGGGCCTGGTGGCGCGGCGCATCGTTTGTTTCGTGCAGAAGGGCGATCCGCTGATGACCGGAGAACGGTTTGGGCTGATCCGCTTCGGATCGCGGCTGGATGTCTACCTGCCGGACGGTGTCGCCCCTATGGTCAGCGTCGGCCAGACCATGGTCGCCGGTGAAACGGTGCTGGCCGATTTGACGTCGGCCGAGACGGCGCGCGCCGGGCGAACGGGCTGACCCATGTCCGACGATCGCCAGCCCCACCGCGCAGATCTGCCGATCGTTTCGCTTCTTCCGAACATTGTGACCATCGCGGCCATCTGCGCCGGCATGTCCGCCATCCGGTTCGGCTTTGAAGGCCAGTTCAAGGCAGCCGTCATCATGGTTCTGGTGGCGGGCATTCTGGATGGTCTGGACGGCAGACTGGCGCGGCTCTTGAAATCGGAATCCGCGATGGGTGCGGAACTGGATTCCCTTGCGGATTTCGTGAACTTCGGCGTAACCCCGGCGCTGGTGCTCTATGCTTGGGGGTTGCAGGGGACAAACAGCGCCGGGTGGATCGCGGTGCTGATGTTCGCGATCAGTTGCGTGATGCGGCTTGCCCGCTTCAACATCGACAGCAAATCGGAAATCTCCGGGCAACAGCCCGACCGCTTCGTCGGCGTTCCCGCGCCGGCGGGGGCGTTCCTTGTTCTCCTGCCCATGCTCCTGTCGTTCCTGGTCGACGATCCCGATTTCATCCCGCCCGCGCTGGTCGGGATCTACATGATCTGCATCGGGTTCCTGATGATCAGCAGGATCCCGACCTATTCCTTCAAGAAAACGCGGGTGTCGCGGAAAAACGTCAAGTATCTGCTGCTTGGATTCGCGTTTCTGGCCGCCGGTCTACTGACGCGCACCTGGGCCACTCTGATCGTGCTCAACCTGGCCTATTCCGGCAGTGTCCTCTGGGCCTGGTTCAACCGGAACAAGCCGGATTCCCCGTGACGCAAGGCCCGGTTCAATCGGCGAAGAGATTTTCCATCGAGGCGATCTTCAGGGCCTGTTCCCGGGAAATGCCGAGAAAATTCCGCAATGCCTCGGCGCTCCGGTGCGGGTCGTCGGTTTCGGAAATCCGCCCGTATCGTGAAAAACCGGCGTCGCGGATGCGGTCGCTTTCACCAAGGATGTCGTTGCGGATGGCGGGCAGCAGCCGTTCCAGAGTCGCGGCGCTGGTTTGGTCGCCGGCGAGTCCGACGCGCCGCGCATGTCCGATCAGGTAATCGTCGGCGAAGCGGCAGTTCATTTCCAGAATGCGCGTTTCCGACTGGTCCGCCTGGAAATCCTGCATCAGGTCGAGATTGCCGGGGTCCATGCAGACGATGAGGCGATCAGTCTCGAAATGGTCAAACAGCATCCGCATCAGGGCACGCCGATGCCGGGTGCGTTTCCTGAGCGATGACTGGATGCCGCCAAGATCCGGAAGCGGGGTGTCTTCCTCGTTGAACAGGTAGGAAATGGCGGGCAGGTTCGTCACCTTCCGGATCCGGTCCAGAAGGCGTTTCGCCACGTGCCATTTCTTGCAGACCACGATCATGAGTTCGCGTTCGCGGCCCAGCGAAGACTCGGTTTCCCAGAAACGCGGCGCGAACCGTTCGCCTACGCGCCCCCGTCCGGACAGGAATTCGTAGAGCTTGCGCCCTTCGTTGCTGATCTGGAACGAGATATCCTGTTGCGCATACAGCCGCCCGAGGCGTTCCTTCAGTTCGGCCGCTTCGGAACTGATCTTGCGTGCGAACAGGAAATTCTGACCGAGCAGCAGGTCATGGTGGTCGTTGTAGAACGTGACCGGCATGCCGTAATCCGTGAACAACAGGAACGTCAGGGAGCGCGTTTCGATCTCGGGTTCCGGAACCAGATGGCGCACGAGCGTCTGGAAAAATGTTTCGTCCGGAATCCATGTGGTCCGGAAGAACCGGATCACATCGCGGCGGGCGTCGCAGAAGTCAAGAATGGCCTCGATCGTCCTGCGCCTGAGGCACCACCACTGGCTGCCGATCTGCACCTTGATGTCAGGCGGAACCGGCCGCCGCAGTCCCAGCCGGCGCTGCATGTCGACCGATGCATAGAAAAGCGCCTTGTGCTTGCGCTCATTGAACAGGTGGCGAAAGACCAGGCGGTCGTCCTTCAACCCGGTCTTGATCCAATCGCTCTGAAAGAAATCGAAACTTTCGACGAAATCAGCGTCGTGCGAATCCAGATACCGGCGCGCGAACTCGGCTGTCTTGATCGGCATGCAGTCGCCGGACAGCATGTAGAAATGCGTCGCGCGGGGAAATGTCTCGAGCGCGGTCTGAACCGCGTTCAGGGTCGCCTGCACCAGGGACCATTCGCCCCAGCCGCATTTGACCCGTTTGTCGGAGAAAACGACGTTGGGATTGTTCGCCAGCGCGGTCCGGATCTTCAGGTAGTCCCCCGACCGGGCGCGGGCATCGAAATGGATCGAAAGGCAATCGCCCGCGTCCGTCAGCCATTCCGCTTGCCGAATGATCGCGTCGGGATCCTTGTGGCACAACAGGATATACGCGATTTTCGCCATTTCGAGTAAGATACGCCCATGCTTTGTTAAATGTTTATCCTGATAAAGATGAAGACGAATTGAATAAACCCGAATTGTTTGCTTTCTGGGCTTCAACGGGTCCGAAGCCGGATCAGGGCAAGACAGGCCGAAGGGGCGGAGCACATGGGATTTCCCGGAATCTGGATGACGGAATCCGAAAGCATGGTCTATCGCGTGGTGCCAAAATGCGCCTGCTCGACCATTGGCCAGATCATGTACTATTCCGATCACGGGGCGTTTTTCGACGGCGATATCCACGATGCGGAGTCGGGTCTTCACAAATGGGCGCAGGAGGCGAGTCAGGGTCCGATCAGCCGAAATGTGACCGAACACCGATCCTATGCGTTCACTTGCGTGCGCAATCCCTACGCGCGCATACTCAGTTCCTTCTTTGACAAGATCTGCGGGATGCAGCGCAACGGCAAACGCTATCGTGGCAATCTCGTCCCGATGCTGGTCGCAAACTATGGGGTCGAAGTCGGCGGAGAGGACGGAAAACAGGATTTCGACCAGATCAGGTCATTCCGGCGGTTTCTTCTCTTCGCGCGGGACACGATCCGCTGGCGCAAGCCGATGGATCCCGACATCCACTGGTCGTCCATGTCCGGCCACATAGGGACCTTCATCCGGAACGGCGGCACCTATGACGATATCTTCTGGACGGAACGCTTTGACGATGGGATGGCCAAGGTGCTCGCGGCGACGCGGACCCCAAAGCCTGTCGATCTGAAAGCGATCCCCAGGTTCAACGAAAGCGAAGGGCACGGGCCGAAGCGCGCGCATCCCGTCCAGGCGTATTTCGACGACCTGTCGATGCATCTCGTCTATGAAATCTACAAGCGCGATTTCGAACTGTTCAAGTACGATGTCCAGGACCCGTCCAACAAGATGCCGGTCGGGGAAATCGATCTGGACGAAGTCCACGCGAAACTGGGCGACTAAAGCATTTCGGGATTAACCTGGCGCATATCCTGCAGCGCGAAAGTAGTTCATGCATTCGTCGGGAGTGAACAGGTCGCATATCCTTCCGAGCGCGCTGAACAACTCCGTAAACGTCC
>NZ_JASNJE010000036.1 GCF_030164465.1 Sedimentitalea xiamensis
AGCGATATTCTCCCTCGAGATGCAGACCAAGCGACCCCATGAGGCTGGAGGGGTGAGCGCGCCCGTTGCATGCGAGATCCAGCACCGGCAGACCGCTGAGTGCGGAATGGAACCAGCCGTTTACCGTGGTCTGGGCTCCGTTTTCGTTTGTATTGATCGCGGCGAGTCTTTGTCCCTGCGGCAATCCCATCCAGTGGAAAGTATCGAACGGTCCCGCCACTGACCTTCGCCGCGGCTCGGTCCGACATCGGCCTTGCCACTACTCCGCCAGCAATTCGTCGATGAAACTCTCCTGCCGGTCAAGCCTGGATCTTGGAGCGGGACCGCTGGCTGTGGATAATCTGTCATCGCGATGGCCCTGGGCCAACCTAACGGGGATCGGTTGCCGCCAGGGGACCTGGGATTCAGAGACAGAGGCGGGTGGCAGTCAGTTTAAGCGTTCTGCGACCCGATTCTTTGGGGCACCCACGGCAGGTCTCGCCGGCTGGGCGATTATGCGTCCAGGCTCTCGAGGATCGTCTTCGTCTCCGGCATCCGCTTCAGCGAGTTGCCGATGTGCTCCCGCCAGCGCGGGCCAACTTCCAGCGCAGTGGCATAGGCCTGGGACAGTTCATCGGGACGGTCCTCGGCCATCGCCTCGATCAGGAAGGCCGCCTGCTCGCGATCCTTTGCGGATTTAAGATTGCCTGCCCCGTCTCGTCGCCGATCGGCGATAATCAGTTTGTGGATCGCGTAGCGTTCCGGGCGCGGGACCTGCACGAGAATACCGGACCGGTAAATGGCCGCGGCGTGGATCGGTTCTGCGATCGGAAAGTTGAGGTAGTTGAGCGCCTGCGCGCCGACACCGAGGGCGGGCAAGTCACGGATAGTTTCGTTGCCGAAGGCGGGGGTCAGGAATTCGACAAGCTGGCCACTGCCACCTTGAGCCCATCGCCAGATCCGGCCCTTGTCGAGCCCAGGTACGGGATCGAATTTCAACGTCGTGAAAGTCTCAGCGAGCCCAGGGGCGACCTGATCCTGCAAGGCGATGCTGAGCTTCTCGAACTGGGCTATGTCGATATCGCCGGTATTGGCTATGCCCCCCAAAGGCAAACGAATACCAAGCTCGCCTTCATAGAGCCGGAATGCGTTTGTCCCGACGATGGTGCCGCCCAACCGGAAAGTCCCTGCGGCTGCCATAGCCGAGAGAATGGAGCCGGTCGCCCGGTCGGTTGGCGTCATGCCTTCTGCGCGCAAGAGCCGAACGAGCCGCGAACGTTCCGCCTGCCGTTCCTTGGCGGTCGCGCGCAGTTCCTCGATCCGCTCGATGCGCGCGCGCGTCTCGTCGCTATCTTCGCCGATATAGAAAAACCGCATCTCCGTCCCAACACGTCGAGCCGCGTACCAATAAGCCTTGTCACCACGTTCTTTCAGCGTTGGTTTGCCTTCCACATCGGACAAGGCGTCATCCTTCAGGAGGCGCACCAGATCGGTATAGGCGCTCATCGCGATGCTACTGAGTGGAGTCATGCCAATCACTTCCAAGTTTTGCTTGGCATGCATATACCTATCAAAACTTAAAATTGATAGGCAAAACGCTTAAGACACCACCACGCCCATTTGAAACGACGAAAGGGCCGCCCGAAGGCGACCCTCTCACACTCACCCATCTGCCGGTGTCTTCGCCGGGTCCGCGACCCGCATGACGGTGAGCCCCTTCGCCTCGGCCTTCTGCCCGAGATTCAGCGCAACGCCGTTGCCGCCGAAGAGCACGACGCCCGTCGCCGCGAACTTGTCGTCCAGCATCTCATCATTGCATTTGAAGGGGGCGGCACGTCCATGCGCGGACCAGCGCGGATCGAAGCGCGCCTGCGCGACGCCGCGCGCCCGGGCCCAGCGGGCCGCGATCATCTCGGCGCCATGCTTGCCGCCCTTGTGGCAGAGGAAGATCTCCTGATTGCGGTTCTGCCGGATACGCTCCCGAACCTTGTCGAGCGTATTGAAGATGACATCGATATCGGTCCAGTCGGTGGCGCCCGAGACGATCAGGGGGGGCCCTCCACCTTCGACTTCGCGGCCGTCTCCCGGTCATGCTGCTCCAGGAGCTGCCTTGCCTCGAAGACCGCCCCGGTCTCCTGTGCGCGAACACTTGCGCGGGAGCCTGCGGCCGGGATGAAGGCGTGGCCGGTCTCGACCTCGTAGCATTCCGCCGCCGCCTCGGACATCGTCTCGATGGCGCCGACGATCTCCCGCAGGTGCAGGAAGCGGGCCTGAGCCTCTTCGAGCGCGGTCTCCGCGATCTCTGATCCGTCATGGGATTTTGCCAATGCACCGATCTTGTCGGCGGTGCGGTCATCCGGAGGATATGCTTCCGCACTCATGTGTGTGTGTTTTGACGGTAGGTTTGCCCGACGCGAGCAGGCAAAGGGTGCTGCCCGGACGCGGGAGACAGATGGAGCGGCGGGATCGTTTTGGCCTTGGGCCAAAACAGACCGGAGCGCAATCTGGCGAAGCGGCCGGGGAGCAACGTGCTCGCGAGACGGGCAAACCGGGATGCCGGGCGCAACGCCGCGGTGAGGCCGCATGGCCGAATGCGCGATCGGCCAGGGGCCGATATCTCCCCTGCGACACGCGCAGCCGAGCGGGGGAGGCCGTCAGGCAGGGGGCGCTTCCCTCGGTCGGGCTGACCGGCTTGCGAGACATCGCAAAATCCGGTACTCTATTGGAGCACCAAGGAGTCTGCCATGAGCGTTCAAAAGCAATCCGTCAGCTTTACCGATACCGCCTACGCTTTCGCCAGGGAGCTGGTCGAAGCCGGGGAGTATCCCAATGTGAGCGCGGCGGTTTCGGGGGAGCTGGCAAAGGCCAAGGCAGAACGTGAGCGCGAACGGGCGGTGCTCGAAGCGGAACTCGAGCGGCGCCTGTCCCTGCCGCTCGATCAATGGGAGCCGGTCGGGGACGCCTGCGATGTCACGGCCGGCGCGCGTGCGCATCTGGTCGCGATGACCCGCAAGACCTGATGCGGTTCGTCCGGCATCCGTTCTTCGAGCGGGATCTCATCGGCATCATCGACCACATTGTCGAAGTCACCCAAGGCGACACCGGAGCAGCCCTTCAGCGTCTGGATGAAGTCGATGCCTTGCTGCAATCGATCGCAGACAATCCGACATCCGGTGCCCGTCTTGAGGGAAAGCTCGAAGGCTGGCTCGTGCGCCATGGCGGGTCCGGCCATCGCCTGACCATCGTTTTCAGACCGGATGCGGAGGTTGGCCAGATCTATCTCGCGCTCGTGGCCTTCGGCGGCCGGGACTGGATGAAACTGGCTTCCAAACGGCGCACCTTCATGGACTACTAGTCGGACAGCAGGCCCGCCGCCCTCATGCTGAACGCGGTCTTCTCCCGCCCGAAGCCGACGATGATGTGATCGTGGACAACGATCTCCATCACCTTGCAGGCCGCGACGATCCTGCCGGTCAACTCGATGTCCGCCTGGCTCGGCTCAGGATCGCCCGAGGGGTGGTTGTGGCACATGATGATGGCAGAGGCGTCGAGAACGAGGGCGGCTCGGAGCACCTCGCTGACATAGACCGAGACGTGATCGATGCTGCCACGGGTCATGACCCTGTCGCGGATCAGCCTGTTTTTCCGGTCCAGCAGCAGCACCCGAAACACCTCGACCCGTTCGTGGACGGCGTTCAGAGCCAGGTAGTCGGTCAGCATGGCCCAGGACTGGAGTGCAACGGTCGACCGGGCATGTTCCTGTGCCCCCGCGATCTCGATCCGCTGCGGACGATAGCGGGCATAGATGTCGGAAACGG
Source organism: Sedimentitalea xiamensis (assembly GCF_030164465.1). Lineage (GTDB taxonomy): Bacteria > Pseudomonadota > Alphaproteobacteria > Rhodobacterales > Rhodobacteraceae > Sedimentitalea > Sedimentitalea xiamensis. The sequence continues at coordinate 3,798 of NZ_JASNJE010000036.1, forward strand.
GCGTGTTCTCGCGGGGCGTGTCGAGGCTGGTGAAGGCCAGCGGGATGGCGGCGTGGGTTGTCGGTTTGGCGGAGGAGGTTGCAGCGACCGGGCGCTTGCGCACGGCGGAAGAGCCGCTCCGCCGTATGACGGGCCGGTTCTGTGCACTGGCATGGAGCATAGGAGCGCCCGGTCGGGCCGCGGCGATATCATCGATGATTTGCCGCGCCGCATCCAGATCGCCGACAGCCGCGCGAACGATCTCCACCTCCTCCTGCACCTTGTCGAAAACCATGAGCTGGGTTTCGACGGTGGTGCCGAGCTTGGCGTAAACACGGCCGGGGATCGTGAGCGCGAGGCGAGGCTTTGCAATAGCTGAGGCCCGCGCCCAATGCGCCGCGTCACGTTCTGGCGAAAATCCCATCGGCATGATCGCGACGAGTCGTCCACCCGGCGCGAGGCGTTTGGCGGCACCGATCAGATGTTTCGCCGCGATATGCCTGTCCCGCGACCGGTCAACCGAGGAGGCGAAGGGCGGATTCATCACGATGACGCCGGGAAGCTCGGGCACCGCCAGCAGGTCGTCGATATGTTCGGCGTCGAAGCCGGTCACCTGCGTGTCAAAGATCGCCTCAAGAAGTGCTATGCGGAAGGGGTCGATCTCGTTGAGCACTGGCGTGCCGCCGGCGCGGACGGCGAAACCGGCCAGTGCGCCGGTCCCGGCCGAGGGTTCGAGGACAGTTTCGCCGGGGCGGATGGCAGCGGCACGCGTGACCAGGGCTGCATAGGCCAGCGGGGTGGAAAATTGCTGCAGACGGATCTGCTGCTCGGAGCGCCGCGTCTCCGTCAGGAGCCGCGTGGCGAGCATTTTGGCGGATGCGATGGCGTCCGGATCGCTGCCCTGCAAAACCTGCATCACGGCTGCGGCCTGCATCACGTCATAGGCCATGCGCCAGGACCACGCGCCGCCGGCATCGCTGCCACCGAAGGTCTCGCGCATGATCCGCGCCAGCGACGAGCTTCTGAGGGGCTGGTCTTCGATCTCCCTGGCGATCTGTGACAGGGCCCGCAGAAGCTGTGGTTTCGATGGAATGTTGGAAGCGAGGTCCGGGCAACGGTCGGTCATGTCATCTGTCCTTTGGGTCTGGGTTTGAGTTCCAAAGGACAAGAAGCCCCCTTTCTCCTTTCGGGTGCACGGCTGCGTTCAAAAAGTTGGTGGGGAGGTTAGAAGACCCGAGCGGCAAAAACTTCGGCGGGACGGATCACCCAGAACCGAGCGAGCGCAGCCAGGCCGCGAAGTCGTCCTCGCTGACCTTATCGGATGCGAGATCTTCCATCATCCGAACACCGATTGCGGGTTCGGGGCGGATGGCAATGCCATTGAGCCGCAGAAATGTGAATGCGGCCACGAAGGCCATGCGTTTGTTGCCGTCGACGAACGCATGAGCCTTGGCGACACCGAAGGCGTAGGCTGCGGCAAGCGCATAGGCATCAGGATCGCCATGGCCCGCCTGGTTCAAAGGACGGGCTATCGCGCTTTCGAGAAGGGCCGGATTGCGGGTACCGGATGCACCGCCGTGCCGGGCGATCTGGCGATCGTGGATAACATGGAGGGCCGGCAGTGGCACCCAGACCCATTCGGTCATGCAAGCGCCTGGAGCAGGTCGCGGTTCTCGTCCATGACAGCTTCCGCCGCATTCAATGCGGCTTGTAGTTCGGGGTTCTCTGTCATCAGCTTCAATCCGCCGTCATCCGTGCGCACCGCGTAGAGCGTATCGCCCTCCTTGGCATCAAGCAGGGCAAGCATTTCGGTGCTGAGCGTCATAACAGCGGAATTGCCGACTTTGCGGATCTTGGCTTCGATCATGGGAGGCCTCGCTCAGGTTATACAGATGTATATACGGCAGGGGCCAGAAAGTCAAGATTTGGGGAGATCGCGCGGGCCGGCAGGTCGGCCGTGAAGATGCTCATCGATACCTTTGTCCAGGAGATTACCCAGTTCTTCGGGCATGTCGGTCACATCAAGAGCAACCTGCGCCTGTTCCATTGCTCGAGCCTGTGATGTTGCCGGGCGTGGATCATCCAGCGCCTCCTGCACCTTGGCGCGGAACCAGGTGTCATATGCGTCGGGATCGGGTGTCTTGGCGGGCACCGTTTGCTCTCCTTGGATCCAAATAGACGTATCTCATATACGTTGCGCTTCCAAGTTAGCGGTTGCCTGCATGAAAGGCAGGTTTCACGATCTCTTCGCGCTGAAGAACTCCGCCAGGACCGGGCTTGCCGCGCCCTTAGCAGAACTCAGGAGTTCCGATCCTGCAAGCGAGCCCTTGGACAGACGCACGAGGCCGCCGGTTTCCTCGATGCGGTAGCACCGGCGCTTTTGCCCTCCGCGCCAGTAGTGGGTGGCGGTCACGATCTGGCAGGTGCTGCCATCGGTCAGTGTCACCGGCGCAGCCAGTTTGATCTTGTCACCCTCATCGTAGTCCGGGATCGCCGCCCAATCCCTGCAGCGCTGGCGCCATGCATGGGCATGGCTCTCGGGATCCTTCAACTCGGAGAGCAGCGCCAGAAGACTGAGCGGCGCCCGCGACTCCACCGGCCCGGCGCTCTCCTCCATGTTCTTGTAGCCCCAGCAGCCATCATCGTAACGCGTCAGGAAGACGGCCCCGAAGGCGATCGACCCGTCCGCATCGGTCACATAGGTTTTGTCCTCGACCGGTGTACCGTCGATATTCATGACCTTGGCGGCGGCATACCAGGTCGACCCGACCTTGCAGGCCTTGAGCAGCACCGTCTTGCGCGTATCCGTCTCGAAAGTGCAGAGCCGGGCGATTTCCGCTTTCTCATCCGCGTAGCTCTTCACGCGGCGATCAGTATAGAAGACCCAGCCCACTATGCCGCCCTCCGGTCATCGATCTCGATCAGCGCGTCGAGCGGCACCCGGTAAGACAGCATCTCGTCGAAATCCTCGCAATTCCCTGAGTTCTGTACGATCGCATGGGTATCGCTGGCATCCTTGAGGATCACCCGGAAGGTGCCGCCGAGTCCGGAGGGGACATCATAGGTGCCGCCGATCAGGTAGTCGGCGGCGCGGCGCAGGAAGACGCGGATCGTGTGGCCGTCGGTCGCCAGCCGAATGGTGTCATGACCACGGTCGATGAGCATCTGCACGTCATCGAGAATGTCGATGTAGAACTGGCCGGTCAGATCGCGAAACGCCGCCTGCCGCGCCGCCATCCAATCCGTATCGCGGAACGGGTTGATGCCCTCGGCGAAAGCGTAGGAGGGATCGGTGTGTTTGGTGGTGACGATCCGCGTGGTCGAACCGTCGATGCCATTGGAGCGCAGATGGACGCCATTGCCGACGATCAGGATCAGGGCGGGATTGCCGACCGGCCCGTTCCAGTTGGGCAGGAAGGTGGAACAGGCGCGCGCATGCGCGATCTGCGCCGCGACGCTGGTCGCGGTGAAACTGAGAAGGGACATGGTGTTTTCCTGTGCGTTTGAGAGAAGTGCGCCCCGCACCGGCGCTGCGGTGCGGGGCGACTGCTTGATCAGGCCGCTTTGGCGACCCCGGTTTCATCTTCAGCCGTTTTGGCCTCGACGGTTTCGTTGACCTCAATGCCCGCCGTCTGCATCATCGGCGGGCACCAGGCCGCGACTGCCGCCCGCTGCGCATCCGTCAGCGTGGCGAAAGGCTCGGCGAAGAGCCTGTCGCAGAAGGCGACGACCTCCTTCTTGGTCGAGGAGGCCAGTGTCACCGCCTCCTGCGCGAGTCCGAGTTCCTCGCCGAGGATCTTCAGGAGCCACGCCTTCTTGAAGCGGCCCCAGAGCGCCGCGTTCGGCGTCCAGTGCGCCCGGATGTCCGGCATGATCTCGATCTCGAAGTCATGCATCAGGCTGTCGCGCTGCCGGTCCCGTTTGAGGCAGGATTGCGTGGTCGCCGCCGTGGCATAGGCCACGAGTTTCGCCTTCTCGCCCGCACCGAGCGCCCGGAAAAGCGCGAACTGGTCGGCGGGGGATCTCGCGTCATCCGCCCAGGACAGATCGAGCGCGTCATGGGCTTCGGCGACCTGCTCGAGCGAGGTTCCGTCGATCTCGTCCATCTTCGCGTGATTACGATATTCCTGGCGGGTATCGACCTTGATCGCCTGGGTGACGCCCATGCCGTGACCCAGCACATCGGTGACCAGCTTGAAGAGCGTGAGGTCGAGCGTGGCCTCCGGATGCATCGCCATGGCCGCACCGAGCGCCATCGCCCGCTCGGTCTTCAGGTCCTCGGTCAGCGAAGCGGGATAGGTGATCTCGTCCGAGGCCGCTGCGCCACTCTCGCCCGGCGCGGCGGAAGTCTTGCCGGAGCTCTCCGCCTTGTTTTCGGGGCGCACCATTCCGACATGCAGGGAGATCTTGCCGTGCGACCAGGAGGCGATCACGCCGGATCGGGCAAGATCCTCGGCGCCATAGGCCTCCTGCAGTTCCCGTGCCTCTGCCTCCAACTCGTCCACGCGTTCGTAGAGTTCATTGTACGCCTCGTCCTCGAGCTCTTCGTTCTCCATCTCGCGCTCGAGTTTCTCAAGCCCGGCGGTGATCTCGTCCAGACGCTTCTGACCCTCCTCATCGGGTTCGACCGGACCCGGATAGACCCGGCCATAGTCCGCCATTGCGGCGTAATCGTAGCGGATCACCGCATCGGCCCAGGCAAAGCCCATCTCTGCCCGCGCCTCTTCGGCAGCAGCGGCGAGTTTTTCGAGGAGGATCGTCTCGACCAGTTCGGAATCTTCGAGCACCGAGTGCTCTTCGAGGAGATCGGCCGCGATGGCACCGCCGCGTGCCTCGTAGTCCTTCCGCACGAAAGCCCCGATATCGTCGCTGACCTGCACACCACGGGTCTTCAATGCCTGTCGGACCGTATAGGCCTGAGGATAGCTGTCCTCTTTCGACAGCGCCTCGAAGACCTCGCGCTGCACCTCCTGGCTCGGGTGATCCGCAAAGGCCTTCATCGTGTCGAGCGTGATCGACTTGGCGCGGGCCGCGGCGCGGATGTCGGGATGGATCAGCCCGTAGCGCAGACGGCCTTTCACGGCGGCGACCGTGGTGCCGAAGATCCTGGCGATGGTCTCGGGGGTCTGACCGTCGACTTCCATCATCCGCGCGAAGGCCTCGAACTCGTCGATCGCGTTCATCGGGGCCTGGGTGATATTCTCGGCGAGCGACAGCGCGGTGGTCACATCGCAATCGTCGGGAACCAGGCGGCAGTCGATCTTGGTGCGATTGGTGAACCCCCTGGCCGCCTTGTCCGCGACAAGCTCCAGGAGCGCCGCATGGCGCCGGCCGCCGGCCAGCACCCCGAACTTGCCATCGATCTTCTGAACGAGCAGCGGCTGAAGAAGACCCAGCACGGCGATGCTGGCCTTCAGATGCGCGATGTTCTCGGAGGCGTAGCTCTCCGGCGACCTGCTTCGCACGTTCGCGGGATGGGCGGCGAGATCGCCGATGGCGACGGAGATGGGCTTGAGGGCTTGTGTCATGGGATGTCCTTTTCTGGGTTCTGCGCCACCCGGACTTCCCGGGCGGCCTGACCGATCCCCGGATCCGGGAACCGCGAGCGTTTTCGAACCAACCTGATCTTGCGCATCGCCGTCGCACCCGAGGCAGCGTTTGCACGGCAAACGCGTTCGGGAGCGAAAGGCGATCCAATCAGCTCGAAAACTGCTCACAAGGACAACAGGCCCGCTTTTCCTTTCGGAGGGTCAGCGGGCCTGTCGGTGTTGAAAAGGGAGGTGAGCTTCACCCTACCAGTCATGCGCCATCATGATGGTCAGTACACGCGTGATGGTCTTGGGGTTGTCGGGCGCCTCGGCACCGTAACGAAAGTCGGAGTCGGCCTCGTAGAGATCCACTTTCCAGAACACGGTTTCGCCGCGGATCGTGACCGCCCCGAAATCGTGCCAGCCCTCGGGATCATTCTCAGGCTCGAAGGTGTCGAATTCGCCCGTGGCCTTCACCGCCTCGGCCATGAAACCATCGCCGGCCTCCATCAATGACCGTGTCACATGCATTCGCCCCTGGATCGGTTGATCGGGCGCAATGCCGAGACAGGCAGACCGGCGGAAGGCGTCGTTCTGCGCGGCGATGACGGTGGCATTCGGTCGGGGAAATTCTACGGATTCGGCATGGCTCATGGGTCTGTCCTTTCCAAATGGGTTGAAACCACCAGACCCGAAGCCAGCTTTTCCTTTCACCACGCCCTGCCAGCCGGAACAGCCCCGGCCTCAGGCGGCCTGTTCCCCCTGCCCCGCCTTCGACGCGGCGACGAGATAGTCGCAGGCGCGCTGCGCATCCGCCGCATGCTTGAAGATCGCCCGCTTGTCCGAGCGAAGCGCCCGCACCCAGTTGTCGAGATAGGCCGCGTTCAGCTCCAGCGTATGCGCGGAGAACCCAAGCTTCTGACCCAGAAACACCGTGCAGAGCTCGGCCACGATCTCTTCCCGTGCGTAGGCGGTGTTGCCGAACCGCGCATCGCCATAGCTGCGGTTGAGACGATGCCGGGGTTTCGTCCAGTGACCCAGCTCGTGCCCCCAGACGGCGTAGAAATTGAGTGGGTTCTCGAAGAGCTCGATCGGCGGCAGGTAGATCTTGTCGAGTGCGGGAACGTAACAAGCTTCCCGGCCCGAAAAACTGACTGTCGCGCCGACCGCCTCCAAGAAGGCCTGCATATGCGGGATCGGAGCGCGTTCGGGATATTCCCGCGCGTCCGGAGGCTCGGGATGGAACCGGGCGTCCAAGCCCTCGATCTGTTCCGCATTGAAGACGCGGTAGGACTTCATGAAGGGGATCGTTTTGGGATCATCCGTGTCCGCTTCGTCTTCGTGGGCGCCGTCCTCGCTGCCCCGTTCGGTGGTGCCGTAGTAGACGACAACCGACGATTTTGAGCCCTTGATGATCTTCGCATCAAGCGCGTTCGCCTGCCTCAGCGTCATCCAGTAGGGCGAGGAATATCCGGCCATCATGGTACGGATGGTCAGCAGGAAGTTGTTGATGCCCTGGTAGGGCTCGCCGTTCTGGCGGAGGGGCACCGAACTGCCACCGACCCGCCAGGGTTTGCGCCAGGGCAGCACCCCCCGGTCGATGATCTCGATGAGTTCGTTGGTGATCGACGCTGCGGCGTCGAACCTGGGCTTTGATCTGGCCATGTGTGGTCTCCGATCTCTGGGGAAGCGCACGGTAGCCGCGCGCGGATCGAAGGACGGTTTGGGAAAGCAATCCCAATTTGGGGAGAGGCAGGATCCCTTCGGAACCCTGCCAGACCCCTTTCCCGCCTTCTCCGGATCCAACCGGACCCAAGGCCAGCTTTCACTTTCTCGCGGCAGGAAGGCAAAGACCGGAGGGGCTCCTTACCGACAGCAGGTCGGCCCGTTCGGGGGAGCCGGAAATCAGGCGATCGATTGCCCGGTTTGTCTTGTGGGATCAGATCGGCGCGGCTCATACCGATAGCTGAGCGGCCATGGCCTCTTCCCGGTCGAACGCTTCGCGCGCCTTGCGGATATCTTCATGGCGTTTGTCGGCCCAGACAATCAGCCCGGCCAGCGGTTCCAACACCGAGCGACCGAGATCCGTCAGGCGATAATCGACCATCGGCGGCGTGGTCGGATAGACGGTCCTATCCACCAGGCCATCACGCTGCAGCGATCTCAGCGTCTGGGTCAGCATCCGCTTGGAAATGTCGCCGACCGCCTTGTTCAGTGCGCTGAACCGCTTCGGCTCCCGCGCAAGCAGCATGAGGATCAGCACCGACCATTTGTCGCCGGTGCGGTCCAGCACGTCACGTACCGGGCAGTTCGAGGCGTCGACACCCTCGGCCTGCCAGGCCTCGAAGTGGCGGATGATCCCTTCGGGGACGTCAGGGAGGTTACTTTCCTGTTCCCTGGTCATCTGAAACTGCCTCCTTACAATTCCTCACGGGAGTGGGTAACTGAAAGAGACCATACCCCATTTCTACACCATGTGCAAAGCGTGAAGGATACCAACCATGTCAGACCAGACAGCCAAATACCTCGTCACCGGCGCTTCGGGCCAACTCGGCAGCCTTGTCCTTGCCGATCTGGTGAAGAAGGTGCCGGCAGAAAACGTTGCCGCGCTGGTCAGACGACCGGAATCCGCAGCTCCCCTTGAGGCATTGAACATCGAGGTGCGCATTGGCGACTACGACGACCCGGTTGCGCTCGAACTGGCCTTCAAGGGCATCGACCGCCTGCTTCTGATCTCCGCGTCCGAAGTCGGCAAACGTACCGCCCAGCACAAGAACGCCATAGACGCCGCAAAAGCGGCAGGCGTCGGCTTTCTCGTCTATACGTCCATTCTGAGGGCCGACAGCACCCCGATCGGCCTCGCCGCCGAGCACAAGGCGACGGAAGAGGCGATCAAGGCTTCTGGCATCCCCCACGCGTTCTTGCGCAACGGTTGGTACACAGAGAACAAGACCGCCTCGATCGCCCCCGCACTGGAACATGGCGCCTATATCGGTTCGGCAGGAGAAGGACGTTTCTCCAGCGCGGCGCGGCAGGACTACGCCGAAGCCGCCGTTGCCGTTCTGACTGCTGAAACGCCCGAGCATGGCGCCGTCTACGAGCTGGCCGGGGATGAAAGCTATTCAATGGCCGAGTTTGCTGCCGAGATTGCCAGCGCTGCCGGCAAGCCCGTCGCCTATGTCGACATGGGCGAGGTCGAGTTTGCCGGGGCGCTGGAGAGCGCGGGTTTGCCGGGCCCGATCGCGGCCATGCTCGCCGACAGCGATGCCAGTGCGGCGAAGGGGGCGCTTCAGGACGACAGCCACACGCTGCAACGCCTGATCGGCCGGCCGACCACGCCCTGGGCCGAAACGGTGCGTGCCGCCGTCAAAGAGCTGACATTCGCCTGAAGCCGTACCCGACATCGCCCAACCGGATCTCTAGATTCAAAGGAAAACATCATGAAAGCAGTTCAGTTCAGTGAGTATGGCGGGCCTGAGGTCCTGAAAGTCGTCGAGGCCGAGGAACCGCATGCCGGCCCGGGCCAGGTGCGGATCGCCGTCCGGGCGGCCGGGGTTATCCGTGCCATGCTTGTCTGAACACCAGCCGGAGCCACGGTGGATCTTCAGCCCCATGCTGTCCACGATCAGCGTGATCGGGCCGCTAGTCCCGCAGCCGTCCTGCACGATTTACAACCCTCCGCTCCGCCGCGATAGGGTTGAGAAATCCGGCCCCGGCCGCGCCATCGTCAAACCAGACCGTCACATCGCCGCGCTTCGTTATACTCGGCCCAGTTCGTGACACGGAACTTCGCCGCCGCGAACTTGTCCCGGCGTGCGGAATTGAATTTGTGCGGCATCCATGCTCAACCCTACCAATGCAGCACGAACCGGTAGCCGACTCCGGTCGTCCGTGCAACAAGGTGGGGAATGTCGGTTAAATACTTGTGTAATATCCGAGTTTCGTTTCCGGCTCACGCGCCTTACCCGCGGACGCCGCATCGCGACCGCCCGAACCTTGGACCTGCGTGCGGCAAGGCGCGGATAAACCTCAAGTTGAACAAAATTCCTTTGTATCGTTAAGTGTCAGCCGCGGGATCAAAGATCCGGCGCGGTCGGAAAGCTGCTCGCTGCAGGGTTGATTGGATCTGCGATCGCGGGCAACCTGCACGGCAGATATTTCTCCTATGGGATGGCAGGGTATCGTTCTTTCTAGCCGCGGAGGACCGACTCTTGACGAGCGACGTATTGACCGCCGAACAACGCAGATTCATCGAGACCTTCATTCTGTCCGTCAAGGATCCCGGCTCTGGAGGCGAGGACGACGTCGAAACGCAGGAATTGGACGTCTCCCTCTTCGGGGACCTGTTCTCTGGCAAGAAAAGCATTTCGACGCTTGAGGGGGCATCCGCGCCCAGCGTCAAGGAACTTGTCGCCACTGCCGGCAAGACCGGATCGCAGGAACAGGTGAATGACCTGATCGGCAAGTCCGCCGCTGCGCAAGGCGAAGCGAAGGAGGCCGCCAAGGCGGCGTTTCTCGCGTTCGATCTCGTGACCGGAGGCGGAGAAATCACCAGCAAGCGGCTGACCGGCGCCGACAGCGACTATCAGAAGGCGCTGAAGGCCGTCGAAAAAGCCAGGGCTTCGCTGATCAAGGCGAAGAACAAGAAGGCCACGGCCAAGGCGACGGAAGAACTCGAAAAGGCCGAGAAGGACGCAGCCGAGAAGAAGAAGACGGTCGATGCCCTGGTCGGCACCGTGATGCTGAAAAAAGCCCTGACCGACGGACCGCTTTCGGGGAAAGCTGGACCCAAACTCCCGGACAAGGCCGTCGCGGCCCTGATCGAAGGGTTTCAGGTCAATCCGAAGCTGACCTGGCAGACCATAGACATTGCGGCAACCGCGATCGACCCGACCGCTGTCGCGAACGCGATCCCGCTTGTTTCCAAACAGATCGAGAACAATTTCGCCGACAAGGATGGCGCCCCGCCGCCGGACGGTTTGGACGTGTCGGCCTATGCGATGCAGGTGCTTGCGATGGGCGGAACCTGCGGGCCGGATTACTTTGCCCGTCTCGATGACTATGTCGCTTCCGGCGGGCTGCGGGCCACCGGCGCCCTGCCGGACGGGTCCGAAGACAGCCCGTCCGCGCGGGGCCAGAAGCGCAGCGTCGCCGTTGCCGGCGCCTTGCTGGACAACGGACGGTTCAATGCCGACACCGACAAGTCCAAACTGGCGATCGGACACATGCTGTTCCATCCCGATGCGATGGCGGCGCCCACCCCCGCGCTCAATGCCCATGTCCTTGAAACGCTGCATGTCTTCACCGATGGCGACGATGCGACGGATGCCAACGATGTCCTGGAGGGCGTGGATGCGCCCAGCACGGATGCGGGCAAGCTGCTGGTCGGCAGATCCGTCGGCACCGAGGGGACGCCGACAAAGACCGAGACCCAGACCGCCATCCTGGCCAGCATGCTGCAATCGGTCGACCAGGGACCGGTCGGGTCGTGTTTTGCCACGGCACCGCTGCGCAACATGCGCGAATCCGATCCATTGACCACGCTCAAGAAATTCCGCGAGATCACTGAAGACGGCACCTTTACCAGCGGCGACGGCACCAAGACCCAGGTGGTCACCAACCTGCCGCCGGGCGAAGACCCCTTGATCCGCTGTCTCGAATACAGCATCGCCACCGCCATGGGGCGCAACGATGCGATGAGCCTCAAGAAGGATATCGGCAACAAGGCCCAGACGGCGACATATCACCTTCAGGAAGAGCTGAAGAAGACGCTTGATCCGACTCATGTGGGGAATTCCAGCGTCAGAGCTCTGACGGCGATCAAGACCGGGTTCACGACGACCTATGATCCCATGGTCGAAAACCCTTCGACAGCGTCCGATGGCCACAGTTCCCGCGGCCGCTATGTGCTGGTGGCCACCGACGGCACCGTCATCGAAAGCCGCGAGAAATACCGCGACAAGGTTCTTGAAATGACCCTGACCGCCTTTGGCGACCCGTCCGAGGAGAGCGAGCGCCAGGCGATCGAAAAGGTCGTGGACGATCATTACATGAAGAGCATGGACGACCTGCTGAACACGGACCCGCCCGGCAATCCGCCCTGGCTGCTGAAATCCGGCGGCAGCTTCGTCGAATCCCTGACCACGATCCACGGCAACACCAACCCGGTCACCGCCCTGGCGAAATCCTCGGAACTGTCGGACACGCCGGAAAAGATCGGCGCCCGCACCACGGCGGTTCTGGGCGGTCTGATCGACAATCTCGGCGACGCGCCGCCGGACATGCTGCTCGTGCAGACACCCGGCGTGCACGGGTTCAACTTGTTGCCGAACCATCCGACGATGAAGGCATTGATGGATGGCGACGGGACCACCGCCGACAAGATCAGGACAAAGCTTACCGAACCTGGCGCGCGAATCGCGACCACCGCGCTCGATCTGGACGAAACCCTGCGGCAATATGATCGCTGTATCGCGAAAATCGCCGAGGTGTACCAGGGTCTCGTCGACGATCCCAAACGGGAGGAAGATTCTGTCAAGCGCTACCGGAAACGTCTGTCGCAGTTTCAGAAGGCTGCAAGGAAAATGAGGCCGGAGGCTGGCATGCGTCCCAAGATGATCGCGGAACTCTGCGAGGGGATTGGGACAGACGGTCTGAACGTGGACTATGTGAAAGGCGCACTGCAGGGGACGCTGGCCAGCGGTCTTTCCGACCCGCAGGTTGTGTTGGCGGACACCAATTGGGGGAGCGGAGAGGACCACACGTTCTTTGTCGTGGCGCCTGATCCGATCAGTGGAAAACCCATGCTGTGGCAGCGTACGGATCCACCGGGGTCGATGCGGCTCGCGCCGTCCAAGGACTGGATCGACCGCGAATGGCAAATCATGAAATAGGCCGGGAGACTGACCATGGCAGACAGTATTGCGTATCAACTGGCCGAGACCGGACCAGTCGTCGTCATCAACGACAGCGAGCAAGTATCGACACGGGCGAGCTTGCAGGCGCGGGCGCCCGATGTTCCGGCCGCCGACTTGGCCGAAGCGCTGATGGTCCTGGAGGACGGATCCTATCGTTTGATCCTCGATCAGAAACGGTTCGAGGACGATTATCGCAAGCGGCTCGCCTCGGAGGACCCCGACCAGCCCTGGCAGCAGAACGTATTCCGGTTGCGCGATTTCGGCACGCCCGATTTCGATACGATCGCCAGTCCCGCGCGAGAGGGCGATGCGCTTACGTTCCATGTGGCGGATACGGTGACGGGATTGCCCTATCTGGTCACCGTCACACTGGGAACCGAGACCGACCCGGATTATGAACCGCTGCCCCTGACGCCGGTCTCCGATACCGCGCCGCCCGTGCCGCCAGAGATGTCACGCGCGGCGCTTGGCCCGGTCGGCGACGAGGATCCGGCGATGGATACGGACGACGGGGAGGAGTAGCGGCGTATCTGTCACGGGGGGGCCGGCAGGATCAACGGCGCGCCGCTGCCAAGTCGGCTCTCGCAGGGATCGCGACCCTCCGCACGATCGGAAAAGACCAGTCCGAAAACTGTCAGTTCGGCGTCGCCAACAAGATCGACTTTGGGGCCGGCCTCGATACATAAGGCTATTGTGCGCACGAAGCGGGCACCGCGACCTCATACGCCCAATGATGGCTCAGGTTAATGATCTCACCAGTGGTGTCGTACACGGGGGCCGAGGCAAAGCAAACGGCGGGTAGTCGCGTCAGCGGCAGCGTCGCGGGTGTCGTCAGTCACGTCTGTCACGCCGCACCCTCCCCGCCCTTCAGCTGGCCTGCGAGCCAAGTCAGGCCAGTGTTGATATAGGGCGGCGCGCGCAGCGTTTTAATGTCCTCAATATAAAGGAGGTCCAGTGCGAAGGCAGCCTTTTCCGGTTTTTTTGCCAACCGATCAAAGAGCGCTTTGGCGAGGTCTTCAGGGTCCTGAGCCTCAGCGATGAATTCGGCAAAGGCACGGGTCATGCGGCAGGAAAGCTCTGCCGCTGCGGCGTCCGTCACGGCTTTTGGGTTGGTGAGGACAAGAGCATCCTCGAAGGTGCTGGGCACGATGGTCTGGGTCTGCTCACCCTGCGTCACCTCTTGCGGGGTCTGATAGGCGACAGCGATTGGGCGGGCGGCATCGGTATGACAGAGTGTATTTGGCGGCGCGGCCATACCCCCGGGCGACTGCGGGTCAGGCCACAGCCTGCCCGAAGCCGCCTGCCTTGGCCAGCGGCGCCGCGTAGGCTCCCAGTTTCGAAGTCCGATATCCCATCCCGACCACCGCTTCGGCCAGACGTACCCCAGCCGTCACCCCGTCAATCACCAGCACCCCGGTCTCGGCGCTGAGCCGGTTGCACAGATCGGTCATCCCGGCACAGCCCAGCACGATGGCCTCGGCCCCGTCCTCGCGCCTTGCCACGGCAATCTCAGCAGCCAGAAGCCGCACCGTCTGTTCCGGGTTCTCCTCGATCGCCAGCACCGGCATGTCGATGGCGCGCACCCGGCGGCAGCGCCGCCCGGCGCCATAGGCCTCAACCAGGTCCTCGATGATCGGGATCGACCGCGGCAGCGTGGTCACTACCGAGAACCGACTGCTGAGCAGCAGCGCCACCTTCACCGAAGCCTCGCAGATTCCGATCACCGGTTTTTCGGCCACCTCGCGTGCAGCGGCGATGCCGGGATCGTCGAAACAGGCGATGACATGGGCATCGGCGCCGCGCGCCTCGGCGCCGCGGATCTCTTCCAGCATCAGCGGCACCGAAACCGCCTCGTCGGTATAGCCCTCAATCGAGGCGGGTGCGGCAGCGGCGCGGGTAACGTCGAGCGTGGTGCCAGGCGAGACATAGCGTGCCGCGACACTGCCGATCTGTTCGGTCATGCCGGCGCTGGAATTCGGGTTGACGATATGAATGCGCATTACCGCTGCTCCATGGCTTTCTGCGGCGCCTGCGCCACTTCGCGGGCCGCCATCGCGGCCGGCTTCTTCAACTCGAACTGGCGGTCGCTGACGATGTAATTGTCGGCATGGAGCCGGGCGATGGGCTGATAGACCGACGGGTTGACATAGCGCCCACCGGCATCGAGGCAATCGTCGCGCACATGCATCTCGACCACCTCGCCGATAACGATGGCACGCCCCGGATAATCGATGATCCGTTCGATCCGGCATTCCATCGCGCAGGGTGTGCGGGCGATGCGCGACGCGTCGATCTGGCGGCAGGGCGCGGCTTCCAGCCCGGCGAAATCAAGCTCGTCGACATCGGCCGCGAAGTTGACTCCACACAGGATCATCTGATCGGCCAGTGCCATGTCGACCATGTTCACGCAGAACTGCCCGGTGCGGCGGATATTGCCGATGGTATCCTTCTCGCTGCCATCGGGCCTCGCACTGAAACCGACGATGACCAGCGGCGGCTCATGCGCGAAGACATTGAAAAAGCTCATCGGTGCGGCATTGTCGTGCCCGGCTTCGGCGCGGGTGGTGATCAGCGCAATGGGCCGTGGGCCGATGAAATTGGTGAGCAGCCGGTAACGGTCGGCGGGTGGTAGCTCGGTGAAATCGAATTGCATCATACGGCCTCGCTCACCGAGGTTTCCTGCGCGCGCCCTTCCTCGACGGCATGGCATCGCACCGTTGCGGCGCCGACCGAGAGAAGCTCGGGCAGGTCACGGCCGCATCTTTCATTGGCCAGCGCGCAACGCGGGTGAAAGGCACAGCCAAGGGGCGGATCGAGCGGGCTTGGCGGTTCGCCCGATTGCAGCGCCCGGTCGCGGTGCGGTGCGTGGATATCGGGGATGGTGCCCAGAAGCAGCCGCGAATAGGGGTGCTGCGGCGCGTTGAAGAGGCTTTCCGCCGGCCCCATCTCGACGATCCGGCCCAGATACATCACCGCAATCGTGTCGGACATGTGCCGCACCACGCTCAGGTCGTGGCTGATGAAGAGATAGGTCAGCCCCAGCTCCTGTTGCAGCCGGCGCATCAGGTTGAGGATCTGCGCCTGCACCGAAACGTCGAGCGCCGATGTCGGCTCGTCGCAGACCAGCAGTTCGGGTTCCGAAGCCAGCGCCCGGGCAATCGAAATGCGCTGGCGCTGGCCTCCAGAAAACTCATGCGGGTAGTTGCGCGCATCGTCGGCGGCAAGCCCGACCGTGCTCAGCAGCTCCTCCACCCGCTCGCGGGTTTCGGCCTCGCTGGCGCGCAGCTTCATCTCCCGGATCGGCTCGGCGATGATGTCGCCCACCCGCCAGCGCGGGTTGAGGCTGGAATGCGGGTCCTGGAAGATCATCTGCACCCGCACCGGCTCGCCCCCGGACCCAGCACTGAAACGGATATCGCCCGCGGTGGTGGCATAGAGCCCGGTCACCAGCCGCGCGACGGTGGATTTGCCGCAGCCGGATTCGCCAACAATGCTGAAGCAACTGCCGCGTGGCACGGTGAAACTCACATCATCCACCGCCTTGACGAAAAGCTTCGGCTTGCGTTCGAGCACACGGTTCAGCCACGGCGCGGACACGTCGAATTCCTTCGAGGCGTTGCTGACGGTCAGAATTGGCGATTGCGCGGTCATTCGGTGCCTCCGTCATGCAGGAAACAGGCGGCCTGGTTGCGGCCCGCCGGGGCCAGCACGGGGTTTTCCCGGCGGCAGCGCGGCCCCGCCATCGGGCAGCGCGGGTTGAAGGCACAGCCCTCGGGCCGGGCATTGAGCCGGGGCATCGCCCCGTCGATCTGGGTCAGCGTCTCGACCCTCTCATGCAGGCTCGGGATCGCGGCCATCAGGCCCTTGGTATAGGGGTGCTGTGCATCGTGGATCACATCCTTGACCCTGCCGGTTTCGACCATGCGGCCGGAATACATCACCGCCACCCGATCCGCGGTTTCGGCAATCACGCCCATATCGTGCGTGACCAGCATCACCCCGGTGCGGTGATCCTTGCAGAGCCGTCGCAAGAGCGCGGTGATCTGCGCCTGGATCGACACGTCGAGCGCAGTTGTCGGCTCGTCAGCAATGATCAGCGCCGGTTCGGCGGCGAGGGCCAGCGCGATCACCACGCGCTGCCGCATGCCGCCGGAAAACTGGTGCGGATATTGCGACAGCCGCTCGCGCGGCGCCGGGATGCCAACCTCGCGCAGGAGTGTCAGTGCCCGGTCGCGCGCCGCCTCCTTCGAGAGGCCGCTATGCAGGCGGATGGTCTCGACCAGTTGTACGCCGATGGTGAAGAGCGGGTTGAGCGCGGTCAGCGGGTCTTGAAAGATCGCGCCCATCTCGCGGCCACGCACCTTGGTCAACTCATCTTCGCTCAACATGTCGATCCGCCGCCCGGCGACGTGGATTTCGCCGCCGGCAATCCGCCCCGGCGCTTCCAGCAGCCCCAGAACCGCCAGCCCGGTGATGGATTTCCCGGCCCCGGATTCGCCTACCACGCCGAGGATTTCGCCCGGGGCGATCTGCATCGACACGTTGTCGATTGCGGTCAGAACCCCACGCCTGGTGGGAAACTCGACCGTCAGGTTTGACACCTCGAGCACCGCCTCGGCGCCGAGCGCGGCAGCATCCGGGGTGGGATCGGGTGGGGAAACGGCTTGCATCATCATGGCGGGTTCCTTCACGGCTGCATCCCTTCCAGCGGCGGATAAGTTGGCGGGAAAATTTCGGCGATCGGCGGATGGCCGGTGGTGCGGTCGGGGTATTTCGCCACCATGCCGTCGAACTGCGCCTGGGCGCGGCGGCGAGCCTCAGCCATGTCGATCCCGGCCACTTCACCATTGCGCATAGAGAGCCGCCCGTCGACGATGGTGGCGCGCGTTACTCGCCCGCTGCCGCCAAGGATCAGCGTCTGCACCGGGTCGATGGCGGGCGCCATGGCGGCATCGCTCAGATCGAACACGGCGATATCGGCCTTGGCGCCTGCACGCAGCACGCCGATGTCGCCGCGGCCCAGTGCCCGGGCACCGCCAAGCGTGGCGGCATCGAAGAAATCGGCCGAGGTGCAGGCGGTGATATCGCCTTCGACCATCCGGCACATCATCATCCCTACAGCCAAGTTTAGCACCATGTCGGGCGGGGCGGTATCGGTGCCCATGGCAATGCCCACGCCGATATCCTTGAGTTTGCGGAATGACCGCAGCGCGCCGCCGTGGCGGGCGCTGACCAGCGGGCAATGCACGACTGTCACCCCGGCATCGGCATAGCGCTTCAGATCGTCCTCGGTCGCCACGGTGGCATGTGGCGCCAGCAGGCGCGGCGACAAGAGCCCCATATCGCCAAGCCAGCGCGGCGCCGTCTTGCCATGCAGCGCCTGCACCGTGGCCAGCTCCATCGCGCCCTGCGCCATGTGCAGCCGCACCGGGCAATCCAGATCGTCGGCCGCCTGCATGGTGCGCCGCAACAGCGCCTCGGTGCAGGTTTCCACCCGGTCGGGCGCCAGCATCGGGCGGATCAGGTCATGACCCTGCCAACGGCGGGCGAAGGCGATGGCATCGTCAAGCCCGGCTAGCCCCCGCGCCTCGTCAAACTCGGCGACCATCCGGCCATCGGCTTCCACCACCATGCCGCCGCTACGATAGGCCGGGCCAAGCCAGACCCGCAGACCAAGCTCCTGCGCAGCCTCAGCCGCCGCATCGAATTCGGCCACCGTCTCTCCCCAGGCGCGGTAGAAAAGCGAGGCGATGGGTGCGGCGCTGGTGATCCCGTTCAGCAGCAACTGGGCGAAGGCGAAGCGCTTCTGGAAGGCCAGTTCTTCGGGCGAATACATCTCGTAAGGCCCGCGTTCGACATAGGAGCGCGGCCAGACGCGCCCCTTTTTCTCGGCCGGCCAGTTGTCGAAGGCCAGTAACGTGGTGTCGAGATCGGAAAGTGCGTCCAGATCGACGAAGCCAGGAGAGACCAGTGCCTCGCCCATGTCATAGCGCGCCGCGACCTCGCCCTTGAAGCGCGGCCCGGCATGGAGCACGGTATTACCTTCGATCACCACCTCGCCATCGCGCAGGAGCCGGCGACCGGCAGGGGTATCGACCACGATCCAGCGCGCCGCAAGCGCCCAGCGGCCCGGCGGACGGCTGCCCAGCGTTATGTCGGCAAAGCGATTCACGGCGCCTCGACCAGCGTTTGGCCATCGCGCGCGGTGACATGCCCGCCCTTGACCACCAGCTTACGCGGCGCGTGGGTGACAACCGCTTGCACCACGGTTTCGCCTTCGACTAGGACGACATCGCCCGGTGCGCCCGCTTCCAGCGCCCGGCGCGGCTTGGCCATCGCCTCGGCGCCGCCGCCGGCGCAGATATCGAGCGCGCGTTTCACCTCCTCATCCATCCGTAGGTTGTTGCGCAGCCCGACAAACTTGGCCCGCTCCAACATGTCGCCATTGCCGTAGGGGCCCCAGGTATCCTGAATGCCATCATTGCCGGCGCCGATCTTTATGCAGTGAGCGTCGAGTTCCTTGACCATCGGCGCGGGCGAGGAGGTGGGCGCGGTGGTCATGATCCGCACATCCAGCGCCGCCAGCCGTGCGAGCATGGCATCGACCCGCCGAAAATCCGGCATCCCGAGGCAGAAGGCATGGGAAATCGTCACCAGCCCGGTCATCCCCAGCGCCTCGGCCCGGTCGAGGATCATCTCCATCGAGTAAAGGCCCAGCTCGCCACGTTCGTGCAGGTGAATGTCGATCCCCTTGCCGTGCTTCTCGGCCAACCCGAAGATGGTGTCGAGATGGCCTTTCGGGTCGCGGTCGAGCCCGCACGGGTCGAGCCCGCCGACCAGATCGGCGCCCATCGCCATTGCCTGATCCATCAACTCGGCCGTGCCCTCGCGGATCATCAGGCCGGATTGCGGGAAGGCCACCGTTTCGATCTCGACCACATCGGCCAGCTTCTCGGCGGTTTCCATCACGCCTTCCAGCGCACGCAGCCCACCTTCGGTGTCGATATCGACATGGCTGCGGATCAGGGTGCCGCCGCGCGCCACGGTCTTCAGCGCGTGGCGCATGGATTGCACATGCGGGTCGATCCCGAACCGCTTTTTCATCTCGCGCTCGTTCTCGATCATGCGCATAAGGCTGCCGCCGCCGACATCGTTCTTGTACCAAGGCCAGCCGATCAGCGATTTGTCGAGATGGGTATGGGCATCGACCAGGCCGGGAAGGGCGATCAGCCCGCCGCCATCTTCGGCCGCCATGCCGGGCGCGTCGATGCCCGGTGCGATCTCGGCAATGGCACCATCGCGGATCAGGATATCGGCGGCATCTCCATCCATGATGCGGACGTTGCGGATCAGAAGCGAAGTCATGCGATGTAATCCTTTATCGAAGTTTCGGGTTCAGCGCGTCGCGCAGCCAGTCACCCAGCATGTTGACGGCCACCACCAGAATACAGAGCTGGATCGAGGGGAAGAGCACGATCCACCACGAGCCCGAGAAGAGATACTGGTTGCCAACCCGGATCAGCGTGCCAAGAGACGGCTGGTTCGGCGGCATCCCGACGCCGAGGAAGGACAGCGTAGCCTCGATCAGGATGGCGAGGCCGAAATTCAGCGTCGCGGCCACGAACACCGGCGTCAGCGTGTTGGGCAGGATGTGTTTCAGCATCAGCCGCCGCGCCGGTGTGCCCACCAGCCGCGAAGCCTGCACATATTCCTTGCGCCGTTCCACCATCGTCTGCGCCCGCACCACCCGGGCGTATTGCACCCAGGAATAGAGCGCGATGGCCAGCACCAGCACGATGGAAATTCCGGCTTCGCGCAATTCGGGCGGCAACAGGGCCTGCGCCACCGAACTCACCAGAATGGCCACCAGGATGATCGGGATCGAGAGCAGCACATCGCCCACCCGCATCAGCACGTTATCGACCCAGCCGCCGTAATAACCGGCGGTCAACCCGGCCATCACCCCCACCGCCAGCGAAACCACCACCGAGGCCAGCCCGATGAAGATCGAGATCCGTGTGCCATAAAGGATGCCGGAAAGGATATCGCGCCCCTGCACATCGGTGCCGAGGATGAAGGGCATCTGCCCGCCTTCCATCCAGACCGGCGGAAGTTCGGCGTTCCACAGCTCGAGCGAGGCAAGATCGTAAGGGTTCTGCGGCGAAAGCACCGGCGCGAGGATCGCGGCCAGGATCACCACGGTCAGCGCAATGGCGGCGCCGATTGCGGGTTTGGAGTTCTTGAAGCTCCACCACAGATCGCTGTCGAAAAACTGCCCGGTACGGGTTTTCGGCGCCTTGGCCGGTGCGGTTACGGGAATATCGGTCATTTCTCGGCTCCACGCAGGCGCGGGTCGATCACCGCGTAGGTGATATCGACGATGGTGTTCAGCAGCACGAAGATCAGCGCCACGATGCATAGGTAGGCGGCCATGATCGGCACATCGACAAAGGTGACAGCCTGGATGAAGAGCAGCCCCATGCCCGGCCACTGGAACACGGTTTCAGTGACCAGCGCGAAGGCGATAAGCCCGCCGATCTGCATCGCCGTCATCGTCACCACCGGCATCAGGCAGTTGCGCAGCGCGTGGCGGAAATGGATGGCGCGGGCCGGGATACCGCGCGCCCGGGCAAACTTGATGAAATCCGAGCGCAGCACTTCCAGCATCTCGGCCCGCACCAGCCGCATCACCAGCGTGATCTGGAAGAGCGAGAGCGACAGCGCCGGCAGCACGATCGACATGCGGCCCGTATGGGTGAGAAGCCCGGTCGACCACCAGCCGATCTGCACGGTATCGCCGCGCCCGAAGGCCGGGAACCAGCCCAGCCAGACCGAGAAGATCAGGATCAACCCGATGCCGACGACGAAACTGGGCAGCGACACCCCGATGATCGAGGTGAACTGCATCGCCTCGGCGTACCATGTCTGGCGTCGGATGGCGGTGATCACCCCCATCGGAATGCCGACCACCAGCGAAATGATCGTCGCCACGATCACCAGCTCGAAGGTGGCCGGGAAGCGCTCGGCGATCATGGCCAGAACATCCTGCTGGTTACGGAAGGAGATGCCGAAATCGCCCTTGGCGGCATTGCCTACGAATGTGCCGAACTGGGCGATAAAGGATTGATCGAGCCCCAGTCGTGTGCGCAGATCGTCGCGCTGCTCCTGCGTGGCCTGCTCGTTCAGCATCAACTCGACCGGATCGCCGACGAAGCGGAAGATCATGAAGGCGATGAAGCTCACCGACAGCATCACGAAGATCGCATTGGCGAAACGCTTGATCAGAAAGGCCAGCATCGGTGCCCCCTTTTGGTGCAGAAGATGCGGGCAGCGCCCAGGCGCTGCCCGCGGTGACATGCGATTACTTGGTGACGTACCAGAGCCGCGGCTTGTTATCGGGGAATTGCGGGAAATCCGCGAACGCCGCCGATACCGCCCAGGCCATTGGCTGCTGATGCAGCGGCATCATCACGATCTCGTCGCGCGCGATCTTCAGCGCCTCGGTCTCCATCGCCAGCCGCTTGTCGTGGTCAAGCTCGACCCCGGCGGCATCGGTCAGCCTGTCGATTTCGGGATAGGACCAGCCGCCCCAGTTGAACACGCCAGCATTGCCTTCCTTGCTGTGCAGCATCTGGATCAGGATCGAATAGGTATCCAGCATCGGCAGCGTCGCCCAGCCGATGGTGTAGACATCGGCCTGGCCGTTTGCGCGCTTCGGCGTCTGCTTGGCGGTCGGCCCGATATCGAGGCGCGGCTTCAACCCCACCCGTGACCACATCGAGGCAATCGCCTGACAGAACTGCTCTTCGTTAACATAGCTTTCATTAGTGCAGACGAAATCGAACTCGAACCCGTCGGGATAACCGGCCTCGGCCAGCAGAGCCTTGGCCTTTTCGACATCGACCGCGACAACGGTATCGAGATCTGCTGAATAGCCCGGGATCGCCGGCGCCACCAGCAGGCCCGCGTTACGCGACTTGCCGCGCATCACCTTGTCGTGGATCAGCTCCATATCGACAGCCATCTGCATGGCCTGACGCACGCGCAGGTCATTCATCGGGTTTTTGCCGCCGGCGATCAGCTCCTCGCGGCGGTTGAAGCCCAGCATGACAGTGCGCAGGTCGGTGCGCTCCAGCACCTTGAGGTTGGACGCCGCAGCCAGGCGCGGCAGATCCTGCACCGGGGCGTTGTCGACAAAATCGACCTCGCCCGACAGCAGCGCCGCAACCCGTGTCGCCGCCGACGAGATCGGCTGGAATTCGATACGGGTCAGGTTGTGCTTGGGCGTGTCCCACCAGCCGGCATTGGCGGTAAGAATGGTCTGCGCCTCAGGCGTGCGCGATTCGAGGATGAACGGCCCGGTGCCGTTGGCGTTGAACGTGGCGTAGCCTTCCACCCCGGCGCTCACGTCGGTGGGTTTCACGGCATTGTTCTCGACCAGCCAGTCCTTGTCGAACACATGGATGTTGGTCAGGTCGTTGAGCAGCAGCGGATACGGCCCCGTCAGCTCGATATCGATGGTGTAATCGTCGACCACCGCGGCGCTCTTGTAGGCCGGCAGGTTGCCTTTCAGTGGCGAGGTCGGGTCGCTGACCCGTTGCAGCGAGGCAAGGACGTCTTCTGCGGTGAAATCGTTTCCGTTGTGGAACTTGACGCCTTCGCGCAGCTTGAAGCGCCAGGTCGTCGGCGAGACGATTTCCCATGAAACCGCCAGCGCCGGCTCGATCTGGAGATCGCGGTTATAGCGCACCAGTCCCTCGTAGATGTGGTTGAGGAAGTTGATCGTGTAGCTGTCGCCGTAGGAATACGGATCGAGCGACACGATATCGCGCGGAGCGCCCCATTTGATGGTTTCTGCGATGGCGCCAGTGCCGATGAGGGCCGCAACCAGCCCCCCGGCCAGCACGGTTTTGGTTCCGAATGTCTTCAACATGAAAGGGTCTCCCCGGTTTGGATACAAAATCACTCGATTTCGCATCCAAGTTTTTGGTTTCCCACGCCACCCAAAGCGTTCCGGGCGCGCAGCCTTTTCTCAATCTGTTGTCTCGTTGTGAGATGGTGGAAGCTTAAAATTTTGTATTTTGGATTGTCCACAAAAAAGTTTAGTTATTGGATACAATTAAAGTATGCAATACATGAGAAGTGTTACCTGCTACAGTCTCGCAACCATCTGCAGTAATGACAAACGGAACCGGACATCTGTCCTCTAAATGATTAAGAACATGTACAAATCCTCCAAGCGCAGCTTCCCCGTCTACGATTCTCTCAGGCAGGCGATCATTGAGCAGGCCCTCAAACCAGGGGTCAAACTGCCCGAAGACTCGATTGGTGAAACTTTTGGCGTGAGCCGAACGATTGTGCGAAATGCGCTGGTCCGGCTGGATGCAGAAGGCCTCGTCGATATCCAGCCGAATCGCGGCGCCTCCGTCGCCGAGCCGACGATCGAGGAGGCCTACGACATCTTCGAGATGCGCCAGTGCCTCGAACGCGAGGTCATGCAGCGCCTGTGCCGGATGGACCCGAAACCCATCGTCAAGGCACTGAAGGCACATCTCGCCGAAGAACGGAGCGCGCTCGGCAAGGACAGTACCCGCTCGATCCGGCTGGCCGGAGAGTTCCATATCCTGCTGGCGGAGCTGACCGGCTCGCAAATCCTCGCCAATTACGTCAACGAGATCGTGTCGCGCTGTTCGCTGATCCTTGCCCGGTTCGCCCAGGCCCATTCAGCCGAGTGCGGTGTCGAGGAACATGCCGAGATCATCTCGGCCATCGCAGAGGGCGACGCTGAAAAGGCCATCGGGCAGATGCACAGCCACCTGCATGGCGTGCAGGACCGGGCGCTGCTCAACCCCGATGACGACCGTGCCGAGAACGTAGCCGAAATCCTTTCGCGTTACCGCACGAATGAGACCGACTGATCGAGATGGCGCTGGAAGACGAATTTGAACTCGTCTCTACTTGGACGGGATGGCTGCCCGTTATGCCGGAAAGATTCCGCGTCGCTCCGCAAGCGCGGCGGTGCGGTTTTGTTTGAAATGGCAACGTTTCAAAAGGCTGAGGTTCTGGTTGAAGATGGAGGCGTGAACAGCAACGAGTTTCAGAAGGCTTCGCATCTGCCTGAAGCGCTGCACGGCGCGCTCTCTTCGCCGGAACGCAAGGTGCGAATTGTCACTTAGCACTTAAATGGGCTCTGCCTCAATCTGTGTGGCGCAGCTATCCTGAACCTGAAACCTTCAGGAGGGATAGTTGTGATTTCAAAGAAGCACTGGTCGCCCGGGCGCGATGTTTCCGTTCAACGCGTCGAGCGGCGTGAAACCGACGGGTGGCTTGTATCTGGCACCTTGGCACCGAAAGGCATCTGCCCGGATTGTGGATTGCGATCGCTGCGACGTCACGGGTGGCGACAACGGCGACTGCAGGATCTACCCGCACATGGCGACAAGGTCACAATCGCACTCTGGGTCTGCAGATGGCGATGTCCCGCTTCCACGTGCCCGCGGCGGACGTTTTCGGATTACACGTCAACAATTGCACGCCCATTTGCACGTCGAACGTCGCGTGCTGGAGAGATTGTCGGTCATTTGGGGCACGCCATGGGTGGGCGTCGGTGTCAGCGATGACACGGTGCTGCGACACCTCAAGCAGCGTGCGGAAATCGCCGCCCCACCACCAAAGGTCATTGGCATCGATGATTGGAGCTGGCGCAAGTCGCAGACTTACGGAACAATCATCGTCGATCTCGAGCGGCAGGCCGTGATTGATATCCTCGCGGATCGCAGCGTTGAAAGCTGTGCGGAATGGTTGCGGCAGCACCCTGAGATTGAAATCGTCAGCCGGGATCGTTGCGGAGTATATGCGAAGGCCGCACGTCAGGGCGCACCGCAGGCCCTGCAGGTCGCGGACCGTTTCCATATCGTCCAGAACCTGCGCCAAGCCATTGAAGAGCAGATGAATATGCATGGCCGCGCCACCGGACGGGCGCTTTTGTCAGATGCCGATAACATCGGCACGGCCAGCCATCTGCTGCGATCGCGGCTTGCGCATCGGCAATCACGTGAGGAGATTTTCCAATCCATCCATGCGCTTCGTGATCAAGGGCTGTCTTGTAGCGAAATCGGACGGCGGACCGGCTTCCCGCGT
This sequence comes from Sedimentitalea xiamensis, assembly GCF_030164465.1. Taxonomy (GTDB): domain Bacteria; phylum Pseudomonadota; class Alphaproteobacteria; order Rhodobacterales; family Rhodobacteraceae; genus Sedimentitalea; species Sedimentitalea xiamensis. The sequence continues at coordinate 29,362 of NZ_JASNJE010000036.1, forward strand.
CGTAGTGTGGCGAAGTGGTTGAAATTTGACACGCCACCAGATCGCCGCCGAGCTGCATTGAAGCCCACGTCGCCGCGGTATTTTGAGGGCATTCTGGCCGATCTTTGGAAACAGGGCATCCGGTCTGGCCAGGAAATGCTGGTTGAAATTCAACGCCATGGCTATGAGGGTAGCTTGTCCCACCTGCAACGTCTGCTGGCCGGATGGCGAAGGGCTGAACAGATCGTTCCAGCAGGCCCGACCGACACAGCGCGGCCGCTGCCACCTGTTCGGGACCCGCAAACCGGCCACGCCATTTCGCCGGTTGTCGCAGCGGCGCTCTGTATCAAGCCGCGACGCAAATTGACCGCGGACCAAGCCCAAAAGGTAGACGCGTTGAAGGCCGGATCACCAAGCTTTGCCACGATGCGGAGCCTCGCCATGCGGTTTCAGGGCGTTTTGCGCGGCGACCAGGCCGCTCCGCTGGACGCATGGATCGACATCGCCATAGAGACTGGCATCCCGCCAATCATGCGCTTTGCCCGCACGCTGCACCGCGACATCGGGGCCGTGCGCAATGCCATCGAACTTCCGTGGAGCAACGGTCAAGCGGAGGGCCAAATCAATCGCCTGAAGACCCTAAAGCGCGCCATGTACGGTCGTGCCGGACCAGAACTCCTAAGAGCCCGAATGCTGCCTCTCCGCCACACAGATTGAGGCAGAGCCCTTTTAAGGGCAACGTGACACCTGCCGTCGCCTCATGACCATTCCCGGCGTTGGTGCCGTGGTCGCGATGACGTTCCGAGCCGCTATCGACGATCCGAAACGATTTCGTTCATCAAAGTCGGTGGGTGCCTGCTTTGGCCTGACGCCACGACGATACCAATCCGGCGAAACTGATTGGGTCACGTCGATCACCAAAGCTGGCGATGCAAGTGTACGGGCTGCGCTCTATGAAGCAGCGCATGTGATGCTGGTGAGAACGAACCGGTGGACCCCGCTCAAGGCATGGGCGATGCGCGTTGCCGCTCGACGGGGCGCAAAGCGCGCCAAGATTGCCCTCGCGAGGAAATTGGCCGTCATCATGCACCGGATGTCGATAGACGGCACAGAGTTCAGAGCCGCCTGACAGACAAGGAACACCAATCCTTCCGCAAGGAAGGCGGCCCTGAAGGGACGCGGTGAGGGAAAAGCCGACAGAAATCCTGGCTTGAACTTAAAGCCGCAACGGAGATGGGCGTTCCCGAGCCAAAGCCGACCGCATCATGTGAGTGCTATACGCAGATCACGGACAGAAGCATGCACCTTCAGTTGCTACATCCTTGCAATAGCGAGCCCGACTACAGAAGGATTTCTGGTTCATCGAACCTATCATCGCGCAAAGACGAGAGAAAATTTCGGACCACCGAAGGACGCCACTGACGATCCGGCCCGTGCGTGGGGCGGAACCAGCTATCGTTCGTGTCGGGAAGGAACGAGTTTTTGCACATACGGGGCAAGGCGCTGATCGTGCTCCCTTCGAGCAATTTCGACGATCTTGTTGATCAAGGTGTCGGTTGCCGAATGGAGGACCCGTCCGCGGCGTTTGGCGACGGCCCATTCGCCATCAATCCCCAAGTCGATCGGGATCTGCTTCAACACGCCAAGCGCCAAGGCATTCCGGACCGTCCCGGACGTTGTCAGCAGGATCAGATCACTTTCGGCAACCGCATCTCGTACCGCCGCGATATTGTGACTGTCGATCGAAATGACCGGACTGAGATCGCCGTCTTTACGGCCGAGGAAACGCGCGAATGCGCTTACGATGGAATCGGGGAAATGCGTTCCCGCGAAGCGATAGCGGGCGAGGTCAGCGGCGGTCGGTTGGCGTAGATTCAGGATCGGATGGCCCACGCGGCAAAAGGCGCCGCCAGGAATCGGGGGCAACGCGGTCATGTCCAGATCATCGACGTCGTACTGGAGATCTCGCGTGTCCCCTACGATCAGATCCAGATCACCGTCTCGCATCGCTCCGATCATCTCCAGGGTCTCCCCGATAATCAATTCGAGCGTCACGTCAGGGTGTGCATTGTGCCACTCTGCGAGAATCGGGCCGCCGAGAGAGGTGGAAAAGACCGCGGTCATTCCAGCGCGGATGTGGCCATAGTCGCCGGTGGACAGGTTTTCGAGCGTTTGATCCAGGTTGTGCGCTTCGCGTAGCGTCGCTTCGACCTGTCTCAGGATCGCTTGTGCTTCTGACGTAAGCCGTATCGGGCGCTCGGACCGTTCGAACAGCAGGAAGCCGAGGCGCTGCTCGAGGCTTTTGATGGCATTGCTGAGCGCGGGTTGAGTAATATGCGCCAGCTCTGCGGCCCGCGCAAAGCTTCCCTCCTGTGCGACGAGCCAGAAATAGTGCAACTGCGTCAGATTTTGCATTTTTCACCTCGGTTCCGGCGTTTCGTGTCCTTGTGACGGCACGTCGCCAAATTCGTGAGGCGGACACAAGCACCTGTTTTCACGCTAGGATTCCACTTTATTCGAAGCGCGAATGATATCATTAAGAAAGTAAAGTAGACTGAATGCAAGCGTCTGTTGATGTTGGGCACAACTGCAGTCTGTTGTGGATAGGAGGAGAAACATGGCACTCTACAAAACACTTGCGGCCTTTGGACTGATGGCGATGACGTTCGTCTCGGGCGCTCAGGCGGAAACGGTTCTCAAGCTAGCAACGGTGGCCCCCGAGAAAACCCCGTGGGGCGCACAGATCAAGCGGCTGGCCGAGGCGGTTGCCGAAGAAGGCGAAGGGCGCCTCAAGGTCGAGCCCTACTTCAACTCGCAGCTTGGCACCGAGAACGACACCCTGGCGCAGCTGGCACGCGGGCGCATCGAGATGGGTCTTTTCACCGTGAGTGCCGGCGCGCAGCAAGCCCCGGAAATCGGCCTGATGCAGCTTTACGGCCTCTATGACAGCAACGATCAGCGCGCCTGCGTGCAGGACAACTACCTGACGGACGAAATCCGCGAGCGCCTCGGCTCGAAAGGCGTGTATTTTGGCTCCTGGGCCGAGGTTGGCAATGGCTGGTTCACGGCCGATCGCCCGGTGCGTAGCGCGGACGAACTGAAAGGGCTCAAGGTTGGCGTTTCGGTCAACAAGATCAACTCGGCCTACTGGCGCGCGATGGGCGCCAACCCGGTGCCGGTCTCGCCCGGCGAAGCGGCCTCCGCCCTGTCCACCGGCCTGATCGACATGTACCCGACCGTCTATACCTTCTACATCCCGTCGGGCCTGAACAAGGTCGCGCCGGTTGTGACCGAGTATAACTATTCCAACGGCCCCGGCATGTGGGCGGTGAGTCAGCGCGTCATGGATCGCATGAGCGAAGAGGATCAGGCCGCAATGAAACGGGCGCTGGAGCGGTTCACATCCAAGGGGATCATGGACGAAGTGTTCGCCTTCGAGGACGTGCTGCGCCATATGCACATCAAGGGCGGCGGCCAGGTTGTCGAAGTCACCGACGAGGAAATCGCGAGTTTCCGCGACAAGCTGCCTCCGTTCTGGGCGGAAATGACCGCCGAGTACGGTGCAGACGGTGAACAGATCATGAAGCTGATCGAAGAAGGTAAGGCCAACTGCGCGCCATAACCTTCCCCGCAAAGGGCCGGGTCTTCCGATGTGATGCCCGGCCTTGCGTTTTTTTGACGGGAGCCCCCTCATGACCGGACCCAATTCACCCGCTTATATCACACGCTGCCTGCATGTCTGGCACCTGCTGGAGCGCTGGATTGCCGTTGTCGCCTTCAGCCTGATTGGTTTCCTGATTTTCGCCGATGTCGCTGGGCGTGAGTTTATCGGCCCGGTTGGACGGGCGCTTGGCCTGGAGATGGGAGCCACCGGTGTTTACGGCGCGGGCAAGATGGCGCTTTTCCTGCTGGTCATCGCCGCTTTTGCCGGGCTTGGGGTGAGCGTTGCGACCGGCGCGCAGATCGTGCCGCGTATCGCGTTCAAATGGATTCCGGCCAGCTGGGGGCCTGTGGCTGACCGTCTTGGCAACCTCGTCAGCGCCGCCGTGTTCTTTGCAACCGCCTATTATGGCGCGCTTTTCGTGATTTCATCGCGGTCCATCGGCACGGTGATGCCCGGCCTCGACTGGCCCGTCTGGATCATCCAGACCGCCATCCCCATCGGGTTTGCCTCGGCCGGGCTGCGGTATCTGGCCTTTGCGATCTGGCCGCAGAGCGCCCCAGTGCGCGAGGAGTTGCCTGAATGAGCGCGATCCTTCTTCTTGGTCTGGTCCTGGCCCTGCTGGTCCTGCGCCAGCCCCTCACCGTTATCCTGCTTGCGGCGATTGCCTATGTGCACATGGTCTGGGGGCATGGCTATCTCGATTACATCGTCGAGGACATGTGGACCTCGCTCAACAAGGAGCTGATCCTCTCCGTTCCGCTCTTCCTGCTGTGCGGCGCGATCATGACCGAGGGCACCGCGGCGCGGCGGCTGGTGCGTATTGTCAGGGCGATGACCGCACCGACACGTGGCGGGCTGGGGGTAGCGGCGATCATCAGCTGTGCGGTGTTCGCGGCGATTTCCGGCTCCTCCATCGTCACGATGATCGCGGTGGGCTCGGTGCTTTATCCCGCCATGAAGGAAGCCGGGTATACGAACCGCTTTGCGCTTGGAACGGTGGTGTCTGGCGGCACGCTCGGGATTATCATTCCGCCCTCGATCCCGCTGATCCTCTATGGCCTGGTGACCGAGACCTCGATCGTCGATCTGTTCCTTGCCGGGATCATGCCGGGCATGGTGCTGATCGTGTTGATGACCGGCTACGCGATCTGGGCGAACCGCCACCAACCCGCGCAGAAAATGGATTGGGGCGAGTTGCGCATCGCGTTGCGCGAAGGGATCTGGGCCGCGCTCTTTCCGGTGATCCTGCTGGGCGGCATCTATTCCGGCTACTATTCGCCCACCGAAAGCGCGGCTGTCGCGCTGGTCTATGCGCTGGTGATCGAATTCTTCGTCCACCGCGAGATGACGCTGAAGAAATACTTCAACGTGGTCACCGAGACGGCGAAACTCGGCGGCGCGCTATTCCCGCTGATCGCGGTTGCCCTGTCGCTCAACCTCGTGCTGACGGAATATCGCGTTCCGGCCCAGATGGTTGACCTTGTAAGTGCGTGGATCGACAATCCGATCGCCTTCCTCGTGGTGATCAACCTGCTGCTTCTGGCGGTCGGCGCCTTCATGACAACGAACGAGGCGATCCTGATCCTCGGCCCGATCCTGATGCCCGTGGCGCAGGCCTATGGCTTTCACCCGGTTCATTTCGGGATCATCATGATCGTTAACCTCGAAATCGGCTATCTGACACCGCCCGTCGGCATGAACCTGATGGTCGCGCTGGTGACGTTCAAACAGAAGTTCAACGAACTGGTGATGTCGGTGCTGCCCTATATCGCGATCCTGGTGCTGGGCCTGATCATCATCTCCGCCATCCCCTGGCTTTCGCTGGGATTGCTGTGAACTGCCGGCTTGCTTGGAAAGGAAATACTCATGCGTACCAACTCCGCCGATAGCACCTATCGCCTGCGATCCCAGGTCAGTGTGCCGAAGCTGCTGGAATGCGGCGAGGTTTCACATTGGTGGTGCACCCATATCGCGGAAACCATGCCGACCGCGATCGTGCCCAGTGCGCAAATCGCCGCCGCGCTCGAACCCGCGCCGATTGCTGGCATCATGGATATCACCGCCGAAACCGAATTCGGCAATCTGCCGCTGCGTGATTTCCTGACCCACCCACAGGGTGGAGCGCGTGCGATTGTCGTAGTCAAGAACGGCGAGATCGTCGCCGAAAGCTATCCTGACCTGCGCCCCGAGCAATCCCATCTCTGGGCCTCCTGTGCCAAACCCATGGCCGGGCTGCTGATCGAGCACCTGATCGAGGCCGGCCAGATCGACGAGACCAATGGAATCGGCACCTACATCCCGGCCTTGCGCGATACCGATTGGAGCGATGTCGCCGTGCGCGACGTGATGGACATGACGCCGGGCATGGACTGCGAGGAGAACGATCAGACCCGTGCCGACCCGTCTTCAAACGCCATCCGTGCGTTTCTGGCCGAGTTCGGTGTGCCGCATAGCGGAAAGGTAGAAACACTGCTCGAGGTGCTTCAATCCAGCAAGCGCGTGAGCACGGCGGGCGAGAAATTCGAATACGGCTCGCCCTGCACGCAGGTGCTCGTCTACCTTGCCGAAGCCGTCTCGGGGCTGCCCTGGGCCGAGCTCTTCCGGCAGACTGTCTGGACCCATGTCGCAGCCGAAGGGCCACTTCAGGTGCACCAGTCGCCCGACGGGGTGGCGCTGGCGCATGGGCTTGTGTCGTCGCGGCTGCGCGATATGGCCCGGTTCGGGATGCTGTTCACCCCGAGCTGGCGCATGATCTCTTCGAAACAGGCGGTCAGCGCGGCCACGCTGGCCCGCATCCAGTGCGGAACCCGCGACAAGACTTTTTTCCTGAAAGGCTATGACGGCCCTGTTTTCACCGATCGTTTCGGAGACGATAGCATGCTTGGCAATGCCCGGCAGTGGGATTGCATCTGGCCCGATGGCGACTTCTACAAGGGCGGGTTCATGGATCAGGGCCTCTACGTCTCGCCTGGCCGCGATCTCGTGATCGCGTATTTTTCCACCACGCCGAACATGCAGATGACCCGCTATCTGCGCCCGATTGCAACCTCGGACCTGCTTGCCTGACACATTGAGACGGAGCTTTCCAATGACCCAGCACATGCCCACGAAACGCCTTGAGATGACGCTTGAAGACCGCCTGAATCAGGAGGAGGGCTGGGTTTACATGACGGGGATGCAGGCGCTGGTGCGGCTGCCGTTGCAACAGCGCCAGCGCGATGCGGTGGCGGGGCTGAACACCGGCGGCTATATCTCGGGCTATCGCGGCTCGCCGCTCGGGACCTATGACATGAGTCTCTGGCAGGCCGAAAAGCAGCTCAAGGAACACAACGTCGTGTTCCAGCCGGGGATCAACGAGGACATGGCGGCCACGGCTGTCTGGGGTTCGCAGCAGGTGGGGCTTTTCCCCGGTGCGCGCGTCGATGGCGTCTTCTCGATCTGGTATGGCAAGGCGCCGGGGATGGACCGCTCGATGGACCCGATCCGCCATGCCAACCTTGCGGGAACCAATGAAAAGGGCGGCGCGCTCTTGCTGGTGGGCGACGATCACGGCGCCAAATCCTCGACGCTGGCGTGCTATTCGGACGGCAATTTTGTCTCGGCCGGGATGCCGCTGCTGGCGCCGGCCAACGCGCAGGAGGTGCTGGACCTCGGGCTGCACGGCATCGCGCTCAGCCGCTATTCGAGCACGCTTGTCGGGCTGAAACTGGTGACGGATGTGGTGGAGGGGGGCGGCTCTGTCTATGTTTCGCCCGAGAGCCCGAAGATCAGCCTGCCGGAGAAGAAGGTGCGGCATCCGGGCATCACCCATTTCCGCCCCTTCATGGAGCAGGAGCGCCTGCTGTGGGACGTGAAGCTGGGCCTTGCGCTCGACTATGCCCGCGCCAACGGGCTGAATAGCATTTCGGGAAGCAAAAGGGCGCGGATCGGGATCGTCTCGTCGGGCAAGGCCTGGCAGGATTTGCAGCAATCTCTGGCGGGGCTCGGCTATCGCGACGGCAAGATCGGTGATATGGACGTGCGCTTCCTCAAGGTCGGCATGGTGTGGCCGCTCGACGCTGATATCGTGCGCGAGTTTGCCCAAGGGCTCGACGTGGTTCTGGTGATCGAGGAGAAGCGCGCGCTGCTGGAAGACCAGATCCGCAGCGTGCTTTACGGCACCGATCATGCGCCGCGCATCGTCGGCAAGAGCTTTCAGGGCCACGGGCACGGCAGCGAGACGGCGGAATGCGCGATTCCGGCGGTGGGCGAGATTGACCCGGGGCTGATCACCAAGGTGATCGCACGGGTGGCCAACGAGACCGACCCGAAATGCGGCATCGCGCTGCCCAACGAGGGCGGCTTGCCGCCGGCGCTGGACGGCGGCGCGACAAGGCCGCCCTCGTTCTGCGCCGGCTGCCCGCACGGGCGTTCGACCAAGGTGATCGACGGCAGCCGCGCGCTGGCCGGGATCGGCTGTCACGGCATGGCGATGCTGGCCGATCCGATGCGCACCAACTCGATGAGCCATATGGGCGGCGAGGGTGTTGGCTGGCTGGGCCAGTTCCCCTTCACCGACGAGGCGCATGTTTTCGCCAACATGGGCGACGGCACTTATTTCCACTCCGGGCTGATGGCCATTCGCGCCGCCATCGCCGCAAAGGCGACGATCACCTACAAGCTTCTCCACAACGGCTTCGTCTCGATGACGGGCGGGCAGCCGCATGACGGCGAAATCTCCCCTCCGATGATGGTCGAGCAACTGAAGGCCGAGGGCGTGGAGCGCATCGCGCTGGTGACGGACGAGCCCGAGAAATACGATGGCCGCGATTTCGGCACGGGCGTGACCGTGCATCCGCGCACCGAAATGGAACTGGCGCAGCAGGACATGCGCGGGCGCAAGGGCGTGACCGTCATCATCTATGACCAGCCCTGCGCCACCGAGCGCCGCCGCCTGCGCAAGCGTGGCAAATGGGTGGACCCGGACAAGCGCGTTTTCATCAACCCGGAGGTTTGCGAGGGGTGCGGCGATTGCTCGACGATTTCGAGCTGCATGGCGATCGAGCCGCTGGAAACGGATCTGGGCCGCAAGCGGATGATCAACCAGAGCGCCTGCAACAAGGATTTCTCCTGCGTCGAGGGCTTCTGCCCCTCCTTCGTGACGGTGAGCGGCGCGACGCCGCGCAAGGCCCGCGTGGCCGATGCCACCATCGATGTGAGCCACCTGCCGCTACCGCCTGAGCGCGCGATCGACGGCTCTTGGTCGATCCTCGTGTCGGGGATCGGTGGTGCGGGGGTGGTGACCGTGGGGCAGACGCTGGCGGTGGCCGCCCACGCCGACGGCTATTTCAGCTCCAACCTCGATATCACCGGGCTGGCGCAGAAATACGGCGCGGTGCATTCGCATATCAAGCTGGCGATGAGCCCCGAAGAAATGCGCGCGACGCGAATCGCGGCGGGCGAGGCCGATGCGCTGATCGGCTGCGATCTGGTGGTCGCGGCGGGCGACGAGACGCTTTCCAAGCTGACGGCGGGCAGATCCGTGGGCGTGACCGATGTGACCGTGGTGCCAACCGCCGAATTTTCGAAAAACCCGGAATGGCAGCTCAATGGCGACGAACAGCTCGAACGTCTGAAGCGCGTGCTGGGCGAAGAGGCGCGCGGCATCGAGGCGCAGAAGCTCGCAGAGCGGGTTATGGGTGACCGGGTGTTCGCAAACATGCTGCTGACCGGCGCGGCCTGGCAGCAGGGCGGCATCCCGCTTTCGCTCGACGCCATCCATCGCGCCATCGAGCTGAATGGCGTGGCCGTGGAGCGCAACAAGCGCGCCTTCGATCTTGGCCGGCTAGCCATTGCCGACCCGGAAGCCACCCGCAAGCTGAGCGGCGAAAACGAGCCGGTTTCGCTCGACCATCATCGCGAGCCGACACTCAAGGAAATCGTCGACCGGCGCATGGGCGAGCTGACCGCTTACCGCGATGCGGGCTTTGCCAAGCGATACACCGACATGATCGACAAGCTCGGCAAGGCCGGGCTGGATGACGCAGCCCAGAAAGCGGCGGCGCGCGGCTATTACAAGCTGATGGCGGTGAAGGACGAGTGGGAGGTGGCGCGGCTCTATGCCAAGCCCGGTTTCATGAAGGAGCTGAACGAAGCCTTCGAGGGCGACATAGAGCTGACCTTCTATTTCGGTGCATGGCCCTATGGCGGGAAAGATCCGAAAACCGGCAAGCCGGTGAAGGGCGCGGTGAAGGGCAAGACGGCGATGCGCTTTTTTGGGCTGATGAACCGGCTGCGATTCCTGCGCGGCAGCATGCTCGACCCGTTCCGCAACAATGACGAGGCCAAGCTCGCCCGGACACTGCTGGCGGAGTACGAAGCCGATCTCGATTTCGCCATGGCCAATGCTTCGGCAGGCCGGGCGGCGGAGATCGCCGAGCTGCTCGACCTGCCCGAGCATATCCGCGGCTATGGCCACGTGCGCGTGCGCCATGCCGAGGCCACCGGGAAACGCCGTGCGGAACTGCGCAACGCAATCCAGAACCCGCAGGAAAAGGCAGCGTGAGCCCGTCTTCTCATAGCGAATACGACAACCACCTTCGCGTCAGTTTCGTGGCGGACCCGGACAGCGGCCTGCGGGCGATCCACGCCATTCATCGCCCGGTTGACGGCCGCACCGGGGGCGGGATCCGGTTTCGCCCCTATGCCCGCGACGACGAGACGCTCACTGATGTGCTGCGCCTGTCCAAGGCGATGAGTCACAAGTTCGCACGGGCGGGCCTACCCGCCGGGGATGCCAAGACGGTGATCATTGGCGATCCGGCCAAGTTGAAGACGCCCGAGCTTCTGGCGGCCTACGCCCGTTATGTCGAAAGCCTTGGCGGCCTTCATATCGCCGGACCGGATATTGGCACCAACGCCGATGACATGACCGATCTGGCCAAGACCACGCGTTTTATCGCGGGCCGGTCCGATTTGTCGGGCACCACCGCCATCCCCACGGCGCGGGGCTGCTTCTCGGCGCTGAAGGCCACGATCTGGGCCGCATTTGGCCGCGATGACTTTGCCGGCCTGCGTATCGCCATTCAGGGCGTTGGCGGCGTCGGCGGCGTTCTCGTTCAGATGCTCGCCGATGCAGGCGCCGATCTGGTGGTGGCCGATATTGATCAAGCGGCGCTTGATGCGGCTGCGGCCCTGGGGGCCAAGGTTGTTTCGCCCGACAAAATCCTTGCTGCGGATGTCGATCTGTTGTCGCCAAACGCGATGGGCGCGGTACTGTCCAAGACCAGCATTCCCACGATCAATGCCAAGGCGATTTGCGGCTGCGCCAACAATCAATTGGCGACGCCGGACTGTGCGCAAGCCCTGGTGGATCAGGGCATCCTTTGGGCGCCCGATTACGTGGTCAGCGCGGGCGGCGCCATCGACGGCAGCAAGGATGCCGGCCTGATCACTGCCCAGGAAAGCGCCGCAAAGATCGACGGCATCGGCGCAGCGCTGGCCGCGATCTTTGACAGCGCCAAACGCCAAAGCATCACAACCGAGGCCGCAGCGCATGCGCTTGCGGAAGACCTCATCACCCAGTTCGAATAAGGAGTTACGACCATGGAACTCAGATCTGACCGTGTCACCAAGGGTGCGCTGAACACGGGTGTTCGTGCTCTGTGGCGGGCCACGGGCACGCAACCTGAAGAGTTTGGCCGCCCGATCATCGGCATCGCCAATTCGTTCACCGAAATGGTGCCGGGCCATGTTCACCTGCAAGCACTCGGGCGCTTGGTGGCCAAGGAAATCCGCGCTGCCGGGGGCGTCCCGAAAGAGTTCAACACCATCGCGGTGGATGATGGTATCGCGATGAGCCACGAAGGCATGATGTATTCGCTGCCCTCGCGCGACCTAATCGCGGATGCCTGCGAATACATGGCCAACGCCCATGCCATCGACGCGATGATCTGCCTTTCGAATTGTGACAAGATCACCCCGGCCATGCTGATGGCCGCGAACCGGCTGAACATCCCGACGATCTTTGTCTCGGGCGGGCCGATGGAATCGGGCAAGTTCGACTATCGCGGCCAGACCCGGCGGATCGACGCCATCGACACGATCTATGTCTCCAGCGCCCCGGATGCCACCCAGGCCGAGATGGACGCCGTGGAAGAGGCCGCCTGCCCGACCTGCGGGTCCTGCGCCCTGATGGGAACGGCCAACTCGATGAACTGCCTGACCGAAGCACTGGGCATGGCCCTGCCCGGCAACGGCACCATCGTCGCCACTCATACCGACCGCGAGGACCTGTTCAAGAAGGCGGCGCACCGGATCGTCGAGATGGCCAAGGCCTATTACCGCGACGGCGACGAAAGCCTTCTGCCGCGCTCGATCTGTTCGCGGGAGGGACTGGAGAACGCCGTCCGCATGACCATGGCGATCGGTGGCTCGACCAACACGATCCTCCACCTGCTGGCCGTCGCCCGCGAGGCCAGGGCGGATTTCAGCATCGACGATTTCGACCGGATCAGCCGTGACACCCCCTGCCTGTGCAAGGTCTCGCCCTCGGCGCACGAAGTTTTCATCGAAGACATGCACCGCGCGGGCGGCGTTATGTCGGTGGCGCACGAATTGCTGAAGGCGGGCAAGTATAACGGTAATGTGCCGACCGTTCTGGGTCAGCCCGTGACCGAATATTGCGCCGATTGGGACATCACAAACCCGGACAATGAGGAGGCGCGCGCGCTCTTTTCGGCCGGTCCGGGCGGCATTCGGTCGATCCGCGCGTTTTCGCAATCGAGCCGGTTCAAGGAACTGGATACCGACCGCGAAAACGGCGTGGTCCGCTGCGCCGAGCACGCCTTTACCACCGATGGCGGCCTTGCCGTTCTGCGCGGCAATCTGGCGCCCGATAGCTGCGTGGTGAAATCGGCGGGTGTGCCCGACAACCTCTGGCAGTTCCGCGGCACCGCCATTGTCAGCGAAAGCATGGAAGAGGCGTTGGAGAAAATCCAGAATGGCACCGTGCAGGCGGGCCACGTCGTGGTGATCCGATACGAGGGGCCGCGCGGCGGGCCGGGCATGCGCGAAATGCTTACGCCCACCGGCGTGATGAAGGCGATGGGGCTGGGCGACAAGGCCGGTCTGATCACCGATGGGCGTTTTTCCGGTGCCACGTCGGGCCTGTCGGTCGGGCACGTCTCGCCCGAGGCGGCCTCGGGCGGCGTGATCGCATTGGTTCAGGATGGCGATGTGATCGAGTTTGACATCCCCAACCGTCGCGTGCATCTCGACGTGCCCGATGACGAGCTTGCCCGCCGCCGCGACGAGATGAACGCGCGCGGTGACAAGGCCTGGAAACCGGCCACCCGTCAACGGCAGGTCTCGACCGCGCTGCGGGTCTTCGGGCTGATGGCCGGATCGGCCGACAAGGGCGGCGCGCGCGATACCGAGCGCCTGGCCCGGCTCGAGCAACTCTCGGCAGAAGGGTAATGCAACATGACCAAGATTGTCACCCTGTCACGCCCCATGCCCCTGCCTCAAATAGAGGCGGGCGGCGAGGCTGTGGAATTTGTCCCGGTGTCCTCCGCCGCCGATATCCCGGCCGTGGCGCTCGCGCATATCTCGACCGCGATTGATCCGGTCGATGGCGATTTCATCGCGGGCATGCCAGAAGGCCAGCGCCTGATCGCGAATTTCGGCGTGGGTGTCGACAATATCGACCTGGCCGCAGCGGCGGTGCGCGGGATTGTGGTTTCGAATACTCCGGTAGTGACCGAAGACACCGCCGACCTTGCCTTCACGCTAATCCTTGGCGCGGCGCGGCGCGTGGGGAAGGGTGAACGCTATCTGCGGGCTGGGAAATGGTCAGCCGGAGAGGCCCCGCCCGCGCTTGGCATCCGCGTGCATGGCCAGGCCCTCGGGCTGGTGGGCTTCGGCCCCATCGCGCAGGCCGTTGGGCGGAGGGCCAAGGGCTTCGGGATGGAAGTGCTCTACTGGAACCGCACCCGCCGCGAGGACGCGGAAACGGCTCTTGGTGCAACTTTCGTGCCCGACCTCGCAGAACTGCTGGGCCAAAGCGATATTATCTCGGTGCATACTGCGCTCGTCCCGGCTACGCGCAATTTGATCAATGCCGAACGGATTGGGCAGATGCGCAAGGGCGCCGTGCTGGTCAACACCGCGCGCGGTGGCATCGTGGATGAAGAGGCCCTCTGCGACGCGCTGGAGGCCGGCCATCTCGGGGCTGCGGGGCTCGATGTTTTTGACGGGGAGCCACAGGTGCTTCCCGCCCTCATGGAGCGGCAAGACGTGCTGCTGACCCCCCATATCGGCAGCGCAACATCAGCCTGCCGGATGGATATGACGCAATGTGTGCTCGGGAATGTCGTTTCGTTTCTTGAAAGCGGTAGCGTCCAAACCCCGGTGAAAACCGGCTGACCCGTTGGCACGAATTCTGTAGGAGCCCCCATGCCCACTGTCGCGTTGCCCTTTAATCTGAGACGGGACGCGTTTGGCGGCAATTTTTGCCCTTAATTGTGAGATGAGGCTGTCATGGGGCCGGCGCTTTTCGCGCGCCTTTGCGCGATGTGATCAATC
>NZ_JASNJE010000037.1 GCF_030164465.1 Sedimentitalea xiamensis
CGTTCTTTCGCCCTGGTGCTTGGTCAGCCCGTTTTGGACATCCCCAATTGATCCGGACATTGGCGTATGGTCTTGGGATCAGGCACTAAGGATAACGACGGCCAGCGGGACGGGTGATACCCGACGACTTCCCCCAGCACCTCTCCTGCGGCGCCGTCGGGTGGGCGTGTATCTGCGACCGCGGCAAGCGTCAGCGCCAGATCGACCGTGTGCACTCGGCGCGAGACCCGTTGCGGCGCGAGGCCGAAACCGGCAAAGGCGATGGGCACATGGGTGTCATAACGCCAGGGCGAACCGTGGGTAACCGTGACCGAAAGACCGTCGAAATCGTTGATGAACCAGCCGGGACTGGTCACCAGATAGATGTCGCCCGACCGGTCGGGGTTGTAGTTGTTGGCGACCGCCCGCATCAGCGCATTGTCCGGCAGGGCACCGATGCGCAGGCGGGACGACGGCACGGCGAGGGCGATGCCTTCGAAGGCCGACAGTTCTTCGGCGATGGCGGTCTCCAGCGCGACAAGGTCGATGTCGTCGCGGCTGTGCACCTCGTCCGAGAGGGTGAGATAGGGGTGGTCATAGCCCGCAATCAGCGGACCGCTAAGGCCAAAGCGCGCGCGGATGCGGTCGGCGGCAGGCTGGGTGGCCCAGTGCTCGGGGTTGACGTAGCCGCCCATCTCTCCCAACTCGGCCAGGTATCCCGGTGCCTCAGGTGTGCCGTGATCGGCGGAGAGCGCGATCAGGGTGTTCTCAAGCCCGATCTCGGCGTCGATGAAAGCAAAGAGATCGGCCAGGGTGCGGTCGAGCCGCAGCAGGTTTTCCTCGGTCTCCAGGCTGGAGGGGCCGAAACCGTGGCCGACATAATCAGTCGCCGAGAAGCTGACCGAGAGGTAATCGGTGACGTCATCCTGGCCCAGGCCCTCGGCGGTGATCAGCGTCTTGGCAAAATCGGCGGTGATCTCATCACCGGCAGGGCTGAAGGTGAGGAGCGTGGGGAAATAGGGATCGTTCTTCCACGAGAGCGGATCGACAGTCGAATAGGGGTGCGGGAAGGTGCGCCCGAAACCGGCAAGGTCGGTTTCCCATTCCTGATCGTCGCGGTCTCCGAAGAGGTAGCTGTCGATGGGATGGATCAGCTCCCACGAGGTGCCGAGATAGTTTTGCAGAAAATCCTTGGCGTTCCAACCGGTCACCCAGTCAGGGTAGCTGTCGTAGTAATAGCTGGAGGTGACGAATTCCCCGGCGGATTTAGAGAACCAGAACGCCTTGCCGGTGTGACCCGCCATCGAGACGGCGCCGCGATCCTTGACCGAGACGCCAAAGACCTTGGCGCGGCCCTGGGTGGCGATGGTCAGTTCATCGGAGAAGGTGGTGGTCAGGATGGCGCGGGGTGAGCGGCCATCGGAGCTGGCGGCAAGCTGGGTGGGGTCGACCTCAGTATCGGGGTTCACGTCAGCGCCCTGGGTGAGGAGTGGATAGTCGGCGTCCTCGACATTGTAGATGGTGCGCCCGGTCGCGCGGTCGAACCAGAGGTTGCCGACCATGCCATGGGCCGCCGGATGCGCGCCGGTGGCCAGCGTGGTGTGGCCGACGACGGTTTCAGTATTGGCGTGGGCGTGGTGGGCGTTGCCATAGTAGACGCCCTGATCCATCAGATAGCGGAAACCGCCCGGCCCGAATTGGTCGTAGTGGCGGAACGGCAGGTCGCCGCGCAGTTGGTCGACGGTGATCTGGAGGATGAGGTGCGGCTTGTCCTCGGCTATTACACCGTTCGCCAAGGAAAACGCCAGGAAGACGGCGCAACTGGCCGTTTGGACAGGTGGCTTTATCAACATCGAAGGCTCCTTCCTCTCTGCGGTCGGCCCGCCCGGTGCGCGGGCCGTGGCGTTATCAGTTTACGGGCAGGACATCCGGGAAGGTCCAGCTGCCGTCGAGGATTTCGGCGCGCGGCTGGTAGAGCCGGACCGTGTAGTTCCAGCCCGGTGTGAGGGGGATGCAGTTGATCCGGCCGTCATCGCAGCCGCCGAAATGGATGGTGTAGGAGCCGTCCTCATTCGGGGTGGCCGAGGTGTTGTTGTAGCTGTTCCGCCCCAGATCGTTGGGCGCGAGGAAGCCGTCGGCGTCATAGACGGTGATCGACCAGAACGCGTCCACCGGCACGTCGCGCAGCGTCACTGCATGGGGGGTCTCGCCGTCATTCATGTCGACAGCGTCGACAAAGGCACTGGCCGTCGTGGCCGGCTGCCCTGCCCAGCCCGCCATCCCGATCAGATGGCCAAGCGGGTCCACCTCGTCGCGACGGCCAAAGGCGATGTTGGCATCGAGGCCGACGGCAGCGGCGAGGTCGCTGACCGCCTTCCGCGCTGCCGCAAGGGCTTCGAGGTCCCAGTCCGGTGCCTCGAAGGGGCCGCTTCCCCCGCCTTTGAGGCGTATTCCGTCCTGCACGGCATGTGCCCGGGCGGCATCGTCGGGATCGCCCGCGTCGATGAAGGTACGGAACAGGAGCATCGCGAAGCGGGTCCCGACCTCGTCCTCGGTCAGTTCATAGGCGCCGGGTTGGGCATAGGCGAAGTTGTAATGGTCCTGGCTGATCACCAGCACGGACTGGAACCGCCCGTCGCCCTCGGGCAGCGTCACCGTCACTGGCTCGGACAGGTCGATGATGGCGGCCGAATACAAGGTGTCCTGGTTGGGTCGGATGATCGGCTGCGGTTTGTCGGCGGAGGTTACTTCGCGCTCATGGGCGATCTCGCCGACACCGGTTCCGTTGTTCTTCATGGAGAGCCGGAACATCGTGTCGCTCTCGGCGCGCATGAGGTTCTGGATCGTGATGTCCTCGGCGAGGACCGGCATTGGTGCGCAGAGCGCAATGGCAAGAAGAAGATTTCGCATTTTTTCTGTCCTTTCCGTCAGTTCGCCGGCTGGACTTCGGGGAAGGTCCACGACCCGTCGAGGACCTCCGGAGCCGCCCGGTAGAGCCGCACGGTGTATTGCCACCCCTCGACGAGCGGCAGGCAATTCACGCGCCCGTCCTCGCAGCCGCCCAGGTGAACGGTCATGCTGCCGTCCTCATTGTACGCCCCGCTGACGGAATTGACGACATAGGCGCCGAGTGCGTTCGGCGCGAAATAACGGCTCGCATCATAGACGCTGACCGACCAGAAATCCTTGACCGGAACCTCTGCAGGTACCTCGATTTTGTATTCCCCAACCGGCAGGTTCGGCGCGATCCCGAGATAGAGCGCCTCATCCTCGGGCAACCCGCCCCAGCCTCCGGCCGTGCCGATGAAATGCCGCACCGGATCGACATCCTCCTTCCTGCCGAACATGCGGAAACTGTTCGGCAGGTAGGCGCCGACACCGACTGCGGCCTTCACAAGCCCCATGTAGCTCTCTTCGTCATAGGGCGGGACGATGAAGGGCTCGGAAGAGGCGGCCTCGATCGACATCTGGTCCTGGATCAAATGCACGGCGGCCAGATCCGCCGGGTCGTTCGCATCCAGCAGCACGCGCAGGTAGACGGCGACATAGGGCGTGTGGAACGTGTCCATGTCGAGCGCATAGGTGCCGCCGCCGTGGAAGACCTTGTTGAGGTAGTGATCCTGGTTGATGACCATCGCCGACATGTAGCGGTCGCCGACATCCGGAAGGGTGAATGTGGCGCCCTCGCTGGTATCGATGATCGCCGTGCTGTAGAGCGTATCCCGGTTCGCGCTGATGGTCGTCTGATTGTCGACGGGCATCATATCGCGGAAGTGGTAGAACTTGTTCACCCCTCCGGCGAGGGCAACATATTTGCCGAACTCAATGTCTGTCGCGGCACGGATAAAGTTGTCCACCGTGACCGGGATTTCCCTGCTGTCGGCAAGTTGGTCCACTGTGGTGTCGAAGTTCTGGGCGTGAGCGGGACCAGAGACGATCGCGGCCAGGAATGTCAGAACCACAAATGTGCGCATTGCCAATTGTCTACCTTTCATGAGTTGCCTCCCAAGTCTTCGTTTCCCACGCGTTTTATCATAGTGTTGCCGGTCATTTTGTGACAAAGGGACGCCATGAGACAGAAGTTGGTCAACATCATCGAACTGGCGCACGTCGTCGACATTCTCGACGGCTTCGCCCGGAAAGACGTAGTCGACAGTGCGCTCCGATCGGCTGGTCTCGACCGCAAGATGCTGTCAGAAGGAACCGGGTTTGTTTCCTACGCAGCTGAGGCCGTCATTCTGGAGTCCGTCGCCCGCGCGATAGGCGATCGCCATCTGGGTGCCAGGGTTGGCCAAGCCTTCGATTACCTGGCCTACGGAGCCTATGCGAACTACGTGCTGGGCGCACCCGATCTGAGAATTGCGCTCGATCGTGGCCGCCGCGCGTTGTCGCTGACGCATCCTGGCTCTGAAATCGTCATCCGACGGACTGACACGCACGTGGTTGTCGGACGAGACTCGAAGGGCATGTCGGTCGTCGGCCACCGGCATCTCGACGAAGGGGCGCTGTTCGTCATTTCAAAGGTGGTCAGGTATTTCCTCGGGGCGGACTGGCGGCCCGATTGGTTCGAGCTTCCCGATGTGCATAGCGATGACAAGTCAAAGCTGGCAGACCTGCTCGGCGCACCTGTGAGGACGGGAGCCCAGTCACCATATGTCGCGCTTCGGCCTGGCGACCTTGACACGCGAAACCCGCACCCCTTGCAGTCTCGGAAGACTATTACATTGGGGGACCTGGGTGCGCTCATGGGGGTTGAGCCGATTCAGTCCATCGAAGGCGCGGTTCTGCAAATCATGCGCGCTCATCTTCCGACAAGTGTGCTTTCCGAGAGCAAAGTTGCGGCCCATCTTGCGATCGGCCCCAGGTCACTTCAGAGGGCCCTTAGGGCGGAAGGGACGTCATACAGGACAATCCGTTCCATGCTCATCGAGGAACAGGCGCGTGAAATGCTTCAGAAATCTGACATTCCGGTCGAACGGATCGCCGGAATGCTGGGATACAAAGAGCCGAAAAGCTTTCGCCGTGCGTTCAGGGAGTGGACCGGCTCTTCGCCAAAGAGCTTCCGGGGAAACCGAAACGCAAACACTTGAGTCGTTGCCGCTGATCACATTCGCAAATACACATGGATTATCTAGAAACCCAAGGCTTTCCGGAATCTACCAAACAAGATAAATTTCCGAATTCTTTGGACCTCCGCTTCGTCCGCTCTGCCGACCTTTTGCCGTTCTTGAGATTGTGCGGCCGCGGCGAATGGCAGGTCCGGTGACGCCGCACCGCAGAGACTGCAAACGGGGTGAAGATCCGGAAAGGGCCGGTTTCGACGGTCTGAATCCATGCCGCGCGTGTGACATGTCGTTCCCGGACAGCGGCCGAAATGCGCAGCGTGCTGCACTGGTGCCTTCACGCGGGACGCTCGTCGTCTGCTCTCTTCAGCCAGATTTCACGCCGGACCAGAAGCCGAGTTTTCGCGGATGTTTGGCCTTCAGTTCCGCCGCGAATGCCTCGTGGTCGACAAATCGGCCATAGCTCCCGATATCCCCGTCGGCACTGGCGCATTCAGAGAAATGCCGGATCGCGTGCTTGTAGCGGGTGGATTTGGCCTTGTCCAAAGTGTAGCGGATCATGGCGCGGCGGCACAACATGGCGGCGAGCGGATGTTCATGCTGCAACGCGTCCGCCGCAGGGGTGAGGGCGGAATAGGCATCACCGTCCAGTTCATCGCCGCGCGCGGTGATCAGGTCAGCCGCCAGCCCGAGATCGGGCCAGTCCAGGAAGAACGCAAGCGCCGCCTCAAAATCCCGATGCCCAAGGGCAAGATCCTTGGCCTTCTGCTCCATCTCGATATCGTCGAAATCAGGCAGGGCTTTCAGGAGGTCGCGCAGATAACCCGGAGCAAGGACCGTGCTGAACTTCTGCCAGCGAAAGGCGTGCAATTCTTCCTTGCGGTCGAGCGCGCTGAGCGCGGCAACATAGGCTTCATCCCAATCAAGCGGGATGTAACGCCTGCCCGCCTTGTCGCGTGCGGTTTCAAGAATGGGCAAGGCTTCGGCGGCACGGTCCGCGGCGATCAGGCGTGTGGCGGCAGAGGCGGCGAAGGCCGGGTTCTCCAGCCGTTCGACATCGAACTGCGACAGATAGGCATCAACATCGCCTTCCAGATCGGCGATTTCCTGGCGCCAGCGTCGGAGTTCATCGGCTTTGCGTTGTGCCGGCCAGTCCGTGTCGAGCGCATAGCCGGCCCGCCCGACGCCGACAAAGACCGCGCGGCTTTCCATTGTGTCTTCCGGTAAGGGGGCCGCCTCATAGGCGTCAACGGCTTGTTTCAGCGCGGCAATGCCTTCGGGTTTCAGCGCTGATCCGACATGGTCCAGGAGCCCGTCCCATTCGCCATAGCCATTGTCCGACATGGCGGCGAAGATGCGGTCGGCCAGCGCCGGCTGGTTCGGTTGCACGCGCGGAGCCAGATCCGCAAACCGGGTGAGGGCATCGTTGAAGACGGCGCCGATGCTGCCATTGCTGTCATCTGCCCGCTCATGAACCGACGGTGCCAGTTCGATGAACGTCCAGAGAAGATCGAAGGCGGTATCGGGCGCGTCCGGCGCGATCCTGTCGGCGATCATGGTCAGTTGCGTATCCAGATCGCGGACGAGAGGCCGGGTCCGGTTCCACTCGATATAGCTGGTCGAACGCCGGATGGTGGCGATCCGCTTGCGCACCTCATGCGCCAGCGCGTCGGGCCCGGCGGCATGGGTCAACTCCAGCCTGAGCCGGCGCTTGATCTCGGCACTGCCCTCGCCCAGTTCAAGACACAGATCGGCCAGCCGATCGGCACCGAGGGCCGCCAGGTTCTTCTTGTTCAGAGCTTTCCTTGACATGGGATACGGATACGCTGGCGAAACAACCGGTGCAATCGGCTCGGACGCAGCGGATCAGGTCGTGCTGAAAAATTCTTTCAGTGCGGCTTTGGCGGCAGCAAGGCCTTCATCGGTCAGGACAAGCGATTTGGCGCGACCAACCGGGTCGTGAACAAAACCCTTCTCGTGCAGCCGGTCTGTGATCGTCCAGTCGATCCCTTTCCAGACCCGGCGTCCGTCATGCAGCGTCAGGCTCAGAATGGCCAACGCGGCCCGGTCCAGTTTCTCTGTATCAAGCTCCATGGCATCCCTTCCTTCGAAATGTCGGCGCACAACCATCACGCCGCCTGTCCACGTTTCCAGTCATGCGCTACATGGAGCAGGACGGCGTGACGCTCCGGCAGAGTAGCAGAAGAGCCGTACGATCCGGAAGAATCCGATGATATAGAAATAAATCCATAGTATAATATTGTTTCCATCGGTATTTTCTTGCAAGATGGCGTCAGTCCATCACAGCAAGGGGAGCCGTGGGCCGTGAATTCCGAACCCGAACCGAACGTGGTCACCGAGCAAGAGCTACGCAGCCTGGCCGAAGAGGGTCAGCCCGTTGAGGTCGTGTGCAAGGCTGTTCCGGAGCGAAGAGGACCGAGCTGGCATGGCAACTGGATCATGCGGACGGTGAGCGGGGATGGCCGGGAAAGACACCTGGTCACCGCCCGCGGGCGGACCTCTCGCGGCGGCTTCAAGTTACGTGAATTCAAGACCGCATCCGGTGTCATTTCTTTTCTGGTGGGGATCGGTTTCTCACAGGCAAAGATACCACTCAAACAGGAACAGAGGACATCGCATTACATGTCCGAGACCTGACACAGGCGGCTACGGACGTTTCGTTGCGGTCTGGACTTCAGGCTTTCCGGAATGGTTGAGGAAACGCAAAAAGCCGACTGCAGGGTCCGGCTACAGAATCATCACTTCCGACACGCCCCGTCTCCCGTCTGCCCGGCCCAATTGCACGATGACGTCGATCGATTTCCGGATGTAGGTCCGGACCTCGTCGAGGGTGAGTGGCGTGCCGGCCTGCAGAACCATGATTGCCAGGCGGTCGATGGCGAGTTCGGCGGTGTCGGCATGAATGGTCGATACCGAGCCGCCATGCCCGGTGTTGATTGCCTCGAGATAGGTGAGGGCTTCCGCACCGCGCAGTTCGCCCACAACGATCCGATCCGGTCGCATCCGGAGCGACGCCTGCAGAAGCGCACCGGCCGGGCGCGGGCTGTCCTTTCTGCGATCCGCCAGGAGGCAGACGGAATTCGGCTGGTGTGGGAAGAGCTCAAACGCGTCCTCGATCGTGATGAGGCGTTCGGCATCCGGCACATGGGACAGCAGATGCCGGGCAAAGGTGGTCTTGCCGGTCGATGTCCCGCCGCTGACCAGGATATTGAGCCGGTGTGCGACTAGTTCCTTCAGGGCGGTAGGCAGGTTCGTCCCTGCCAGTTCGGTGACCTCGGACAGTTTGGCTGCCCGCATCTCCGCCAGCGATATTGCCTTTCCCAGGAGGTATTCCGGGCGATAGCTGCGGATGTCGGCTCGGCCAAACAACCGGATCGTGATCGAGGCACCCGCCTCGACCGCGGGCGAAACCACAACCTGCACGCGCAGGGGCCGTCCTTTGAACGCGACCTTGCCGGAGACGAGCGGGTTTTTCTCGGAGACTCTGGCCTTTGCATCCCCGACAATCGTCATGCCGAGATTGACCGCATCGGTCGGATCAACGGTGAGAGCGACCGGCTCCATCGCATCCGCCCCACGACGTTCGATCCACACCCGACCGTCGGTGTTTATGGCGAGTTCGATGATTTCATCGTCCGTCAGCCACCGCTCAAACGGTGCGAGATAGCGTTCGAGATAGGAGGCGGGCAGGGTCGTCATCAGGTGTTGGTTTTCTGATGACTCGAGAATTTCTGTCTCTCGCTGACGTTCGAACGCGATTTTCGACAACTTGCTTTTTGTGTGAAACAAATCCCTTGCATCAATAGATCACCACATCTCGGTCCACGAGCACCGTTACGCCGGCGCCCTGGTCCACGTAGATCGTGGGCGCGATCGACACCTGGTCGGCAATGACCGAGCTGGTCGCATCCGCAAGGTCTTCGCCGATATTCTCCAGCACCTCGATTGTGACCTCGTCCTGCGCCTGTTCGGACGCGATGGAGGGGGCCGCCCCGATGATCGAGATGAGTGCGGCTCCCCCGAAGCGTTCAGCGAACTTTGTGTCCACGAAACCGGTGAGGCCCGAGCGGCCGAGCGGGCCGCCACCGACGGCAGCGATGTTCATCGAGGTTCCATCGGGCGTGAGAATCCGCGTCCAGAGGACCAGGATGCGTTTCTGGTTCACCTCGATGCCGGAGCGATATTGCCCGAAGAGGCGTGAACCCCTCGGGATCAGGACCCGGTCTCCGGAGAAGGCGGGAACCGGTTCGGACACCACAGCTACGACATTTCCGGGCAGATCGCTGTTGATCGCCGTCTGGAGGGCGGCCTGGATGACCGACCCTTGCACTAGGGTCCGGTCCGGGAACGCCATGCGGGAAGCTTCTTCGACCTGAAGCGGCCGTGCGGCGCGCTGAAGATAGGCCTCGTTTTCGTCGATCGGTGCGCCCGGGTTTGCCGCGCCCGTGCCGGCCGGGCCGGACGGCGCGACGGTTCCGCCGCGCCCGTCTGCGAATACGATGGCAGGGGAGCGGATCTGGGCGGTCAGGAGTTCCGCCGCTTCCCGTTCAGCCTCGCGTAGACGTTCTGCTTCCTCTTGCCGGCGCCGTTCTTCGAGCAGTTCCTGGTCCTCGATGAGGAAATTTTTCTGAAGTTCGGCTTCGAGGCTCTTCCGCTGCGCCTGTTCGGCCTCGAGCAAGCTCTGGAGGCTCGCAAGCTTCGCATCGTTTTCACGTTCGAGTGCGGTCAGGTCGCGCTCGCGTTCCGCGACTCGTTGTTCCAGTGCGCCGGTCTGAGAATTGAAAGCGGCGCGCAGATCGCGGACCGCCGCCTGGATCTCGGCATTGCGCTCGGACTGGCTGGCAGCCAGGGCCTCGCGGAGCCGGGCGATCTCATCGAGTACTTCGCGGGAGGGTTCCGGGGGCGGGACATCGGGAACTATCAGGGCGTCTTCCACGGCGATCAACGCGTCATTGACCCGCTGTGCGGCTTCATCCGGCGGAAATTCCAGCCGCCCGCCGCCCGGTTGTCCGTCCTGGAAGGGGTCGACCTCGGAAGTTTCGAGCGGGCCGGAACCGTCCTGCCCCGAGCTGGCCAGCCAGAAGGCGACAGCGGCACCGCCCAGCCCGAGCGCGAGGGCCAGGGCGCCGACCCCCATGCCATGGGCGCGGGACTTTTTCCTGCCATTGCTGAAGGTTTCGAGGCGTTTCTGAAGATCGGGATCCGCCATGATCAGTTGCTCACGTAGATCGTGGACCGGTCGCGGGCGACACACAGCGCCTCGTCCCCGATGCGGAGGGTCCAGTAGTCGTTGACCCCGAGCACCCGGACGGTGTTGCCGATCTGGGTCCAGTTGACGGTGCGTTCACGGCCCCGATCATCGGCCTTGAAGATCGTGGGTTGCCGTCCGTTCTCGGGGAAGGTGAAGTAGGTATGGCGCTCGTCGTCATAGACCGTGGCGGGACGGAAATCGCTTTCGCCCGAGACGAGATAGGCGTAGTTGCGCGGAGCCACAAACCCCTTCGGTCCACCGCCGGTCGCGCGCCGCGCGTCATCGGGATACTTGAACCGCACCTCGAAGAACATGCCGGTCCGGTTCGGGATCGATCCTTCGCGCAGATGGAAGGAATAGATCCTGCGATTGGTGATGACGGTCATGTTGGTGGAGGCACCGCTGACATGCGGCTTGATGGTCAGCACGTTGCCGAGCTCGGGGATCGGATCGACCTGGAAACTCTCCGTGTCCCCGACGATGACCGCCTCGAACCGCTCGCCGCGCCCGAAATGGATCGTCGTCGAATGGCGCAGATCGGTCTCGATCCGGAAGACCTGGTTCTCGTTGTAGATGGCATGGCGGATGCGGATATCGAGGGGACCGCCCTGGGGCGTGGTCTCGGCGAGCAGGATGGTCGGCGATGCGCAGGCGATGAGCAGGGAAGCGAGCAGTCTCATATTGGTCAGTCCTCGAGGGTTTCGGCATCGACTCGATAGGAGGTCACAACAAAGCCGAGCGGGTTGGCCCAGACGTCCTGCAGGCGCTGACGGGTTTCGGGGCGGAAGTCATAGGCGAGGGTGGCGACATAGGGCCGGGTCACCGTCCGGGTGTCGCGTTCACGGCGCAGCGTCCGGGTGAAGCGGACCTGGGCGACACCTGGTTCGATCTGGTTCACCGACCGGATCACAACGTCGATCTTCGCCGCGCGGCCGTAGACGCTGATCGGATAATCCGGGTTCGACGAGGACCAGAGATCGCGCAAGGTACGGGCGGCGTCGTCCTCGGAGCGGTCGAGGACCGCGTTGATGCGGCTCTCGCCATCGGTGAGATCGTAGGTCTCCCGGTCATCGACATAGGCCACGAGATTGGCCTGGATGATGGCGTCGCTCTCGTCGAGCGTGAGGGCCGCGACCTGGGCCACGCGATCCATCTCTCCGGTCTCCTTGTCGACGACAACCACGACGGTCTCGACGGTTTTGAGCGGAAAGAGTGTGAGTGCGCCAAGAAACCCGGCGAGACCGACGATGACGCCGGCCGCGGCGATGAACCAGGCGAAGCGCTCCCGCCGCCTCGGCCCAAAGATGAAATCCGCCTCGAACGCATCCCGATCCCGGTTCATGTCTATCAAGCCTGGTTCTGGCCAGCGCCGCGGAGCGCCTTGGTGCGGGCCAGGAGCGCGCCTGGCGTGGTCCGGATCGCCTGACCGGTCCGGACCACGCCACCGCTCGTCGCGCGCCGGAGTTCAAAAGGTGTCATGCCGGTGGCGAGCCGCCCGACGCCGCCGGCGCCGTATTCTCCGGTATTGATGACGCCGCGCCGCGCGAGCCCGGTCAGGCCGATGGCGTTAGAGGCAATGGCGACCACCCCGCTCAGGTTCGAGGCAATGGAGGGAACGGCGGCCATGATGCCGGCGCTCAGGATCAGGATCACGAGGAAGGGCAGGATGAGGCTGATGGTTTGAACGCTGCCGGGATCGGTGGACGCATCCCCGATATTTTCGGCAATCGCGACGATGATGCCGGCGGCGCCGGCGGCCGCGACGGGCATGAGCGCGTAGCCGATGGTGGCCCGGCTCCAGGACTCAAAGAGCGACTGGGTCGGTTTGAAGAGCGACGCCAGGATCATGAAGGGCGCGATCACGATCATGAGGGTGAAGACGATCTTGCCGTAGGCGATGATTCCGGCGGTAACCGCGGCAAAGACGGCAGAGAGCACGAAGAAGATCGCGCCGAGGACGGCGCCAAACACCCAACCCGCACGGTCGCCGATCGCGTCGCCATAGGCGGTGATGCGGTGCACCATCCGGTCGAGGCTCTCGTAGACACCGGCCTCGTCGCCACTATCGGTTAGATCGAGTACGGCCGCGCCGATGCTGTCGGGAACGGCCGTGGCGATGTCATAGATAACCGAGAAGTTGGCCCAGCTTTGCGCGAAGAGTGAGACGAGGATAAATTTCATCCCGAAGGCGAAGCCGCTGCCGAATGTCATGGGGCGAAGCTGCACGACGACATTGATGCCGATAAGAATTAGCAGCACCACGCCACCCGCCGAGATCACGTCGCCCACGACGCCTGCGCCATCGGCAAAGCCCGATTCCGCAACCGTGTCCACCGCATCATCGACCTGGGAGAGGATATCGCGGATGATCCCCATTCAGGGACTCTCGCAGGCAGCAGCACGCTCAGCTTCAAGCGCATCCGCTGTGATGCGCAGGTCGGAGGTGTCGAAGGGGCGGAGGGGGTCGTCGCTGGCAATGAATTTCGCGCCCTGGTTCACGACTTCGTCCCAGGTGATCTCCTGGATCACGCAAGTGCATTCTCCGGTTTCTTGCCAGTGTCGTGCCGCGAGTATGCGCAGGATGGCGCGGTAGCCGTTCCGGATATATGCGGTCTTCGCAAGCTCCCTCGGAGGCCTGGGTGCAACGCAGTCTGCTGCCTGCACGTCCGGTTGAGCCATGCTGCCAAAGCTTTGTCCGTTGTCGAGGGCCTGGGTAAACCCCGGGTTTGCAGCGGCTGTCAGCAAGAGCCCGAGGGCGATATCGATCCGTCTGATCATTCTGGTACCTCCATGGAGCGGAACTTTCGTTCAGCGGCCAGCGTTGCCGCATCGACCACGCCGAGCT
This sequence comes from Sedimentitalea xiamensis, assembly GCF_030164465.1. Lineage (GTDB taxonomy): Bacteria > Pseudomonadota > Alphaproteobacteria > Rhodobacterales > Rhodobacteraceae > Sedimentitalea > Sedimentitalea xiamensis. The sequence continues at coordinate 13,160 of NZ_JASNJE010000037.1, forward strand.
GCCCGGCACTCACGCCCTGAGCTGCCTCGAGCCGCCAGATCTGCGTGAGGATGATACCAAGTTCGGCGCTGACGCGGGTGTTGAGATCGACCGCAGCCTTCAGCCCTTCCTGATCGTCGATAAGCCCGACCATGGTTTGCAGGCGATCGAGGCTCGCCCCGGCCTCCGTGTGGGCTTCCTGGGCCGCGACGGAGAGCATGGCGCTGGCCCCTGCCGCGGTGGCGATGCGCCTGTCGGCTGGTTCGTCGGAGTCAGACAAGGTCTTCAGCGTATTTGCGTCCATCCCGGACCCTTCGAGCGCGGCCTTGACCTGACGTTTCAATTCCGCACCTGGATTGAACCCGGAGAGAAAATCACCTTCTGCCAGGGCGCGCGCGGTCTCGATCGGCGTCGTCAGCTTGCCTTTGAGACGCTGGAAGTCCTTGACCGTGGCATAGAGCTTGCCAACCCCGCTGCTCTCGATCAGGGATGTGAGTTGGGCCTCCAGATTGAAGAGCTGCTTCACCTGGGTTTCGAGCTCTTCCTTCATCGTGACCAGCTGCTCGAGCTGAACATTGAGATCCCTGGCCATGTGTTCGATCTGCAGGACGAGTTGGCGCATCTGTTGCCCGTCAAATGTCGGAACCCCCTGGGTCAGGGCGGGGGATGTCGTGAGTGCGAGCGCGGCCGTGACGCCGAGCAGGAGCGGTTTCATTCGGTTACCTCCATGGTCATGAAGCCCCTCTCCTCGATCCGGTCCACCGCGAGATACTGCGCCTGCGCCGCCGCGCGGGTTTCGTTTGCCGCAATCAGCCGGAGACGGAGAGACAGGATGCGTCCAATCTCGGCCCGCGCATAGGTGTTGATCTCGATTGCGGCCTTGACGTCCGGCTGCGCGTCGATCTGCCGGATGATCGCGGCCAGGCGGTTCACGACGTGCTCGGTCGTGGCATGGGCATCCGCCGAATAGTAGAGACTGGCGTCCGAGATGTTCGAATATTCGGCGAGCGCCATGTCGACCGGAGTCAGCGTGCCGAGCGCATCGGCGCCGCCGATCACGGCAAGGTATTCCCCCATGAAGTGCGTGATGTTGCGCACGTAGCCCTGGGTTTCCGGGAAGGGCGGGACACCGCCATATTCCCGCACCCGGCCGGGTCCGGCATTGTAGGCGGCGAGCGCATGGGGGATGCTGCCGAAGGTGTCAAGCTGGGTGGTGATATAGCGCGCACCGCCGCGGAGATTGTCGATGACGTCATGGCGGTCGACCCCCAGATCGGCGGCGGTGCCGGGCATGAGTTGGGTAAGTCCATAGGCGCCAGCGGGGCTTTGGGCGGTGATGCTGAACCGGCTTTCCTGCTTGATGAGCGCCTGGAAGAGGCAGCGCCACTGGGTCGGCGAAAGCCCGGCCCGGGCCACCCCCGGAACGCCGGCATACTCGCCCGCGACCCGGACGATCATCATTTCGATGGTCTCGCGGCCCTCGCCGAAGAGGCGGCTGTCCATCGAGCTCGTGTCCCGGGGCGGATAGATCTCCGGGGCCGGGAAGCCGGCATGGGTTTCGAGCGCGTCGATGTCAAAGCCGTGCCCGGTGATCGCGGTGGTCATGTCTTCGAGAACGCGGAGCTGTTCGGCCTGAACCCGGGCAAGCTCGGTCCCCGTCGACAGCCGGTCCCGCTGTACACCCAGATCCTTGCCCAGGGACTTCAGGAGCGTGGCGAGCTGCGCAATCCCGGAATTATCCCGGGTCGGCACACCCTGCGCCACGGTGGGCGGCGCGAGACCGCAGAACGCCGCGGATATGATAAGCCAGCGTTGCATCACTCCCGCATCACCGGTTCGAACCGGCATTCCAAAGCAAGATCAGGTGGGGTCGGTGAGATGCCAAGTGGCGAGGCCGGACTGCGCGAGACCACCGTCTGGCCGCCCTTCCCGAAACAGGGCGAAGTCCTTTCGGTGTAACGTGCACAGCTGGCGAGCCCGAGGGCGATGAGGATCATGGTTGTCAGGCGCATGCGTGTCTCCAGAACTTCGGGTTGGTTCGCCAATCGGCCCCGACCAGTGCCTCGCCGGTCCGCCCGCCACCCAGGATCGGGAGCAGGGGGCCAAGGGCGGAAAGATCGAGATCGACGAAGAGGCTATCGTCGGCGGAACGCACGAGCGCGATTCTCTGACCGACGGTGGGTTGGGTGAGGAGCGCAGCCTCCTTTTCGGAGACCCGCAGGAATGCGTAATCCTCTGGCGTGGCCCGGTCGTTGGGGAACAGGATTTGGGTGGGAACGGTTTCGACGATGGTCTTGCCGACGCGGGTGTCGCGCAGCTGGCTCGGATATTGCGTCATCATGATCACGACACAGTTCATCTTGCGGAGCGTCACCAGCCAGTTTTCCAGCCGCGCCCCGAAATAGGGATCGTCGAGAAGTTTCCAGGCTTCATCGAGCACGATGAGGGTAGGGCGGCGGTCTTCCACCACCCGTTCGATCTGGCGGAAAATGTAGGAGAGCACCGCCATGCGCTCCGTGGCCATGTCGAGGATTTCGGTCATGTCGAAGCCGACGATGTCGCCCTCAAGCGCGAGCGCCGGTCCGGCGGTCGGGGCAGCGAAGACCCAACCGTAGCGACCGCCCGGCGCCCATTCCGCAACCCGCGCCTGGAGTTCTCCGCCATCGTCGAGCGACCGGAACAGGGTCTCGAAACTCTCGAAAGTTTGCAGCGACGTTCCGGCGTCTGCGTTCTGGCGCACCGCCGCCTGGACATGGCGGGACTGCTCGCCTGTGAACGCCCTCTTGGTGGCGAGAAGCGTTCCGAGCCAGTCCGAGAGCCAGGCGCGGCCGCGTTCATCTATCTCCGTTGCAAGCGGGTTGAGTCCAGTCGGCACACCTGCCCGTACCTCGTGGTAGATGCCGCCGAGGGCCCGCACCGCCATCTCGAGGCCTCGGTCCTTGTCGAAGAAAAAGAGCCGCGTTCCGACGCGTTGCGATTGGGCTGCGAGGAACGCGGTCGTCAGCGTCTTGCCGGTCCCGGTGCGTCCGAGCACGAGGCTGTGCCCGACGGTCGGCTCCTTGGCCGCATCGCCGGCCTCGTGGAAGTTGAATAGGTAGCCCAAGGTCCCGACACTCGGCAGCACCGTGATCGGAGCGCCCCAGGGGCTGTCTGCGCCGCCGCGCCCTTCCACCGATCCATGCAGGGCCGCGAAGTCGGCGAAGTTCACGGACGAGATCGGCGTGCGCCGCGCCCGGTAGCCGAAATTCCCGGGGTGCTGCGCGAAATACGTGGCCTTGAGCGCCATCCTCTCGCGCACGATCACGGCCATGATCTCCTGGCCTGCCCGCTTGATCTGCGCCGCGGCCGTTTCCAGCAGCGCGCGGCTTTGGGCGTAGACCGCGAGGGAGAGGTGATGATTGCCGAAGGCGATCCGGCCGGCCTCCTGGTCGTCGGCGGCGATGGCCAGTTGTTCGCGCAGGGAGACGGCCGCATCGTCGGAGGCCTGCATCTGCCGGATGATCCGCTGGATACGTTCCGCCATGATGTTGGTCGGGATCGGCGTGAAGGAATTGGTGAGCACGATATCGAGTGGCAGGTCGAGCCCGTCGAGCAGCGTGACATCGGTGAGCGCGGGGTAGGACTTGATGCTGAAGAGCGCGCCAAAGCGGCGCGCGCACGTCACGGCGTCGGTGACGACGATGGTGTCGCCCTCGAAGGTCGCCCGCGTGTCGGAGAGTGCATGCGCGAGGGGCAGAGCGCTCCGACCTATGGAAATGGGGACGAATCGGCCCGAGCTGAGCGTGTTCAAAGCCCCGAGCCATGCACCGCCATCGATATCCAGGCGGGTCGGCCGGGCGGCGGCGAGCGCGACTTCGAAGAACCCTGTGACCTCGTTCAGTTCCCGGAGCCGTGCGGCGCGATCCTTCACCCAGGCCCGGGTGGCGAAGCGGCGCAGGACCGGAAGCCGCGCCGAAAGATCCGGGCGCCGCAGGATCGTCAGATAGAGTTGCGGCTTCTTCGGCCACAAGTCGTCAATGTGATGTTGCCAGCGGCGGTCGATCTCGGCGGCGAACCCGTCCCCCTCGACGGGGCGCAGGCGCAAATCCTGCGGCACCGAGATCCGGTGGACATAGAAGCCGAAGAGATCGCCGGTCTGTGCGACGATCGCGGCCACGGCGCGGCGCAGGGCGTCGAGGTCGCCGTCTGGCGTCGTCATCGGATTGAGACCGTCGAGCCGCAGCGTCGCCATCAGGTCACCCTCGCGGGTGATCAGGACGTTCTTCGCGGCCACCGCGAAATAGGGCAGGTGTTCGGCGAGATGGCTTTCACGCGAAAAGTCACGGCCATCGGCGGCGAGAAGGGCCGGGGCAATGTGCCGGGTTCCGTCAGGCGCCATAGCTGTCGCCCCCGTGAAGCGCGCGGTTCTTCGTCGCGCGGACCGAGCCGTGGGACACCCGCAGCACCTCGAAGAAATGCGGCTCCTTGTCGGCCACGAACCAGAGCACCGGGTAGGCGATGATTCCAACCAGGAAAAAGACAGGTGACTTGGTCCAGATGAAGGGCAGAACGATCCCCATGGCGAGAACCACCAGGTATCCGACGGGGAGACCGAGGTACTTCGGTGGGCGCGCAAGCCCGAGAAAGAGCGGAGATCGTTCTGTCACGACAGTAACCCTTACTGCATCCTACGTGAAGCCATCGACGATCGTGCCGGCGGAGAAGATCAGCACGATGCCGATGATGACCGAGGCGAACCATCCCCAGTTCAGACGCCCCATCATGCACATGAACCCGGTGCCGATGACCGCGAGGGTGGCAACCGCTATGCCGATCGGTCCCGTGAGCGCGGCCTCGACCGTCTCCAGCATTTTCTGGATCGGCTTCAAATCCTGCGCGAGTGCCGGGCTGGATAGAACCGTATAGATTGTGGCGGCGAGTAGCAGCTGTCCTGACCTGACTCTGTTCATCATGGGAGGCTCCAAGTATGTTAGGGGAGGTCGATGACGACCGGTGTGCGTGCCTTGCCGCTGGTGGACAGGCGGATGACGGGTTGCTCGACGGGTTTCCCGGAAAGTCGGCTTCGGATGTGATGGATGCGCCTGAGGTAACCGCGCGTCTCGGCGAAGGGCGGAACGCCATCATATTCGCGGACCCGATCCGGGCCGGCGTTATAGGCGGCGAGCGCCAGGTCGATGTCCCCGAAGGTTGACAGCTGCGCGAGCAGGTAGCGTGCGGCGCCTTCGAGGTTCTCGGCGGGATTTCTGCGGTCCACGCCCAGGGCACGTGCCGTTGCCGGCATGAGTTGCCCAAGGCCGAACGCGCCCTTTGGGCTCAGCGCGACCGGGTCGTAGGCGCTTTCTGCCTCTATCAGCGCCCGGAACAGGATATGCCAGTCCGATGGCGACAATCCGTTTGTGGCGAGCACCTGGTTCCTGGCGTGACGATCCGACGTGTCCCGGATGGCTGTCAGGATGTCGCCTTCATTGCGGAGCGACAGGCGCACTGATGTGTCCCTTGCCGTACTCTGCTTGTCTTCGTGAAACGTCCAGTTCGAGGTTCGGACATTGCCGTCAGCTCCGATCACCATCAGGTCCGCTATCGCACCCCGGGGCGTTGCGGATATCGAGATCGAGAGACACAGGACGGCCGTCACCAAAGGCCGTGTGGTGATTGACGAGTCCGGGCCAGAGCGCGAACTGGCGCACTTTCGGTCCATGTTTCTGGACCTTTGAGGCCACCAGCAGGAGCTCTTCGTCCCCCGCGGTGTAGATGCACTGGAAGAGCGGCTTGCCGTCACCCGTGCCCCCGACGAGTTCGTACCGACAGGTAAAATCGACGCCCCTGGCGATCAGATCCTTCACTCCATCGAGCGTGATCAGGCTGAGATGTCTCGCTATCGGCATGGCCCCTCCCTATGAGGAACCTTCTTGCATTAATCAATTGACACGAGAAGAGCATTTAAAGTCAAGATATATAAAACGTAGGAATCAGATAATAAGCTGAAAGCCGCCGAAACTTCCTGTGCGCGCGCTTTCCCGATCCGGACAGGAGGTTTCCGATGCGATTGTTTTTCAAGGGTGCCATGCTCGCCGCGTCACTCTCGTTTCTGCCAGCCAGGCCGGCCAGTGCCTACGACATGGATTGCGCGATCATGCTCTGCATGGCAGGCGGCTTTCCACCCGGCGCGGTCTGCACGGCGGCTTATGCCGAGATGATCCGGCGCATCACCCCCTGGCCGTCGCAACCGCCTTTCGGCATCTGCAGTTTCGCGGCTATGCCGGTCGCAGCGGGCGGGCCCGGTGGGGCGATGGATCTCGACATCTCCGGCCCGGAATACGACTGGCTGAGACGGAGCCGTGTGCTCTGGTTTGACGGGCAATCCCATGAGACACGGGAAGAACCTCGCCAATGGAACTGGAACATCCGATCCTGTGATCATGAGAACAGCACCTGCCATGACCTGGCCCGCGTCCACGGTTCGCACGCGCCATGGCCAGCGAGTTTCCAGAGCGAGAACGATCAGACGCTTGACTATCCCGGCGGCGGCATAAGTTTCTTTCGACGGGCCGTCATGGTCGAATATGGCGACTACAAGGGGACTATGGGCCACTCGCAGTGGATTCACTACTAGCGGGACGTCAACGTCTTTGATTGCAACATGCTTTGGCGTTTGCGGGATATGTCGACTGTGTCGATGGATCGGGATTCGATGTCGTCCGGGGCGAACCTCTCCGGATCGACGAGCCACATCCGCCAGATCTGGCCATTGTTCCATCGGAAGTCGCGCCAGACGATTTCCTCCATTGTGCCGGCTCGAGCTATTCCCTCGGCTATAGGTTGTGCTTTCAGACGAAGTGGTGTCATGTGAAAATCACCTGCTGTCAATGTATCAGCCACCGGACGAGTTCTCGGGTATCCCGATCCAGATTGCGCGCCACGGCCCATGCCTCGAGCCGATCTTCGGTCAGGTCAGTCGATTTGCGTTTCAAAGCTCTGCTCCCACATGAATGCGGCGAAGAAGTTGCGTTTGTTTTCGTGCCCAACACCCCTTCAGGTTGTATTCAGGAGTGAATGAAAAGCACGAATCAATGTGAAACGAGACGAACAGAAACGAAACGAAAGCATTCAAGCAGTTGATCCAGAACGGAAAATTTTTTGTCCCGCCTCCGGCAGGCGAGAATGACGTCAAGACGCTGTTCCAGAAAATGGCGTCCGCGGGCGCCGGCCGACCTGCGGACAGGGACGGCCTGCCCGTGGGTCAATGGACTCCCGAGCTTCTGGCGGATGAAATTTCCAGAATCGACGGGAACCGGGAGGGGATCGAGCTGAGGACGGTACAGCTCTGGTTCCAGGACAACGACAGGGGCATCAGCAGCGACAACATCCGATGGCTGGCCCGGATCTTCGGCTGCGGCGATCCTGAGGCGTCCGGCGCATGGCAGGTGGAACTCAGCGCGGCGAACAGGCGACTTGCCGCGAAGCGGAAATTGATGAAGTCGGGCAGACAGTCCCAATCACCCTCAGCTGAATCGGTGCACGCGGTCGAGTCGGGAAACGCCCGCGTGTGTGCGTCGGTCGTCGACGACAACAGGAACTGGCGAGGCTTCGACCTGGCGCAGAGGACGGAAGCGCTCTTTGGCAGTCAAAGCTCAATGGCTCTGCCGCTCGTGGTATTCACCGGAGCTTGTGCCCTCGCGCTGATCTCATTCACACTGAATGTCCACAGCGTTGTGTATACCCCTGAGAGTGGCCCGCCCAAGCAGGTCGGATTCTTGTGGGCCCCGAATTGGACAATCACGTTCCTGGCTGTCCTGCCTCTGTACCTGGCTCTGGTGATTGACTTTCTGCGCAGCTGGAAGGAGGAGTGGCGGCCCATGCTTGCGGATCTCGGCGATCCAACCTTTCCGGTGGCTGGCTGGGAACTGAGACTTGCAGCGGCTTCCTATTCCTTCTGGGCGATGTTTTTCATAACCGTGATTGTTGCCTCCGGCTACAACTGGACGGCGACACATCTGGTCCCGTTGCTGAAAGGCGATCCGGGCAACTGGCCGGTGGATTGGGGTCGAATAGCCATCCTGCGTTCCGACTTCATTTCGGTCTCGAGCGCGGTTTTATTTACCGGTCTCGTGTTTCTTTACAACGGCATGACGGCCTACCTCTTTTTTTCAGGCCTCATTTTTCTTCACCTGATGAAACACGACTACTTGGATCTGGTGAAGGGTCTCGAGGGCAGATCCAGAAAGGAAGGCAATCCAGATATCGAAGGCATCAGCCTCAAGTTGATGAATGGGATCTTTCGCTGTACTTCCTTGGGAGTCGTGATCACGCTCCTGATGAAGCTTCAATCCGGCTTTCTGCAATCTAACAGCACCAACATGGTGGAATGGTTGATTGCCGATTTTCGATCTCTGTTTGGCAACCCCGGTTCCGTTGCGAAAGACAGTTCGTCATTCGGAACCGCACCGGGGTTCTACTACAGCTTCTTTTGCCTCCTGGCGATCGTGGGCACGTTCATGAATGCGTCGATCAGATTTCGATGGATATTGGCGCGCCTTAATATGCACCAGTCACGCGGCCGGATTCTCACGCCGTCGGTTCTTATGAACGCAGCTATGGCTCTGTTGGTCATCAGCTACTTTCTGATCGGAGTCGTGCAAGGATTTACAATTTTCCTACTGTTTTCGCTGGCCCTGACAGGTTATTTGCACTTCAAACCTGCCTCCACCTGGAATCAGGGATTTCGATAATGGTGTGCAAAGAGGAGTCGTTCTGCCGTGTTGGATGAAGCGCCGTTTTTCCCACATGTCGCCGAGGGTCCGGGGAATGTGTGTGCATACTGGATATACGCCGAAGACAAGGTGCGGCTTCGAATCGCCCACTGGCAGCATGAAGGCATCCCAAAAGGAACCGTTTTCTTGTTCCAGGGACGCACGGAGAACATCGAAAAATACGGTCGCACCGCGGAAGCACTTCATGCGGCTGGCTACGCGGCGTTTGCCATTGACTGGCGTGGCCAAGGACTGTCCGACAGGCTCACCGATGATCGGATGACAGGCCATGTTGTGCAGTTTTCCGACTACCAGAAAGACGTTGAGGCAATGATCAAGGCCGCTGAATCGCTCGATCTGCCGAAACCCTGGTATCTGCTTGGCCATTCGCTCGGGGCCTGTGTCGGCCTGCGCGCCATCATCGAAGGCTTGCCAGTTTCTGCCTGCGTGTTCACGGCGCCCTTATGGGGTATCAACCTTTCCACATTTCAACGCCTCGCGGCCTGGCCTGTGTCCTGGGCGGCTCAATTTGTGGGAAAGGGCCATCTGTACGCCCCAGGTACTCGCGGAGAAAGCTATGTTCTCCATACAGCCTTCGATGACAACAGGCTGACACATGACCCTGATATGTACCAATATTACATCAACATTTCCGAATCTCTGGTTGATCAGCAGATCGGCGGACCGAGCATGGGGTGGCTTTTCCAAGCGCTGAAGGAAACACGGTCTCTGTCGAAATTGCCTTCCCCTGACATACCGTGCATCACCTTCTGCGGTGCGGAAGACAGCATAGTTGCCATTCCAGCTGTCCGGGACCGAATGGCCCGTTGGCCGCGCGGAAGTTTCGAACTGGTCGAAAACGCCAGGCACGATGTTCTCCATGAGATTCCGCATATACGTGACGAACTGTTGGACAAGATAATAAACCTGTTTTCAAACGACAAAGCCATCAATCTGCAGCCACCATCACAGGCCAGGACAGTCGCCCAGAACGGTTGACAGCCCAACGCGCCCTCGGGGAGTATCAGACTTTCCTCGCATGGATCATGCGCATTAGTTCGTGTCATGCGCCGGTTTCAACAGTTCCGCCGTGACCTCATGTCCGATAGTGCCAAATGAAATCCGTGTCGTCCCATCCCAGCTGATCGGTGTTTGGCCTCCCTGGCCAGAATCCAGTGTCGGGTAGGTCGCCGGCTTGTCCGGCGTGTCTCAGAACCCTACTTTACAGCCAATGCTGCGAACCACGGGGCTCGCGGGTACACCTGAACCGGACGTAAGCCAATATGGAACGCGGATCCGATCTCGCGCTGATCGACCAGTTCATCTGGCGGCATTATCGCCTGCCGGGATCGCTCAGATTGCATCGTCATGCCCTTGGTTGGGATCTGCTGCGGGCGCCGGTCAATGTCGTTCTGGCGCCATTGCTCCTGTTGGTTCGCCTGGTGTCCATGGCCGCCCATCTGGTCAGGCTGCGGCGGCTGTCCAAGTTCACCGCCCGTCTTGTGCCGCAGTTCCGGTCCGATGTCGGGGCCGCCATCGAGGCGGATGTCATGGCGGAGGTGATCTCTTTTCGTTCGTCCCGTGTTGCGCCTCCGGTCTCGGAGAATATCCGTCAGCACCTGCGTGACTATGTTGCGGTGCGGGCTGCGGTCTCTGAAATCGGCTCGGTGCTCGTCGTACTGACAATCGGTTTCACATTGTTCCAGGCGGTGACACCGGGCGTGATCTCGCTGACACCCATGGTGACCGAACGTGCGGCACATGCGCGGGATGTCGCGGATTTTCCGCTGGGGCAATGGCTCGGCAGCGCCTGGTACGGGGCTTTTCCCGTCGGGCGGCCGCTCTGGCAGTATATCGCGGTGGGCGCTGGCCTCGCAGGAATGCTTTCGCTCGTCGCTACCTTTTCGGGCATCCTCGCGGATCCGCTCCAGGCGCGTCTCGGCATTCACAAGCGTCGTCTGCGCCGATTGCTGCGACGGATCGATCGCGCGGGGGAGGATCGCCCGCAGATCGAGGGCGAGTTCGTCCTGGCGCGCGGCGCCGACATCGTTGATCTTGCGAACATGCTTGTCCGGGTGTTCAGATCGTGACAGCGGATATCTTGGCGCCTCAGTACCCGCATATTTCCGCGCGGTGCCGAAGCCACGGTGTTCGGATTGAACGAGAACGAGGCGGTCTGGCGGACCGTTCAGGAGATGGCCGATGGCAATCCTTACCGGGCCATTGCGGATTTCTACCTATCGGCACCGCATCTGTCGCATCGTGGTAAAGGGTGCGCCTATGCTGGCCACCGAGGCCCCTGCCACCGGGACGCGGTCCGAAAGGCGTTCGAACATGGCCTTCGCCGCACGCTGGCACTGTTGTCGGAGAAATTGGCGACGGAGCCGGAAGAAGACACGACGGCAATCCGGAACCTCAGCCGTCTGGTCGGCGCCGTGATCCTTGCCCGGGCGGTGGACGATCCGGCCCTGGCCGAAGACATCCTGCGGGCCAACCAGGAGCCGGAAAGCTGAAACCTGCACAGTAATCAGCCTTGGGGAATGATAATCCCTTGGTCAACCAGGTTCTCTGGTGCACCGAGGCTGACGAAAAGCCGCTTGATTCCAATCTGAACTGGATGCCCTGCCGAAGTCAGAGATCGCCTTCCGAAGCAAACTCCGGGTTTACTTTTGTAAGTTCAGACGATGTGAACGACGCTGAAACCGCAACGTTTCCAGAATGGATACGGACAATTTCCAGAAAATTCCATGTTTCCGCCGTCATGTGTGAGCAGGATCACAGCGACCTTGGACAGGCTGCGGCACTGTTCGGTCATGTAACGATGATCCTGGCAACGAGTACGTGAGTGGTGATGGTAGAGAGTTCTTCGCAATTGAGCGAAGCTGTTCACGAATGTTTCAACCAAGTGCTGGGCGTAGGGGAAACCTTACGCCCAATTTTTTTAATCAGAGCCGTGTTGCGTCCCAAACCTGACCTGACTTCGAGCCCGACGTCTCGCGCTTGCGAGGCGCATGCAAACCCGACTGTCTTTCTCTTCGCCTGGCCAGAGATGGTCAGGGTGCCGTCGTCACGCTACCCGAGGAATAGGCCCACTCGCTTCCGGAGCGCTGAAGACCATTGGGAAAAATCGCCCGTTGGCTCAAAACGGATTCAGAACATCGGCGCCGGTCGGTTCAAAGTCTGAAACATTGCGGGTTACGACCGTTGCCTGGTGCGACAGGGCGGAGGCGGCAATCATCAGGTCCGCACCGGCATGCCCGATGTCGGCGGACAGCACTCCCCAGATCTGGGCATCCCGCGACGTGAAGGGCAGTACGCGATCTTGAAACAGCGTTTCGGTCCGGTTCAACCAGTCCTTGAGGTCCGCGGCAAAACCGGGATTGATCTTTTCCTGCTGGCGTATGCCGCGGGAGATTTCGCCGATGGTAATCACGCTCAGAAACAGCTCGTCTTCTCGCTGTGCATGAAGCCAGATAGCCAGCCTATCATGGCGTTCGGGGCGCCGCGCCGCCGAGATGACATTCGTGTCGAGGATGTACATCAGAATTCGACGTCGCGTGGCTTTGCATTGATCCGCTCGACACTGTCAGATGGAAACGCCAGCAGATGATCTGCGAAGCTGCCACGTTCTGCACCTGCGGCGTCCACCAGCCGATGATACTCCTCGGCAGACAGAATGACGACGGCCGGTTTGCCGCGCCTGGACACCTCCTGGGGCTGTCCGGTGAGGGCCGCATCGACAACGGCGCTGAACTTGTTCTTGGCGTCCTGCAAGGTCCACATAACTGCCTCCACGTACCAAGCTAGATAGATGGCTAGATCAAATTTGTCAAGAAACCGATAATGGAGTTTATGGTAAATTAATCTTCGTACAATCAGATTGCACTGCCCGAACCAACCTATGGTAGAATTCTTGCGAGATGATTCTGGGGAGGATAATCATGTCTCAACCTGCCGCCAGCTTGATCGAAACACCCGATACCATCCCGGATCTTGTCGCCGACCGTCTTGCTTGCGGGGAAAGTCCGGTCCGGGTCTTCCGGGAACACAGGGGGCTTAGTGAAACGGAACTCTGCCAGAGATCGGGCATCCACCTCGCCCAGATTTACAGCATCGAGAATGGCCAGCCGATCATGTCCAAAGACGCCCTCTGCAGGCTGGCTGCCGCTCTCGGAGTGGATAGTGGTGTTTTGGCTTCAGAGCAAACTTTCTGAAGGACCCTGTAAAGTTAACTGATCAGGAGCCAATTGGGGCTGTGTGCGATACTCACGCGGCTCCGAGGTTTGTGATTTCGCGCCAGGTATCCAAGGCTGCGGCGCGGAGTTCGCGGAAGTCTTCGGTTGTCATCTCGTGGCGCGGTAGGTGAAACAGATTGGCAATTGGGTCATGGATGGAAACGAAGCGCTGCGATTGTCGTGGCGATTTGAAGCGTTTCATGATACGCTCGCGCCGTCGTGTCGGTTGGTGTGAATTTTCTGCCCGGTTGTTCAAGCCCTTGTGCGAGCGATGCTCTACACCCGGCATGATCTCGCGTTTTGCCGCGGGGTATGAACGAAGCTTATCCGTGATCAGAACCCTCGGTGGGTGGCCTTGTTGGATCAGTAGCTTGCGCATCAGACGCGGGGCGGCGCGACGGTCGCGTTTCGTTTGGACCAGGACATCCAGCACGAACCCTTCTTGATCGACGGCTCGCCAAAGCCAATGTCTGCGACCCCGGATCGAGATGACAACCTCGTCCAGATGCCATTTGTCCCCGAGCTTGCCTGCCGACCGGCGACGGATCGTTTTTTTGCGAAGACGCCACCAAATTTTTCCGCCCATGCCCGCACCGTCTGGTGCGACACGATGATGCCACGCTCCGCGAGAAGATCCTCGACCATCCGCAGGCTCAGGGGAAAACGGAAATACAGCCAGACGGCGTACGCAATCAGGTCGGGTGGGAATGGGTGGCGGCGATAGAGGCGTGCGTCAGTCATACCCCCATGTTGCATCTCAACCGGGCACCCGCATTAACTTTACGGTGCCGTCCCGTCATAACTCAACTATCTCATCCAGTTGTTCACACAGCTGATCCAATTCATGTCGTAGCCCGCAAGTGATCAGCACAAGGCAAGGGGTCAAAGGCAAATCCGCGGGCGTAAGCTGATAGCGAAGCCCAACAGACTGGACCAGAATCCCCGCGCCGCTGGGGGAATCTAGCACATATCCTTTCACGCGGTGCACCCAAGGCGGCAGTGCTCCCAGCACAGTAGCAAGCCGCGCAGAATCCACGCCCCCCCTAGGATACCAAGCCCTGGTTGCAAAATGAAGATGGGCCGAATCCGGCACAGTCGGCGAGCGGCCGTGCCCGGTCACGCCAAGGAGTATTTCGATTGGCACATCACCATTGTCAGCCGCTACGATCCGCGCTTCAGGATGCTGGCCTTGCAGCCAATCCTTCGTCCCGGTCGTACGTTCGGGCCCAACAAGATCGTCCTTGGTCAGTACGATCAAGTCAGCTGCGGCGAGCTGACTACGGACAAGGCGCGCGACGTATTTGTCATTGACTCGCGCTTCAATGGTTTCAGCATCCGCAGCCACGACTACCGCATCAAGTTCGAAGCCTGGCCAATAGCCGGCCGACGCTGCAATGCGCGCAGGCTCGGCCACGCCGGACGCTTCCAGCAGTAGGTGCTGCGGTGGATTGGGCCGGGCTGCAAGCGCGCTCATCGCCTCGCCCAGGTCGTCGCCGATGGAGCAGCAGACGCAACCGTTGGAAAGCTCGACCAGATCGTCACCCTCTGCCGCAATCAGGCTGGCGTCGATGTTCACCGGCCCGAAATCATTGACCAGAACTCCGAGCCGCAAACCATGGTCGCCGGCTAGAGCGCGATTGATGATCGTTGTCTTGCCCGAGCCAAGATAGCCGGAAAGGATGGTGACGGGGATGCGCCGGCTCATTTTTCGAGCGGGAACGGCGTGCCTTCGAAAACCGTTCCCCAGATTGGAATGTTGCGCAGCTCTTCGGGAGGAGTCTCCCACGGATCCTGCCCCAGCACTGTGAAATCAGCCTTCTTGCCAGCCCGGATCGAGCCGACCTCATCCTCCATCCCTATGATATAGGCCGCGTCGATTGTAATCGCCCGCATCGCCGCATCGAGCGAAACGCGTTCCTCGTCTCCCATCACCGCGCCCGATTCCGCGATCCGGTTCACTGCCACCCATGCCGAATTGAGTGGCATCGCAGGAGCCATGGTGAAATCCGAGTGCAGCGCAAAGGGTATCCCCGCCCGTTCCACCGCCCCAAGGCGTGCCATGGTCGAAGCCCTCTCATGCCCGATGGACTTTTTCCAGTAAGCCTCACCCAGTTCGTGCACGTAATAGACATTGGCAGAAACGATCGCGCCGAGATCCTTGATCCGCCGAACCTGCTCGGGGTTCGAAACCCCGAAGTGCTCGATGGTGAAACGGTGATTGAAGCGCGGCTTCTCGTCCTGAAGCTTCTGCAAAACATCGAGCGCCAGCTCCAAGCCCATGTCACCGGTGCAATGGACGTGGATCTGCTTGCCCTCCATCCAGAAGGCGCGGGCGTGGGCCTCGAACGCCTCGGGCGCCATCAGCCATTCGCCGTGATGCCCGTCGATGAAGCCCGGCTCCTGCATCTGCATGAGCTCGGCGAAAAAGCCGCCATCGGTAAAGAGTTTCACGTTGTTGCCGAAAAAGAGCTTTTCTGTGCTGCGGCTGTCGAATGCGCGGATGCGGTCCACGTCTTCCTGCGGGTCACCCTCGAAGTTCCCACGTTGCAGCGCGCGGGGCACGATCTTCATGCGGAACGGCGTTTCGTCATTGTCGAGCACGCGGCTCAGCACGTCCCATTCCAGCTCGTCGTTCATCAACGGATAGGCCAGCTCGCCGATGGTCGTGTGCCCGCCCAGGTGAACCGTCCGTTTCACGAGTTCGAGCCCCTTCATGTAGCGCTCAGGAGCCAGCAAGAAGCGGTTCATTGCTTGGGCCGCAACGGCCAACCCGGTTTCGAAGAACCGTCCCGAGGCAAGGTCGATCTGCGGGTGGCGCTCCAAATCTTTGCGGTGCACACCCATCCAGTCGATTGCCGCGTCATTGGCGATGATCTCGTGAAACGACCGCTGCCACACAAAGATCGGCTTGGTGGCGGACACCTTGTTGAGCGCCTGGCGGTCGACATTGCCATGCCAGATGCGGTGGAAGCCCCAGGTCACGACAATCTCTTCGTCCGCGCCTTCATTCGCCAGGATATTGGAAAGCCTTGCGAGATAGTCCTCATGGCTCGTCACCGGCGCACAGGTCCGGTCAGGCAGCACCCAATCCATCGCGGTGATGAAATGGCAGGGCAGCAGGATTGCGCCCAAGGTAGGATGCAGGTGCGGATCGATGAAGCCAGGCATCAGCACGTGGTTTTCGAATCGCCTGTCGATTCGGTGCGGATGACTTTCGAGCCAGGGCGAAAGCGTCTCGAGCGTACCCGCCTCGACGATCCGACCATCGCGCACCGCGACAGCGGTGGCTTCTGGATGGGACTCATTCATCGTGATGATCTTGCGGGCCGTGAAAACAGTGATTTCAGACATGTCCATGTTTCCCTGTTGACGATGGTTCAAAAATGCGCGTTGCCGAATACCCAGACGACCTGGGTTTCGACTTTTCCGGGGTTGCGGCACCAGTGACGGCCCTCGGCGGGGAGCTGGAAACTGTCGCCGGCCTGAAGAAGGATTTCCTGCCCGTCTATGCGTAGCTCCAGTTCTCCCGACACGAGATAGCCGCCCTCCTCGCCCTTGCGCTGGCGTCCTTCCACGCCAGTTTCCGCGCCGGGAGCGAAGGTGGTGAGAATCATTTCGAGCCCGCCGGTCAGATGCGGGGATAGCAACTCCTCGCGAACGCCAGCGCGGCTGAGGTTCAGCTCACGGCGGCGACCCCGGCGGACGACGATGCCGCTTTCCGGTGTCTCTTCGAGGGTGCCTGCCGAGAAAAACCAACTGATCGAAACATCCAGGCGAACCGCGATTTTGTCGAGCGTGTCCAATGTGATGGGGCTGATCCCCCGCTCCAGCTCACTGAGATGGCCGACCGACCGGCCAATGTCATCTGCAAGCTCGGAAAGTGTTATCCCGCGCGACCTGCGCAACTCCCGAATCTGTCGCCCGACCGGAGCGCTAGGATTTTGCTGAAGCTTCTTGCGGGTCCGCCCTGTCGCGGTTGTGGGTTTCACTGGCATCGTTGATTTTCCACATATTTTTCAATTTGCTGAAAAATGTATTGCATTTTTTCACATTTGGCGCAACCGTAATGAAAGAAGGAGGCGAAAATTTCACTCGCCCATCACCGACCCGTCGAGAGGACGGACAATAGGGAGACAAAACTATGCCAGAAAGACTGACTACGACCCTGAAGCGCGCTTTTCCGATCGCGCTTGCCGCGGCCCTCAGTTTCACTTTGCAGGCGCAAGCCGAACCCAAAGACGGCGGCACGCTGACGACATTCAACGGCAACTACCGCACTCTGAACCCCGCAGTTCAGTCTGGCTCGGGTACGGGTATGCCGGGGTCGCAGATCTTTGCCGGGCTGGTCACTGTCGGGATGGACTACGAAATTCAACCCTACCTCGCAGAAGACTGGGAAGTTTCCGACGATTTCCTGACTGTGACCTTCAAGCTGGTGGACAACGCCCGCTTTCACGACGGTCAGCCGATCACCAGCGAGGATGTGAAATTTTCACTTGAAGCGGTGCGTGAGAACCACCCCTTCGGGCAGGCGATGTTCGGCAGTGTCGAGAGCATCGACGCACCGGCGGCCAATACTGTGGTCATACATCTTTCCAAGCCGGTTCCGGGCCTGCTCGTCTCGCTTCAGCCGCTGCTGATGCCGATTCTGCCCAAGCATGTCTATGACGATGGTCAGCCGCTGAAGACCCATCCGCGCAACATGGAGAACGTGGTTGGCTCCGGCCCGTTCAAGGTGCTGGAAAACAACCCGTCCGAGCGGCTCGTCCTGGTCAAGAACGAAGATTACTTCCTGCCTGGCAAACCGCATCTTGACCGGATTTCATATTCCGTCGTCAAGGATCCTCTTACCCGCG
The DNA here is from genome assembly GCF_030164465.1 of Sedimentitalea xiamensis. Classification (GTDB taxonomy): domain Bacteria; phylum Pseudomonadota; class Alphaproteobacteria; order Rhodobacterales; family Rhodobacteraceae; genus Sedimentitalea; species Sedimentitalea xiamensis. The sequence continues at coordinate 30,980 of NZ_JASNJE010000037.1, forward strand.
TTCTCATGCTGGAGAAGGGCGAGCTGGATTATGCGGCCTTTTCGGGTATTCGTCCGAACGATGCGAGTCGCCTGGAAAAGGTCGATGGTGTGACCGTTACGACGGAAGGCTATGGCGCGATCGGATATATTCACTATCTGGAACTGAACCTGCGCGACAAACCCTTCAGCGACCGCAACCTGCGCGAGGCATTGGCCCATGCGATCGATACCGATTTCCTGTCGAAGGTGATCTTCGGTGGTCGCACCGTCCCGGGCACCGGACCGCTGCACACCGGCAACCCGTTCTATACCGCCGACGTGCCGAGCTATGCCCCCGACATGGACAAGGCCGCTGCGATGCTCGATGATGCCGGCTATCCCGTTGGCGCAGATGGCACTCGGTTTTCCTTCACCCTCGATGTGCCGAGCTGGAATCCCGCCGCACATGTGCCGATGGCCGAGTATATCCAGGCGCAACTGGCCAAGCTGAACATCAAGGTCGAGCTGCGCAAGGCGCCCGACTTCGGCACATGGGTGAAGCGGATTTCGAGCTGGGACTACCAGGCCACAATGAACGGTTCGTTCAACTACCCTGACCCCACCATCGGCGTGCATCGCCACTTTGCCTGCGACAATATCAAGAACGTGATCTGGTCGAATACCCAGGGGTACTGCGATCCGGAGATGGACGAGATGCTGGCAGCGGCAGCGGTGGAATCCGACTTTTCCAAGCGTAGGGAGATCTACGCCGACATCCAGAAGAAGGCGCAGGAAGACCTCGTTTTCATCTACATGCCGCAGGATTTCTCGGTCACGGTCTACAACGGCAAGGTGAAGGGCCTGCCCGAATCGCCTTTCGGCGCGCTGGCACCGTTCTCTGACGTGTATCTCGACAACTGAGAAGCGAACCGGCGGGCCAGGCGCGCAATCGCCCTGGCCCACCCCCAAAACTCGGAATGGCAACCGGCCCCGATCCCCTTCCCGGAAAGGAATTGACGTGCTGACTGGAGTCCTCAGAAAACTGCTCAATGCGGCGTTTTTGCTGCTGGCGGTACTGGTGCTGAATTTCGCAATGATCCATGCTGCGCCGGGCGATCCGGTAGAGGCGCTGGTCGGCGAGATGGGGGGCGCCACGCCCGAGATGATCGCCGACCTGCGCACGCAATTCGGTCTGGATCAACCCCTCTACATCCAGATCGGAACCTATCTCGGCCGCGTGCTACAAGGCGATCTGGGCCATTCCCTCTACTACGATCAGCCGGTCACACTACTGATCGCAGAACGAATCGGCCCGACCATCCTGCTTGTCGTCACCGCGTTGTTCAGTGCCATCGTGATCGGCACGATGCTGGGTGTCTTTTCCGCGCAGAACCGTCGCTCCGTGCTCAGCCACTTGGTGACGGTGATCGCGCTCGCGGGCTTCTCCGCACCGGTGTTCTGGGTGGGGATCATGCTGATACTGCTGCTTTCCGTCTCCATCCCGCTGCTGCCGATCTCGGGCATGACGGACTCCGGCGGCGCGATGACGGGGCTGGCGCATGTGCTCGACGTTGCACATCACCTCGTTCTGCCCGCCCTGACACTGGCCTTGATCTATCTCGCGTTCTACAGCCGCCTGTCGCGCGCCTCGATGCTCGAGGTGCTGGGGTCTGACTATGTGCGCACCGCGCGGGCCAAGGGCCTCTCACGGCGGCAGGTAATCTACAAGCACGCGCTGCGAAATGCCGTGCTGCCGGTGGTGACCTTTGCCGGACTCCAATTCGGGCAGGTGATCTCGGGTGCGGTCTTGGTTGAAACCGTCTTCGCCTGGCCGGGCCTTGGCACTCTCGCCTTCGATTCCATCCTGCGGCGCGACACGCCCACGCTTCTTGGCATCCTGTTCTTCTCTGCCCTCATGGTGGTGGTGATGAATCTGCTGACCGACATTGTCTATCGTCGTATCGACCCGAGGATCAAAACCAGATGACCGATACCACTCTCCTATCCGCCTCGTCCGCGCCCAGGGCTGTTTCGCCGGGACTTCAGGCCTGGCGAATGTTCCTCCAGAACCGTGCGGCCGTGCTTGGCCTCGGCATCCTGGCGGTGATCGTCCTCATTTCACTCATCGGGCCGCTGGTCTATACTGTGCCGCCGCGCGAGATGGTCTGGATGCCGATGACGCCCCCGGGCGAATCCGAATACATCCTCGGCACGGATTATCTCGGGCGGGACCTGCTGGCCGGGTTGATCAACGGTGGCCGCGTGACCATTACCATCGGCCTCTCGGCGGCGCTTCTGACCGTGCTGATCGGGGTGACGGTGGGCGCACTTGCTGGCTTCTTCGGCGGCTGGATAGACAATGTGCTGATGCGCGTGACCGAGTTCTTTCAGGTGCTGCCCAACCTGCTTTTCGCAATGGTCGTGGTGATGCTGTTCGGCCCGACGCTGGTAAACATCGCCATTGCCATCGGCGCGGTTTCCTGGACCTCGACGGCGCGTCTGACACGGGCCGAGTTCTTGCGCCTGCGCGAAACAGAATTCGTCAAGGCCGAGCGATCCATCGGCGCAAGCAATGCTCGGCTGATCTGGAAGGTGATCCTGCCAAATGCTGCACCACCGCTGATCGTTGTCGCAGCGCTCTCGATCGGTTCGGCGATCCTCTTCGAGGCCGGCCTTTCGTTCCTCGGCCTTTCAGACCCCAACTCGACGAGCTGGGGGCGCATGATCGGAGACAATCGTCCCTATATCCTCGACAGCTCATGGGGCGTCACCTTTCCAGGCCTTTGTATCTTCCTGACAGTGCTGGCGATCAGCCTCGTGGGAGACGGGCTCAACGACGCATTCAATCCGAAACTGAGGCAGCGCTGATGACCGAGTCCCTTCTCTCCGTCCGCGATCTCGAGATTTCGTTTCGCACCGGCGGGCGTGACATTCCCGTGGTCCGTGATCTCTCCTTCGATCTGCACCGTGGCGAGACACTTGGCATCGTCGGGGAGTCCGGTTGCGGCAAGAGCGTCACCGCGCTGGCGCTGCTGGGGCTGGTTCCGAACCCGCCGGGCCGCGTATCCGGCGGACAGATTCTGTTTCAGGGCGAAGACCTGGTTACCGCCAGCGAAAAGCGCCTGAACCAGATCCGCGGCAATGACATCTCGATGGTGTTCCAGGAGCCGATGACCTCTCTCAACCCGGTCTATACCATCGGTGAGCAAATCGCCGAGACGGCGCGCGCGCATTTCGGTCTGTCGCAGGACAAGGCCTGGGAACGCGCAGTCGAGATGCTTGAGCTGGTCGGCATCCCATCTCCTGCGCAACGCGCGACGGACTACCCACACCAGCTTTCGGGCGGGATGCGGCAGCGGGTGATGATCGCCATCGCGCTGGTCTGTGAGCCGAAGATCCTGATCGCCGACGAGCCGACGACGGCACTGGACGTGACCGTTCAGGCACAGATCTTCGATCTCTTCGCGGAGCTTCAGCAAAAGATCGACGCCGCCATCATTCTGATCACTCACGACATCGGCGTGGTTGCCCAGATGACGGACCGCGTGATGGTCATGTATGCCGGGCGCAAGATCGAGGAAGGCCCCGTTGACCGTTTCATCGGCGATCCGCGCCATCCCTATACGCGCGGCCTGATGTCATGCATCCCGCGCCTGATCATGCCGCCGCCTGACGACACTGAGGTTCTGTTCGAGATCCCCGGCGTGGTTCCCGCGCCGGCGGAACTGGGGCGGCCCGGCTGCGCCTTTGCGCCGCGCTGTCCCAGCGTCATGGAGCGCTGCCACAGCGATAGCCCGCGGCTTTCGACGTTCGGGCAGGACCGTGCCGTCTCATGCTGGCTTGAAGCCGCATCGACCGAGGAGAATACCCGATGACGACAGCCCCGAACGTTCTCGAAGTTACCGATCTGAAGGTGCATTTTCCGCTGCCTCATGGAAAGGTCGTCCACGCGGTGGACGGGCTTTCCTTTTCGTTGCCGGCCGGTGTCGCGCTAGGGCTGGTGGGTGAAAGCGGCTCGGGCAAGACCACGGCGGCGCTTGCCTGCGCGCGGCTCAATGACATCACCGCCGGGAGCGTCCGCCTGGAAGGGCGCGACATCACCGCCCTGAAGGGAGCCGAGCTGAAGGCTGCGCGGCGTGATGTTCAGGTCGTGTTTCAGGACCCCTATGCCTCGCTCAATCCGCGCGAGCGCGCGGCTGCCATCGTACGTCGCCCAATGGATCTTCTGGGCGTCGGCACACGCGCCGAACGCGATGCGCGCGTCGATGAGCTGTTTGCGCTGGTCGGACTTCGACCAGACCAGAAAGACCTTTTCCCGCATCAATTTTCCGGCGGGCAGCGACAACGGATCGGCGTGGCGCGCGCGCTGGCGACGCACCCGAAGCTACTTGTGTGCGACGAGCCGGTTTCAGCGCTCGACGTAGCAATTCAGGCGCAGATCCTGAACTTGCTGGCGCGGTTGAAACGCGATCTCGGCCTGTCTTACCTTTTCATCAGTCACGATCTCGCCGTGGTGCAGCACCTTTGCGACCATATCGCCGTGATGTATCTCGGGCAGATCGTCGAGACAGGTTCGCGCCGCGATCTGTTTTCCCGGCCGCGCCATCCCTATACCCATGCCCTGATCTCGGCCGTGCCCACGGCGGAAAACACCGGCGGCGAAAGCACCCGGATACGGCTGCAAGGCGACCCTCCCAGCCCGATCAATCCGCCAAATGGCTGCCGCTTTGCCGGACGTTGCGCACATGCGCAGGACCGCTGCCGCCAGTCAAATCCCCCTCTGCGAGATACCGGCAGAGGCCACGCCGTCGCCTGCCATCGCGCCGATGATCCCGAAGTTCTGGCGGCAGGCGCCGCGCTGGTGCATGGCACACTCTCCGGCTGACGCCGCCCCGTACCCCCCCTACCAGCCAGACCGCGAGTTTGTCCGCCAAGAGCCGGCGAAGGAGAAGACCCATGACACACCCCATCCCAACCCAGGCCAGCGCCGTCATCATCGGCGGCGGAATTGCCGGATGCTCTGTAGCCTATCACCTGGCCAAGCTGGGCTGGAAGGATGTCGTTCTACTGGAGCGCAAGCAGCTCACCAGCGGCACGACGTGGCACGCGGCGGGGCTGATTGCCCAGTTGCGCGCAACCCGCAACATGACCCGCCTCAGCAAGTATTCGCAGGAGCTCTACGGCGAGTTGGAAGAAGAGACCGGCGTCGCCACGGGCTTTCGCCGCAACGGCTCTATCACCGTCGCTCTGACCGACGAGCGGCGCGAGGAAATCTATCGCCAGGCCTCGATGGCGCGGGCGTTCGGTGTCGAGGTGAACGAGCTTGCACTGGCCGATCTTCAGTCGCTTTACCCTCATATAAATCCCGATGGCTTTGCCGGGGCAGTTCACCTGCCGAAGGATGGCCAGGGCGATCCCGGCAACATCGCGCTGGCACTGGCGAAGGGCGCGCGAATGCGCGGGGCGCAGATACGCGAACAGGTCCGGGTGACCGCTATTCATGAAACCGTGCGAAACGGCCGGCGCGCCGTATCGGGTGTCACTTGGGAGAAGGATGAAACAGGCGAAAGCGGCACGATCGGGACCGATTTCGTGGTTAACTGCGCCGGTATGTGGGCCGCCGAGCTGGGCCGGCGCAACGGAGTGTGTGTTCCTCTGCAGGCCTGCGAGCATTTCTACATCGTCACTGAGAACATCGCCGGTCTGACCCAGCTTCCGACCCTGCGCGTGCCGGACGAATGTGCCTATTACAAGGAAGACGCCGGCAAGATCTTGCTCGGCGCTTTCGAGCCGGTCTCGAAACCCTGGGGAATGGACGGCATTCCCGATGACTTCTGCTTCGATCAGCTGCCCGAGGACTTCGAGCATTTCGCCCCGATCCTCGAACAAGCGGTAAACCGCATGCCGCTACTCGAAAGTGCAGGCATCCACACGTTTTTCAACGGCCCCGAAAGCTTCACGCCGGATGATGCCTATCACCTTGGCGAGGCCCCCGAAGTTCGCGGTTATTTCGTCGCCGCCGGCTTCAATTCGGTCGGCATCCAGTCCTCCGGCGGGGCCGGCATGGCTCTGGCTCACTGGATGGACCGGGGTTATCCGCCGTTCGACCTCTCCGATGTCGATATCCGCCGGATGCAGCCCTTCATGGGCAACCGCACCTATCTTGTGGAGCGCGCCAAGGAAACGCTCGGCCTTCTCTATGCCGACCATTTCCCCTATCGCCAGAAAGCCACCGCCCGGGGCGTGCGACGAGCGCCCTTCCATGATCAGTTTCGCGCCCGCGGCGCCGTTTTCGGCGAAACCGCCGGTTGGGAGCGCCCCAACTGGTTTGCTGTGGAAGGCCAGGAGCGCGAATACCGTTATTCGTGGCAGCGGCAAAACTGGTTTGACAATTCAGCAGCGGAACACCGTGCCATCCGCGAGAATGTCGGGCTCTACGATATGACCTCCTTCGGCAAGATCACTGTCGATGGACGCGACGCCGAAGCGTTCCTCAACCACGTCTGCGGCGCCGACATGTCCGTGTCTGTGGGCAAGATCGTCTATACGCAGTTCCTGAACGATCATGCTGGCATCGAGGCGGATGTGACCGTCTCTCGGTTGTCGGAGACCTGCTATCTCGTTGTCACCCCGGCTGCCACAGTAGTCCGCGACATGTCGTGGCTGACGCGCCATCGCGGCGATTTCGCCGTCTCTATCCTCGACACGACCGCCGCCGAAGGTGTGCTCGCCATCATGGGGCCCAGGGCACGCGACCTGATGCAGGCCGCAGCCCCGTGGCAGGACTGGTCGAACGACGCACACCCGTTCGGCACCGCTCGCCAGATCGAGATCGGCCTCGGGCTCGCCCGTGCGCACCGCGTGTCCTACGTGGGCGAGCTGGGTTGGGAGATCTATGTCTCCTCGGATCAATGCGCCCATGTTCTCGATACGGTGCTTGACGCAGGGCGCGCGCTGGACCTGAAGCTCTGCGGCCTGCACGCCATGGATTCCTGCCGGATCGAGAAAGGCTTTCGACATTTCGGCCACGACATCACGGAAGAAGACCATGTTCTCGAAGCGGGTCTGGGCTTTGCCGTCAAGACCTCGAAACCGGATTTCATCGGACGCGACGCCGTGTTGCGCAGAAAGGAAGAAGGGCTTGCCTGCCGGATGCTGCAATTCCGCCTGACCGATCCCGAGCCCTTGCTTTTCCACGCCGAACCGATCCTGCGCGACGGACAGATCGTCGGCCATCTGACGTCGGGCGCCTATGGCCATACGCTTGGCGGTGCGGTCGGCCTGGGCTACGTGCCATGCAAGGGCGAAGATGCTGCACGCCTTCTGTCGTCACATTTCGAGATCGAGATTGCCGGGAACCGCGTTACTGCAGAAGCCTCGCTCAAGCCGCTATACGATCCGGGTTCGGCAAGAACCAAAAGCTGAAAGCCGGATCCTCGAAATCACCTTGGCGATTGCAACTGTCCTGCGTCAGGACGCTTGGGCCATCTGTGTATAATAGAGGTGGTCGCCGGATTTCGGACCAGTTGCTAAGCTGTAGCGACTGACGAAGGAACGACCCCTATGACGAAGCGGAAACGCTATTCGGCGGAGTTCAAGGCCAAGGTAGCGCTTGAAGCCATCCGTGAAGAGCTGACGACGGCCGAGCTGGCTAAGAAGTACGGCGTCCATCCCACAATGATCAGCGGGTGGAAGAGAACGGTGATCGAGAACATGGCATCGGCGTTTGGCGGTGCCGCATCGGCCGAGCCGACGATTTCCGAGAAAGATGTCGAGAAGCTGTACGCCAAGATCGGCCAGTTGGTCGGGAACGCGATTTTTTGTCGGAAGCCTCCAGTCTCACGGTAGCAGCGCGTTGGTGGGAAGGCAGTTCATCCCATTAGCTCACTTCTCCCACGACAACCTGCCTCGATGAATAAAGGGCACCGCTGTGAAGCGGGGCCCTCATCGCGCATCCCTTGAGGAGAGTATGGCGAGATCAGCCTGTCCAGCCGGTGAGTTGCGCGAAGATCACGGAGCCAAGGGCGATCAGAACCCAGAGACCGAAGAGCGGGCCGAAGAAGCGTACCCAGCGGTCCCAGCTCACGCCACCTAACGCCAGCGTCGCCATGAAGTAGCCCGAGGTCGGGTAGAGGATGTTCGACAGCCCGTCGCCCAACTGGTAGGCCAGCACCGCGTTCTGGCGGGTCACGCCTATGATGTCCGACAGTGGCGCCATGATCGGCATCGTCACCAGAGCCTGACCCGAACCCGACGGAATGATGAAGTTGAAGCCCAGCTGCGAAATGAACATGCCGGCGGCCGACAGCGTGTCGGGGAACGAACCCACCAGACCACCCAGACCGTTCACGAGGGTGTCCATCACCTGACCTTGCTCCAGCATCACCGCCACGGCGCGAGCGATACCCACGATGATTGCGCCGACCAGCACGTCGCGGAAACCTTCGTTGAAGGCATCGCAGATCTTGGCGGTGCTCAGACCGGCGATCAGGCCTACGGTAATGCCCATCAGGACAAAAAGACCTGCCATCTCCATCATGAACCAGCCGCGGGTCAGCACACCCCAGACCATCACGCCGAAGAAGGCCAGTGCCGCGATCCCGGCCCAACGCTGGCGCGGGGTGAAATGCATCGCCTCGGCAACCTCGCCATGCTGGTACAGACTCCGTTTCTCCTCCTCGCGGGCGGTGCCGGCCAGAAGGCTGGCGTCGGGGTTGGCGCGGACCTTCAGCGCGTAGCGGGTGATATAGATCACCGCGGAACCCAGCAGAGCCACGAACAGCGCAGCACGCAGACCAGCGCCTGAATACAGCGGCACTTCGGCAATCATCTGTCCCAGCCCGGTGTTGATCGGATTAAGCACGCCGGAGGTGAAGCCCGCGGTCGTCGCTAACAGCGCCACGCCGACGGCGGTAATGCTGTCGAACCTGAGCGCGATCATCAGCGGCAGGATCACTGGCACGTAGACGAGCGCGAGTTCCTGGGTGCCGATTAATGTCGCCACCACCGCGAAGGTCACCATCAGAAGCGGCAGGATCATTACTGACCGCGCGGCGAAGCGCCGGGTCAGCTTGTCCACCGCAACGTCGATGACACCGGTACGGCGGATCACCATGAACATGCCGCCGATGATGAAGGTGAAGAATACCACCACGGAGGCATCCACCAGACCCCGCGGCACCGCCATCATGAAGTCTTCCAGCCCTACCGGAGTGGCCGCCACCTCGCGGTAGCTTTCGGGATCGATCGCCTTGCGTCCGTTGGGCAAGGTGATCCGGTCGAACACACCTGCGGGAATGAAATGCGTTGCCAAGGCTGAAAGCGCGGTGAAAACGAACAGGATTACATAGATATGGGGCATCTTGAACCCCTCGTCGCGGGTCTCCACTGCGTCCTCCCTTTTTGTGGTTTCTGTCATGCTTGCCATCTCGGCCTCCCTACCGATGTTGCACATCATGGCTCGGGAAGCGCCCGAGGATGTGCCCAAAAAATTAACCTTGCACTTAAAATGTTAGAAGATATCATTGATGGGTGATAGGGAAGAATATCAATCAAGTGACTTCAGGTTTTTTTGATAATGTGCAAATATTCTGGCTAAAACGAAAAAAGGCGATCAGATGGATGCAACATCAAAACCACTAGCGGATCAGGCGTTTGACGGATTGCTGACAGCACTCCGTGGTGGGCAACTGGCCTCGAGCGGGTTCTTTTCTATGCCGGAACTGTCGCGGCAACTGGGCTATCCTATCGCTGCGATCCGCGAGGCAACAAAGTTGGCGGCGGCGCGCGGATTGCTTACTATCCTGCCAAAACGAGGGATCACCGTGATGGATTCGGGATCCGAAACCGCGCGCACCTGCATGGACATGCGCGCCGCACTGGAACGGGAAGGCGCGCGGCGAATGATCGTCGGAGGCAAGGATTTTCCGGTCGAAAGCTTGCGCGAGACTCATCGGGATCTGCTTGAAAAGGCGCGTGCCGGAGCCCCTTCAGCCACCGGCCGACGCGCTATCGAAATTGACCTCAGCTTGCACAACGCATTGTCAGACGGGTTGGATAACCGCTACTTACGCCAAGCCTATGCCGAAAACCGCGACCGGATCGCGGTGATACAGCAGAGCCGGCCCTTTCTGCAGGATCGGATCATGTCGGCTATGGAGGAACATCTCCAGATAATTGCCGCGATGGAGGCCCGCGATCTGCCCGGAGTGGTCAAGGCAATCGACGTGCATCTCGCGCAAACGCTGAGGTGGTGGGGCGTGTGAGCGACCGGATATTATTGCCGGCGGGGACTGTTGCGTTGTTTGCCGATTAGCTTGATCCTGAAAGAAGGATTTTCGATGTCCAGCGCTCACCTCGTCAAGCACCACCGGTTGCCGAAGCACCGTGTCATCGCTGACTCCGACGGGCGTTGTTGCAGAACTCTATCGGTGAAGGATTCACACGGTGAATCCAAGCGGTTAGACGACCGGCATGAGCAAACCATCACCTGCCCGCTACCGCACCACGAACTGGTCCAGCTACACTGCTTCTCTGCGCAAGCGCGGGTCACTGTTGATCTGGCTGGACAAGGATATGACCTGGCTCGCGCCGCATGGCGGCAGCCCCGGTCGCCCTGCGGTGTTCTCGGATGCGGCGATCCAGTTCTGTCTGTCGATCAAGGTCCTTTTCAAGCTGCCTCTCAGGCAGACTGCCGGAATGGTCACCAGCCTGCTGCGTCTGGCCGGGCTGGACTGGCCCATGCCAGACTATACTACGATGTGCCGTCGTCAGAAGAACTTGGCTGTCCAGATCCCGTATCACCGCGCCGATGGGCCGCTCCACCTGCTTATCGACAGCACCGGGATCAAGTTCCTCGGTGATGGGGAATGGCAGGCCCGCAAGCATGGTGTTCAGGGGCGACGGCGAGCATTGTCGCGCCATCGGTCCGAGCGACAATGGCGAGCGGCGCAAGGTCCATCTGGCGATGGATAGCGCCACCTCCGACATCCGGGCAGTGGAGTTCACACCCAGCCGAGACGGCGACAGCCCGGTCTTGCCGGACCTGCTGGAGCAAATCCCCGAGGGCGAAGACATCGGCACCGTGACGGCCGATGGTGCCTACGACACACGACTCTGTCATACCGCGATCCTCGAGCGCGACGCCGTCCCGATCATCCCGATCCGCAAGAATGGTCGGTTGTGGAAGGAAAACTGCCCGGCCGCAATCGCAAGAAACGAAACACTGCGGGCCACCCGGTACTACGGCCGGGCCTTCTGGAAGCCCCTCTCGGCAGCATTCTGCGGATGCGCCTGCCGGGCAATGGATGGACAGGATATCACGCCCGCAGCCGGATCGAGGCGAAGATGCGCTGCCTCAAATCCTTTGGCGTGCGCATCGCTGCCAAGGACCCCGACCAACCGCCAAGAGTCATTGGCATAGACGATTGGAGCTGGCGCAAATCACAGACTTACGGAACCATCATCGTTGATCTCGAACGGCGCACCGTTATCGATATTCTGGAGGATCGCACCGTGGAGACTTGCGCGAAATGGCTGCGCCGTCATCCTGAGATCGAAGTCGTCAGCCGGGACCGTTGCGGCCTTTATTCAAAGGCTGCCCGACAAGGCGCGCCACAGGCCTTGCAGGTCGCAGACCGTTTCCATCTCGTGCAGAACTTGCGGCAAGTCATTGAAGAACAGATGAACATGCATGGTCGCGAGACCAGCTGAGCGCTTCTGTCCAATGTGGACAACATCAGCATGGACATACACCTACAACGGTCACGCCTCGCTCATCGGAAGTCTCGCGAAGAGATCTTCACAACAATACATGCGCTTCGCGAAAGGGGGCTGTCTTGCAGCGAGATCGAACGGCGAACCGGATTCAAGCGCCGTAGCGTGGCGAAGTGGCTGAAATCGGAAGTGCCACCTGACCGGCGCAGGGCGACACTGAAGCCGACTGTCAATCGGCATTGAACTTTGACCCCTTATCGGCGTCCAATATTGACCCCCTTTTGCTGAGCAGGCCCGGCGCTGCGTAGCCCTCACATAGCGCAGCGGCGGCGGGCCTGCGGGGTTTCG
>NZ_JASNJE010000038.1 GCF_030164465.1 Sedimentitalea xiamensis
GGACGTTTACGGAGTTGTTCAGCGCGCTCGGAAGGATATGCGACCTGTTCACTCCCGACGAATGCATGAACTACTTTCGCGCTGCAGGATATGCGCCAGGTTAATCCCGAAATGCTTTAGGGAGACCACGAAGCCAATCGCACGGCTTTCGGTACAGCGGCGCAGAACAGCGACCGACGCGGAGCTGACGGGTGCACGCCGCGAGACGATCAGCAAACTCTACAGCTTCCTGTGCGCTTGCATTAGGGAATGTATAGAAATCCAGCCCTCTGAATTTCAGATGCAAAATCAATATCTCACAAGGATAAGTGGCAGCCCGTAGGGGCCGCGCACAAAATAAATGAAATCAATGGGTTAGTCTGTCCAACCCCGCTCTATGTGGGTGTTGATATCAAAGCGGAATTTCCGAGATTGTCCAACCGACGAAGGCCAAAAGAAAACGCCGCGTCTGTTGGACCTAGACGCGGCGCTCGAAAAGAAAAGCGCCTGTTCACAACGCTCAAGACCGAAGATAGCCGATTTCAGGTCCACCGCACAAGCGGTAATCCTGCTTTTGCGGGGTGCCTGGTATGACGCAGAGGGACGACCAGACAAGCGCACCACTCGACGTTTGCGCAATTAGGGAAGCATTCGCCAAGGCCGAACAAGTAGACGCGCCGGCAAACATGGTGCCCATGAACAAAGTCGTGCGGGATCGCCTAGCCCATCTCAAAGGCCAGGTGCGATCCGCGCGCGAAGCCCAGGCCGACCTGGATCCGAATTATCTGATCAAGGGCTGGCTCATGGGGGGCGCCACCAGCGTGATCTACGGGCCTTCGAACGTGGGCAAGACTTTTCTTGCGCTCAAGATCGCCCAGGCCGTTGCATCCGGCACTGATTGGTTCGGATGCAAGACCCGCCGCCAACATGTTCTATATGCGGCGGCCGAAGGCGGCCGTGCCTTTGAAAACCGTGTAGCAGCATTGCGCGCGGCCGAATTCGACTGGATCACACATCCATTTGATTTCCACGCAAACGCGATTGACGCCCAGGTTCTCGCCCATCTCTACAACGAGATGAACCCGAACCCAGCACCCGGACTGATCATCATTGACACCCTGGCACGGGTAATGGCCGCCGGGGATGAGAACTCCAGCGTGGATATGGGGCTGCTGATCCGCAATGTGGATACGCTGGCCCGCATGACTGGCGCGCATGTCATGCTGATCCACCACACCGGCAAGGATACAGCCCTGGGTGCCCGTGGGCACTCATCCCTGCGGGCTGCGATAGACACCGAAATCGAACTGTCCCGCGATGAGGAAAGCGGCGTGATTTCCGTCATGTCGCGGAAGCAGCGCGATATCGGGATGGGGCGGGATGCCTATTACAGCCTGGCCGAGGTGCACTTGGGCACCGATCCAGACGGTGATGCCGTGACCACTTGTATCGTTGCAGAGGCAGAGGCGCAGGAACCCGTAGTCAAGGACAAGCGCAGGCCGTTGAAGGGCCACCAACAAGTTGCCCACCAGGCGCTTCTGGATGCGCTAAGGGACCACGGCCAAAAGCGCAGCGGCCCGGATTTCCCTGGTAAACCTGTGGTCCACGTCGATCACTGGCGGGAAGCCTGCAAGCTGCACGGGTTGCTGAATAATCCGAAATCGAAGGACGGTGGGCGGAATGCATACAAGCGGGCAAAGGAATGGCTAATGAACAGCGACTATGTGCGCTCATATCAAGACTACTGGTGGGTGTGTTGAAGTTGCATTCGGGTAACAGGGTCGCAGTAGTGTGCGGCAGAAAAGTGGATGGCGCACACGGAGCGTTGCATTTCAATGTAACATTTTTAATTGTTGAAAAACAATGCGTTAAATGTGCCCGTAATATCGGTTTGGCGGAAAATGATACGCCATGTTACGGCACTACACCCCGCAGGCGGAAAATACGTTACATTTTGGGGGTTGCGGCGGCGTATCATTTTGGGGTAATGCCTAAAGGCATTAACCCCCAAAAAATGTTACGCATGTTACGCGGCCGAGTATCAGCCGTATCGCTTTCGCTTGCGCTACAGCAATACGGCCAATACGCGGCCGCTGCGTCGGTGCAGATCAGCGGATGGGTGCAGCCATGAACCGCTGGCCCTATTGCACCACAGCCTGGCGCAAGCTGCGCTCTGCCAAGCTGGATCAACAGCCCATGTGCGTGATCTGCGAGCGCCGTGGCAAGACAGTGCTGGCGAACACGGTCGATCACATCAAGCCGATCAGCCAGGGCGGCAAGCCCTTTCCTCCGCTGGAAGAACTGCAATCGCTGTGTGCCAGCTGCCACAGCGAAAAGACGCACATGCACGACAAGACACGAGGCAATGCCCTGGGTCGCAGGTTCAAGGGCTGCGACGAAACAGGACAGCCGATTGATCCCAGCGATGGGTGGTGGCGATGAACCGGGGGGCCTTTCAATCACGGGAAATGGCCGCGTGCGTAACCAATCCCCCCCACGCGCGTATAGTTAATAAGGTTCGTGTCGCTGACCTAATTTCCGTCAGCAATATTGACCTTTTTTGCGGGAGGTCAGGCAAAACGGGCCAACCCTTCTTTTCGCCAGGATATGCGCAAGCATCGAACAGGGGCGCAGCGTGCCCACAAGGGGCCGCATTGGTTTTGGAGGCCCCATTTACCAGAAAAACCAATGCGGCCCCTTGTGGGTGGCCACAGGCGACGAACGGAGGAAATTGATATGGGACTGCGAGGCCAGGGCGCTACGCCCAAACTGATCGTGGACAACCGCCAGGGCAACCTGGGTTTTGATCTTGAAGAAACCACACCAATGCGGGGCACTTTGCCCTGGGAGGCCACCGGCCTGTCTCGCCTGGATCGCGTGATCGCGTTCCTGGAGGACTTGCCGATTACACAAGGATCGCTGGCCGGCACGAAGCTGCAAATCCGGCCCTGGCAACGTGATTTCCTGGCAGCGGTGTATGCCGAGGATCAGGACGGCAACCGCCCCGTGCGAACGGCCGTGCTGTCGATGGCTCGCAAGAACGGCAAGACCCAGCTTGTCGCTGGATTGGCGCTTGCCCACCTGCTGGGGCCAGAGGCCGAAGGGCGCGGCGAAGTCTACGCCGCGGCGAACGATAAGGCCCAGGCGGGTAAGACATTCGCTGAAATGAAGGCGATCCTGGAGGAACATCCCGGACTTGGCGCGCGGGTGAATATCGTCAATTTCCACAAGCGCATGGAAGTGCTGCAAGGCACCGGCAGGGGATCGATCTTCCAGGCGCTTTCTGCCGATGCCAGCACGAAACAGGGCCTTTCCCCCAACTTCGTTGTATATGATGAACTCGGCACCGCGCCAAAACGCGACCTGTATGAGGCGCTGGATACCGCGATGGGCGCCCGCGACAATCCGCTGATGTGCGTGATCAGCACCCAGGCCGCCAGCGACACGGCCGCGCTGTCTACGCTGATCGACTACGGGGTGAAGGTGAATGCGGGCGAGGTGCAAGACCCGAGTTTCCATCTGACATTCTACACCGCTGCGCCGGACGATGATCCATGGAGCGAAGAAACCTGGCGCAAGGCAAACCCTGCCCTAGGCGATTTCCGTTCCCTGGAGGATGTGCGCCGCCAGGCGGGCCAGGCGCAGCGGATGCCGGCGGCCGAACAGGGCTTTCGCAACCTGATCCTGAACCAGCGTGTGGATGCGCATGTGCGTTTCCTGGCGAAACGGGAATGGGACAACTGTGCGGGCCAGGTGGATTTCTCGGGGCTTGCCGGCCGCCAGTGCTGGGCTGGTCTGGACCTGTCGCAATCCCGCGACCTGACCGCGTTCGTGATGGTGTTTCCTGACGATGCCGGCGGGTTCGATATCCTGCCGCGTTTCTTCCTGCCAGAGCGCGGGATTGCCGAGAAATCCGATCTGGACAGGGTGCCCTATGACGTGTGGGCGCGGCAAGGCTTCCTGACCCTGATACCAGGCGCAACCGTTGATCCGTCATTCGTGGCCGAGGCTATCGCCGATGCCTGCGACCAATACGACATGCGGCGGATCGCCTATGACCGCTGGCGCATTGAGGACTTGCGCCGCGAGCTGGCCCGCATGAACGTGGCCCCACCGCTGGAACCGTTCGGCCAGGGCTTCAAGGACATGGCGCCGGCGGTGGACAAGGTGGAGCGCCTGGTGGCCGAGGCACGCCTGCGCCACGCGGGTAATCCGATCCTGACATTCTGTGCTGCCAACGCGGTGATCGAGCAAGACCCGGCGGGAAACCGCAAACTGGCAAAGAACAAGAGTAGCGGCCGGATCGATGGACTGGTGGCCCTGGCAATGGCCCTGGGTGGCATGGATCGGGAAACCGTTTCCGAGGTGCCAGGGTGCCTTGAGGGATTGCTTTAGGAAAAAACTAGAAAACAGTGCTTGCCAGACATCATGTATTGCAATACATAGAGTATAGCGATACTTCATGTATGGCAAAGTCAAATAGAAAGACCGACGAAAAGGAATAAGCAGTGAAAAAGCAAGATCACCCCAGCCAACGTCAGATCGACTTGTTGGAGATTGAAGGGCAGGTCCACTGCCTGGCCAACAATGTCCTTACCGCTCTGCGGTTAGCCTGGCACCAGGCGATGGAAGCGCCACGCAATGAACGCCCTCACAATGAAGCCTGTGTATTCGACAACCTCGAATACCTGACCTCAAAAGCAATCGAGGACATGCAAGAGCTTATGGCACAGCTTGGCACCGCACATGAAATCAAGCGGGAGGCGGCTTAATGTCTAAGGTAGAGAGCACAAAAGCCCAGCAAAACATCACCAATGCGAAGTTTGAACTTCCCGAGGTTCTGGAAGTTGCTGGGCTTCCGCTTACCACCTTCAATGCGTGGGTGCGGCGTAGCAAAGACCCGCGATACGACATTCCCGCCATTCCAGACCTTGAAGGTGCGATGGCGCATCCCGGCCACAGGAAGCACCGTCAGGTAAATGGCTTGGGCGCAATTTTCATCATTGTGGCCAAACACCTGGTGGATGGTGGCGCAACTGTCGCGGAAGCATTGATGGCCGCCACACGGTTTACATTCGTAGGCGAGTCCGGCCGCGTGCCTGGCGGGCTTTACGAAAGCGAGATTACCATGTTGGTAATCGAACGCTTCGCGGACGAACCCTCAAAGTCCTATGTCGGCGCCCTACCCAAACACTGGAAGGGCAGTGGCTTTTTTCCACCCCCGCAATGGCACCGCGGCTATGCCCAGGGTCGGCCCATTTCTTGGCTCTTTTTCGATGTCGAAAATTTCCTACCACAGTTGTGTCGGGAACTTGGGATTGAACCGGTGGAGACCGCCCGCGACAGCGACGATGACAACCTTGAAATCGACAAGAGATAACGAATTCCCCCTCGGGGAGTCAGGGCGTTGCGGTGACGCCTACAATCTGCGCCGGGCCGAGGGGGTGTTATTCCTTCCCGGCGCAGGACACCGCACCAAATTCCCGCTGTGAAGCGGCATCTTCCCTGCGCCAGGCTTGCCTGGCCCGATGGACCTTCAACCCCGCCGGGATGGCGGCATTTTCCCAAAGATGGAGACCTGAATGAAACCGCACGAAATCAAAGAGGCCCGCGCGGCCAGGATAGCAGAAATGCGCCAGATCAATGAGACCGCGACCGCAGCAAATCGCGACCTGACCGGCGAAGAACGCGCCCGTTTCGACACCCTTGACGGTGAGGTGCGCAACCTCAATACGCGTCTGTCCGATGCCGAGCGCCTGACCGAGTATGAGCGCCTGGAAGAACGCGCCGAACCGATCAATGGCGGCACGTTCCGCCGGGGTGATCTGTCGGGCTATTCGCTCGCCAAGGCGTTGGTGGAAAGCCGCGCGGGAACCCTGACCGGCCTGGAAGCGGAAGCACACCAGGAACTGGCCAAGGATCGCGCAGAGGTGCGCGGCGTCATGGTGCCCACCGATGTGATCCTGGGCGGCGAAACCCGCGCCCTGCTGACCACGGGCACGGGTGGCAACATGGTGTCCACCGATCTGGCGGCCATGACGGATCGCCGCCGGCCCGCGCTCAAGGTCGAGGCGATGGGCGCCACCTTTCTGCGCGGCCTTTCGGGCAATATCGATCTGCCGCGCCTAAGCGCATCCGGCACGGCTGGGTGGGTGGCCGAGAACGCGGCGGCAGCCCGCAGCGATGCGACCTTTGCCAAGAAATCGATGGGGCCGAAAACCGTGACGGCCGAATACGAGATTTCGCGGCGGATGCTGCTGCAATCCAACCAGGCGCTGGAACCGATCTTGCGCGCGGATCTGGGCTATCTGCTGGCCCAGGCCCTGGATGGCGCTGCGATCCGTGGCGCGGGAGCCAATGAGCCGACCGGCATCCTTGCCGATGCGAATGTGACCAGCGTGACCGGCGGCGCCTTCTCCAGCGATATCACGGCCGATCTTATCGCCGCGCTGGAAACCGACGATGTGACCGGCACCGCGGCCTTTCTGACCAACCCGGCCGTTATGGCGGTGGCGCGCAAGGCTAAGGACACCACCGGCCGCGTGATCCCGCTGGCCGAACTGTTCCACAACCAGCGCGCCGAAGCATCCACCCAGGTGCCGCGCGATATCGGCGTGGGCGGCGACAAGAATGCGCTGATCTATGGCGAGTGGGCCAGCCTTTACGTGGGCTACTGGTCTGGCGTTGATCTGCTGATGAACCCGTATCACACCGACGTGGCCAGCAAGGGCGGTGCGTTGCTGCATGCCTTCCTGGATGCCGATGTGGTGGTGCGCCACCCCGAAGCATTCCGCTATGCGGAGATTGATTGATGGTCTCGCTTGGCGATGCCAAAGCCCACCTCCGCGTCGATCACGACGCGGAGGACGGGTTGATAGAGGGGTTGGTTGATGCAGCCGCCGACCACCTGCAATCGATCGATGTGGATGTGTCTGTGGTCCCGCTGCCGGGGGCACTTCGTCAGGCGATCCTTTTGCTTGTGGCCCATTATTACGCAAACCGCGAAGCGGTGAGCGATCAGCTGGTGCACGTCCTTCCCCTTGGCGTTGCCCGGCTGATCGCGCCTTATCGGAGCCTTGGAATATGAGCATCGAAAGGAGATTTCAGCCTGCGGAACTGCGGGCAAAAGGGCGGCGGCTTGAAGGGCACGCCGCCCTTTTCGGGGCATCTGCGCAGATTGGCGGCGGCCTGGTCGAAACCATCGCGCCAGGTGCCTTCGCGGAAAGCCTTGCCACTCGCCAGGATATTCTTGCCCTGGTCGACCATGACCCAATACGGGTGTTGGCGCGCACGAAGTCAGGCACCTTGCGCCTGGCTGAAGATAGCCAGGGCTTGGCCTTTGACCTGGACTTGCCGGATACCCAGGCCGCGCGTGACGTTCTGGCCCTGGCCGAGCGCGGCGACCTGGGCGGAATGTCTTTTGGGTTCACTGCTACACGCGACGATGTGCAGGGCAGCACACGAACCCTGCACGCGGTTGAACTGTTCGAGATTTCCGTGGTGGCGGCCTGGCCAGCCTATGAAGGCACCACGGTCCAAGCCCGCGCGCTTTCCAATTTCACACCATTCCGCACTGCTGCCGCCCGCCGCCTGCGCATCTGGGAGTTGATGCAATGAGCATTTTAAAGCGCCTGCTGGGCGTTGAAACCCGCAACACTGTCACCACGTCCGATCCGAGCCTGGCCGAATTCCTGGGCCCGCGCAGCGGCGTTTCCGGCTATGTCGATAATGCCCAGGCATCGGGCCTGGCCGTGGCGCAAGCCTGCATCACCGTTATCAGTCAGAACCTGGCGGCGATCCCGCTGAACGTCTACCGCCGCGGCGATGATGGGAGCCGCGAACGCGCCCAGGATCATCCATTGCAGCGGGTTCTGCATGACCAATTCACCCCGAGCATGACTGCCTTTGAAGCGCGCGAGGCGTTGATTTCCGATCTGCTGACGAACGGCAACGCCTATGCGGTGATCGAGACCAACGGGCGGGGCCAGGTGGCCCGTTTGTTCCGAGTCTCCCCGGCAATGGTATCCATTGAGCGAATCAACAACGGCCGCCTGCGCTACCGCGTGGCGGATCACCGGGGGCAAACCAAGGTCATGATCCAGGATGAAATCCTGCATCTGCGCTATCGCATCGGCCCGGATGGGGTGTTGGGCGTATCCCCGATCCAACTGGCGCGGGAAGCCTTTGGCCTGGCCCTGACCCAGCAAGAACAAGCCCGGAAACAAGCGGCCAAGGCATTCCGTGCGGAGGGTGCCCTGGTGTTCCCGCAGCCGATCCCCGGCGACAAAAAGAGCGAAGCCCTGGACAAACTGGCCGCGCGGCTGGAGAGCCAGGCCAGCACCTCGGGCGTTATCGTGCTTGATGGCGGCGCCGAATGGCACCCGCAATCGCTTTCCTCGAAAGATGCGGAATTCCTGGAGAGCCGCAAGCTGTCGAACCTGGATGTGGCGCGGGTTTTCAACGTGCCGCCAACGGCTATCGGCATCGTGGACAATGCCACCTACAGCAACGTGGAGGGCGAAACCCGTGCCCTGGTGACGCGCTGTCTTGCCCCAATGGCCCGCCGGATCGAACAGGCAATGAATGCGGCCCTTCTGACCGCCGATGGGCGGCGGCGGCATTTCATCGAACACGACATGGGTGCCTTGCTGCGGGGCGACCTGGGCGCCCGGTATGACGCCTACCGCGTCGGCCGCGAAGCCGGTTTCCTGTCGGTCAATGAAATCCGGCGCCTGGAAAATCTGCCACCTGTCCCAGGTGGCGAAACCCACATCCAGCCGATGAACTTCGCGCCTTTGGGCGCGCAAAGCCAAGAAGAGGGAAACTAAATGGCATATCCCCGCGCGACCGTGAAGCAATCCGATCTGACAAAGTATTTCAAAGCTGCCCAGGCTGCGGGATACGAAAGGCCGCGCGTGGTCATTCACCCCGATGGGAGGGTGGTTATCGAAGCGGTTGAAGATGAAGGAACAGCCGGCAATCCGTGTGACGTGCTGTTGAAATGAGCGGCCGCCGAAACCCGTTTCCTGGTGTTACCCGCGTCGTGGATCGTCACGGCAAGGTGCGCTGGCGCTATCGGCGCAAGGGCTTTTCCTGCTACCTGCCGGGGGAATATGCCTCGGCCGAGTTTCGCGCGGCTTATGAGCGGGCGCAGGACGGGGCCAGACCACCAGTGACCAAAGCACCGCAATCCGGCACGCAGCACTGGTTGGTCGAGCAATATCTGCGATCCGCAAAGTATCGGGATCGCTCCGAGGTTTCTCGCCGCGTTTTGCGCAAGGAACTGGACTGGTTGCTTGACCAGGCAGGGCAGCTGCCGTTTGCGTGCCTTGAAATCCGCCATATCGAAGCAATCATGGACAGGAAGGAAGGACCGGCGGCGGCCAATAAGGTGCGCAAGAACCTTTCACTATTGCTCAACTTCGCAATCCGTCGGGGCTATGGCGTGACATTCAATCCGGCGCGATACGCAGAAAAGCGCAAGGAAAACCCTGACGGTTTTCATGTTTGGACAGAGGCAGAGATTGCCAGGTTCAAAAGGCATCACGCCGCGGGAACAAAAGCGCGGTTGGCACTGGCAATCTTTCTCTGCACCGGGGCATCCCGCCAGGATGCGGCCGCCATGGGTTGGCGGAATGTCGCCGGTGCCAGGATCAGCTATCGGCGCGGCAAGACGGGTGTTGAGGCAAATCTGCCGATCCTTCCCGATCTGGCCGAAGAACTGGCCTACGTGTCGCCTGATCAGGCGCTATTTCTGACCCATAGCGGGGGCAAGCCCTACAAGCCCGAAACCCTGGGCAACTGGTTTCGGGATCAGTGCAATGCAGCTGCTGTAAAGGGTAGTGCACATGGGTTGCGAAAAGCTGGTGCGACCCGCCTGGCCGAGGCCGGCGGCACACCGGACGAAATCCGCGCTTTCCTGGCGCACGCGACGAACAAGGAAGGTCAAACCTACACGAAAAAGGCGGATCGGGCGCGCCTGGCCGACAGCGGACTTGCGAAGCTGGGAAGCCTGGACCATAGTGAAGAATGTCCAACCCCACAGAACAGGTTGGACAAAATAGGGAAAAAATCCAATGAAACCAATGTGCAGGCAGGTTTTGTGGCAGCCCGTAGGGGAATCGAACCCCTCTTTCCAGGTTGAAAACCTGGCGTCCTAACCGATAGACGAACGGGCCACTGTCGGTGAGCGGTTCATTAGGCAATCGGGCCAACCGGCGCAAGTGGAAAAATGCGGATTTTTGCAAGAAACAGACCGGCCATCGGGATCAGTTGTCCGTGACCGGCGCAGCATCCTCCAGGCGCAGCTGGACGGATTGGCGTCCGCCCCAGGTGTTCACATCCAGCCGGCCCGCCATGTGAAACCGTGCTCCTCCGTGTTCCATCAGGGCGGGGCCGAGCGGGGTCTCGAACGCGCCGAAACAGATCGCGTCCAGCCCTCCGCCCATGCCGTCGTTGAGCGACAGTTTCAGATGGGTTTCGCCGACGCGGCGGGCATGGCGGATTTGCAGGTCGCAGAAAGCGTATCGCGGGGCAGGGGCTCCGGCACCGAATGGCCCGGCCTGTTCGATGTCCTCGACCAGCGACACATTGGCGGCCCTGGGCATGAGAACGCCGTCCAGTTTCAGATCGGCCGGCCCGCCTTGCCCCGCGCCCTGCCGTTCCAGCAGGTCGGACAGGCGTGCCATTGCCGCTTCCAGATTGTCGCGGCTCACGGTCAGACCTGCCGCCATCCTGTGTCCGCCGCCCTTGACCAGCAGCCCCTCGGCCGCGAGGCGCTGGATGGCCGCGCCCAGGTCCACACCCGACACGGACCGGCCGGACCCCTTGCCTTCGCCGCCCTCCAGACCGATCACGACGGCCGGGCGGTTGGCCGCCTCCTTCAGTCGCGCGGCGACGATTCCCACCACGCCGGGATGCCATCCTTCGCCAGCGGCCCAGACGAGCGGCGCGTCAAGACCGCGGTCTTCCGCCTGTTCCATGGCGGCGGCCCGAACCGCGTTTTCGATCTCGCGGCGTTCCTTGTTCAGGGTATCCAGCCGCTCTGCCAGGGCCTGCGCTTCGGCCTCAGATGCGGTCGACAGAAGCCGCGCGCCCAGGTCCGCTTCGCCGATCCGTCCCCCGGCGTTGACCCGCGGACCCAGCAGGAAACCGAGATGGTAGGTATTCGGAGCCGTGTCCATGCGGGCGGCGTCGGCCAGCGCCACCAGTCCGGGGCGGTCGCGACGCCCCATGATCTTCAGCCCCTGGCGGACAAGTGCCCGGTTCGCGCCGATCAGCGGCGCGACATCGGCGACGGTCGCCAGTGCGACGAGGTCCAGAAGAGCCATCAGGTCCGGCCCGGTTCCGGCACCGGAGCCGCGCATCTGGCGGCGGACCTCGACCAGCATCAGGAACACGACGCCAGCGGCACAGAGATAGCCCAGATCGCCGTTTTCGTCCTGTCGGTTGGGGTTCACGACGGCGAAGGCCGGGGGCAGATCTTCACCGCCGAGGTGATGGTCCAGCACGATCACATCGGTGCCCGCCGCGGCGGCAATCGGCGCGTGGGATAGGGTGCCGCAATCGACGCAGACGATCAGGTCGTGGCTGGCCGCCAATTGCCGCATCGCCGGTTCGTTGGGGCCATACCCTTCGTCGATCCGGTCGGGAACATAGAGAGTCGCGGGCAGACCCATGTCGCGCAGCCAGACGAGGAGAAGCGCCGCGGAACTGCCGCCATCGACGTCATAGTCGGCAAAGACGGCGATGCGTTCCCGGCGCCGCACCGCGGTCAGAAAGCGCGCTGCGGCCTTCTCCATGTCCTTCAAACCGCGCGGGTCCGGGAGCAGGTCGCGCAACTGCGGCGCCAGGAAGGTTTTTGCCTCCGATGCCGGAACGCCGCGACGGGCCAGAACCTGGCAAACCGCCAGCGGCAGGCCCGTCGTCTGCTGCATCGCGTCGGCGGCGCGTTCGATTTCGATCGATGGTCCGATCCAGCGCCGCCCGGTCAGCGATGTCGCGATTCCCAGAAAGGCCACCGGATCTCCTTCGTCGATGGGCCCGATCACCAAGGTCCGGGCGGAAACCTGTATCGTTCGTCCATTGCCCGCCGGATGGTCCGGCCGTCGGCGACCGCCGGTTCAGACCGGTGTGCGGTATTCCATGCGGCGGACGGAGCCGGTCTTGGACCGCATCAACAGCGTCTGCGTCGTCACCCAGCCGGGCTCGCGCTTGATGCCGTTCAGAAGCGTTCCCCCGGTCACGCCGGTCGCGGCGAAAATGACGTCCTGCTGGACCATCTCGTCCCGCGAATAGACCTTGTCGAGGTCCGTGATACCGGCCTTGGCGGCGCGGGCTTTCTCATCGTCGTTGCGAAACAGCAGGCGGCCGAAGATCTGCCCGCCCATGCATTTCAGCGCAGCCGCGGCCAGCACGCCTTCGGGGGCGCCGCCTGATCCCATGTACATGTCGATGCCGGTCTTGTGGGCTTCGGCGCAATGCATGACACCGGCCACGTCGCCATCGGTGATCAGCCGGATCGACGCGCCGGTGCTGCGGACTTCGGCGATCATTTCCTCGTGACGCGGGCGTTCCAGAATGCAGACGGTGATGTCGGACGGCGCGCATCCCTTTTCCGTGGCCAGGGCGGACACGCGGGTTGCGGGCGGCATGTCCAGCGTCACCAGACCTTCGGAATAGCCCGGACCGATGGCCAGTTTTTCCATGTAGACGTCCGGCGCGTGCAGCATTGAGCCGCGCGGACCCATGGCGATGACGGTCAGCGCATTGGGCATGTCCTTGGCGGTCAGAGTCGTGCCTTCCAGCGGGTCCAGCGCGATGTCCACGCCGGGTCCGTTGCCGGTCCCGACCTCTTCGCCGATATAGAGCATCGGCGCTTCGTCGCGTTCGCCTTCGCCGATCACCACGACCCCGGCGATGTCCAGCAGGTTCAACTGCTCGCGCATCGCATTGACCGCCGCCTGATCCGCCGCCTTCTCGTCGCCGCGCCCGATCAGGGACGCCGAGGCCAGTGCTGCCTGTTCGGCGACGCGGGCGAGGCCGAGGGACAGCATGCGGTCGTGAAATTCGATCTTGTTGCTCATGAGAAATGGCTCCTGTTCAGGACTTGGGGGCGAGGCTAGAGGTTTTCGATCCGCAATGCGACGGGGGGCGAGACGAGAACATCGGTGGCCTGCATGGCTGAAATGGCTTCGTCCAGGGCCGCGCGCGTGGTCTTGTGGGTCACGATCAGCACCGGGGCGGCAGGTTCGGAATGCCCGTACTGGCGCATTCTGTCGATGGAAACCCCGGAGGCGCCGAGGATCGTGGCGATCTTGGCGAGCGCGCCGGGCTTGTCCAGAAGCGCCATGCGCAGGTAGTAGGGCGCAGGCAGGACGGCCCGTGCGGCGGGCGCGTTTTCAAGCGATGCCGCAGGCTGGCCGAAGGTCGGCATCCGGAAGCCGCGCGCCAGGTCGCAGACATCGCCCATCACGGCGCTCGCGGTCGGGCCGGCTCCGGCGCCGGGACCGCGCAGCACGATCTGCTCGACCGCATCGCCCTCGATCACGATCATGTTGGTGCCGCCTTCGAGCTGGCCCAGCGGAGAACTGATCGGCACCAGGCAGGGCTGCATGCGCTGTTCCAGCCCGCGGCCGGTGCGCTGCGCAACCCCGAGCAGCTTGATCCGGTATCCCATGTCCGCCGCCTGGCGGATGTCCTCGATCTCGATCCGGTCGATCCCCTCGAGTTCGATGCCATCGAAATCCGGCCGTGTCCCGAAGGCGATCGCAGCCAGGAGCGCCAGCTTGTGGCCGGCGTCGATCCCGCCGACATCCAGCATCGGGTCGGTTTCGAGATATCCGAGGTCAGCCGCTTCGCGAAAGATGGCCTCATAGGGCAGCCCGGCGCTTTCCATCCGCGTCAGGATGTAGTTGCAGGTGCCGTTGATCACGCCCATGACGCGGGTGATCTCGTTCGCGGCGAGTCCTTCGCTCAGGGCCTTGATGACGGGGATGCCGCCTGCGACCGCGGCTTCGAACTTGATGCAGCGGCCTGCGGCCTCGGCCTGTTCGGCCAGCGCCTGCCCATGGATGGCGAGCATGGCCTTGTTGGCCGTGACCACGTCCTTTCCGGCCCGCAACGCCGCTTCGGTTGCGTCCTTCGCCGCCCCGTCGATGCCGCCCATGACCTCGATGAATATGTCCACGTCGTCACGTTGCGCCAAGTCCACCGGGTCGGCTTCCCAGGCATAGCCGCCCAGGTTCACGCCCCGGTCCTTGGTCGCATCGCGGGCGGATACGGCGGTGATCCGGATGTCGCGCCCGGTGCGCCGCGCCAGAAGATCGGCCTGTTTGCGCACGATCCCGACGACGCCCAGACCGACTGTGCCCAAGCCCGCAATTCCCAGGCGCAACGGAGTTGTCATGTGGCTATCCCTCGATCTTGAGTTTTGACGTGCCTTAGCGGGTTCGGTCCAGGGGTGCAACGCGTCAGATGTTGCGCCTTATCGTGGCACGCCGGCTTGCATCCGTTTCCGTGTTTCGTCATCCACCACGGTCGTGTTCAGGCGATCCGCGCGCACCCGGAGCGAGTCCCGCCGGCTTTCCAGGCTGGCGCGGATGTCGTCCGACTGATCCCTTGGCGCGGGAAGCGGCACAAGCAGGGTTTCGATCGGAACCAGCGCGGGGTAGTCGGCATCTTCGAGGCTCGCGGGGACGGTGCTCGCCAGATCCGGGACATTCGCGCATCCGGCGACAAAGGGCAGTGCCAGAAGACAGGCGAAGCGGGGCGAAAACCGGTTTCGGGCCGAGGACATGGGCATCTCGCGGATCTTGTTTGCCCGTTTGATGCCCTTTTGCCGGAAAAGCCGCAAGCGGGGGTTTTATCTGAACGTGCGTTCAGATAGCCTTTGCCCCATGGCGCGCACGACCGGATCCCATTCGGATATCACTGGCCCCCGAATACGCGAGGCGGCCCTGAAACTCTTTGCGCGCCATGGGTTTGCCGCCGTATCCATGCGCCAGATCGCGGCCGAGGTGGGGGTTCAGGCGGGGGCGCTCTACAATTACACGTCCGACAAGCAGAGCCTGCTGTTCGGCTTGATGAAAGAGCACATGGAAGAGCTTCTGGACGCGCGCGCGCACCGGGTCGTGCCGCAGGATGCCACGGCCCGGCTGGAAGACTTCACCCGCTTTCACATCGCACACCACCTGAAACGTTCCGACGCGGTCTTTGTCTCCTACATGGAACTGCGCAATCTCAGCCCGGAAAACTTCGACGAAATCGAAGTGCTGCGCCGCGCCTACGAGGAACATTTGGAACACATCCTTCGACAGGGCGTCGCGGATGGTGTGTTCGCGGTTCCCGATACCAAGATCGCGTCGATGGCGGTGATCGCCATGCTGACCGGCGTCAATACCTGGTATCGGGCGGAAGGTCGGCTGTCAGTGACGGAAGTCGAATCCATCTACTGGGACATGGTTCGCAAATCCGTGGCCCCGGAGTAACCCCGGCACCGGCATCGTTCTGTTCCTCTTCACTCAGTGAGCCGGTTTGATGAACGTTCCGTTGCGCAGGTCGCGCATCGCCTGAATCAGTTCTTCCTGCGTGTTCATCACGATGGGGCCGTGCCATGCGACCGGTTCATCGATCGGAGCGCCCGAGATCAGCAGGAACCGGACGCCTTCCGGACCCGCCTGAAGCGTCACTTCGTCACCGGTGCCGAACCGGACGAGAGTCCTGTCGCCGCTGAGATCGCGGATATTCATCTCTTGCCCGGCGACTTCCTTTTCAAGAAGTATCCCGGACGGATCGGATGCTGCCGCGAAGGCGGCGGAGCCTTCGAAAACATAGGCGAAGGCGCGGCGATAGGTGTCGATCCTGAAGGTCTTGCGCACGCCGGCCGGAACATGGACGTCCAGATACTGCGGATCGGCGGCAATGCCGTCCACCGGGCCGGTCTTGCCCCAGAATGTGCCCACGACGATCTTCACCCGCGTTCCGTCGTCGTCGATCACCTCCGGGATGTCGGCGGCGGTCACGTCCTGATAGCGCGGCGCGGTCATTTTCTGCGCCGAGGGCAGGTTTCCCCAGAGCTGAAACCCGTGCATCTGTCCGCGCGCGTTTCCATGCGGCATTTCCTGATGCATGATTCCCGATCCGGCGGTCATCCACTGAACGTCGCCCGCGCCCAGCGTTCCCGTGTTGCCAAGGGAATCTCCATGTTCGACCGTTCCGCTGAGCACATATGTTATGGTCTCGATGCCGCGGTGCGGATGCCAGGGAAAACCCTTCAGGTAATCCTGCGGATGCTCGTTGCGGAAATCGTCGAACAGCAGGAAGGGGTCCAGTTCGGACGGGTCCTGAAACCCGAAGGCTCGGTGCAGTTTCACGCCGGCGCCTTCCATCGTCGGAATCGCCTGTCGTGTTTCGAGGGTCGGTCTGAGTGACATGTCTGTTTTCCATAGACGGTTGTGCCACACATAGATGGGTCGATTGCGCGGTCTGGCAATCGGGATAGTTCAACGAGTCATGTGCATCGCTGCACAACGCCCGCAAAAGATCTCTCAAACCGTGGCCTGGCGGCCGCCGCGCGTCGGGTCTTGCCCAGCCCTTTGGCGGCCAGTCCCTGTCAGGGTGAGACGAGGAACCACGCGCCATCCACGCAGACGGCTTCCTGCTGGCCGCAGTGGAACATGAAATAGGTCATTTCGGATCTTGGAAGGCGCGACACGCCTGGGAGACCTTCGAGTTCGGACGCTGCGCCCATCATATTCCCGCCGAAGACATCGGATGCGAAGATCATTTGACCGGGGGACAGGACGATATCCCGAACGGGAGAACACGGCCCAAGGGTCCGGGTCCGGATCTGAATCGGAAGCGCTTCCGGATGCCGGGCCATGAAATCCGCGTCGAGCCGGATCTCGTCGATCCATTCGACCTGACGATAGGCGCCTGAGCGTGTCTTGACCCTGTCGCGCAGCCGGAGGGCTTCGATAGGAAGCTCGCCAAAACTTGTCGACAGGCGGCAGCCCGCAGCAAAGCCGGGCAGGGTCCAGACCTTGTTCGGTCTCGGGGCGGGATGGCTTGCGGCGGCGGACGGCGCATCGCTCTGGCGGGTCTGTCTCAGAACCGCGTCGAGAATGGTCTGATCCGACGGCGCGAACGACGCCGGATATGACGGCTCAGAGCGGGATAGGTCCGGGCGCATGTCGATCCTTTGCTTGGCAGGGTCCGAAGGCGTTTTGTGGGGTCAGATTGCGATGCGGCCAGACTACGGGCTTTGCCAAAATTCTCCATGAATTTGGATCGATTTGTCGAAATCGAAGCGGGTTTTGGCGTTGCGGGCGGACAGTTTCGGATGTGGTGCGGGTTTGGAAACTCGTGAGAAACAATCGAAACGCCGGACTGCCCTGCGAATCCCGGCCCGAGTTTCCCATGGGCCATATGTTTGTTGTGACCGATAGCGGTGCGGGAAGACCCGGCGCAGGTCGCAAACAGGAAAGATCGGCTGTGCGTCGATGCGCAGGGTGCCGTTGAATCGTAAGCGAGGACGGGAAGATGCGGGTAGGTTTCATCGGACTTGGCAATGTCGGCGGGAAACTTTCGGGAAGTCTCTTGCGCAATGGCATTGACCTCGCGGTCCACGATCTGAACGGCGATCTGGTTCACAAGATGGTCGTGCGCGGCGCGCGGGACGGTGCAAGCCCGTCCCGGCTGATGGAAACCTGCGACGCGGTCATCACCTGCCTGCCCAGCCCCGCCGCAAGTGCCGCCGTGCTGGACGAGATGCTGCCGCGCGTCGGTCCCGGCAAGATCTGGATGGAAATGTCCACGACCGACGCCGCCGAAGTGAAACGGCTTGGCGCTGCCGTCATCGACCGGGGCGGTGCGGCGGTGGATTGCCCGGTTTCCGGCGGCTGTCACCGGGCGGACACCGGCAACATCAGCATCTTCGCGGGCTGCGATCGGGAAACCTTCGAACGGATCCTGCCATTGCTGACGGTCATGGGGCGTCGCATCCTTCATACGGGCGACCTCGGCAGCGCCAGCGTTCTCAAGGTGGTGACGAACTATCTGGCCACGGCCAACCTTGTCAGCTGTGCGGAGGCGCTGGTGGTGTCAAAGGCCGCCGGAATGGATCTGGGCGTCGCCTACGAGGCGATCCGGATCAGTTCCGGCACGAGTTTCGTGCACGAAACGGAAAGCCAGGTGATCCTCAACGGCAGTCGGGACATTTCGTTCACCATGGATCTCGTGGCCAAGGACATCGGGTTGTTTCAGTCGGTTGCCGACCGGGCCGGGGTTCCGCTCGATCTCGGCCCGAAACTGATCGAGATATTCGCGGACGGGATCCGCCGATACGGTTCCCGTGAACTGTCGCCAAACATCATCCGGCGGCTCGAAGATGCGACCGGTCTGGACATTCGGGCACCGGGCTTCCCGGCGCAGATGCAGGATGACGAACCGGAAGAACCGGGCGCGGAAGTGATCGTGCGACGTGCGGAGAAATAGGCTGTTCGCCTCCGCTCGCGCGGGGTAAACGGGCCTGAATGGCGAACGGGCGGAAGAAAATGGAAAACGACGAGGTTCTGGCGGTTCTCGAGGCCAGTCCGATCCGGCGCGGGATCGGCGTGGCGACGCTGGTCGCGATGGCGGCCCTGCTGTTCTATTCGGCGGCGACGACGGCGTCCGGCCCGCTCTGGCAGGCGATTGCCGTGGTTCTGGGCGCGGCGTCGCTCTGGACCGCGGATCTGTTTCGACGCGCCGCCGCCGGACGGGTCGAACTGACCGAAGGCGGGTTGCGGGACAGTCGCGGAGAGACCATCGTTTCCATGGAAGACATCGTGAGACTGGACCGGGGTGCCTTCGCCTTCAAGCCTTCCAACGGTTTCACGATCCGGACCCGGTCGCCCGGCACCCGCGTCTGGCGTCCGGGGCTGTGGTGGCGGTTCGGTCATCGCATCGGCATCGGTGGCGTGACGCCGATCGCGCAATCGAAGGCCATGGCCGAGCTGCTGACCCAGCGGATCGCCGAGCGACAGGATCGGGATGCGGCGTCCTAGGTGACTGACTCTGATCCTTCGCAATAGTCCGGAGCAGAGCGACCGGACCTTGCAAGACCACCGGCCACGAGGCGGTCAGGGGCCAATCATCCCGGGCCAATCACCCCGTCGTCGTGATCCTCGCCCTCACCCTCGTTCATCCCCTCGAACACGACCTGCGAGACGAAGCGGGGCCGGGTGAAAACGAAATTCTTCAGGTCCAGGTTGTCCAGGCCGACGTTGAAGAGAGGGACAAAGACATTGTTGGTTTCCACCAGAATGACGCGTTCGTTGTCGGGCATTTCGGGCAGATCGCCGGAAATGTTCTCGATGTTCGCATTGGTCAGTTCGGCCGGAAAGCCGCGGTTCTCGGACCAGTCCAGATAGTATCGTTCGTCGGCGGCGTCCCAGCGGATCACCGAGACCCGCAGATCGACATCCGAAGGCGTGCGCGTCATCAGGCTGAGCACTTCGACCATGGAGTCGATATAGGCATCGTTCACCGCCTGGGTTTCGCGCGAGAGCAGGTCCGAGATCGTATAGGCCGCCTTGAGATTGACCGCGCTCTGACGGTAGCCGTCAAAGAACACGTAGGCCGCCATGAAGGTCCAGAACAGGATCGGCATCGCGAGGATGAATTCGACGGTGACATTGCCGTGCTCTTCGCGGCAGAAACCGCGCAGCAGGGTTTTCGGTCGGGAGATTTTCATGGCTTACCTCGGTTCCTGAACGAAGGCAGAGGTCGCGACCAGCCGGAACTGGCCGGCCCCATCCTTCGCGATGTTCTTCCCGAGGCCGGTGGTCGGGAAGATCGGCGAGATCTTGGCGCAGGCACGCAGGATCATCAGGTCGTTGTCCTGCGCATCGTTCTTGAACTCGGTCTTGGGAATGACCTCTTCGGAATTGTCGGTGCAGTTCGCCGCCGCCGGGATATCGGTCCATGCGCGGGGGTCGCGCTGCACCATTTCCAGCAACATGTTCGTCTTGCAGTCCTGGATGAAACCGGTGCGGTCGCACAGCAGGTTCTTGATGTCGTCGTGCTGGGGAACCGTGCCGGTTCCGAGCCGTATGTCGCGCACGGTCATGTCCATCGCCCGTTCGAGCATCGCGTGCTGCAAGGAAACCATCCCCAGTTCCACCCCGGACAGCAGCAGGAAGAGCATTGCCGGAAAGGTGATGACGAATTCGATGGTGGAGTTGCCGTCTTCGGAGCGCCGGAACCGGCGCAGGAACGGGCGGGACAGACGTGTCATTGGGTCAGCCTCAGCTTGCGGATCGAGGTGGCGATGGAGTCAAACGCCGCCAAGATGTCCGATCCGTCGGAATTGAAGTAATGGCTCGCGGAACTGGCGCAGTCCTTCAGCGTCTTGATGCCTGTTATCGGGGCTTCCATGCCAATGGTGAAGACAATCACGTCGCGATCCTTCGCGGCGTCGCAGATATGCTTGGTGAATTGGTCCTTGGCGGCTTTTTCCCGCTTGGAGAAGGCCGAGGATATCCATGTCGCCCAGGCGCTGGAGGTGAAGCTGTAGTTCTCTTCGGCGTTGTATTTGAGCGAGGCGCGGTTGTTCAACTCGGGGAAGGTCAGTTCGACGGCGGTGCCCGGTTCGCTGCCATCGGGGGCGTTGCCGAAGGGGTATTCGCTCCATGCGTCGAGGTGGGGAATCCAGTATTTTGTTGCGCTCTGGTCATGATAGACGCTGTAGACGTCCGCTTCGGCGTTGTACCAGACATTGGACGGGCCTTCGCGCATGGTCGGGTTGATGAAATACTGATCTTCGTTCTTGCCGTCGGACATCACGATCAGCACTTTCAGCGTGTTCTCGTCAGTGTAGTCGACCGGCTTGCTGGCGTAGACGGACGGCACGATGCCCTTGGCTGCAAGGTCCGAAACGACGGGCCGGATGCTGGGATCCAGAAGGGTGATCCCCCATTTGACGCCCACGTCGATGGAGGTCGGCCCCAGCGCGGTCATCGCGTCGATGGCGGCGTGCAGCTTGGTGCGGTCGTTGGTGATCGGAACGATGGCGGAACCGGCGCGGATCGGGCAGACCGGCACCTGGATGGGCATGGTGCTGTGGGTATAGGGATCGAAATGCGCCGTGCGTTCGAGCGGCTGGGAGGCATCGATTGTGGTGCGGCTGAACTGGTCTTCGATGAAATTGACGCAATGCGAATAGCGGTGTTCGGCGGAAACGGTGAACCCGTTGTCATGGAATTCGTCCAGCAGCGTTTCGCCGACATTGACCTGGCTGGCATAGGGAATGATCGAGAAGGACACCGAGTCGTTGCGCGCCTGGGTCAGCATGTGGTCGATGAAGGTTTTCGCGGCCGTCTGCATGTTGCTCAGACGGCTGTTTTCAGCCATTGACCCCGAGATATCCAGCACCATCGAGATTTCCAGCGACTGGATGCGTTCTTCGGCGGCGCTGGCGGCGGGGGTGCGTATCGAATTCAGCCCAGTCATGTGCATGAACTGCGTCGCGACGTCGGCGCTGGCCGTTGCCGACACCGTCCGTGCACCGACGGAATCCGTGACCGACACACCGCCGAGGTATTCGCCCAGTTCCGCCTTGTTGAAATAATCCTGCACGACGGCGCCGGGTTCGATCTCCTGGTCGAGACTCGCGGCGGCCAGAACCGCCCTGTCCAGCGTGTATTGCAGCTTGGCGCGGTCGCGTTCGACCCGCATCAGATCGATTCCGATTCCGCCGACCATCAGCATCATCAGGAATATGTAGACCCCGAGAATGAGCATCGCTCCGTCTTCTTGACGGAAGAAGGCGCGCAGGAATGGCGGAGATCCGGGCGGGTTCGCGCTCGGGAGCGGGTGGTCTTCAGTCTGAAAGCGGTCGTGACGCGAAAACATGGTTCACCTCTCTTGCCGATACCGTTGAACGGAACGCCGGTTACACAGAGTCCAGTTTTGAATGCCGTGGGAACATGTTCAAAATAAGGCGAAGCGTGGCCAATTCGGGGGTCGGGTGCACCGGTTCTTGCAATGATCTCAAGTCCCGGAGCCGATTGTTTCAGGTGCGGCGACACCGCGCCGGAACCGCCTGACACTCGACGCCATTGATGCGTCCGTTCGCGGAATGGTCGGAAAAGTCGCACTTTTGGGAAGACGTGTCATAGTGTGGGCGCGACAGAACCGCATCCGCGAGTCGTGAAGACAACAGGGAAGGACAGGAAATGGCCCCGAAAACCGAGCCGAGTTTTCGCGAAAGCGTCGATCTGATGTTCAACCGGGCCGTCGCCCTGATGGACTTGCCGCCCGGCCTCGAAGAAAAGATACGGGTCTGCAATGCGACCTATACCGTCCGGTTCGGCGTCCGGCTGCGGGGACAGATCCAGACATTCACTGGCTACCGGTCGGTCCACTCCGAGCACATGGAACCCGTGAAGGGCGGCATCCGCTATGCCCCCAGCGTGCATCAGGACGAGGTGGAGGCGCTGGCGGCGCTCATGACCTACAAATGCGCGCTGGTCGAGGCGCCGTTCGGCGGCTCCAAGGGCGGCTTGAGAATCGATCCGCGCCAGTATGACGAATACGAACTGGAACAGATCACCCGCCGTTTCGCCTATGAGCTGGCCAAGCGCGACCTGATCCATCCGAGCCAGAATGTTCCGGCGCCCGACATGGGTACCGGGGAACGGGAAATGGCCTGGATCGCCGATCAATACGCGCGGATGAACACCACCGACATCAACGCGCGGGCCTGCGTGACCGGCAAGCCGCTGAACGCAGGCGGGATTGCCGGGCGCGTCGAAGCGACGGGACGCGGCGTGCAATATGCGCTGCGCGAGTTCTTCCGCCATCCCGAAGACATGGCCAAGGCCGGGCTGACCGGTTCGCTGGACGGCAAGCGGGTGATCGTGCAGGGGCTTGGCAACGTCGGCTATCACGCGGCCAAGTTCCTCGCCGAAGAGGATGGCGCGATCATTACAGGCATCATCGAACGCGATGGCGCGCTGTTCAATCCCCAGGGCCTGGACGTCGAAGCGGTGCACAACTGGATCAAGGGTCGCGGCGGGGTCACCGGGTTTCCCGATGCCGCGCATACCGCCGAA
The DNA here is from genome assembly GCF_030164465.1 of Sedimentitalea xiamensis. Classification (GTDB taxonomy): domain Bacteria; phylum Pseudomonadota; class Alphaproteobacteria; order Rhodobacterales; family Rhodobacteraceae; genus Sedimentitalea; species Sedimentitalea xiamensis. The sequence continues at coordinate 23,076 of NZ_JASNJE010000038.1, forward strand.
GGGGCGGCGGTGCTGGAAGAGGAATGCGATATTCTGATACCGGCGGCGCTGGAGGGCGTCATCAATCTCAACAATGCCGAGCGGATCAAGGCGCCGCTGATCATCGAGGCGGCGAACGGCCCGGTCACGGCAGGGGCGGACGATGTCCTGCGCGCCAAGGGCACGGTGATCGTTCCCGACATGTATGCCAACGCCGGCGGTGTAACCGTGTCCTATTTCGAATGGGTCAAGAACCTCAGCCATATCCGTTTTGGCCGCATGCAGCGCCGTCAGGAAGAGGCGCGGCATCAGCTGGTTGTCGACGAACTGGAACGTCTGGACCGGTATCTCGGCGATGCCTGGAGCATGTCGCCGGATTTCAAGAAACGATACCTGCGGGGGGCGGATGAACTGGAATTGGTGCGATCGGGCCTGGATGACACGATGCGCATCGCCTACCAGTCCATGCGCGACGTCTGGCATGAACGCGAGGATGTGGAAGATCTGCGCACCGCCGCCTATCTGGTTGCGATCGGCAAGGTCGCGGCCAGCTATCGCGCCAAGGGTCTCTAGTTCTGGCCCGGCATCCGGGGCCGTATCGGCATGGCCGGCGAAACCGGTCCGGGTCCTGAGGAACGATGTCTCGATCCGGCCGCCGCACGATCCGTTCGCGTGCCGGCGGATCGCCCGGTGGGGCGGTTTTCGCTTGCGCGGAGTCTCGTGCGCGATGCGGGTGGCATGATCGGAACCCGTCCTGGATTTCCCGGCGAACCTCCGGAAAAACAGCGGCTGAATGGATTTGGGCATTGATACGCTCCGGCCGGACTGTTTCTATCCCGCTGGACGAAGGGAAATGTTCGATGCGGTTCTCCGGCCTGAAAATTCTGAAGGAAGGTCTGACGGGCAACAGGGGCTGGACGCCTCATTGGCGGGACCCCGACCCGAAAGCGGAATATGACATCATTGTCATCGGCGGCGGCGGCCATGGCCTGAGCACGGCCTACTACCTGGCGCGGGATCACGGGTTGACCAATATCGCGGTGCTGGAGAAAGGCTATATCGGCGGCGGCAATGTCGGGCGCAACACGACCATCGTGCGGGCGAACTATTTCCTGCCGGGCAATTCGGAGTTCTACAGCCATTCCCTGAAACTCTGGGAAGGTCTGGAAGAGGATCTCAACTACAACGTGATGCATTCGCAGCGCGGGCTGATCAACCTGTTCCATTCCGACGGGCAGAGGGATGCCTTCGCGCGGCGGGGCAATGCGATGATCAACCAGGGCGATGACGCGATCCTGCTGGATCGCGACGGCGTGCGGGCGCATCTGCCCTATCTGGATTTCGAGAACGCCCGCTTTCCGATCTACGGTGGTCTCTATCATCCGCGCGGCGGAACTGCGCGCCACGACGCGGTGGCCTGGGGGTACGCCCGCGCGGCGGATCGGCGGGGCGTCGACCTGATCCAGAACTGCGAAGTCACCGGCATCGACATCGAAAACGGCAAGGTCACGGGCGTGCGGACCACGCGCGGGGCGATCCGCGCCCGCAAGGTGGGGATCGTGGTTGCCGGGCGGTCGGGGCAGGTGGCGGCGATGGCGGGGATGCGCCTGCCGATCGAAAGCCATGTCTTGCAGGCCTTTGTCACCGAAGGGTTGAAACCGGTGATCGACCACGTGGTCAGCTTCGGCATGGGGCATTTCTACATCAGCCAGTCCGACAAGGGCGGGCTGGTCTTTGGCGGCGACCTGGATTTCTATGCTTCCTATGCGGCCAGGGGGAACCTGCCGATGGTCGAGCATGTGATGGAAGCGGGCATGACGCTGATGCCGATGATCGGCAAAGCCAAGGTTCTGCGCAGCTGGGGCGGGATCATGGACATGACGCCAGACGGCTCCCCGATCATCGACAAGACGGATGTCGCGGGGCTCTATCTCAATTGCGGCTGGTGTTACGGCGGGTTCAAGGCCGTGCCGGGGTCGGGAAACTGTTTCGCGCATCTGATGGCCACCGACCGGTGTCACGGCGCGGCGACCGGGTTCCGGCTGGACCGGTTCCGGACCGGGCGCGGGCTGATGGATGAAGAAGGCACCGGTTCTCAGCACAATCTGCACTAAGCGCAGGGGGACAGGATGGGAGCCTCCGGCGGGAGTATTTGGACAAAGATGAAGACGGGGCGTGGCGCATGAGAATCACTTGTCCGATTTGCGGTGAACGGGATCGGCGCGAGTTCTATTACCAGGGGGCGGCGATTGCCCTGGCGCGGCCGGCCCCCGACGCGGGGGAGGCGGCTTGGGACGCCTACGTGCATCTGCGCGACAACCCCGCCGGCGTGACCCGCGATCTCTGGCAGCACGAGAGCGGATGCAGCGCCTGGATCGTCGTGACCCGCGATACTGTCACCCACGAGGTTCTGGACAGCGCGCTTGCGGCGGATATCGGGATGGAGGCCGGAGCGTGAGGATCGCGGGACGGGGAAGGATCGACCGCCGGTCGCCGGTTCGCTTCCGCTTTGACGGCATCGACTACTCCGGTTTCCAGGGAGACACGCTTGCCTCGGCCCTCCTGGCCAACGACGTCCGGCTGGTCGGGCGCTCGTTCAAGTATCATCGGCCACGCGGCGTGCTGACGGCGGGCAGCGAGGAGCCGAACGCTTTGATGACGATCGGCAGCGGTGCCGGTGCGGAACCGAACGTGCGAGCGACCGTTCAGGAGTTGTTTCCGGGGCTTGAGGCGCGCAGCCAGAACCGCTGGCCATCGCTGAATTTCGACCTGATGGCGGTGAACGACCTTGCCGCGCCCTTCCTGGGCGCCGGTTTTTACTACAAGACCTTCATGTGGCCGCGCGCCTTCTGGGAAAGGGTTTACGAACCCGTCATCCGGAATGCCGCCGGGTTGGGTGCGCTGTCCGGGGCGCATGAGCCGGACCGGAACGAAAAGGCTTATGCCTTTTGCGACCTCCTGGTCATCGGCGGTGGACCCGCAGGGCTGATGGCGGCGCTGGTCGCGGCGCGCGCGGGGGCCGACGTGATTGTCGCCGACGAGGACAGCCGCATGGGCGGGCGGCTTCTGGCCGAAACCTTCGAGGTGGGGGGCAGGCCGGGCGTGAACTGGGCTGACAATGTGATCGCCGAACTTAACGCGATGGACAATGTCCGCCTTATGACCCGGACCACGGTCACGGGCGTCTACGATCAGGGAACCTTCGGGGCGCTGGAACGGGTTTCGCATCATCTGGCGGTGCGACCCGAGGCCCTTCCGCTGGAAACCTTCTGGCGGATCCAGGCCCGCCGATCGATCCTGGCGGCGGGCGCACTGGAGCGTCCGGTGGCGTTTCGAAACAATGACCGTCCGGGGATCATGACCGCAGGCGCGGTTCGGGCCTATCTGAATCGCTGGGGCGTCTGCGCGGGGCGCAGGGTCACGCTTTTCGGCAATAACGACGACATGCATCGTACGGCCCGCGACCTCCTGTCGGCGGGCATCCATGTCGTGGCGGTGATCGACAGTCGCCACGACGCGCCAGATGGCCGGGGTTACCGGGTCTACAAGGGGGCTATGGTCTGTGACAGTTCCGGACGTAGGGGCCTGGAAAGCGTCACGGTGCGCAGTATCGGTGGCGAAGACAGGATCGCGACGGACTGTCTGGCCATGTCCGGTGGCTGGAACCCGACGGTCCATCTGACCTGTCACCTGAATGCCCGCCCGACCTGGCGCGAAGATATCCTTGGTTTCGTTCCGACGCCGCAGGCCGTTCCCGGTATGAGCGTGGCGGGGGCCTGCAACGGGGCATTCTCGACGCATGACTGCCTGCGTGAAGGGGCCGCGGCCGCGCGGGACACGCTGGAAGACCTTGGACTGAGAGCCGCTGCCATCGACTTGCCGGAGGCCGAGGACGCGCCCCATGCGATTTCGCCGCTCTGGGCGGTGCCGGGCAGCGGGCGGGCCTGGCTGGATTTTCAGAACGATGTCTGCGTCAAGGACGTCAGGCAGGCCGCGATGGAGAACTTCCGGTCGGTCGAGCATATGAAGCGCTATACGACGCAGGGAATGGCGACCGACCAGGGCAAGAACTCGAACGTCGCGGCCCTGGCGATCCTGGCGGATGTGACCGGGCGCGGAATCCAGGACACCGGCACCACGACGTTTCGTCCTCCCTTCAGCCCAGTGTCGATCGCCGCCATGGGCGCCGGGGCACAGGGCAAGGGGTTCGCGCCCGAACGGTTCACGACCAGCCACAAGGCCAGCGCCGAAAGGGGCGCACCGATGATCGAGGCGGGACTGTGGTATCGCCCGAGCTATTTCCCCGCGCCGGGCGAATCCCATTGGCGGCAAAGCTGTGACCGCGAGGTGAACATGGTGCGCACGAGCGTCGGCGTTTGCGACGTCTCGACGCTGGGCAAGATCGACGTTCAGGGGCCGGGCGCGGCGGCGTTCCTGGATTTCGTCTATGTGAACACTTTCAGTACCCTGAAGGTGGGGCGCGTGCGCTATGGGCTCATGCTGCGCGAGGATGGGCATGTGATGGACGACGGCACCTGCGCGCGTCTGGGCGACACCCATTTTGTCGTGACCACCACGACGGCGGCGGCGGGGCAAGTGATGCGGCACCTGGAATTCGTGCACCAGTGCCTGCGTCCGGATCTGGACGTTGCGCTGACCTCGGTGACAGAGCAATGGGCGCAGTTCTCGGTGGCGGGGCCGAGATCGCGGGACCTGCTGAACGCTGTGCTCGACAATCCCATTGCCGTGAAAGACTGGCCCTTCATGGCCTGCGGTCAGGTTTTTGTCGGCGGGGTCCAGGCACGGCTGTTTCGCATCTCCTTTTCCGGCGAACAGGCTTACGAACTGGCGGTTCCGGCACGGTTCGGCGACAGCGTTTTCCGAATTCTGCTGGATCATGCCGAAAAGATTGGCGGCGGACCCTACGGTCTGGAGGCGCTGAACGTCCTGCGTCTTGAAAAAGGCTTCATCACCCATGCCGAGATTCATGGGCGCACGACGGCCTTCGATATCGGCATGGACGCGATGGTGTCGGACAAGAAGGATTGCATCGGCAAGGCGATGAGCCGGCGTCCCGGCCTGACGGATCCGGATCGCGAACGACTGGTGGGTCTGAAACCGGCGGGGGAGGTTCAGCTACTGGTCGCGGGCGCGTATCTGTTCTCACCGGGCGACGACCCGGTGCGGGTGAATGCCCAGGGCTATGTCACTTCGGTCGCATTCTCGCCGACCCTTGGGCATATGATCGCGCTCGGTTTTCTCAGGAACGGGCCTGCCCGGCATGGCGAGCGCGTGCGGATGATCGACCACCTGCGCGGATTGGACGCGACCTGCGAGGTGGTCGACCCGGTTTTCCTTGATCCGGAAGGGGAACGTGCGCGTGATTGAACTTACATCAAGAACGCCGTGCAATGGGTTGCAGTTACTGGAAACAGCAGCCTGTTCGCTGACCGAGGTAGATCCGGGCAGGCTGACGATCATGGTGCCGTTCCGGGGCCAGGGCGCTGACCTGTCCGCCAGGTTAAAAAGCGCCCACGGTATGACGCTGCCCGGCCCGAACCGGGCGACGGGGAAGGACGGGAACAGGGCGATATGGTTTGGCCGGAGGCAGGTCATGCTGGCGGGATCTGAACCGGCGCCCGGACTGTCCGGACACGCGGTTCTCGTCGATCAGAGCGATGCCTGGGCCGTGGTCCGCTTGCAGGGGCCGCAGGCGACCGACGTTCTGGCGCGACTCGTGCCGGTCGATCTGCGCCCGCGTCACTTCAAGCGCGGCCATACGGTGCGCACCGATCTGATGCGCATGAACGTCTCGATTACGCGGGTCGCGGACGCGGCTTTCCTGATAATGGCCTTCCGGTCCATGGCCGCGACCCTGGTGCATGATCTTAAAACGGCCATGGAAGGTGTCGCCGCGCGGGGCTAGATTGTCAGCGACCCAAACTGATTCCGGAGAGTGCCCATGACCCGCCTGCCGATCCTGCCCGTGATCCTTGTCCTGACCGCCTCCACGGCCCTGGCGCAAAGCGAAAAGGAAATCGATTGCGGTTACCAGGCGGACGTGGCCGGAGCCGTTCAGCAGGCGCGGCTCGACGGCGTGTCGGAAAAGAACGTGCGGGAAAAGATCGAAGCGGGCAATCCGGCCTGGCCCGACCGCTACAGCAACGCCATTCCGGTCTTTGCCGCGCAGATCTACCAGATCAGGAAACGGGATCTGAAAAAGATCAACCTGCGCTCCGAATGGCTTGGCACCTGCCTGAACAACTGATGGCGTGCCCACTGGCCTGAACCTGTGGTATGAAACCCCATGAACTTGCCCGCCGGATTCCTTGATGAACTGCGCAGCCGCACCAGCCTGTCGCAAGTGGTTGGGCGCAAGGTCATGTGGGATGCGCGGAAGTCCAATCAGGGCAAGGGCGACATGTGGGCGCCATGCCCCTTTCATCAGGAAAAATCCGCCTCATTTCACGTCGATGACCGCAAGGGCTTTTACTATTGTTTCGGGTGTCACGCCAAGGGCGACGCGATTTCCTTCGTGATGGAAAGCGAAAATGTCGGCTTCATGGAGTCCGTTGAGATCCTCGCCCGAGAGGCCGGCATGACGATGCCGGCGAGAGATCCGAAGGCGCAGGAAAAGTCGGACCGGCGCGGGCAACTGGCCGAGGTGATGGAGCAGGCCGCGGCATTCTACCGTCTGCAACTGAAAACCGGCGCCGCCCATGCCGCGCGCAGCTATCTATCGGGAAGAGGGGTGACGGACCCGGTTCAGGAGCGGTGGGAGATCGGTTTCGCGCCGGATGGCTGGCAGTCCCTGTGGGACCATCTGCGGGGCAAGGGCGTCGCCGAAGACCTGATCTTCGGGGCCGGGTTGGCCAAGCCGCCAGGCAAGGGCGGCAAACCCTATGACACGTTTCGAAACCGGATCATGTTTCCCATCCGCGATGCCCGTGGACGATGCATCGCTTTCGGCGGACGGGCGATGGATCCGAACGACAAGGCCAAGTATCTGAATTCACCGGAAACCGATCTGTTCGACAAGGGACGCAGCCTGTTCAACCATGGACCGGCACGCGCCGCCGCTGGGCGGGGAAAGCCCCTGATCGTCGCCGAAGGATACATGGACGTGATCGCGCTGGAAAAGGGCGGATTTCCGGCGGCGGTCGCGCCGCTGGGGACGGCAATCACCGAAACCCAGTTGCAGATGTTGTGGCGCATCGCCCCGGAACCTGTCATCGCGCTGGACGGCGACACGGCGGGGCTGCGCGCGGCGATGCGGCTGATGGATCTGGCCTTGCCCTTGCTGGAAGCGGGGCAGTCCCTGCGTTTCGCTCTGATGCCGGAAAAGATGGATCCCGATGATCTGATCCGCGACCAGGGGTCCGCGGCGATGCAGAAGCTGCTGGATCAGGCCATTCCGATGGTCCGGCTGCTCTGGCGGCGTGAAACCGATGGCAAGGTCTTTGACAGTCCGGAACGCAAGGCGATGCTGGACAAGGCGCTGCGGGAAAAGATCAAGCTGATCCGCGACCCGTCCATCCGCAGTCACTATGGACAGGAGATCAAGAACCTCCGGTGGGAATTGTTTTCGCAACGGCGAACGGGCGCGCGCAGGGCGTGGACGCCGGGAAAACAGGCGGCTGCGGTGCCGCTAGAAGGAACCAAGGCCTCGATTCTGGCGGCCGCGGACGAGGCGATGCAGGATCACCTGCGCGAAGCGGTGATCCTCGCCACGGTGATCGCAGCGCCAGAGGTGATACCGGAATTCGAGTCCGGACTTGAGGCGATGACCTGCGCCGACCCTGTGCACAGATCCCTGCGGGATCTGATCCTGAGCCATCCGGCTACGGCACAAGGGCCACTTTCCGACAAGATTGCCGGGCAAATGGGTCCCGATACCCTTGAAAACCTGCACGCGCTGCGCCATGTCGCCATAAGCCCCTGTGTGCGCAATCCCGGCGATGTCGAACTGGCTCGGATGACCCTGAGCGAAGAACTCGCAAAACTGACGGCGCGGCGCGGGCTGACGGCTGAAATCGCCGAGGCTGTCGAGGATTTGACCGGGCTGGCCGACGAGGCGCTGACCTGGCGTCTGTCTCAGGCCGCGCAGGCCCGCAACCGGGCGGAACGGAGCGAACACGAAGACAAGGCAGAATACGATACCGGGGACAATGGCGCGCGCATCAACCGCCAGGAGCGTGACGCCTTCGATGCCCTTCTCGAAAAAATCATGCATTCCAAGCCGAAGAGATGAAGGTTTTGGTAAAGAATCGCTAAAGAAAACAGGGTAAGCGGGGTGACGAATCACCGAATCATGGCGATGATTCGGCGCAGCGAATCACCTCACGCCCTAGCAGGAGCACCATATGGCCGCCAAGGATAACGACGACCGCAAGCCCGATGATCAGGACGCTGACGTTTCGCTGGACATGAGCCAGGCCGCCGTCAAGAAAATGATCGGCGAAGCGCGTGAGAAAGGCTACATCACCTACGACCAGCTCAACCAGGTCCTGCCGCCGGATCAGGTGAGTTCCGAACAGATCGAAGACGTGATGTCGATGCTCAGCGAAATGGGCATCAACATCATCGAGGACGAAGAGGCCGAAGAGGAAGAGAACAAGGGATCGACGGCGATCGCGACGACCGAAAGCGCCCGCGATATCACCCTCTCTTCCGGCACGGCAGAGAAACTCGACCGCACCGACGATCCCGTGCGCATGTATCTGCGGGAGATGGGCAGTGTCGAACTGCTGAGCCGCGAGGGCGAGATCGCCATCGCCAAACGGATCGAAGCCGGCCGGAACACCATGATCGCAGGGCTGTGCGAAAGCCCGCTGACCTTTCAGGCGATCACCATCTGGCATGACGAATTGTTGAGCGAAGACATACTCTTGCGGGACGTTATTGATCTTGAGACCACTTTCGGCAACCAGATGGGCGAAGACGGTGAAGTCGACGCGCCCGTGGTCGATTCCTCGGTCGTGGCCGCGGCCAAGCCGGCCGAGGACGAGTCGCCGGAGCTGGATGCCGATGGAAACCCGATCCAGAAGGACGATGACGACGACGAGGACGAACAGGCGAACATGAGCCTGGCGGCCATGGAAGCCGCCCTGAAAGATCAGGTTCTCAATACGCTGCAAACGATCAGCAACGACTATGCGCAACTGTCGGAAATGCAGGACAGCCGGATCTCGGCGACCTTGAACGAGGACGGGTCGTTCAGCGATGCCGACGAATCCACCTATCAGGCGCTGCGCTCTGAGATCGTGTTGCTCGTCAACGAGTTGCATCTGCACAACAACCGGATCGAAGCCCTGATCGACCAGCTTTACGGCATCAACCGCCGGGTGATGTCGCTGGACAGCGCCATGGTGAAACTCGCCGACCAGGCGCGGATCAACCGTCGCGAATTCGTCGATGAATACCGTGGGCGCGAACTGGATCCGAACTGGCTTGCCGACATGGCGGAAAAGCCGGGGCGCGGCTGGCAGATGTTCATCGAACGCTCGACCGACAAGGTCGAGGAATTGCGCGCGGACATGGCGCAAGTCGGTCAGTATGTCGGTCTGGACATCAGCGAATTCCGCCGCATCGTCCAGCAGGTGCAGAAGGGCGAGAAAGAGGCTCGTCAGGCCAAGAAGGAAATGGTCGAGGCCAACCTGCGGCTGGTGATATCGATCGCCAAGAAATACACCAACCGCGGCCTGCAATTCCTTGATCTCATTCAGGAAGGCAATATCGGCCTGATGAAGGCGGTGGACAAGTTCGAATACCGCCGGGGCTACAAGTTCTCGACCTATGCGACCTGGTGGATCCGCCAGGCGATCACGCGGAGCATCGCGGACCAAGCCCGCACCATCCGCATTCCCGTCCACATGATCGAGACGATCAACAAGCTGGTCCGCACGGGCCGGCAGATGCTGCACGAGATTGGCCGCGAACCGACGCCCGAGGAACTGGCCGAGAAGCTCCAGATGCCGCTGGAAAAAGTGCGCAAGGTGATGAAGATCGCCAAGGAGCCGATTTCGCTGGAAACCCCCATCGGCGACGAGGAAGACAGCCAGCTCGGCGATTTCATCGAGGACAAGAATGCGGTACTGCCTTTGGACAGCGCCATTCAGGAGAACCTGAAGGAAACCACGACGCGGGTTCTGGCCAGCCTGACCCCGCGCGAGGAACGGGTGCTGCGGATGCGGTTTGGCATCGGCATGAACACGGATCACACGCTGGAAGAGGTCGGTCAGCAGTTCAGCGTTACCCGTGAGCGTATCCGCCAGATCGAAGCGAAAGCGCTGCGCAAGCTGAAACACCCGAGCCGCAGCCGGAAATTGCGCAGCTTCCTGGATCAGTAGTTTCAGGTTCGCGCCTTGCCATGATGGGTCCCGCGCGGCATCGGCCGGGCGGGGTTTTCATTGGGCGGCGTTTGTCGCGGCGGCGGATGTCCCTGAGTCTGTGCCGCCGAAATGATCGGTGCGAGAGCGTCGATCCGATTGCTTTTCCGGGATGCATGCCTTCATACTGTCGGTGAACCGGAGCGACCGCCCGAGTTGTGCGGCGGCGGGATTTCTTGCTCTAGCAAGGGAGAAAAACCATGCGGCGACATCTTTCGGGAGCCATCGCGCTCGCCATCCTGCTGGTGGGCGCGCCGGGCGCTGGCGACGCTTTTACCAGCCGGTCGGGTGCACGGGTGAATCCGGTCAATCAGGCCGTTTTCGAGGTGGTACCCAGAAGCAGCGGCAACGGGCCGATCATCTGGTGCGCTGCGGCGGACTACGCGCAGCGGGCGCTGAAAGCGCCGTGGCAGGCCCGCGTCTATGTGGCGCGCGGGCGCGGCGTCAGCGTCACGACGGGCAGGAGATCCGCTGTCCAGTTCACCCTGGACCCGGCCGCAGCGGGCATCGTTCCAAACGGGACGTCACTAAGCCTCAATTCCTTCGCGGTCGGGGATTCCATGTCTGTCCAGCAGGCGTTCGGCTACTGCCAGAAACAGATGGCATTCTGAACGCGGCGAGATGGCGGATGTCGGCCCGGATTCATTCGGAAGCGCGCCATTCATCGGCTTCAACTTGACCGCGCCGAATGGACCGGTCTAGCGTTTTATCTGCGCGCGTCGAAAGAGGATCGTCAAGTTCGCGGTGGCCGTTGCAACCTGACGGAGGGCTCTGAACCGTCCTTACTGCCTGACAGATGCCGGTGGGCGACAGGCACCGATGAACAAGGAGAATGACATGTCAATTCGAACTTGTATCGCAGCGGCCGCCGCGCTCATTGCCGCGCCGTCGCTGGGGTTCGCATGGTGGTCGATGAACCGCCACGAAGTGTTTCCGGTTTCGAACACCGTCTGGGAGGTCGTGTCCGAGGTCGGATCGAGCGCGGCGGACTACTGGTGCGGCGCGGGCGATTTCGCCCAGCGTGTCCTGGGGACACCCGCAGTGCAAAGGATCTATATCTGGCGCGAGATCGGACCAAGCGTGAACCGGCCCGGCAAGAATGCGGTGCAGTTCTCGCTTTCCCCGCCGGCGGGCGCCGATACGACGCCCCGTCTGTCGCTGTCGGTCAAGCAACCGGGCGACAACCTGGCGCGACATGCGGCGGTGCAATACTGTTTTCAGTATGAGGGTCCCGACATCTGGGACAGGGGATGGTAGTTCGCCTGGACCATGCGCGCCTGCCGACGATCTGACCCCATTGTCCGCGGATCGTTTCGGATACGGACGGAACGCCGGTCTGGCAGTCGTTTCAGCGGGGTTTGCTGGCAGCGGCCTGTGACCGGCAGGGGTAATGCTGCCCGCATCTTGGGTTCCCAAATCTCCACTACCCAAATCCTAGAGGGTCGCCTATAGTTGTGGATAAGTGCGTCACAGTGCGCACAACGAGAGGCAGATCAATTGAGGGGGATGGCCGATGCGCTGCCCGTTTTGCGGAAATATCGACACACAGGTCAAGGATTCACGCCCGGCGGAAGATCACGTTTCCATCCGGCGCCGGCGGTTCTGTCCGGCCTGTGGCGGGCGGTTCACCACCTATGAGAGGGTGCAACTCCGCGACCTCGTGGTGATAAAGTCGAGCGGCAAGCGCGAAGATTTCGACAGGGACAAGCTGGAACGTTCTATCCGCATCTCCATGCAGAAGCGTCCGATCGAACCCGAACGCATCGACCAGATGATCTCGGGCATTGTGCGGCGGTTGGAAAGCATGGGTGAGACGGATATTTCGTCCAGCAAGATCGGCGCCATCGTCATGGAGGCGCTGGCCCGGATCGATACCGTTGCCTATGTGCGTTTTGCGAGCGTTTACAAGAACTTCCAGGCTGCGGACGACTTCGAGGATTTCGTTCACGAACTGCGCCCGCAGACGCCTGAAGAGTGAACCGGCAAGATACCCGTTTCATGGCGATGGCCCTGGCGCTGGGACGACGCGGACAGGGGCAGTGCTGGCCCAATCCCTCCGTCGGCTGCGTGATCGTGCGCAACGGACGTGTTGTCGGCCGGGGATGGACCCAGCCGGGGGGGCGTCCGCATGCGGAAACCGAAGCGATTCGGCGGGCCGGCGATCTGGCGCAGGGGGCGACCGCCTATGTCAGCCTGGAACCCTGCGCCCATCATGGCCGGACGCCGCCCTGCTGCGATGCCTTGATCGCGGCCGGGATCGCGCGCGTGGTCGCGCCGTTCGAAGACAGTGACGCGCGTGTCGCAGGGCAGGGGTTCGGGAAACTGCGCGACCATGGGACCGAGGTCACGGTCGGCGTTCTGGCGGGTCAGGCCGCGCGCGACCATGCCGGGTTCTTCCTGCGCACCGAACAGGGCCGCCCGATGGTGACTCTGAAGCTTGCGGGCAGTTTTGACGGGCGGATCGCCACGGCGACGGGACAAAGCCAATGGATCACCGGACCCGAGGCGCGTCGCGTGGTGCATGGCCTGCGCGCGCGTCATGACGCGGTCATGGTTGGGGCGGGAACGGCCCGAGCGGACGACCCGGAACTGACCGTGCGGGACATGGGTGTGCCGCGGCAACCGGTGCGTATCGTTGTTTCGCGCCATCTGGACTTGCCGCTGCTTGGAAAACTGGCGCGATCCGCAAGGCAAACGCCGCTCTGGATATGTCACGGGGAAACGGCCGATCCGGAACGGGTGAAGGCATGGGATGGGCTGGGGGCGACGCTCTTGCCCTGCGCTTCGGACGGCATGCAACTCGATGCAGGCGACATCCTGCAACATCTGGGGCGGGCCGGTTTGACGCGGGTCTTTTGCGAAGGCGGCGGTTCGCTTGCGGCGTCCCTGCTGGCCGGCGACCTTGTGGACGAACTCGTGGGGTTCACGGCGGGGCTCGTGATCGGGGCGGAGGGGCTGCCGTCTGTCGGGGCGCTGGGTCTGGATGGGCTGGACAGCGCGACACGGTTCGAACTGGTGGAAACGCGAAGGGTCGGCGCCGACGTTCTGCACCGTTGGCGGCGTGCGCTCTAGGCGGCGTCTGCATTAGGCGAGCCATGTCATAGCACAGGCAAGGGCAACGAATGCCCGAAAGGACGAGATTGTCTTTTCGCAGCGCAGCGCGATACGACGGAACCGTTTGATCCGATT
>NZ_JASNJE010000039.1 GCF_030164465.1 Sedimentitalea xiamensis
ACATCCCCAAATTGCTCCCTCAATCCTTTGAGGAAGCTTCTGAAACGAAATATCAGGGGGGTCACTTTTGGACGCCGATTACCCCAATACAGGGGTCAAATTTGCATGCCGGTTCACAGATTCATGTTCTTGGTCATGTCTGCGCTTTCTGTCTCTGACGACGACCTTTTTTGGTGTTGCGCGGCTCCAGCATGACGTTGAGGCCGTGCGCCTTGGCGAGTTCCTTGATCTTGGTGATCGCTTCGCTTTTGCGGGCGTTCTCGCGCGCGGTGAGCAGGCTCGTGGCGCGGTCGATCAGTTCAGCAAGCTGCTGATCGCTGGCCTGACCGAGCGCATCGAGCGTGAATGCCGGAGGTTTTGTATGGGTGATGGTTTGCTCTTCCATGGTTTATGCTCCTTTGGTTTGGGGCTGTGCCCAGCCTTGCTGCTGGCTGATCAAATCGCGGGCGACATTCAGGGCTTTGGCGAGTGCCTGGCTGCCTCCGACATCGGGATGGGCGATGACGATGGCCGTTCGGTAAGCGATCGAGAGGTCTGCCTTGGTGAAACCTTCGAGTGGCAGGCCCAGCAGCTTGCAGGCTGACTCCCATCCATCGATTTGCGGCACACTTCGCTCTTCGCGTACGCGCTCCCGCGCATCGCTCTGCCATTGCGGTTGCGTTTCCCATGGCGTCAGACCGCGTGCGGCGTGGCCTGTGATCTCGCGTAAGGTCAGCGCTGCGAAGATGAAAGCCGCGCAAATCATATTCAGGGCAAAGCCGAATATCGTGAGCGCGAGCTGCGGGAGCACGTACCAGGCGAACATCAATCCGCCGATGACGGCGCCCGCAAATATGAGGCCGATGATATAGACGGCGATCACCCCGGCGATCAGAATGATGAAGAGGCCAACGATGATCTCCATTACAAATACCCCGCGTATTGTGCGATGGCTGCCGCGATGGCGGACAGATAGGCGGTGGTGGCGACCGGGTGCGGAGTCAGAAGGAAGACGAGCGCGTAGTACAGGCTGCCCTTGAGTTCCTTGGCTCCGCGACCGAATACAAACGGGCTCTTGCGTGTCTGATACGGATTGCGATGAAACGTCCCGCGCAGTTCCGGCCGTTCCCAATAGGGCGTCTTCTTCAGCACCGCAGGGCGGTTCTTGCCCATGAAGACAAGCTGCTCCTTGCTAGCCGCGTAGAGGATTTCATCGATATCCATCAGAGAGCGGCGCGCTTCGGATTCAGACAGCTTTCCCTCATGGTTCAGACTTTGGGTTTTGACCGTCAGCTGGCCGAGCAGCTTGGTGACGTGCTCTGCGGTCTGCAGATCACCCACGCCGATGAACTGCCGCAGGCCGCAATTGGCGAGAAAGGTCTGCCAACCGCGATCATACAGAGCCTCGACCTGACCGAGATTCTGGAAGATCGGCCACAGCACGACACGGTACTTGCGCAAGGTGGCAAGCCAGTTCGGGAAGCGTGAAACCTTACCGAGTGCGGCTGCTTCATCGATCAGGAACAGCACCTTCTCGCGGGCGAGCGGGGTGCGCTGCATCTCCTGGATGGCACAGCCGAGCGCAAGGCGCGGAATTGCAGCGTGGCTTTCATTAAACTCCAGCGGCAGGACGACGGCGATGATCGCGCCTTTCAGCTTCTTGCCGTCACGCGTGGTGCCCTTGAGGGCAGCAAAATCGATATCGCTGCGCTTCAGGTTTTCCTGCACGATAGGATCACCAAGCCAGGTAAGGTCTTGCTGGAGCGTGGACATGATGGCCGAGAACTCGGCAGATGCCTGCTCTTCGCGGCGATCCATAGCATTGGCGATCTTGCTGACGAGGTCCTTGCCGTCGGCCGTGTCCTGCATTTTCTCCAGCAGGTCATCCCAGGTTCCCTTATCCGCATAGGCCAGATCGAACAGAGCACCCAAATGCCTGTCTTCCTTTGCATAGTGGCGCGTCATGAACATGAGCGCTGCCTGCAGGAAGCTTTCGGCCGCATCCTTGAAGAACTTGCTACTGCCGCCCTCATTACCGCCGCGCGTGATCAGTTGCTCGGCGATCAGCTTGGCGCTGGCCGCAAATGTTCGCGAGGCGGGGTCAAGGATATCCAGGGGGTTGAAGCCGTGCATCGGCAGCACCCAAGGCTCTTCACCGTGCATTCCGAAGGGGTTGATGACGCTGACCTCAAAGCCTGCATCCCTCCATGCCTTGATCGCAACGGCGGCATTCTCGCCGCCCGGATCATTGATGAAAGCAAAGCGTGTGCGCAGCAGGTTGGGCAGGATGGTGCACGTACCCTTGCCGCTGCCAGACTCCCCGAAAGTGATGGCGTGGGTGTCCTGATAATAGACAGGCAGAAGACCCGTCCAATCGCCGACCAGAATGCCGCGGTCCTTGAATAGCCCTGCGCGCATCGCATCCCAGGGCTTGAGCCAGCGCGCGCTCCCAAAGGTCGTGCGCTCTTTTTCAAATCTCCAGCCGAACAGGCCAAGGCCAAGAATTCCGGCGGCGGTATAGGCAAGGAAGCTGCCAGCCATTTTGTCTACCCTTTCCATTGACGCGGGCTTTTGTGCTGGCTTCCTATTAAGGGCATGGGCGCGAAGAATGCGCGGACACAAGTTGGACACGGGTGATGGCCGAGAAGACGCCGATCTATTCTGATTTTCAGTACGAGAAGTTGCGGCTTCGGCTGCTGGCGTTCCAGCGCAAGCACAGCAAGACGCCACAAGGCATCGCCAACGATATCGTCAATCGCACTGGCTATGCGATGCCCGTTGATGGCGGACGCAAACGCGTGGAGCGCTTTCTGAGCAAAAGCCACCGTGTCGGTGATGACTTCCTGGCAGCTGTGGAAGCCTTTCTCGGTGACTTCCAACTGATCGACTATGTCGAAGCGGCGGCCGCCATCTCAAAGCTATCTCGCGGGCCACACGGAACACTGACCGAAGAGGACATTGCCCGCTTTGCAGGTGTCTATCACGCCAAGCTAACCGCGCTGGTGACTTTTGAAGGGCGTCCTCCCGAGGACGGGTCAGGCGAGAGGACATGGGACATTGCGACACTGAAAGGCCCCGCCCATCCCGTGTTCAGATTGTCAGCGATGCCCAACCATGCGGGGCTGTTCGTCTGGGCGGCGCATTCCGTTCGCAAGCCGGAGGACGGGGTGCAGCCGGAAGACCTGCAGGATGTTCCAAGCCGAGGCATTGCCTCGCGGTTCGGTAAGGACGGCTTGCTGATCATCATACGAGAGCCCTACGCCTCGCTTTGCTACAATGTGAAGCTGCATCCTGAGGAGCCGTCCGTGCTGTATGGCTTCGGGCAGTATTTCGGGGATGACGAACCGCCGTCCAATGCACCGCGTCCGTTCCTGCCCTTCGATCCGCAATTTGAAATCCGCATGGAGCGGATTTCCGTGAAGGAAGAAGCATAGGGGCGCGTCCCTATCGGGAACGGGCTCTAGGCAGCCACGCTGCCCCAAGCCCAGGGTCTTGGCCAATAGGTGACGATCCCTCGCGCCAGTGATAATTACTTCGCGGGCTTTGGGGGCTGGCGCCTTTTGTAGGTGAGTTCTTCGGTGCCATCCGCTGCTTGGATGATCTCCACGTCATCAGCAAGGAAGGCTTCCAAATATGGATTGTGCCCACAGGTGATCGCACCAGGCCATCTGCCGACGAACTCCGCTGGATAGGGATTTTCACGAGGCTTGTTGTAGCGCGCCATTTCCATCTGATCGCGCAGACTTTGCTGCGCGAGATACAGCAGCTCAATTTGCTTTTTCACGGCGTCCGGCGACGTCCGAGCACTAAGTACGGCAACGATGGGCTGCGCCACCGCCGCATGATCGCCGATCCAACTCCATCTTATGACCCATGCCTTCATCGGTGTATGATGCGCGAAGCTGCAGCGACCGTCATCAGCGGGATGCGATTAGACCGCTACTTGTCAACAAGGCTGCGCAAACGCGGTTCAATCTTGTCCTTGAGCAGCGCGATGAGTTCAGGATCACCGCGCTCATACTCGTCAGGGATGTGCAGCGTGATGATGCGGTTATCAGGCGGGCGCTGTTTATGCTTTCGTCTGATCCATTCGCGGTGGTGGTTCTCCATCGCAAAGATCATATCGGCGGATGCGACAAGCTCCTTCGTGAGCGGGCGCGGCGCGTCCGCATCCGTCCCGGCCGATATAGCTTCAATACCCGGATAGTCCCGAAAGACATCTTCTGCCGTGGGACTCCTTAGTTTGTTTGCGGTGCAGACGAACAGGATACGCATTGCGGCACTCTAGCAGGCTGGCGGGCGTGTGGGCAGCGTTCAATTGCCCTTGTCGGATTTGGCGCACGCATGGCCTTGGTTCCTGCGGTGTCTTGGCTGCCTACGATCGTATGCACCCTTGGCGGCGGAGAAGAATTCTCGGCCATGTCGTGCCGTCAGATCGCAAGGCGGTTTCGGACAAATCGTCATGGTCTGCCTAGGTCGCCTTTTGGCCGCTCGCATCGCCAGTCCGTGCAGGAAGCTGGCGCATGACGCGGGGCTTACGGCCGCAACTTGCTTTGTCGGCTCCCCCGTTCCTCCGCTTCGCTGCGTCTCGGTCCCCCCAACAATGCGTTGCAGCCGCCCCGACGCACACGCCGAACGCATCTGCATCGGCTGGCATGGAGCTGGCCCAATTCAACAAGGAGACTTGAAATGACGACTGAAAACGAAACCAACGATCAACCGAAGAGCACTGGCTCTCGTCCGAAATTCCGCGCCTGGCTGGTGCAGGACACCCCCGAAGGCGAGGCACACTGGACGGAACTGTCAGGCCTGTGGCCGACCAAATCCGGCAAGGGCTTCAAGGGCACGCTGGTCACACCGCTGGCTGCTACCGAAGGCCGCCTGGTGATCCTTCCCGCATCCTTCAAACCGGGTAAGGAGGCCGAGCAAAATGAAGCTTCTGCTTAAGGAACACACCGAGAAGCTTATCGAGCAGGGTCGCGCAACAAGCGCGGCCCAACTCGAAGGAGCTAACGAGCCCGACCATATGCCTGTCGTGAAGCTCTTCACCCCCGATGCGGGATGCACGTGGCTGATATCCGAGCTCGACCCCGATGACCCCGATCTTGCCTTCGGTCTCTGTGACCTGGGTGTCGGCTGTCCCGAACTTGGCAGCGTGCGCATCAGCGAGATCGAAAGCGTTCGCGGCGTCTTTGGACTTCCGGTCGAACGTGATCGGCACTTCACCGCAGATCGCAGCTTATCGGCCTATGCCGATCTTGCCCGAGAAAACGGGAGGATCATCGCATGACCTACGAGGTTCAGACACTCACACTCTGCGATGGCTGGGTGAACACCTGGTTCGTAGAATACGCAAAAGGTTGTCGTTACCCCGAAACCTTCGCGACACGAGCAGCGGCGCAAGCCGCTCTCGATGAGTTCTTCGCCGAGATCGCCGAAGAGATCGAGATCGGTCAGCGCTCACCCGACGATGGCTATGACGAGGACGATTTCCGCATAGTGCAGACAGGTGCGTCATGAGCCGCGAATACGAAACCTATCGTATCGACTGGCAAGGCATCGGCATCGAGGTGCGCTGGGCGGCAAAGTGGATGAACAGCGATGTTCATCCCGTTGCCCATCTCGAACTCGTCAGTGATGGTCGCGTACCGTTGCCGATGACCGAAACAGGATATCGTTCGCACTTTACGTCCCGCGAAGATGTCGAGAGCATGGGCGGCGCTGTCGCCTATGCCATCGCTTGGCTTGATCACGAAGCTCAGTCTGCGGAGTGGAAACACCATGTCCAAGCGAGCAAGCAGCTCAGCCTTTTCTGAACAGGTATAGCGAGCTTCGTAGCACCTAGTCTTCGAGGCTCGCTCCTTCGTTCCTGCGCATGATCGTGCGCGTCTGCCCGCGGCCGATTGAACAGAACTCGCGCCGATCTTCCCGATCCGTTTGCCTTCCAAATCGTTCCGCCCAATCCGCCCGCCGTCTGCCCCTAGCCGCATCCGGGCGAATGACGCAACGGTCTGCCCGCACCACCCTGTCTTCGCCTGCGGCTTCGACAGGCCGTGTTGACCGTTCCCCTACGGTGCGTCCTCGCCCTAAGGATGGCGGCCGCTTTCGGGGCATCGGCCGGAATGGTTCGGCCCGCTTACGAAAGGAACGAAAAATGGGAGATAGAGCTCTCGTACTATTCAAGAACCAAGACACCGTCTCACCGACTGTCTACCTGCACTGGAAAGGCAGCGATGTGCCGCTGTTCATCTTTCAACTCGGGAAACTGATGGCAGATCGCAAGAACGATGTTTCCTACGCTGCAGCACGGTTCATTGGCCTTGCCCATGAAACCATCCCCGGCAACCTCTCGCTCGGTGTGATGGAAACGCCAGTTGAGCTGCGTGAAGCAGTCTTGGGCAATGACGTTGAAGTCATCGCAGACTTCTCGCACGGCGATTTCGGCGTAGTCGTTGTCGATACTGCCACCTTCAGCTGGCGAGCCTATGGCCGTCATTTGACCCACTGAAATCTTGCCGACTGACGGCTGGCAACCGAAAGCCCCTGCGGGAAACCGTAGGGGCTTTTTTCATGTCAGGATTTGCCTGGCAGGCAAGGATCGGCGCGGGGTCCGTGCTGGTGCACGTCCATCCGCGCCGATCCGTTTGAGACCGCGAAGCAAGCTCACGATGACACCGAAAAAGAGCGTGTCCAACTCTTGTCCGGACATAAAATTCAGGGTAAAAACGAATGTAAATCAACGGGATCGCTTGCTGAGCGCGGGATGCGGAGCGAGCGTTAAGAATTCCCTAATCTTGATCCGTTATCATTAGCTGAATAGGTCGTTTTCAGAGCGATACAAGATGTGCGCGGTGCCACCGCGCCATCTTGGGAAGGGGGCTAAGAGCTGCCCCCGTTCCATCCCCCGCTCGTGTGGCGAGACGTAGAGAGACGAGTCGTCCCCCATGTCACACCACAGCAGCATTTCGTTGCTGCACCACGACCGAAGAGCCTTCGTGCCCTTTGGAAACCTGAGCAGGAGACTTCGCTCTCCTGCACCATCGACCGGAACTTGGGAGAAATGCCTCTCCCATCCGGACTGAACCCATGCACCAGGGGATTTCGCACCCTGGACGGCGACCAAAAGGGAGACTTCGGCTCTCCTCTTGGAACTCCATCGACCAACATTTCGGTGTTGGATCACGAGCAGGAAACGGTCCTGCACCCGGTGGCCTACGAGAGGTGAAACGGGAATACGCTATGGCTGGCAGCGGCAGTGAAAAAAGACAGCGCCAGAGCATCATCAAGGCGCGCGTTACGGAGCAGCAATTCGAGCTCTTTAAGGCGCAAGCCGAGGCTGCCGGTCTGTCTATGTCCGCCTTGATCCTTTACGCTCTCCTCGACCAAGCGCCGCTTCGCGCCTCCCGCACGCCGCCTCTGGATCGCGAAACAGCCGCCCGCATCCTTGCTGTTCTTGGGCCGATTGCGTGCTCGATGCGGCAAGCCTCGGACTCCGGCGATCTCGAAAAACTGGCCGAGACGATCATCGCCGCGCAGCGTGACATTGCTGAAATGCGCACTCTGATCATGTCTGCCTTCGGGAGGACGCCATGATCCTCAAAGGTAGCTGCCGGACGAACGGCTCCGATCTCGCGACCCATCTCATGAACGGCTACGACAACGAGCGCGCCGAGCTGGGCGAAGTGCGCGGCACCATTGCCGACGATCTGCACGGCGCGTTCGCCGAGATCGAGCTCATCGCATCGGGGACACGTGCACAAAAGCCGCTCTTCTCCCTGTCCATAAACCCCCATGAAGCGCTCACGCGCGAGCAGTATTTCGAGGCGATTGACGCCATCGAAAATAAGCTGGGGTTTGCAGGACAGCCGCGTGCCGTTGTCTTCCACGAGAAGGAAGGCCGCGAGCATTGCCATGTCGTCTGGTCGCGCATCGATCCAGAGTCGATGAAGGCGATCCCGGACTCGTTCTACAAGGCACGGCTCTGCGACATGGCAGTCGTTCTTGCCGAGAAATTCGGGCATGAATTGCCCGAAGGGCTCAAGCAGTGGCGGGACAAGAACCGTGAGCTTGGTGACAAGCTTGAGCCCAGCCTTGCCGAAACCGTCAACGCCAAGAAGACAGGCATTACGCCCGAGCAGCGGCGCGAAGAGATCACGTCATGCTACGCACAGGCTGATAGTGCCGCGGCCTTTGTGAACGCGCTCGAAGAGAAGGGCTATGTGCTCGCCAAAGGCGACAGCCGCGCCTTTGTCGTGGTGGATCGCTTCGGTGATGTCCACAGTCTTTCGCGCTACGTGAAGGGCGTCCGCGCGAAGGAAATCAACGCGCGACTGTCGGCGCTTGACGCCAATGGGCTGCCATCCGTTGACCAGGCCAAAGACCTCGCGAAAGCCCGCCTTGCTGCACAGGAAGAGCGTCTGCGTGAACAGCAGGACGTGCAGCATGATCATCAGCACGATGATCGTTCCCATGATCGGCGTGACCAGTATGACCAGCAGGATCACCATGGTGATCAGCATGACGATCATGATCGTCATCAGCGCAGCATCGATGAAAAGCGCGCAGCAATGGAGCAAGCGCAGCACGCCCGCCGCCTTGAGTTTGTGCAGGCCGAGCAGGAGTTGTTGACCCGCCATCAGGACGAAAAACTCTCCCTTGATGCTGCACAAATCGCTGAGAGCGGCGGCCTGCTATTCCGCATGAGAGCGCGGGTGGCAGAACTGATCGATACCCGTCCGGCGCTGCGCTCGGTGCTTGGTCACATCACCGAGAAAGTCGGGCTTGATCCGCGTGATCGGCATCGCATGGAACAGGAAGCTCTTGCCCGCCGTCATGGCCGTGAGCGCCTGGCGCTGGCAGGCAAGAAGCGTTCGATGGAAAAGATCGAACAGCGCGAGAATGCTTCGCTTGAGCGCGATCTCAAGCGCGAGGCGCTGCAAAGAATGCTGCGCCAAGAGCAGCTTCGTGCTGCAGAAAAAGCGCAAGGACTGGAGGTGCGGGAATCATCCGCCGAAGCCGAATTCCTGCGCACCGATCCGCGCCTTCTCGAAGAGGGTGCCTTCGGTCGTGAGTTCAATGAAGAAGCTTCTGCTTCTGCCGAAGATACCCAAGGTGAAGAAGGCGAAGGTGAAGATAACGGCGGGCGGAAGTCGCGCCGCAGCTGGAAGCAGCGCGGTCAGGACAAAGGCCACAAACACGGTCGCGGGCGTGGCAAAGGCTACGGCTATCGGCGCGGGGAGTAGGCGCTATTTTCCGGAGAACCAACTGCGCACGGTATGCCAGAGACCGGATGCAGGCGCCACTTCCGCCTCGGGCGCTGCGGCTTCGGGAGGATTGAAGTATCGCCCCTTTGCGCGCCGATCACTGTCACGGCCTGCGGAGATTGCCTCGTTGCTCATGTCGCCCGCCCATCTGATGTCATTGTGCTTGATCCAGTAATGCGAGCGGCAGGGAAAGCTCCAGTTCCCTATGGACGGAGCGAGCGATATCGAGACTCCATCATAACTCATCTTCCAGTCCGTTGGGCTCAAGGGCGTGACCACTTCCCGACCGCAGCCGCACGCGCATTTATGGATGGCGGTAGCATAATCCATGGCAAGGTAGAGGACGCCGTCTTCGAGGTTCTCGGGTATTGCTTCCACAAAACGGTGGGTAATCTTCTTAATCGTCATCAAACTTGTCCATGTTGCTTATCGTGTTGCCGTCTATCGTATAGTTGCTCGAATGCTCTCCTTCGTAATCAGCGTAGAAGGTCAGCAGCTTTTTCCACCTTACAACCGCGAACGCTGCATTCAGGGCGTTCAGGTCTGCCACCTGAATGTTGGTGGCGTAAGCATCATCAATCTGCGCATCGCCCATGCCAACCCGGCGGCGCAGGGGCTCCCTCTGTTCGGTTGTGCTGGTTGTCACACGTAGCACCCCAACCAGGCTGTCGTCGCCCATCTGTATGCCCATCCCGACATCAATGAAGGGGATGCCCCGAGCTTCAAGTCGTTCGACGACAGGCCGCTTTGCGGCGCCGGAATCCACGCACAAGAATACGAAATCCATGTCGTCGAGGAGATGCGCATTCGTATCTTCAAGGTAGACGGGGTGCGCCACCATGCCTTTGCGCATGGGTGCATATTGTGCTGCGAAGTATTCCACCTTCTTGAGACGCTCGCGGAGCGTTTCGAGGCTCGGTGCGCCGGGGCTACGAAATGCGTTGTGCTGCAGAAAGTCGTCGCCGTCGATCAGGTGCAACTCGCGGATCGGTGTCTTTGCAATCAGATCGAGCACATATGAACCTGTTCCACCCAGGCCGACGATTGCGACCTTATTCATAGCCAGCTTTTCCGAAAGTCCGCCGATGCCCGCCCTAGCTGACGCCGTGTCGGTGTAGTTGAAGACCGGGTCGGGTTCATCCGAGTTTGCCACGACAAAAGTGCGTGCGTCTGCAGCGGGGTCAATCGCGCGTGCGTGCGAGGCGATCATCTCTACGTACGTCGTCATCTTGTGCTGATAGTCTTGGTAGCCTTCCTTCGGCTTGGCCGAGAACATATGGTCAACGGCTATGCCGCCGCCGAGTGTCTGGCGCTTACTGGAGTGTTTGATGTGAGCGAGTGCCCGACCATCCTTGTCGCAGGGATGATCGCCTTCGAAATAGACTTTGTGGTCGGTGGGCCTGATCGTTTCATTGCCGTTCATCTGTAGAACGGAAACGAGATGACCCAGCTTCACTTCGCGCTGTGCGTTCACGTAAGGCACATTGGAAATGACGAGGTGGCCGGCAATGACGGCCACCTCGTACCCTTCGTTTTCGAGCGCCTTCAGGTCGGCGTTATGACTTATCAGTTGCCGTGACATTGAAGATCATGCCTTCTTTCAGCTTCACGGTTTCACCTTCGTCCAGCGTGCCTTCGGGCTTGTTGCCCTGACCGCGCCGGAACGTGATCGTGAAGCAGATGAATTCGCCCGTGGGCGGGTTATCGAAGGCGAGGGCAACCAGATCGCCCTCACCCATTTCTTTGGCCGTGACCGTCTTTTCGCGGCCGTTCACGATGATCGTGATCTCTTTTTCGGTCTTGTCGATGGTGTCCTTCGCCATGGCCTTTCCTTTCTGTTTCAGCCTTTGGGCGGGAACGGGTCGCCGCCGTGGCTATCACTGCTGGCAATCCGTCCGTCGCGGTTGTGGATACGCAGTTCGCTTTGCTGGTTGCGGCTGATTTCCCGGCCGCGGTCGATGGCGTTCTGCTTCGTGTCGTGGTGGCTGCTGGCGCGAGATGCGCCGCCGCGCTTCACATCCCAGCCGCCGCCCGGATTCGGTACGACGTGGTGGGTCTTCGGTCCCTTACTCATGGTTTTCAACCTCCTGTTCGTTAGGGGTGCAGGCAAAAAAAGTATGCCTACTCCGAACAGGATATAATGGTTGAAAGTCGGAAGTCAAGCACGTAAAGTATGTCTATTCCGAACAGCGAAAACGAAGGGAGGCGCTGCCGCATGACAAACAGCCTTGGAGAGAAGATTCGAAGTCTTAGAAAGGATCAAAAGCTCACTCTCGATAAACTCGCAGAGAATTCCGGCTCCAGCAAAAGCTACATATGGGAACTGGAAAACAAGAACCCGCCGCGTCCGTCGGCAGAAAAACTTGCCAAGATCGCCGAAGCCTTGGGTGTTACCATGGAGTACCTGCTGGATGAAAAGCAGGCGATCACCGAAGAAGACGCCGTTGATGCGCAGTTTTATCGTGAGTATCGGCACATGGACGCCGACACGAAGGAAAAGATCCGAGAAATGGTGAAGCTGTGGGGTAAGTCCTGATGACTACACGGAAGTCGCCGCAGCGCTGGGCAAACGATTTGACCATTATTTTGAATGCCCGAGGCGGCGACGACCGTTTTCCGGTCAATGTCGAGCAGCTTGCATATGACTACTCACGCCAGCGCTTTCCTGACGATCCAGTCAGCCTGGTTAAGGGCGCGTCACTGAAAGGCTTTGAGGGTGCTTTGATGAAAGCGCCTCCAGGCGAAAAGGGTTGGGGCATATTCTACAACTCGGACACGGCCTCAGCGGGGCGCATCAACTTCACGCTTGCCCACGAGTTCGGGCACTACCTCCTACATAGGCAAGAACATCCTGACGGCATCCAATGCAGCACTGACGATATGGAGCGATGGGACAGCGAATATCGCAAGATTGAAAAAGAGGCCAACGAGTTCGCTGCCAACTTGCTGATGCCTCTGGACGACTTCCGCAGGCAAATTGACCCTAGGCGCAAGCCCGATCTGGAGGCCCTTGGAGAATGTGCCGACAGATATGGCGTTTCTCTGATTGCTGCGATTCTGCGCTGGTTGCAGTACACGGGGCGCCGCGCCGTTCTGGTGAAATCCATC
Source organism: Sedimentitalea xiamensis (assembly GCF_030164465.1). Taxonomy (GTDB): domain Bacteria; phylum Pseudomonadota; class Alphaproteobacteria; order Rhodobacterales; family Rhodobacteraceae; genus Sedimentitalea; species Sedimentitalea xiamensis. The sequence continues at coordinate 12,351 of NZ_JASNJE010000039.1, forward strand.
GACGGGTTCATACATTGGGCGTGGTCGAGTGATTCTGCATGGCGGTCAGGACTTTACTTCAAGACATCCGGCCGTCCGCCCCTTGAGATTCCATCAAGCTCTGTCCCTGCCACAGGCGAGGGACTCGTAAGGCAGAAGGCGACGGTAGAACACGATGCGCGCGTTTGGTTTAAGGAGCCTTGTATTGAGCACGCACTCGTATCTGAAGTTCATGATTTCGCTCTATCACTTCTATTGTTCGGTGATGCGCCGTCGCGCTTCGAGCTCGCAGAAGAAATCGAGGAAGATAGCTACGACCGTATGCTTAGCCGCACGCCTGGCTCCTCTTGGCTAGGCTAGCCCAAACCTGGGCAAGATCAGCTACTATAGATCACTCTGGCAGTATGATATAATAAAGTAGATCACCTCTTGAAGGTTAGAGTGGAGTGTGATATATTTAAGTATATCAAGTTGTTTCCTTGATATGTTTGGATAGATCATGACGAGCTATGAAAGTGAAAAACTGGCGGCAACACTCAAGGCCGCACGCGAGAAGAAGGGGCTTAGTCAGCGCGCACTAAGCTCTCGTGCAGGCGTGCCGCAGTCGCACATCTCAAAAATCGAGAGCGGAGCGGTCAACCTGACCGTCTCAAGTCTTACGGCTATCGCCAATGCCCTTGATCTGGAGCTTGCTCTAGTGCCACGCAAGGCAGCACCTGCTGTTCGGACGATCACGCGTAGCGTTAATGATGTGCCGAAGGCAACTCCCGAGACGCGCAAAGAGATAGCTAGGCTCGCAAAGCAGGTCGATCACCTGCGGTCACTCGAAATCGACACGCCAGCCGTCGAGACTTTGCAACGTCACTTTCGAGAGCTTCGTCAGTTCGAAAACCTAATCCGGAATACCGACGCACTGCGCAGCATACGAGAGACGCTCAAAGCTGTAGATGATGCAGGCGGGGTCTCCGCGCTGCGCGAAGCAACAAATCAGATGAGCAGTTTCAGAAACGCGCTCGCTCATGGCTTGACCGAAGAGAACCGCACGCGCTTACCGCGTCCGGCCTACCGGCTTGATGGGGGCGATGATGAGTAACGTCTCCGTCCTGAACGTGAATCTATATGGCGAGCCCATAGGCACTCTGACCAATGTCGGCGGTGACCGGACGCTTTTTGCCTTTACCGACGCATATATCGAGAACGCCAAGAGGCCGACCCTCGGGCTCTCTTTTAAGGATGAGTTCGGTACACTTCAGACCGAGTTTCGTCCATACCAGAAGCGGGTGATGCCATTCTTCTCGAACCTTCTCCCCGAAGGCCATCTCCGAAAGTACCTGGCTGAACAAGCGGGTGTGAACCATGAGCGGGAATTCTATCTGCTCTGGGCGCTGGGACGTGATCTGCCTGGCGCGATCACAATCACGCCCGCCGATGACGAGCCGTGGCCGCCGGAAGTGGCCGATGGCGCCGATGATAATCGTGACGATCATCGCGAAAACGCTTTGCGGTTTTCCCTGGCGGGTGTTCAACTCAAATTTTCTGCCGTGATGGAAGCAAGTGGCGGGTTAACCATCCCCGCCTCTGGCGTTGGCGGCTCTTGGATCGTGAAGCTGCCTTCGCGTGAATTCGCAGGAGTGCCTGAGAACGAATTCTCAATGATGAGACTGGCAAGCCTTGTCGGCATGAACGTACCTGCCATTGATCTGATAGGTATCGATGCGATCAAGAACCTGCCCGAAGGGATCGATAAGATCGGCAAGAATGCCTTTGTCATTGAGCGCTTTGATCGTCTGTCCGATGGATCGCGCGTGCACATCGAGGATTTTGCACAGGTCTACGGGCTGTATCCCGATGAAAAATACGGCAACGGCAGCTTTCGGAATATCGCGCAGGTGATTGCCGCTGAAGGAAATGATGCCGACATTATTGAATATGTCAGACGCCTGACCTTCAATATGCTGATCGGTAATGCCGATATGCACATGAAGAACTGGTCGTTGATCTATCCTGACAGGCGGTATGTCTCGCTGGCCCCTGCCTATGATTTTGTGGCGACTGTGCCCTATCTTCCGGGCGATGCAACGAACATGAAGATCAGCCGCGCTAAGGTCTTCTCGGCATTTTCAACCGACGAGCTAACCCATCTGGCGGTGAAAGCCGCGATCCCGAAGAAGATGGCGTTGGATGCTGCCAAAGAGACCGTTCAAAGTTTTCAGGAGCATTGGGCGAAGGAAGCATCGCACCTGCCGATGTCTGACGACGTGAGGTCAGCTGTAGCAGCCCACATGAAGACCGTGCCCATTCTCGATGAGCTGTCTTGAGGTAAGTGGTTCCTGACTTACCAACAAAGCAGGGCGGGATCGGTGCCTGCATCTAGGTCGCCGCCGCACCCCCTTCACCGAGTGAGGGGTGACGGACGGCTCCGGCGAAGCAGGGTGAGCGGGAATGTATCAACCAAGAGCCTGTAGCCTAAGCCAATCTTAGAAAGACCTTCCTGCAAGGCTAGCTGCACGGTAAAGCCATTGGGTAGAAACAGCGTATGAGGCACTCGTAGTGGCAAGTCTAGACCTAACCAAACTCGACATCGACGAACTCAAGCAGCTCCGCGCCGATGTCGATGGAGCAATTAAGGACTTCGAAGCGCGGCGAAAGCGAGAGGCTGTCGCTGCAGCAGAGGCAATCGCCAGGGAAATGGGTTTTTCACTTAAGGAACTCGTAGGGGAAGCACCTAAGGCCAAGAGGCGCAAAGGAACCGCCCAACCACCAAAGTATGAGCACCCCGAGACCCCAGAAACCACTTGGACTGGACGGGGGAGAACGCCAGCTTGGATCAAAGAAGGTCTAGCCGCCGGAATGTCGTTGGATGACTTCCTCATTGCCCGTCGATAGACCGTGTGCGTTGACAGTTTCCTTAAAGGTTAACCAGTCCGCAATAGACCAATATCTATTAGATCAACTACAGCCTGCTCGATAAGTCTCGCCGCTTCTTGAATGTCAGTGATGGTTGTGCCTTTGCCTAAACTAAACCTTACGCACGAGGCAGCGCGTTCGCCATCGAGCCCTATTGCACGAAGTACGTGCGAGGGCTCAGGAATACCGCTGGTACAGGCTGACCCAGATGAAGCAGCGAGGGAAGGCTGCAGACTAGCGAGAAGGTCGGCTGCGGAGATACCCTGAAGACCGATGTTGAGGTTGCCCGGGTGTTTGCGCTTTGTATCCAAAGGTCCGTTGACCCAAACGCCACAGGGAAGTGTGTTCAGCTGTTCGAGGAATTTGTTGTTAAGCTCTGCAAGTTCGCTGCGCACACGGCTTCCTTCTTCAGATGAAGATATTCTCGCCGCTGCACCAAAACCGACACAGAGCGCCGTTGGAAGCGTGCCGGAACGGAGGCCATTCTGCTGACCTCCGCCAATAATGATTGGCTGTATTCTATGGTGGAGCTCGCGACGAGCGAAAAGAGCGCCGATTCCTGCGGGACCGTACATCTTATGGCTTGAAAGGCTGATCAAATCAGCATGAACAGCAAGCTGTGACACATCCATTGCGCAAGGGGCTTGCGCTGCATCGCAGTGGAGAAGAGAGCCTGCAGCTGCGGCTAATTTAGAAATTTCTTCGATATCTTGAATTGTACCAATTTCATTATTGGCCGCCATTACTGATACTAGAAAAACTTCATCAGAAATTGCACCCGCAAGAGCATCGAGATCAACGTGGCCGTGAGCATCAACCGGAATAACTTCAACGTCAAATTCTAGATCTGATGACAACCTACGCCCAATCTCAAGGACGCATTTGTGCTCGATGGCACTTAGAAGGATACGCCGTCGATTTTTTGGCGCCTTTCCATGAGCAAGGCCGAGAAGGGCAAGATTGTTTGCCTCTGTTGCGCCTGAGGTGAAGACTATCTCGTCAGGGTCGCAACCAATGAGAGAAGAAATATCTGATGCGGCTTGCTCGACCGCCTGAGAGGCTCGCCAACCAATGGCGTGTTCAGTAGAATGCGGATTCCCAAAGCCTCCTTCGAGATATGGCAGCATCTCTTTCAAGACCCTCGAATCAAGCGGAGTGGTCGCTTGATGATCCAAGTAGATTGTTTCTTGAATTTTCATAAATATTCCAACAACTTCTATCGACATACCCTTGCAAACCTGCGCTCCGCAAGGGTTGCAGCGTTTCTGGAGGATATCTCCAGGAACAAGTTTGACCCTACCACATATTGTGGGTTACTGTCGAGCTGGATCAACCTTCCAGGACGAGACGCTATGCCACGGGGACCTATCTACAATGACGACTACAAACCGCAATTTTCGGGCCATGAGACCTTCCCGCTGCGCTACGGGTGGCTGAAAAAGGCGTACGATGCGGTCTACGAGCGTGAGGATGGTCCGGACGGCAAGCTCGCCTTCACCCGCGATGACTCGATAGCTCGATTCGGTGTGGGGAAGAACATGGTGTCTTCGATGCGCCATTGGGCGACTGCATCCGGGATCATAGAGGATGGACAAGGACCCAACGCACTCGCTACGACAAACCTCGGCCGACGCCTGTTTGGAAAGAGTGGGCTTGATCGCTACGTGGAGAATCCCGCAACTCTTTGGTTGATCCATTGGAATTTGGCAGGGCGCCCCGAGAAAACGACTTGGTATTGGAGCTTTAACAATTTTCCCGGGGTTACTTTTGAGCGTGAGCAGCTTGTTCGCGCATTGGAAAAGGTCGCCAAAGATCGCGAGTGGCCACGCGTCTCGTCCACAACAATACGTCGCGACGTCGAATGTTATCTTCGAACCTACGTGGCTAGGTCGGCTTCTGGCGCTTCATCCCCTGAGGATTCTATGGAGTCGCCTTTGGCAGAGCTGGGTCTGATTAAGGCGATCGGTCGACGTGACGGTTTCAGATTTGTTCGGGGGCCGAAGTCTTCCCTTGGAAACGGCGTGTTTCTTTACGCTCTGATCGAATTCTGGGCGGGTTATACAACGGCACAAACCTTGTCGTTTGAAGCTGTCGCACATGAGCCGGGGTCGCCTGGTCGAGTTTTCCTTCTTGACGAGAACGACGTAGCTGATCGTCTTCTTGCACTCGAAGATTTCACAAAAGGCTCGTTTAGGTGGTCAGAAACGGCTGGCCTCAAGCAAGTTATTCGTGATGTTGCGTTGGATATGGATGCTGCGCTTGTCTACGCGATGTGTGATTTCAAAAAGAAAAATATTGAGGGTAGAGAGGCGGCCTAGCGATGCTTTCAGAAACAGTAAATATCGGACGCCGATTTCAAAGGTCGATCAAGATTGATAGCGACTATAATAATCTAAAGGCTTTAGAGGGCTTCATTTGTCCTAAGTCTTCAGCTGATGTCCTTGAGGCTGTTGCACAGCACGTGTCCGACACGGGTCATGCTGCTTTCACTTGGACTGGCCCCTATGGCAGCGGTAAATCTAGCCTAGTTGTTGCTCTAAGCTCTCTGCTCGGAAGTGACGAGGCGCTTCGCGACAAAGCGATGACCGCAATCGGTCGCAGGACGGCTGAGACTATACTGAATGGGCTACCCCCAAAGTCAAATGGTTGGCACTTGTTGCCTGTCGTGGGGAGACGCGCCAACGCTGCAAGTGTCATTGGTCGAGCTCTAGAAGATGTGGGTGCGGCTGAGAGGCCGGATGCGGGTCGATGGACCGATGATGCTGTTGTGACTTCGTTGACTGCGCTTGCGGACAAGTCACCGCGAAGTCGGGGCGGCGTTGTCCTCTTCATCGACGAGATGGGAAAGTTTCTTGAGGCTGCGGCTCAAGATGGGGCGGACGTTTATCTATTTCAGTTGCTCGCGGAAGCCGCATCACGAAGCAATGGCCGACTGATAGTTATTGGCATTCTCCACCAAGCATTCGAGGAATATGCTAACCGATTGTCTCGCGAAATGCGGGACGAGTGGTCGAAGATTCAAGGGCGATTTATCGACCTAGCAGTGAATGCGGCAGGTGAAGAACAGATCGAGCTAATCTCTCGTGCGATCGAGAACGGACGCGGTTTGGCTAAGCCTGGCGCACTTACGGAAACCATAGCGTCCGAGATTAAACGCCAGCGGCCAGCGGCGTCTCAGCATCTAGCTGGTACACTCGAAGGATGTTGGCCGCTACACCCAGTTGTTGCCTGCCTGCTTGGTCCCATTTCTCGTCGGCGTTTCGGACAGAACCAGCGCAGCATATTCGGTTTTCTAAATTCTGCTGAGCCGCATGGATTTCAGGACTTCATCCGTCATAATGACGAAACCGCACTGTTCGAACCGGATAGGCTTTGGGACTATCTGAGGGTCAACTTAGAACCTTCGATCCTTGCGTCTCCGGATGGGCACCGATGGGCGATGGCTGCTGAGGCGGTAGAACGTTGTGAGGCCTTGGGGGGCAGTGAGCTCCATATCCGTCTTCTAAAGACAATCGCCTTGATCGATTTGTTTAAAGAACGGTCTGGTCTCATGCCTACAGAAGGCTTGTTGACTGCGTGTGTTCCTGGCGCGTCGAAAAAGAAGGTCAAAGAAGCTCTAAGTCAACTCAGGAATTGGTCGCTTGTTATCTTTCGGAAGTTCGCGGATGCATATGCGATCTACGCGGGTAGTGATTTCGATATTGACCGCGCAATCGAAGACTCGCTCCAGCGCGTCCGAGAGGTAGACTTCGCAGCGCTCCAAAGACTCGCAGGACTGCAACCAATTCTTGCGAAGAGGCACTACCACGATACAGGTGCTCTGCGCTGGTTCGATGTGGAAGTTGCGCCGCTGAATGGCCTCATCGAGCGTGCTGGCGCTTATGAGCCTAAGGCGGGAACCATTGGTGCGTTCCTTCTTGCTATTCCGACTGAAGGGGAGAGTCATGATCAAGCTGAGAAGGTCTGTCGCGAGGCGGCTCGCGAATCCTCAGAATGGGATGTTGTGGCCGGCCTATCGCAGCGGGCATGGGTCATTGTCGAACTTGCACGAGAGCTTATAGCACTGAGCGAAGTGCAAGAAGAACATCCCGATCTCGCGGGTGATGCTGTTGCTCAGCGTGAAGTTCAGGCGCGCAAGACGGCCTTGCAAGGCCAGCTTGAAGAGGAACTCAGGAATGCCTTTGATCATGCCACTTGGTATCTGAAAAGTCACAAACCCCAAAAGTGGGACCAAGTTGAGATCAACAACGCGGCGTCTGATCTCGCCGCCAAGCGTTTCCCTCTTTCACCAGTAATCAACAACGAGCTCCTGAACCGCATTAAACCTTCAAGCAACGCGGTAGCAGCGCAGAACGCCCTCTTGCGCTCGATGGTTGGGCAGGAGGGTGAGCCACGTCTTGGTATTGAAGGTTATCCTGCCGAGGGCGGCCTCTTTGATTCAGTCTTGGGTGCCACAGAACTGTATGTAAAGGTCAATAATAAATGGCAATTCCGTACTCCTATATCAAAGAGCGACCCGAGCAACCTGATGCCTCTTTGGGAGGTTGCTGCAAAGTATCTGGAGGAAGCCAAAGACCGTACGGTCTCGGTATCCGAGCTCTATGAAGTCTGGGGAGCGCCTCCGTATGGCCTGAAAGATGGGCTAAAGCCTGTAGTGGCCGTTGCGTTTATCCTCACTCAAAGAGAGCAAATCGCGCTCTATCGAGAAGGCATCTTCCAAGCGCGTTTCAAAGATATTGATGTCGAAATCCTCGCAAAAAATGCAGGTGAGATTCAGCTCCGTTGGATGGACTTGTCTGATCTGTCGCGCCGATTGCTTTCCAGCATGGCCGAAATTGTGCGAGACCTCGATGCTTCGAACCGCCTTACATACCTCGCTCCCATAGACGTTGCTCGTGGCCTTATTGCTATCTTTGATCGCTTGCATCCCTGGACGAGGCGCACCATGCAGCTTTCTTCCAATGCAATCCGTGTTCGCGACCTGTTCAAACACGCGAACGACCCCAACAAGTTTCTGTTTGATGACATACCTGCTGCCTTTGGAGAGCGCAGTGCAACTGACGATGATGAAAACTTGCAGAGTATCGTCAAGGACGTTCGAGAAGGCCTAGAGGAACTGATTGCTTCGTATCCCTCAATGCTTCGCCGTCTGCATGACCTTATGCTAGCTGAGCTTCAGGTTCCTAATAACTCTCCGCAAGCACTTAGCGAGCTTCGTGAGCGAGCCGTGAACATCCGAGAAATTGGTGGAGATTTTCGGCTGAATGCGTTTATCGGACGCCTCTCGCAGTTTGAGGGACGTGAACAAGACCTGGAGGGCATTGCAAGCCTTGCCGCGAATAAACCGCCGCGAGACTGGACTGATCCAGACCTCGAACGCGCGTCAGTTGAGCTCGCCGATTTCTCCCAAAAATTCATTCGGGCTGAGAATTTTGCGAGAGTGAAGGGCAGAGTAGATAAGCGAAGCTCCATGGCTGTTGTCGTGGGTCTGAATGGTCGCCCCGCCCCCCTTCATGCAGAGTTCGAGGTTTCTGAAAGCGATCGCAAGAAGGTCGATGAAATCATCTCAAGACTAGAGAGTGTTATCAAAGTCGACGCCCCAAACAATCGCCACCTACTTCTCGCTGCACTCGCGGAGCTTAGCTCGCGCTACATGGGTAACGACGAATTTGACGGCCAAGAAAAAGAAGTTGAGCGAGCATTATAATGAGTGAAGTAACAGAGAAACACGTCCTTGGACTTTCGGGCGGCCGAGATAGCGCTGCGCTGGCAGTTTATATGCGTCAGCACTATCCCGAGTTAGACATCGACTATTTCTTTACGGATACCGGAAAAGAACTTCCCGAGGTATATGAATTTCTAGGCCGGCTAGAAGGCTTCTTGGGTAAGCCTATCCTCAGACTCAACCCAGATAGGGATTTCGATTTTTGGCTAAAGCAGTACAATAATTTTTTGCCGTCTCCACAAACGAGATGGTGTACCCGACAGCTCAAGTTAAGACCTTTCGAGCATTGGCTTCGTCCGATGCTTGAGGAAGGTAAAGTGATCCATAGCTACGTGGCCATCCGAGCAGATGAAGAGTATCGTGAGGGCTATAGCTCCAAACATGAAAACTTGAAGGTTGTACTACCCTTCAAACAAGACGGGATCGATAAGCCGGGAGTACAGGACATCCTTGAAGCTTCCGGTCTGGGACTGCCCAAGTACTATGACTGGCGGTCTCGGAGTGGGTGTACGTTCTGCTTTTACCAACAAAAAATTGAATGGGTGCGTCTGAAGGAGCAACACCCTGAAGCATTTGAGGAAGCTAAGGCCTACGAGAAAGACGCAGTTGCACACGGATCACCTTTCACCTGGTCGCAAGGCGAGTCGCTGGACGAGTTGACACGTCCTGAGCGAGTGGTTCAGATCAAAGAAGATTATGAGAGGCGTTTGGCGCGATTGAAGGCTAAGAGGCAAGACAACCCACTGCGCGAACCGTCGGGAGATGTGGACCTAGACGAGCTTTACGGGCAAGCGAAATCATGTCTCGCCTGTCATAAGTGAAGCCGAAATCGGCGAGGCGAGGAACATTGGTCGAGAATCCAGCAAACAATTTCACAGAGCCGCATCGCCTTAGGGAGGCGCTTTCGGGTTGTAAGCCGCTCTACATCCTACCGCGCGATAGTGTCGCGGACGCCGTGATCAGCCCCGCAATGTCTGTCGCAAATGAAGTCGACATAATGATGGGATTCTTCTCTAGCAAGTCCTTCGCAGAAATTGCTCCCGGACTTGCGGCGTTCCTGAATAATTCAAAAGAATGTCTGCGGCTCATCATTAGCCCATATATTTCGGAAAGCGATCAAGAGGCGCTCAAAGAAGGGTTACTGCAATCTTCTCAATTGGCAGAAGAATCAATAGAGCGTCTTATCCCTGACGCCGATGAACTTACTGACCATACGTTGCGTTGCCTTGCTTGGCTGATTTCGAACGGGCGACTCTCGGTAAAAGTTGCTCTAATGAAGGATGCTCTATTCCACTCAAAAGTTTGGCTTTTCAGGGACGAAGACACACACGTAGCTCTACACGGCTCTGCCAACATGACTGGGAAGGGTCTGCGAGGGAATCGCGAACAACTTAGCTTGGCACGCAGCTGGATGAACGACGAAGCCGATGAAGCCTGCAGGGAGTTGGAAGCAGAGTTTGATTTGCTGTGGTCCGGAAGCGACCCCGACTGTGCGGTGATCGAGTTATCACGTGCAATGCAGGACAGGATTGTACAAGACTTTAAGGGAGAGCATCAGCCTACCGAGGACGACTTCAATCGTCTGTGGAGGAGGGCGCATGGCCTCGACGATAAACCGATAAACATTGATGACCTTCTTGCCCAAGAGGATGATCGCCGCTTCCGAATTCCTGAATGGCTTCAATATCGAACGGGTGAGTATGCGCATCAGGGAAAAGCTATCGATGCTTGGTTTGAAGCGGGAAGACGCGGCGTCTTGGAAATGTGCACCGGCTCTGGAAAAACATTGACAGCGCTGACCGCAGCTCAGCTTTTACATGAGGAAGTTGGACCTCTACTGATTGTCGTGTCGGCACCATACAATGTTCTGATATCGCAATGGTGCAGCGAAATTGAACTCTTTGGCCTCCGACCAGAGAATATGACAGAAGCTGGAGGCCCTGCTGCACGTTCTCAGTCGTTGGCGCAAGCTAGGCGGCGCTTAAAGAGAGGTGTGTCCTTGTGTGAAGCGATTGTCGTATCAAACGACACGTTGTGCACAAAAGAGTTTCAAGAGCAGATTCAGTCCTTTTCCGGGGCGAAACTGCTTATCGCTGATGAGTGTCACAACTTGGGCGCAGCTAGCTTCACCTCAGACCCTCCCGAGTTCTTCGACTATAGACTGGGGCTATCTGCTACCCCAGTACGTCAGTACGACGCTGAAGGCACGGCGCAACTCTTTAAATTCTTTGGAGAGCCATGCTTTAGCTTCACACTAGAGCAAGCTATTGGTGTGTGCCTTACTCCTTATGAATATCACGTGACCTTCGTGGAGCTTAACGCGGAAGAAATGGCCGAATGGCGTGAGATTAGCGAGAAGATCAGTAGACTTGCTTGGAAATTAGATTCCGGCGAAAAAGATGGTTACTTAGACGCCCTCCTGCTTAAGCGTAGAAAAATACTTGAAACTGCCCAGGCGAAGCTAGATGCGCTTCGCCAGTTGATTTCTGAGTTTGGGCCGAGGAATCTGAGATATACGCTAATTTATGCGACTGATAAAGACCCTGAACAGCTCGGTTCGGTAAACAATATGCTAAACTCGCAAGGCGTCTTCTTTCACCAACTTACCGCAGAAGAGACCTCTGCTCCAAAAAAATCTCGTGCGATCCTTGATCGATTTCAAGCGGGTGATCTGCAAGTTCTTACGGCAAAACGTGTGCTTGATGAGGGTGTCAATGTTCCGCAGATCATGCGCGCCTATATATTGGCTAGCACCACCGTGCGGCGGCAGTGGGTTCAAAGAAGAGGTAGACTGCTTCGAACCTGCAAGGCCATAGGAAAGGAATTTGCTGTAATCCACGATTTGGTGGCTCTTCCGCCTTCGGAAGAATTAAGTTCCAATTTGGACACTGACGCCAAGAAAATAATTAATGGAGAGTTGGACCGAGTTTGGGAATTTGCTAGACTGAGTAAGAACGCGGCAAACACAGGCGGTTCCTTTGAGGCCGTTGAACATATGCGTGCGCTTGTTGGAGGATAAATGGCCTATAAGGATGAAAAGATCGTTAGAGTTCTTCTCGAAGAAGCATCCAGTATCGATGAACGATGCGATGGTTATCGTGAAGAGCTTACTAGTGCGCTTGCAGATATTGTGCAGAAGGAGCGAGCGCATCTTTTCCAACGAAGCAACATTGTCGTTGAAATTGGCGACATTGTCAGTCGTGTAGGAACTTTTGTCGGAATGAGGGAGGGGAGCGAATGAAGCTGTTGAAGGCACGATTCGATGGTTTTAGGCTCTTATCTGGGATTGAGCTTGATTTTTCGGTGGACCCTAAGCGGAATATTACGGTCATCCGCGCGGCAAACGAAAGCGGAAAGACGACAATGCTCACTGCGCTGCAGTGGGGCTTGTATGGCGATGATGCCCTTCCCAATGGCTACTCTCTACGGCGAATGGACCTAGCTCCTGGGACGGCGGCCACGACAAGGGTCGAGATCGAGTACGAGATTGATGGTCGCACCGGTTCAAAGCGTTTTAGGCTGGTGAGGAGAGTCGAAACACAAGGGACCACTGGCAATCGTCCGGCATCACGTGTTGAGCTCTACGAGGTAACGGATGCAGGCTTAGATGAGCTGCCTAGTCCAACAAACCATATACAGCAGCATCTGCCTTCTGAACTTAGAGAAGTCTTCTTCACAGACGGTGATCGCGCGTTGAGTTTCATCGAAGGTGCCAAATCAGCACAGCAGCATAAAGTTCGAGCAGCCATCGAGCGGATGATGGGGTTGTCACTACTTGAGGCGACAATTGATCACGTTAAGACGGTTGAGCGGCAGCTTCGTACAAAGTTCGATCGAGAGGCAGGCAACGCTGAAACGCGCACGCTTGAGGAACAGATCGAGAGGATAGATGTTGGAATACCCGTCAAATTGCAGGAGCTTGAAAGCACTAAAGACCGAATTTCAAACCTAACGGAAAAAAGAGACCAGGCAGACCGCGATCTGCAGGATGCCCTCAGCGCAGGAAACCGCGAGGAGCTGTCGAAGGACTTGGTGAACACTCGGAGGCAGCGAGAAAACCTCGAGGATCAACGCAAGGCCACAGAGAAGCGACAGGCCGAACTGTTGGGAACGGAACTCCTGGCGCGACATCTCATGGCCAAGGTAGTCAAAAAGGCCGGAGGTATGCTCGATGAACTGCGTCAGAAGGGTCAAATTCCGAACAAGACTGTGCCGATCTTAGAGGACCGACTGGAACACACGGACTGCATTTGTGGTGAGTCTTTGGATGGATCGACGCCGGAGGGGGCGCGCAGACGCAAGTACATTGAAGACCTCATTCGTGATAGCCGCGAGGCCGACGATTTGCGAGCCAAGGTGTCTGATCTCTATTATCAGGCGAAGCCATTATTTACGGGAAAGCCCGGAAAATGGAGTGAGCTATATTCGGAAGCTTTCCAAGAACGCCAGAGAATTTCTTCAGTATACAAAGACATTGGGGAGAAAGAGGCTGAAATCGAAGCTAAGCTGGACAAAATCCCTGACATTAATGTTCAGCGGCTTCGCGAGATAAAGCAAACCTACGAGAAGCAGTTAAGAGACGAAATCGTTAGCGGGGCGGAGCTTGATAAGGATATCAAGTATCTGAAGGAGCAGAGGAATGATTTGGAGAAGAAATTCCGGGCCGAATCCGCCAAAGTTTCTAAAGGTGAAAAAATTGCACGCGAACTGTCGGTCGCCACGGATATCCGCAACATCGTTGAGGCTTCTTTGGCTCGAATGAAGACCGTTGAAGTGCAATCCGTGTCGGCGAGAATGAACGATCATTTTCTTTCAATGATTGGTGCTGACCAAGAAAGTGCGTTGATAACAAGGGCGGAAATTACGCCGGAGTTTCGTATTGTTGTCTACGGCAGGAATGGGCTTGAAATGGATCCTTCCATGGACCTGAACGGTGCATCCCGTCGCGCACTTACGATCTCTTTTGTGCTTGCTCTGACTGAGATAAGTGGTGTTGAGGGCCCCAATGTGATCGATACACCTCTCGGAATGATGTCTGGCTTTGTAAAGACTGAAGTCGTTAGAACGGCTGCAGACAATAGCAGCCAACTCATACTCTTCCTCACTCACGACGAGATAAAGGGCTGCGAGGAAATTCTCGATGAAAGAGCAATTGTCGCTGCGACATTGACCAATCCCGCGCACTACCCTCGTATTCTCAAGAATGATCCGGGAACAAAAGAGGCGGTAATTCTTCAGTGCGCGTGTGACCATAAGTCTGTTTGCAAAACTTGTGATAGGTATGAAACTTCAACTCAAGCATTGGCGGAGAGTGCGTAATGGACAATCCATTTGCAGGACAAGACATTAATATTGATGAGAGCTTCCGCGAGCGTATTGAGGCGGTGGTTCAACTTCGGGAAGGCAAGTCCGCTTCAGCGGTTCATCAGCCATTCAGGCGAAATGTAGACATTTGGTTCTTTGCGATAATGTTGGCTGTTCAAAAGGGGCTGAAGCCGACAGGCCCGTCTGGAAAAACTTATAAGGCTGCCGAAGGCGTTGTTCTCGGCTCTGACTCTTGGAGGCCAACCGCTCTGACACTTCTTGCAATTTCGGAAAAAGATGACGTCAACATAATTGACTCTCCACCAGAGATGATGAGGATCGCGAACGGCTATGCTCACGCGGGTTTTCCAGAGCTTTTTTCAATGCTAGACAGCAGAGGAGAAGACACAGCACTGGACTATTTGTGTGATGAGGTGGAGAGCCTCGTCACGTAACGCAAACGGGTAACACGCAATTTTGTCTGGCTTCGAAGGCGAGTGCAATCGGCAATAGGTCGTAGCGTTGGTAAGTGCTTAGGATCGCTTTGCAATTATGCAACGAGTAGGCATTGCTCGAGATACCGACAAAATGCATTCGCCAGCTGCATCTGCCTTGGCGTCTTGCAGTCAGCTTCGAAGATGTCGGGTGATGCAATCAGAATGGCGATACATTTCGCACGGGAAATCGCGACATTAAAGCGGTTCGCGCTGTAAAGGAACTCCATGCCGCGCGGGGCGTCGGCGTAGCTAGATGTCGCCATGGAGTAGATGGCAATCGGCGCTTCCTGCCCCTGAAACTTGTCTACCGTACCGACACGCGCGCCGGGAAGACGCTGCTGAATCTCGAACACTTGTGCGTTGTAAGGCGTGATGATCAGAATATCTTCAGGTGTCAGTGGTCGTTCATCCCCCTTACGGTCAACCCAAGTAGGACTGCTCGCAAGAATCTCGTTAACCAGGGCTGCCGTGGCTTCTGCCTCTTCCAGCGAATAGCTCTTGTTTCCCGTGTGGGGCACAGACAGGAACCGCAAACCGTTGCCGCTTATCTTGCCGTCGGACTTGATCTCCTGCTTTTGGCAATCGGGCTTGGATTCGAGCTTTGCATCGTAGAACAGCTCGGAGTTGAACGCGCAAATATCAGGGTGCAGCCGCCAAGTTTCTTCCAGGAACATTCCTCGGTCATCGCTGATTGTGTGCTCTATTCCCAGAACGTGCTGCAGCGAGGTCACTTCGGTTCCATCAGGGTGGGAGCCTTGCGTTGGCTGATCTAGTTGCTGCGGGTCGCCAAGTAGGATCAGCGTCTTCGCACTCTGGGATACTGCCAAAACGTCGGCCAATGACACCTGTGCCGCTTCATCCACGACCAGAACATCGAGAGTTTCGGCGGCATCCTGCCTTGCCCACACATAGCTTGTTCCTCCTGCCACTTTTGCGTTACCTGCCGAAAGTGCGGAGAAGACATCCCCGTTATTTTTGGCAAAGAACAGGCGATCTTGGTTCGGTTCCAAATCCTTCGGCTTCTGGATGCATTTCAGATCGATGCCCATTTCAATCGAGGCTTCGACCACTTCATCCAGAAGGTTGCGGATGACCTTGTGGGAGTTGGCGGTGATGCCCACCGTCTTGCCGCGCTCCACGAGGCGGCAAATCATCCGAGCTCCTGTGAAAGTCTTGCCCGTTCCGGGCGGCCCTTGGATGGGGAGTATCCCGCCATCTATGTGGCTTGCGATGCGCAGCGCAGCGTCTAGAGGATTCTCACTCGCTTGCCTGATGGGCTGGCCACCAAGGCGCGGCGCTTCGCGAAGCAAAAGAGCGCGAGCGGCGAGATATGACCCGTCTCCCTCGATGCCGTTCTCGGCGACATAGGTGCCGATCCTGAACAGCGCGTCTGCCTGTTCCTTGTTCCCGTATTTCTCAAAGACGTAAACAGCCTCGGGGTGAACATCGGCCGTCTTGCCCATCTTCTTGATATCGATTGTCCGCTCATCATTGTTGATCGCAACCGATGTCCCGAAATCATCGCCACCCGCCTGTTTGAGCGTCTTGTCAACGCGCACATCGGTATCTTGCTGAATGAACCGATAACGGTCAGTAGGGATGCCCTTCGCGGTGGTTTCTACGCGCTCGACAAAAGTCAAACCCGACAGAGCGGCGCGTTCATCGATCAGCTCCTCGGGCGTTAGCGCCTTGAGGCGGAAAAACTCCCACCAAGTCGCCTTGTCCTCGCGGCGGTGCCAATCAAGTAGATAGGCAAGTACCCATCGCGCCTGCTGTTCTGCGGTGCGTTGCTCGACGTCCGCCGGAATGCCGTCTGTTAGCTGCACAATGAGTGCCTGAATAGCTTCCTGCCGTTCGGTCAGTTCTTCACTCACCTGGACCTCTGACGGATCGGGGCGAGGTACATCAGTACCCGCATCGATCAGTTCCTGCCTTCTTTCTTCCAGCCAGCCGCGCAGCGCGACCGTCGAGGCGCAGTCGTCCTGATTGTAGGATTGGACAGTCTGTCGGTCTTCGTCGCTGATGGACTCTATGTCCCCGAGTTCAAGCGCGGCCTGCAGGCTGAATAGGGCAAGATTCGCGTCGGGGAGGTCGGTTTGACGGGCGTAGCCGTAGATCGGTTCAAGCTTCTTGATCGAATAGCTTTCAACACCTGCTCTTAGGGCGTTGCGCACTACGGCGTAGAGATCGACCAATATATTTCCGCGCAGGAAGTCGTCAATCTCCGCTTCCCGGGTCGCATAGCGGCCCATCAACCTCTTGAGTGCACCCTGTTCGTAGGAGGCATAATGGTAGATGTGCAGGTTCGGATGCTGTGCTTGCCGCGCGGTCACAAAATCAACGAAGCGCTCGAAGATCGCCTTTTCTGACTCACGGTCAAGCGCCCAATCAGCGGTGTAAGCCCATTCGCCGTTGTCATCGAGGTAGTTGTAGCCGAACAGATATTCGATGCCGTGCTCGCCCACAAAGGCGTCGCTTTCGATGTCAAAGAAGATGTCGCCGGGCGACGGCTCGGGGAGAATACACAGTCCGATATCCTGAACGATGGGCAAGAGTTCGTAGACAAGCTCTCCTGCCTCGCGGGACGCTATCTGGATACGGGCTTGCTCCCGCGCTTTCTCATAGGAGAACGTTGAACCCCTTTGCGGTTTCCAGGGCATCGGCGACGGCATTGCGGCAAGCGCCGCTGCAGTGGTGATGCCGTGTTCTTGCAGCTCGGCTGTTTGGGTCTTGCTGATGCCAGCGACCAGGCAAAGGTGGTCATCATCACGGCGACGAGTTTCGCAGCGCTCACGCCAACGGCAGATATCGCAATGTTCTTTGGGCTCGGGGTAGAGGCTTGGCGGTGCGTCAGCAAGCGTTGCCGCTTCTGCCGCCGCCTTCACTTTCCTGAAATATGCTGCATAGTCCGCAAACCGGAACGCCTGGGGTTCGTAGTCTGACCACGGCGCCACGACATAAACATACTCGGGCGCAATGCCCTGCGCTTCTCTTAGCAGGTCGGCATACAGGCAGAGCTGCAGGACAGAACCTGCTTTGGTTTCTCGGGCAAGCTTGGTGTCGATTATCTCATAAGACCAGGCACCAAGATTGCTCGGGGTCTCGACACGTCTAAGAATATCGGCGCGCCCTGCCCATCTTCCATGTTGAAGGGCGGCCTGAATGATAATCTCTGTTCCGGCCGCCATGGCGGCGATTGTTTGGGCGACCGCATCGGCAGTCACATCAACGCCCTCAATTTTTTGGCTGGAAAGCCCTTGATCCTGCAAGTGCTCCACAAAGCCCAGCTCATGGCGCAGTCCGCGCTCGCGCAGAATCTCCAAAAGTGGGTCCCAGACCTTCGGTTTCTTGAGAGCGCCTGTCGCTACACCGAGGTCAAGCTCGGTCATATGCGCACAGTTCAAATGGCCTACGAGGTCAGATGCACTTAACTGAATAAATTCATTGAGATTTTTCATCACGCAATACTAGCAGGGTCAAGGATCGAAGCGCAATCTTGGAGTGGTTGCTCCAAAAAGTCGTGCGGACACATTCGATTCCTTTTCGCGACAATGTTCGCATCACCCCTGTCTTCCAGCTTACACTGAATTTCAGCGGCATAGCCCAATAGGTTCGTTCTGCGCTGCCCGCACCACCCATGCCGTCTGCGGCCTTTGGCCTGGCCGCCATGGCCGTGTGGCTTGAACGCCTTTGGCGCCCCTGTCGTACCGATCAGGGGCGAACCTTTGGAGCCGCTGCTCTTCAGTCGAACGTCCTTTAACCCCGCCCCAAGAGCATGGGCCGGGTTTTTGTTGGGACGCTCGGCGCTGGCCATGGGTTCATGCGACCCCTCTGATTTTTCGAAAGTCGAACAAGCAGAAGGGCGCAGATCGAAACCCAAACCGAAAGGAATACCCATGACTATTGAAATGATTGCTTTGAACAAGCTGCAACCCACCGAAGGCAACCCGCGCAAGCACTTCGATCAGGAAAAGATCGAGGGACTGGCGCAAAGCATCCTGACAGACGGATTGTTGCAGAATTTTGTGGCGGCAAAACCAGATGGCCGCAAACGCAAATACGCGATTATCAGCGGTGAACGCCGCTTTCGCGCCATGAATCTGCTGATCGAACAGGGGCATCTTCCCAAAGACGTGACCGTACCTGTCGAGGTCAGGGAAGGTCTGAAAGAAGACGACACCAAACGCATCGCCACGGTCGAAAACGTGCAACGAGAGAACCTCTCGCCGCTCGAAGCAGCGAACGCGATTGCAGCACTCGCCGAGGGCGGCGGCAAGTTGGAAGACATTGTCAGCAAGACGGGTCTTTCCGTTTCCACGTTGCGCAGACGTATGGCGCTGCTGAACCTTAGCCCCACTGTCACTAAAGCCTTCACGAATGGCGAGATCACCGTCTCACAGGCCGAAGCCCTGTCAGTCGGAAACCATGATGCCCAAGACGACTTGCTGAAAGATGTCATCAAAGGCTGGTGCGAGTCCGCAGATGATATCCGCGACCGCTTGCTCGGTGAGTTGCCCAGCCTGTCCATGGCAATCTTCGATGTAAACGAATATGACGGCTCGTTCACCAAGGACTTGTTCGGCGCAGACGACACCACCTTCTTCAATGACGCAGACCAGTTCTATGCCTTGCAAAAGAAGGCCGCGACCGACCTTGTCCGCGAACATGACAAAACGGCAGATTGGGCAGAATTGCTCGAAGGGCGGTTTGAACACTGGCAGTTCAGGAAAGCCGAAGAAGGCCAGTCAGCAGGGGTGATCGTCTGCCTGTTTCCCGAGGGCAAGGTGGAAATCCATGAAGGACTGCTTCGCCGAACCATCGACACAGAGGTTGCCGATACCCTAAAGGGCAAGACCAAGCCGACCTATGCCAGCACCGTCTGCGAATACATTGCCATGCAAAAGAGCGCGGCGGTTCAGGCCGAATTGGTCGGCAATCCCCGCAAGGCCAGGGAGATCGGCGTTGCACAGATGCTGTATGAAGCAGCGGCGCACCCTTGTCTTCGTTATCTGACCGACCTCGGCGAGGACGCATCACATCTTGTTGCGATCAATGCCGAAGCAGGGGCGCTCTGTGGTCTTCTTGGTATCGAGAAGCAGGGCGCGACCTATTACAATCTGCTGTCGAGTGCCCGTTCTGTCGAGCGTGCCTATGACCTCGTGCAACCTCTTTCGGATGATGAACTGATGCGGCTCTTTGCCTTCCTGTCAGCGGTCACGTTCGGGCAGCGCGATGTCAAATCTCTCGACAAATATGAGCACAGCATCTTCAACCGCGTGGCTTGCGATCTGTCAGTAGATATGCGGGAGCACTGGACACCTGATCTCTGGTTCTTGTCACGCCGCACGGCAAAGCAACTCGGCAGTGTGCTGCGCGAAGCAGCGATGACGCGACTGTTCGGCAATGGCGGCGGCTACAAAAAATCCGAACTGGTCACAGCCATGGTGAGGTACTTCAAAAAGGTGCGCGGCTTGGCCGAACTTGCTGACGATCAGCAGAAAGCACGGGACTGGCTTCCCGAAGCCATGCACTTCCCTGCCATCGACCCCGATGCACCGCGCGGCGATAAGATCGAGGACGAGGAGGACGAAGCCGACTTGCTTGCCGAAGCAGCATAGGCGCAAAGCAGCCTGATTTTCGCGCGGCGCGGGCTTCACAGCCCGCGCCGCCTTCTTGTTTGGGGGAAGTTGTCGATGGGTTTTCGCTTCTCTCGCCTGGGGGCGGTAGAACGGAGAAGCCTGGTGCTACACTTCAGTTTGATTCCCAAACGCGGAATCGAACTGAAGCGCTAAGTCTTTGATTTACGAAGCTATCGAAATTGGGGGTACAGTTGGGGGTATGGCTTCGATGCGCCCATTGTTTTCACTCTTCCAAGGCGGCGCCGATCATCAGACTGGTGGGACGCAAAGCCGAAAAGATTCAATAAACCATGGGAAGAAAAACTGTCCCACCGATCTCTAAGGCATTGAAATCGCATTGCTCTGTGATGCCGCCCCCGGGCACCATTTGTCCCAGCATATGTTCTTGTTTTCCCTTGCTCTGACGCGCATTTTAGTTCGGGGCGTGCGTTGTCTGTATCACAATTTGTATCACACGGCGCTAAGGTCGACGACTCTCGTGTCGACTTGATCGGCTCGGCGATCCGCGCAGCGGCCCCCACTGGCTTGTTGTGGGCCGTCCGGTGTGGCGCGCCGAACAGGCCACGCTACCTGGTCACTCGTCGTCGAGCTCTTTTGCCAAGCGCTGTATCCGCTGGGAAGGTCCCTTGTAGGTTACCTTGCCCCGCAAGAGCATGCCGTTTTCACGGGAGAGTGCAGCGCGAGTGATGCCGCCGTCTGCAAGGCGCGCTTCATCCTTGGCACGCGCTTCGGCTTTTTCAGCCGCGCGCTCACGAGATGAAAAACATCCGGGGTCATCACACATAGCCTGACCGTATCAGATTGCCGCGCAGCCGCATAGATGGCGGAAACCATGGGATCCGGAACCGCCATTGCATTATGCGTCGAGACGCGGACGCAAAACGCTTGAGAGCGACCAGTCGATCAAGTCATATGGCCGAAAACGGAAATCGCCTCTTTCAGAGAGGCCAAGAATAATCGGCGGCAGCGATGGCAATCAAGAAAAGCGACATTTACCGGTCACTCTGGGACAGCTGCGACCAGCTCCGCGGCGGCATGGATGCCTCCCTCTACAAGGACTACATCCTCACGCTCCTCTTCCTGAAGTATGTGTCTGATCGGGTCGGGAAGCCGGACGCGCTCATCGAGGTTCCGGAGGGATGCTCATTCGCAGACATCCGGAAGCTGCGCGGCACCAAGGACATCGGCGAGAAGATCGACATCGCCATCGCCGGGATTGCCGAGGCCAACGACCTGAAGAATGTCATCGACCGCGCATACTTCAACGATACCGAAAAGTTCGGCCGCGGGGCCAAGATGGTCACGACCCTCACCGCGCTGATCAACATCTTCAGTCGGGACGAGCTCAACTTCAGCCGCAACCGGGCCGACGGCGACGACATCCTTGGCGACGCCTACGAATACCTGATGCGGAACTTCGCGACGGAGTCCGGTAAGAGCAAAGGCCAGTTCTATACCCCCGCCGAGGTCTCCCGAGTGGTCGCCGCCGTCGCGGGTGTGAACCGCGCGGACAGCCCACAGCAGACCGTCTATGATCCGACATGCGGGTCAGGCTCACTGCTTCTCAAGGCTGCCGATGCAGCGGTTGTCCCACTGACCATCTACGGGCAGGAGTTCGACATCACGACCCGCGGCCTCGCGAAGATGAACATGATCATGCACGGGCGAGAGGACGCAGACATCGCCCAGGGAGATGTCATCGGGGAGCCCCAGTTCACTGACCCCAAAGACGAGACAAAGCTCCAGAGCTTCGACTTCGTCGTCGCCAAACCCTTCCTGAAATCGCCGAGAAGATCGGCGGCTTGGAGGCGAAGGTGGCTGACCATCTCGCCGCAATGGGCATTTCAGAATGAGTATGCCGGGTGATCTCCTTTCGCGATGGCACATCGGCCGAATACATCCTGCCCCAACGGAAGAGCCTCAGGATTGGACCCTGGAAAGACTTTGCGATCTCGCAAAGCTTGAAAGCGGCCATACCCCAAGTCGCAATCGGCCCGAATACTGGGATGGCCAAATCCCATGGCTCTCACTTCACGACTCAAAGCTCATCGAGGGTAAGACGCTCTTCGACACGAGGATGACGATCTCAGCTCTGGGTCTGGCGAACTCTTCGGCTCGGCTTTTGCCGAAGGGGACAGTCGCGTTATCGCGAACGGCAACAATCGGTAAGGTTGCCGTTTTGGGACGCGAGATGGCGACCAGCCAGGATTTCGCCTGCTATGTGTGCGGTCCAAGACTATTGAACGCGTATCTCGCTCATCTCTTCAGGGCCATGGAACCTGAGTGGCAGCGCTTGATGGCCGGCAGCACGCACAACACGATCTACATGCCGACTTTTGAGAACATGCAGATACTGGTGCCGCCAATGGCGGAACAGGAAGCCATCGCCGAGGCGCTTTCGGATGCGGATGCGCTGATCGAGGGGCTGGAGCGGCTGATCGACAAGAAACGGCTCATCAAGCAGGGCGCGATGCAGGACCTCCTGACCGCCAAGCGCCGCCTTCCGGGGTTCTCGGGGGAATGGTCGACTTTGAGTCTAAACGATCTACTCCTGCGAGCCACTGGCGGCGGAACGCCGAGTAGAACCATTGCAGAATACTGGGATGGGAACATTCCGTGGATGACGGTGAAGGACTTTACCGTCGGATCCAGACATGGCACCTTAGAATCCATAACCGAACAGGGATTGAAAAATAGCGCTTCGGCGAGCATCCCGGCTGGGACGCTGATCCTCTGCACCAGAATGGCTGTTGGCAAGACAACCATCATGAATGTCGATGTAGCGATCAACCAAGACCTCAAAGCACTTTTCTTCATCGATGAATGTATTCCCCGATTCTATCAGTTGATGTTCGAACTACGTCAGCGCGAGATTGAGGAAAGTGCCGGTGGAAGCACTGTAAAGGGTATTTCGTTGAAGGACATTCGAGCCATCGAGATGCCGAAACCCTGCAAGGATGAGCAAATGAAACTTGCTCACGTGTTTGACGACATGGATGCCGAGATCCACGCCCTCGACACCCGCCTCGAAAAGGCGCGGCAGGTGAAGGAGGGCATGATGCAGAACCTTTTGACCGGACGGATCAGGCTGGTCTGACGACATTTTTCAACGAGTGATTTCCAGAACGGAGGCAGGGTCATGAGCACGATCGGCGAGGCGGAACGCAGAGCGCAGAACCGGGTGATTGACCTGCTCTCGGACAAGCAGACCGACGCCCCCGGGGGTCTCGGCTGGCGCTACCTCGGCGACTGGCAGAAGCGCGACGGCAACGCCAATATCGAGGATGAGCTGTTGCGCCCATGGCTTCTGTCCCGCGGCTACGCGCCGGAGGTCGTTGCTCAAGCCATCACCCTGCTGAAGCGCGAGGCGCGGATGGAGGGCACGAAGCTTTATGAGGCGAACCAAAGCTTCTACGAGATGCTCCGCTACGGCGTCCCCGTCGCCCCCGGACCGGGCGAGGCCCCGATCACCGTCCGTTTTGTCGACTGGACCGAACCCGCCGCCAACGACATGGGTGTTGCCGATGAGGTCGCCATCAAAGGCAAGGACCCGAAGTGTTGATTTCCGCTGAGAAGTGACCCGGTATTTTCACCGAGATTTGGCCCGCCCTTGTTTATGTCTCAGCGGTCATGTTGTGGTCAATGCCGGCGTCTCCTTTCTCGTTTTCTTGGCGGCCTCGGAGCTGGCTTTGTAGCGGTAGCTGTCGTTGCCGGTTTCCAGAAT
>NZ_JASNJE010000003.1 GCF_030164465.1 Sedimentitalea xiamensis
TTCTTCTTCATCGCATGGCGGAGGCCGGGAAAGGCGGGCTGCTTGGGCATCGGGAGTGTCCTTGCTGATCATGCCCAGTCTACCTCAACCCGCTCAGAGAGCGAGGTTTTTCAGACTTTCCTACACGCAGTTCAATGCTGCCGGCAGAGTTCAGGCCGGGATCGACTGCGAATACGACTTGAACAGTCACGGTTCATTCCCCGGACAGAGATCCTGACGGCCGACACAACATTGTAAGAACACACCGGAATGCGTCGGATCGCCGCTTTTGAGCCTGGAGATGTTGCACATTCTACCGGCCCGCTTCTTCAATCATTTTCTCGCACAAAGCCACGTATCTTTGAACCGATAGGTTCTCGTTGAACTGGTTGAGCATGAGAGTGCGGCATTTCTCACCCATTTCTTTCCGGAGCGCTTCGTTCGTCAATACCGTCTCGATGTTTTTCGCCAACATCAAAGTGTCTTCCGGAGGGGCAAGAAAGCCGGTCTCTCCGTCGAAAACACAGTCAGGCATTCCGCCCACATCGAAAGAGAGGACCGGCAGCCCGCATGCCATCGCTTCCAGGGCGACATTCGGCAAATTGTCGGCTCGCGTCGGCAGGACGAAAGCATCGGCGGCGCTGTAGGCAACGGCCAGGGCCTCTGCGCCATCGAGCTTGCCGAGATATCGAATACCTTCGAGACGGGAATGTGCCTTGCCCATCGCGACTGGCGTCACATGCAAGCTCTTTGGCAGTCGTCGCAATGAATCCAGAAGCAGGTCGAACCCTTTTCTGAGGTCATTCACATCTTCGGCAGCGAACAAAAGAATTTTTTCGCTGTTTTCCAGTCCAAGGCGCTGCCTTGCGTTGCTCCGAGGGATTGGGCGGTAATCGTCTGTGTTCACACCCGTTGGAATATGGATGGTGTCAAAACGCTTCAGCAGACTGCTTCGATCAGCCTGTTTCTTCAACCACCGGCTGGGTGCCACAGGGTGAAAGTGTTTCGGGTCCGTGTCAGCGAAGGCTTTCGACTTTCGCTCCAATGCATACTGAGAAAGATCATCGGGAGCCGGGTTCTGCAACACTGGACAGTCTCCGCAAGCTTGCTGGAAATGGTCGCAGCCCATCGAATAATGGCAGCCCCCGGTCATCAGGTTCATGTCCGCCATGCGCCAAAAAGCCGGTCTCTTTCCGATCGTCTTCATGAGAGGCAGCAAGTCGATGAGGTCCGAACTCCAGTGTAGTGCAAATATGTCGGATTCGGGAAGGTTTCGCGATAGAGCATTGCCCAGGCTTCCCATGCCGGTGGAGAAAGGTCCGACTTGTTCCATCGGACGCGGTCGATACTTGCGCTTTAATCTTTTGTTCCTGAATCTTCGAAGCTTGTAATCGATCCAGTCCAACGGATCCAGGTTTTCGCGAATGTTCAGGAAGCTTGGGTCGTTCCCCATCTTGATCCGCACCAGAACTTTACTGTCGATTCCAAGCTTTTGCATTGCTTTGTGCAATTTGGCTGCCGCCAGCATTGCGCCACCGCCACTATCCGCTTCGCAAATATGCGTGATTTTCATATGGACTCTTCCGGTTAAGTCATGGGGTTTAAAATGAAATTTCGAACTTGGGCAGTATAGAGGAGCGACGCGGCAAGCTCAAATGAGCAAACTTTCGAACGAAACCGGCCGGGTCAGTCGGTCGCTGTTTCATGCGCCAACTTCTGGCGGGCGATGATTTCGTTCGCATCGGCGCGTTTCTGGTCGCGAAGCGCCTGTTCGACATTGTCCAGATGCGCGACGACGGCTTTCCGGGCGCCGTCCGGGTCGCGGGCCTGAAGGGCGTCGTTGATGGCCCGGTGCTGTTCCAGCAACGCATCGCGGGAGTAGCGCTGCCGGAAGATGGTCAGGCGGTTGTAGAACACGCCGTTGCGCAGCAGTTCGAACATCGACCGCATCATGTGCAGCATGACCACGTTGTGGCCGGCCTCGATGATCGCGCTGTGGAACTGCGCGTCGATCTCGGCTTCTTCCTCCGCGCTCCGGCGCGGCTTGTCGGCGCACATCCTGTCGAAAATCGACTGCACCACCTTGAGGTCGCTGTCGGACGCCTGCCGCGCCGCCCGTTCCGCGGCGAGCGCCTCGATGTCGCGGCGGAAGGACAGGTAGTCGAACACGGCTTCTTCGTGGCTGGCGAAGAGATCGACCAGGGCGGGCGAAAAGGCCGATCCCAGAACCTCGGCCACATAGATGCCGGACCCCGCACGGGTGGACAGCAGCCCCCTGGCCTGGAGTTCGGCCACCGCCTCGCGCAGGCTCGGCCGCGACACGCCCAGGCGGTCGGCGAGTTCGCGTTCTGACGGCAAACGTTCGCCGGGGCGCAGGATCCCCCGCAGGATCAGCAGCTCGATCTGGCGCACGACCGAGGTCGAGAGTTTTTCCAACTGGACTTTCTGAAAGGGCATGCGGCGGTTTCCGGATATTGGTCAAATGATATGACCAGACCGGGGGCGCGACAACCAGTTTCCCGCCCCGTAAAGAGCTTGTTAACCCTGATGCCCGAAGAGTCGGAGCATGATCCGTCTCCTTCTCTGCCTTTGCCTTGGCGTTGCGGCTTGCAACATGGCGGGTCCGTATTTCCGGGGTCTCCCGGCGACGCGGGTGACGGTGGATGGCAGCGTGTTCGATGTCCGGGTGCGCGGCGATCTGGCGGAAGCGCAGCGCCGGAGTCCGGAATACGCGCCGCGGTTCGGGCCGATCCGGGCGCGGGCGGCCTTTGCGATGGAGCAGGTCAGCGGCTGCATCGTGCGCGAGGTGCAGGGCGACCAGGCAGTGGCCACGGGCAGGCTGTCCTGTTCGGGGCGGTCGCCGGACTGGGTGCAGCCGATGGATCCGAGGTCCTACAACTGCGTTCAGATCGGGGCGCTGCTGAACGATATGCCCGGTGGCCCATATTCGGAATTTGATTGCGATTCCTACTGACGATCTGTTGAAAACGTCAATATGTTGGGGATAAAACCGCCGATTTGACCAGATACAGCGCAAACGCGTTGACTCGGGCCGGGCCTAGGCCGCACATTCCCTATCCAGGCAGGAATCAGAACAGGCACGCGCTTTGCGGTTTTCCAAACTCAGACTGACCGGATTCAAGAGCTTCGTCGATCCGACCGATCTGATCATCGCGGATGGTCTGACCGGGGTGGTCGGGCCGAACGGTTGCGGCAAGTCGAACCTGCTGGAAGCCCTGCGCTGGGTGATGGGGGAAAATCGCCCGACGACCATGCGCGGCTCCGGCATGGAGGACGTGATCTTTGCCGGGGCGGCGACCCGCCCGGCGCGCAATTTCGCCGAGGTGACGCTACAGATCGACAACGCGGAACGGCTCGCCCCTGCCGGGTTCAACGATACGGATGCGCTGGACATCGTCCGCCGCATCACCCGCGATGTGGGAAGCGCCTACAAGGTCAATACCAAGGACGTGCGCGCCCGCGACGTGCAGATGCTGTTTGCCGATGCCTCGACCGGGGCGCATTCGCCCGCACTCGTCGGGCAGGGGCGGATTTCGGAACTGATCAACGCCAAGCCGAAGTCGCGGCGGCGCATTCTCGAGGAAGCGGCGGGGATCTCCGGTCTCTACCAGCGGCGGCATGAAGCGGAGCTGAAGCTGAAAGGCGCGGAAACCAACCTGCTGCGGGTCGACGACGTGATCGAGCAGCTTGCGGCGCAGCTGGCGCAACTGGCCCGGCAGGCCCGGCAGGCGGCGCGCTATCGGGAGATCGGCGAGCAGTTGCGGCAGGCCGAGGGGCAGTTGCTCTACCGCCGCTGGAAAGAGGCGGACGAGGCGCGTGCGGCGGCGGAAGAGATCCTGCGTGCGCGGGTCAGCGAAGCGGCGCAGGCCGAAGCCGCCGCGCGGCAGGCGGCCAGACTGCATGCGGAACGGGAAGAGGCCCTGCCGCCTTTGCGTGAGGAAGAGGCCATCGCGGCGGCGGTGCTGCAACGGTTGCAGGTGCAGCGCGACACGCTGGCCGATCAGGAGACCCGCGCCCGTCAGGCCATCGAAACCCTGACCGGGCGGATCGAGCAGCTGGGCCGGGACATCGACCGCGAGACCGGTCTGAACCGGGACGCCGGCGACACGATCGAACGGCTGGACTGGGAACTGCGCGAACTGGTGAAGGCCGAAGACGGCCATGAGGACCGTCTGGCCGAAGCCGCCGAATTGGCGAAGGAGGCGGCGGCGGTCCTGCAGGCCCGCGAAACCGACCTGTCCGCCCAGACCGAGGACGTGGCCCGGCTGGCCGCCCGGCACCAGTCCGCGCACCGTCTGCTCGAGGACAGCCGCAAGACCGAGGCCAAGTCCGAGGCCGAGGCCGAGAAGGCACGCGCGGCAATGGCCGTGTCGCGGGCGGCCCTGGACAAGGCTGCCGGGGATTTCCAGGCGGCGACAAGGGCCGAGGCGGAGGCCGTGGCCGCGGCCTCCGGGGCCGAGGCCAAGCTGACCGAAACCGAGGCGCAGCGCGCCGCTGTGCACGAGCGCGAGGCCGACGCCCGCGCCGAACGGTCCGAGGCGACGGGAGAGTTGAACGCACTGGAAGCGGAAGTGACCGCGCTGAGCAAGCTCTTGCAGCGCGACACGGCGGAAGGCGGGCAGATCCTGGACCGGTTGCAGGTCGAGCAGGGGTTCGAAAAGGCGCTGGGAGCGGCGCTGGCGGACGATCTGCGCGCGCCCGAGGTCGAGGGCGACGGCCCGTCCGGCTGGACGGTTCTGCCGGCCTATGCGAGCGCGCAGGCGTTGCCGGGCGGGATCACGCCCCTGTCCAACCACGTGTCCGTGCCGGATGTTCTGATGCGCCGGATGGGGCAGATCGGGCTGGTCGCGGCGGATGACGGCCAAAGGTTGCAGCGGGATCTGAAGCCGGGCCAGCGGCTGGTGTCGCTGGAGGGCGATCTCTGGCGGTGGGACGGGTATCGCGCCTGGGCCGAAGACGCGCCGAGCGCGGCGGCGCTGCGCCTTCAGCAGCTCAACCGGCTCGAGGACCTGAAGCAGACCCTGGCCCGCGCCACGGCCCGCGCCGAGGGCGCGATCCGGGCGCATGAGGCGCTGACACGGCAATTGGCGGATCTGGCCGACGCCGACCAGAAGGCCCGCGCCGCCCGGCGCGACGCCGACCGGGCGGTGACGGATGCGGGCCGCGCCCTGAGCCGGGCGGAGGCGGACCGGAACCTGGCAGAAGGCCGGCTCGAATCGCTGGGGCTGGCGGTGGCCCGGCACGAGGAAGAAGCCATCGGCGCCCGCGTCCAGGTCCGCGAGGCCGAGCGGGCGGTGGCCGATCTCGGCGATCTGGACACAGCGCGGGCGGCGGCCGAAGACGTGAAGATGACGGTGGAGGCGAGCCGCATCACCATGATGTCCCGCCGGTCCGCCCATGACGAGCTGCGCCGCGAAGGCGAGGCCCGCACCCGGCGCCGTCAGGAGGTGACCAAGGAGCTGAGCGGCTGGCGGCACCGCCTGGACACGGCGGAGAAACGCATTGCCGAACTGGCGGAGCGCAAGGCCGCGTCGGAACGGGAGTTGCAGGAGGCCAGCGCGGTTCCGGCAGAGATCGCCGCGAAGCGGGAGGAACTGTCCGGCGCGATCGCCGATGCCGAGGCGCGGCGCGCCAATGCCGGCGATGCGCTGTCCGCCGCCGAAGCCGCCCTGCGCGCGGCGGTGCAGGCGGAACGCGAGGCCGAGCGCACCGCTTCGGAGGCCCGCGAGGCGCGGGCGCGCGCAGAGGCGCGGTCGGACGCGGCGCGGGAAACGGTGCTGCACGCCGCCGAGCGGATCGCCGACGACCAGGAGGCGACGCCGAGTCAGTTGCTGAACCGGCTGGCCATCGATCCGGACCGGATCCCGAATTCCGAAGCATTGGAAGCGGAGGTCAACCGGCACAAGCGGCAACGCGACGCCCTGGGCGCGGTCAACCTGCGGGCGGAAGAGGACTCCAGGGAAGTCCAGGAAGAACATGACACGCTGGCGCGCGAAAAGGCCGATCTCGAAGAGGCGATAAAGACCCTGAGAAACGGTATCGCCAGCCTGAACCGCGAGGGGCGCGAACGGCTGCTTACCGCCTTCGAGCAGGTCAACAGCAATTTCACGCTGCTTTTCCGGCATCTGTTCGGCGGCGGTGAGGCCAATCTTGTCATGGTCGAAAGCGACGATCCGCTGGATGCGGGGCTCGAGATCATGTGCCAGCCGCCGGGCAAGAAGCTGAGCACCCTGTCTCTGTTGTCGGGCGGCGAGCAGACGCTGACCGCGCTGGCGCTGATCTTTGCCGTGTTCCTGGCCAACCCGGCGCCGATCTGCGTTCTGGACGAGGTGGACGCGCCGCTGGACGACGCCAACGTCACCCGGTTCTGCGATCTTCTGGACGAGATGTGCCGGCAGACCGACACCCGGTTCCTGATCATCACCCACCACGCGGTCACGATGAGCCGCATGGATCGGCTGTTCGGGGTCACGATGGCGGAACAGGGCGTGTCGCAGCTGGTGTCCGTCGACCTGAAAAAGGCGGAGTCGATGGTGGCCTGATCCCGGCAGGCGAAAGGACCCCCGTGGGGGTCCTTTGCAAGGTCGTTTCGGCGTGGGTCAGCTTTCGTATTCGGGCATGTCTTTCAGCTGCTCATAGGTCGCGGTCACGCTGGCGCGGATTTCTTCACCCTCCACCTCGCGTTGCAGGCTGAAGGTTTCATAGTTCAGGCCCACCGGCTTTTCGCCCAGCCCCAGGAAACCGCCGACATCCACCACGAGGGTTTCGATCTCGCCTTCCGGGGACAGCACGATTTCCGAAATTTCGCCGATCCATTCGTTCTTGCTGTCATAGACGCGGGCGCCATCCAGCTCCTCGGCGGTCACCTGCGCCGGTTCGACATAGGCATAGCCGTCCATCGGCGCGCCGGAGGGCTTCTGCACCATGCCGGTGCCGGAGTCGGCCTTCATGTCATCGACGGCTTCTGCGGTCGCCTGACCGGCGGCGTCGATCGCCTGTTCGGTTTTCTCGGCGACGGTCCCGGCAGCGTTCCCGACCGCCTGGGCGGCATCCTCTGCCGTGTTCTCGGCGGCCTTGGCGGTGTCGCTGACAGCCTCTTCCGTGGCTTCGGCGGCCTTGTCGATGGCGTTGCCCTCGGCGGGTTTGGGTTCGGTCGCGTAGGCGGGCAGGGCAAGGGCCGTGGCCAGCGCGGTGGTTGCGAACAGATGTTTCATCTCTGCGTCTCCTCTTGTTGCGGCCCGGATGCGAAACTGCCGCCGGGCGCTCGTCTCATGTGGGGGATCAACGGCGCGCCCACCGGATTGGTTCCATCGGGGCAGATGTTTTTTCGGCAGATTCTTGCCGATATCGGCCTGAAGCGGCGCGACCTAAACCATCAGCAGGAAACCGGTGGCCGCCCCGGCCAGCAGCATGACCAGAGACAGCCCCCAGACCCGCCACAGCATCGCGACGGCGGCGTCGATGTCGTCCGCGCCGATCTCGCGCCGCGCCCCGCCATTCACCCAGGCCAGCTGCCGGAGCTGCCCATCGTAGCTGCGCGGTCCGGCCAGCGCGAGATCCAGTGCGCGGGCCATGGCGGCCTCGGGCCAGCCCGCGTTGGGCGAGCGGTGGCGCCGGGCGTCCCGCACGATCTCCGGCCAGGCGCGAAGCTGCCCGGCCAGCGCCGCGATCATCAGGCCGGTCAGGCGGGCGGGGATCAGGTTCAGCAGGTCGTCGCTGCGGGCCGCGGCCCAGCCGAACGCCTCGTGACGGGGCGTGCGGTATCCGATCGTGCTGTCCGCCGTGTTGATTGCCTTGTAGAGAACGAGACCGGGCAGGCCGGCGACCAGGAACCAGAAGGCCGGGGCGATCACGCCGTCGCTCAGGTTTTCGGAGGCGCTTTCGATGGCGGCGCGGGCGACCTCCGCCTGCGTCATGTCCCGGCAATCCCGGCTGACGATCATCGCCACCGCGGCGCGTGCATCGTCCGCCGACAGGCGCAAGGCCGCCGCAACCGCCGCCACATGCTCCACCAGCGACCGCTGGGCGAGCAGGATCGCGGCGGTGGCGATTTCGATGACCGGGCCGCCCAGCGACAGCAGCCATCCGGCAAGGATCGCGCCGCCGGACAGCAGCAGAACCGCAAGAACACCCTTCGCCCGCCGTGCCGGCGGGGCGTTGAACACGCGGTCCAGCGCCCCGACCGCCCGGCCCATCAGCACCGCCGGATGCGGCAGCCGGGACCAGAGCCACCGTGGTTCCCCGAACAGCCCATCCAGCAGCAGCGCCGCCGCGACCAGCAATGCGCCGTCGGTCACAACGCGTCCCGAAGCCGGATCCAGCCGTTGGGGCCGGGCAGACCGAGCCGCAGCAGGGTCGATGAATAGGGAAAGCGGCGCGACCAGATGTGCCGTTGCGCCAGCCTGTCCTGCCACCGCGCCGCATCGTCGACGCGGTAGAGCCGGAACAGGTCGGTGCCGCCTGCCGGCGCGGCGCCGGCGGCGGTGATCATCGCGTCCAGACGGGCCGCGTCATCGCGCAGCCGGGTGCGCGTGCGGTCGGCCCAGGCGGTGTCGCTCAGGGCGGCGGCCCCGATGCGCAGCGCCGGTCCGGAAACAGGCCAGGGACCCAGCATGTCGGCCAGCCGGCCGATCGTGTCCTGCCGCGCGATGGCGAAACCGAGCCGCAACCCGGCCAGCCCCCAGAATTTGCCAAAGCTTTTCAGGACCAGGCGGCCGGGCTGACCGGCCAGCTGGATCAGGCTGGCCTCCGGCATCACGTCGCAGAAACTCTCGTCGATGATGGTGAGGTCGGCATCGGCATCCTTCGGCGTCCAGAGCCGCCCGTCCGGGTTGTTCGGATGCACGAGGACCCGTGCATCAGCCTGTCCGCCGTCCTTTATCGCCCATCCGGACGCGGCGAAGGCCGCCGCGTGTTCGTTGTAGGTTGGCGGCGTGATCCCGACCCGTCCCGGCGGCAGGAGCGCGGGCAGGCGCGCGATCAGCGCGGATGCGCCGGGGGCGGGCAGGATCGCGGCCCCGTCCGGAACCCGCCAGAACCTCCGCGCCGCCGTGACCAGCGCCGCGTGGGCATTCCGGTCCGGCAGCGCCGTCCAGTCCGAACCGGAGAGATCCGGCAGCGGGTAGGGCACCGGGTTGATTCCGGTCGACAGGTCGATCCAGCCCGCGCGCGTGCCGCCGTGGCGGGCCATGGCCGCGTCGAGTCCCCCGCCATGATCGCGTTCCGATGACGTGTTTGCGGGTCGATTGGGGAACATGCGATACTTTCAACCGGGGGTTATCTGCGATCTTGCCGGTTCAAGCGGATTTCCGCCCGGCACACAAGGTTGTTATCGGAAAATTGCCGATGCCGGGAGACCGTTAAGGTTTTGTTAAGACAATGGGAACATGACGGGGTGGGGGAGAGGCACACGAAACGCTAACGGCAAGACGTGCCCGGATGGTCTTATGAATGTGCTCATTGTAGAAAGCAGGTCGGATTTGGGCGTCCTTTGGCGGCGCCATCTTGAACGCCAGGGGGCCGATGTGACCCTGGTTCACAGTCAGGAAGCGGCCATCATGGCGCTTTACGGAGAAGACTTCGACATTATTGTCCTGGACCTGGTCCTGGATCACGGCAGCGCTCTGGCGGTGGCCGATTTCGCGAGCTACCGGCGTCCCGGTGCCCGCGTGATCTTCGTGACCAACACCAGCTTCTTTTCGGACGGGTCCATTTTCGCCCATTCTCCGAATGCCTGCGCTTACGTTCAGAGCGAGACGCCGCCGGAGGACCTGGCGGCGATGGTCGAACATTACGCGGCGGTGCGCTGATCCCGGCGATGAGGTTCGTGCCAGTCGATGACCGGATTGATCGGAATGATCCGGTGCGGATTGATGCTGTCGTGGCTGTAGTGGTAGTGGCGCACGATATGCGCCATGTTGACGGTGCGCGCGACTCCGGGCCAGTGGAACAATTCGCGCGCGTAGCCCCAGAGGTTGGGAAAGTCGATCAGCCGTGCGCGGTTGCATTTGAAATGCAGGTGATAGACCGAATCGAACCGCACGAGGGTCGTGAACAGCCGCCAATCCGCTTCGGTGATCCTGTCGCCAAGCAGGTAGCGTTGCCGCGATAGCCGCTCTTCGAGCCAATCGAGACTGTCGAACAACGGGCCGACGGCCTCGTCATAAGCCGATTGGGTGGTGGCGAAACCGGCCTTGTAGACGCCGTTGTTGACCGTGTCGTAGATGCGTTCGTTCACCTGTTCGATCTCGTCCCGCATCGCGGCGGGCCAGTAGTCGTCGCAGTTACCCGTCAGCCGGTCGAAGGCCGAATTGAACATGCGGATGATCTCGGAACTTTCGTTGGACACGATCGTGTTCGTCCACGTGTCCCAGAGGATCGGCACCGTCACGCGGCCGGAATATTCCGGCGCGGCGCGGGTATAGATCTGATGGGCATAGTCCTGACCGTGCAGGGTGTCTCCGGTCGCGCCGCGATCGTCGGTCTTGAACGTCCAGCCCTTGTCCAGCATGTCCGGATGCACGACCGACACAGCGATGTGATCCGACAGATCCTTGAGTTCGCGGAAGATCAGGGTTCGGTGCGCCCAGGGGCAGGCGAAGCTGACGTAGAGATGATAGCGCCCCGAATCAGGGGTGAACCCGCCGGTGCCGGTCGGACCCGCCCCGCCGTCTTCCGTCACCCAGTTTCGGAACTGCGCGGCGGACCGTTCGAATTTACCCCCGGAAGACTTGGTGTCATACCATTTGTCGTGCCAGACCCCATCAATCAGCAATCCCATTGCGGCAATCTCCCTTGTTTTCATGGAGACACATAGGGCCGCGACGGGAAAATTCCCAGTTCCGGCTCCGCGCAGGGGACCTGCGATGCCGCACAGGGGCGTCGCGCAGGCACCACATTTTCCACTGCGGCCGGGGGTTTACCGAACTGTCACTTGATTTTGCGAGCCAGAGTGACACCCTGCATATGCTGCCTTGGGAGGGATGCGCCATGTCGACCTATATCAGCGACGATGTCCGTTGCGAAATCACTGCGGCCCGTCTGGCCAGCCTGAAGAAGCTGAGCCGGTTGCGCGTCCGAGCCGGGCAGGAGGTGTATACCATCCTGCGGATGTGGCGCGGCGGGTTCTCCGTCGAGGCCGACACGGTGCCGCCGCTGCGCGGCCTGGTCGATCTTTACGATGGCGAACGGCATCTCTGCCAATGCCTGATCATCGGGTCGGAACCGGAAGCCGGTGAGCGGCGCTATGAATTCAAACGCAACACCGCCGCCACTGAGACTGCGCCGCTGGACCATTACCGTGAACCGGGAGCACCCGCCGGACTGCTGCCGCGGTTCTGATCAGTGCAAATCGGAAAAGGCCGCGCGCAGGCGCGTGCAGGCCTCTTCGACCCGGTATCGCTGGGTCGCGAGGTTGAAGCGCTGAAACCGTTCGCCGCCGGTGCCGAAACCGGGGCCGGGAGATGTGGCGATCCGGGCGTTTTCGCGCAGGCGCGTCTCGATTTCCGGGTCCGTCAGGCCGGTGCCGGAAAAATCCACCCAGGCCAGGTAGGTCGCCTGCAGCGGCATCGACCAGAGGCCGGGAATGGCATTGACGGTTTCGTCGAACAGGTGCCGGTTGCCGTCGAGATGCCGGTTCTGCGCATCGGCCCATTCGGCGCCGGCGGGCGAATAGGCCGCCTCGATCATCATCATGCCGAGAGAGTTCGGGCTGTAATCCAGCGCGCGCAGCCGGGCGCGGATCGCGGCGCGCAGATCCGGGTCCGGGATGATCATGTTGCCGGTGCGCAGCCCGGCGATGTTGAAGGTTTTCGACGCGGCGGTCAGGAAGACCGTGCTGGCGCGTGTCTCGGGGCTGGCGAGATCCATCGGCAGGAAGCTGTTGCCGGGCATGATCAGGTCATGGTGAATCTCGTCACAGACCAGGATCAGCCCGTTGCGCGCGGCGAATGCGCCGATGGCGCGCAGTTCTTCGCGGGTCCAGATCCGCCCGGACGGGTTCTGGGGGGAACTCCAGATCAGCAGTTTCTCGTTTCCGGTTAGGCGGTTCTGGGCGTCCTCGAGATCGAGCACATAGGTGTTCTGTCCGCGCACCAGCGGGCATTCCACCACTTCGCGCCCGGATTTCCGGATCTTCATCGCGAACTCGTGGTAGACCGGTGTGAAGATCACCGCGCCGTCGCCCGGGTCGCTGAACACGTCGAGGCAGAGCGCGATGGCGTTGCCGAGACCCTGCGTGGTCAGGATCCAGTCGGTGTCGATCTCCCAGCGGTGCCGGGTCTTCATCCACCACTGGATGGCGGCCAGGTATTCCGGATATTCCCAGACATACCCGAAGGCCCCATGTGCCGCCGCTCTCTGGACGGCCTCGATCACGCAGGGCGCGGTGGGGTAATCGGAGTCGGCGGTCCACATGGCCAGCCCGTCGTCGGGCGAGACCCCGAACAGCGTTTCCATCTTGTCCCATTTGCTGGAATGGGTTCCGCGACGGTCGATCGGGTCGTTGAAAGTCATGTCGGTCTCCTGTGGTCGGGCGCAAGCTAACCGGAAATGTCTCGGGCGCAAGGGGCGTTGCGGTGGGACCGTCGATCGCCTACATGAACCGCCATGAAACGTTCGATCCTGATCCATCCCGACCCGCGTCTGAAAAAGGTCTGCGCACCCGTGGGCGACCTGACGGACGATTTGCGCAAGCTGGCCGACGACATGCTGGAAACCATGTATGACGCGCCGGGCATCGGCCTGGCCGCGCCGCAGGTCGGCGTGCTCGACCGGTTGATCGTGCTGGACTGCGTCAAGGAAGAAGGCGCGGCGCCCAGACCGACCGTGATGTTCAACCCGGAGATCGTCGCGGCGTCGGACAAGACCAGCGTCTATGAGGAAGGCTGCCTGTCGATACCGGAACAATACGGCGAAGTCACCCGTCCGGCCGAGGTCGAGGTCGAATGGATCGACCGGAACGGCAACCCGCAGAAAGCCGCATTCGACAAGCTGTGGGCGACCTGCGTGCAGCACGAGATCGACCATCTCAACGGCAAGCTGTTCATCGACTATCTGAAACCGCTGCGCCGGCAGATGATCACCCGCAAGATGCAGAAGCTGAAACGCGAAATGGCGCGATCCTGATGGCCGTCCTGCCGATCCTTCGATGGCCGGACGACAGGCTGCGCATGGTCTGCGAACCGGTCGCCGCGGATGACGACGTGGCGGCGGTGATCGGAGACCTGTTCGACACCATGTATGCCGCGCCGGGGCGCGGGCTCGCCGGTCCGCAGATCGGCGTGATGAAGCGGGTCTTCGTTGTCGATGTCGGCTGGAAAGACGGGCCGCGCAGCCCGGTGGCCTTTGTGAACCCACGCCTGATCGAGACATCGGAAACCCTGGTGGAGGGCACCGAAGCCTGCCTTTCGATCCCCGGTATTTCGACCGTCGTGACCCGGCCGGACTGGATTGTCCTGGCCTGGAGCGATGCGGAGGGACGGCATCACAGCCGAAGGTTCGACGCGGCAGAGGCCCGTTGCATCCAGCATGAGCTGGACCACCTGAACGGCATCGTGACGCTTCAGCACCTGGATCCTGCCGCCCGCGCGAAGGCGGATGCGGATTACGCGGTTGCAGGATGACGGTCCGCCGTTGCATCCCCTGGCCCGACAGGCGGCTGCGCACGCAAGCGCAGCCGGTCGAAGCGATCACGGAGGAGATCCGTGCCCTTTGGGACGACATGATCGACACGATGGAGGCGATGCCCGGCGTCGGTCTCGCGGCGCCGCAGATCGGCGTGCTGCTGCGGCTGGCGGTGGTCGACGGCTCGACGCAACGGGGGAAGGCGGTGCGGCTGGCGAACCCGGAAATCCTGCATGCGTCGGTCGAGTTTCGCGACCATGACGAGGCCAGCCCGAACCTGCCCGGCGTATCGGCCCGGATCAGCCGGCCGCGCGCGGTCACGGTGCGCTACCTGGATGAACACGGGACGATCAACCGCCGGGATTTCGTCGGGATCGAGGCGACCAGTGTCCAGCATCAGATCGACCACCTGAACGGTCGGATGTATTTCGACAACCTGTCCAAGGTCAAACGCGACATGCTGTTGCGAAAGGCGAAGAAAGCGGCGGGGTGAACCCGACCGGGAAAGGGCCGGAACATGCGCGTTGTCTTCATGGGAACCCCGGAGTTTTCGGTGCCGGTACTCGACGCTCTCATCGCGGCGGGACATGAAATCGTCGCTGTCTATTGCCAGCCGCCGCGACCCGCCGGGCGCGGAAAGAAGGAGCGCCCAAGCCCGGTGCAGGCGCGGGCCGAAACGCTCGGCCTGCCGGTTCGCCATCCGGTAACTCTGAGAACGCCCGAGGCGCAGGCCGCGTTCGCAGGGCTTCGCGCGGATGTCGCCGTGGTGGTGGCCTATGGCCTGATCCTGCCGCGGGCGGTGCTGGATGCGCCGCGCCTGGGCTGCCTGAACATCCACGCGAGCCTGCTGCCGCGCTGGCGCGGCGCGGCGCCGATCCATCGGGCGATCATGGCAGGCGACCGGGAAACCGGCGTCTGCATCATGCAGATGGAGGCGGGGCTGGATACCGGTCCGGTGCTGCTGCGCGAGGCGACGCCGATCGCACCGGACGAGACCACCGACCGGCTGCACGACCGCCTTTCGGACATGGGGGCGGCGCTGATCGTCCGGGCGCTGGAGGCTCCGGAACGGCTGCATCCGCAGCCTCAGCCCGAGGCGGGCGTGACCTATGCCGGCAAGATCGACAAGTCGGAAGCCCGTATCGACTGGAGCCGCCCGGCGGATGCGGTCGACCGCCAGATCCGCGGCCTGTCGCCCTTTCCGGGGGCCTGGACCGGGATCGAAGGCGAAAGGGTCAAGGTTCTGGCCTCGCGCCTGACCGAGGGCGAAGGTCCGGCGGGGCAGGTGCTGGATGACGCGCTGACCGTGGCCTGCGGTCGTGGGGCCGTGTCCATCCTGCGCTTGCAACGGGCGGGGAAGGCTGCGCAGGATACGGAAACGTTCCTGCGCGGACGGCCCGTGCCCAGGGGCGCAAGACTATAGGAGGACGGCCATGTTTCCGACCATGATCGGCACCGTCGTGATCGCGGGGATCGTCGGCTTTCTGTCGGAAAAAACCGGCTTTACCCGCAATGGCATCCTGCCATCCGTCATCATCTGCATCGGAGGCGCGTTCCTGTTCTATTTTGTCCGGATCATGTTCGGCTTCGGGTTCGGATCGCCTGGGCTGAACGCGATCCTGTCGTCGATCGGGGCCTTGATCATCATCCCGACCCATTGGCGCAGATGATCGCGTGGGCATTGTTGCATTGGTCATCATCGGCGCGGCTGCGGGGTTCCTCGCGACCCGCCTGATGCGCGTTGACGCGGACATTCCGACGACGATGTTCATCGGCATCATGGGGGCGCTGATCGGCGGGCTGATTCTGCGCAGCCTGCTGGCGGTGATGGGCGCGATGTCCGGTTTCGTCGGCGCCGTGCTGGGGGCGATGCTGCTGATCTGGCTCTGGCAGCGTTATCGGCGCTGAATCAGGCCCGCGGCGGACGGCTCTTGTAGACCGGGAGGCTCCAGCCGAAGGCGATCGATCCGGCGCGCAGGACCCAGCAGATCGCCGCCGCGATCACCAGCGCCGGGCGCGTTCCCAGATCGAAGTGAAGCGCGGTCAGTGCCGCCGCCGCGCCGGCCAGCGCCGCCGTGGCGTAGAGTTCGCCCTGCTTCAGCACCAGCGGGATTTCCCCGACCACCACGTCGCGCATCAGACCGCCAAGGCACCCGGTCGCCACCCCCATCAACGCGACGATCACGCCCGGCTGCCCCTCTGCCAAGGCGACGCCCGTGCCGGCGGCCACCGCGATGGACAGGGCGAAACTGTCCAGCCACAACAGCCAGCGATAGCGGCTTTCCATCAGGTGCGCGGTGAAGAACACGGCGACCGCGGCGGCGACCCCGATCAGGATATAGACGGGTTCCCCGACCCAGAACACCGGCTCGCGCCCCAGCAGCAGATCCCGCACCGTGCCGCCGCCGACGGCGGTCAGGCAGGCGATGAAGGCGAAGCCCACCAGGTCGAGCTGCGCGCGGCTGGCCACCAGCGCGCCGGTCAGCGCGAAGATCAGCACAGATCCGAAATCGAGCAACGCGAGAAAGGTCAACTGGCCGGCCTCCGGGGCTTGAACGGCTCCATCCCGGCGCGCGCCAGTTCGTCGGCGCGTTCGTTTTCCGGGTGGCCGGCGTGGCCCTTGACCCATTCCCATTTGACGTCGTGGCGGGCCTGCGCTTCGTCTAGCCGTTGCCAGAGTTCGACATTCTTGACGGGTTTCCTGGCCGAGGTTTTCCAGCCATTGCGTTTCCAGCCGTGAATCCAGCCGGTGACTCCGTTCTTCACGTATTGGCTGTCGGTGACGATGGTGATGGCGCTGGGCCTGTCCAGCGCCTCCAATGCGTTGATGGCGGCAAGCAGTTCCATCCGGTTGTTGGTGGTGTTCGCCTCGCCGCCGGACAATGCGCGTTCCTTGAGCACGGTTTCTCCCGACACGGCGCGCATGAGAACACCCCAGCCGCCGGGGCCGGGGTTGCCGGAACAGGCCCCATCGGTATAGGCGAAGAGATCAGGCATGGGCTTGGATCGCGATCCAGCTCTGGGGATGGCCCGCGAGGTTGGCGGCCTTGCCGGTCCAGTGTTCGACCGGTCCGCAGCCAAGGCCGGGCACCCGGCCGCCGGGATGGCTGGCTTTGATGAAACGGGCGATCATCGGATCGCGCAGGGCTTCCTTTTCGGCCCTCGCGGCGTAATCGCCGTTCTGCCGGTCATGGTCAGAGAGG
The DNA here is from genome assembly GCF_030164465.1 of Sedimentitalea xiamensis. Lineage (GTDB taxonomy): Bacteria > Pseudomonadota > Alphaproteobacteria > Rhodobacterales > Rhodobacteraceae > Sedimentitalea > Sedimentitalea xiamensis. The sequence goes on from NZ_JASNJE010000003.1 coordinate 16,827, forward strand.
GTGCGCGGATCGCTCATAGCCATACCCCGACCGATAGGCACGCGATGACGATTGCAGTGAGCGGCAGGCGCAGGCGCATCCACCATGCGGGGGCCAGCGCCCAGCGGGAGAACGCATAATCCAGCAGCAACAGCCCGGCAAATCCGAAGATCAGGTTGGTGCCGGCTCCGACCGGGCCGCCGCCGGTCATGAAGAACGCCCAGAGCGCGGGCAGCACCGACAGCGCGTAGCCGGTCACCGCCTGCGGGCCGCTCGCCCTGGTGGCGAAGCCCCACAAGACGCCGGACATGAAGGACAGGATCACCGAACCGTAAAACAGCTGCACATAGGGGCCGACGAAACGCGGACCGAGAAACCCCGCGCCCCAGGCCTGGAGGTCGAAGTTCAGATAGGTCGCCGCGCCCCAGAGAAACGGGACCAGCCCCGCGAGGCTCAGGACCAGCGGCGCGCGGGGAATGCCGGTCATTCCGCCGCCCGCAGGGTCCGCGGGACCTTGAACTCGACATTCTCGACGGCGGTTTCGATGGTCCGGATGGTGATGTCATACCTTTGCCGGATGGCGTCGATGACTTCGTCGATCAGTTCTTCGGGGGCGGATGCGCCGGCGGTGACACCGATGCTGTTCACCCCTTTCAGTGCGCGCCAGTCGATGTCCGCGGCCCGCTGGACGAGCTGGGCATAGGCGCAGCCGGCCTTGGCCCCGACTTCGACCAGGCGACGCGAGTTCGAGGAATTGGGAGCGCCCACCACGAGCATCGCGTCGGCATACGGAGCCATCGCCTTGACGGCCTCCTGCCGGTTGGTCGTAGCGTAGCAGATGTCTTCCTTGTGCGGCCCGACGATGGCCGGAAACCGGGTCTTGAGCGCGGCCACGATGTCGGCGGTGTCATCGACGCTCAGCGTCGTCTGGGTGACGAAGGCGATCCGGGTCTCGTCCCGCACCTGGACCGTGGCGACATCGAGGACGGTTTCAACGAGAAGCACCTCGCCTTCCGGAAGCTGGCCCATCGTTCCGATGGTTTCGGGGTGGTCCTTGTGCCCGATCATGATCATCTGCAAGCCGTTGTCCGCGTGGCGCTGCGCTTCGATATGCACCTTGCTGACCAGCGGGCAGGTGGCGTCCAGATAGATCATCCGGCGCGCGGCGGCCTCGGCGGGAACCGATTTCGGCACGCCATGGGCGGAAAAGATGACCGGCCTGTCCGCCGGGCATTCGTGCAGTTCCTCGACGAAAACCGCGCCTTTGGCCTTCAGCCCGTCGACCACGAACTTGTTGTGCACGATTTCGTGACGCACGTAGACCGGCGCGCCCCATTTCTGCAGCGCCATCTCGACGATCTTGATCGCCCGGTCCACACCGGCGCAGAACCCGCGCGGGGCCGCCAGATACAGGGTGAGGGGCGTCTTGGACATGGCATCGTTTCTCCTTGGCGGGTCACGTAAGGCTTTATGCCGCAATCGTCCAGTAGGTTGACGCCGGACGGGCGCTGGATGGCCTGTTCGGCTTTCAGGGCGTCTTTGCCGGCGCGCCGGGCGGCGCCGGTTTCCGGCACCGCAACGCGGAGCGGTGGCCTGCGATATTCATGGGCCGGGAAACGCTCCGAAGCCTGCACCCCGGTCAACACGGGGTGGCGGGACGCCGTTCCTCCGCCGGGGGCGATCCGGTTCCGCCATCCGACGCATCCCATCGACGGCAGCCGGTGTTCCGGCGCGGGACTGCGCCCATTTCCGCCGAAATGGGAGGATCACGCCAGTTCTCGTGAAACCGGCGTGAATGTCGTGTCAGCTGTTTGCGACAGAGACGCTGCGCGGTTCCGGCGACACGTCACGCGGCGGACGACCGATCACGTCGCGCAGTTCTTCCAGCTCGATGAAATTGTCGGCCTGACGGCGAAGTTCGTCCGAAATCATCGGCGGCTGGCTTCGGATCGTTGACACAACCGATACGCGCACGCCCTGGCGTTGCAGGCTGGCGACCAGCGGACGGAAATCTCCATCGCCGGAAAATAGCACGATGTGATCGACCCTGGGCGCCAGTTCCATGGCATCGACGGTGAGTTCGATGTCCATGTTGCCTTTGACTTTCCGACGCCCCATGCTGTCGGTGTATTCCTTCGCGGGCTTGGTCACCATCGTGAAGCCATTGTAGTGCAGCCAATCGACCAGTGGCCTTATCGGGGAATACTCGTCATTTTCAAGCAAAGCCGTATAATAGAACGCCCGTAGCATCTTTCCACGGCGCATGAATTCCTGTCGCAACAACTTGTAGTCGATATCAAAACCCAGCGCCTTCGCCGCTGCGTAAAGATTCGAACCATCGATGAACAGCGCAAGCCGTTCGTCTTTGTAAAACATCAACCTTTCCTTCCGGTAATTCGGTCCGTCGGTGTTCCGTGAGTGAGTGAGTGCTAAAAATTGACGGACTTTGATCTTTAAAATAGGTGAACGATCGCTGACGGCAAGTATCGCGATCATACGAATAGGGGTCAATGATGATCGATTTTCGGTCAATTCTTGCAATCGGTATGGGCGGAAACCTGCCTTTTGAGGGTTCCCCGACGGCAGTTACGCTGGTCCGCGCGCTGCGCCGCCTGTCCGGGCCCGAGGTGGTGATTCGCTCTGTCAGCCGGTTCTTCCAGACTCCCTGTTTTCCCGCCGGGGCAGGGCCGGATTACGTGAACGCCGCGGTGCTCGTCGAAACCCGGCTGCCTGTCGCCGAACTCCTGCAAAGGTTGCACCGCGTCGAATTGGAATTCGGACGCGCCCGCGCGCAGAGATGGGGGATGCGAACCCTGGATCTGGACATCCTGACCTGCGGCGAAAGCGTTCTGCCGGATCCGGAGACGTTTCGCCATTGGCTGACGCTGCCGCGGGAAACGCAGTTGCAGGCGGTGCCCGATCGGTTGATCGTGCCGCACCCTCGGCTTCAGGACAGGCCGTTCGCGCTGATTCCGCTGGCCGATATCGCGCCCGATTGGGTGCACCCGGTCCTGAACCGTTCCGTCCGCGAGCTTTGCGACGCCCTGCCGGCCGAGGATATTGCCGCCGTCCGCCCGATATAGGCGCGACCCCATATTCTCTGCTTGTCAAGCAATAGATTCGCGTCTAAACACGCCTTTTCTGGACACCCTACCTGATGGAGGCCACCGATGGCACGCGTAACGGTCGAAGACTGCGTCGACAAGGTTCCAAACCGATTCGAACTGGTGATGCTGGCCGCGCACAGGGCTCGGGAAATCTCGGCAGGCGCGGCGATCACGGTCGATCGCGACAACGACAAGAACCCCGTGGTGTCGCTGCGTGAAATCGCCGAGGAAACCCAGCGTGCCGACGATCTGCGCGAACGCCTGATCGAAAGCAACCAGAGCCAGATCGAGATCGACGAGCCGGAAGAGGATTCCATGGCGCTGCTGATGGGTACCGAAGCGGACAAGCCGGCCGAGGACGACATGTCCGAAGAAATGCTGCTGCGTCAGCTGATGGAGGCCCAGGGTCAGGGCTGAGGCTGTCGCGACCCTTGAAGGTGCGGACCGGATGATTGCAGTTGAAGATCTGATTGCGCTGGTCCGCAATTACAACCCGAAAACCAATGCAGATCGCATCGCCGCAGCCTATGCGTTCGGCCTGGATATGCACAAGGGGCAGTTCCGGCATTCGGGCGAACCCTATTTCTCGCATCCCGTCGCGGTGGCGGCGATCCTGACCGAACAGCGGTTGGACGATGCGACGATCATCACCGCGCTGCTGCACGACACGATCGAAGACACCAAGGCGTCCTATTCCGAGGTGGAACGGCGGTTCGGCACCGAAGTGGCGGAACTGGTCGATGGCGTCACCAAGCTGACCAACCTGCAATTGTCCAGCACCGAGACGAAGCAGGCGGAGAACTTCCGCAAGCTGTTCATGGCCATGTCCAAGGATCTGCGGGTCATCCTGGTCAAGCTGGCGGACCGGCTGCACAACATGCGCACGATCAAGTCGATGCGCCCGGAAAAGCAGGTTCAGAAAGCGCGCGAGACGATGGACATCTATGCGCCGCTCGCCGGGCGCATGGGGATGCAGTGGATGCGCGAGGAACTGGAAGACCTGAGCTTCCGCGTGCTGAACCCGGAAGGCCGGCAATCCATCATCCGCCGCTTCATCACCCTGCAGCGGGAAACCGGGGACGTGATCCACCGGATCACCGGCGACATGCGCAACGAACTGGAAAAGGCGGGAATCGAGGCCGAAGTTTTCGGTCGCGCCAAGAAGCCCTATTCGATCTGGCGCAAGATGCAGGAAAAGGAACAGGGGTTTTCGCGCCTCTCCGACATCTACGGGTTCCGCATCATCACCCGCAGCGAGGAAGACTGTTACCGCGCGCTGGGAACCATCCATCAGCGCTGGCGCGCGGTGCCGGGCCGGTTCAAGGACTACATCAGCCAGCCCAAGACCAACGGCTACCGGTCGATCCACACGACGGTATCGGGGCGTGACGGAAAGCGCGTCGAGGTGCAGATCCGCACCCGGCAGATGCACGATGTCGCCGAAACCGGCGTTGCGGCGCATTGGTCCTATCGCGACGGGGTGCGGACCAGGAACCCGTTCGCGGTGGACCCGGCGAAATGGATCTCGGGGCTGACGGAACAGTTCGACGCCGAGGAAGACCACGAGGATTTTCTCGAAGCGGTCAAACTGGAAATGTATTCCGACCAGGTGTTCTGCTTCACGCCCAAGGGCGATGTGGTCAAGCTGCCGCGCGGCGCCACGCCGATCGACTATGCCTATGCCATCCATACCCGCATCGGCGGGGCCTGTGTCGGGGCCAAGGTGGATGGGTTGCGGGTGCCCCTTTGGACGCGGCTGAAGAACGGCCAGTCGGTCGAGATCATCACCGCCGAGGGCCAGACGCCCCAGACCAGCTGGCTGGACATTGCCACCACCGGCAAGGCGCGCACCGCGATTCGGCGCGCCCTGCGTGAAGTCGACCGGGAACGCTTCGTGAAGCTGGGGCAGGAACTGGCGCGCGCCGCATTTGAACATGTGGGCCGAAAGGCTACCGACAAGGCGCTGGCGACCGCAGCCAAACACCTGCGGCTGCGGGACCGCAAGGAACTGCTGGCCAGACTCGGCAGCGCGGAACTCACGGCGCATGACGTGGTGCAGGCGGTCTATCCCGACCTCGCTCCCGACGCGGGCGACCAGATTTCGCCGCGTCGCGCCGTGATCGGCCTGAGTCCCGGACAGTCGTTCGAAAGGGCGCCCTGCTGTCAGCCTCTGCCGGGCGAACGGATCGTCGGCATCACCTTTCGGGGCAAGGGCGTGGTCGTTCATGCGATCGATTGCGACAAACTGAGCGAATACGAGGATCAGCCGGACCGCTGGGTCGATCTGCACTGGCACAGCGGCACGCATCCGGCGGTCTATGGTGCAACCCTGGATCTGACGATTGGCAATGACGCGGGGGTGCTGGGGCGTATTTGCACATTGATCGGTGAAAAAAAGGCCAATATCAGCGATCTCGTGTTCGTCGACAGGAAACCCGATTTCTTCCGGCTTCTTGTCAGCGTCGAACTGCGGGATGTCGAACAGCTGTTGTCCCTGATGTTGGCGCTCGAGGCGGATAGCGACGTGGCCGCCGTGGAGCGATTTCGAGAGAAGGCCAAGGTTCATTCCGCGGCCAGTTGAAGCAGACCCGGCAAGCAGAGGACTCCCCCTTGGTATTCAGACGCCGTGACCGACGCCCGATGCTGCGCGCCACAGCGGATTTTCTGTATCCTCGTGGCGGCTGGACCCGCGCGTTTCACTATATCAAGCACCGCGTCCGGCGGTTGCCGGATTCACCGGAACGGATTGCCCGCGGAATCTGGGCTGGCGTCTTCACCACGTTCACGCCGTTTTACACGATGCATTTCCTGGTGGCCTTCCTGATCGCGCGGCTGATGCAGGCCAATATCCTCGCGGCGCTGATGGCGACGTTCTTCGGTAACCCGCTGACCTATGTCCCCATCGGCTTTGTCTCGCTGAAGACCGGGCATTTCATTCTTGGGACGAAGTTCGAAGAACACCACGCCCGGTCCTTCGGCGGCAAGTTCCTGGATGCGGGCGACGATCTGAAGAACAACTTCATCGCCATGTTCACCGACAAGACCGCGGATTGGCACGGGCTGAGCGTGTTCTACCATGAGATTTTCCTGCCCTACCTGGTCGGGGGGATCCTGCCCGGAATGATCACCGCGACGATCTTCTACTACCTGAGCGTTCCGCTGATCCGGGCCTATCAGAAGCGCCGCAAGAAGATCATCAAGAAGAAGTTCGACGCGATTCGAAAAAAGGCCGAGACAGAGGCTGACGAAACCGCGAAAGCTGAATAACCTGCCACCAGACAAGCGACCGGAAATTCGACATGACAAACAAGCGTCTTCGCTTTGGCGTGAACATCGACCATGTGGCGACCGTCAGGAACGCCCGCGGCGGCGATACGCCCGATCCCCTGAGGGCGGCCCGTATCGCGCAAGAGGCGGGGGCGGACGGGATCACCGCCCATCTGCGCGAGGACCGGCGCCACATCAGCGATTCCGACATCGACGGGTTGATGCAGATCCTGGACATACCGCTGAATTTCGAGATGGCGGCGACGGAAGAAATGCAGGCCATCGCTCTGCGCCACAGGCCCCATGCGGTCTGCATCGTGCCGGAAAAGCGCGAGGAACGCACGACCGAGGGCGGGCTGGACGTGGCGCGCGACGAAAACCGTCTTGCGGCGTTCATCGCCCCGTTGCGCGACGCGGGCTCCCGCGTGTCGATCTTCATCGCAGCCGACATCCGGCAGGTCGAAGCGGCGCATCGGATCGGTGCGCAGGTGGTCGAGCTTCATTCCGGCGCCTATTGCGATGCCCATCACGAGGGGCGCCTGGACGACCGCGACCGCGAACTCGAAGCCCTGAGGCAGATGGTGGACCAGGCCGCCAGTCTGGGGCTTGAGGTTCATGTGGGCCATGGGCTCACCTACGAGACGGTACAGCCGGTTGCCGCCTTTCCGCAGGTCGTCGAACTGAACATCGGCCATTTCCTGATCGGCGAGGCGATTTTCCGCGGTCTGGAACCGGCGATCGCCGAAATGCGGCGGCTGATGGACGAGGCGCGCGGTGATTGACCCCGTAGCCGGCCTTGCGGTCGCGGGCGCATTCCTGATCGTCACGGTATCGCCGGGACCGGCGAACCTGGCCTGTGCCGCGATTGCGATGCGCGAGGGGCGCCGCCCCGGAGTCGCCTTCGGCATCGGACTCAGCCTCGGCCTGGCGTTCTGGGGCGTTCTGGCCGCCTGCGGTCTCGGGGCTGTCCTGCAAAAATCCGAATCGGTTCTGGCCGGTCTGAAGCTTTTCGGAGCCGCCTATCTGTTCTGGCTGGCAGCCGTGTCGGCGCGGGCTTCGGCCCGACCGGATGTCCCGGAACGGGCAAGGCCGTCCGGGGACAGGTGGATCGTGCAGGGGCTGCTGCTCAACCTGTCCAACCCAAAAGCCGTCTTTGCCTGGATGGCGGCGCTGGCCGTCGGGCTTGAGCCGTCCTCTGCCGCCGGATCCGTCGTCCCGGCGACGGTTCTCTGCGCCGGAATCGGATTGGCGAACTACCTGATGTGGGCGGCGCTGTTTTCCGTTCCGCGGGTCATGCAGGGCTACCGCCATGCGCGCCGCCGGATCGAACTGGCGCTTGCCGGAATCTTTGCGACGGCCGGTTTGGGGCTGCTTCGCTCGGCGTTGTCGCGATGATCCTCGGCATCGGCACCGATCTGGCCAACATCGACCGGATACAGGGCACCCTGGACCGGTTCGGCGACCGGTTCCGCAACCGCGTGTTCACCGAAACCGAGCAGCGCAAGGCGGAACGCCGCCTGGACACGGCGGGCACCTATGCCAAACGCTGGGCGGCGAAGGAAGCCTGTTCCAAGGCCCTGGGGACCGGACTGCGCATGGGGATCGCCTGGAAGGACATGGCCGTGAGCAACCTGCGCACGGGGCAACCGGTGATGGCGGTGACGGGCTGGGCGGCGGACCGGCTCGCGCAGATGACGCCACCGGGCCACGAGGCGATCATTCATGTGACCCTGACCGATGACCATCCCTGGGCGCAGGCTTTCGTGGTGATCGAGGCGCGCCCGCTCGCCGACGCGCCCTGAGGGCACCTTGACACTGCCGCACCGGCCCCGCATGAAGCCCGAAACCCACGAAGCCCCGGAGAACTGCATGGCCGACGACGCCAAGAAGAAAGGAAACCCCATCGTCGAGACGATCAAGACGATCGTCTACGCGCTGCTGATCGCAGGGGTGTTCCGCACGCTGTTCTTCCAGCCGTTCTGGATTCCGTCCGGATCGATGAAGGAAACCTTGCTGATCGGCGATTTCCTGTTCGTCAACAAGATGGCATATGGCTATTCCTTTGCCTCCTGTCCCAGCGTGATCCTGCCCGGTTTCGGAATCAACATCGATGCCGAAGACATCTGCGGCGTGATGCGGGGCGACAACAGCCGCCTGTTCGGATCGGAACCCGAACGGGGCGATGTGGTCGTTTTCCGCCACCCGGTTTCGGGCCGCGACTTCATCAAGCGGGTGATCGGCATGCCCGGCGACCGCGTGCAGGTTCAGGGGGGCGTGGTGTCGATCAACGGCACGCCCGTCGAGCTGCAACCGGATGGCGTGTTCGAAGAAATCTATGAGCCGCAGGGCCCGCAAGGCACCCGACCGAGATGTTCCAACGGCCCGGTCGGGAACGGGGCGATCTGCGAAAAGATGCGGATGCTGGAAACCCTGCCCGGCGGGCGTCAGCACACCATTCTCGATATCGGTGAACAGGGCATGGACGACACCGGCGTCTACCTGGTTCCCGAAGGCCACTATTTCTTCCTGGGCGACAACCGCGACAATTCCAGCGACAGCCGCCTGCCGCAGAGCGCGGGCGGTGTCGGCTTCGTGCCGTTCGAGAACCTGATCGGACGGGCGGACCGGATCATGTTCAGTTCGGCGGGACGGTCCATGCTGTTCTTCTGGACCTGGCGCAGCGACCGGTTCTTCAAGGCGGTGCAGTGAAACTGTCGGCCGAACTGCAAGCGTTCGAACGCCGGATCGGCCATCAGTTCTCGCGTCCCGAACTCCTGGTTCGCGCCTTGACGCATGGGTCGATCTCGTCGCCGACGCGGCTGGACAACCAGCGGCTGGAATTCCTCGGCGACCGGGTTCTGGGGCTGGTCATGGCCGAGGCGCTGCTTGACGACGACAAGACGGCGAGTGAAGGGCAACTGGCCCCCCGTTTCAACGCTCTGGTGCGCAAGGAAGCCTGCGCCGAGGTCGCGCGCGAGATCGATCTGGGGGCGGTGCTGAAACTGGGGCGTTCGGAAATGCTCACCGGTGGTCGCCGTAAGCAGGCGCTGCTGGGCGACGCGATGGAAGCGGTGATCGCCGCCGTCTACAAGGATGCGGGCTTCGTGACGGCGCGGGATGTGATCCTTGGGCTTTGGGGCGAGCGCATCCGCACGGTCGAAGCGGATGCCCGCGACCCGAAGACGGCCTTGCAGGAATGGGCACAGGCGCGGGGCGAGGCGCCGCCGAAATACACCGAACTGGACCGATCGGGCCCCGATCACGCCCCGGTGTTCACGATCGTTGCCAGGATGGACAATGGCAGCGAAGCCCGCGCGACAGGCGGGTCAAAGCGGCTGGCCGAACAAAGGGCCGCTGCCGCTCTCTTGCGGAAACTGGAGCCGAACCAATGACACGCGCGGGATTCGTCGCCCTGATCGGGGAACCGAACGCCGGGAAATCCACCCTGCTGAACCGGATGGTCGGCGCCAAGGTGTCGATTGTCACCCACAAGGTGCAGACGACGCGGGCGCGGATCCGCGGTGTGGCGATGGAAGGCGATACACAGATTGTCTTTGTCGACACGCCCGGCCTGTTCCAGCCGCGCCGGCGGCTGGACCGCGCCATGGTGGCCGCCGCCTGGGGCGGCGCCGCGGATGCCGATCTGGTCGTTTTGCTGATCGAGGCGCATCGCGGCATCACCGCCGGGGTGGAACGCATTCTGGAAGGGCTCGCCGATATCGGCAGGGACCGCAAGATCGTCCTCGCGATCAACAAGATCGACCGGGTGCAGCCGGAAACGCTCCTGACGCTGAGCAAGGAGATGAACGACAGATACGGTTTCGCGGAAACCTTCATGATTTCCGCGGAAAAGGGCCATGGGGTGCAGGCGTTGCGCGACTGGCTGGCCAGTGAACTTCCGGAAGGGCCATGGCTGTATCCCGAGGACCAGATCGCTGATCTGCCGATGCGCATGATCGCGGCCGAGATCACGCGCGAGAAGCTGACGCTTCGGCTGCACCAGGAATTGCCCTACCAGATGACGGTGGAAACCGAGTCGTGGGAAGAACGCAAGGACGGCTCGGCCCGGATCGACCAGGTGATCTATGTGGTGCGCGACGGGCACAAGGGCATCGTTCTGGGCCATAAGGGCGAAACGATCAAGGCCGTGTCCAAGGCTGCCCGCGAAGAGCTATCCGAGTTTCTCGGGCGCAAGATCCATCTGTTCCTTCAGGTCAAGGTGCGCCCGAACTGGCTGGAAGAGGCGGAACGCTTTACCGAAATGGGACTCGACTTCAAAGACGGCGCATGACCCGCCTGACCGCGCAATTCTGGGTCCATGCCTACCTGAACCGGCTTCGGGTGTCCGGCATCCCGGCCTTCGTGGTGGCCCATGGTGACGACACCGCCGGCGCCGTCCTCGTCAAGCTGAACACGCTGGACGGCAAGGCCGGTCTGTTCCAGCGGAGTTTCGATCTGAAGACGGGACACCGGCGCTGGGTCGAGCTGGCGGCCGGACCGGACCGCGATGTGGAGCAGGTTATCGCCCGGCAGCGCGGCTATGATCCGGACCTCTGGATCATCGAGGTTGAAGACCGTGACGGACGCCATTTGCTGGATGAACCGGGGTTGGAGTAGGGTGATCCGATGACAGGCTTGAGAGGCGCGGGCTGACGCATGGAATGGCGCGATCACGGTATCCTGCTGACCTCGCGGCGCCATGGCGAAACCTCGGCGATCATCGACGTGTTCACTCGTGCGCATGGGCGGCATAGCGGGGTCGTCCGCGGCGCAACCAGCCGGAAGATCGCCCCGATCCTGCAACCGGGGGCGCAGCTGGACCTGCTCTGGCGCGCCCGGCTCGAAGATCACATCGGCGCCTTTACCGTGGAGCCGGTGCGAAGCCGCGCCGCCGCCGCCCTGTCTGGACGCCTGGCCCTGGCGGGGCTGAATGCGGTCACGGCCTTGCTGGCCTTCTGCCTGCCGGATCGGGAAGCCCATCGCGATCTGTATCAGCGCACGGAACAGCTTCTGGACCTTCTCGGTCAGAATGACATCTGGCCGCTGGCCTATCTCAGGTGGGAACTGGCTTTGCTCGAAGAGATGGGTTTCGGGCTTGATCTTGCGACCTGCGCCGTCACCGGGTCCACCGAGGATCTGGTCTTTGTCTCTCCGAAATCGGGGCGGGCAGTGTCGCGGGGGGCGGCGGGCGCCTGGGCCAACCGGATGCTCGCGCTGCCGCCGGTCCTGCGCCGCGAGGGGACGGCACCGGATCCGGAAGTCGCCGAGGCGCTGGCGACCACCGGGTATTTCCTCGAACACCGGCTGGCCCCGTCGCTTGGCCACAGGCCGTTGCCTGACGCCCGCGCGCGTTTCCTGGAAGTTTTCAGCCGGATGCTTTGAACGGCGTATTATGGCCCGGTTCCTTGCGCAGGATCAGGAGATCGCCAGCGGCTTCGGACTGGTCGTTGCGGTCATCGCGGCGATGAAGTCCCTGTCGCCGCGACGTCCGGGACAAGTTCCGTGCGCCAGTTCCATGAGACCGGCGTCAAACTAGGGGTAGGTGGCTTCCATCTTCGCGGAATAGCGGGAGCAATGCGTCGGACCTGCGATCCGGCCGGGTTCCGGAGAATCGGGGGCGGTTCAGAAAGGCGTTGCCGTCTCGTTCGCCCAGGATCCAGATGCGGTCCGCGCCACGGTGGCCGTGAACGGTTTCATCAGGGCCGCACTCTATCAGTGCAAGGACACCGATTGCCAGAATGGTCCTGAGCAAGGGAACCGCCTTGCCTGAAAAACGGATTGAAAACCAAGCCCGCATGGCGCGCGCATGAGGCCGCGCGGTGCAGGGGAACGTCGCGCCGCGCGGCCCCGGACGGAAAAGGGATGCTGGTGATCGGCCAGGATCCCTTTCCCGGTCGTCCTTGCGGGTCAGCCCAACAGGCGTCGGGCAATCACCTGCGCCTGGATTTCAGCGGCGCCTTCGAAGATGTTCAGGATGCGGGCGTCGCAGAGCACGCGCGAGATCTTGTATTCCAGCGCGAATCCGTTGCCGCCGTGGATCTGCAACCCGTTGTCGGCGGCGGCCCATGCCACGCGCGCGCCTAGCAGTTTGGCCATGCCGGCCTCCAGGTCGCAGCGGCGGCCTTCGTCCTTTTCCGCCGCGCTGAAATAGGTCAGTTGCCGCGCGATCATCAATTCGACGGCCATCATCGCCAGCTTTCCGGACACGCGCGGGAAGTCGATCAGCGATTTGCCGAACTGCTTGCGTTCGACCGCATATTGCATCGAAATGTCCAGAGCCGATTGAGCAACGCCGATGGCGCGTGCGGCGGTCTGGATCCGTGCGGATTCGAAGGTTTCCATGAGTTGTTTGAACCCCTTGCCCTCCTGTCCGCCCAGCAGGTTTTCGCCCTTCACATGGAAGCCGTCAAAACCGAGTTCGTATTCTTTCATGCCGCGATAGCCGAGCACTTCGATCTCGCCGCCGGTCATGCCTTCGGTCGGGAACGGGTCGGCATCGGTTCCCGGCGTCTTTTCGGCCAGGAACATCGAAAGGCCGCGGTGGTCGGTGCTGTCCGGGTCGGTCCGCGCCAAGAGCGTCATGACATGCGTCCGCGCGGCGTGGGTGATCCATGTCTTGTTGCCGGTGATGCGGTAGTCGCCGCCGTCCTTGACCGCCCGCGTGCGCAGCGACCCGAGGTCGGAGCCGGTGTTGGGTTCGGTGAACACCGCGGTTGGCAGGGTTTCGCCGCTGGCCAGACGCGGAAGCCATTTTTCCTTCTGCGCGTCGGTGCCGCCGCAGAGGATCAGCTCCGCCGCGATCTCGGAGCGCGTGCCAAGGGAACCGACCCCGATGTAGCCGCGCGACAGTTCTTCGGACACGACGCACATCGACGCCTTGGACAGACCGAGCCCGCCGTATTCTTCCGGAATGGTCAGTCCGAACACGCCCATATCCGCCAGTTCCCGGATGATCTCGATGGGGATAAGTTCGTCCTTCAGGTGCCAGTCATGGGCGAAGGGTTCGACCTTTTCCAGCGCGTAGCGGCGGAACTGCTCGCGGATCATCTCCAGTTCGTCATCGAGACCGGTCGCGCCGACCGTGATATTCGCGGACTGTTCCTGCATCAGTTCGACAAGCCGGCTGCGCGCGGACTGGTTGTTGCCGGACTGCATCAGCGTTGCGACCTCGGGGGTGGTCATGGCGCGCATGTCGTCGGGCGTCAGGCCGATATTCTGCGGCCGCAGAATTTCGCCCTGGCTCATGGGGATTCCGCCGTGGATCTGGCCGAGATATTCGCCGAAGGCGATCTGGTGGATCAGCTGTTCGATTTCGCCGAACCTGCCATTGGCCGATTGGCGTTCGGCCCATGATTGCATCTGCCGCAGGCTCTGCGCATAGGTTGCAAGCCAGGCCAGCCCATGGGCCGCGGTCTGATGCGTTTCGATCAACTCCGCCGAAACCCGGTCGTCCCGGCTGACCAGGGCGCGGACCTTTTGCAGGGCGCACTCCAGGACATCGTCGACCGGCTTGATCGCCGCGCCGGTCAGTGTCAGCAATTCGGGCAACAATGCCGGTGCTTTGTCTGGGGTCGTCATATGCAGGTCCTGTCCGTCATGGGGCATGAATCACATCCTTTTTTGATTGGGACGGTCCTAGTCATTTCGCAGGTGCAGCGCAACAAAAATACGGAAACGGACAGTGCATCGACCAAATATTGCGCAAAAATTCAAAGGTGCAAGCGCCGCCACAGATGATATGAGGCTGCCATGACACCGCTTTTTCCATTCCTTACGCCGGCTGAACTGGTTCTGGCTTTGGCTATCGCCGCCGGGGCCGGGATGGTAAAGGGCCTGGTCGGCTTCGCAATGCCGATGATCACGATTTCCGGGCTGAGCATGTTTCTTGCGCCGGAACTCGCCCTGGCGGGCCTGATCCTGCCGACCGTCGTGACCAACGGAATCCAGGCGCTTCGGCAGGGACCGAAGGCGGCCCTTGCATCGATTCGAAGGTTCGGGGTCTTCCTGGGCGTCGGGCTGGTGTTTCTTCTGGCAAGCGCGCAACTGGTGCGCCTTTTGTCCGAGGGCATGCTCCTGCTGATGATCGGTCTGCCGGTGACGGTGTTTTGCCTCATGCAGATCGTTGGCGTCCGGTTCAGCCTGAGCGCGCCCAGCAAACGGATCGAAGCCCTTGTCGGCGCGATCGCGGGTTTCATCGGTGGCATGTCTGGAATCTGGGGGCCGCCCACCGTGGCCTATCTGACCGCCTTGAATACGCCCAAAGCCGAACAGATGCGCATTCAGGGGGTGATCTACGGGCTCGGTGCGGTCGCGCTCCTGGGCGCGCATGTCCAGTCCGGCGTGCTCCGGGCGGAGACATTGCCGTTTTCACTGGCGCTGGTCTTTCCGGCCGTGTTCGGCATGTGGCTGGGCGGGCTGCTGCACGACCGCGTCGACCAGGCCGTGTTTCGTCGCGTGACGCTGATCGTTCTGTTGCTGGCCGGTCTCGCATTGGTGCGGCGGGGCCTTGTCGGCTGACGGCCGGCCCGCGCGCAGCGGTCCGGACGGCAAAAGGCCCCGGCGCTGCCGGGGCCATTCCAATCATCCGCTCCGGATGGGTCAGCCGATTGCAGCGGCTTTCACGTCTTCGTCGATATAGGGCAGGTATTGTTCGAAGTTGTCGGCGAACATCTTGACCAGTTCGGCAGCCTGTTTGTCATAGGCCGCGGGATCGTCCCAGGTCCGCCGGGGATCGAGCAGGACTTCGGCGACACCCGGCACGCTGACTGGAACCTCAAAGCCGAAATTGGCATCCTTGCGGAAATCGACCTCTGCGAGCGAACCGTCCAGGGCGGCCGTCAGCAGCGCGCGGGTTGCCTTGATCGGCATCCGGGAGCCAGTGCCATAGGCACCGCCCGTCCAGCCGGTGTTGACGAGCCAGCAGGTCGCGCCATGGGTCGCGATCTTTTCGCGCAGCAGATTGCCATAAACCTCGGGACGGCGCGGCATGAATGGCGCGCCGAAACAGGTCGAGAAGGTCGGCTGCGAGGTCGTCACGCCGCGCTCGGTGCCGGCCATTTTCGACGTAAAGCCGGACAGGAAATGATACATCGCCTGCGCCGGGGTCAGCCGCGCGATCGGCGGCAACACCCCGAAGGCGTCGCAGGTCAGCATGATGATGTTCTTCGGGTTGCCCGCGACGCCGGTCTCGGACGCGTTCGAGATGTAGTGCAGCGGATAGGCGCAACGCATGTTGGCTGTCAGGCTGTCATCCTCGAAATCGAGTGCGCGCGTTTCCTCGTCATAGACCATGTTCTCGATCACGGTGCCGAACTTGGTCGTGGTCGCGTAGATCTCCGGTTCGGCTTCGGGACTCAGGTGGATCGTCTTGGCATAACAGCCACCTTCGAAGTTGAAGATGCCCTTGTCGGACCAGCCGTGTTCGTCATCGCCCAGCAATGTGCGGTCCGGGTCGGCGGACAGGGTGGTTTTCCCGGTGCCGGACAGGCCGAAGAAGATGGCGGAATCGACCGGGTTGCCCTTGGCGTGGTTGGCCGAGCAGTGCATCGGCATGACACCTTTTTCGGGCAGCAGGTAGTTCATCATCGAGAAGATGGATTTCTTGTTTTCGCCGGCATATTCGGTGCTGGCCACGAGGATCAGCTTGCGATCGAAGTTCATCGCGATCACGGTCTCGCTGCGGCAGCCATGGCGCTCGGGATCGGCCTTGAACGACGGGCAGTTGATGACCGTGTACTCGGCCTTGAACGTGTCCAGTTCCTCGCGCTCCGGACGGCGGAACATGTGGCGGATGAACAGGTTGTGCCAGGCCAGTTCGGTCACGAGGCGGACGTTCAGCCGATGGGATGGGTCGGCGCCGACGAACATGTCCTGAACGAAATACTCGCGGGATTTCATGTGTTTGATCATGTCTTCGTAAAGCTGATCGAACGCTTCGGGTGTCATCGGCGCGTTGTTTTCCCACCAGATCGTGTTCTCGGTGGTGGCGGAGCGGACGACATGCTTGTCCTTGGGAGACCGGCCGGTGAATTTTCCGGTTTCGACCATGAACGAACCGCCCTGGCCCAACACGCCTTCGCCGAGGCGCAGGGCGGCTTCTATGAGCGCGGGTTCCAGAAGGTTGTAATGAACATTTTCCACCCCTTCGATACCTTGATCCTGGAGGCGAAAGCTCGGGTTTACCCGTCCAACTGTCATGAGGTCGTTTCTCCTGTGTGCGCGCCTTGTTCGAGAATGCATGTCCCGTTGGAACACGCTGACAGGGCGCCTTGACGATGGCCCTTAGCATGGGCGTTCGCGGGGTGAACAGTGCACTTGGCCGGAGTTAGCGCAACCAAGGCCAAATTTAGCGCAACCATGAAAACCCGTGTGCAAGCCCCATGCCGCAAAACGCGGCAGTTCAGCTATTCATAACACTTGTTTGCCCTAATCGGTCAGGAACGATCCGATGATTCGCGGCCTGGGGCGGTGCGCCCGTGCCGGGAGGTGGAAATGTCGGAACAGCAACGGGAACCGGGCAGAATAGGGGCGCCTGAAATGTCAAAAATCGCACTTGTCGACGATGATCGAAACATCCTGACGTCGGTTTCCATGACGCTCGAAGCCGAAGGGTTCGAGGTGGAAACCTACAATGACGGACAGTCCGCCCTGGATGCGTTCAACAAGAAGATGCCGGACATGGCGGTTCTGGACATCAAGATGCCCCGCATGGACGGAATGGACCTGTTGCAGCGCTTGCGGATGAAATCGCAGATGCCGGTCATCTTCCTGACCTCCAAGGACGATGAGATCGACGAGGTTCTCGGGCTTCGGATGGGGGCCGACGATTACGTGAAGAAACCGTTTTCGCAGCGACTGCTCGTGGAACGTATCCGCGCGTTGCTCCGGCGCCAGGATGCAGTTGCCGGGGATTTCGAAGGCGAAAGCCCGGATTCGAAGGTGATGGAACGCGGCAACCTGCGTATGGATCCGCTTCGGCATTCGGTCAGCTGGAAGGGTAGGGACGTGTCCCTCACGGTAACGGAGTTCCTGCTGCTGCAGGCGCTTGCGCAGCGACCCGGCTTTGTAAAAAGCCGCGATCAACTGATGGACGTGGCCTATGACGATCAGGTCTACGTGGACGACAGGACGATCGACAGCCATATCAAGCGGCTGCGCAAGAAGATGCGCACGGCGGACGACGCGTTTTCCGCGATCGAGACTCTTTACGGCATCGGATACAGATACAACGAAGAATAGTTTCGCAAATGAGCACCGCGGGAAAGGGAATTGAGCGTGGCGCCGGTGTGAGGCAGGCTGGACGGAAAGCCGTTCAGGCGTTGAAAGAGGGCTGGGCGATCGCCGACGGTCCGACCGCCGACGGTCCGACCGCGACCGGACCGGGCACCGCGAAGACCTTTCGCAGTTTCATTTCGTTGAACGACTCGCCGCTGACGCGCAAGATCATCATCTTCAACCTGATCGCCCTGAACATACTCGTTGCCGGCATCCTTTATCTGAACGGCACGCGTGAAAGCCTCGTTCTGCAACGCGCAAGCGCTTTGGTCGGAGAAGCGGAACTGGTCGCCAACGTGTTTGAGGCCAAGTCAGCGACCAATGCGCCATTGGCGCCGCCGATGAATCCGGAAGCCGTGTCGGAGACACTCGCGCAACTAAGCCTGCGCAATGGAATAGAGGTCTATGTTTTCGACCGCGCCGAAGCTCTGGCGGGTCACACGCGCGGTACCAACCAGAGCAAGGCGCTGTCGGCCCTGTCGTCGCGGGATGCGGACCGGGCATTGATCAGCGATGGGCTGGTGTTCATCTGGCAGGCGATTTCCACGCTCCTCTGGCCGCAGACGCCTGAAGAAGTCGGATCCGTCGAAGACCAGCTTCGCAAGCTGATTCCCTCGGCCATCGAGAACGGCACGCAGATCAGGACGGGGCTGGATACGGCGGGCGGCACGGTGATCTCGGCCGTCACGCCGATCCTGCGCGACGGGATCGCGATCGGCATCGTCGCCGTCGCCAGCCCATCCGGAGAAATCGATGCCCTGGTGCGGGATGAGCGCGAGAGGGTGCTGCGGATGTTCGTCGTTGCGGCGCTTGTGTCCATCGGGCTGAGCCTCGTGCTGGCATCGACCATCGCCAGTCCGCTGGCCGACCTCGCCGAAGCGGCGGAACATGGCCGCGACCGGAATGCGCGTCATACCCAGCCGGGGCGGGTCCGCATTCCGGACATGTCGGGCCGCCCGGACGAGATCGGCCGTCTGTCGCGCGCGCTTCGCGGCATGGTGGCGGCGCTGTACAACCGGATCGAAGGCAACGAGCAATTCGCCGCCGACGTGGCCCATGAGATCAAGAACCCCTTGGCGAGCCTGCAATCCGCGGTCGGCACTTTGCGGCTCGTCACGCGCGAAGATCAGCGAGAAAAGCTCATGGATGTGATCGCTCACGACGTGCGGCGTCTTGACCGGCTGGTCAGCGATATTTCGAATGCCTCGCGCCTGGACGCGGAACTCGTGAAGGAAGAGGAAGAGACCTTCGACCTGATCAACATGATGTCCAACCTGAACCAATACCTGAGCGAAGACGCGCGCGCCAAGGGCATAGACTATATCGCCGACCTGCCGGACGGGCCAATCCACATCCAGGGCCTGGAAGCCAGGCTGGCGCAGGTGTTCGTCAACCTCATCACGAATGCGATTTCCTTCTGCGAAGACGGCGACGCCATCCGGGTCTGGGCGCGCAGGCGCGAGAACAGGATGCTGATCGTCGTCGAGGACACCGGGCCGGGGATACCGGAACAATCGCTGTCGAAGGTGTTCAAACGGTTCTATTCGCAACGCCCCGAAGAACACTTCGGCAACAATTCCGGCTTGGGACTTGCGATTTCCAAGCAGATCGTGGAAGCCCATGGGGGGGTGATCTGGGCCGAAAACATCTGTCCGACCGAAGCCGATGTGACATCCGATCCGTTAGGCGTGCGGTTCGTGGTGGGGTTGCCGATCTGATCTTGCCGGGGGGGCGCGGCATCGCATGGGGGATTTGGCGTGATTGTCCACGGAAGCTGCGTGGAGCTAAATGGCAACGGCCTCCTTGTTCTGGGGGCGTCCGGCAGCGGAAAATCGACGCTGGCCTTGTCTTTGCTGGCCTTCAACGCCACCTTGGTCGCAGATGATCGCGTCATTCTGGAACAGGATGCCGGGGCGGTGATCGCTTCGTCGCCACCGATCCTGCGGGGGCTGATCGAGGCGCGCGGCGTCGGTTTGTTGACTTGCACGCCGGGCGATCCGGTTCCGGTCAAACTTGTGGTGGACATGGACCAGGCCGAAACAGAACGACTGCCTCAGAGCCGAACGATCAGCCTGCTGGGGCAGGACCTTCCCCTGCTGTATCGTGTCGCCGGTCCGCAATTCGTGCCGGGTCTTGTTCAGTTCCTGAAATCCGGACGTTTCGCGCCATGACCTCTGAAATCGGACCGAACGTTGCGCAGATCGTGCTGGTCACGGGTCCCTCCGGCGCGGGCCGGTCCACCGCGATCAACGTTCTGGAAGATCTCGGGTTCGAGTCGATCGACAACCTGCCGCTGCACCTGCTGCCCAGGTTGCTCGAAGGCCCCGCTCCCGACCGCCCTCTGGCATTGGGCATCGACACGCGGAACCGCGATTTTTCGACGGCGGCGCTGCTGGAACTGATCGACCAGCTGGCAGGCGACCCGGGCGCCGGGTTGACGGTGCTCTATCTGGATTGCACCAGTGACGTGCTGCTGCGGCGGTTCTCCGAAACCCGCCGCAGGCATCCTCTGGCGCCGGCGGAAAGCCCCGAGATCGGCGTCAGACGCGACCTCGATCTGATGGCGCCGATCCGGGAACTGGCGGACATCCTGCTGGACACGACCGAACTGAATGTCCACCAGCTCCGTGCGGAAATCGAGAGATGGTTCGCCCTGGGCGGCGCGACACGTCTCGCCTTGTCCGTGCAGTCGTTTTCCTACAAGCGCGGCTTGCCCCGGGGTGTCGACATGGTATTCGACTGCCGGTTTCTGTCCAATCCCTACTGGAATCCAGCCTTGCGGTCGCTCGATGGCCGTGATCCTCGGGTGGCCGCGCATGTCACGGCGGACGAACGGTTTGCCCCGTTCTTCGACCGGGTTCTCGACCTGACGCATCTGCTGTTGCCGGCCTATCGCGAGGAAGGCAAATCGCATCTGTCCATCGCCTTTGGCTGTACCGGAGGGCAGCACCGCTCCGTCGTCGTCGCGGAAACATTGGCGTCCGCCCTTGCAGAGGACGGGCAGCAAGTGTCAATTAGGCATCGTGAGTTGAAACGCCGCAAGTCGGATGAGAGGTCGGGTTGATCGGAATTGTGATCGTGGCGCATGGCGGGCTGGCCAGGGAATATCTGGCAGCCATTGAGCATGTTGTCGGGGTGCAGCCAGGCATGCGGGCCGTTTCGATCGAACCGGATCACGACCGGGACGCGAAACAGCAGGAAATTTGCGCCGCCGCCGACGCCGTGGACAGCGGCGACGGGGTGATTGTCGTGACCGATCTGTTTGGCGGATCGCCGTCCAATCTGAGCCTGCGGGCCTGTGCGCCGGACAACCGGCGAATCGTCTATGGCGCGAATTTGCCGATGCTGATCAAGCTGGCGAAGAGCCGGCAGTTTCCGGTGTCGGATGCGGTGCGTGCCGCGATCGAAGCGGGCAAGAAGTACATCAACACCCAGAATGTCAGCCCCGATCAAGGTTCCACAAAGCAATGACAGACCGCAGATTGAAAATCGTGAACGAAAAGGGATTGCATGCCCGCGCTTCGGCAAAACTGGTCGAAGTCGTCGAAGGCTTTGACGCGCGCGCCGAAGTCTCGCGTGACGGTTTGTCCGCCTCGGGTGACAGTATCATGGGCCTTTTGATGTTGGCAGCGTCCAAGGGAACGACTATTGACGTGCAGACCACCGGGCCCGATGCTGAAGCTCTGGCCGATGCGCTCGAGGCGCTGGTCGCGGACAAGTTCGGTGAAGGGTTCTGAACGCCGCCGAGCGGCGTATGGAACAGGAACGGAAAATTGGTGGATACGGCACGAGACAGCACATCAACGATTGTGCCCGAGACGGACAAGCCGAAGGGCGAAGTCTATGACAGGCGCACGCTGACCTACGCCAATTCCTTTGACGATCCCTGGACGGCGTTTGCAATCCGCGCGATCGAATGGTTCACCGGCAAGCTAACGATCCTGAAGATGGTGAAACGGTTCGAGCGAACCAACGAGAACTACCGCGGGCAGAAATTCTGGCGCGGGGCTCTCAACGTCATGGGGATCGAGCTTCGGACGCCGCTGGAACAGCTGGCCAACATCCCGAAGGAAGGCCCCGTCGTCGTCGTCGCGAACCATCCCCATGGCATGGTCGACGGAATGATCTTTGCCGACCTGATCGGGCGTGTCCGGCTGGATTATCGCATCCTGACCCGCTCGGTGCTGACCGGTCTGGACGAGGCCGCAACCTCCTTCATGATCCCCGTGCCCTTTCCGCATGATCCCGAAGCGCAGCGCAAGATGGTCGAGATGCGCGCCAATGCGATGTCCCATCTTGAGAACGGCGGCGTCGTTGCCCTGTTTCCGTCCGGCGTGGTGATGTCTTCGGAAAGCTGGTTCGGACCTGCGGTCGAAAAGGAATGGAACGTCTTCACCGCCAAGATGATCCGCAGGTCGGGCGCCAAGGTGGTTCCGATCTATTTTCCGGGCAGCAATTCACGGGCCTACCAGATCGCAAACCGGATTTCTCCGGTCTTGCGGCAGGGATTGCTGCTGCACGAGATCGTAAGGTCCTGCAATAAGCCCCAGGCCCCGATCGTCGGAGAGCCGGTCCGCGAAGAGGAAATGGCCCGGCTGGAAACCGATCCGCGCGGCTTCATGGCGTGGTTGCGTCAGCACACGCTTGATCTGGGCAAGTGACGCAAGCGTGAACCGGGGCAACTGTTCCCCGGAACCCCAATCGAGCCAGGAAAGAACGGCGGTTCTCGGTGCCGGTCAGCGTGTCGGAACCGGCACGTCGCCACGGTAGTCGTAGAAACCGCGCTTGCTTTTTCGACCCAGCCACCCGGCTTCGACATATTTCGTCAGCAGCGGGCAGGGGCGGTATTTCGTGTCCGCCAATCCGTCGTGCAGCACGTTCATGATCGCAAGGCAGGTGTCCAGCCCGATGAAATCCGCCAATTCCAGGGGACCCATCGGATGGTTGGCGCCCAGCTTCATCGACTGGTCGATCGACTGAACATTCCCGACGCCTTCATAGAGCGTATAGACGGCTTCGTTGATCATCGGCATCAGGATCCTATTGACGATGAAACCCGGAAAATCCTCGGCGCTGGCGGCCGTCTTGCCAAGCCGGTCCACGACTTCCCGGCAGGCGGTATAGGTCGGTTCGTCCGTCGCAATACCGCGGATCAGTTCCACCAGCTGCATCACCGGAACCGGATTCATGAAATGGAAGCCCATGAACCGTTCCGGCCGGTCCGTCCGGCTGGCCAGACGGGTGATGGAGATCGACGAGGTGTTGGACGTCAGAATCGTGTGCGGCAGCAGATGCGGTTGCAGGTCCTCGAAAATAGCCTGTTTGACGCTTTCGCGTTCGGTCGCGGCTTCGATCACCAGATCGGTCTTGCCGAGATCGGGCAGGGACAGGGTCGTTCCGATCCGCTGCATGGCCGCCGCCTTGTCCGCGTCACTGACCTTTCCGCGCGACACCTGGCGCGCCAGATTGCCGTCGATGCTCGAAATCGCGGCGTCCAGGGCGTCCTGGCTGATGTCGTTCATCAGCACGTCATATCCGGCAAGCGCCATGACATGCGCAATGCCGTTGCCCATCTGGCCCGCTCCGATCACGCCGATTGTCTGAATACCCATCGCCTTGCCTTTCGTCTTGCGTCGGTTGACCTTATCGGGCGCGAGCCACCCGCGACAAGAGGCAGAGTCGCGCTCCATTTGCGTCAAATGCGCCATTTAGCCGAATCGAAAGGATTTCCGGGCAAAGCTGATCCTGGGTGAAAATCAATTCTGGTGGGAATGATGAGTTTTGAAGTGCCGGGCGCGCATGCGCTTGATGATACCCCCTGTCGATATGGGGCATCGAAATTGCTGGTTCGCGGACCAAGTCGAGACCTTGAACAGCCGTATCTCTCGTTTCTGGGCGGCAGCGAAACCTACGGAAAATTCGTGGAAAAGCCGTTCGCGGCCCTGACAGAGGCAGCGATGGATATCGCCTGTGTCAATCTGGGATGCGTGAATGCCGGCGTGGATGCGTTCGTCAACGATCCGGATCTTCTGGAGATCGCGGGATCCGCAAGGTTTACCGTCATCCAGGTGATGGGCGCGCAGAATCTGACGAACCGCTACTACCGGGTCCATCCGCGGCGGAACGACCGCTTCCTCGAAGCGTCCACCCTGCTGAAGAAAATCTATAGCGACGTGGATTTCACGGAATTCCATTTCAATAGGCATCTCCTGTCGACGCTGCACGGCATATCGCCGGAACGCTTTCGTGTCGTCCGCGAGGACCTTCAGGATGCCTGGGTCGCGCGCATGCGGATCCTGCTTGGCAAACTTGGGCCCAGGACCGCGTTGCTCTGGTTGCGGCACGAAGGCCACGACGCGGCGGAGGCTCTGGATACGGTGGGCGCTCCGTGCCTTGTGACCCGCGCCATGCTTGATGAGCTGCGCGGCGAGACGGCCTGCATCGTGGAGATCCCGGTGCGCACGGCCGGGCGCGCGGGCGAACTTGCCGGCATGCAGTTCGGGCCGCTCCAGGCACCGGCCGCCGAACAGACGATCGGCCCTGAAACCCATTCCAGGATCGCGGCGATGCTGGCGAACGAACTGCCTGCGCTGCTGTAGGTGAAACGAAACAGGCCCGCACCTGTTCGTGCGGGCCTCGATCCGGTCAGGGTCCTGCGGGGCAGGACGCCGTTACAGCTTTTCGGTGAGTTCCGGGACGGCTGTGAACAGGTCCGCGACGAGGCCGAAATCGGCGACCTGGAAGATCGGCGCTTCTTCGTCCTTGTTGATGGCCACGATGACCTTGCTGTCCTTCATGCCGGCGAGATGCTGGATCGCACCGGAAATGCCGACCGCGATATAGAGGTCGGGCGCGACCACCTTGCCGGTCTGGCCAACCTGCCAGTCGTTCGGGGCATAGCCGGAATCCACCGCCGCACGCGACGCGCCAACGGCGGCGCCGAGCTTGTCGGCCAGCTTCTCGATCAGCGTGAAATCGTCTTCCGACCCGACGCCGCGTCCGCCGGACACGACAACGCCGGCGCTGGTCAGTTCCGGACGGTCGCTGGCGGCGACCTTGTCCTCGACCCAGGACGACAGGCCCGGATCGGCGGCGGCGGCGATCGTTTCGACCGGGACGGCGGAACCTTCGCCCGCGGCGTCGAAGGTCGAGGTGCGGAACGACACCACCTTCTTGGCGTCCGACGACTTCACGGTCTGGATCGCATTGCCGGCATAGATCGGGCGTTCGAACGTGTCGCCATCGACCACGCCGGATGCATCCGAGATCACCATCACATCCAGCAATGCCGCCACGCGCGGCAGCACGTTCTTGGCATCGGTGGTCGCGGGGGCGACGATGTGTTCGTAGTCGCCGGCCAGCGACACGATCAGCGCCGCCGTCGATTCCGCGAGGCGGTGGCCCAGCGACGGGTCCTCGGCGACCAGCACCTTCGAAACACCGTCGATCCTGGCGGCGGCTTCGCCGGCGGCGGCGGCATGGGCCCCGGCGCAGAGCGCGGTCACCTCACCCAGTTGTTTCGCGGCGGTCACCGCCTTTGCGGTCGCGTCCAGCGCCAGTTCGCCATCCGTGACTTCGGCAAGCAAAAGAACAGCCATTATACAGCCCCCACTTCCTTGAGTTTCGCGACCAGCTCGTCGACCGAGCCCACCTTGATGCCCGCTGCCCGCGCGGACGGTTCGGCGGTGCCGACAATCTGCAGCCGCGGGGTGACGTCGACGCCGTAATCGGCGGCGGTCTTTTCGTCCAGCGGCTTCTTCTTGGCCTTCATGATGTTCGGGAGCGACGCATAGCGCGGCTCGTTCAGGCGCAGGTCCACGGTCACGATCGCCGGCATCTTGACCTTGATCGTCTGCAACCCGCCATCGACCTCGCGGGTCACCACGGCGTGGTCGCCGTCGATACCGAGTTCGGACGCAAAGGTGCCCTGGGACCAGCCGAGCAGCGCGCTCAGCATCTGCCCGGTCGCGTTCATGTCGTTGTCGATCGCCTGCTTGCCGCAGAGCACGAGGCCCGGCTGTTCTTCATCGACGATGGCTTTGAGGATCTTCGCAACGGCCAGCGGTTCGATATCGGTGTGCACGTCGTCGGCGGCCACCACGAGAATGGCGCGGTCGGCCCCCATCGCCAGCGCCGTGCGCAGCGTCTCCTGCGCCTGTTTGACGCCGATGCTGACGGCGACGATTTCTTCCGCCTTGCCCGCTTCCTTCAGCCGGATCGCCTCTTCCACGGCAATCTCGTCGAACGGGTTCATCGACATTTTCACGTTGGCCAGATCGACACCGCTTCCGTCCGCTTTCACGCGCACTTTCACATTGTAGTCGATGACGCGCTTGACAGGCACCAATACCTTCATGGGCGTT
The DNA here is from genome assembly GCF_030164465.1 of Sedimentitalea xiamensis. Classification (GTDB taxonomy): domain Bacteria; phylum Pseudomonadota; class Alphaproteobacteria; order Rhodobacterales; family Rhodobacteraceae; genus Sedimentitalea; species Sedimentitalea xiamensis. Next base: position 42,817 of record NZ_JASNJE010000003.1, read on the forward strand.
TCTCTCCTCAATAAAACCCAAGCCGATCAGCGACTCGGTCCAATGCATTCCCGGATTAGATAACGGGGTGGCGACGTGTGAAACAGGGCAAAATCGTCACGTCAAGGGTCGGGGACGTCGCGTTTTTTCTTCGGCAGGCGGGTGGCGGCCATCGGGATCGGTCAGCGGTTGGCGCCCGGCACCCACAAAACATCGTCCTTGCCGCCATTGTTCGCGGTCCGGGCGGCGACGAAAAACCAGTCGCTGAGCCGGTTCAGATATTTCACAGCGGCCGGGTTCACGCCGTCGAGGGCCGCCAGTTCCACGGTCAGGCGCTCGGCCCGCCGCGCCACCGTGCGGCAGACGTGAAGCTGCGCCGCCAGCGGGGTGCCGCCGGGCAGGATGAAGCTGCGCAGCGGTTCGAGATTCGCATTCATCGCGTCGATTTCGGTTTCCAGCCGGGTCACCTGGCTGTCGATCACGCGCAGCGGCGGATATTCCGCGCTGGCATCGGCATCCATGTCCGGGCGACACAGGTCCGCCCCGAGATCGAACAGATCGTTCTGGATGCGCGACAGCGCTGTGTCGATGTCTCCGTCGGCGTGGAGCCGCGCGACACCGAGGACACTGTTCAGCTCATCCGAGGTTCCGTAGGCAGACACCCGCAGATCGAACTTGGCCACCCGGTTCCCGTTGCCGAGCGCGGTCTCGCCCGCGTCGCCGGTCCTGGTGTAGATCTTGTTGAGAACGACCATTCGAATTCTTCCCGTTTCAGCGCAGCCAGATGTAGAGAAGGATGAGGACCACCGCCACGAATTGGGCCGCGATCCGCAACTGCATCATCTTGTTGCCGTATTTCTGATTGAACGCGCCACCCTTGGCGAAACCTCCGATCCCTATCATCAGGACCACAAGGACCGCAGCGACGGCCAGGATAATAATCAAGAAGAACGGATCGCCCATGCCATCCCCGCCATTGTTGTGCATTCCCGGCGTGATGTAGCGGTCCGGGACGGAAAAGCGAACCGGTTTTTCAGATCCGGGACACGATGCGGTCGATCATCCTGCTGGACAGCACCCGTTTCAGGTAGCCGCCGATATAGGTTGCGGTGGTCACATAGTATCGCGGATCGGGGTCCGCGCTGTCCAGGACCCGGATCAGTTTCGCCGTCACGGCGCTGGCCGGCAATTCGAACCTGTCGGGTCCGCTTCCGTTCTTCATGCGCGGAATCAGCCGGCTTTCGTAGTCGGCGCGGCGGGGGGCATTGCGCCAGTCGATGTATTTCTCGAAATAGGGGATCCCCTTTTCGCGGAACATGGTTGTGATCGGACCGGGTTCGATCAGCACGACCCGGATGCCGGTGCCGCGCAGTTCCACACGTAACGTGTCGCTCAGTCCCTCCAGCGCGTGTTTTGTCGCCGTATAGGCGCCGCGCCAGGGGATCGCCACGAATCCAAGCCCGGAAGAGCATTGAACGATATGCCCATGACCCTGTGCCCGCATGACGGGGATCACGCGCCGCGTCAGTTCGTGCCAGCCGAACAGGTTCGCCTGAAAGATCGCCCTCAGGCCATCGGTCGGCAGATCTTCCACGAGGCCCGCCAACTGGTGCGCGCCGTTGTTGAACAGCGCGTCGAGCGTTCCGCCGGTCGCGTCCAGAACCTGCGCCAGGCCGCTGGCGATGCTGTCTTCGTCGCAATAGTCGATGCGCGGGCTGTCAAACCCTTCGGCGGCCAGCCTTTCGCAGTCTTCCTGCTGCCGGCAAGAGGCAAAGACCCGCCACCCGCGGCTGCGAAGGCCCCGCGCCGCGTCCAGTCCGATGCCCGATGAGCATCCCGTGATCAGTATCGATTTTGACATGGTGGGACCGGATGACCTGGCTGCGACGACGCCTTCCCTATGCCTGCGAACCAGGGATCGTGCAACCGGTGGGTCTCAACGGTCCGCCGGGCTGATCAGCGAGGACGAGATCCAGCCAAGCTGCTGTTCGGGCAGGATCCGCAGGCGCAGCCAGCCGGTGCCGCTGTCGCTCAGGATTTCCACCTTGTGCCCGATGTCGAGTCGCGCCACAACGGGATAGATCGTGCCCGGCCCGTCGCGCATGTTGACCCGCGTTCCGGTCACTTCGCGCAGGTCCTTTTCGGTGTCCGGCAAGGGGTCCGTTCGTGGCACGGCGGTGGTTTCTTCCGCGGAATCGGCCTTCGGAGGCGCCTGGCGCAAACCCGAAGCGCCAAGTTCCAGCGAAACCAGTTGCATGGACCCGTTCCGGTCCGCCGCAGGCAGGAGCGTCAGCCCCTGGCTCAGGCTGGAGCGCACCTGCGCCGCGCCCCGGCTTTCCGATGCGGCGGGCGGCACCGTTTCGACGGCCGCTGGCTTTTCCGCGACCTGGTCGGCAACCCGTCTTGCGGCAATGCGTTCGCGGCTCTGGGCCAGAGGGGTCCGGGTGGCGGGCCGCGCCAGGTCGGGCAGGGAGGTCGGGGACGGTCTCGTTTCGACTCGCGCAACGGGTTCCGGCGGTTCGGGTGGCTGAAAATCCGCCCCGCCGCTCAGTTCATAGAAGACCGCTGCAAGAATGGCGAAACTCGAAACGATCAAGCGCATGATCGGCGCCCCCAAACATCAAGAAAAACAATCCGCCCGAATGCGTTCGGGCCAGTATGACAAGAGTATAGGCCCTCCGGCGATTCGGGGCACGACAAACGGCCGGATTTCACCGATGCGACGGCACGAACGGGGGCGAAACCCGCCGGAAATAAAAACTGTCGCCATCGCTTTACCCGGACGAAACGGGCGCGTATCACAGCATCTATGAGCGATATGGTTGATGACCCCAAGATGAAGGCGCCAGACGGGCCGGATGAGATTTCCGAACCGCTGCGCCGCGCTATTGGCGAACGTTACCTCACGTATGCGTTATCGACGATCATGCATCGCGCCCTGCCGGACGCACGGGACGGTCTGAAGCCGGTGCACCGGCGAATCCTCTTTGCGATGCGGGAATTGCGCCTGTCCTCGACCGGAGGATTCCGCAAGTCCGCGAAGATTTCCGGCGATGTCATGGGCAATTACCACCCGCATGGCGACGCCGCGATCTACGACGCGATGGCGCGGCTGGCGCAGGATTTCAACGTCCGCTATCCGCTGGTCGACGGGCAGGGTAATTTCGGCAATATCGACGGCGACAACCCGGCAGCCTCCCGCTACACCGAGGCGCGCATGACCATCGTCGCCGAGGCGCTGCTCGACGGGCTGAACGAGGACGCGGTCGATTTCCGCGACAATTACGACGGTACGCTGCGCGAACCGGTCGTGCTGCCGGCGCAGTTTCCGAACCTGCTCGCCAACGGATCGTCGGGCATCGCCGTCGGCATGGCGACCAACATCCCGCCGCATAACATCGCTGAACTGTGCGACGCCTGCTTGCGGCTTATCAAAAATCCCAACACGCAAGACGATACGCTCCTGAATGACGTGCCAGGCCCCGATTTCCCCACCGGTGGCGTGATCGTGGAGCCTCCCGAGAATATCGCTGCCGCCTATCGCACCGGCCGCGGATCGTTCCGTCTGCGCTGCAAATACGAGATCGAGGACCTGGGCCGAGGTCAATGGCAGGTCGTCGTCACCGAGATTCCCTATCAGGTTCAGAAATCCAGGCTGATCGAAAAGATCGCGGAACTGATCCAGTCCAAGAAGGTCCCGATTCTGGCCGACATCCGGGATGAAAGCGCTGACGACATCCGCATGGTCCTGGAGCCGCGCTCAAAGAACGTGGACCCCGAGGTTCTGATGGGGATGCTGTATCGGAACTCCGATCTGGAGGTCCGTTTCAGCCTCAACTTGAACGTGCTGATCGACGGGGTGACGCCGAAGGTGTGCAGCCTCAAGGAGGTTCTGCGCGCGTTTCTGGATCACCGGCAGGAGGTTCTGATCCGGCGCAGCCGGCACCGGCTGGCCAGAATCGACCACCGGCTCGAAGTGTTGGAAGGCTTCATCACCGCCTTTCTTAACCTCGACCGGGTTATCGACATCATCCGCTATGACGACGATCCCAAGGCCGCGATGATGCGCGAGGACTGGTCGCGCGCGTTTGTCCGGGCCACGTCGGAAAAGGATTACCTGCCGCCGCCTCCGGGCGAAGGCGAACTGTCCGAAGTGCAGGTCGATGCGATCCTGAACATGCGCCTGCGGTCGCTGCGCCGCCTCGAGGAAATGGAACTGCGCAGCGAATACGACGCCTTGTTGCAGGAACGGCAGGATCTGGAAGACCTGCTGGACAGCGACGACCTGCAATGGTCGCGGATCGCCGAACAGCTGAAGGAAACGAGAGAGACCTTTGGCAAGAACTACGAGGGTGGCGCCCGGCGCACCCTGCTGCAAGAGGCCGCCGAAGTCGAAGAAGTGCCGCTCGAGGCGATGATCGACCGCGAACCGATTACCGTCGTCTGTTCCCAGATGGGCTGGATTCGCGCCATGACCGGCCATATCGACCTGGCCCGCGAGCTCAAGTTCAGGGATGGCGATGGCCCGCGTTTCATCTTCCATGCCGAAACGACCGACCGGCTTCTGGTCTTCGGCAGCAATGGCCGGTTCTACACCCTGTCGGCGGCCAACCTGCCGGGCGGGAGGGGCATGGGCGAACCGCTGCGCCTGATGGTCGATCTGCCCAACGAGGCCGAGATCGTCGATCTTTTTATTCATGACCCGGACCGCAGGTTGTTGGTGGCCTCCTCCGCCGGAAACGGGTTCGTCGTGCCCGAGGCCGATGTCGTGGCGCAGACACGCAACGGAAAACAGGTGCTGAATGTCGGGGATGCGGCGCAGGCGCAGATCTGCCGGCCGCTGACCGGAGACCACGTGGCCATCGTGTCCCAGAACGGCAAGTTCCTGGTGTTCCCAGCGTCGGAACTGCCCGAGATGGGCCGGGGCAAGGGTGTGCGGCTTCAGAAATACAACATGGCGCGTGGCAAGCAGGGATCGCTCGAACTGGATGGAGGGCTGTCGGACCTCACGACCTTCAACTGGTCCGACGGGCTGAGCTGGGAAATGGGTGGCGGCAAGACCCGCCACGAACCGGACATGACCGAATGGCTGGGGAAACGTGCCGGCGTCGGCAAGCGGCCGCCATACGGATTTCCGCGCAACAACAGGTTCGGCTGAACCCGGCGGATTGTCGCGCCGTTGTGAAATGGCGCGGTCGAATCCCGTCAGGCAGGGTTTGCCTCTGTCGGCTTGCTGGTCTATCTGGGGCCAGATCGAAAGAACTGAGAGACGAGCATGATCCGCACCCTTGCCTTGCTGACGGGACTGGCCATTCTGGCGGCCTGCAACACCGGACCGCAGGACCGCACACCGGACTCGCTGGGCGAGTTCAAACTCGGCCACAACGTCGTCGTCGCCGACAAGATGCGGCAGGGTCCGATTTCCCGCGACGCCACCGCAGAGGAATGGGAAACCACCATCAAGTCTGCCGTGCAGCAGAGATTTGGCGCATTCGATGGCGATCAGCTCTATCACTTCGGTATCAGCGTGGAAGGCTATATGCTGGCGCCGGAAGGGTTCATCTACAATCCCCGGTCGATGCTGATCCTGAATGTCACGGTCTGGGACGACGCGCTCGGAAAGAAGCTGAACGACGAAGTGCATCAGATCACGGTGGTCGAGGATTCGACGGTCACGACCTTCTTCAAGGGGTCCGGCCGGGAGCGGACGAAGCAGGAACAGATGGACGGTCTGACGGCCAATGCGCTGGACCAGCTGGGCGACTGGCTGCAGGAACGGCACCTGGAAGACGGCTGGTTCGACAGGGACCCCGGAACCGTCATCGACGAGGCCGCGGCCGGCCCGGCCGGCGCCGTTCCAGCGGAATGATCCGGGCGCCGCGGACAGGCTTGATTTTCCCGGCCGAACCTCATATGTCGCGCGCGCAATCGACGTAAATCAGGGTCGCTGGACCCCCCAAAATGAAAAAGGCGCCTGCAGATGGGTAAGGAAAAATTTCAGCGTAACAAGCCGCATGTGAACATCGGGACGATCGGGCATGTTGACCACGGCAAGACGACGCTGACGGCTGCGATCACGAAGTATTTCGGCGATTTCAAGGCGTATGACCAGATCGACGGCGCGCCGGAAGAGAAGGCCCGCGGGATCACGATTTCCACCGCGCATGTGGAATACGAGACCGACGCGCGCCACTATGCCCACGTGGACTGCCCGGGTCACGCGGACTATGTGAAGAACATGATCACCGGCGCTGCCCAGATGGACGGCGCGATCCTGGTGGTGAACGCGGCGGACGGCCCGATGCCGCAGACCCGCGAGCACATCCTGCTGGGCCGCCAGGTCGGCATCCCGACGATGGTCGTCTACATGAACAAGGTCGATCAGGTGGATGACGAGGAACTGCTGGAGCTGGTGGAGATGGAGATCCGCGAGCTGCTGTCCTCCTACGAATATCCCGGCGACGACATCCCGGTCATCCCCGGTTCGGCCCTGGCGGCGATGGAAGGCCGCGACCCGGAGATCGGCGAGAACTCGATCCGCGCGCTGATGAAGGCGGTGGACGAATGGATCCCGACGCCCGAGCGCGCCGTGGACCAGCCGTTCCTGATGCCGATCGAGGACGTGTTCTCGATCTCCGGCCGCGGCACCGTGGTGACCGGCCGTGTCGAGCGCGGCGTGATCAACGTCGGCGACGAGATCGAGATCGTCGGCATCCGCGACACCAAGAAGACCACCTGCACCGGCGTCGAGATGTTCCGCAAGCTGCTGGACCGCGGCGAGGCGGGCGACAACATCGGCGCGCTGCTGCGCGGCGTCGACCGTGACGGCGTCGAGCGCGGCCAGGTGCTGTGCAAGCCGGGTTCGGTGAAGCCGCACACCAAGTTCGAGGCCGAAGCCTATATCCTGACCAAGGAAGAGGGCGGCCGCCACACGCCGTTCTTCGCCAACTACCGGCCGCAGTTCTACTTCCGCACGACGGACGTGACCGGGACGGTTCAGCTGGCCGAGGGCACCGAGATGGTGATGCCGGGCGACAACGTGAGCTTCGGCGTCGAACTGATCGCGCCGATCGCGATGGAACAGGGCCTGCGCTTCGCCATCCGCGAAGGCGGCCGCACCGTCGGCGCCGGCGTCGTCTCCAAAATCATCGAGTAAATCGGGTCAGAATACGCGGTTGATCGAAGAGAATTCGGGAAGGGCGGTCCGTTCGGGCCGCCCTTTTGCATTTGCGATTCGCGGCGCAGGACCATTGGCCACGGACTCTGGGCAACCTGTTCGCGATGAGCCGTAGGAAACCTCTGCCGGAGGTTGTCTTGAAGAAAAATATTCCTGCCGGGTTTTCGTGAACCGGATTGGTGTTTCGCATATCGGATATTCTTAAGGGTTCGCGGCCATTAGTATGATCTGGCAATGTTTTTGGGCCATATTTTATAAAGATCGTATGAAAACCCTTGCCCCCTCCGCCGCCTTCGCGGCGCTCACCTCCGCGGCCGTTGGGGATCAACTTCCCCCATCCGCAAGCGGCATCAATGGCTTTTCCCCGTCGAATTCCATTGACCCCGCGAGCAATTCTACGGACGGCACGCTGACCATCACCAAACCGGGTGGCGGTGTCTTTTCCCTGACCCCCTTTGCCGGCTATTTGGGCGCCGCGGGGGCGGGGCGCCGTCAGCTACAGTGTCGAAGGTTTTCTGAACGGTGCGTCGGTCGGCATCGATGCCTGGACCGTGCCGCTGCTCGGCGGGCTGGCCGCCCTGCGGCGCAAAAGGAAGACCTGACAGCCGGGTGGGCCGCTTTGCGGGCCGGCCCGGACCGTTGTCGCCAAGTGTACCCCGCGCGGAGTGAGGCGCGGGGATAACGAGTTCGGTGTTGCCCGTAAATCCACGGGGTATGGCGACCGGGTCGCTCCGCGTTGGAGCGGCCCGTTTTGCGGTGTCCCGCCCCGATTGAACCGGGCAAGGCGGTCGGATCAGGGCAGGGGCCGCCCGACGGCGCGGTCGGCGGCGTCGGTCACGTCGTTGAGCGCGGCCTCGAGTTTCAGCCGCAGGGCCTCGGTTTCGGCGTCCGTGGACTTGCGCGGTACGGTTTCATCCCACTCGCGGCAGATCAGGACGCCGCGCGACCACGGCGCGGGCAGGGTGATCCGGTCCCAGGTCGGAAAACTGATCTGGCGGTTGGCGGCATAGGCGACGACGAAGACCCGCTTGCCCGAGGCGCGCGCCCAGACCAGCGGCACGGTCGAGGCGATGCGCGCCGGGCCACGCGGCCCGTCGGTGGCGATGCCGATGGAAACGCCGTCGCGCATCTTGCCGAGAACGATCCGGGACAGGGCGACGTGGCGCTTGTGGCTGGACATCGGGACGGTGTCGAAACCGAACCGGCCGAGCATCCGCCCGACCGCGCTGCCCGCGCGGGCCGAGGAGGTCAGCGAGCAGATCGGCCCCAGCGACGTGTCGAACATGAAAGGGGCCATCATCAGCCGCTGGTGCCAGAGCGCCATGATGACCGGCTCCCCGGCGCGCACCGCGTCTTCCATCGGTTCGAACCCGATGCGCTGCCAGGTCGAAGTGCGATGGGCGAACCGGATATAGGCGGCGAACGCCCCTTCGAGAGAGTCGTTGAACCATGCGCTGTCCGCGATCCTTTTCCGCAGGCTCACCGGATTCTCCCCACTGTTTGTCTCTACATATGCAATCCCGCGCCGGTCTGGAATGCGCGGGGGGAAAATTGTCGGGCCGCCTGCAATTTGCCGCGCGAAGGACGGGCGGCGGATCCAAATAGCACTTGCCCCCTCGGTCGGCCTGTCATAGGAAAAGCGCGGTCCTAGGGGTTTAGCTCAGTTGGTAGAGCATCGGTCTCCAAAACCGAGGGTCGTGGGTTCGAGTCCCTCAGCCCCTGCCAGGACCGCCCGTCGCGACGGGAGCGGGCGGCGCTTGCGCGGCCCGGCGTCCGCGGGGTTGAAATGGCACCGCGATCTCTTTATGTGCCAACCGTCCGCTAGCAGAGAGTTCCCCGAGCAATGGCCACAACCAATCCGATCCAGTTCATCCAGCAGGTCCGCGCCGAAGTGGCGAAGGTGGTCTGGCCGACCCGCCGCGAGGTGTTCCTGACCACGGTGATGGTGTTCATCATGGCGGCGCTGACAGCGGTGTTCTTCGCGCTGGTCGACATCCTGATCCGCTACGGCCTGCAAGGCATTCTCGGGGTGTTTGGCTGACGGCGGCGCGTCGGCGCCGGTCCGCAACAAATGCGGCCAAAGCCCTTGATCAATGGGCCGCTGGCGGGTAGGTGACGGCCTATCTCGGTATGGGCGTGCGGCGATTCGTGTTGCGCGCCGCTTTTTATTCCGGGGCAGGGCGCAACGACCGCGCCCGGCAATTCAAGATAACGGCGGCGTCTTGCGGACGGGCCGGGCAGGACAAGGACGGCAAGGTTCATGGCGAAACGGTGGTACTCGGTCAGTGTTCTCTCGAATTTCGAGAAGAAGATCGCGGAGCAGATTCGCACGTCGGTCGCCGAGCAGGGGCTCGAGGATCAGATCGACGAAGTTCTGGTGCCGACCGAGGAAGTGATCGAGGTGCGCCGCGGCAAGAAGGTCACGACCGAGCGCCGCTTCATGCCGGGCTACGTTCTCGTGCACATGGAAATGAGCGACCAGGGCTATCACCTGATCAACTCGATCAACCGCGTCACCGGGTTCCTTGGGCCGCAGGGCCGCCCGATGCCGATGCGCGACGCGGAACTGAATGCGATTATGAACCGCGTGCAGGAAGGCGAAGAGGCCCCGCGCACCCTGATCCATTACGAGATCGGCGAGAGGGTGAAGGTCAACGACGGCCCGTTCGAGGATTTCGACGGCATGATCGAGGAAGTGGACGAGGACAACCAGCGCCTGAAGGTGTCGGTGTCGATCTTCGGCCGCGAAACTCCGGTCGAACTGGAATTCACCCAGGTCACCAAGCAAAGCTGAAGCCATTCGGTGTCATCCCGGATCGCCGGTCGCGGCGTTTCGCGTTGCACGAATTCAAATGGCGACAGGCTGCGTTTCAGCGCGTGCTGACGGAACCTTCGTTTGACACGAACTGCCGGACGCCGATTTCCCGCAGCAGTTTGCGCTTCATGGCCTGTTCATACTGAGCAAAACTGCCGGCGACTTCGACGAAGGCGCCAGGTCCGAACCGGACATTGTCCAGGTAGTAGGACAGGACATCGGCATCGGCGCCCAGGATGACCAGGCCGTTGACCGTCACGCCGTCCACGGGAAAATGCCTGTATGCGTTGTCCGGCGCGTAGCCATCATTGTTCACGCCATCGCCCGACACGTCCAGAACCCGCCGGGTGCATTGGGACTGTTCGGCAAGCGCAGTCAGGCCGAAGGCGACAGCGCGGCCCACACCCGTGGGATAGAAGTGAGGAAAGCCCGGATAATCGATCAGACTGGCGGTGAAACGGGACAGGTCGGTCCGGGTTTCGATCATATGCCACGGCACCTTGACCGATTGGTGGCGGTGGCTGCTCCATTCAAAAACCAGCATCGCCACGGCGTCCGGTTGCTGAAGGATCAGCGCGCTGACTTCGGGGTCGTTCAGGGCTGCGGCAAGACCTTCGCGTTGCAGGCGATACTCGGTTTCGTCGACGCTGACGGATATATCAAGCGCGAAGACCAACGCCAGAGAGCAGTCGCTGCCGGCGGCCGCAGCCGATCGCGGCAGCAGCGAGACCCCGAGCAGGGAAATGAGAATGGCGGCGATCAATCGATGGCGCATGGCGATTGCGGGTGTTTCCGTCCCCGATCCGTTTCGTTCTGGCCGTCTGGAAAATATGCCACAAAACGACGCGTTTGTCGAATTGGGCGCAGCGGACGGTTGGCCCGCCGGCGGCTGTACCCGTGCTGCCACCGCGGGTTCACCACCCTTGCATGTCGGTTCCGGATTGGATATCGGACACGGATCGTCCTTCGGGGCGAGTCGAAACGTGGGAGGCGGCGCAGCACGCGCGCGGCGCACCGGACCACGGGCAAAACCTGCTGACGGAACGCGATCCGTCAGTGCTGTAAAAGGAGAAGGCCAATGGCCAAGAAGCTCGTCGGCAGCATGAAGCTGCAAGTGCCTGCCGGGCAGGCAAACCCGTCGCCGCCGGTCGGACCCGCCCTGGGTCAGCGCGGCATCAACATCATGGAATTCTGCAAGGCGTTCAATGCCAAGACCGCCGACATGGAACCCGGTGCCCCGTGTCCGACCGTGATCACCTACTATCAGGACAAGTCCTTCACCATGGACATCAAGACGCCCCCGGCGTCCTATTTCCTGAAGAAGGCGGCCAAGCTGAAGTCCGGCGCCAAGACGCCGTCCCGCGAAACCGTCGGCACCGTGACCGTCGCGCAGGTGCGCGAGATCGCGGAGGCCAAGATGAAGGATCTGAACGCCAACGACATCGAAGGCGCGATGCAGATCATCCTGGGCTCTGCCCGCTCCATGGGCATCGAGGTGAAGTAAGATGGCAAAACTCGGAAAACGCACCCGCGCCGCACGTGAAGCATTTGCCGGCAAGAGCGATCTGTCGGTCGAGGATGCCGTCGCTCTGGTCAAGGGAAACGCCAACGCGAAATTCGACGAGACCATTGAACTGGCCGTCAACCTGGGTGTCGACCCGCGCCATGCCGACCAGATGGTCCGTGGCGTCGTCGGCCTGCCCAACGGCACCGGCAAGACCGTGCGCGTCGCCGTGTTCGCCCGTGGCGCCAAGGCTGACGAAGCTCAGGCCGCCGGAGCGGATATCGTCGGCGCCGAGGACCTGATGGAAATCGTGCAGGGCGGCAAGATCGAATTCGACCGCTGCATCGCGACGCCGGACATGATGCCGATCGTCGGCCGCCTGGGCAAGGTCCTCGGGCCGCGCAACCTGATGCCGAACCCCAAGGTCGGAACGGTGACGATGGAGGTCGCGGACGCGGTCAAGGCCGCGAAGGGCGGCGAGGTCCAGTTCAAGGTCGAGAAAGGCGGCGTGGTTCATGGCGGCGTCGGCAAGGTGTCCTTTGACCAGGCCAAGCTGGTGGAAAACATCAAGGCCTTCGTGGATGCCGTTGCGCGCGCAAAGCCGTCGGGGGCCAAAGGCACCTACATGAAAAAGATCGCGATCAGTTCGACCATGGGTCCGGGCGTCACGATCGACGTGGCCAGCGCCACCGGCGACTGATCCAGGTTGCAGGTATCTGTTCGGAAAGGCGCGTCGTGAAAACGGCGCGCCTTCTCGCTTCCGGCGCCTGAACGGAAATCGGCCGCGGGTCCGGTGTCCGGGCGGTTTCGCACGCGGCGTTCCCGCAGCATTTCCGGCTGGCGGAAACGGCTTTGGGCGTTACCAGTCTGCGGTTTTCAGGCGATACCCCGGCCCCGGCACGGCCGGACCGGGAGATATCCCGTGGCTTCGATGACGGGGACGTGAGCATGCGTCCCTGCAAAAGACGCATTCACCTCTTCACATTTGTGCGCTGGCGGCATAACTACCCCCTGTCGGGCGCCCCCGTGATTCGGGGGCGCTCTGGCGTTCGTCCGAGACGGTGGGTGGGCCATGCCCATAAATCCTGCCCGAGACGGGAAATGACAAAGTTTCTTTGGACCGCCGACCGGCCGTCCGGGATGATGCGCAGGACCCGTAAGGACCCGATTGTCGGGGCTTGTCGTCCCGGCAGAACTGAGCCGGAGGGTCGCACCTCCCAATTTGGAGTGAAACTGTGGATAGAGCCCAGAAAGAGAAAGTGGTCGAGGAACTCGGCCAGATCTTTGAAAGCTCTGGCGTCGTTGTGGTTGCCCACTACGTCGGACTGACAGTTGCTGAGATGCAGGATCTGCGCGCGCGTGCACGCGACGCGGGTGGATCTGTGCGTGTTGCCAAGAACAGGCTCGCCAAGATCGCCCTTGAGGGAAAGCCGTGTGAATCGATCACGTCGCTCCTGACGGGCATGACGGTTCTGACCTATTCCGAGGATCCCGTGGCGGCAGCCAAGGTGGCCGAGGATTTCGCCAAGGAAAACAAGAAGTTCGAAATTCTTGGCGGCGCAATGGGTGAGAACGCGTTGGACCGGGCCGGAGTCGAGGCCGTGTCGAAGATGCCGTCGCGCGAGGAGCTCATCGCTACCATCGCCGGCATGATCGGCGCACCTGCATCCAACATCGCCGGGGCCATTGGCGCACCTGCCAGCAATATCGCGTCCATCTTGTCCACGATCGAGGACAAGGCGGCCGCCTGAGCACTGTAAGTTCGGCACGTGAATGAACACGCGTCGTTGGAACACACGAACTGAAAACGGAAAGAGCTGATAAAATGGCTGATCTGAAGAAACTGGCAGAAGAGATCGTTGGTCTGACCCTGCTTGAAGCACAAGAACTGAAAACCATCCTCAAGGATGAATATGGCATCGAACCCGCAGCTGGCGGCGCTGTCATGATGGCAGGCCCGGCCGGCGACGCCGGCGGCGCAGCCGAAGAGGAAAAGACCGAATTCGACGTCGTTCTGAAGAACGCCGGCGCCTCCAAGATCAACGTGATCAAGGAAGTGCGCGGAATCACCGGTCTGGGCCTGAAGGAAGCCAAGGACCTGGTCGAAGCTGGCGGCAAGATCAAGGAAGGCGTGTCCAAGGACGAAGCCGAAGAGATCAAGGGCAAGCTGGAAGCAGCCGGCGCCGAGGTCGAGCTGGCATAAGCCTGCTGGTGGTGGGATCACCCACCGTCTGAATTTGGCTGGCTCCGGAGATGTCCGGGGCCAGCCGAACCTGTCTTGGCAAGGGCCCATCGCGCGGGCGTTTTCCAAGGCGTGTTCACGGATCGGGAGGCCGCCAGTCGGGACGGTGGCCATGAATTGATCCGAAGACGCTGTCTCGTATGGGCAAGCTGCCGGGGCCCGACGGCATCCTTGACCGGTGAGAAAATCGAAAGGTGACACCTGACATGGCTCAATCCTTCCTTGGCCAGAAACGTCTGCGTAAATATTATGGCAAGATCCGCGAAGTGCTGGAGATGCCGAATCTCATCGAGGTTCAGAAATCGTCCTACGACCTGTTCCTGAACTCCGGCGACGCGCCCCGGCCGACCGACGGCGAAGGCATCATGGGCGTGTTCCAGTCGGTGTTCCCGATCAAGGACTTCAACGAGACCAGCGTGCTGGAGTTCGTGAAATACGAACTGGAAAAGCCGAAGTATGACGTCGAGGAATGCCAGCAGCGTGACATGACCTACAGCGCGCCGCTCAAGGTGACGCTGCGTCTGATCGTGTTCGATGTGGACGAGGACACCGGCGCCAAGTCCGTCAAGGACATCAAGGAACAGGACGTGTTCATGGGCGACATGCCCCTGATGACTCCCAACGGCACCTTCGTCGTGAACGGAACCGAGCGGGTGATCGTGTCCCAGATGCACCGCAGCCCCGGTGTGTTCTTCGACCACGACAAGGGCAAGACGCATTCCTCGGGCAAGCTGCTCTTTGCCTGCCGCATCATCCCGTATCGCGGCAGCTGGCTGGATTTCGAATTCGACGCCAAGGACATCGTCTATTCGCGTATCGACCGCCGCCGCAAGCTGCCGGTCACGACGCTGCTCTATGCGCTGGGTCTGGACCAGGAATCCATCATGGATGCCTATTATGACACCGTCAGCTATTCGCTGAAGAAGGGCAAAGGCTGGGTCACGCCGTTCTTCCCCGAGCGGGTGCGCGGCACCCGTCCGACCTACGATCTGATCGATGCCGCCACCGGCGAGATCATCGCCGAAGCCGGCAAGAAAGTGACGCCGCGCGCGGTGAAGAAACTGATCGAGGAAGGTGCGGTCAAGTCGTTGCTGGTGCCGTTCGAACACATCGTTGGCAAGTTCGTGGCGCGTGACATCATCGACGAGGACACGGGCGCGATCTATGTCGAGGCCGGTGACGAGCTGACGCTGGAATACGACAAGGACGGCGACCTGATCGGCGGAACCGTGAAGGAACTGATCGACGTGGGCGTGACCGACATTCCGGTGCTGGACATCGACAACATCAATGTCGGTCCCTACATGCGCAACACCATGGCGATGGACAAGAACATGAACCGGGACACCGCGCTCATGGACATCTATCGCGTGATGCGACCGGGCGAGCCGCCGACCGTGGAAGCGGCCAGCGCGCTGTTTGACACGCTGTTCTTCGACAGCGAGCGCTATGACCTGTCCGCGGTGGGCCGGGTCAAGATGAACATGCGTCTGGACCTGGATGCCGACGACACTCAGCGCACCCTGCGCCGCGAAGACATCGTCGCCTGCGTCAAGGCGCTGGTGGAATTGCGCGACGGCAAGGGCGACATCGACGATATCGACCACCTCGGCAATCGCCGTGTGCGGTCGGTTGGCGAATTGATGGAGAACCAGTATCGTGTCGGCCTTCTGCGCATGGAGCGCGCGATCAAGGAGCGCATGTCGTCGGTCGAGATCGACACCGTGATGCCGCAGGACCTGATCAACGCCAAGCCGGCCGCGGCCGCGGTGCGGGAATTCTTCGGGTCCAGCCAGTTGTCGCAGTTCATGGACCAGACCAACCCGCTGTCTGAAGTCACCCACAAGCGGCGCCTGTCGGCACTCGGGCCGGGTGGTCTGACCCGCGAACGTGCCGGTTTCGAAGTGCGCGACGTGCACCCGACCCACTATGGCCGGATGTGCCCGATCGAAACTCCGGAAGGCCCGAACATCGGTCTGATCAACAGCCTCGCGACCTTTGCGCGGGTGAACAAGTATGGTTTCATCGAAACGCCGTACCGGGTGGTCAAGGACGGGCACGTGACCGACGAAGTGCATTACATGTCGGCCACCGAGGAAATGCGTCACACCGTGGCGCAGGCCAACGCGACCTTGGATGCCGACGGCAATTTCATCAACGATCTGGTCAGCACGCGCCAGTCGGGCGACTACACGCTCGCGCCGCGCGAAAACGTCGACCTGATCGACGTCAGCCCCAAGCAGCTGGTGTCCGTCGCCGCCTCGCTGATCCCGTTCCTGGAAAACGACGACGCCAACCGCGCCCTGATGGGTTCGAACATGCAGCGTCAGGCGGTGCCGCTCCTGCGGGCCGAGGCGCCGCTGGTCGGCACCGGCATCGAGGAAGTCGTGGCGCGGGATTCCGGCGCCGCCATCATGGCGAAACGTACGGGCATCATCGACCAGGTCGATGCGCAGCGGATCGTGATCCGGGCCACCGAGGACCTGGAACTGGGCGACGCGGGCGTGGACATCTACCGGATGCGCAAGTTCCAGCGGTCCAACCAGAACACCTGCATCAACCAGCGTCCGCTGGTGAAGGTGGGCGACACGGTTCAGAAGGGCCAGGTGATCGCCGACGGCCCGTCCACCGATATCGGGGAACTGGCGCTCGGCAAGAACGTGGTCGTCGCCTTCATGCCCTGGAACGGTTACAACTACGAAGACTCGATCCTGATTTCCGAGCGGATCGCGCAGGACGACGTGTTCACCTCGATCCACATCGAGGAATTCGAAGTCGCCGCCCGCGACACCAAGCTCGGGCCGGAAGAGATCACCCGCGACATTCCGAACGTCGGCGAGGAGGCCCTGCGCAACCTCGACGAGGCGGGCATCGTCTATATCGGCGCCGATGTGGAGCCGGGCGACATTCTGGTGGGCAAGATCACCCCCAAGGGCGAGAGCCCTATGACGCCGGAGGAAAAGCTGCTCCGTGCGATCTTCGGGGAAAAGGCCAGCGACGTGCGCGACACGTCCCTGCGCGTCAAGCCGGGCGATTTCGGAACCGTCGTCGAAGTCCGCGTGTTCAACCGGCATGGCGTCGAGAAGGACGAGCGTGCGCTGCAGATCGAGCGCGAGGAAGTCGAGCGTCTGGCCCGTGACCGGGACGACGAGCTGGCGATTCTGGACCGCAACATCTATGCGCGCCTGAAGGACATGATCCTGGACAAGATCGCCGTGAAGGGACCCAAGGGGGTCAAGGCGGGCAGCCAGATCACCGAGGAACTGCTGGAGACGCTGTCGCGTGGCCAGTGGTGGCAACTGGCGCTCGAGGATGAGGACGACGCCAAGATCGTCGAGGCCCTGAACGAGCAGTACGAGGCACAGAAACGCGCTCTGGACGCCCGATTCGAGGACAAGGTCGAGAAGGTGCGCCGGGGCGACGACCTGCCGCCGGGCGTGATGAAGATGGTCAAGGTCTTCGTGGCGGTGAAGCGCAAGCTGCAGCCGGGCGACAAGATGGCCGGGCGTCACGGCAACAAGGGCGTGATCTCGAAAGTGGTGCCGATGGAGGACATGCCGTTCCTCGCCGATGGCACCCCGGTCGATTTCTGCCTGAACCCGCTGGGTGTTCCGTCGCGGATGAACGTCGGTCAGATCCTCGAGACCCACATGGGCTGGGCCGCGCGGGGCCTGGGTGTCAATATCGACGAGGCGCTGCAGGACTATCGCCGCTCGGGCGACCTGACGCCGGTGCGTGAGGCGATGCGCCTGGCCTATGGCGATGATGTCTACGACGAAGGCATCGCGGACATGGACGAGACCCGACTGGTCGAAGCCGCCGGCAACGTCACCCGTGGTGTGCCGATCGCGACCCCGGTCTTTGACGGCGCGAAGGAAGCGGACGTGAACGATGCGCTGAAACGCGCGGGCTTCAGCGAAAGCGGACAGTCGGTTCTGTTCGACGGCCGCACCGGTGAGCAGTTTGCGCGCCCGGTGACGGTGGGCGTCAAGTACCTGCTGAAACTGCACCACCTGGTGGACGACAAGATCCACGCGCGCTCGACCGGGCCCTACAGCCTCGTCACCCAGCAGCCGCTGGGCGGCAAGGCGCAGTTCGGTGGCCAGCGCTTCGGGGAAATGGAGGTCTGGGCGCTGGAAGCCTATGGCGCGGCCTATACCCTGCAGGAAATGCTGACCGTCAAGTCGGATGACGTGGCCGGACGGACCAAGGTCTACGAAAGCATCGTCAAGGGCGAGGACAATTTCGAGGCGGGCGTTCCCGAGAGCTTCAACGTTCTGGTGAAGGAAGTCCGCGGCCTCGGCCTGAACATGGAACTCCTGGATGCGGAGGTCGAGGAATGAGGTGAAAGGGCTTTGAAAAGCCCTTTGGAAGGCGTTTGCAAACGCCTTCCCGCCAAATCCCAGCCTGACCGCACGAATTTGAGGACATCAAAATGAACCAGGAACTGATAAACAACCCGTTCAACCCGCTGACCCCGCCGAAGGTCTTTGACGAGATCAAGGTCAGCTTGGCAAGCCCCGAGAGGATCCTGTCGTGGTCCTATGGCGAGATCAAGAAGCCGGAAACCATCAACTACCGCACGTTCAAGCCGGAGCGTGACGGTCTGTTCTGCGCCCGCATCTTTGGCCCGATCAAGGATTACGAATGCTTGTGCGGTAAATACAAGCGCATGAAGTATCGCGGTGTCGTCTGCGAGAAATGCGGCGTCGAGGTCACGTTGCAGAAAGTGCGCCGCGAGCGCATGGGCCATATCGAACTGGCCAGCCCCGTCGCGCATATCTGGTTCCTGAAATCGCTGCCGTCCCGCATCGGGCTGATGCTGGACATGACGCTGCGTGACCTGGAGCGGGTTCTGTATTTCGAGAACTACGTGGTGATCGAGCCCGGTCTGACCGATCTGACCTATGGCCAGATGATGACCGAAGAAGAATATATGGATGCCCAAGACGCCTATGGCATGGACGCCTTCACCGCCAATATCGGCGCCGAGGCGATCCGCGAGATGTTGGCAGCGATCGATCTGGAAGCCGAGGCGGAAACCCTGCGCGCCGATCTGAAGGAGGCGACAGGCGAACTGAAGCCCAAGAAGATCATCAAGCGTCTGAAGGTCGTGGAATCCTTCCTGGAATCCGGCAACCGTCCGGAGTGGATGGTGCTGACGGTGATCCCGGTCATCCCGCCGGAACTGCGTCCGCTTGTTCCGCTGGATGGCGGCCGTTTTGCGACCTCGGATCTCAACGATCTGTATCGCCGCGTCATCAACCGGAACAACCGCCTGAAGCGGCTGATCGAACTGCGCGCGCCCGACATCATCGTCCGCAACGAAAAGCGGATGTTGCAGGAATCGGTCGATGCACTGTTTGACAACGGCCGTCGTGGCCGCGTGATCACCGGCGCCAACAAGCGCCCGCTGAAATCGCTGTCGGACATGCTGAAAGGCAAGCAGGGCCGGTTCCGCCAGAACCTGCTGGGTAAGCGCGTGGACTTCTCGGGCCGCTCGGTCATCGTGACCGGTCCGGAACTTAAGCTGCACCAGTGCGGGTTGCCCAAGAAGATGGCGCTCGAACTGTTCAAGCCCTTCATCTATTCGCGGCTGGAGGCCAAGGGCCTGTCGAGCACGGTAAAACAGGCCAAGAAACTGGTCGAGAAGGAACGCCCCGAGGTCTGGGACATTCTCGACGAGGTGATCCGCGAGCATCCGGTCATGTTGAACCGGGCGCCGACGCTGCACCGTCTGGGCATCCAGGCTTTCGAGCCGGTGCTGATCGAAGGCAAGGCGATCCAGCTGCATCCGCTGGTCTGTTCGGCCTTCAACGCCGACTTTGACGGTGACCAGATGGCCGTGCACGTCCCGCTGAGCCTCGAGGCGCAGCTGGAAGCGCGGGTTCTGATGATGTCGACGAACAACGTCCTGTCGCCGGCCAACGGCGCGCCGATCATCGTGCCGTCGCAGGACATGATCCTTGGCCTTTATTATGTCACGCTGGAACGCGAAGGCATGAAGGGCGAAGGCAAGATCTTCGGCTCGATCGAGGAAGTTCAGCACGCGCTGGACGCAGGCGAGGTGCATCTGCATTCCAAGATCACCGCGCGGATCACCCAGATCGACGAGGAAGGCAACGAGGTTCAGAAGCGCTATGAAACCACGCCGGGCCGGGTTCGGCTGGGCGCGCTGCTGCCGCTCAATGCCAAGGCGCCGTTCGAACTGGTCAACCGCTTGCTGCGCAAGAAGGAAGTGCAGCAGGTGATCGACACCGTCTACCGCTATTGCGGCCAGAAGGAATCGGTCATCTTCTGCGACCAGATCATGACCATGGGCTTCCGCGAGGCGTTCAAGGCCGGGATTTCCTTTGGCAAGGACGACATGCTGATCCCCGAATCCAAGTGGCCGATCGTGGACGAGACCCGCGAACAGGTGAAGGATTTCGAACAGCAGTACATGGACGGCCTGATCACCCAGGGCGAAAAGTACAACAAGGTCGTCGACGCATGGTCCAAGTGCAACGACCGCGTCACCGAAGCCATGATGGGGTCGATTTCGGCCAGCCGCCGCGACGAATCCGGCGCCGAGATGGAGCCGAACAGCGTCTACATGATGGCCCATTCGGGCGCCCGCGGCTCGGTCACGCAGATGAAGCAGCTGGGCGGGATGCGCGGCCTGATGGCGAAGCCGAACGGCGACATCATCGAGACGCCGATCATCTCGAACTTCAAGGAAGGTCTGACCGTTCTTGAATACTTCAACTCGACCCACGGCGCCCGCAAGGGTCTGTCCGACACCGCGCTGAAGACCGCCAACTCGGGTTATCTGACCCGCCGCCTCGTGGACGTGGCCCAGGACTGTATCGTGCGGATGAAGGATTGCGGAACCGATGCCGCGATCACCGCCGAAGCTGCGGTAAACGATGGCGAAGTCGTCGCGACGCTGGGCGAACGGGTTCTGGGGCGCGTCGCGGCCGAGGATATCCTGCGGCCGGGCACCGACGAGGTGCTGGTCGCCAACGGCACGCTGATCGACGAACGCATGGCGGACAGCATCCACGACGCGAACGTCACTTCGGCGCGTATCCGCAGCCCGCTGACCTGCGAGGCCGAGGAAGGCGTCTGCGCGATGTGCTATGGCCGCGACCTCGCGCGCGGTACGCTGGTGAACCAAGGCGAAGCCGTCGGCATCATTGCGGCGCAGTCCATCGGCGAACCCGGCACCCAGCTGACCATGCGGACCTTCCATATCGGTGGTGTCGCGCAGGGTGGCCAGCAGTCGTTCATGGAAGCCAGCCAGGAAGGCAAGGTCGTCTTCGAGAACCCGCAGACGCTGGAAAACGCCGGCGGCGAGGTTCTGGTGGTTGGCCGGAACATGAAACTGCTGATCCAGGACAGCAACGGCGAGGAACGGGCGAGCCACAAGCTGGCCTATGGCTCCAAGCTGTTCGTCAGGGAAGGCCAGGACGTGAAGTTCGGCGACAAGCTGTTCGAATGGGACCCCTACACCCTGCCGATCATCGCGGAAAAGGCCGGCACGGCGAAATTCGTCGATCTTGTCAGCGGCATTGCCGTGCGCGATGAAACCGACGATGCCACAGGCATGACCCAGAAGATCGTGATCGACTGGCGGGCGGCGCCCAAGGGCAATGAGTTGAAGCCGGAGATCATTCTGGTCGATGCCGATGGCGAACCGGTGCGCAATGATGCGGGCAACCCGGTGACTTACCCGATGTCGGTGGACGCGGTCCTTTCGGTCGAGGAAGGTTCCGAGATCAAGGCCGGGGACGTGGTGGCGCGTATCCCGCGCGAAGGATCCAAGACCAAGGACATCACCGGCGGTCTGCCTCGGGTGGCGGAACTGTTCGAAGCCCGTCGTCCCAAGGATCACGCGATCATCGCGGAAATCGATGGTTACGTGCGCTTTGGCCGCGACTACAAGAACAAGCGGCGGATCACCATCGAACCCGCGGACGATACGCTGGAACCGGCGGAATACATGGTGCCCAAGGGCAAGCATATTCCGGTCCAGGAAGGCGACTTCATCCAGAAGGGCGACTACATCATGGACGGCAATCCCGCGCCGCATGACATTCTCGCCATCATGGGCGTCGAGGCGCTCGCCGATTACATGATCGACGAGGTGCAGGACGTGTATCGTCTTCAGGGCGTGAAGATCAACGACAAGCACATCGAGGTGATCGTCCGTCAGATGCTCCAGAAGTGGGAGATCCAGGATTCCGGTGACACCACGCTGCTGAAGGGCGAGCATGTGGACAAGCAGGAATTCGACCTGGCCTGCGAGAAGGCGATCGCCAAGGGCGGCCGTCCGGCGCAGGGCGAACCGATCCTGCTGGGGATTACCAAGGCGAGCCTGCAAACGCGCAGCTTCATCTCGGCGGCGTCCTTCCAGGAGACCACCCGCGTGCTGACCGAGGCGTCGGTGCAGGGCAAGAAGGACAAGCTGGTCGGCCTGAAGGAAAACGTCATCGTCGGGCGCCTGATCCCGGCGGGGACGGGCGGGGCAACGCAGCGCGTGCGCCGCATCGCCGCCGAACGCGACAATGTCGTGATCGAGGCGCGCCGCGAGGAAGCCGAAGCCGCCGCAGCACTTGCCGCGCCCACCGAAGAGGACATCATCGGCACCGATATGATGGACGATCTGGTGGATTCGCAGGAAAGCCGCGACTGAACCGGACTGCAATCCTGAACTGACAAGAAGCCCCCGCACGGAAACCTGCGGGGGTTTCCATTTTCCCCGTCCAACAACACACCGCAATCCCGCGCGCCGGTCCGCCGGTGAGGCGCGGGACCGGGTATCGGGTCGCACCGGGTCGGCGCCGTCCGGGTGGTTCGGCTCCGGGCCGAAGGGAGGTCGCTGCAAAACGCTTGCAGCCCGCCTGTTTTGGGCGCAGAGATCGTGAACATGGCAAGGACCGGTCGCGCGGAAGGGTGAAGCGGATGAACATGGCGGGGCAGGGCGAACCGGGGTCGACGGCGGGCGGCGTGATGTCGCCGAATACGCGCGGTGCGCTGCTGATGATGGCCAGCATGGCCGCCTTCACCCTGAACGACGCCTGCATCAAGGCGACCGACAAGGCGTTGCCGCTGTTCCAGTTGCTGACGATTCGCGGCGTGATTTCGACCTTCCTGATCTTCGTCCTTGCCCGCCATCTGGGCGCGTTGCGCTTCGACCTGTCGCGGCGGGACTGGGCGCTGGTGGCGCTGCGGTCGGTGAGCGAGATCGGCGCGGCCTATTTTTTCCTGACGGCGCTCCTGAACATGCCGCTGGCGAATGTGACCGCGATCCTTCAGGTTCTGCCGCTCACGGTGACGCTGGGGGCGGCGCTGTTCTTCCGTGACCCGCTGGGCTGGCGGCGGATGGTGGCCATTCTGGTCGGGTTCGGGGGCATGTTGCTGATCGTGCGGCCGGGTCCGGACGGGTTCAGCATCGATTCGCTCTATGCGCTGGCGGCGGTGGGCTGCGTGACGGCGCGGGATCTGGCGACGCGGCGGATGTCGGCCGAGGCGCCGTCGATGACGGTGACGCTCTGCGCGTCGTTTTCGGTCCTGCTGTTTTCCGCCGTCGCCTCGACCGGGGTGGACTGGCAGCCGGTCGACGGGCGGCTGGCGCTGCTGCTGGCCGGGTCGTCCTTTTTCATCCTCGGCGGGTATCTGTTCAGCGTCATGGTGATGCGGGTCGGGGATGTGTCATTTGTCGCGCCGTTCCGCTATACCGGCCTGCTTTGGGCGCTGATCCTGGGGTATTTCGTTTTCGGCGACTGGCCGAGCCAGTTGACGCTGATCGGCGCGGCGATCGTTGTGGCGACGGGGGTGTTCACGCTTTACCGGGAACGCAGGCTGGCGCGGAAATCCCGGTAGCCGGGCGGGTCAGAGCGGGTTTGAGAACACCCGGCGGACCTGATCGCAGTCGATCCCGTAAGTCATCTGGAACAACAGCTCTCCATCCGTGTCCAGCGGAGTCAGCGGCACCGGTTTCACGCGTTTCCCCTGGCGGGAATCGTTGTAGCCGTTGAAGCCGCGCAGCATCATGTCTTCGCCGGTGAAGGTCACGGTCGGCATCGTCTTGTGCACGGAATGATGACCGAAGTTCATCACGCTGAGCGCATTGTCGGGGCGAAACATCAGGCCCAGCCCGGCGGTCCAGTAGGGGGACTGGATCGGGGTCGCGGAGATTCCTTTCGGGCCGGGCCGGGCGATGTAGCCCTGGTTGAAATCGATCGCGATCTGGGGCGCGTCGTGCAGGAGCCCGGCCACGTCGCGGGCGGCGGCGCGCAGCCTGTGCACGAAGGGAAAGGCGACAGCATCGTCGTCATCCAGCCTGAACTGCAGGCAGGGTTCGCCGTCCGCAACCCGGACGGAATTGATCGCCGCCTGCATGGCCGCGCGGTGACGCCCCGGCGGATGCGCCTGGATCACCGCCTGCGGGATGTCCGCGACCAGCGCCCGGAGTCTTTGGCGGTGCACCTCTGGCAGGCTGTCGCCGATCACGATCAGGAAGGTGAAATCCGGATCGAACTGGGACCGGATGCCCGGCAGGGTGATGGTTTCGAAAAAGCGGAACCGTTCTTCAAGACGCTCGGGCGCGTATAGAAAGGCGATACGGTCCTCAAGGCTGTCATGCTGGATCTGGAAGCCGCCAAAGCCAGGATAGGAAAAACGGCAAATTCCGATGACCTGCATGTGCGGCTTCCTGCTGACTTGCGTTGCGACCGGGGATCGATACGTCCGGAAAACCTTTGCAGCGCCGTTGCGGGGATGCAAGTTCGGCGGCGCCCGCATTCCTGTCCGCCGCCGAAAAACCTTGCTCCCTCCTCCGGCTCATACGACGGCGGATGCGGACGAGCCCATGGTAGGGTCTTGTCGGCCAGGGACCGCGCCGGCACAAGGATCCGGTCGCTTGAGTCGGGTAAAGTCGCTGTCCGGACGGCAGTTTGGCCATGGGTGAGCGGCTGTTGACACCGGTTGCGACTCCGCCTATACGCCCGCTATCTCGGCAGTGGGGGTCGCCCCGCCCGTCGAATTCAAAACTGTAGTGGTCACGATCCGGGCACCTGACGCTCCGATCCTCTGGATACCCACCGCGACGTTCACCTCGGAATGGGAACGTTTGCGGTTTTTGCGCTTGCGGACGCGTAAGTCGCTGAATTTGAACCGCACGCAACCGCGTGCATGACACATGTGTTGCGAAACGGGGAAAGAACCGGAATGCCAACGATCCAACAGCTGATCCGCAAGCCGCGGCAGCCGAAAATCAAACGCTCGAAATCCATGCACCTGCAGGAGTGCCCGCAAAAGCGCGGCGTCTGCACACGCGTCTATACAACCACGCCGAAGAAGCCGAACTCGGCCATGCGGAAAGTCGCCAAGGTGCGCCTGACCAATGGCTTCGAGGTGATTTCCTACATCCCCGGCGAAAGCCACAACCTGCAGGAACACTCGGTCGTTCTGATCCGCGGCGGTCGTGTCAAGGACCTTCCCGGCGTGCGTTACCACGTCCTGCGCGGTGTTCTGGATACCCAGGGCGTCAAAGACCGTAAGCAACGCCGTTCGAAATACGGCGCCAAGCGTCCTAAATAAGGAGAGAGCGACATGTCACGTCGTCACGCCGCTGAAAAACGCGAAGTCCTGCCCGACGCCAAGTTCGGCGATATCATTCTGACCAAGTTCATGAACAACCTGATGATCGACGGCAAGAAATCTGTCGCCGAACGCATCGTCTACAACGCGATGGACCGGGTCGAGAACAAGATCAAGCGCAGCCCGATCGAAGTCTTCCACGAGGCGCTGGAAAACATCCAGCCGTCCGTCGAGGTCCGTTCCCGCCGCGTCGGTGGCGCCACCTACCAGGTGCCGGTCGAGGTCCGTCCCGAGCGTCGTCAGGCGCTGGCGATCCGCTGGCTGATCAAGGCCAGCCGCGCCCGCAACGAGCACACGATGGAAGAGCGCCTCGCCGGCGAATTGCTCGACGCGGTTCAGTCCCGCGGCTCTGCCGTCAAGAAACGCGAAGACACCCACAAGATGGCCGAGGCGAACAAGGCCTTCAGCCATTACCGCTGGTAAACCCTAGAGGTACAGAACCCATGGCACGCGATTATCCGCTAAACCGCTACCGCAACTTCGGCATCATGGCCCATATCGATGCAGGCAAGACCACCTGCAGCGAACGGATCCTGTTCTATACCGGCAAATCCCACAACCTCGGCGAGGTGCACGACGGTGCGGCCACGATGGACTGGATGGAGCAGGAACAGGAACGCGGCATCACCATCACCTCCGCCGCGACCACGACCTTCTGGCAGCGCCAGGAAGAGCCGACCGCCGATGCAACCTCCGACACCAAGTACCGGATGAACATCATCGACACCCCCGGCCACGTGGACTTCACCATTGAGGTCGAACGCTCACTGGCGGTTCTGGACGGCGCGGTTGCCGTTCTGGACGCCAACGCCGGCGTCGAGCCGCAGACCGAGACCGTCTGGCGTCAGGCCGACCGCTACAAGGTGCCGCGCATCGTCTTCGTCAACAAGATGGACAAAATCGGCGCCGACTTCTTCAACTGCGTGCGCATGATCAAGGACCGCACCGGCGCGACCCCGGCTCCGATCCAGATTCCGATCGGCGCCGAGAACGAGTTGGAAGGCATGGTCGATCTCGTGACCATGAAGGAATGGGTCTGGGCAGGCGAAGACTTGGGTGCGTCCTGGGAACAGCGCGAGATCCGCGACAGCCTCAGGGATCTGGCCGACGAGTGGCGCGCCACGCTGATCGAGACCGCCGTCGAAATGGACGACGACGCGATGGAAGCCTACCTGGAAGGCCAGGAACCCGACGTGGATACGCTGCGCAAGCTGATCCGCAAGGGGACGCTGGGCATCAAGTTCATCCCGGTTCTCTGCGGGTCCGCCTTCAAGAACAAGGGTGTGCAGCCGCTGCTGAATGCCGTGATCGACTATCTGCCCAGCCCGCTGGATGTGGTCGATTACATGGGCTTCAAGCCGGGCGACGAAACCGAAACGCGCAACATCCCGCGCCGCGCGGATGACGACATGGCGTTCTCGGGCCTTGCGTTCAAGATCATGAACGACCCGTTCGTCGGGTCGCTGACCTTCACCCGCATCTATTCGGGCAAGCTGAACAAGGGCGACACGCTGCTGAACTCCACCAAGGGGAAGAAAGAGCGCGTCGGCCGGATGATGATGATGCACTCCAACAACCGCGAGGAAATCACCGAAGCCTTCGCAGGAGACATCATCGCGCTGGCCGGTCTGAAGGACACCACCACCGGGGACACGCTCTGCGCGGTCAACGACCCGGTCGTGCTGGAAACCATGACCTTCCCGGATCCGGTCATCGAAATCGCTGTCGAGCCGAAAACCAAGGCGGACCAGGAAAAGATGTCCCAGGGTCTGGCCCGTCTGGCCGCCGAAGACCCGTCCTTCCGCGTCGAAACCGACATGGAATCCGGTCAGACGATCATGAAGGGCATGGGCGAACTTCACCTTGACATCCTGGTCGACCGCCTGAAGCGCGAATTCAAGGTCGAAGCCAACATCGGTGCGCCGCAGGTGGCGTATCGCGAGACCATCGGCCACGAGGTCGAACATACCTATACCCACAAGAAACAGTCGGGTGGTTCCGGTCAGTTCGCCGAGGTCAAGCTGATCATCAGCCCGACCGAGCCGGGCGAAGGCTATTCCTTTGAATCGCGCATCGTAGGCGGTGCCGTGCCCAAGGAATACATTCCGGGCGTGGAAAAGGGCATCAAGTCCGTGATGGATAGCGGGCCGCTGGCGGGTTTCCCCGTCATCGACTTCAAGGTCGCCCTGATCGACGGCAAGTTCCACGACGTGGACTCCAGCGTTCTCGCCTTCGAGATCGCGGCACGGATGTGCATGCGTGAAGGGATGCGCAAGGCCGGCGCCAAGATGCTGGAACCGATCATGAAGGTCGAAGTGGTGACCCCGGAAGAGTATACCGGCGGCATCATCGGCGACCTCACCAGCCGGCGCGGCCAGGTGACCGGGCAAGAGACACGCGGCAACGCCATCGCCATCGACGCGATGGTGCCTCTGGCCAACATGTTCGGCTATATCAACACGCTGCGTTCGATGAGCTCGGGCCGGGCGAACTTCACCATGCAGTTCGACCACTACGACCCGGTTCCGCAGAACATCAGCGACGAGATCCAGGCGAAGTACGCTTAACAGGGTGGCGGGGAGACCCCCGCCCGACCCATCAACTTTAGGGCGGGGCTGGCCCCGCCATCCGAAAATGGAAAAGGAGACCTGTCATGGGTAAGGAAAAATTTCAGCGTAACAAGCCGCATGTGAACATCGGGACGATCGGGCATGTTGACCACGGCAAGACGACGCTGACGGCTGCGATCACGAAGTATTTCGGCGATTTCAAGGCGTATGACCAGATCGACGGCGCGCCGGAAGAGAAGGCCCGCGGGATCACGATTTCCACCGCGCATGTGGAATACGAGACCGACGCGCGCCACTATGCCCACGTGGACTGCCCGGGTCACGCGGACTATGTGAAGAACATGATCACCGGCGCTGCCCAGATGGACGGCGCGATCCTGGTGGTGAACGCGGCGGACGGCCCGATGCCGCAGACCCGCGAGCACATCCTGCTGGGCCGCCAGGTCGGCATCCCGACGATGGTCGTCTACATGAACAAGGTCGATCAGGTGGATGACGAGGAACTGCTGGAGCTGGTGGAGATGGAGATCCGCGAGCTGCTGTCCTCCTACGAATATCCCGGCGACGACATCCCGGTCATCCCCGGTTCGGCCCTGGCGGCGATGGAAGGCCGCGACCCGGAGATCGGCGAGAACTCGATCCGCGCGCTGATGAAGGCGGTGGACGAATGGATCCCGACGCCCGAGCGCGCCGTGGACCAGCCGTTCCTGATGCCGATCGAGGACGTGTTCTCGATCTCCGGCCGCGGCACCGTGGTGACCGGCCGTGTCGAGCGCGGCGTGATCAACGTCGGCGACGAGATCGAGATCGTCGGCATCCGCGACACCAAGAAGACCACCTGCACCGGCGTCGAGATGTTCCGCAAGCTGCTGGACCGCGGCGAGGCGGGCGACAACATCGGCGCGCTGCTGCGCGGCGTCGACCGTGACGGCGTCGAGCGCGGCCAGGTGCTGTGCAAGCCGGGTTCGGTGAAGCCGCACACCAAGTTCGAGGCCGAAGCCTATATCCTGACCAAGGAAGAGGGCGGCCGCCACACGCCGTTCTTCGCCAACTACCGGCCGCAGTTCTACTTCCGCACGACGGACGTGACCGGGACGGTTCAGCTGGCCGAGGGCACCGAGATGGTGATGCCGGGCGACAACGTGAGCTTCGGCGTCGAACTGATCGCGCCGATCGCGATGGAACAGGGCCTGCGCTTCGCCATCCGCGAAGGCGGCCGCACCGTCGGCGCCGGCGTCGTCTCCAAAATCATCGAGTAAACGCTTGATGATCGGTCCGGGCCGCGTTAAGGCGCGGCTCGGATCGCGAAAACCGATTTGACCTTTGGGCGGGTGTCATTCCCGCCCTTCGGGTTCGACGAGGGCCGGCGGAATGAGCCACCGGTCGTCCTATCAACTCCAAAGCCTTGAAAGGCTGATGAAATGCAAAGCCAAAACATTCGCATTCGGCTGAAAGCTTTCGATTACCGCGTGCTGGACGCCAGCACCCAGGAAATCGTGAACACGGCCAAGCGGACCGGGGCCAATGTGCGCGGCCCGATCCCGTTGCCCAACAAGATCGAGAAGTTCACCGTTCTGCGGGGACCTCACGTCGACAAAAAGTCCCGTGACCAGTTCGAGATTCGGACGCACAAGCGCCTGCTCGACATCGTTGATCCGACCCCGCAGACCGTGGACGCGCTGATGAAGCTCGACCTCGCGGCCGGCGTGGACGTCGAGATCAAACTGCAATCGTAATCGGAGGGTATGGATATGCGTTCCGGTATCATCGCAAAGAAAGTCGGCATGACTCGGCTGTTCCTGGAAGACGGCAGGCAGATCCCTGTGACCGTTCTTCAACTCGACGGACTGCAGGTCGTGGCGCAGCGCACCGCTGAGAAGGATGGTTATACCGCCGTTCAGCTCGGCGCGGGCGCGGCAAAGGTCAAGCGGACCAGCCAGGCCATGCGCGGCCATTTCGCCGCCGCAAAGGTCGAACCCAAGCGGAAGGTCGCGGAATTCCGCGTTTCCGAAGACAACCTGATCGGTGTCGGCGAGGAAATCTCTGCCGAGCACTTCCTGGAAGGCCAGAAGGTCGACGTGTCCGGCACGTCCATCGGCAAGGGGTTCGCCGGTGCCATGAAACGGCACAACTTCGGCGGTCTGCGGGCCAGCCACGGTGTTTCGATCAGCCACCGTTCGCATGGCTCCACCGGCCAGTGTCAGGACCCCGGCAAGGTGTTCAAGGGCAAGAAGATGGCAGGTCACATGGGTGCCGCCCGCGTGACCACGCAGAATCTCGAAGTCGTCAAGACCGATGCCGACCGCGGCCTGATCATGATCAAGGGTGCGGTTCCGGGGTCCAAGGGCGGCTGGGTCACAGTCAAGGATGCCGTGAAGAAGAAGCTGCCCGACGGAGTTCCGTTCCCGGCAGGTCTGAAATCGGCGACCGTAACCGAAGCACCCGCGGAAGAAGTGCCCGCGGAAGGTGGTGAAGCATGAAACTTGATGTAATCAAACTCGACGGCGGCAAGGCCGGTGACATCGAGCTGGATGCCGATCTGTTCGGTCTGGAGCCGCGTGCGGACATCCTGCACCGCGTGGTCCGCTGGCAGCGCAACAACGCGCAGGCCGGCACCCACAAGGTCAAGACCCGCAGCGAAACCAGCTATTCGACCAAGAAGATCTATCGCCAGAAGGGCACCGGCGGCGCACGTCACGGTGACCGCAACGCGCCGATCTTCCGTGGTGGCGGCATCTACAAGGGGCCGACCCCGCGCAGCCACGGCCACGAGCTGACCAAGAAATTCCGCAAGCTGGGGCTGCGCCACGCGCTGTCCGCCAAGGCGAAAGCGGGCGAACTGGTCATCCTCGACGAGGCGGCGGCGGAAGGCAAGACCGCGGCCCTGGCCAAGCAGGTCAAGAACCTGGGCTGGAAGCGCGCGCTGATCATCGATGGCGCCGATGTCCACGAAGGTTTCGCCAAGGCCGCCCGCAACATCGAAGGTCTGGATATCCTGCCGACGATGGGCGCAAACGTATACGACATCCTCAAGCGTGACACGCTGGTGATCACCAAGGCGGGTGTCCAAGCACTGGAGGCTCGTCTGAAATGAGCGCGAAAGCAGAACATTACGACGTGATCCGCAAGCCGGTCATCACCGAGAAGGCCACAATGGCGTCCGAGAACGGCGCGGTGGTGTTCGAAGTGGCGATGGACAGCAACAAGCCGCAGATCAAGGAGGCCGTCGAGTCCCTCTTCGGCGTCAAGGTGAAGGCCGTGAACACGACCATCACCAAGGGCAAGGCCAAGCGGTTCCGCGGCCAGTTGGGCAAGCGGAAAGATGTCAAGAAGGCCTATGTGACCCTGGAAGAGGGCAACACGATCGACGTCACCACCGGTCTCTGACCGCTGAAACGTCTTCGGAGCCAGATCAAGGCCCCCGCGTGTGCGGGGGCCTTTTTTCGTCGCGTCTCCCGACCCGGTGGCAAGGGGCGGCGGGAAACCGGAGCAACGCGATGCGCCTTGTGTTCTTCGCCGGATCGAACGCCCGCCGGTTTCCGCCGAACCTCGCCTGGCTCGGGACATGCAGCGGCCGAACGGGTCCCTGCCGGCCGAGATCGGCAGAAGGGACCTCGCCGGCGTGGCGGGCACTGGCGCGCCTGTTCCTTTCCGAGACCGGCGTGACGCCGGTCCGGTGGCGCACCAACTTGCGGTTGCAGGAGACCAGCCGGAACCCGCCCGGCGCAGGGTGCGAACGCCCCGGTTGCCGCCTTTGATCCGGGCTGCACCAGCACCAGTGCCTTCACTCACATGTTCCGAGGGAACCTGGGCGTTCCGCCTCGCAGGTGCCGCGAGTCACCGGCGGGCGGATGAGCCCCGTCCGGCCCTAGAGCGGGATATCGTCGTAGTCGCGGGATTGACCGGCAGTTGTGTCCTTGATGGACTTCCCGGCGGCTTTCGAGATCTTCTCGAACATGCGCGTGGTCTGGGCGGTGTATTGTTCAACGGCGTCCCTGACGAACTCGGACTGAATGCGCATCAGTTCGGACGGGGCCCGGCAGGCGAGGAGCGCCTTCTGGGTCGCCAGGTCCTTCTGGAACCGGTCCGCGACGAAGCTGGCGCTGTCGTTCATGATCTCGACCCAGGCTTCCATCGCCTTCGGGTTGATCGCCATCATTGCGCTGGCGAATTCGGCGGCGCCGCCGTTGTCCTGTGTGGTCTTCGGTTTCGATTTCGTCATGACTCCCTCTCCTTCTGGCTGGGTGGCGCCCGGCGCGACAAGGCGCGGACTCTGCCGGATATTCAACACGTCTGAACGGGCCGGACCTTGATCTGGATCGTTCCGGGGCGGTTGTCAGCACGAAAATGCTGAAAGATGCGCCCCCCGGTGGCAAGATGCCCGGCTATTGGGCAGAGGTCGCCGCCAGGGGCATTCGCTGCCATGCCGGACACCGGGCCGGCTTGCAAATGTCTGGGCAACAAAAGCCGCAAGGCCCCGCTTGACCTCGGTCGCGGACTCTCATAAGGAAACGCATCCGCAAGGCCCCGGATTCGTCCGGGGCTTTGCTGTTGTTCTCTGGCGGGTCGTCCCGCCACCGGGAACAGACCAACCGGGCACCTGCGGGGGCCTTCATACCATAGGCGGTCCCCATCTTCGTGTCGGGGTTCCGTCGTTCAGCAAACGGAAGACAGTAACATGGCACTCAAGTCGTACAAGCCGACGACGCCGGGCCAGCGTGGGCTGGTTCTGATCGACCGTTCGGAGCTTTGGAAAGGACGCCCCGTCAAGGCCCTCACAGAGGGTCTGACCAAGTCGGGCGGACGGAACAACACCGGGCGGATCACCATGCGTCGCACGGGCGGCGGGGCAAAGCGCCTCTACCGCATCGTGGATTTCAAGCGCAACAAGATGGATGTGACGGCCACCGTCGAACGGATCGAATACGACCCGAACCGGACCGCCTTCATCGCCCTGATCCAATATGAAGACGGCGAGCAGGCCTATATCCTCGCGCCGCAGCGCCTGGCCGTGGGCGACAAGGTCGTGGCCGGCTCCAAGGTCGACATCAAGCCGGGCAACGCGATGCCGTTCTCGGGCATGCCGATCGGCACGATCGTGCACAACATCGAGATGAAGCCCGGCAAGGGCGGCCAGATCGCCCGCGCGGCAGGCACCTATGCCCAGTTTGTCGGCCGCGATGGCGGCTATGCCCAGATCCGTCTGAGCAGCGGTGAACTGCGCCTGGTGCGTCAGGAATGCATGGCCACCGTCGGTGCCGTGTCCAACCCGGACAACAGCAACCAGAACTTCGGCAAGGCCGGCCGCATGCGCCACAAGGGCATCCGCCCGTCCGTGCGCGGCGTGGTGATGAACCCGATCGACCACCCGCATGGTGGTGGTGAAGGCCGCACCTCGGGTGGTCGTCACCCGGTGACGCCATGGGGCAAGCCGACGAAGGGTGCAAAGACCCGCAACAGAAACAAAGCGTCCAGCAAGCTGATCATCCGCTCGCGGCACGCCAAGAAGAAGGGACGCTGATAGATGTCTCGCTCTGTCTGGAAAGGGCCTTTTGTCGACGCTTATGTGTTGAAAAAGGCCGAAGCGGCCCGCGAAAGCGGTCGCAACGAAGTCATCAAGATCTGGTCGCGCCGCTCGACGATCCTGCCCCAGTTCGTGGGCCTGACGTTTGGCGTCTACAACGGCAAGAAACATATCCCCGTCAACGTCAGCGAAGACATGATCGGTCAGAAGTTCGGCGAATACAGCCCGACACGGACCTATTATGGCCATGCCGCCGACAAAAAAGCGAAGCGGAAATAAGCCATGAGCAAGGATAAGAATCCCCGCCGCGTGGCCGACAACGAAGCAATGGCGAAACTGCGCATGCTTCGCACGTCGCCGCAGAAACTGAACCTGGTCGCCGCGATGATCCGTGGCAAGAAAGTCGATCGCGCCCTGACCGATCTGACCTTCTCCAACAAGCGGATCGCCGAGGACGTGAAGAAATGCCTTCAGTCCGCGATTGCCAACGCCGAGAACAACCACAACCTGGATGTCGATGAACTGATCGTCGCCGAGGCCTATGTGGGCAAGAACATGACTCTGAAGCGCGGACGCCCCCGGGCCCGTGGCCGGTTCGGCAAGATCATGAAGCCGTTTTCGGAACTGACCATCAAAGTGCGTCAAGTTGAGGAGCAAGCCTAATGGGTAACAAAGTCAATCCGATTGGCATGCGCCTGCAGGTGAACCGCACCTGGGACAGCCGCTGGTATGCCGACACCAAGGACTACGGCAATCTTCTTCTGGAAGATCTCGCGATCCGCGATTTCGTCAAGGAAGAGTGCAAGCAGGCCGGTATCAGCCGCGTGATCATCGAACGTCCGCACAAGAAGTGCCGCGTCACGATCCACACGGCCCGTCCGGGGGTCATCATTGGCAAGAAAGGTGCGGACATCGAAGGTCTGCGCAAGAAGATCGCCAACATGACCGACAGCGAGCTGCACCTGAACATCGTCGAGGTCCGCAAGCCGGAACTGGACGCGGCCCTGGTCGGTGAATCCATCGCCCAGCAGCTTGAGCGTCGCGTG
This sequence comes from Sedimentitalea xiamensis, assembly GCF_030164465.1. Classification (GTDB taxonomy): domain Bacteria; phylum Pseudomonadota; class Alphaproteobacteria; order Rhodobacterales; family Rhodobacteraceae; genus Sedimentitalea; species Sedimentitalea xiamensis. The sequence continues at coordinate 77,320 of NZ_JASNJE010000003.1, forward strand.
TCCTTCCGTCGCGCCATGAAGCGTGCGGTTCAGAACGCGATGCGCATGGGCGCGCTCGGCATCCGGGTCAACCTGGCGGGACGCCTGGGTGGTGCGGAAATCGCGCGGACCGAATGGTATCGCGAAGGCCGTGTGCCGCTGCACACGCTGCGCGCCGACATCGATTACGCTCACGTGGAAGCCAAGACGGCTTATGGCATCATCGGGATCAAGACCTGGATCTTCAAAGGCGAGATCATGGAACATGACCCGGGCGCGCGTGACCGTAAGGCACAGGAACTCCAGGACGGCCCGGCACCTCGTGGTGCTGGTGGCGGTCGTCGCTAAGGGGACGAAAAAATGCTTCAACCAAAGCGCACCAAATTCCGCAAGCAGCACAAGGGTCGCATCAGCGGTCTGGCCAAGGGCGGTAGCGATCTGAACTTCGGCACCTATGGCCTCAAGGCGCTTCAGCCCGAGCGGGTCACGGCCCGTCAGATCGAAGCGGCCCGTCGTGCGATGACGCGCCACATGAAACGTCAGGGCCGGGTCTGGATCCGGATCTTCCCGGACACCCCCGTCACCTCCAAGCCCACCGAAGTCCGGATGGGTAAGGGTAAAGGGTCGGTGGATTACTGGGCGGCCAAGATAAAGCCGGGCCGGGTGATGTTCGAGATCGACGGTGTCGACGATGCCGTCGCCCGCGAGGCACTGCGTCTGGCGGCGATGAAATTGCCGATCAAGACCCGCGTGGTGGTCCGGGAAGACTGGTAGGTCTTTCCGAACGCGCCGCTCGCCCCTGTCCGCAGGGGAGATCGCCGCGTTCTCCATGACACTTCAGGGCCCCCGCCAACCCGGTGGGGGCTTTTTCCATTTCCGCCAGAAGGATAAGCCCCGACATGCCGACCATAGACTCCCTTTTCGTGACCCGTCTCTACCGCGCCGGACTGGCAGAGACCGGGTCGCCGATCGACGCCGCCGAGCTCGAGAATTCCTGTCTCGTGATCGCAGAAGACGACGAGGCCGGGCAGGACTGGTGCGAGGCGAACGGCTATCCCGGCTATACCTCCTATGCGTCGCTCAGCGATCTGCCCTGGCGGTTTCCGATCTTTGCGGACCTGGTCAAGGTGCTGGATGCCCATGTGGCCGCCTTTGTCGAGGACCTGGAATTCGACCTGGACGGCAAGGCGCTGAAACTGGAGGATATCTGGATCAACATCCTGCCCGAAGGCGGGATGCACGCCTCCCATATCCATCCCCATTCGGTGATCAGCGGCACCACCTATGTGGCGATGCCGGACGGCGCGAGCGCGCTGAAACTGGAAGACCCGCGCTCGGCCCGGATGATGGCGTCGCCGACCCGGAAGAAAGAGGCGCGGCGTGATTTGCAGCCGTTCATCTATGTGAAGCCGGAAGTCGGCGAGGTGCTGCTCTGGGAAAGCTGGCTGCGCCACGAGGTGCCGATGAACATGGCTGAAGACGAGCGGATCAGCGTCAGTTTCAACTACGGCTGGGGCTAGCGCGCGGCGCGGCGCCCGGCAGCGTTACCGAAACCTTAAGCGGCGGGTGCCGGTTCTGAGCGCGGCGCCGCGAATCGTCAGGTTAACAAGGGCGATGCGGCCCGGAACGGCCTGTGCCGCCCGTGCAGACCGCGTACATACCGCGTGCATACGCGGGGTGCCAAGGACTCCGGTTAACGCGGCGCACGGTGGAACCGGGGGTCGATCCGGCGGGAAACGGGGAACGGCGGCCACAGGGGCGCGCGATGGCCGTGCGCCCTGAAGCTTACGTCATTCAGAGGCGGCCATATTTCGAAGCGACCTTGTCCATGCAGAGCGCCACGTCCTCGAATGCCAGCCGTTTGCAGGCTTCGATTTCCCGGTTGTATGCGTCATTGCCGCCGCCGCCGCCCTGGGATTTTCTCTGGTAGCGATGGATGGTGCCGTTCTGCTCCTGGAGAAACAGATAACCCTGCATGAAGGAATAACCGTACAGAACCTGCATGCCATTCACGGCGCTTCTGGTCACGATTTGACGGTCATCGTATTGCAGGATGCCATGGTCATAGAGTTGACCGTTTTCGTAGTAAGCCCATTGCTGACCATTGACCTGGACTTCCCGCCCGTCCGGAGTGACCCAGGCGCCGTTCAGATTCTGGGCAAGGACGACAACCGGGCTTGCGAGGAAAACCAGCAGGAAAAGAATCCGTCTCACGATGAACCCTCCATGGTTTTGAAATGCATTTTTGAATCAATTTCCGTGACGGTAAAATACCACCTTTGGGAGTTTCAATCAACCGACGCACCCGCCGGGGTGTTCCGTGAAGGCCGTGGACGGTGCGCGGGGGACTGCGCGATCCCGGACCCGGCGCGGCCGGACCTAGCCTTGCCTGTCGCCGTCGCGCCGTCTCAGCATCGCCTCGATCGCGGTCAGCCGGTCGAGCACCTCGTCGCGGTAGCTGCCGGTTTCGGCGTCGGCCTCGGCGTGATGCGCGTCCTGCATGGAATTCACGATCAGGCCGACCACGAGGTTCACGACGACGAAGGTGGTGGCGAGGATGAAGGGCACGAAGAAGGCCCAGGCATAGGGGTAAATCTCCATCACCGGGCGGACGATGCCCATCGACCAGCTTTCCAGCGTCATGATCTGGAACAGCGAATAGGCCGACAGGCCGATCGAGCCGAACCAGGCGGGGAAGGCGGCGCCGAAGAGCTTTGTCGCCATCACCGCGCCGACATAGAAGATGAGGCCGGTCAGCAGGAACACCGAACCCATGCCGGGCAGGGCGATCAGAAGGCCCTCGACCACGCGGCGCAGGGAGGGGGCGACGGAGAGCACCCGGAACAGCCGCAGAATGCGCAGCGCCCGCAGCACCGACAGGCTTTGCGCCGCCGGGATCAGCGAAATCGACACGATCACGAAATCGAAGATGTTCCAGCCGTCGCGGAAGAAGCGCAGCCGCTGCACGTAGATCTTGGCGGCGAGTTCGACCACGAAGATGGCGAGGCACAGCCCGTCGAGCAGTTCGATCAGCGGACCGGCGATGGCCATCGCCGTCGCCCAGGTTTCGAGCCCGAGCAGGACGGCGTTGAACAGGATCACGCCGAGGATGACGTTGCGGGTGCGATCGTCGTCCAGAACGGCGGCAATCCGTCTGTGGACGGTCGGGGCATGAGAGGTGTCTGTCATGGACCGTCATATGGGCCGGAACGCGGGCGGAGCCAAGAGGGGTTAGAGCCGAAAGGGTGGGCAGGCGGGCGGTCGGCGGGAACGGTCCGGGCGGCCCCCTTGTCGGGGACGAATGTTACAGATAATTTTATTGCATTGCTGCGCCGAACGTCTTCCTATCCGGATGCGGGAGCCGGACCGGCGAGACGGTGCCTCCGGACCCGATGCCAAACGAGACACAGCGACCGGGGCGGACCGATGGACATTCCAGCAGACGGCAAGACGATTCATTCCGGGCTTTCGGCCCTTGCTGCGGAGGAGCGCGGGGGCGCCCTGACGCGCCGCGCGGTGCTGGCCGGGGCGGCCGCCGCCGCCACCGCCGGTGTGGCGGGGCGTGCAGCTGCCGACGAGGGGCAAAAGGCGGATTTCCTGTTCGTTCAGACCGCAGACGGCATGGCCTATGCCGCCGACGACAACCGGCTGACCCTGCGGGATGTCAGCCCGACCACGCTGTTCTTTTCCGACCGCCCCGAGCGGATCGCCGGCAATATGAGCACCGAATCCTTCGTGCCCTTCTGGAGCGAAGGCAGCGACAGCTTCCTGTCGGACCCGCCCAACGCGGATCTGTCGATCATGGTGAACGGCGAATTGCGGCAGGTGGTCGTCGAATTGCGCGACCCCAGGCTGGCCGAGGGCAACCTGATATACACCGTCAAGCTGATCGAGGGGACCATGCCGGTCATGGCCGAAAACGCGTCGCTGTTCATCGACGTGATCGGCATGCCGCTGACGCCAGTGTCCTATGCCGGGGTCCGGCGGCGGGCCTATCGGCGCGCGGTGCTGCGCTAGGACGGAGGGGCGGAAAACTTTCCCTTGCCCTCTGGTTGCCGACCCCCTATAGAGCGGCATCCTGCGTGTCCCCTGCCGTTGGCGGGGGATTCGCGTGTCTATCATTCATCCACCAGGTCAAAGGTGACCCGACGCCGGGGCCTTCTGGTGTTTTGAGAAAGGAACAGGGCGATGAACGCCAGCGAACTGCGAGACAAGACGCCGGACCAGCTCCGCGAGGAACTGGCCAACCTGAAGAAGGCCAGCTTCAACCTGCGCTTTCAGCAGGCCACCGGCCAGCTCGAGAACCCGGCCCAGATCCGGGCGGCCCGCCGCAACGCGGCGCGGGTCAAGACCATCCTGAACGAAAAGGCCGCTGCCGCGGCATCCGAGGAGTAATCAGATGCCCAAGCGTATCCTGCAAGGCACCGTGACCAGCGACGCCAACGAACAGACCGTCACCGTTCTGGTCGAGCGCCGTTTCAAGCACCCGTTGCTGCACAAGACCGTCCGCAAGTCCAAGAAATACCGGGCCCACGACGAAAAGAACGCTTTCAAGGTCGGCGATACTGTCCGCATCATCGAATGCGCGCCGAAATCGAAAACGAAACGCTGGGAGGTTCTGGAGGCGTAAGCCGACGGAACTGACCGTTTAATCGAAACCCTGGGGCAAACCATCAGTCCCCAAAGGTCGGGAGACACCACATGATCCAGATGCAGACCAATCTGGATGTCGCTGACAACTCCGGCGCACGCCGAGTTCAGTGCATCAAGGTCCTGGGTGGGTCCAAGCGGAAATACGCGAGTGTCGGTGACATCATCGTCGTATCCGTGAAGGAAGCCATCCCACGCGGCCGCGTGAAGAAGGGCGACGTGCGCAAGGCCGTCGTCGTGCGCACCGCAAAGGAAGTTCGCCGCGAAGACGGCACCGCGATCCGCTTCGACCGGAACGCCGCCGTGATCCTCAACAACGCGGGCGAGCCCGTGGGCACCCGGATCTTCGGACCGGTGGTGCGCGAGCTGCGCGCGAAGAACTTCATGAAGATCATCTCGCTCGCTCCGGAGGTGCTGTAACCATGGCTGCGAAACTCCGCAAAGGCGACAAGGTCGTCGTGCTGGCCGGCAAGGACAAGGGCAAGGAAGGCACGATTTCTTCCGTCGACCCGAAAGCCGGCAAGGCCGTCGTGGACGGCATCAACATCGCCATCCGCGCCACCCGTCAGAGCCAGACCAGCCAGGGCGGCCGCATCCCGAAGGCGATGCCGATCCAGCTGAGCAACCTCGCCCTGATCGACGCCAACGGCAAACCCACCCGCGTGGGCTTCAGGATCGACGGCGACAAGAAAGTGCGTTTTGCCAAGACCACGGGGGACGTGATCGATGCTTGATACCGCAAACTACACCCCGCGTCTGAAGGTCGAGTTCAAGGACCGCATCAAGGCGGCCCTGAAGGAAGAGTTCGGCTACAAGAACGACATGCAGATCCCGCGTCTGGACAAGATCGTCCTGAACATCGGCTGTGGTGCTGAAGCTGTCCGCGACAGCAAGAAGGCCAAGTCGGCGCAGGAAGACCTGAGCACCATCGCCGGCCAGAAGGCCGTGACCACCCGCGCCAAGAAGTCGATCGCCGGCTTCCGGGTCCGCGAGGAGATGCCGCTGGGCGCCAAGGTCACGCTGCGTGGCGACCGGATGTATGAATTCCTCGATCGTCTGATCACCATTGCGATGCCGCGCATCCGCGACTTCCGCGGCGTGTCGGGCAAATCCTTCGATGGCCGCGGCAACTATGCCATGGGTCTGAAGGAACACATCGTGTTCCCGGAGATCGATTTCGACAAGGTCGACGAAACCTGGGGGATGGACATCATCATCGCCACCACGGCGAACACCGACGCTGAAGCCAAGGCGCTGTTGAAGCATTTCAACATGCCCTTCAATTCATAAGCGCGGGAAGGATTAGACATGGCCAAGAAAGCAATGATCGAACGCGAGAAGAAGCGGGAAGCGCTGGTGAAGAAATACGCCGCCAAGCGCGCCGCTCTGAAAGAGATCGCGAATGACGAAAGCAAGCCGATGGAAGAGCGTTTCAAGGCGCGCCTGAAGCTGGCGAAACTGCCGCGCAACAGCTCGGCGACCCGGCTGCACAACCGCTGCCAGCTGACGGGGCGTCCGCACGCCTATTACCGCAAGCTGAAAATCTCGCGGATCGCGCTCAGGGATCTCGGCTCTGCCGGTCAGATTCCGGGCATGGTGAAATCGAGCTGGTAAGGGAGAGACAGATATGAACGATCCTATCGCAGACATGCTCACCCGGATCCGCAACTCTTCGATGCGCGGCAAGTCCACCGTCGTGACCCCGGCGTCCAAGCTGCGGGCCTGGGTGCTGGACGTGCTGGCGGACGAAGGCTACATCCGCGGCTACGAGAAAATCACCGGCGCCGACGGCCACCCGGCCATCGAGATCAGCCTGAAGTATTACGAAGGCGAACCCGTCATTCGCGAGTTGAAGCGGGTCTCCAAGCCCGGCCGCCGCGTCTACATGGGCGTCAAGGACATCCCGTCGGTCCGTCAGGGCCTGGGCGTGTCGATTGTCTCCACCCCCAAGGGTGTGATGTCGGATGCAGCCGCACGCAGCGCCAATGTCGGCGGCGAAGTGCTCTGCACCGTATTCTAGGGAGAAACCGATGTCTCGTATTGGCAAGAAACCGGTCGAACTGCCCAGCGGCGTCACCGCGACGCTGTCGGGCCAGACCATCGAAGTCAAGGGTCCCAAGGGCACCCGCAGCTTCAATGCGACCGACGACGTGACCCTGAAGATCGAGGACAATGTCGTCACCGTCACCCCGCGCGGGTCGTCCAAGCGGGCGCGCCAGCAGTGGGGCATGTCGCGCACGATGGTCGCCAACCTGGTGACCGGCGTCACCACGGGTTTCAAGCGGGAACTTGAAATCCAGGGTGTGGGCTATCGCGCGCAGATGCAGGGCAACACGCTGAAGCTGAACCTGGGCCTGTCCCATGACGTGGATTACACGGCGCCCGAAGGCGTCACCGTGACCGCGCCCAAGCAGACCGAAATCGTTGTGGAAGGCATTGACGAACAGGCCGTTGGTCAGGTTGCCGCGAACATCCGCGCCTGGCGCAAGCCCGAGCCCTACAAGGGCAAGGGCATCCGCTACAAGGGCGAGTTCATCTTCCGCAAGGAAGGCAAGAAGAAGTAAGGACGCGAAAAATGGCAAACAGCAAAAGAACCCTGTTTCTGAAGCGCCGCCTGCGCGTTCGGAACAAGCTGCGCAAGGTCAACGCCGGACGTCCGCGTCTGTCGGTGCACCGCAGCAACAAGAACATCAGCGTCCAGCTGATCGACGACGTGAACGGCGTGACTCTCGCGTCGGCCTCGTCGCTGGAGAAGGACCTGGGCGTTGTCGGCAAGAACAATATCGAAGCGGCGGCCAAGGTCGGCGCGGCGATTGCCGAGCGCGCCAGGAAGGCCGGCGTGGAAGAAGCCTATTTCGACCGCGGCGGTTTCCTGTTTCACGGCAAGGTGAAGGCCCTGGCCGACGCCGCGCGTGAAGGTGGGCTGAAGATCTGACGGCGCGGGTGGGGGCGACCCCACCGGGCCGGACCGCCGAAAGCCGGACCCTGTCCGGCGGCAGGCACAGCGCGTGAAGGCGGCCGGGACCGGCCGTCTCGATGATCCGGGAGCGTGACGCTCACCTGGATTGAGTCATCCGGGCCGGAACGCCCGTCAAGAAGGAGGCCCCATGGCCAGAGAAGACAACCGCCGGGGAAACCGTCGCGACCGCGACGAAACGCCGGAATTCGCCGATCGTCTGGTTGCGATCAACCGTGTGTCCAAGACCGTCAAGGGCGGCAAGCGTTTCGGCTTTGCGGCGCTCGTCGTCGTGGGCGACCAGAAGGGCCGCGTCGGCTTTGGCAAGGGCAAGGCCAAGGAAGTGCCCGAAGCCATCCGCAAGGCCACCGAAGCCGCCAAGCGCGGCATGATCCGGGTGCAGCTGCGCGAAGGCCGCACCCTGCACCATGACATGGAAGGCCGTCATGGCGCCGGCCGCGTGGTGATGCGCACCGCGCCGGAAGGAACCGGGATCATCGCCGGTGGTCCGATGCGCGCCGTGTTCGAGATGCTGGGCATCAAGGACGTGGTGTCGAAATCGATCGGCAGCCAGAACCCCTACAACATGATCCGCGCCACCATCGACGGTCTGAAGAAAGAGCAGTCGCCCCGCTCTGTCGCGCAGCGCCGTGGCAAGAAGGTGGCCGATATCCTGCCCAAGCGTGAAGATGCGCCCGACGCATCGGCGCAAGTGGCCGAGGAGGCTTAAACCATGGCAAAAACCATCGTCGTCAAGCAGATCGGCAGCCCGATCCGCCGTCCCGCCAAGCAGCGCGCAACGCTGGTCGGCCTGGGCCTGAACAAGATGCACAAGACCCGCGAGCTGGAAGACACCCCCAGCGTGCGCGGCATGGTCAACAGCATCCCGCATCTCGTCGAGATCATCGAAGAGCGCGGTTGAACGGTTCCCGGACCCGAATGACAAAACGCCCCGGAGAGATCCGGGGCGTTTTTTTTGGCCCCTGCGCGCCCTGTCCGCCGGGGACCGGACCCGATGCCGCAAAACGCGGGGTCTCTGTCTTGCCCCAGGGGGAGGCAGAGCATAGATGCCTGGGAGCAATGACAGGACAGACCATGGAAACCGCGACCGTCGCCCCGGCGAACCAGAAACGCCGCATCAATACGTTGCGGGTCGTCATGGCGATGATGCTGCCGCTGATCGTCCTGACGCGCCCCGGCCTGCCTTTGCCCGAGATCGTGATCGAACTGATCGAAAGCACGGGCATCCTGCTGGTGATCGGCGGCGTTCTGGGGCGGTTCTGGTCGATTCTCTATATCGGCAGCCGCAAGAACACGATGGTCATGCAGGACGGGCCCTATTCGATGTGCCGGCACCCGCTTTATCTGTTTTCGGTCCTGTCCGTGCTGGGGTTCGGCTTCATGCTTGGCTCCGTGTTGCTGACCTTTCTCATGACCGGGCTGATTTTCTACGTTCTGCACGACATCGCGGGCAAGGAGGAACGGTTCCTCAGATCCGAATTCGGCCCGGCCTACGAAGCCTATGCCGCGCGGGTGCCGCGCATCCTGCCAAGGTTCGGCCAGTTTCAGACCCCGCAGGCCGTTGCGTTCGACGTCACGACATTGCGCCGGAACTTCTTTGATGCCCTGGTCTTTCTGAGCCTGATCCCCTTGGGGGAACTCATGGAGTATTTCAAGGATCTCCAGGCGTGGCCGACGTTTCCGTTGTATTGACATCCCGGCCCGCGCCCGTCGCGCCGGTCGACTGGTGCGGGCGGGGGTTCAGGGCTGCGCGGCGGGACGACGTCGGCCCGTCAGCCGCAACCCGTCGCGCATGTTGAGGCCGAGCAGCAGGATGTTCACGGCTCCGGCGACGAGTTCGAGCCCCTGCACTGCGTAGAATGCCGCATCGAACGCGCCCGCCTGCGCCTTGGCCGAGAGGTAGAGCGCCGACGGGACGAGGATCAGGAGGCCGTTCGCGGCGATGACGGGCATGCGCTTTTTCTTTGCCGCGACCAGCGGGCCGCGCATCGTCCTGGCGAGGCGGAGCCCCGAGCCGCCCGCCGCCATCAGGGCCGGGATCAGGATCAGGAACCCCCAGGGGATCAGGGTCTTGACCGTGGCGACGGTCGGTGCGCCGGCGAAGAGTTCGGTGAGCAGGGTGGACAGCCAGAAGCAGAGGATCGTGAGCAGGGCAGCGGCGCCCGCGATGGGGTGGATGCGCTTGGTCATTGCCGGGGCCTTTCCGTTTCCATTAAAATATAGCAAGCTATATAATATTGCATAGCATGCTATGCAAGGGGTAGATGCGAGGCATGAGCTTTGCCAAGGACCGCTCTGCGGGATATCTCGTGAACCATCTGGCCCGCCTGTTCGCGCGTGGCCTGTCGGCGCGTATCAGGCCGCTGGGGCTGACGACCGGCAGCTTTCCGGCGCTTCTGGAGCTGTGGGAAAAGGATGGGCTGACGCAGAAGCAGCTTGTCGCGCGGCTGGACATCGAACAGGCGACCATGGCGAACACGCTGGCGCGGATGGAACGTGACGGGTTGATCCGGCGCGAGAGGGACGAGACCGATGGCCGGGTTCAGCGGATCTGGCTGACCGACCATGCGCGCGGCCTGCGCGGCCCGGCGACAAAGGCCGCCATGGCGGAGAATGCCGAGGCCCTGGCCGCGTTGACGGACAGCGAGCGGGCCGCATTCATCGACCTGATGCGCAGGATTCTTGCGTTCCGGCAAGGCCGGCCTCCGGGGCCATAGCCGCCCCCGGACCCTGCCGGGTTAGGCGGCGGGGCCGACCATGCCGACGATGTCGTAGGTCTTGCGCAGGATCGGGGCGGTGATCTCGCGGGCGCGGGTGGCGCCGCGGGTCAGGATGCGGTCGATCTCTGCCGGGTCGGCCATCAGCCGGGCCATCTCGGTGGTGATCGGCGACATGCGGGCCACGGCGAGATCGGCGAGCGCCGGCTTGAACTGGCCGAACTGCTTGCCGGCATAATCCGCGACAACCTGTTCCGCTGTCATGTCGGCGAGGGCGGCGTAGATGTTCACGAGATTGCGCGCCTCGGGCCGGTCGGCCAGCCCTTCGACGCTGTCGGGCAGCGGTTCCGGGTCGGTCTTGGCCTTGCGGATCTTCTTGGCGATGGTGTCGGCATCGTCGGTCAGGGCGATCCGGCTCATGTCGGACGGGTCCGATTTGCTCATCTTCTTGCTGCCGTCGCGCAGGCTCATCACGCGGGTGGCGGTGCCTTCGATCACCGGTTCGGTGATCGGGAAGAAATCGACGCCGTAGTCGTGGTTGAACTTGGTTGCGATGTCCCGCGTCAGTTCCAGGTGCTGTTTCTGATCCTCGCCCACGGGGACGTGGGTGGCGTGGTAGACCAGAATGTCGGCGGCCATCAGCGACGGATAGGCATAGAGGCCGAGGCTGGCCTTTTCGGCGTTCTTGCCGGCCTTGTCCTTGAACTGGGTCATCCGGTTCATCCAGCCGATGCGGGCGACGCAGTTGAAGATCCAGGCCAGCTGCGCGTGTTCGGGCACCTGGCTCTGGTTGATCAGGATGGATTTCTCGGGGTCGATGCCGCTGGCGATGAAACCGGCGCACAACTCGCGGGTGCTGTGGCGCAGCGCCTCCGGGTCCTGCCAGACGGTGATCGCGTGCAGGTCGACCATGCAATAAATCGACTGGATGCCCTGATTCTGAGCATCGGCAAAGCGTTTCAGCGCGCCGAGATAATTGCCCAGATGCAGGTCGCCCGACGGCTGGATGCCGGAAAACACGCGGGGCTTGAATGCGGTATCGGTCATGGCGGGCGAACTCTCGTCTGGCAAAACTGGTCCGCCTCGCTTACCCATGGGGCAGGGCATCGTCAACAGGCGCCAGAGAGAGAAGCCGCAGGGAGGCCGAAGCAGTGAGCAACCAGAGCAACCTGTCCGCCGTGAATCCGTTGCCGCCGGTCGTGGCGGCGCTGTTCATCGTGATCATGGGAATCGAGGTGGTGTTCCAGCTCGGCACCCGCGGGCTGGCGGGCGGACCGGGCGCGGTGGGGTGGCGGCTCGACGCGATCCAGACCTATGCGTTTTCCGGCGATATCTTCGACTGGATGTGGCAGAACGGGCGCTGGCCGGCGGAGCACCTGATCCGTTTCGTGAGCTATTCCTTCGTGCACACGTCCTTTACCCATGCGCTGTTCGTGGGCGTGTTCCTGCTGGCGATGGGAAAGATGGTGGCCGAGGTGTTCGGCAGCGCCGCCTTTCTCGTTGTGTTCTTCGTTTCGGGGATCGGCGGGGCGCTGGCCTATGCGGTGCTGCTGAACGATCCGGTGCCGCTGATCGGGGGCTTTCCGTCGGTCTACGGGCTGATCGGCGCGTTCACCTACATGCTGTGGCGATCGCTGTCGTCCGTCGGGGCCAACCAGGCGCGCGCGTTCACGCTGATCAGTTTCCTGATGGGCATCCAGCTTCTGTTCGGCCTGCTGTTCGGGGTGAACAACGACTGGGTGGCCGATCTAGCGGGCTTCGCCACCGGCTTTGCCCTGTCGTTCCTGGTCTCGCCGGGCGGCTGGGCGCGGCTACGGGGCCGGATCAGGCACGACTGACGCGCCCGACCGACCGCCGCGTTCCGGCCGCTTCCGGGCCTGTCAGTTCTTCCGGATCGGGCAGGTGTTCAGCCCGAGCAGCCTGTAGGCCGGGCAGAAGCCGAAAAGCCCGGTCAGCAGCGGTACCAGGCCGACGAGCCCCCAGAGCGTCTTGGGGCCGACAAAGATCAGGGACAGCAGAACCAGTCCGACGATGATGCGCAGGGCGCGGTCGAGCGAGCCTTCGTTGCGGGTCATGGCATTTCCTTTCCGTGAGGATTCGAATCCTCATTCATATAACATAGTGCGAATATGTTTGGCGGCGGAAACAACCCGCGCCGCTGCGGCAAATTGGAGCGGGGTCATCCGCTCCGGCGCATCGCGGCCCGGAATTCGGCCAGGCGGAAGGCGCCGATCGCCTGTCCCGCCCCGAAATAGGTGACGATGCCGACGATCACCAGCACGAGCAGCGCCAGGTAGCGCCAGCCGGGCATGGCCAGCGCCGGGGCGAGGACGAGGGCGGAGAGCCAGAGCGTCACCCCCATGATCGCGGCGGCGGCGCAGATCCGCCACAGCCGGGTGCGGAACCGGTCGTCGAACCGGGCGATATCGCCCATGTCCCGGCGTCCGCGCATCAGTTGCGCGACCATCGCCCAGGCGGCCACGGTGGTGCCGATCGCCGCGCCGACATAGCCCAGCAGCCAGGCCATGGACACGGCTACCGCGATGTTCACGATCATCGACACCACGGCGAAGCGGAACGGGGTGCGGGTGTCCTCGCGGGCGAAATACAGCGGTTGCAGCACCTTCTGCATCACGAAGGCGGGAAGGCCGAGGCCGTAGATCGCGACGATCAGCGCGGTCGCGGCGGTATCCTCCGCCCCGAAGGCGCCGCGCTGGAACAGGACCGAGACCAGTTGCGACGGGATCGCGACCAGCGCCACCGCGGAGGGGATGGTCAGCGCCAGCGACACCTCGCCGGCGCGGCTCAGCGCGTGGCGCGATCCGCTGTCGTCGCCGGCGGCGAGCCGGCGGGACAGGTCGGGCAGCAGCACGACGCCCACGGCGATGCCGACGACGCCGAGCGGCAACTGATAGAGGCGGTCCGCATAGCTGAGCCAGGCGATGGCGCCGTCGTAGAAACTGGCGACCTGCCGTCCCACCAGCAGGTTGATCTGCACGACTCCGCCCGCTAGCATCGCCGGCAGGGCGATGATCGCCAGCCGCTTCAGGTCGGGGGTGACGCGTGGCCAGTGCGGCCGGATCCGGAACCCGGCGCGGCTGGCGGCGACCCACAGAAGGGCCAGCTGCGCGACCCCGGCCAGCAGCACGCCCCAGACCAGCAGAGTTGCGTGGTGCATGCCGGTCCGGCTCGCGCCGCGTCCGGTTTCCACTTCCATGACGCCGCCGAGCAGTCCGGATTCGGCCAGCATCAGCGCGCCGATCAGGATGATGTTGAGCAGCACCGGCGCGGCGGCGGCGGCGGCAAAGCGCCCGGTGGCGTTCAGCACGCCCGACAGAAGCGCCGCGAGCGAGATGAACAGGATGTAGGGAAAGGCGATCCGCCCGAAGACGACCGCGAGACCGAACCTTTCGTCGCCGGTGAATCCGCTGGCCATCGCGAAGACCAGCCAGGGCATGAGGACCTGCGCCAGGAGGGTGAAGGCGATCAGCAGGGTGCCGAGCGCGGAAAAGGCGTCGTTGGCGAATGCCTGCGGCGCGTCCTCGGTTTCGAGCTTCTTGGAGAACAGCGGGATGAAGGCGGTGTTGAACGCGCCTTCGGCAAAGAAGCGGCGGAACATGTTGGGCAGGCTGAAGGCGACGAGAAAGGCTTCGGCGACGGGGCCAGCGCCCAGCCAGCCGGCGATCAGCACGTCGCGCGCGAAGCCCAGAACCCGGCTGAGCAGGGTCCAGACGCCAACCGTCAGGAAGCCGGACATCAGGCGAATGGGTTTCAAATGCGGAACCTTTCAGGACGGCGCGGCCGGTTGCGGAGGGGTTAGCGTCTGGCGGAGGGTTTCGCAATTCCAATCTCTTGCGCGCGCGACCGACGGGCGGCCACCGCCCGGAATTCAGGCATCCGCGCGTTGCGCCCCTTCGGAAATCGCCGCCCTGAGCTTGCTTTCGAGAAAGCGCTGCTTGGAGGCGGAGTGGTATTTCAGCCCGAACATGTCCTTGACATAGAAGGTGTCGACCACCTGTTCGCCAAAGGTCGCGATCACCGCATTGGCGATATAGACATTGGCCCCCGCCAGCGCGCGGGCCAGGTCGAACAGCAGGCCGGGGCGGTCGCGGGTATCGACCTCGATGATCGTGTAGATGTCGGAACCGTCGTTGTCGAAGCTGATATGGGTCGGGACGTTGAACGCCTTTTCGCGTTTCTTGATCCTGTCGCGGGATTTCAGCGCCTCTCCGGTGATAACTTCGCCCTTGAGCGTCTTGTGGATCATCTGGGTCAGGCGCGGCAGGCGCGCGACTTCGAAGGGCCGGCCTTCGCTGTCCTGAATCCAGAAGGCATCGGTGATGTAGCCGTCCTTGGTGGTGTAGCTGCGGGCATCGACGACATTGGCCCCGACCAGCGCCAGCGCCCCGGCGAGACGGGCGAAGATGCCGGGATGGTCGGCCATCACGAAACAGGCGCGGGTGGCGTCGCGGTCGTCGTCCGGATGCAGGTGGATCAGGATTTCGCCGGGATCGCCGGACTCTTCGAGCGTCCGCAGCATGCGGGCGAAATCCACATGGGCGGTGACGTGCAGCCCCTGCCAGTAGGGCGGGTAATGCCGCGTGGTTTCGGCCTTGAGCGCCGATTTCGGCCAGTCGGGCAGCGCCGCGCGCAGCGCCTTCTTGGCCTCCGCACCACGGTTCTCGCGGTTCAGGTCCTCCATGCCGGTTTCCAGCGCCCGCCGTGTCTGCCGGTAGAGCGCGCGGATCAGCGCCGCCTTCCAGTTGTTCCAGACATTGGGGCCGACGCCGCGGATGTCGCAGACCGTCAGCACCGTCAAGAGGTCGAGCCGCCTGACCGTCTGCACCGCCTTGGAGAAATCCCGCACCGTGCGCGGGTCGGCGATGTCGCGTTTCTGCGCCATGTCCGACATCAGCAGATGGTAGCGGACCAGCCATTCCACGGTTTCGCTGTCCGCCTTGCTCAGTCCCAGCCGGGGCGCCACCTTGCGGGCGATCTGGGCGCCGAGGATCGAATGATCCTCGGGCCGGCCCTTGCCGATGTCATGCAGCAGCAGGGCCACGTAGAGCACCTTGCGGTTGATCCCGTGTTCGAGAATGCCCGAGGCGATCGGCAGTTCCTCGACCAGTTCGCCCTTTTCGATCTGGGCGAGGTTGGCGATGCACTGGATGATGTGTTCGTCCACCGTGTAGCTGTGATACATGTTGAACTGCATCATCGCCACGATCGGTTCGAATTCCGGAACGAAGGCCGACAGCACGCCGAGTTCGTTCATCCGCCGGAGCGCGCGTTCCGGGTTGCCGTGCTTCAGCATCAGGTCGAGAAAGATCCGGCGCGCTTCCTTGTCGTTGCGCATGTCCTCGTCGATCAGGTCCAGGTTCGCCGTGACCAGCCGCATTGCGTCCGGGTGGATGAGCATGCCGGTGCGCAGGGCTTCCTCGAACAGGCGCAGCAGGTTCAGCTTGTCGGACAGGAAGGCGTCGGGATCGGCCACGGCGATGCGGTTGTTGATCACCGCGTAGCCCGGCTTGACCTTCCGTTTGCGCCGGAAGATCCGTTCCAGGAGCGGTTGGGATTTCAGGTGGATCGCTTCGAGCTTGGTGAGGAAGATGCGGGTGAGATCGCCGACCGCCGTGGCCTGGCGGAAATAGTCCTGCATGAAGATCTCGACGCCCCGCCGCCCGGCGAGATCCTTGTAGCCCATGCGTTCGGCGACTTCGACCTGCATGTCGAAGGTCAGCTTTTCGGTGGCCCGCCCGTTGATCAGGTGCAGATGCGCCCGCACCGCCCAGAGAAACTCCTCGGCCTTGACGAAACGGGCGAATTCCTCGGGCCGGAACACGCCCAGCGGCACCAGTTCGGCGGCGTCCTGCACGCCATGGATATATTTGGCGATCCAGAACAGCGATTGCAGGTCGCGCAACCCGCCCTTGCCTTCCTTGACGTTGGGTTCCACCATGTAGCGTTCGCCCTGCCGCTGGTGGCGGGTCTCGCGTTCTTCCAGCTTCGCCTCGATGAAATCGCGCCCGGTGCCCGAGAAGAGTTCGGCTTTCAGCCGCCGGTCCAGATCGTCCGCCAGCGGCGCGTGCCCGGCGAGGAACCGGTGTTCCAGCATCGCGGTGCGGATCGTGAAATCCTCCTGCCCGAGCCGGATGCAGTCGCGGATGGTGCGGCTGGCATGGCCGACCTTGAGCTTGAGATCCCACAGGATGTAGAGCATCGATTCGATGACGCTCTCGGCCCAGGCGGTGATCTTGTAGGGTGTCAGGAACAGCAGGTCGACGTCGGAATAGGGGGCCATTTCGCCCCGGCCGTATCCGCCGACCGCGACGACGGCGATATGTTCCGCCTTCGTCGGGTTGGGGCGCGGGTGCAGCATCGTGCTGGCCACTTCCAGCGCCGCCATCACCAGCCCGTCGGTCAGGTAGGTGTAGGACCGGGTCAGCGGGCGGGCATCGAAGGGCGCGGCGGCAAAGGCTTCGGCGATGGCGGCACGGCCGGACTTCTGGACGTCGCGCAGGATCGCCACGGTTTCGCTGCGCAGGGCTGCGTTGTCCGCCGCGCTTTCGGCGGCGCGCCTGATGCGGTTCTGCACATCCGCGGCGTCAAAGATGACGGTCTCGTCGCGGATCAGGGGCGCGGGCGCGACCGGGTGGAACCGGTCCGCCGCAACCTGATCAGAAACCGGCGCCGGAGAAGCTTGTCGGGGCTGGGTCAATCACGACCACCTGTCTGTTCTGAATCGTGGCAATCGCCAGTCCGCGTTCGTTGGTGCCATCCGGGCGCAGGCGGAATATCCCGCCGACGCCCTGGAATCCGGCCCCCTGGGTCAGGGCCGCGCCGGTCAGCGCGTTGGCCTGGCCGTTGCCGACCAGGGCGCCGATGGCGGCGATCCCGTCATAGGCCAGGCCGCCGATCGGATGTGGTGCTGCGCCATAGGCGGCGCTGTAGCGGGCGACAAACTGCTGTGCCTTGCCGGGATCGGGCAGGGCGAACCACCCGCCCTGGACGCCGGGCAGCGACAGCGTCTGGGACGGGATGTCCCAGCGGGTCAGGCCGATATATTGCGTCGTCGCGGGCGACACGCCGGACTCGGGCAGGAGCTGGGTGAACAGCGGCAGCGCCCCGGCCGTGGTCGAGGTCAGGAAGATCGAGGTGGCGCCGGTGCTTTCCACCGCGCCGCGCACCTGCGGAACGGCGGCGACCACGGCCTGCTGGGACAGATCGTAGGGTACGGAGCCGACCAGCCGGGCGCCGTTGCCGCGGATCGCCTGCTGGATCGCGTCGCGGCCAAGCTGGCCCGACAGGTCCGTGCCATGCACGACCACGATATCGCCCTTGCCCTGCCGCACCGCGTAGCGCGTCAGGCGGTCGGCGGCGGTGTTGAAGGTCTGGCCGAGCACGAACACGTTGCCGCCGGCAATCGTCGCGTTGTTGGAAAAGGACAGCACGTTGATGTTGCGGTCGCGCACCGCCAGGCCCACCGCGTTGGCGGATTCGGCATAGACCGGCCCGAGGATGATCTGTGCGCCGTCGTTGACCGCCTGGGTCGCCTGCGCCGCCGCGGTCGCGGCGTTGCCGCCGGTGTCATAGACCCGCAGGTCGATCTGCACCCCGCCGAGGTCGGCCATCGCCAGCCGCGCGGCGTTCTCCAGGCTTTGGGCCAGGACCGCGTCGCCGGATTGCGCCGAACTGCGCGGGATCAGCAGCGCCACCGGAACCGGGGCGCTGGTGTCGATCGTCGGCCCCCCTGTCGGGAGTGTATCGCAAGCCGAAAGGACCACCATCGACAGAAACGCCATGCAGAGCATGGCCAGCTTGCGGGGCGGGGTAAAAACGGCAAACATGCGACGGAAACTCCTTCATCTGGCGGATCGGACCGCGGCTTTGTCGAGAAGGGATCATAAACGTCAACAGGGGCGGGTCCAGCGTTGAATCATCAAAAGGTCAGATTGGCCGCCGGCCTCTACTTTGTCGCGACGCCGATTGGCACGGCGCGGGATATCACGTTGCGGGCGCTGGATGTGCTGGCCTCCGCCGATGTGATCGCGGCGGAGGACACGCGCAGCCTGCGGCACCTGATGGAGATCCACGGCGTGCCGCTGGAGGGCCGGCGGATCGTGTCCTACCACGATTACAGCGCGGAAGGGGCGCGCAAACGGCTGCTGGACGCGCTGGCCGAGGGGCAGTCGGTGGCCTATGCGTCCGAGGCCGGGATGCCGCTGATCGCCGATCCGGGCTATGATCTGTCCCGTGCGGCGGGCGAGGCGGGCCATCTGGTGACGGCCGCCCCCGGCGCTTCGGCGGTGCTGACGGCGCTGACCCTGGCGGGGCTGCCCACCGACGCGTTCTTTTTCGCGGGCTTCCTGCCGAACGCGAAGGCCGCGCGCCGGTCGCGGCTGGAAACGCTGCGCATGGTGCCCGGCACGCTGGTGTTTTACGAATCGCCCAAGCGGGTGGCGGCCAGCCTGTCGGACATGGCGGATGTTCTCGGCCCGGACCGGCCGGCCGCCCTGTGCCGCGAACTGACCAAGAAATTCGAGGAAGTGCGCCGCGGGTCGCTTCGCGATCTGGCGGAAAGCGCCGTTGCCGATCCGGCGCGGGGCGAGATCGTGCTGGTGGTGGACAGGGCGGGAGCGGAAATCGTTAAGGAATCCGATGTAGAAGAGGACCTGATCGCGGCGCTGAAGCAGGGATCGGTGAAGGATGCCGCCGACCTGGTGTCGCGGATGCACGACATGCCACGGCGCAAGGTCTACCAGATGGCGCTGAAACTGGCGAAAGGGTGAACGGGGGCTTTCAGGCCGGGGACAGGCGATGGCGCAGGCAGGCAACAGGGCGCGCGGGCAGATGGCGCATCACGGCGGCGACGCCGCCGAACGGCGCATCGCGCGGCACTACGAGCGGCTCGGCTATGCGCTGGCGGCGGCGCGCTGGCGCGGGCCGGGCGGGGAAATCGACCTGATCCTGCGGCGCGGAGGCGAGGTGGTCTTTGTCGAGGTCAAGAAAAGCGCCACGATCGCCGGCGCCGCCGAACGGATCGGCCCGGTCCAGATGGCGAGAATCCGGCTTTCCGCCGAACGGTTTCTGGATGAGGAACCGCTGGGCCAGTTGACGGAGTCCCGGTTCGATGTGGCGCTGATGGACGCCGCCGGGGCGTTCGAAATCCTCGAAAACGCCTTCGGGCAGGGCTGATCGGCATTGATCCTCTGACGGGGCTGCGCCATGTATCTGGCGCAGAACAAGGAACCCGCCATGAAGATCGCCTTTCAGATGGACCCGATCGGGAACGTCAACATCGATGCCGACAGCAGTTTCCGCCTCGCCGAAGAGGCGCAGGCGCGGGGGCATTCGCTGTTTTTCTACGGCCCGGACCACCTGGCCTACCAGGAAGGCCGGATCACGGCGCGCGGGCGGGACATGGTGGTGCAGCGCGTCGCCGGGACGCCGGCGATTCTCGGCGACATGCGCGAGGTCGACCTGGCGGAATTCGACGTGGTCTGGCTGCGTCAGGATCCGCCGTTCGACATGCATTACATCACCTCGACCCATCTGCTGGACCGACTGAGGGGGCGGACTCTGGTGGTGAACGATCCGTTCTGGGTGCGCAATTACCCCGAGAAGCTGCTGGTGCTGGATTTCCCGGAGCTGACCCCGCCCACGACCGTCGCCCGCGATCTGGAGACGATCAAGGCGTTCAAGGCCCGCCATGGCGACATCATCCTGAAGCCGCTTTATGGCAACGGCGGCGCCGGGGTGTTCCGGCTCGACGCCAACGACCGCAACCTGACCTCGCTGCACGAACTGTTCACCGGGTTTTCCCGCGAACCGCTGATCGTGCAGAAATTCCTGCCCGATGTCAGCAATGGCGACAAGCGGGTGATCCTGGTCGATGGCGAGGCGGTCGGGGCGATCAACCGGGTGCCGGCGGCGGGCGAAACCCGGTCGAACATGCATGTGGGCGGCCGGCCCGAGAAGATCGGGCTGAGCGAGCGCGACCTGGAAATCTGCGCCGCCATCGGCCCGTTGCTGAAGGAAAAGGGGCAGGTCTTCGTCGGCATCGACGTGATCGGCGACTATCTCACGGAAATCAACGTGACCTCGCCCACGGGCATCCAGGAACTGGAACGGTTCGACGGCGTGAACGTCGCAGAGAAGATCTGGCAGGCCATCGAAGCGAAGCTCGCCTGACCGTCAGGCCGCCGCGGTCGACAGCCGGAAGCTGAGCGCCTCGGCCACATGCGGGCGGCGCACGCCGGGGGAATGGTCGAGGTCGGCGATGGTGCGGGCCACGCGCAGGACCCGGTGGTAGCCGCGCGCGGACAGGCCGAAGCGTTCGGCGACGCGGGACAGGAGCTCGCGGCCTTCGGTGTCCGGGGTGGCGATCTCCTCGAGCCGGGCCCCTTCCGCATCCGCGTTCTGGCGCAGCCCCTCCTGCCCGGCGAATCGGTCGGCCTGCACCCGCCGGGCCATCGCGACGCGGGCGGCGACCGTGGCGGAATCGTCCCCGGAAGCCGGCAGGTCCAGGTCGGTGAACGCGACCGGCGGCACTTCGAGCCGCAGGTCGAACCGGTCCATCAGCGGCCCGGAAATGCGCCCCATGTAGTCTTCACCGCATACCGGCACCCGCGCGCAGGCGCGGCCCGGATCGGCCATGTAGCCGCATTTGCAGGGGTTGGCGGCGGCGACGAGCATGAACCTGCAGGGGTATTTCACATGCGCATTGGCCCGCGCGATCATGATTTCGCCGGTTTCGATGGGCTGGCGCAGGGTTTCCAGCACGGCGCGGGCGAATTCCGGGAACTCGTCCATGAACAGCACGCCGTTGTGCGCAAGGCTGATTTCTCCGGGTTTGGCGTTGCGCCCGCCGCCGACGATGGCCGCCATGGAGGCGGTATGATGCGGTTCGCGGAACGGGCGGGTGCGGTTGATGCCGCCTTCGTCGAGCAGGCCGCAGAGCGACTGGATCATCGAGGTTTCCAGAGCTTCGGCGGCGGTCAGTTGCGGCAGGATGCCGGGGATGCGGGCCGCGAGCATGGACTTGCCCGATCCGGGAGAGCCGACGAGCATCAGGTGATGCCGCCCGGCGGCGGCGATTTCCAGCGCGCGTTTCGCCCGTTCCTGTCCCTTGACGTCGCGCAGGTCCCGGTCCGGCGGCCGGGTGGAAATCTCGCCCGGCTCGGCGGGGGCGATCGGGGCCTGGCCGGTGAAATGGCGCACCACGTCGCTGAGGCTGGCGGCCCCGATGACCTGGGTCGCGCCGACCCAGGCCGCTTCCGCGCCGGAGGCGGCGGGGCACAGCAGGCCGCGGTCTTCCTCGGCGGCGGTCATCGCGGCGGGCAGGGCGCCCAGCACCGGCACCAGTGATCCGTCCAGCGACAGTTCGCCAAGGGCGACGACGCCTTCGACCGCATCGGCGGGCACGATCTCCAGCGCCGCCAGCAGCGCCAGCGCGATGGGAAGGTCGAAATGGCTGCCTTCCTTGGGCAGGTCCGCCGGGGACAGGTTGATGGTGATCCGGCGGGACGGCAGGGCGATGGCCATCGAATTCAGCGCGGTGCGCACCCGGTCGCGGGCTTCGGACACGGCCTTGTCGGGCAGGCCGACGACGGAGAACGCGGGCAGGCCGGGGGTGACGGCGCATTGCACCTCGACCAGGCGGGCGTCCACCCCCTGAAAGGCGACCGTATAGGCATGTGCGACCATAAGACCCCGAACCCCCGCTTGCGCAGGTTAACGGCTAGCGGAACCGTGGTTTAGGAATGGTTAACGCCGGTGCCGGTCCTTCGCCGCGGCTCAGGTGAAAACCGGCCAGGGTTCGTTGGGCAGGTCGCGCGCATAGGGATCGGGATCGTAGCTCACGTCGAACGCGGCGCGGCGCCAGTCCCGGAACGCGCCATCGCCGAGAAGGGCCGTGCAATAGGCGTTCGCACGTTCGGTCACGGGCAGCCCGTATCCGACGATCCGCGCGGCGACCGGCGTGAAAAAGACATCCGCCGCGCAATAGTCGCCAAACAGCCATTGCGTCGTCGATCCCGAGACCGACCGCGCATGATCCCAGAGGGTCTGCAGCCGGCCGAGGTCTGCCAGAACCGCGTCCGAGGCCGCAAATCCGACGTGGCGGTATTGCAGCTGCATCGGGCATTCCGACCGCAGCGCCGCGAATCCGGAGGCCATTTCGGCGCAGAGCCAGCGGGCCGTGGCGCGGCCTGCGGGATCGCTGGGCCAGAGCCCGGCGGCGGGGTGGCGTTCATGCAGGGTTTCGGCAATGGCCAGGCTTTCGCCGATCACGGTGCCTTCGGGCGTGCGCAGGACCGGCACCAGCCGCGCCGGGGCGAGGGCGGCCATGTCCCTGGCCATCGTGCCGGAATAGAGACCGATCATGTGCAGGCGGTGCGGGATGCCGAATTTCCGCAACAGCAGCCAGCCCCGCAGGGACCAGCTTGAAAACATCCTGTCGCCGATGAAGAGATCATATGTCATGGAGGCAGACTATTCCCATGCCGATGGGCCGGTAAACCGGTCTTCTGTGCGCCCGCCCATCACGGAAGGCGATTGATCCCCGCCACCCGCCATCCGTCCGGATACAGCGACAGTTCGGTCACGGACAGGTTGTCGATGCGGTGCGAGAACGCGTCGGCCGCAGGCAGGCGAAGCGCCCGCTGCACCTGTGTCAGGATCGCGCCGAAATGGGCGACGATGACGATGTCCTGACCGTCATGGGCGGCGATCAGCCGGTCGACCGCCGCATCGACGCGGGCGCAGACCTCGTTCCAGCTTTCTCCGCCCGGCGGGCGAACGTCGCCGGGCGTGTCCCAGTAGGCGCGGATGCGCTCGGGATCTTCGGCTTCGATCTCGGCGAAGCGGCGCAGTTCCCAGGCCCCGAAGTTGATCTCGCGCAGGGCCGGGTCATTCGGCAGCCGCCTCCGGTTTCCGGCGATCGCATCGGCGGTGGCCGCGGCGCGGCGCAGGTCCGATGAGACGACCAGCGCGGGCCGTGGCAGGAGCAACGACAGCCGGTCCAGCTGCGCCGTGTCGCTGAGATCCGCGGGCAGGTCGGACCAGCCGACCATCGACTTGGCATGGGTGGGGCCGTGGCGGACGAGATGCAGCCGCGTCACGGCATCTGTCCCTTCAGAACCTGCGGCAGCCCCGCGATCACCTGGATCACGAGATCGGCCTGCGCGGCAAGCGCGATGTTCAGCCGCCCCTGCGCCTCGCGGAACCGGCGGGCAAGCGCGGTGTCCGGCACGATCCCCTGGCCGGTCTCGTTGGAGACGACGACAAGGTCGGCGGCGCAGCGCGAAAGATCCCGCAGGAGCACGGAACGCGCCGTGCCGGTGTCGCCGTCCCCGGACAGCATCCGGTTGCTGAGCCACATGGTCGCGCAGTCCAGCAGGCAGACCTGCCCGGAGGTCAGCGCAGCCAGGGGATGCGACAGGTCGTCCGGCGCTTCGACGGTGGTCCAGCCGTCGCCGCGCCGGGCGATGTGCTCGTCGATCTTGCGGCGCATTTCGCCGTCCAGCGCCTGTGCGGTCGCCAGATAGACCCTTGCCTTGCCATTCCGGACCGCGAATGCCTCGGCGAAATCGGATTTTCCCGAAGCCGCCCCGCCGAGCACCAAAGTGAATCTGGGATACACGTTTAATTTACCTGTGATTGATCCGTTTGCCGTGACCCCACGTAATCGTCACAATAACGTAGCACAAGCAACCGACGATGTCAGACAAAGCGGGGGTTATCATGGCACTGGACGCTTCTAGAGAGTTTTCGTTGTCGCGCACGGCGATGAAG
This sequence comes from Sedimentitalea xiamensis, assembly GCF_030164465.1. Lineage (GTDB taxonomy): Bacteria > Pseudomonadota > Alphaproteobacteria > Rhodobacterales > Rhodobacteraceae > Sedimentitalea > Sedimentitalea xiamensis. The sequence goes on from NZ_JASNJE010000003.1 coordinate 101,437, forward strand.
GCGGAGTTGCTGGACGCGGAAACCGAACTGAAGCTCGCCTATGCGTGGCGCGACGATCGGGATGAAGCGGCCCTGCACAGGCTGATTACCGCCTACATGCGGCTGGCCATTTCGATGGCCGCCAAGTTCCGCCGCTACGGCGCCCCGATGAACGATCTGGTGCAGGAGGCGGGGCTTGGCCTGATGAAGGCCGCTGACAAGTTCGATCCGGACCGAGGGGTGCGGTTTTCCACCTATGCGGTGTGGTGGATCAAGGCGTCCATCCAGGACTACGTGATGCGCAACTGGTCGATGGTGCGCACCGGATCGACCTCTTCGCAGAAATCGCTGTTCTTCAACATGCGCCGCGTTCAGGCGCGTCTGGAACGGGAAGCGGCGGCGCAGGGCGAAAAGCTGGACCGGCACCAGTTGCACCAGTTGATCTCGACCGAGATCGGTGTGCCGCTGCGCGATGTCGAGATGATGGAAGGGCGTTTGTCCGGGTCCGATTTCTCGCTGAACGCGACGCAGTCGGTGGATGACGAGGGGCGCGAATGGATCGATGCGCTGGAAGACGAGTCCGCGCAGGCGGCGGACCTGGTCGAAGAGACCCACGATCGCGAGCAATTGCGCGCCTGGCTTCTGGCCGCCATGCAGGGTCTGAGCGACCGCGAACGGTTCATCGTGCGCGAACGCAAGCTGCGCGACCAGCCCAGGACGCTGGAGAGCCTTGGCGGCGAACTGGGCCTGTCCAAGGAACGGGTGCGGCAACTGGAAGCCGTGGCGTTCCAGAAAATGCGCAAGAGCCTTGAGTCCCAGTCGCGGGAAGTGCAACATTTTCTCTGATGAGAAACCTTGCTTTGCTGATTTGCGGCGTGACCGCCTTGCTGGCCGCTCCTCTTGGGGCGGCCGATCCGTCGCCGGACCTCTTGGCCCGGATGAAGGCCGCCGACGTGGTGATCCTCGGGGAAGTTCACGACAACCCGGCGCACCACGCGGCGCAGGCCCAGGCCCTGTCGGCGTTGCAGCCAAGGGCCGTGGTCTGGGAGATGCTGACCGGCGTCGAGGCGGGACGGATCAATGCCGCGCTGATCCGGGAACCGGAACGTCTGGAGGAGGTCCTGGAATGGGCCGAATCGGGCTGGCCGCCCTTTGCGATGTATCATCCGATATTCCAGGCGGCGCCGGACGCCCGGATCTATGGCGGGGAGGTTCCGCGCGCTGCGGCCCTGGCGGCGATCCAGAGCGGCCCCGCCGTCGCGTTCGGGGCGGATGCGGAGCTCTATGGATTGACTGCCGACCTGCCCGCCGCCGAATCCGCCGAGCGCGAATCCCTGCAGCGCGAGGCGCATTGCAATGCGATCCCGGAAGACAGGCTGGCGGCGATGGTCGATATCCAGCGGTTGCGCGATGCGGTTCTCGCCCGTGAAGTCATCGCGGCGCTGGATGACACGGGCGGGCCGGTGGCCGTGATTACCGGAAATGGCCATGCGCGGCGGGACTGGGGTGTGCCGGTTTTCCTGGACCGGGTCAGGCCGGGGCTCGACATCTTTGCGCTCGGGCAGTCCGAAGGCGGGCAGATCGGCGGCGCGTTCGATGCGGTGATCGATGCCGCGCCGGTGGATCGGGGCGATCCCTGCGACGCTTTCAGCAGGGCGGGCGATTGACTTTGTGCCGATAGGCACTGGCAGAACCGCGAGGCCCCGCCTATGGTCGGGACGGTCTGACTGAAGGATGCGTCGAATGCTGGCCTCCAAACGCATATTGCTGATCGTCGGGGGAGGCATCGCCGCCTACAAGTCGCTGGAACTGATCCGGCGGCTTCAGGACCGCGGGGCGACCGTCACCCCGGTCCTGACAAGCGCCGGCGCGGAATTCGTGACGCCGCTGTCCCTGGCCGGGCTGGCGGGGCAGAAGGTCTATCGCGACCTGTTCGATCTCGGGGACGAGACGGAGATGGGCCACATCCAGCTGTCGCGCAGCGCCGACCTGATCGTGGTCGCCCCGGCGACGGCGGACCTGATGGCCAGGATGGCGCAGGGGCTGGCGAACGATCTCGCCTCGACCCTGCTGCTGGCCACCGACAAGCCGGTGCTGATCGCGCCGGCGATGAACGTGCGGATGTGGGAGCATGTGGCCACCCGGCGCAATCACGCGCGGTTGCTGGCCGATGGCATTCGTGTCGTCGGGCCGAACGACGGCAGCATGGCCTGCGGCGAGTTCGGACCCGGACGCATGGCGGAGCCGGCGGAGATCCTGGCCGCGATAGAGGCGGCGTTGACGGACGGTCCGCTGCGCGGCAAGCGGATTCTCGTCACCTCCGGCCCGACGCACGAACCGATAGACCCCGTGCGCTACATCGCCAACCGGTCCTCCGGCGCGCAGGGCACCGCGATTGCGCGGGCGCTGGCGGCGCTTGGGGCGGAGGTGGTGTTCGTGACCGGCCCCGCCGACGTGCCCGCGCCCGATGGCGTGCAGGTCGTGCGGGTCCAGACGGCGCAGCAGATGTCGGATGCGGTGGATGCCGCCCTGCCGGCCGATGCGGCGGTGTTCGCCGCCGCCGTCGCGGACTGGCGCATGGCGCAGGCGTCGGACCGGAAGTTGAAGAAAAGCCGCGACGGTTTGCCGGTGCTGGAATTCGCCGAGAACCCGGATATCCTGGCGCGGGTGGCGCATATGACCGAAGGCCGGCCCGGCCTCGTGGTCGGTTTCGCGGCGGAAACCGATGACGTGATCGAGAACGCGGCCGCCAAGCGCGCGCGCAAGCAATGCGACTGGATCGTGGCCAACGACGTGAGCCCGGCCACGGGAATCATGGGCGGGACCGAGAACGCTGTCGTGCTGATCTCGGCAGAGGGGGCGGAGACCTGGCCGCGCATGGGCAAGGACGCGGTGGCGCGCCGGTTGGCCGAGCGGATCGCGGGCGCCCTGAGCGGGTGATGTCGCCTTCGGCGAGAGTATTTTCGCAAAGATGAAGCAGGTTCAGGACATGGTTTCGATCCGGGTGACACGTGAAGAAGGGGCGGATGAGAGCGTCGCCCTGCCGAGCTATGAGACCGCGGGCGCGGCGGGGGCGGACCTGCGGGCCAACCTGCCGGACCGGGGAAGCCTGACCCTGGAGCCGGGGGCGCGGGCGCTGGTGCCGACCGGACTGCGGATCGAGATCCCCGAAGGGTTCGAGGCGCAGATCCGGCCTCGCTCGGGTCTGGCGCTGAAACACGGGATCACCCTGCCGAACGCGCCCGGAACCATCGACAGCGATTATCGCGGTCCCCTGGGGGTGATCCTGATGAACGCGGGCGACACCGTCTTCGTCATCGCCCATGGCGACCGGATCGCGCAGATCGTGATCGCGCCGGTGGTGCGGGCCCGGTTCGAGCCGGTGGACCGCCTGACGGAGTCCCGGCGCGGCGCGGGCGGATTCGGGTCCACCGGGCGCGGCTGATGGGTCTGGTCCTGCTTCTCGCCGCCCTGATCTGGGGGCTGGGCGTTCTGATGGGAACGCCGCGCCGGCCGCGCTTCATCCTGATCGCCGTTCTGTTCGGCGTCGTGCTGCTGGCGCAACTGGCGCTCCCGGACGGCCATCCGATCCGGCAGGCGACCGGCAAATCCCCGGCGCTCTGGCTGATGCTGGCGGCGGCGGCCGCGCTGGCGGTGGTCTATGGCCGCATGGTCGGCGCATTGCGGCGAAGGGCCGGGGTGCGGCAGGCGTCCTCCGAGCAGGCGCCGCCGAAAGCAGCGTTCAGCGATAGCGAACTGGATCGCTATGCCCGCCATATCGTGCTGCGCGAGATCGGCGGACCGGGGCAGAAACGCCTGAAGCAGGCGCGGGTCCTGGTCATTGGCGCCGGGGGGCTGGGCGCGCCGGCGCTGCAATACCTGGCGGCGGCGGGCGTGGGCACCATCGGCGTGATCGACGACGACGTGGTGGAAAACGCCAATCTGCAACGGCAGGTCATTCACCGGGACCGGGACATCGGCATGCCCAAGGTGTTTTCCGCCCAGGCCGCGATGCAGGCGCAGAACCCGGCGGTGACGGTGCGGCCCTATCATCGCCGCCTGACCGCCGAGATCGCCGCCGATCTGTTCGCCGACTATGACGTGATCCTCGATGGCACCGACAATTTCGCCACCCGCTACCTGTCCAACGCGACCGCCGTGGCGGCGGGCAAGCCGCTGATTTCAGGGGCGCTGTCGCAGTGGGAAGGCCAGCTGAGCGTGTTCGACCCGGCCCGTTCCGGCCCCTGCTACCAGTGCATCTTTCCCGAGGCGCCGGCGCCGGGGCTCGCGCCGTCCTGTGCCGAGGCCGGCGTCATCGGCCCGCTGCCGGGCGTCATCGGCGCGATGATGGCGGTGGAGGCGATCAAGGTCGTGACCGACGCCGGGACGCCGCTGCGCGGGCAGATGCTGATCTATGACGCGCTCTACGGCGAGACCCGCACCATCCGGCTGAAGGCGCGCGCCGACTGTCCGGTGTGCGGCGCTACAGCGCGCGGTCCAGATCGGTGATCAGGTCGTCGGCGTCTTCCAGCCCGACGGACAGGCGGAAAATGCCGTCCCCGGCATAGGCGCGGTAATCTTCGGCCGCGGCTCCGGTCAGGCGGAACGAGGTTTGCATCAGCCCTTCGGTTTCCATCCAGAACATCAGGCTCCGGTGATGTCCGAGCGACACGGCGTAGTGGATGACCTCGAACCGGTCGATCATCTGCTGCGCGATGCGCTGCCCGGTCGCCGCGTCGCCCACCTGGAAGCTGAGCATGCCCGAGCAATTGGTCATCTGGCGCTGGGCCAGGTCGTGTTGCGGGTGCGATTTCAGGCCGGGGTAGATGACGCGGGTCACGGCGGGGTGGGTTTCCAGCCATTCCGCCACCGCCTGCGCGCCGGCGGCATGGGCCTTCATCCGCAGCGGCAGGGTCGATGCGCCCCGCGCGATCAGCCAGGCGTTGAAGGGCGACAGGATGCCGCCGTGATGGATCGAGGCTTCGAGCCGCATCCGGCGGATCAGGTCGGAGCGTCCGGCGACGGCCCCGCCGACCGCGTCGCCATGCCCGCCGACATATTTGGTGGTCGAGTGCATCACGAGGTCGATGCCGAGCACGCCGGTGTCCATGCCCAATGGCGAGGCAAAGGTCGCGTCGGTCGAATGGATCGCGCCGCCGTCATGGGCCAGTTTCGACACCGCCGCCAGATCGGTGAGGCGGATGATCGGGTTCACCGGGCTTTCGCTGTGCACCAGCCTGGTGTTGGGGCGGATCGCGGCGGCGACGGCGTTCAGATCGGACATGTTGACCATGCTGACCTCGATCCCGAGCCGGGGCAGCGTGTCGCGGGCCAGTTCGCCGACCCCGGCATAGGACACGTCGGAAATCACCGCGTGGTCGCCCGCCGACAGGAAGGTGAAGAAGATCGCGCTGGCTGCGGCCATCCCCGAGGCGGTGGCGAGACAATCCTCGGTGCCCTGCATCGCGGCGATCTTGGCTTCGAGCATCGTTGTGGTCGGGTTGGCCCAGCGGGCATAGGCATAGGGGCTGTCGGGGGTCAGGTCATGGGCCGAGAACCCCGAAACATCCTGCGACACGAAGGTGGACGACATGTGAATCGCGGGGGCAGAGGCGCCGGTCGTTGGATCCGGATCCTCGCCGGCATGGATGGCGGTGGTCATCGGCCCGTATGTCGTATTGCGGCGGTTCATCGGTATGCTCCCCTCTCTTGCGGTCCGGCGCACCGTGACGGGGCGGTCCAGCGCTTGCAACCCGGTTTTCAGGGATCATTGCGCAAAACCGCGTCCCGGCACTGGACCCGGACCCGCGCCGCCCCTAGCTTGCGGACCAAAGGAGATCCCCATGACCAACCCGATCCTGTCTGACTGGACGACGCCGTTCGAGATTGCGCCGTTTGACTCGATTTCCGATGACGATTTCGCGCCGGCGCTGGACCGGGCGCTGGCGGAACATCGGGCCGAGATCGACGCCATCGCGGCCGATCCCGACCCCGCGAGTTTCGCCAACACGGTCGAGGCGCTGGAGGCTGCGGGCGCGGCGCTGGACAAGGTCCTGTCGGTGTTCTTCACCGTCGCGGGGGCCGACAGCAACCCGACGCGGGAAGCCTTGCAGCGGGATTTCTCGCCGCGGCTGGCGGCGCATTATTCCGAGATTTCGGCGAACAAGGCGCTGTTCCGGCGGCTCGCCGACCTTTGGGCGCGCAAGGACGACCTGGACCTGACAGAGGAACAGGCGCGGGTCCTGATGCTCACCCATCGCGGTTTCGTCCGGGCCGGGGCCGCTCTGGAGGGGGCCGAGGAAGAGCGCATGAAGGAGATCAAGTCGCGCCTTGCGACGCTGGGCACCCGGTTCACGCAGAACCTCCTGGCGGATGAACGGGACTGGCATCTGGACCTGAGCGAAGCCGATCTTGCCGGGCTGCCGGGTTTCGTGGTCGATGCCGCGCGGGAGGCCGGGCGCGAAAAGGGGCTGGACGGGCCGGCGGTGACGCTGTCGCGCTCGCTCATCGTGCCGTTTCTGCAATTTTCACCACGGCGCGACCTGCGCGAAACCGCCTATCGCGCCTGGGCGGCCCGCGGCGCCAATGGCGGCGAGACCGACAACCGCGCGATTGCCGCCGAAACCCTGAAGCTGCGCCAGGAGCGCGCGGCCCTGCTGGGCTATGACAGTTTCGCCGCCTACAAGCTGGAAACCGAGATGGCACGCGCGCCCGCGCAGGTCCGCGATCTGCTGATGGCGGTCTGGGGTCCGGCCAGGGCGCGGGCGGAGGCCGACGCGGAGGTGCTGACCGCGATGATGCAGGCGGACGGGATCAACGGGCCGCTGGAACCCTGGGACTGGCGGTATTACGCGGAAAAGCGGCGGCGGGCGGAACACGATCTGGATGAGGCGGCGCTCAAGCCCTACCTGCAACTGGACCGGATGATTGAAGCGGCCTTTTCCTGCGCGACGCGGCTGTTCGGGCTGGAGTTCGCGCCGCTGGACATCCCGCTCTACCATCCCGATTGCCGCGCCTGGGAGGTCACGCGCAACGGCGCGCATGTGGCGGTCTTCATCGGCGACTATTTCGCCCGCGGCAGCAAGCGGTCGGGCGCCTGGTGCAGTGCGATGCGCAGCCAGGCGAAGTTCCCTGAGGTGCAGGCGCCGGTGGCCATCAACGTGTGCAACTTCGCCAAGGGCGATCCGGCGCTTCTGTCCTGGGACGACGCGCGCACCCTGTTTCACGAATTCGGCCATGCGCTGCACCAGATGCTGTCCGACGTGACCTATGAAAGCATATCGGGCACCTCGGTGGCGCGCGACTTCGTCGAACTGCCGAGCCAGCTTTACGAACACTGGCTGGAAGTGCCCGAGGTGCTGCGCGCATTCGCGACCCATGCCGAGACCGGCGAGCCGATGCCAAGCGCCATGCTGGACAAGGTTCTGAGGGCCGCGAATTTCGACATGGGGTTTCAGACGGTGGAATATGTCGCCTCGGCACTGGTCGACCTGGCGTTTCACGAGGGAGAGGCGCCGGAGGATCCGATGGCGAAGCAGGCCGAGGTGCTGGCCGGGCTCGGGATGCCGCATGCGATCGGGATGCGCCATGCGACGCCGCAATTCGCCCATGTCTTTTCCGGCGACGGCTATTCCAGCGGCTATTACAGCTACATGTGGTCCGAGGTCATGGACGCCGATGCCTTTGCCGCCTTCGAGGAGAACGGCGGCGCGTTCGATGCGGAGCGGGCGAAGGCCCTGGAGATGCATATCCTGTCGGCGGGCGGGTCGCGGGAACCGGAGGTTCTTTACAAGGCGTTCCGCGGACGGCTGCCCGGCGTGGAGGCGCTGCTGAAAGGCCGGGGCCTGGCGGCGGCGTGACGGGATTGCGCCTTTGGCGCAAGCCTCCGGCGGGAGTATTTCAGGCAAGAGGAAGACCGGGGGCGATCAGTATCCAAGCGCCCGGTCCACCAGGTGCAGGAAGGGCGCGCCGGTTTCGCCGCGCCAGATGTTTTCGGCGATCACCTCGCTTGCGGAGGATTCGCGGGTGGCGGAGGCGATATGCGGCGTCACCGTCACCCGGGGATGGGCCCAGAACGGATGATCAGCGGGCAGCGGTTCGGTCCGGAACACGTCGAGCGTCGCATGACTGACCTGGCCGCTGTCCAGCGCCGCAAGCAGCGCCGCGTCGTCGATCAGGGCGCCGCGTCCGGGGTTGATGACGATCGCCCCGCGCGGCAGCCCGGCCAGCCTTCGGGCGTTCAGGATGTTTGCGGTCGCCGGCGTGTCCGGCAGCAGCAGCACGAGGATTTCGGCGGCCGCCAGGGCGGCGGCCAGTCCCGCGTCGCCGTGATGGGTCGTGACCTGCGCGATGGTCTTCGGGCTGCGGCTCCAGCCGGAAACGGCGAATCCCAGTATGGCCAGACTGGCGGCGCAGGCGCGGCCCAGTTCGCCCAGGCCAAGAACGGTGACGCGGCGGTCCTGCGCCAGAGGCGGCACTTGGGTGCGCCAGACCCCGTCCTGGCCGGTGATATGCGCATCCATCCCGAGATGATGGCGCAGGACATGCCCCGCGACCCATTCGACCATGCCCCGGGTCAGCCCGTGATCGACCATGCGGGCCAGCGGAACCCTGAGCGTCGGATTGCCGACCACGTCTTCGACCCCGGCCCAGAGGTTCAGCACCGCTTTCAGGCGGCTGTAGGCAGAGAAATCCTGCACGCTGCTGTTGGGCGCATAGACGATGTAATCGACCTGATCCGGGGCGAAATCCAGGCGCAGATCGTAGGCGAGACCGGTGCGGTCCAGGGCGCGCGTCAGCGGGGTCTGGTAGCGGTCCCAGCTTTCGGACTGGGCGGCGAAGAGAATATTGGCCGTCATGGAACCTATCGCGTTTGCTGGCGGGGGCGGTGGATATGGGCGCTGTGCACGATCCCGAAGGCGACCATCAGGACGAGCATGGCGGAGCCGCCGTAGCTGACCATGGGAAGCGGCACGCCGACCACCGGGGCGAGCCCCATGACCATGGACATGTTGACCGCGAAGAACAGGAAGAAGTTGATCGCGACGCCAAAGGTGACGAGGGAGGAAAACCGGTCGCGGGTGGCCAGCGCGGTAGCGATGCAGAAGACGATGATCAGGGCATAGAGCGTCAGCAGGGAGAACCCGCCGACGAAGCCGAATTCCTCGGCCAGGGTGGTAAAGATGAAATCCGTGTGCTTTTCGGGCAGGAAGTTCAGCCGCGACTGGGTGCCCTGCATGAAGCCGCGCCCGGTCCAGCCGCCGGAGCCGAGCGCGATTTTCGATTGCGTGATGTGGTATCCCGCGCCCAGCGGGTCGCTGGAAGGATCGAGAAAGGTGTCGATGCGGCGATACTGGTAATCCTTGAGCAATTGCCAGTCGGTTCCACGGCTCTGAAACACGGCGGTGACGAGGCCCGCTCCGGCGGCGATGACGACGGCGAAATAGGCCCAGTGCACGCCGGCCAGGAACATCAGGCCGCCGCCCGCGGTGATCAGCAGGATGGACGTTCCCAGATCCGGCTGGCGCAGCACCAGGAAGGTGGGAAACAGGATCATCACCACCGGGATCAGCACCCAGAACGGGCGGGAGGTCTTCTTGGCGGGAAGCCAGTCGTAATAGGCGGCCAGAAGCATCACCAGCGTGATCTTCATCAGCTCGGACGGTTGCAGGCGCATGAACCCGAGATCGATCCAGCGCTGCGCGCCCATGCCGACCGTGCCGAAGGCTTCGACCATGATCAGCAGCAGAACCGTCAGCCCGTAGGCCACGACGGCCATGTTGCGCCAGAACCAGATCGGCACCATCGCGACGACGGTCATGACAGCCAGGCCGAGAGCAAAGCGTTTCATCTGCGGTTCGGCCCAGGGAGTGAACGATCCGCCGGCCACCGAATAGAGCATCAGGAACCCGACGCCGGCGACGCTGATCAGCAGCAGCGTCAGCGGCCAGTTCATGTGCAGGATCTTGCGCATCCCCGACGGGGTGGATCGCAGGTTATGTTCGAGATAGCTCATGCGCGGTCGCTCACGGGGGCGCCGATTTCGGGGCGTTCGCGGTGCAGCCGCTCTTGCTGCGCCTTGATCTTGCTGCGGTCGGCGGTGGGATAGGCAGAGAGCGGTGGGGTGCCTTCGTAAAGCGCCTGGAGCATGATGTCGCGCGCCACGGGGGCCGCCGCGGTCGAGCCGCCGCCGCCATGTTCGACGATCACCGAGACGGCGAATCTCGGGTTCTCGACCGGGGCGAAGCTGACAAACAGCGCGTGGTCGCGCCGTTCCCAGGGCAGGTCGGCGTTGCTGATCACGCCGGCGGCGCGTTCGGCCTTGGTGATGTTGCGGACCTGGCTGGTGCCGGTCTTGCCCGCCATGCGCATGGAGTCTTCGATGATGCGGCTGCGATAGCCGGTGCCGCGCCGGTCGTTGCTGACCGCGAACATGGCCCGTCGGACCTTGCGCAGGTTGTTTTCGTTGAGCCCCAGGGGTTCGCCCGCGCCATCCGGTTCCTCGATGCCGTCGATCGATTTCACCAGACGCGGCGCGACCGCGCGCCCGGTCGCGATCCGGGCCGACATCACCGCAAGCTGGAGCGGAGAGGCGAGCATGAAGCCCTGCCCGATCGAGGCGTTCGCCGTGTCCCCGACGCGCCAGACATCCCCGTGAACCCGTTCCTTCCAGGCCCGGTCCGGGGCAAGGCCTTCGGCCACGGCGGACATGGGCAGATCGTGGCGCACGCCGATTCCGAACCGCTTGGCCATGGCGGATATCTTGTCGATGCCGACTTTCATCGCGAGATCGTAATAGTAGACGTCGCAGCTTTGCTTCAGCGAGTTCAGCAGGTCCACATGGCCATGTCCCGCCCGTTTCCAGCAATGGAACCTGCGCCCCGACACCTCCAGGTGGCCCGGACACCAGACCGTATCGTCCGGTCCCACCAGCCCGTCCTCGAGCGCGGCCAGCGCGGTGATCATCTTGAACGTGGATCCGGGCGGATAGGTGCCCTGCACCGACTTGTTGGCGAGCGGGCGGTAGGGGTCTTCGGTCAGGCCGCGGTAATCCGCGACCGAGATCCCGCGCACGAACAGGTTCGGATCGAAGCTGGGGGCGGAACAGATCGCCCTCAGGTCGCCGGTTTCGCAGTCCATCACCACGGCGGCGGCGCTTTCGCCGCTCAGCCGTGCCTGCACATAGGCCTGGAGATCGGCGTCGATGGTCAGTTGCAGGTCCGCCCCGGAGACGCCTTCGCGCCGGTCCAGTTCGCGCATGACGCGCCCGGTGGCGTTGACCTCGACCCGTTTGGCCCCGGCGAAACCGCGCAGCACGTCCTCGCGTTTGGCTTCCAGCCCGACCTTGCCGATCTGGAACCGGGGGATGCGCAGGACGGGTTCGGGGTCTTCGATCTGGCTCAGGTCGTAGTCGCTGACCGGGCCGACATAGCCGACCACATGCGCCAGGTCCGCGCCCCGCGGATAGACCCGCGTCAGGCCGACCTCGGGGGTGATGCCGGGCAGGGCGGGGGCGTTCACCGCCACCTTGCTGATATCTTCCCAGGAGACCTGGTCGGCGAGCGTGACCGGCAGGAACGGCGCGCTGCGGCGCATTTCGGTCAGGGCGCGGTTCAGGTCTTCCTCGTCCAGTCGGACGAGACGGGACAGATCCGCGATGACCTTGTCTACCTCGCCCGCGTCCTCGCGCACGATGATGATCCGGTAGCTGGGAGAGTTGCGCGCGACGATCTTGCCGTTCCGGTCGAACAGTTCTCCGCGGTCGGGCGGGATCAGGCGGATGTTGATCCGGTTTTCCTCGGCCAGCATGCGGAACTGGTCGGCCTGATCGACCTGCATGTAGCGCATCCGCAATCCCAGGGCGCCGACAAAGACCAGCTGCGCGCCGCCCAGCAGAGCCGCGCGGCGGCTCATGGTGCGGTGCAGGACATCCAGTTCCTTGGGGTTGCGTCTCATCCGCGGGACCCCATGGTTTCCGCGGTATTCGGCGATAGGCGGCGCACTCCCATGACCGACTGGGTGAGCAGCGCCACGGCGGGGTATGCCGCCATCGTCATCATCATCTGGATGAGGCTCAGGCTCAGTTGTGCCTGATCGACCAGCGTGACGGTGAGGATCAGCCGGTGCAGGATCGCCACGATCAGGATGACGAGGGAGACCGAGATCCATTCGCCCATGAACCCGGTTTCCCCGGCGCCGGCGAAACGGGACTTGAGATGTTCGCTGCCCAGCACCACCAGCATGGCGAGCAGCCCCGGCGGACGTTGCAGCATGAGATCGGCAAGCAGCATGACGGCCGCGACACTGAAAGCGGGCACGAAATCCGGCCGGCGCACGGACCAGGCGAAGGTGAAGGCGATCAGCAGGTCGGGCGGCGCCCAGCGGCGCGGCATGGTTTGCAGCGGCAGCAGGTGAAAGAACAGGATCAGGAGCGCCAGTGCCACGAACCAGAGGCGCATGATCCAGATATGCGGCGGGGTCAGGCTATCCATCCGCGGGGCTCTCGGGTTGCATCGGGCCGATCGCCGCCGTCGGGGCGACGATGGTTCCGGGGTCGTCGATGCCTTCCGCGCCGTGGTGGCGCAGAACGCGCAGGAATTCGAGCCTCTCGTAATCGGCCGAGAGCCGCACCCGCAGGCGGCCGGAGGGGTCCGCGGCGGCCTGCCCGATCAGGAGACCGGCGGGAAAGACACCGCCGTCGCCGGAACTGACGACCCGGTCGCCGGGTCGGACGAGGTCCGGATTTTCCAGGAAGCTGATCAGCGGGGCGGCGGAATTGTCGCCAATCACCAGCGCCGATTGCCCGGACGGCTGAATGGTCGCTGGCACGGCGCTTGCGGCATCGGTCAGCAGGATGACCCTGGCGGTGGTCTGGCCGGTGCCGGAGATGCGGCCGACCAGCCCGATCCCGTCCATCGCGGCCCAGCCGTCGCGAATCCCGTCGCGCGCGCCGACGTTGAGCAGCACGGATTGCCGGAACGGCGATCCGGAATCGGCCATGACGACGCCGGTCACGTAGGTCAGGCGCGGATCGAGCCGCACATTGTTGAGATCGAGCAGGCGGGCGTTTTCCTGTTCCAGTTGCAGCGCCGCCTCTTTCCAGGCCTGCATCTGGCGCAATTCGCTACGCAGATCCCGGTTCTGTTCGGCCAGGCGCTGGTAGCTCTGGAAATCGCGGATCAGGTTGATCGCGCCGGTGACGGGCACCATCGCCCAGCTCATGCTCGGCACGACCGCGTCCGTGACCTGCGCCCGGAACCGTTCGACGCGGGGGCTGTCGATCCGCCAGACCAGGAAGATGGCGAGCAGGCACAGGCAGATGACCCCAAGCAGGAATCGGCGCAGGGGGCCGGCATAGTCTTCGCGCTGTGAACGGTTCTTGGCCAAGGGAACCTCTATGGCCGCGCCTTTGGCGCGGGTTGCACAGGTGTCAAAGGGTGCGCGTCCTAGCTGTCGTAGTCAATCGCGTGGCGCAGCTGTTTTTCGTATTCCAGCGCCTTGCCGGTGCCGAGCGCGACGCAATTCAGCGATTCATCCGCGATGGATACCGCCAGCCCGGTCTGTTCACGCAGGGCCAGATCGAGATCGCCCAGCAGCGCCCCGCCGCCGGTCAACATGACGCCCCGGTCGACGATGTCGGCGGCGAGGTCGGGCGGCGTGGCTTCCAGCGCGGCCATCACCGCCTCGCAGATCTGCTGCACGGGTTCGGCCAGCGCCTCGGCCACCTGGGCCTGGCTGATCTCGATTTCCTTGGGCACACCGTTCAGCAGGTCGCGCCCGCGGATCTGCATCGACGCGCCGCGCCCGTCGTCGGGCATCCGGGCGCTGCCGATGCTGGTCTTGATGCGTTCCGCCGTGCTTTCGCCGATCAGCAGGTTCTGCTGCCGGCGCAGGTAGGAAATGATCCCCTCGTCCATCCGGTCGCCGCCAACCCGGACCGAGCGGGCATAGACGATGTCGCCCAGCGACAGCACCGCGACCTCGGTGGTGCCGCCGCCGATGTCCACGACCATGTTGCCGGTCGGGTCGGTGATCGGCATGCCGGCGCCGATGGCGGCGGCGATGGGTTCGGCAATCAGACCCGCCTTGCGCGCCCCCGCCGACAGGACCGACTGACGGATCGCGCGCTTCTCGACCGGGGTGGCGCCATGCGGCACGCAGACGATGATCTTGGGCTTGGAAAACGACGACCGCTTGTGCACCTTGCGGATGAAATGCTTGATCATTTCCTCGGCGGTATCGAAATCCGCGATGACCCCCTCGCGCATCGGGCGGATCGCCTGGATGCTGCCGGGCGTGCGCCCCAGCATCAGCTTGGCGTCTTCGCCGACGGCCAGAACTTTCTTGACCCCGTCCTTGATGTGATAGGCCACGACGGACGGTTCGGACAGGATTATGCCACGGCCCTTGACATAGACCAGGGTATTGGCGGTTCCCAGGTCAATCGCCATGTCCGCGGCGAAGATGCCACCAAAATTTCCAAACCACGACATGAACGGGATCCTGTAGTCTACTGCAATTGGGTCCGCGACTCGAATGGCGCGGACCGAGGGTGTTATATGACTCCCCCGCCAAGGGTGAAAGCACTGAATGGGATTGGATAGGCGTCATTTCGCCCGAAACGCCGGGAAAGACCCGTATCGGCCGGGTCGGCGCCGCGTGTGCGGACTTGTCGCATTCGCGGACGGCGCCTAGAATTGACGCATGCCCGGCCGGGATCGCGCCGGCACAAGAGGTGAGGGAACGGACGATGAAGAAATCCTTGGGTATGGCCGTCGCGGTATCGGCACTGATCTGTGCGACCTCGGTGCTGGCCGCGCCCCTGAAGCTGACGCCGGCCAACCCGCAACCGGGCTCCCTGAAAAGCGGGCTGAACGTCAGCTACGGCTACGCGGCGGACAAGTTCAAGTCGCTGTCCCTGGCGCGCAGCATTTTCGAGGCGACGGGGAAACCGGGGAAACCGCTGCGCGGACTGGACTACCGGGACAACGAATTCGGCGAAATGGCCCTGACATCGACAGCGGCCTGGTATGTGACGGCCCGGATCACGGGGTATTATTACTTTGCGGCGCCGGGAGACTACGACATCGAATTTTTCGTCAACGACGGGCTGGACGCGAGGATCGGCGGCCAGCAGGTCGGATATTTCGACGGGATCCAGGGCTGCGAAGGCACGGTTGTCGTCCCGGTTCATGCGCCGTCGGCCGGTTGGTATGATGTCGATATCTTCTATTACCAGAATGCCGGCACAGCCTGCCTGATGATGAAGAAGGGTCCCGCCGGGCAGAAACGGTCGTGGGTCCAGAATTCGGCTTTCGGTCGCTGATCCGCAAGGCGCAACGATGTGCCGGGCGTCGCGTCGCCAGGCTTACCTGAGCGTCGGCGCCAGCAGATACATCGCTTGCAGGGCTACGCCGGGTTGTAAGTCCGGCATGGCCTGATCGAAGATCTCGCGCATCTTGCCGTTGGCATAGAGTCCGGCAATGGCCGCATCGACGATCTGGCGAAAATCGGAGTCTCCGCGCGCGAGGGCCAGCCCCTGTTTTTCGATCGTCAGGATTTCGTCCGAGATCTGGTACGCCTCCGGGTCCAGGCTGTTCGCGAGCAGGGCGGTCAGAAGAGACTGGTCCGCGAAATAGGCGTCGATCTCCTTGGCCTCCATGGCATCAAGCCCGTTCTGATGGCTCGCGAAGGTCACGATCTCGGCGTCGATTCCGGCTTCGGTCATCGACGTGGTCAGGGCCTCCTGCGTGGTCGTCCCGGCCCGGACGCCCAGTTTCTGGCCGGCCATGTCGGCGAATTTGCCCGACGCGCCCCTGTGTTGCAGGATCGCGGTTCCGTCCACATAGACCGGGTCCGAGAAATCGACGATGCTTCGGCGCGTGAGGGTGATGGTGGCGGCACCACAGAGAAGGTCGATTTCGCCGCTGGCAACCTTGTCGAACCGGTCCTCGGTTCCGACCGCCACGAAGGTCGCTTCCAGGTTCTCCAGCTTCAGCGCATTGGCGATGGCCTGACCGACATGAAGACAGATCAGCGGGGTGTATCCGGCGGGGTTTCCGTCCGGTTTCTGAAACGACAGCGGCGCGGCATCGGCGCGATAGCCCAGGTTCAGTTTTGAGGTTTCCTTGATCCGTTGAAGCGTTTGTCCGCTGGCGGGCAGGGCAAGGCAGAGGCAGGCGATGATCGACAGAAGATGTGAACGCACGGATCGTTCCTTTGTTGAAAGTGTCGTCTGACCATACCCTTCGCAACCGGCGCGTCCAATGAAAAGCGCAGCGCGCCAGCAGGATCGCGGAACCCGACCTTCCCGAACCCGGAAAAGGCCAGCCCGGCGTTTTCCACGCCGGTGATCCGTCTCATTCGCAATGGCAAAGGGTCGGCGCGGGCCTTTGAAGCCCGCGCCGGTTTGTCAGGACACGTCCTTGTAGCTGATTTCCCGTGTATCGCTGCCGGGCGCGGATTTCTCGCGCCGCACGATCAGCCGGTTCAGCGCGTTGACATAGGCTTTGGCGCTGGCCACGACCGTGTCGGTATCGGCGGACTGGCCGGTGACGATGCGCCCGTCCTCTTCCATCCGCACCGATACGGTCGCCTGCGCGTCGGTGCCCTCGGTCACGGCGTGCACCTGGTAGAGTTGCAGTTTCGCCCGGTGCGGAAACAGCGCCTTGACCGCGTTGAACGTGGCATCGACCGGGCCGTCGCCCGACTGGGTGGTGGACTGTTCGACGCCGTCGATCTCCATCACCAGGTCGGCCTTCTGCGGCCCCTTGGTGCCGCAGACCACGTGCAGCGACTTGATCTTGAGCCGGTCGTTTTCCGGGTCTTCACCGACCCGCATCAGGGCGACGAGATCGTCGTCATAGACTTCCTTCTTGCGGTCGGCGAGTTCCTTGAAGCGCACGAACACGTCCTTGAGCTGGTTGTCGCCCAGTTCGAACCCGAGATCGGACAGCTTGGCGCGCAGCGCGGCGCGGCCCGAATGCTTGCCCATCACGAGATTGGTGTCCGACAGGCCGACGTCGGAGGGGCGCATGATCTCGAAGTTTTCCGGGTTCTTCAGCATCCCGTCCTGGTGGATGCCGCTTTCATGGGCAAAGGCGTTCTTGCCGACGATCGCCTTGTTGAACTGCACCGGGAAACCGCTGACCGTGGCGACGCGGCGGCTGATGTTCATGATCTTCCTGGTGTCGATCCCGGTATGCCAGGGCATGATGTCGTGGCGCACCTTCAATGCCATCACGACTTCTTCCAGCGCGGTGTTGCCGGCCCGTTCGCCCAGCCCGTTGATCGTGCATTCGATCTGCCGCGCGCCGCCGGCCACCGCGGCGAGGCTGTTGGCCGTCGCCATGCCCAGGTCGTTGTGGCAGTGGGTGGCAAAGACCACGTCTTCTGCCCCCGGCACGGTGGCGATCAGGCGGCGGATGAGATCGGCGGATTCCACCGGCGCCGTATAGCCCACGGTGTCCGGAATGTTGATCGTGGTGGCCCCGGCCTTGATGGCGATTTCGATCACCCGGCAGAGATAATCCCATTCGGTCCGGGTCGCGTCCATCGGCGACCACTGCACGTTGTCGCAGAGATTGCGCGCATGGGTCACGGTTTCATGGATGCGGTCGGCCATTTCGTCCTGGGTCAGGTTCGGTATGGCGCGGTGCAGCGGCGAGGTGCCGATGAAGGTGTGGATGCGTGGCCTTTCGGCGTGTTTCACCGCGTCCCAGCAACGGTCGATATCCGCCAGGTTGGCGCGGGCGAGGCCGCAGATCACGCTGTTTCTGGCGTTCCGGGCAATGTCGGACACGGCCTTGAAATCGCCTTCCGAGGCGATCGGGAATCCGGCCTCGATGATGTCCACGCCCATGTCGTCCAGAAGCCCGGCGATTTCGAGCTTTTCGTCGTGGGTCATGGTTGCGCCGGGGCTCTGTTCCCCATCGCGCAGGGTCGTGTCGAAGATCAGGACCCGGTCCTTTTCTACAATCTGTGTCATGTCGAGTTCTTTCGTTTCTGTCCTATGGCCTGTGGCGCGCAAGCTGCATCCTCTGAGCGGGCGCGCCGAGGTGGCACGCTCAGAGGCGCGTTAGGATCAGCAGGCCGCGCAGGGACGCGCCGGAAACGGCGGTCGGAATCTGGATGTCGGCGGCATGGGTCATGCGGACAGGTTATATCGGGCGGGATGGAAATGGGAAGGCCGAATTTGCGTCCGCTCTGCCCCCGGCATAATCGCTGAATCTTTCGCAAGGAAATTCTTGACGACAGGACGTCTGGATGTCGGTGCCCGGGCGGCCAAGTCCGAGGGCGCGGATCGGGCATGGATCATCTGATCATACCGAGGCGGTCCGCGCGACTCTGCATCCGGGAACGGTCAGCACGCCGTTGACCGGGAAATACCCTGGATGTCAGCCGTCCGAGGGCGGTTTTTCGGCGGTGAGCGCGCCGTTTTCCCAGGTTCCGGCGGCTTCCTGCCCGGTGGCGTAGCGCATGGTTCCGTCGCCCTGGCGCTTGCCATCCACGAAGGACCCTTCGTAGACGTCGCCGTTGGAATAGGTGGCGATTCCCTCGCCGCTGATTTCCCCGTCTTTCCAGTCGCCGGAATAGCGGAACCCGTCGGTCATCACGATTTCGCCGCTGCCGTGGCGCTTGCCGTCCCGGAATTCGCCGGTATAGACCGAACCGTCGACATATGTGGCCTTGCCGACCCCGTGGCGTTGCCCGTTTTCCCAATCGCCCTCGTAACGGTATCCGTCGGCATAGGTCATCACGCCCTGCCCGTGGTTGAGCGCATTCCTGAACTGGCCCTTGTAGACGACGCCATTCGCATAGGTGGCGGTTCCGTCGCCTTCGATCACGCCCGCGACCCAGCCGCCTTCGTAGGAGGACCCGTCGGGATAGGTGATCTTGCCTTCGCCATCGGCGAGGTCGGACGAAAATGCCCCCACGTAAACCGACCCGTCCGGATATGTAACCTGCCCGCTGCCCGCGATCTGGCCGGCTTTCCATTCGCCGACATACTGGTATCCATCGGTCCCGGTGAAGGTGCCGGTGCCATCGCGCCGGTCCTCGGAGAAGCTGCCTTCGTAGACATCGCCATTGGCATATTCGACGCGGCCCTGACCCTGCCGGCGGCCGCCGATGAAATCGCCGGTGTAACTGTCGCCGTTGGCCTGGGTGAGCGTTCCCGATCCGTCGAACTGGCCGTTCTTCCAGGTGCCGGAATAGATCAGCCCGTCAGGCAGGGTCAGTTTTCCCTGGCCGGACTGTTTGCCGTCGATGATCCCGCCGTCGTAGACCGCGCCATCGGCATAGGTGATCACCCCCTTGCCCTGCTTGACGCCATCCACCCAGTCGCCGGTATATTCGTATCCGTCCGGATTGCGCATGGTGCCGGTGCCATGGCGTTGCGCGTTCCTGAACCCGCCCTCGTAGCGCACCCCGTTGGCGAACACGGCAACGCCCTCACCATTGATTGCGCCATCGGCCCATTGGCCTTCGTAGGTGCCGCCATCGGCAAAGGTGATCTTTCCGGCACCTTCGGGTTTGCCCTTGACGAATTCGCCCTCGTAGACGGATCCGTTGGGAAACCGCGCCACGCCCTTGCCCCTGATCTCGCCATCCACCCAGTCGCCGGTGTATTTGTATCCGTTGGGCAGCGTGTAGGTGCCGGTGCCATGCTGGAGACCGTTTCTGAACGTGCCTTCGTAAACGCCGCCGATATCGTCCTGCGTGGTCAGCACCTGGTCCGTCTGCGCGGTCACGGAACCGGCGAGCGCCAGGCAGATCAGGCTTGTCGCGGCCAGGCCGGTGCGAAATATGGTGGTCGGCGTCATGGGTATCCCTGCTTTTCGCCCGCGGTTCGTTTCCCGCGGCGCGCCGTGAAATTAGGCCAGCCGGGTCGCAGGGGCAATGTCTTTTGCCGCTGCTCCCTTCCCCTCAAGCGATGATCTGCTAAATGGCGTGGGACGGATAGCGGCAAGAGGGCAGGATGGCTGATCGATTTCGCGTGACACTGGCGCAGCTAAATCCGGTGGTCGGCGATCTGACCGGCAATGCGGGCCAGGCGCATGACGCCTGGAAACAGGGCCGCGCGGCCGGTGCCGACCTGGTCGCCCTGCCGGAAATGTTCATCACCGGCTACAATGCCCAGGATCTGGTGATGAAGCCGGCCTTTCATGCGGCCGCCATTCAGGAGGTGCGAGCCCTGGCCGTTGCCTGTGCCGAGGGTCCGGCGCTGGCGATCGGCGGGCCGTGGGTCGAGGGCACGGAGCTTTTCAACGCCTATTTCATCCTCAAGGGGGGACGAATCGCCAGCACGGTCACGAAGCATCATCTGCCGAATGAAACCGTGTTCGACGAGATGCGCATCTTTGACGTCGGCGCGCTGGGCGGACCCTATGCGGTTGGAAACGTCCGGATCGGCAGCCCGATCTGCGAAGATGCCTGGCACGAGGATGTGGCCGAAACGCTGGCGGAAACCGGCGCGGAGTTCCTGCTGGTGCCCAATGGATCGCCCTATTACCGCAACAAGTTCGAAACCCGCCTGAACCACATGGTCGCCCGCGTGATCGAAACGGGTTTGCCGCTGATCTACCTGAACATGGTCGGGGGGCAGGACGATCAGGTGTTCGACGGCGGCACCTTCGCGCTCAACCCCGGCGGCGAACTGGCCCTGCAGATGCCGCTGTTCGAAGAATCGGTCACGCATGTCGATCTGGAGCGCGGCGACGCGGGCTGGCGCATCGTGCCGGGGGTCGAACATGCGCATCCCGACCCCTACGAGCAGGACTACCGCGTGATGGTCATCGCCCTGCGGGACTACATGGCCAAGTCCGGATTCAAGAAGGTCCTGCTCGGCCTGTCGGGCGGCGTGGACAGTGCCATCGTCGCCGCGATCGCCGTGGACGCCCTGGGCGCTGACAACGTGCGCTGCGTGATGCTGCCGTCGGAATTCACCAGCGACGAAAGTCTTGCCGACGCCGAAGCGGTCGCCAGGGCGTTGGGATGCCGCTATGACCATGTTCCGATCAGCGAAGGGCGCGCGGCCATCACCCGGACCCTGGCGCCGTTGTTCGAGGGGCTGCAACCGGACCTGACCGAAGAGAACATCCAGTCCCGCCTGCGCGGCCTTTTGCTGATGGCGATGAGCAACAAGTTCGGGGAAATGCTGCTGACCACCGGCAACAAGTCCGAGGTCGCGGTGGGCTATGCCACCATCTACGGGGACATGGCCGGCGGCTACAATCCGATCAAGGATCTCTACAAGACCCGGGTGTTTGAAACCTGCCGCTGGCGCAACGCGCACCACCGCCCGTGGATGAAGGGCCCGGCGGGGGAAGTGATCCGCCCGAACATCATCGACAAGCCGCCGACGGCGGAACTGCGCGAGGATCAGAAGGACAGCGACAGCCTGCCGGACTACCCGGAACTGGACGCTCTGCTGCGCATTCTCGTGGACGAAGACGGATCGATCGAGGATTGCGTGGCCGCCGGGTTTGACAGGGCGACCGCGAAGAAGGTCGAGAACCTGATCTACATCAGCGAATACAAACGCTTTCAATCGGCGCCCGGCGTGCGCCTGACCAAGGGCGCTTTCTGGCTGGACCGGCGGTATCCGATCGTCAACCGCTGGCGCGATCCGGGCTGACCATGGCGCGGCCCGGTCTCGCGATGGACCGGGGCAACGATCATTCCCACCAGCGGTCGATCCGGGCGATGTCCGCGTCCGACCAGCCGAAATGATGCGCGAATTCGTGGATCGTCACATGGGCGATCAGGTCGTCCAGTTCGACGTCGCCCCGCTGCCGCCATTCGGCCAGAATGGGTTGCCGGAACAGCCAGACCATGTCCGGCCCAAGCGGCTGATCGAACACCGATTTCTCGGTGACGGGCACACCTTCGTAAAGTCCGGTGAGGTCGAGCCGGTCGGTCATGCCGAGGTCGCGCAGCATTTCCGCGTCCGGCCAGTCGGTCACGCGCAAGGCCACGTCCAGCGCGACCGCGCGGAACGCGTGCGGCAGGGTTTCGACGGTGCGGCGGGCCACCGTTTCGAAATGGTCGAGGGAAGTGTTTGTTCGGTCTGCATTCATACCCTTGGTATGCGGCACCGCAGCCTGTTCGCAAAGTGGTATTCAACAGGTCTGGACGACCGGCTCCGGGCATGTCTAGGTGACGCCATGCCCGGACCGACCGTCATTCCGTTTCACAGCGACCAGATCCTGCCCCAGCGGGTGGATGCGGTCGTCATAGGTGGCGGCATCATCGGGGTGAGCACGGCGCTTGAACTGGCGGAACGGGGGGTGTCGGTGCTGCTTTGCGAGAAGGGGCAGATCGCCGGGGAGCAGTCGAGCCGCAACTGGGGCTGGGTCCGGATATCGCGACGCGATCCGCGTGAAATTCCGCTGATGATCGAAGCCATTCGCGCCTGGGAAAAGATGGATCAGCGCACCGGCCGAAAGACCGGATACGCCAGGACCGGCATTCTGTTCACGGCCCCAACCGACAAGGTTTTCGGTCAGTTCGAACGCTGGTGCAGGCACCTCGTTCCGCATCAGATCGACTGCCGCATGGTTTCCGGTGCGGATCTCGATGCCCTCATGCCGGGCCACCGGATGAAGGTCAGGGGCGCGCTATACACGCCGCTGGACGGGCGGGCGGAACCGCAATGCGCGGGGGTCGCGATTGCCGAGGCGGCACGGGCCGCGGGTGCAACTGTCATGACCGCCTGCGCGGTGCGCAGCCTCGATGTCCAGGCCGGACGGGTCGCGGGCGTGGTGACGGAAAAGGGCCGGGTCAAATGCGATGCGGTGGTTCTGGCGGGCGGCGCCTGGTCGCGCCTGTTCGCAGGCAATGCGGGGATCGACCTGCCGCAACTCAAGGTGCTGAACACGGTGATGCGCACCACCGTGGCCGAGGGACCACAAGCGTCGGTCTGGGCGGATGGATTCGCTTTGCGCAAACGCGAGGACGGCGGCTATACCGTCGCCTCCGGCACCGAGAATACCGTCGATCTCGTGCCCGACAGTTTCCGCCTGGCGCGCCGGTTCCTGCCGGCGCTGATCGACGAGTGGAGCAGCCTGAGGTTCCGCCTTTCGGACCGCTGGAAGATCGAAGCGCAGGAGGCCCGCAGGTGGCGCCCGGATGAAATCACGCCTTTCGAGAAAACGCGCATTCTCGATCCGGCCCCGGTGCCGCGCGTTCTGAGGTCCAGTTGGGCCGCCGCACGGGCCGCGTTCCCGTTTCTTCGGGACGCGGAGATCGTCCAGGGCTGGGCCGGGCTGATCGACGTGACGCCGGACGCGGTGCCGGTGATCTCGCCGGTTCAGGACCTTCCGGGCCTGCATGTCGCCACCGGGTTCTCCGGGCATGGGTTCGGCATCGGTCCGGGGGCGGGAAAGCTGATGGCGGATCTGGTAATGGGAACCGCGCCGGTCGTCGATCCGGCCGATTTTCGCTTGTCACGGTTTTCGGATGGCAGCCGCATTGCCCCGGACAGCGGCTTCTGACGCCGGTCAGTCCGCCCGCGCGGCCTTGACGGCGATCTCGACTTTCCAGTCCGGGCTGGCCAGTCCGCAGACCAGCAGGGTCGAGCAGGCCAGGTGGCCTTCCAGCATCCGGTCGCGCACCTGCCGGAAGACCGGGACGCCGGATGCGTCGCTGACGATGGCGAGCACGTCGACGATATCCGTCTTCGACATGTCGGCGACCGCCAGGATCGCGAAGATGTTGAGCCAGGCCTGTTCGTGCTGCGCTTCGGTATTGGCGGGCAGCGTGCCGTCCACGGAGATTCCCACCTGCCCAGACACGTGCAACATGCGGGCATATGCCGGGATTTCGACGGCTTGGCTGTAGCGGGAAAAGGACGCGGGCGCGGCGCCGGTGTCAATGATGCGGGTCATGATGACGCCCCTCTTGATGTTCTGGCGTGGACGGGCCGGTCGGCGGCCCGTCCGGAAATCCCGTCACAGCAGCAATTGATAACTGTGTGGCGCGAAATGAAAACCGTCTCCGCGTGTTTCCACAAAGCCGATGCCGGGCCAGGGCATGTGGTAGCCGATCATCGGCACCTTGTCTGCGGCCAGCATGTTCAGGATGGCGCGCCGTGTCGTGGCCGCGGCTTCCTTGTCGCGGTCGAACTTGACCTCCCAATCCGGATGGGCCAGCGACCAGACATAGTGATTGGCGAAGTCGGCGCCGATCAGGAGCTGTTTGCCGCCGCTGTCCAGCATGTAGGCCATGTGTCCGGGCGTGTGGCCGAAAGCCTCCATCGAAGTGATGCCGCCGGCCACATCGGCACCTCCGTTGATCATCTCCGTCCGTTCCGCCAGCGGGCGCATCTGCGCCTCGAAGGTTTCGTTGCCGGACATGTCCCAGGAGTCGAATTCCACCGCTCCGGTGACGTAGCGGGCATTCGGATAGGTCGGCGCGCCCTCGTTCATCAGCCCGCCGATGTGATCTCCGTGCATGTGGGTGATCACCACGACGTCGATCATGTCCGGCGTATAGCCGGCGGCGGCCAGTGCGGCGGTTGTCCCGGCTGCCGACAGGCCGGTGTCAAACAGAACCAGTTCGCTGCCGGTGTTCACGACGGTCGGGGTAAAGAAGAACTGGGCCTGATCCACGGGCAGCCGCGCGGCCTCTGAAACCGCCGCGAATTCCTCGGCGGAGACGTTCATGCCGAAGATGGTTTGCGGGTCGGGAACGGCGCGGCTTCCGGCGAGAATGGTCGTGACTTCGAAATCGCCCAGCTTGATCCGGTTGTAGGGCGCATGTCCTGCCCCCATCATCGGGGCCGCGGCCTTCGCCCAGGTGGCCGCAGCCAGTGGCAGCGCCGCGGCGCCTGCGAGCGCCGCGCGCCGCGTGAGCCTTGTGCTCGTGAGAGACATTCTGAATCCTCCTGTTCCTGTCTTTTCATGTCTTGTGCTTGGCAAGCTAGGTCGGGGTCGGCTGAAAGCGACTGCGAAATGCAAATTGACGGCCTGCCTGCCCAGATCAGCATGCCCAAGTGAGACGGCTGCCGCAACGGGCGTGAAGGGGGCAAGCGAAAGCATGGCCTGCGTGCGGGCGCTGTTTGACCGACCTGTGATCCGGTGGGAGATATGGGGACCGTAACTGCCGGGCCGGACGGAAGGTTTCCCACCGGCCCGGAGGCGCCTTCCGAAACCCGCGCCGCTGGACAAATCCGCATCCCTGTGACAACAGACCGCCAACAGGAGACGCCCATGACAACGACCCGTTTCGCCCCTTCGCCCACTGGCTACATTCACGTCGGAAACCTGCGCACCGCCCTCATGAACTACATGATCGCGCGCAAGTCGGGCGGAACCTTCATCCTGCGGATCGACGACACGGACCCGGAACGGTCGAAAGAGGAATATGTCGATGCGATCAAGGAGGACCTCACCTGGCTCGGGCTGCACTGGGACCGGGTCGAACGGCAATCCGAACGTCTGGATCGTTATGCCGCCGCCGCCGACCGGCTGCGCGAGATGGGGCGGTTCTACGAAGCCTTCGAAACGCCGACCGAACTGGACCTGAAGCGCAAGAAGCAGCTGAACATGGGCAAGCCTCCGGTCTATGACCGCGCGGCCCTTGCCCTTGGCGGCGCCGAAAAGGACGCGCTGCGGGCGGAACGCGGGCAAGGGGTCTGGCGCTTCAAGCTCGACCATGAACGGATCGAGTGGAACGACGGCATCCTGGGCGATATCTCCATCGACGCGGCAAGCATCAGCGATCCGGTTCTGATCCGGGGCGATGGTCAGGTTCTCTATACCCTGGCGTCGGTCGTGGACGACACCGAAATGGGCGTTACCCACGTCGTGCGCGGTTCGGACCACGTGACCAACACGGCGACGCAGATCCAGATCATCCGCGCCCTTGGCGGGACGGAACCTCAGTTTGCGCATCATTCGCTGCTGACGGGCCCGCAGGGCGAGGCGCTGAGCAAGCGGCTCGGCACTCTGGCTTTGCGCGACCTGCGCGCGCGGGGGGTTCAGCCGATGGCGTTGCTGAGCCTGATGGCGCGGCTTGGGTCGAGCGATCCGGTCGAACTGCGAACCGACATGGCCGAGTTGATAGACGGTTTCGACATCGGCCGTTTCGGCAGCGCGCCGACCAAGTTCGACGATCAGGACCTTTATCCCTTGACGGCGCATTACTTGCAGGGCCTTCCCCTTGACGCTGTCCGGGACCATGTTCGCGGACTGGGCGTGCCGGAACACCTGGCCGATGCGTTCTGGACGATGGCGCGCGACAACATCACGACCCTGGCGGATCTGGAAGGCTGGTGGCATCTGTGCCGCGACGGCGCAGAGCCGATGATTGCGCCGGAAGACGGGGAATTCGTGGCGCAGGCAATGGCGCTTTTGCCCGATGCGCCGTTTGACGCCGACACCTGGGGCCAGTGGACCGCGGCGGTGAAGGATGCGACCGGGCGCAAGGGAAAGGGGTTGTTCATGCCCTTGCGCAAGGCCGTGACCGGGTTGGAACGCGGTCCGGAAATGGCGATCCTCATGCCGTTGTTGCAGGTGGTGCGCGCGCGCCGCTGACTGCCGATCCGCTGCGTGGGACGCGGGTTTTGACCGATCCGGTCACACCGGATTGAAGCGCGAACTATCGATCTGATCGATGATCCGGACGCCGAGCTGGCTCAGGCGCGTATCGACGCAGGCGGTTTCCGTGGCGCTCAATTGCTGGTGGCGCGGGTATTTCGGGGCCGCGCGATCGTCCAGGACCGGGGAGTCCCAACCCAGCGTCGTTTCGAAGAACCGGTTCACGCCCTCTTCCCCGTAGTGCCGCAGGAATCCCTGCACGACCACGTCGAGATAGCTGAGCAGGATCGGGTAGAGGTCGGAAGGAACGGTGTGGCGCCGTTCGGCCACCGCATAGACCGCCACTTCGGGATTGTCCGGCAGCATGTGAGTGACTGCGGCGGTCGCGGGCACCCTGTCATAGGCCCATTCGCGTTGATCGAGCGCCTTCCAGTCCCCCTTTGGAACCCGCGCGATCATGCCGTCGATCCGGGTACCCGGCGATGGCACCGCGGTCAGAAAGGCGACCGGGCGAAGATCCGTGTGCCGCCAGGCCCGCGCCCATCCGCTCAGAACGGCTGGATGCGGGTCGGCGAAATCATGGGTGGCGCTGTTCACCAGGCTGCCATAGCCGAAGAAATAGGGGTCTGCCGTCATGGGGCGTGGCAATCCGATTGATGTATGTCAAACCGCTTTTTCCCGCAATGTGCAACAAAAGGCAATCGGGACGAGACGAGGAGTGTTCCTGTGCGAATCACCAAACGAACCAATATCGCGGTGCGCCTGCTGATGTATTGCGAGGCGAACAAGGACCGTCTGGTGACCAAATCGGAAATCGCGGAGTGTTGCAACATCTCGGAAAACCATCTGGCCCAGGTGATCAACCAGTTGAGCCAGCTGGACTATCTGCACACGCAACGGGGCCGCAACGGCGGCATGAGCCTTGCCCGCGACGCCAACGAGATCCGGATCGGCGATGTCTTCCGCGATATCGAGGGGCAGTTGCCGATCGTGGAATGTTTCGCGGATTCCGACAACACCTGTCCGCTGGTCAGCGCCTGCCGCCTGCGGGTGGCCTTGTCGGATGCGGCGCAGGCATTTTACGCGTCGCTCGACGATATTTCTTTGGGGGCGCTGGTTTGCGACAACAGCGCCCTGATCAACATTCTTCAGCCTGCGCGCTGCGGCGTCCACTGATCATTCCCGGTCGCGCAGCACGCGCGCCGGAGGTGTCGCCAGGGGCCGCCAGGCAAAGGCGAGTCCGGCCAGCAAGGTGGCCAGCACGCCGCCAAACACGATGCCGAGAGCGGATGGCCAGATGATCGAGAACCTCGTGTCGAGCACGAAATGGCTGACCGCCCAGCCTCCGGCGATGCCCGCTGCCAGCGCCACCGCACCCGCCGCGGCGCCAAGGATCGCAGCCCGCAAGGCAAAGCTCGACAGGATGCGTCCGCGGGCGGCCCCCAGTGTCTTGAGCAGCGCCGCTTCGTAGGTTCGGCTCTGTTCGCCGGCCGCGGCGGCGCCGATCAGCACGAGGAAACCGGTCAGCAGCGTCGCCGCGGCGCCGTAGGAGGTGGCGGCAGCCAGCCCGGCCAGAACCTCGGAAACCCGGTCGATCGCGTCGCGCACCCGGATGGCGGTGATGTTCGGATAGGTATTCGCCAGGTCGCGCAGGACCCGCGCTTCGGCCGCATCTTCGGCATAGACCGTGGAAATGAAACTGTGCGGCGCTCCGGCCAGGGCCGCCGGATTCATCGTCAGAACGAAACCCAGCCCGGCGGTGGAAAAATCGACCTCGCGGAAGCTGGTGATGGTTGCCTGAATATCCCGGCCAAGGATGTTGACCGTCAGCGTGTCGCCCAGCGAGAGGCCCATCTCGTCGGCCTCTTCCTGGGCAAAACTGATCTGCGGCGGACCGTCATAGTCGGCGGGCCACCAGGTTCCGGCCGTGAGGCGCGTGTTCTCGGGCAGATCTCGGGCGTAAGTCAGGCCGCGGTCGCCCTGCACGACCCAGTGATCGCCCGCCACGTCGCGGGCGGGCTTGCCGTTGATCCGCGTAACCACGCCCCGCAACATCGGTGCGGTTTCCACCCGGCTGACGGCAGGGTCTTCCGCCAGGCGGCCGGTGAACCCGTCGATCTGATCCTGCTGGATGTCGACAAAGAAATAGGACGGGGCAATCTCCGGCAGGTTGCCCGAAATGGCGGTGCGCAGATTGCCGTCGATCTGCCCGACCGCGGCCAGCACCGAGAGTCCCAGACCGAGCGACAGCACCACGGACGCCGCCCCCTCGCGCGGCCCGGAAATCGCCGAAAGCGCCCAGCGAAGCGCCGGGCGGCCACGCGCCGTCTGGCTAAAGCGCCGGGACAGGGCGCGTATCCCGAAGGCGGAGATCGCAAGCAGAACCAGCGAAAAGGCGAGTCCCCCGGTGGTCCAGAGGGTCAGCCGCGCGGTGCCGCTGAACAGGATCGCCACCCCGACCAGAAGGGCCAGACCCAGGCCGATCGCCAGCAGGTAGCGCAAGGGCGGCAACATGCGGGTTCCGGACAGCGCATCGCGGAAGAGGGTCGCGGCGCGGACCTCTTCGGTGCGCGCCAGCGGCCAGAGGGTAAATATGAATGCCGTCAACAGGCCGTAGATCGCGGCTTCGGCAAGGGGGGCGGGATAGACGGAGAAGGCCGCCGGGATCGGCAGGCGCGCCTCGATCAGAGGCGCCAGCAACACCGGCGCCAGACCGCCGAGCGCGACTCCCATCAGTATGCCGAGAACCGACAGCACACCGATCTGGATGAAATAGGTCTGAAATATTGTCGATCTGTCCGCGCCCAGTGTGCGCAGAGTCGCGATCACGCCGGTCTTTCCCGCCAGGTAGCTGCGGACCGCCGCGGCAACGCCGACGCCGCCGACGGCCAGTCCCGACAGGCCGACAAGGACCAGGAACGATCCCAATCTTTCCACGAATTCGGACAGGCCGGGCGCCCCGTTCCGTGCATCCGTCCAGCGCAGGCCGGACCCTTCGAAACGGGCGCGGGCCTCGGCCGACAGGGAGTCAAGATCGCTGCCGGAGGGCAGCAGCAGGCGGTATTTCGTGTCAAAGAGCGTGCCGGGGGCAAGCAACCCCGAGTTGCGCAGCCCCGCGGTCGCGACGAGGGTGCGCGGTCCGAGGCCGAATCCCTCCGCCGCGCCGTCCGGTTCGTGAACGAGCGTCGCCATCAGGATGAATTCCTGGGTGCCAAGCCGGAACCCGTCGCCGATGTTCAGCCCGAGCCTGTCGATCAGGATGCGGTCCATCACCCCGCCGGGACGTCCGTCGCGGCCCGCGAAAGCCTCCGCCAGCGGCATGGCCGGTTCCAGCCTCGGGGTTCCAACCAGCGGATAGGCGGCATCGACAGCCTTGACCTGGGTCAGCCCGCGTTCGGTTTCGCCATTCCGGTCCACGACGGCCATCGATCTGAAATCGACGGTTTCCGAGATCGCGGTCGCCACGTCTTTCATCCAGGTGCGTTCGGCGTCATTGGCGAACCGGTAGGTGAAACGCATTTCCGCGTCGCCGCCCAGCAATGCCGCGCCTTCGCGTTCTAGCCCGGCTTCGATTCCCGACCTGACAGAGCCAACAGCGGCAATGGCCGCGACTCCGAGCGTGAGACAGGCGAGAAAAATGCGGAATCCGTGCAATCCGCCGCGCAATTCCCGACGCGCGAAGCGGGCCGCGAGCCGCAGGCTCATTCGGCGGCTTTCCGGGCGGCTTCGGGGGCGATATGGCCGTCCCTCAGACGAATCACGCGATCGCAGCGACCGGCAAGTTCGTTCGAATGCGTGACCAGAACCAGCGTCGCCCCATGCGCGTCGCGCAATCCGAACAGAAGGTCCATGATCGCCGATCCGTTGGCTTCATCCAGATTTCCGGTCGGTTCATCCGCCAGCAGAATATGCGGGCGCGGCGCCGAGGCCCGCGCCAGCGCCACGCGTTGCTGTTCGCCGCCCGACATCTGCGCCGGGTAGTGATTGGCGCGGCTGGCCAGTCCGACAGTCTCGAGTTCGGCGGCGGCCCGGTCGAAAGCATCCCTTGCTCCGGCCAGTTCCAGCGGCGTCGCCACGTTCTCGATCGCGGTCATCGTGGGGATCAGGTGAAAGGACTGAAACACCACCCCCATGTGATCGCGCCTGAACCGTGCCAAAGCGTCCTCGTCCATCTTGGTCAGGTCCTGCCCAAGCGCCATAATCGTTCCGCCTGTCGCCCGTTCCAATCCGCCCATCAGCATGAGAAGAGAGGATTTTCCCGATCCCGACGGGCCGATGAGCCCAAGGGTCTCGCCCTTTTCGATGTCCAGCGTGACGGAATGAAGGATATCGACGCGCCCGGCATTGCCATTCAGCGACAAAGAGGCATCTTTGAGGGATAGGATCGGATCGGTCATGGGTCCTGCGACTGGTGAGTGTATCTGATGGCATATGGAGTGGTCGGCGCGATGCACAAGGTCGTTTCGGGAATTGTTCTTTCCTTATTTGGTTTTGCCGCCAGTGCGGAACAGGTGACGATTGCGGCGCTTGGCGACAGTCTGACCCAGGGATACGGGCTTTACCAGCAGGAGGGGTTCGTTCCGCAGCTTGAATCCTGGTTGAAGGCGCGCGGCGCGGATGTCATCATTATCAATGCCGGCGTGTCTGGCGACACGACAGCAGGTGGCGCGGCGCGGGTGGCGTGGACGCTGACGCCAGAGGTCGACGCCATGATCGTGGCCCTGGGCGGCAACGACGTTCTGCGTGGTGTCGATCCGGCGGTCAGTCGCGGCAATATCGAAACCATCCTCCAGGCGGCGAAGGCGGCCGGCGTGGAGGTATTGCTGATCGGTCTGAAGGTCAGCGGCAATTACGGGCCGGACTACAAGGCGGAATTCGACGCGATCTACCCGGAACTGGCCGCGGCCCATGGAACGCTCTATGCCGAGAGCTTTTTCGCCGGGATAGAAGGCGAAACAGGCGATCCCGCGGAAATGCGCGCCTTTCTTCAGGATGACGGGCTGCACCCCAACCCGGAAGGTGTGAAGCGGATCGTGGAGAACCTGGGGCCTTCGGTCCTCGACCTGATCGAACGGGCCGGCGGATCCCAGTGAACG
This sequence comes from Sedimentitalea xiamensis, assembly GCF_030164465.1. Classification (GTDB taxonomy): domain Bacteria; phylum Pseudomonadota; class Alphaproteobacteria; order Rhodobacterales; family Rhodobacteraceae; genus Sedimentitalea; species Sedimentitalea xiamensis. Next base: position 133,052 of record NZ_JASNJE010000003.1, read on the forward strand.
GGCGGGCTGCGTCGCCAAAGGCCGGCACGTTCAATGCGGTTGTCACGCGCGCTGAAGTTCCGTGCGGTTCGCGTCCGGACGGATCCGCGCGGTGATCGCGGGATATGCACGGGACAGCCGCGGTCCGACCCTATCGGAAAAAGTGCAGCGCATTCCGCCTGAGGTCGAGTTCTGACCGTTCCGGGCTGATCGAACCTGCGCCTGTCAGGTTGTCAGAAACCGGTCAGAGACAACGCCGGCGCGCGTTTCGTCCCTGGCATCAAAGCACGGTCACGACCGTGCCGACCGGAACCCTGTCATAAAGATCGGTCACATGCTCGTTGAGCATTCGGATGCAGCCGTTGGACGCGGATTGGCCGATAGTTGACGGTTGTGTCGTTCCGTGAATCCGGAAATAGGTGTCGACTCCATTCTGGAACAGATAGAGCGCGCGCGCGCCAAGCGGATTGTCCGGTCCGCCGGGCTGAATGTAGTCGTTGTCCACGAACTTTGCATAGGTCCGGGGGTCGCGTTCTATCATTTCCTGAGTCGGCCGCCACGTGGGCCATTCCTTCTTGACGTCGATGGTCGCGGTGCCGGTGAATTCGAGACCTGCCTTGCCCACGCCGACCCCGTAGCGGATCGCCTTGCGCGGTTCGGTCACGAAATAGAGATAGTAGGACCGGGGCAGGATCAGGATCTGCCCCGGCAGAAAGTCCTTCTTGATCCGGACGTATTGCGGCTGCGGGTCGAATTCGGGCGTTTGCCCGAATCCCATGCCGGGCAGGGCAGCGGCGGCGGAAGCTGTTACGAAAAATGTGCGGCGTGAAATCATGACCATTCTCAACTGGTTGGTTCCGGTGACGCCCTGCATAATCGGCTTCCGTGAACTTTCGGTCAATGGTCTTGGGGCAATACACGTTCCGGGTGTGGCTTGTCGGGCGACAGCCCCCGGTTTGTCCTCGGGCATGCAAAGGGCGGATTCGCGGAATTTGCCAGATGTTCGGCGCATCCGGATCAGCAAATGACATATCCCGTCAATCGAAAAAGGCGGGCGAATCGCCCGCCTTCACAATCGCGTCAGGCCGAAGCCCGATCTCAGGCCAGAGCCAGGTTTGTCGCGCTCTCGCGGCCGTCGCGGCCTGCTTCGATGTCGAACGTGACTTTCTGGTTGTCTGCCAGGCCGGTCAGGCCTGCGCGCTCAACTGCGGAGATGTGGACGAAAACGTCCTTGCTGCCGCCGTCGGGCGCGATGAAGCCGAAGCCTTTGGTAGAGTTGAACCATTTCACGGTGCCAGTGGCCATGTCCGTGGTCTCCTTTTGAGGTCGCTGCCCGCGGAAGTGCGGCAGCCCGGCGTGGTTGGTCTGGATCGAAGACTGACCGCCGTGTGAGGGAGGAGACAGTGGGTCGAAAAAGATAACGTTAGCGGTGCCGCGTATGGCAGGTTGTCGGGCGTCTGGCAAGAAAAATCACATGTGCCGAGCGGTGTGGCGAAGCGACAAGCCTTGTGGCGCAGGGTTCGGGTTCTATATCGAATCCCGAATATGAACGGCCGGATAGGAGACCTGACATGGCTGGAAAGAAACTGACCTGTCTGACCTGCGGACAGGTCAATCGCGTTCCCGAGGATCGGCTTGGGGCAGGAGCGAAATGTGGCACCTGCGGGGAACCGCTGGTCACGGGAAAGGCTGTCGAGGTCGATCCGGCCATTCTCGCCAAGGCGGCCCGGAACGACGATCTGCCGTTGGTCGCTGATTTCTGGGCACCGTGGTGCGGGCCTTGCAAGATGATGGCGCCTGAGTTTTCCAAGGCAGCGCAGGCACTTGCGGGCCAGGTCCGGCTGGTGAAGCTGAACACGGAAAATCATCCGGAGGCCGGATCGAAATACAATATCCGCGGCATTCCGACGATGATCGCCTTTTCGGGCGGCCGGGAATCGAGGCGGCAATCCGGCGCGATGCGCGAACCGCAGATCGTCGGATGGGTCAGGGCCGGGTGACGGGCGCAGGGTGAAAGTGTCGCGCCTGCACAAATATTCCAATACTTGAATATTTTTGGTGAACACCTATACTCGAATCAACGCGGAGAGTTCCGCGGGATCAGAAGAGGATAATCGACATGACCCTTGATCGCACCGTGATGATGTTCGCCGGTTTCATGATACTGCTCAGCGTGGTCCTGACCACCTTCGTTTCGCCCCTCTGGATGTGGTTCACCGTGTTCATCGCGGTCAACCTGATCCAGTCCTCGATCACCGGCTTTTGCCCGGCGGCGAAGATTTTCCGCAAGCTGGGCGTGAAGGACGGCAAGGCGTTCTGAGGCTGTTTCTCGGGTGGAACGGTCGTCCGGTCGCATGTGGAGATGGTCCCTGGCGCGGTTTGTCACCGAGCGGCGCGGGGGCCATACGGGCCGGGAAACCGCCGCACAAGGTGCGGGTGTGGGGGCGATCTCGGTTCTCGAACGATGGTGATGCCGCACCCCACCGGTACTGGTCGGCACACCTGCCGGGACAGGGTGCCCCCGACCGTTCCAAGACGTTTCCCGGAGCGCGTGAAACGGGCGGATCCCGGATTTCCGCATGCGTTGTCCGCTGTCATTTTGCGTTGAAATTGTGTAGACTTACACCCAATGCATGAAGAGGAGGGGACGATGTCTTATGTGACAATTACCACTTGGGAGATCGCCGACGGAACCGACTACGATGTGGTCCTCCGGGGCATCCGCGAAAAGCGATTGCCGGCGCTGAAAGAACTGGGCGCGACCCGCGTCACGGTGGTGCGCACCAGCGAACGCACGAGTGCCGCGATTTCGGAATGGCCCGACCTGGCCACGCGCGACGCCGCGGAGAGCGCCATCGAGGCAGTGCGCCGGAAACTCCACAGCGAAGATTTTTCGCGGATGACCGGGGAGATGAAAGGCCTGGTCGTCGCGGCGGTCTGAGCCGGAGTCCACAGCCTGACAGAGCGATGCGCGAGATGCCGACCCCAAATTGATCGCGGGCATGGCTCAGTTCGAATCGGATGACACTCGCGATTGCCTCGCCTCGGGGTCTCTTGGCTCAAGCCCCATGTATCTTGGCCTGTGGCCGTAATTCGGCGTTCGGAAAGCCAGTGGTGATATGGTTGGTCTCTTCTGGCCGCCCGACGTGCAGGTGGCGCGCCCTGAACCCTGTTCTGGATGTCCCGCGGATTGCCCCATCACGCCATGAAGGCTCTGCCGAGCCGCGCGGCAGCCCTTGGCCCGTCGATGACATTCAGGAAAAGTTTGCGTCGCATGCCTGCGATCAGACAAATTTCGAGCGGCTTGCTGTATGCAAAATCCATTCTGGAAAGCATTCGATACCTCCTGTTCTTGTGGCGGAGTCGTTCTGATCGCATCTTTGGGGCAGGAGCAACCGATGAAACGCCCCGCCGAAACGCGTGACTTCATCCAGCCTGCCTTGTCCGGGCTCACCGCCGGTTTTGTGGCGTCGCTGAGCGACGCGATGCAGGAACACCGCCTGTCGCCGGGAACCAAGCTCGGTGAAGACGAGTTGAGCGAAATCTACAGCGTGTCGCGCACCGTCGTGCAACCCACGATCCGGGAAGCCCGCGAAGTCTTTGAAGCCCGCGCCTTGCTTGAACCACGCACGGCTTGTTCGGCGCCGCGGCGGAGACGACGCCGAAGCGCTGATGAAAACCCACCTGCTGGATATGCTCACGGCACTGGACCTTCGGGAGGTCTCGCAAAACGACACCAGCCTGACGGAGATTCTGAAACCCCGACTGCCGGGACCGCCCAGCGGCAAGGGGCGGTGCGTCAAAGTCTGCGGGTCACGGGTCAGTGACCAGGGTCGTCCAGTTCCGCCAGCGCCGCCTTGGCCCCCATCAGCGCTTCGACGGCCTTGCGTTCGATGGTCTTGGCCTCTCTTTCCGCGCGAATGGCACCGGAGGCCATGTTGGCCACACGGGTGCAGCGGGCCTCTAGCTGTGGCAGGGTTTCGTCTCTCAGTTTTTCGATTTCCGGAGAAAGCGGCGGGGCCGCGCCCGCGATCCGGTCTTTGGCGTCCTGAACACGCTGATCCAGCCGCGCCTTTTCCAGTTCCATCATGCGGCGCGATTTCCTCAGGTCGCGGTGCTCGCCGATGGCGACGGTCATGGCCTGCCGTTTCTCGGCAACCGCCTCTTCGGCTCTGCGGCGGGCCGCCAGCGCCTTTGCCGCTGCGACCGCTTCCGGGGCCGCTCCACTGGCTTCCGCATCTTCCGCGAGCGTTTCGGCGGCGGTCGTTTCCACGCGCGCCTTTGCCAGGGCGATGGATTGTCCGTCCTGCCGTTCCTGCCAGGCATCGCGGCTTTGTGCATCGCGTTCACGACCACGCAGGAGCTTGTGCCTGGTTTCCGCCTGCCGGGCCGCTGCCTCGGCCGCGGCGACGTCTTCTTCGGCCTTCACCCGTTCGGGCGTGCCCGGCTCCTCGGCATCGCGCCTGCGCTCGGCATCCTCAAGGGCGGCCTTCCGAAGGTCGAGCTGTTCGGATGCGGTGTCTATATCGTCTTTCAGTTCGTCGAGATTGGCCTTCCGCCGGTCGGCGTCGTCCGCGAACATCAGGGCCACTGTTTCGATTTCCGCGATCCAGGCCTTTTTGACCTTCTCGAGTTCCGCCGGGCCCTGCGCCAGCGCCGCGCGCAGGCTGTCGGCCCGTTCGGCCCGTTCCGAAGCGACATTCGCATCCGTGGGCGCGGAAGCGCCGGCGTGCATCTCATCGTTCTTCTGAATGCTGAGATCGGTCGCGAGCTTCGAAGCCGCGGTCGCGGCGGCCTGTTCGGTGTTGAGCTTTTCCAGGTCTGCCTGCCGGGTCGTCAGCGCCGCCGCCGCCGCCGCGATCCGGTCCAGTTCTCCGTCATCGCCGCCATTGGCGATTGCCGCCTGCCGGCGCTTGTCGCGGTCGGCAACGGCTCCGGCCAGAGCGGTGACGTTCTCGTCGTCGATCTTTTTCACATCCGCCTTGCGTTGTGTCGCGGCGTCCAGCCTTGCCTGAAGCGCCGTCACGGCCGTTTCGGCGTCCGCGACCCGCTGTTTGGCCTGACCTTCCGCGATGCGGAGATCCTGGTTCTTCCAGTTCGCCCCGGTTTTTGGTCCACGCGCCGCCGTGGCCTGCGTGGCTGCGGTCCGGGCGGTCGCCAGATCTGCCTGCATCGACGCAAGGTCGGCTGCCAGCTTGGTTTCGAGCTGCGTGGCCTTGGCCAGGACATCGGCGGATTTCGCCTTGTCCGCCACTGCCTGGGCATGGCTTTCGGCACCGTGGAAAAAGCTTTTGTATTCCGTTTGCAGCGCCGGCCGGGCGGTGATCGCGTCAAAGGAGTCCGCAAGGCTGTCCTGCACTTCGGCCGCCTTGTCGTCGCGGGCCTTTGTTGCCCGTTCGGCCGTGGTTGCCGCCTCTCTCGCGGCCTGCCGGATGGCCTGAACCTCGTTCGAGGGCGCGGCATGGCGCTGTGCGCCGGTTTCGTTCTCGAACTTGGAAACCTCGACGCTGGCGTCCGGAAAGGCGGTGATGGTGCGAAAACCGCCGTCAGGCTCGGCCACGAGAATGACCTTGGATGACCGGACTTCGCGGTCGATCATCACAGCTTTCGCGCGCTTTTCGATGATCTCCGCCTTGTCGGCATCGCTTTTCTCTGCGTTCTGCGCAGCAAGAACCGCCGCGGCCAGTTCGGTGGCATCCAGCGTTCCGGTCGCCAGCTGTTGCGCCGGGTTCAGGGCGTTCCAGGCCGCATTTCCCATGGCCTGTTTCGCCGCATTTCGTTTTCTCTTTTCGGCGCTTGCGATCTTTTCGGGCGTCAGTTGCTCTGCGGTTTGCAGACCCTTGGCGCCGGGAAGTCGAACCCCGTGCTCATCCTGATACTCGTCCCCGACCTTCTTCAGGGCTACGGCATCCCCGACGATGGCACCGTCCGGCGCGTTCTTTGTCGTCTTCACGAACTTGTCGCCATCCCGTGCGGAGCCGTCCGAGCGTGCCGCATGGGCATCCGACAGGGCGTCTTCGACCATGTAGAGTCCGGCTTCCGGGGTGCCGGTCCGGCTGGCGTTGCCGACAGCGTGCGGGCCGAGTTCGCGCACATCCGGAACGGTCACGGTTTCCGGGCCATGGACGGTGCCGTCGTCGCCGACCCAGTTTCGGGTCTGCACAGTCTGCTGGCCGACCCCGGCGGGGCGCGGATCGTCGGGGGCAAAACCGGTGGCGATGCGGGCGGCATGTTCGTCCAGCGCCGTCTGGGGACCGTGGCGCGAGGCGTAATGCGACAGGTGCTGTTCCCCGGCTTCGGCGCTCAGGCGTTCCAGCGCGGCATTCTTGGCGCTCCGGTAATCCTGTCCGCCGGCCTGGTTGGAGCCGCGAAACGACATCAGCCTTTCCTGGACATAGCCCGCCGCGAATTTCGCACGCGCGACCGCATCCTTTGCCGCCCGGATTTCGGCCTTGCGCGGATCCGGCATCGCGGCCTCGATGTCCAGCTTGGCCAGTGCGATCTGTTCGCGGGTCACCGGCGCGATTGTGTTCAGGATCTTCTTTCCGTTCAATCCGTCTTCGTCACGCAGGAAGATGTCGGTCAGGTGTTCGGTCTTGCGCTGGGCCGTGGACTTGGCGCTTGTCGGATCGTCGGCCCGTCCGGTCCGTTTCAGCATGGCTTCGAGGCCGCTGTGATCGTCTGACGCCTTTTTCAGATGCGCCTGCCCCGAGTCGTCGCCCTTGCGCGCCGCGACATCCTTGCGTTCGGTTTTCCGTTCGTCGATGCGCGCCTGAATGAATTCTCGATCGGTGATGAAGGTCTTGAGAAAGTTCCTCTGGATGTCGTCGATCGGCATTGCGGCGGGTCCTCTTGGATCGGAAATCGAAAGTCGGCGGTGAATGGTCCTCGATCAAAAGGTCAGGAACGCCGGGAAAATACAACCCAAGGCGGTGCGGCCTTGGGGAATACTAGCCCGGAAACCGGCTTTCCGGCAAGTTCCGAGCCAGGGGTCCGGCGATTGAAATGCTGCCGCGCAGGGCAATGCGTTGAGCGTGCGGATTCCTTGGCCGCGCCGGCAAGCCGGGGCGATGCGCCGGTCGCTACCGGGCGTCAGGCCGTCAGGGACAGGCGGTTCAGGCTGGCGTCGAGGCTTTCCGCCCAGGCGTCGTGCAGCACCACGTTCGGCCGATGGCGCAGGCCCCATGCCCTGAGCTGGTCGAACCGGTCCTGAGACACGTCGCCGAAGATCGCGGCGACCCGAGGTCGCCAATAGGCCAGGGCATCCAGAATCGCGTTGCGCTGGCCTTGCTCCGTCAGCCTTGCCAGCCCTTCTTCGGCCAGTTCCACATGGCGCGTTTCGACAGGCGTGACTTCGCGCAGAACATCTGCCAGCGGCTGGTAGGAAACCTGCTGCATGTCCGACAGTTGCGCCACCACCGCCAGCCCCATGCAGAGGTTCATCGCGACCGCATCCGCCCAACCCTCCAACGGGTAGTTCAGGACCGACAGGCGCATGTCATGATCGCTGCGCCGGGTGCCGGGCTCCGCGTTGCGGGGCAGGCGGGCGGTCCAGGGATGGTGATTGGCGTAGCGATCCGTGTTCGCGCCGAATTCGCCCATCAACCGCAGCACCTTGTCGGCATTGTCGGTCTTTTCCAGAACGATCTTGGCGGCGGCGATGCGTTCCTTGATGCCGGGACCCTCGTTGATGACATCGGCGAACCCGGCCGCCCCGGCCAGTTCGCTGTCGACGAACGTCGCCATCATCTTCAGAAGTTCGGCCCGATAGCGGGGCGGCACATTCGTCGGGTTGGTCAGCTTGCCACCTTGTTCGAGATAGCGTTCGATGCTCATGTCCTGCGCCATGTCGGCCCCCTGTTACTGATCGTAATCCACGACAACGCGATCCGAGACCGGAAACGACTGGCAGGACAGCACATAGCCCTGCTGAACCTCGTAGTCTTCGAGCGCGTGGTTGGCGACCATTTCGACTTCGCCTTCGATGACCTTGCAGCGGCAGGTGGAACAGACCCCGGCCTTGCAGGCATAAGGCGCGTCGATGGCGTTTTCCAGGGCCGCTTCCAGCACGGTCTGATCCTTTTCCATGGTAAAGCTGCGGGCGGTGCCGTCCAACGTGACACTGGCCTGCGTCGTTTTCGCCGTTGCCGTTCCGTCCTGGGTCGCGGCCTTGCGCGCCAGCCGGCCAGGCTGGGCGCTGGCGAAGAGTTCGAACTTGATCTGGGCATCGCTCAGGCCGTGTGCCCGCAGGCTGGAGGCGATGCCCAGCATCATGGGTTCGGGGCCGCAGATATAGGCGATGTCGATGCTGTCGATGTCGACCCAATGCGCGAACAAAGCCTCGCATTTTCCGACATCCACCCGTCCGGTGAACAGATCGATATCCTGCGCGTCGGATTCCAGGATGTGGATAATCGTGAGCCGGCCCATGTAGAGGTTTTTCAGATCCTCCAGTTCCTCGCGGAACATGATCGTGCTCACGCCGCGGTTGGCATAGACCAGTGTGAAAGTGCTGCGGGGTTCCGCCTTCAGCGCGGTTTTCAGGATCGACAGCACCGGGGTGATGCCGGACCCGCCGGCAAACCCGAGGTAATTGCGTTTCTGCGTCGCATCCAGCGGGGTGAAGAAGCTTCCCATCGGCTCCATCGCCTGCAACGTGTCGCCGGGCTTCAGGTCTTCATTGGCCCAGGTGGAAAACGCACCGCCCTCCACTTTCTTGATGCCGACCTGCAAGATACCGTCGTCCTTGCCGGCGCAGATCGAATAGGACCTGCGCACCTCGGTCCCGTCGAAATCGCGGCGGAAGGTCAGATACTGACCTTGCGTAAAGACGAAATCCCCGCCCTCGACGGGCTTCAGGGACACGACGACGGCGTCCTTGATCGTCTTTCGGACATCGGTCACGGCAAGATCGTGAAAGCGCGCCATGGGGTGTCTCCTCAGATACACTTGAAATAGTCGAAGGGTTCCAGACAGCTCCTGCAACGCCAATGGGCCTTGCAGGGGGTTGATCCGAACTGGCTGATCTTTTCGACATCGGTGCTGCCGCAACGGGGGCAGGCGTCCGGGCCGCCGGCGGCGCGGGGCGGGGAGATGCCGAATTCCCGAAGCCTGTCGCGCCCCTTTTCGGACAGCCAGTCGGTGGTCCAGGGCGGCGAGATCCTTGTCCTGATCCGCGGGTTTGCAATCCCGTGATCGCGCAGCGCCGTTTCGATGTCCATCGCGATCACGCGTGTCGCGGGACAGCCGGAATAGGTCGGGGTCACGGCGACGTCGAGCTGGTCGCCGACCCATTGCACGTCGCGCACGATGCCAAGATCGACGACAGAAATCACCGGGATTTCCGGGTCGGGCACCTGGTCGAGCCAGCCCCAGATCTCGTCAATGGCGGGTTTCATGTCACCAGGTCGCGCCAGGGTAGGCCCGTTGCAGCCACTGCATTTCCGTCAGCATGTGCCCGAGATGTTCGGAATGGCGAAATCCGCTCTTGCCGCCCTTGTGCGCGAATGCGCTGTCCGGGATCGTCAGGGTCGCCGTCGCCATCACCTTTGCCAGGTGGTCGTCATAGGCTGCGCGCAGGTCCGTAAGGTCCGGTGCGATCCCGGCCTCTGCCATGGCGTCATCGACGCTGTCGGGGACGAACAATTCGCCCACATAGGGCCAGAGCAGGTCGAGCGCGGCCTGCATCCGGCGATGGCTTTCATCTGTGCCGTCGCCCAGTCCGATCACGGTGTCGCCGGACCGTTCCACGTGATAGGACGCTTCCTTCACCGCCTTGGCGGCGATTTCGGCGACACGTGGGTCGGTCGACCGCGTCAGCGCGTCCAGCATCGCCACGTGCCAGGCATCGAACAGGAACTGGCGCATCATGGTCTGGCCGAAATCCCCGTTGGGCTGTTCGGTGAGAAGCACGTTGCGGAAATCCCAGGCGTCGCGCAGCATTGCCAGATCGTCCGCGCTGCGCCCCTTGCCTTCGACTTCGCCGGCCAGTCCCAGCCACATCTGGGTCTGGCCGATCAGGTCGAGCGCCGTGTTGGCCAGCGCGATGTCCTCTTCCAGGACGGGGGCCGTGCCGCACCATTCGCTGACCCGGTGGCCAAGCACCAGCGTATTGTCCCCCATCCGGCAGAGGAACTCGAAAAACGGATCCGCGGCCATCACATCGCCCCTACATCGTCAGGAATGTCAAAGAAGGTCGGATGCCGGTAGACCTTGGATTCCGACGGTTCATAGAACGGACCCTTATCGCCGGGGGACGTGGCCGCGATGTGCCGCGCCTCGACGGCCCAGATGCTGACCCCTTCATTGCGGCGGGTATAGACATCGCGGGCGTTCTTGATCGCCATGTCCGCGTCCGGCGCATGCAGGCTGCCGACATGGCGGTGGCTCATTCCGTGCTGGCCGCGGATGAAGATTTCCCAAAGCGGCCATTCGTGCCGTCTGGGCTTTGTCGGCGGGGTTTCCGGGATGTCGGGATAGGCGGAGTTTGGAGAGCTCATTCTGCTGCGACCTTTGCTGCGGCGCGTTTCTCGGCATGGGCAAGAAGCCCGTCGCGCACCCATTTGCCATCGTCCCACGCCTTGTTCCGGGCGGCGAGACGTTCCACGTTGCAGGGGCCGTTGCCCTTGATCACGTCGAAGAATTCGGACCAGTCGGGTTCGGCGAAATCATAGCCGCCCTTGTCGTCGTTCCATGCCAGCGTTTCGTCCGGGACGGTCAGACCAAGGTATTCCGCCTGCGGCACGGTCTGGTCGACGAATTTCTGGCGCAGCTCGTCATTGGTGTTCATCTTGATCTTCCAGGCCATCGACTGCGCGGAATGAACGCTGTCCTGGTCCGAGGGGCCGAACATCATCAGCGACGGATACCAGAACCGGTTCAAGGCATCCTGCGCCATGCGTTTCTGCGCCGGTGTTCCGTTGGCCATCTTCATCATGATGTCATAGCCCTGCCGCTGGTGAAACGACTCTTCCTTGCAGATCCGCACCATGGCGCGGGCGTAGGGGCCAAAGGAGGTGCGCTGCAACGGCACCTGGTTCATGATCGCCGCGCCGTCGACCAGCCAGCCGACCGCGCCCATATCGGCCCAGGTCAGCGTCGGGTAGTTGAAGATGGAACTGTATTTCATCTTGCCCGACAGCAGATCCTCGGTCAGTTCGTCGCGGGACACGCCCAGCGTTTCGGCCGCGCAATAAAGGTAGAGCCCATGCCCGGCCTCGTCCTGCACCTTGGCCAGCAGGATCGCCTTGCGTTCCAGCGTCGGCGCGCGGGTGATCCAGTTGCCCTCGGGAAGCTGGCCGACGATTTCGGAATGCGCATGCTGGCCGATCTGGCGGATCAGCGTCTTGCGATAGCCCGCCGGCATCCAGTCCTTGGGTTCGATCTTTTCCCCCGCGTCGATCCGTTCCTGAAAGGCGCGTTCCTCGGCGGTCATGTCTTCGGGCGACTTCACGCCCTCGCCGGTGGATTTCACCATCTGTGCATACATCTGTCGTTCCTTTCGTCAGACCCGTTGCGCGATCGGGGCGATGCCCGGTGCCATGGTATCATATCCCCCTTGCCGCGGGGTAGTCCCGGAAAATCCGCCGTACGGATCAAAACACTTTTGACCGCACGGTCGGTATATCTGAGGATGCCGATTCCATGCAAGAAAAAGTTACGAAAATAACTATTTTTCCAAATTTCGTAACTCTACTGGCATTTTTCAGGCTCACCGGATGCCGATCCATTGTTTTGATGGAAGTGTCGGATGGTCGCTGATAGACTTGGGCGAAACCATCCGTGTTTGGGAGTATTTCGTATGATTTCAAGATGTTTCGTGGCCGGACTCGCGCTGGTTCTGGGGGCTGGCGTGGTGGCGCAGACGGCTCCGGAGGCGGATCCGGATTACCAGGCGACCTGCGAGGTGAGGGGGGTCAACGGCATGGTCACGCTTGTCTATTGTCCCGAAGAACTGAGTGCCGAGTCGTTTCGGCAGGAAGGGATCATCGCGTGTGACGGCCGGTTGCCCTGCGGTGCCTGGTTCTGGACCGATCCCGACCTTGTGCCCGCAGAGGCCCCGGACAGCCATGACAAGCTGGAGCCGGCCTCGATCGCCGGCAGTCATGGTGTCTGGATGAACGAAGCCAATCAGTTCTTCGAAATCGACGCCGAAAAACAATAAAAAAGGACCCGCAGCGATGGATGCTGCGGGCCCGGATCTTCAAGCGTCAAAGAACGCGTGGCCTTATGCGGCCTTGCGACGACGCCAGCCCATCAGGCCGAAAATGCCCAGGCCACCCGCCAGCAGCGGCAGAGCGGCCGGAACCGGAATCGGGTCGATCGTGCCGCCCGTGGTGATCACGGAGTTGACGATCTTCTTGTTGTAGACTGCGGTCATGTCTGCAAAGGTCGTCTCAATGACAAAGCATTCGGAAATCGTGTTCACGATTTGGGCGGAACTGCCAATCTGGCTACATCCCCCCTGTACGGCCGGACCGTTCAGGAAATCGGCCGGACCCGTCGGCGTCGGGTTCAGCGCAGTGTCAAAACCCATTGCTCCCAGAAGAGCCCGGTCTCCGGCGTCGAGGGCGGTGCCGATTGCTTCGAAGCTCATCGAATCCCAGCCTTCGCCAATCAACTCGCCTGCCTTGGCAACAAGCGTGACTTGATCTTGGCCCGTTGTGGGAACCGGGTCGCCGTCTGTCGCAAAGTTCAGGATCGACACATCGCCCAGGTTGCCGCTCAGTTCTTTCATGGCCTGCATCGCCGCGACATAATTGGTTGTGCTACCAATGTAAGCCGCGTTGTCGATCGCCGTGTTGAGCGCCGCGAGGTTTGCTGCCGAATCCAGCCGGATCGGTGTCGCGGTCACTTTGGTCGCGGTGTCTGAAAACGACACGATGGACACCGTGTATGTGACATTCGGATCGCTGATGTTAATCGTGTTCAATGCAGCCTTCAAGGCGTTCATCGTGTTGCTGAACTCGGAGTTGCCGACACTGCCGGACGAGTCAACAATGAACCCGAGATCGACTTCCGCAGCGAATGCCGCCGATGTCGACAAGGCCATCACGGCGACGCTGCCCGCTAAAAGTGTACGTTTAATCATATTTTCACCTCGTATGTTTTCGTACCCTGTGGAAACGCGGCTTAGCCGCGCTGCCGAACGTTAACATAGCTTCGCCACGGATTCGCCTTGTTTCTGACGATTGCATTGATTTTTTGTGATCTGCCCATACCTGCGGAAATTCGCCGACAACTTTAAAACACAAGTTTTATCAATATCTTGCGGGCAGTGGCGCGATGCGGATGTCTGCCCTTTCCCACATGCAACGGTTAATTTCCAATCGGGCTTGTTTCTGGCGGGGCCGGTTTTAGCGTTAACAGCGCTTCGCATTCGAGGTCGGTCATCTGCAATATTAAGTGATTCGGTTCTGATTTCAGTGCGGCAATTCTCTCTATGGTAGAAAGTCAATATTCAAATTAAATCAGTGCGGGATCGATGTAACCGCGCGGGGCCGTTCATCGCCGTTTGATCGCCGCCCGTGCGATCCGGCGTTTGTTCTGCTTTTCCCGAAGAAATACGAACAGACCGGACGCCACGATCAGGGCCATGCCGATCCAGATGGCCGCATCCGGCAGTTCCGCCCACAAGAGCCATCCCCAGAAAACCGCCATCGGCAGCAGCGCGTATTCGAAAGGAGCGACCGTCGCGGCATCCGCGAGGCGGTAGGCCTGCGCCAGGCAATAGCCGATCACCGCCGAATTCAGTCCCAGGCCGACGAGGGTCGGCCAGTCGCCGGAGGATGGCCAGACCCAGGCCCGAAACAGGAACCGGAGACTGGGCGACCCGGTGTCCTGGGCAAAGCGGCCGTCCCCGGCGACCAGCCAGAATCCCAGTGACACGAGGATGAAAACCATCTGGATATATACCGTCATCGCGGACGCCTTGCTCGTCGCACCAAGCTTGCGCGTCATCAGCTGCATGATCGCATAGGTCAGCGCCCCGAGGACCGGCATCAGCAGCACGGTGCGGCTGGCATCCAGCATCTCGCCATTCGCCCAGGGACGTTGCATGATCAGGACGCCGGCGAATCCGACCAGAACGGCCCCGATCCGCAGGGGACCCACCTTTTCCCCGAGGATCGGGATCGACAGGACGGTGATGAACAGCGGTGCCGCGAAGAACAGCGCCGTGGCGTCCGCCAGCGGGATCACGGCGAGGGCGACGAAAAAGCACATGTTGGAAACGACGATCAGTGCGCCGCGCAAAAGGTGCAAACCCGGATGGGCGGTGCGAAGGATCGCCCATCCGCCTTCCAACTGGACGAGAACGAGGGTGAAGATCAGCCCGATCGCGGACCGCGTGAAGATGATCTGGTGCAGCGGATAGCCCTCCGACAGTTGCTTGATCAGCATGTCGTTGATCGAGATCGCGGCCATGCCCGCGAGAACGAAGGCGATGCCGGCGCTTGGCCGGTTGTGGGTCGTTTCAGACATCGGGTGGCTCCTGTGCGCGGCTGGGACGGCCGCTTTCGGTATCGACCGCTACCACAGACCGGCGGCATGTCCAGCTTGCAATGACCCGCCGGTTCCTGCGTTTGCGCAGGCCGGTTTGTGCATCGCGGCTCTGGCGAGCCGGCGCAGGGCGGTCTAGGGTCGCCCGAAACGGGAGGCCGCCATGTCCGCAATTTTGTCGATCAGGGATCTGCGCAAGACCTATGACGGAGGGTTCGAGGCGCTCAAGGGCGTGACGCTGGACATTGAAAAGGGCGAGATCCTGGCCCTGCTCGGGCCGAATGGGGCTGGCAAGACGACCCTGATATCAATGGTTTGCGGCATCACAACGATCAGCGATGGACAGGTCACGGTGGACGGGCACGACATCCAGGCCGAATTCCGCGCGGCGCGGTCCCTGATCGGGCTGGTGCCGCAGGAAATCGCGCTGCAACCCTTCGAGACCGTGCTCAACACCGTGCGGTTCTCGCGCGGCCTGTTCGGCAAGTCGCGCGACGACGCGCATATCGAACGGGTGCTGCGCAAACTGTCGCTGTGGGACAAGAAGGACACGCAGATCACGGCGCTCTCGGGTGGCATGAAACGTCGCGTGCTGATCGCCAAGGCGCTCAGCCACGAGCCGCGGGTCCTGTTCCTTGACGAACCGACCGCGGGCGTGGACGTGGAACTGCGCCGTGACATGTGGGGGATGGTCGCGGATCTGAAGGCGGATGGCGTCACGATCATCCTGACCACCCACTACATCGAGGAAGCCGAGGCCATCGCCGACCGGGTCGGCGTGATCAACAAGGGGGAATTGCTGCTGGTGCAGGACAAGGACACGCTGATGGCACAGATGGGCAAGAAGCAGATCGAGGTGCAGCTGGCCGAGACCCTGAACGCGATCCCGCCGGTCCTGTCGGACTTCGGGCTCAGGCTCGGGGCGGGGGGCAACAGCCTGATCTACACCTACGACACCAAGGGCGAACGCACCGGCATCACCGGGTTGCTGAACGCGGTTTCCAATGCCGGTCTGACCCTGCGCGACGTGCAGACCCGCCAAAGCAGTCTCGAAGACATCTTCGTCGATCTGGTCGCAGGAGGCACCGCATGAACCTGACCGCCGTTTGGGCCATCTACAAATTTGAAATGCAACGGTTCTTCAGAACTCTGTTGCAGAGTTTCCTGTCGCCGGTGCTGTCCACGTCGCTCTATTTCGTGGTCTTCGGCGCCGCCATCGGCAGCCGCATCCAGGAGGTCGAGGGCGTGAGCTACGGCGCCTTCATCGTGCCCGGACTGGTCATGCTGTCGGTGATCACGCAAGCCATTTCCAACGCGTCCTTCGGCATCTACTTCCCGAAGTTCACCGGCACGATCTACGAATTGCTGTCCGCCCCCGTGAACTTTCTGGAAATCGTCATGGGCTATGTCGGCGCGGCGGCGACCAAGGCGCTGTTCATCGGCATCGTGATCCTGCTGACGGCGACGTTTTTCATCGATCTTCAGGTCGCGCATCCGGTCGCGATGGTCGTGTTCCTTCTGCTGACCTGTCTCAGTTTCGCGCTCTTGGGGTTCATTATCGGCATCTGGGCGGGCAATTTCGAACAGTTGCAACTGGTGCCTCTGTTGATCGTCACACCGCTGATTTTCCTGGGCGGTTCGTTCTATTCGATCTCGATGCTGCCCCCGGTCTGGCAGACCGTCACCCTGTTCAATCCGGTGGTCTACCTGATCTCGGGTTTCCGCTGGTCCTTCTTCGGCCTGGCCGACGTTCCGATCGGCTGGAGCCTGCTGGCGATCGCCGGTTTCACCGCGCTTTGCATCGCGGTCATCTGGTGGATTTTCAAGACCGGCTGGCGCATCCGGTCCTGAAACCCGCCGTGGCAATTTTGCCCGGACGTCGGGTCAAATGCGGATGCCCCGCAGTTCTGTTGGGTGCGACGCCTTGTTTGTCGCCGGGCGGCGTTCTACATCGGCTTTCATGAAATTGCGCATCCCCTTCATCAAGAACCCGCCACTGGTATCGGTCGTGCGTCTGGCCGGGGCCATCGGCATGGCGGGGCGCGGATCGCTGAACGACCATGCAATCGCTCCGATCCTGGAAAAGGCGTTCAAACGCGGCAAACCGGATCTGGTGGCGCTGGAGATCAATTCGCCCGGCGGGTCGCCGGTGCAATCCTCCCTGATCGGCGGGCGCATCCGCCGGCTGTCGGAGGAAACCAAGGTCCCGGTCGTCGCCTTCGTCGAGGATGTCGCGGCGTCCGGCGGATACTGGCTGGCGGCGGCGGCGGATGAAATCTGGGCCGACGAAAGTTCGGTGCTGGGGTCGATCGGCGTCATATCCGCCGGGTTCGGCGCGCATGTCTTCCTGGCCCGGCAGGGGATCGAAAGGCGGGTCTATACGGCGGGAAAATCCAAATCCCTGCTCGATCCGTTCCGCCCCGAGAACGAAGAGGACGTTGCCCGTCTCAAGGTCATTCTCGGCGATATCCACGACAATTTCATCGCCCACGTCAGGGAACGGCGCGGCGACAAGCTGGACACCACCAAGAACCTGTTCACCGGCGAAATCTGGCTGGCGCGGCGGGCCGCTGAACTGGGGCTGATCGACGGGGTGGGGCATTTGAAACCCAAGATGCAGGCCCGGTTCGGCGACAAGGTTCAGTTCCGCCGCTACGGTCTGAAACGCCCGTTCCTGTCCCGTTTCGGCGCGCGGGTAATCGACGATGCGGTGGCGGGCATCGAAGAGCGCGCGGCTTTTGCGCGGTTCGGGCTGTAACGTGATCATCAAGATCGTCTCTCTGTTTCTCGTGGCGATGGCCGTGCTGGCCATGTTCGGCAAGCTGCGGTTTCCGGGTGCGAAAAGGCTGGCCTCGGCGAAATGTCCGGCCTGCGGTCGCTACCGGATCGGCAAGGGGCCGTGCAGCTGCGGCCACGGAGGGCGTTCATGATCGAATGGCTGCTGTCCGGGCTCGGCCTGATGATCCTTTTGCTTGCCGGCGATGCGCTTGTGCGGGGGGCGGTCAATCTCAGCCTGCGGCTGGGGGTTCCGGCGCTCATCGTCAGCCTGACCATCGTTGCGTTCGGCACGTCGGCCCCGGAACTGCTGATCGCCATAAGCGCGGTTCAGGACAATGCGCCGGGCATCGCCCTGGGCAACGTCGTCGGGTCGAATACGGCCAACATTCTCTTGGTCCTCGGCATTCCGGCACTGCTGGCGACCCTGCACACCAGCGAATGCAACAGTCGCAAGACCTTCCTGTTCATGATCGCCGCTTCGGTCGCCTTCATCGCGCTGGCGTTCCGGGGCGAGTTCATGGTGGCCACCGGTCTGATCCTTCTGGCGATGCTCGGCATCGTGCTGGCGGACGCGTTCCGCGAGGCGCGGGCGCACCAGAAAGCCGGCGAACCCGACGATCTGGAATCGATCGAGGAAGCCGATCCCGACATGCCCTATTGGCGGGTCGCTCTCTATCTGGTGCTGGGTCTCGTGGGGCTGCCCATGGGGGCACATCTGCTGGTGGAAAACGCTTCCCTCATCGCACAGGCCTACGGAGTCAGCGATACGGTGATCGGACTGACGCTGGTGGCGGTCGGCACCTCCCTGCCGGAACTCGCCACGACCGTCATGGCGGCTTTGCGGCGACAGGCCGACGTCGCCCTTGGGAACGTCATCGGGTCCAACATGTTCAATCTGCTGGCGATTGTCGGGATCGCCACATTCTTCGGGAAGATTCCGGTCGATCCGGCGTTTCTGGAGTTCGACCTTTGGGTCATGCTGGCGTCGTCGCTGCTGCTGATCCCGTTCGTGTTTTTCAGGGTCGATATCACGCGGGGCTGGGGCCTGACCTTGACCGCCTTGTACGGGGTCTATGTCGCCGCGCTGTTGATGTAATCGCAATCCGCAGGGAGAAACCGAAATGGCACGCAGTCTTGTCACCGGAGCCGGGAAACGGCTGGGGCGCGCGATGGCGCTCTATCTCGCTTCGCGCGGGCAGGATGTCGCCGTGCATTACGCGAGTTCGCAAGAGGACGCGGAACGGGTCGTGGCCGAAATCCGGGCCATGGGGCGTCGCGCCGTGGCCCTGAAGGCCGACCTGCTCGACGAGACCGAGACGCAGGCGTTGTTCGGCGCCGCCGTCGATGCGTTGCAGGGTCCGATCACCTGCCTCGTCAACAATGCCTCGATCTTTGAACACGACACGATCCTTACAGCGACCCGCGCCAGTTGGGACCGGCACATGGACAGCAATCTGCGCGCGCCCTTCATTCTGACGCAGGCCATGGCGGCCCAGGGGCTGGCGGCGGCGCGGGATGAGGCCGGAGAACCCGTCTCGACCGGTCTGATCGTCAACATGGTGGATCAGAGGGTGCGCAAGCTGACGCCGGAATTCATGACCTACACCCTGGCCAAGATGGGACTCTGGACCCTGACCCAGACCTCGGCGCGGGCACTGGCTCCCGCCATTCGCGTGAACGCCATCGGTCCAGGTCCGACGATGCGGGGCGCGCGCCAATCCGAAGGGCATTTCGCGGCGCAGAGAGCGGGTACCGTGCTCGGCCGGGGGGCCAACCTTGGCGACATCACCGCGGCTCTGGGATACTTCCTGGACGCCACCGCTGTGACCGGCCAATTGATCTGCATCGACGGGGGCCAGCACCTCGGATGGCAAACGCCGGATATCCTCGGAGTCGAATGAAACAGGACGCCGCGTCAAGTTTTGCACCGGTCGCGGGCCCGTTACCAAAGCGTTACGAAAATGTCTTATTTTTCATAAACTTGCGTCACCTCGAAGAATCTTTCTTTGCTTATCAGTGACTTGGCTTTGTGCTCATTTATTGTGCATTCGAGGGAAATCAGCCGAATCTAAGAGAAAATTCCGGATAGCCGAAAGATATCTGCAGACTTATCCACACAATCCGTGGATTTGTTTGGGGTTGATCCCGCCCCTGCAAGATTGCAGCCAGCGCCAGAGAATCATATCTGTGTGAAATGACTGAAAAGGTTAATACAACTCACGAGATCGGGGGAGACGGATATGCCCGCATTCAGGGTTATCTGAAGACGCTCGACAGCTCGCCGGGCGTCTATCGCATGCTCGACGCCGAAAGCCGTGTTCTCTACGTCGGCAAGGCGCGAAACCTGAGGGCGCGGGTGTCGAATTACACCCGGCCGGGCGGGCACAGCGGGCGCATCGACCGGATGATCCGGGAAACCGCGTCGATGATGTTCCTGACGACGCGGACCGAAACCGAGGCGCTCCTGCTCGAACAGAACCTGATCAAGCAGTTGAAGCCGAAATACAACGTTCTGCTGCGCGACGACAAAAGTTTTCCCAACATACTCGTGGCCAAGGATCATGCCTTTGCCCGGATCAAGAAACACCGGGGTGCGAAAAAGGAAAAAGGGGCATATTTCGGTCCCTTCGCCAGCGCCGGCGCGGTCAACCGGACGTTGAACCAGTTGCAGAAGGCGTTCCTGCTGCGCAATTGTTCGGATGCGATGTTCGAAAGCCGCACCCGGCCCTGCCTGCTTTACCAGATCAAACGGTGTTCGGCCCCCTGCACGGGTTTGATCGGCGCAGCGGACTATGCGGAAAGCGTGCGCGATGCCGAACGGTTCCTGTCCGGGCGGTCGACGCGGGTTCAGGAGGATCTCGCCGCGCAGATGGCCGAGGCCTCCGAAGCGATGGAATTCGAACGGGCCGCCGGCTTGCGCGACCGAATCCGGGCGCTGACCCAGGTGCAGGCGACCCAGGGCATAAATCCCCGTGGCGTGACCGAGGCGGACGTGATCGCCCTGCATCTGGAAAATGGCCAGGCCTGTGTGCAGGTGTTCTTCATCCGCGCCAACCAGAACTGGGGCAACCGCGATTTCTATCCGCGTGTCGGGGCCGATGTCTCGGCCGCCGAGGTGATGGAGGCATTCCTCGGCCAATTCTATGACAACAAGGAACCGCCACGGCAGCTGATCCTGTCCGATGCCATCGAGAACGAAGACCTGATGGCGGAGGCGCTGTCGGGCAAGGCGGGCCGCAAGGTCGACATTCTCGTGCCGCAGCGGGGCGAGAAGGCCGAACTGGTTTCCGGGGCGCTGCGCAATGCCCGCGAATCCCTGGCCCGCAAGATGTCGGAAACCGCCACCCAGGCCAAGCTGCTGCGCGGATTGGCGGAGGCCCTGGATCTGGACGCGCCGCCGCGCCGGATCGAGGTCTATGACAACAGCCACATCCAGGGCAGCAATGCGGTTGGCGCGATGATCGTATCGGGTCCGGACGGCCTGATGAAAAATAGCTACCGCAAGTTCAACATCCGCGGCGACGACCTGACGCCCGGCGACGACTTCGGCATGATGAAGGAGGTTCTGAACCGCCGGTTTTCCCGCCTGATCAAGGACGATCCAGACCGCAACAAGGGTCAGTGGCCGGATCTGCTGCTCATCGATGGCGGCGCCGGGCAGGTCAGCGCGGTGGCGGAAATCATGCAGCGCCACGGAGTGCAGGATATTCCGATGGTCGGCGTCGCCAAGGGCGTCGACCGAGATGCCGGCAAGGAGGAGTTTTACCGCCCCGGCGCCCGTCCATTCGCCTTGCGGCACAACGATCCGGTGCTTTACTTCGTGCAGCGGCTGCGCGACGAGGCGCACCGCTTCGCGATCGGAACGCATCGCGCCAAACGCGCCAAGGCGATCGGGGCGACGCCGCTGGACGATGTGCCGGGTGTCGGCGCGACCCGCAAGCGCGCGCTTCTGGCGCATTTCGGCAGCGCCAAGGCGGTCAGCCGGGCGAACCTGGCCGATCTGAAGGCGGTCGACGGGATTTCCGGCAGCCTGGCGGAAACGATTTACGATTTCTTCCATGACAAGGGCTGAGGTGCCGCGCGCTTCATCCCGGCGATAATACTCCTGCCGGAGGCGTTTCCCACAAGCGAAACTTCCGTCCACGGGCCGTCCCCCTGCAACATCCGCTTTTATGTTTCAAACCCGCGATGTAGGGTCCACGCATGAAATGGACCCTGCCCAATATCCTGACCATTCTGCGCCTGCTCGCAGCGCCGGGGCTTGCGGTTATGTTTCTCTATTTCCACCGTCCCTATGCGGACTGGTTCGCGCTTCTTCTCTTTGTCACCGCCTCCGTGACGGACTGGATAGACGGCTATCTGGCGCGGACACTGAAGCAGGAAACCAAGCTCGGTGCCATGCTCGATCCGATTGCCGACAAGGCGATGGTCATCATCGCCCTCATGGTCATCGTCGGCTATTCCTCGATGTCGCCCTGGCTGGTTCTGCCGGCGACCATGATCCTGTTCCGCGAAGTCTTCGTGTCGGGACTGCGGGAATATCTCGGCGACACCGCGGGCACGCTGAAGGTGACGCAATTGGCCAAGTGGAAGACCACCTTGCAGATGGTCGCAATCGCGGTGCTTTTCGCGCAAGGGATTTTCGAACATTATCTCGGCATGTCGGCTTGGGGGATGGACCCGCAGCTGATCAACTCGGTCCTGTCGGGCGCAGGTCCGGACCCTCACGGCCTGCGCTGGAAAATGGCCGGAATGGACTGGACCGGGCGCATCGGCCTGTGGCTCCTGTGGCTGGCGGCGGCGTTGACGCTTGTCACCGGCTGGGACTATTTCCGAAAGGCGCTGCCGTTTCTGAAGGAGGTGCACTGATGGATGTCCTGTATTTCGCATGGGTCCGCGAAAGGATCGGCCTGCCGCGCGAGACGGTCGAAACCTCGGCCGTGACGGTCAATGACCTGGTGGACGAACTGCGGGCGCGGGAAGAACGATACGCCGCCGCTTTCGCCGATCTTGGCGCATTGCGCGTGGCCATCGACCAGGAACTGGCGGATTTCGACGCCAGGCTGGCCGGGGCGCGCGAGGTCGCCTTCTTTCCGCCGATGACGGGCGGCTGACCGATGCGGATCGCCGTGCAGCAAGAACCGTTCGATCCGGCGGCGGAACTCCGGGACTTTGGCGCGGGCGACACCGGGGCCATTGTGACCTTTGTCGGCGTTGTCCGCGACAACGAGGTGGGCGACCTGGAAACGATGGAGATCGAGCACTACCCCGGCATGACCGAGGCCGCGCTCGCCGGGATCGCGGAAGAGGCAGAACGGCGCTGGTCGCTGGGCGACGTCATGGTCATCCACCGTTACGGCGGCTTGAAAACCGGCGAACGGATCATGATGGTCGCAACCGCCGCGCGGCACCGCAAGGCTGCCTTCGAGGCGGCGGAATATCTCATGGATTATCTCAAGTCGCGCGCGCCGTTCTGGAAAAAGGAAATCACCCGTTCCGGCGCGGAATGGGTCGCCGCCAAGGCGGATGACGAGGCCGCGCTCGATCGCTGGTGACGGCAGGCGGCCTCAGCCTCGGCCTGCCTTCATACGCTCGACATAGCCGCGCAATTCGTCGGCATCGTGACGGGCGTCCCGCAATCCGTCCATCGCCGCGCGCAGTTCCGCCTCGGTCTGAGTGAGCTGGTTGGTCAGTTCCGCCTCGCGCTGCTGCAGGTATGTGATCGCCTGATCGCGGGTTTCCTCGGCCTCGTGGAGCTCCTGGCTCATCCGGTCCAGTTCTCCGACATCGCTTTGGTTGACGCGGGTGAACCTGTGCACCAGCCAGTTCGCGAACCATCCGGTCGCGAAGGCGACGAACAGGATGATGGCCGTTGCGATGATGAACTCAGTTCTGTTCATTCTCTGGTCCCTTCTCGGCGGGGTTTTCCGCGTCCGTTTCTTCCGCGTCCTGTTCGATGTCCGAAGGATCGGCGGCGACCGCATCCAGCGTCGATTGCGATTCGGGCTGCATTGGTTCCGGGCGGATCAGCCGGAATTCGATGCGCCGGTTCTCTTCGCGGCCTTCTTCGGTGTCGTTGCTGGCGATCGGCGTGCTTTCCCCATATCCCACGGCCACGTAGGTCGATGTCAGCACGCGGCGGGAGCGCAATTCGTTCAGGACCGACTGCGCACGGGCCTGGCTGAGTTGCTCGTTCATGCTTTCGCGTCCCTGGCTGTCGGTATGGCCTTGGATCTCCAGTCGAATTTCGCCGCATTCCCGCAGGATATCGGCGATCTCATTCATCGTGTCCAGCGACTCCGCGGCGATCGTGGCCGACCCGGGTTCGAACTGGATCTTGTTGACGGCTTGGATTTGCACCAGTTCCGCTTCGCAGACTTCGGGGTCTGGTGGCAGGTCGGCAGGGGGCGGGGGCGGCCGATAGGTGATGTCCAGTTCGTAGGTTTCGGTCTCGCCAAGGCGTTCGGCCAGAAGCCCTGCGATCTCGGCATTGGCGGCCTCGTTCTGGCTGACACCGTTCAGGGTCACGTTGTCGGGGGCGACGATCAGGGCGCCGTTGCTGAGCATCGACAGCGCTTCGAGACCGGCCAGCACGCGCACCGGCCAGTCGTTGGGCAGGTCCTCGACGACCCGCGTCGCCGTATAGACATTGGCAGAACCGAACCGGGCCTTGGCATAGCTGTCCGCCGCCAAGCGAAGGGTTTCGTCACCGACACGCCCGCGCAGTTGCACCAGGCCCTCCGGGCTGAGCGTCGCGACGAATTCCGGCGGCCCGCTCGCGGCCTTTTCTTCGGGTTCGGGCAGCACGGCGTGCAGGGCGAAGACGTCCGGCAATTCGGTCTCCAGTTCACCGACGATCCGATCGAACACCGCCGGATTCGTGCCCTCCGCCGCAGCCAGCGTCACGTCCGCGTCGGCGAAAGTCACCGATCCGCCGCCCAGTTCCGCCAGTCCGGCGATGGCCACTTCCGCCGCCTCGGCCCAATGCGGCGAAGGCACTCCCATGCCGATGGTGCAGGCGTCGTTGCCGGACAGACCCGCCCGGAAGGCGGCATTCAGGATCCGGCTTCGGGATTTTTCGGTCTCGGCGGAACAGGCGTCAAAGCGCGCGCCGTTCTCGTCGATGAGGAAGCGCAGCGTGAATGGCGCGATTACCGGGCGCGGCGCCGCAATGTCGAGCGCCAGGCGCAGGCCCGGCGGTGCGGCGCGGGTGAGGCTCTTTTCCAGCGAGGTCTTGGCTTCGGCGCTGTCCGAAATCGCGGTGACACGAACCCGGCCGGGGTCCACTGACAGCTTGGACCGAGGCAGGCGCGACAGGGCGACAACAGAAAACCCCAGCGCATCTTCCCAACCGTCGGGCACCGGATAGTCGGCTACGTTGAGAAGATCGCTGACCGGGTCGGCGCCGGCGATTTCAGTGAGCCGGTCCACCAGCGCGTCGCGGTCGGTGGCGGCCGGAATCAAGCCTATGATCGATATCCCGCTGTCGTTGCGCAATATCTCGACCGAGAAGCTGGGCGCATCCAGATCGGCCGTGGGAGTAATATCCATGGTGTCGATGATCCGCGCGGCGTCCACCACTCCGGCCACCTGGCTGATCGCGTTGAACCGCCGTGCCTCTGTCGGCGCGGTGCCGGACAGGATCACCTGCAAGCCGTTCGCCTGCACTTCGGCCCATTCGTATCCGGCTTCGTCCAGAACGTGGCGGACATCGGTCTCGGAAGTCCTCTCCACCGCCGTGACGGCGAAACCGGCCGCCAGCACGCAAAGCCCCGCGCCAAGCGCAAAGCTCATCACGATGATGAAAAGCGAAGAAAGTCTCATCTCGGGTCGGGGCATCCTCTGGATTGCCGGTTTCATACCCGCCGCGGCGGAGGGGTTCAATCAAACGAAGGCGGCGAGGCTGAAAAAGATGAGCGGAATAAGGCCGGTATCGCGGTTGGCGCGGAACAGTTGCAGCATCTTGGCGCCGTTGGTGTGGTCGAAACCGCGCAGCTGCCAGGCCATGTGCCAGCCCATGGCCCAGGGTCCCGCAAGGGCCAGGACGAGCGCCATGAAGGACGCTTTCGGCATCAAAGCCAGGATGACCGCCACCGCCATCAGGGAAACGGTGCCTGCCAGGAAATATTTCAGCCAGCGCACCGTGTCCGCGCCGAACAGGCGCGCGGTCGATTTGACCCCGATCAGGGCATCGTCCTCGGTATCCTGATGCGCATAGATCGTGTCATAGAACAGCGTCCAGGAGATTCCGGCCAGATAAAGCACGACCGCGGGCCAGTGCAGCGCGCCGGCGTGCGCGGTCCAGGCGAGCATGGCCCCCCAGTTGAACGCGAGGCCCAGGAAAACCTGCGGCCACCAGGTGAACCTTTTCGCAAACGGATAGATCGCGACGAACAGCAGCGACAGGATGCCGAGTAAGATGGCGGCCCGGTTGAACGTCAGCAGAATGGCGAAGGCGAGCAGGGACTGGACGCACATCCACACGAAAGCGCTGCGCACCCCGACCTGTCCGGACGGGATCGGGCGCGACCGGGTGCGCGCCACCTGGCCGTCGAAATCCCGGTCGGTGATGTCGTTCCAGGTGCAGCCCGCGCCGCGCATCAGGAAAGCCCCGACCGCGCAGCCAAGCGCGATCCAGGCGTCCTCCCAGCGCGGCGACTGATCGGCCAGCACTGCCAGCGCCAGACCCCACCAGCAGGGGAGCAGCAGAAGCCAGGTTCCGATCGGCCTGTCGGCGCGGGACAGGCGCAGATAGGGCCGCGCACCCGCGGGCGCATAGTGATCGACCCAGTTGCCGGAAGGAGCATCGGCGACCTGACCATCTGGTGTTGGCGCATTGCCTTGCATATGTAGGCTTTCATGAGTGCAAAGATCAGGCTGTATGTAGATCACCCTCTGGGGCAGGGGCAATCGGTTCCTTTGAGCCGCGACCAGGCGCATTACCTTTTCGGGGTGATGCGGCTGGCCGCCGGGGGCATGGTGTCGCTGTTCAACGGGCGCGACGGGGAATGGCTGGCCGAGGTCGCCGAGGCGGGCAAGCGGGGCGGCGCGCTGGACTGCATCGAACGCAGCGCGCCCCTGCGCCTGCCGCCCGATCTCTGGCTCCTGTTCGCCCCGATCAAGAAGGCGCGCACCGATTTCATCGTGGAAAAGGCCGCGGAAATGGGCGCGGCGCGGATTGTTCCGGTGCAGACCGACTACACCAACGCCGACCGTATCCGGCAGGACCGCCTGCAGGCCCATGCCATCGAAGCCGCCGAACAATGCGGCGGAACCTTTGTTCCGGTCGTGGCCGAGCTGATCCGGCTGGATCGGCTCCTGGACGGTTGGCCGGCCGGGCGGCACCTGATGTTCTGCGACGAAAGCCGCGCCGGACAGAACCTGGAACTGGAGGCGATGCCGGCGGGTCAGCCCTGGGCCATACTGATCGGTCCCGAGGGCGGTTTTTCGCCGTCCGAACGGGCGCGGCTCGAATCCCTGCCCTTCGCACACACCGTCAGTCTCGGTCCCCGAATTCTGCGCGCGGACACGGCGGCGGTTGCGGCCCTGACGCTGTGGCAGCAAGCCCTGGGAGATTGGCGTGCCCGGTGACGTTGCACCCCTTCGCCGCCGGGCCTGCCGGATCGTCGCAACCTTCGTCTCCGGCCGCGGGAGGGTGGCATGAGTTTCATCAGACCCGAGGTCCGGGCGGGGTTCCGGCGCTGGCGCGAAGCGCTAGCAGGTCTTGCGATTGCCGCACTCGGCCTGTGGTGGATGATCGGGCCGGGCGGATTGCTGGGCTGGGTTGGCCTGGCGCTGTGCGTCCTGGGGACCGCCCTCTGTGTCATCGGGGCGCAGCGCGGCCGGTTCCGCGCCGGTGGCGGCGGACCGGGCGTCGTGCAGGTCGACGAACGCCAGATCCACTATTTCGGGCCGCTGAACGGTGGCGCCATCGCCGTGGAAGACCTCGAACGGCTGGCGCTGGACCCGACCGGCACGCCCGCCCATTGGGTTCTGGACCAGCCGGGGCAATTGCCGCTGTTCATCCCGGTCAACGCCGAAGGGGCGGATGCGCTGTTCGACGTTTTCGCGACCCTGCCGGGCATCCGCACCGAGCGGATGCTCGCGGAACTTCAGGGCCGGGCGGACCACCCCGTCGTGATCTGGGAACGCCGGCCGATGCGCCCCGCGCACCAAAGGCTGCATTGACACCCCGGTCAATTCACCGCACTTCTGGCCGCCACAGCGACAAACAGGATCGGAGCCCGCAATGTCTATTCCCCAATCCGGTGGTGGACCGATCGAGCGACACGAGCAGATGGCCGAATATCTCGCGGACGGCTGCAAGCCGAAAGCTGACTGGCGCATCGGCACCGAGCACGAGAAGTTCGGCTATTGCAAGGACACGCTGAAACCCATTCCCTACGACGGTCCGAGATCGGTGCGCGCCGTGCTGGAAGGATTGCGCGATGTCTGGGGCTGGTCTCCGGTCGAAGAGGGAGGAAACCTCATCGGGCTGGAAAAGGGCGGCGCCAACGTATCGCTGGAACCCGGCGGCCAGCTGGAACTGTCCGGTGCGCCTCTGGAAACGATCCATGAAACCTGCGACGAAGTGAACGAACACCTGCGCGAAGTCGAGGACGTGGCCGACAAGGTGGGCGTCGGGTTCATCGGTCTCGGTGCGGCGCCGGTGTGGAAACACGAGGACATGCCGCTGATGCCCAAGGGGCGTTACAAGCTGATGGACTCCTACATGCAGAAGGTGGGCACCATGGGCACGACCATGATGCGGCGCACCTGCACGGTCCAGGTCAACCTCGATTTCGCCTCCGAAGCGGACATGGTGCAGAAACTGCGCGTCGCGGTGGCGCTGCAACCGGTGGCGACGGCGCTGTTCGCCAATTCACCCTTCCTTGACGGAAAGCCGAACGGCTACAAGAGCTGGCGGTCCCGCGTCTGGCGCGATCTGGATGCGGACCGGACGGGCATGGTGCCTTTTGTGTTCGAGGACGGGTTCGGTTTCGAACGCTGGGTGCAATACGCGCTCGATGTGCCGATGTATTTCGTCTACCGCGACGGGCAGTATATCGACGCGCTGGGCCAGTCGTTCCGCGATTTCCTGAAAGGCGAACTGCCGGCGCTGCCCGGCGAGAAGCCGACGCTGAGCGACTGGGCCGATCATTTGACGACCCTGTTCCCCGAGGCGCGGATCAAGAAATTCATCGAGATGCGCGGGGCGGATGGTGGTCCCTGGCGGCGGCTTTGCGCCTTGCCCGCCTTCTGGGTCGGCCTGATGTATGATCAAACCGCGCTGGACGCGGCGTGGGACCTGGCGAAGAACTGGGATTCCGAAACCCGCGAGTCCTTGCGTGTGGCCGCCAGCAAGGATGCCTTGCAGGCCCGTGTGGGTGACATCCGGATGCTCGACCTGGCGCGGGAAACGGTGGCGATAGCCGAAGCGGGTCTGAAGGCCCGCGCCCGACCCGGCGCGGGCGGCATGGTGCCCGACGAGACTCATTTCCTCAACGCCCTGAAGGAAAGCGTCGAATCGGGGCAGGTCCCTGCGGATGAACTGCTCGGACGCTACAACGGCGACTGGAACGGCGATATTAACCGGATCTACGCCGACTACAGCTATTGATGATTCGGCCCGGCGCGCGATCTCGCCGGGGCCGGGTGCTTCACTTCCCCTGACCGATGCGGCTTTCGGTGCCGGCCCGGATGCGGGTGATGTTTTCGCGATGCCGCCAGAACACCAGAACGGTCAGGATCATGCCCAGGGCCAGGTCCTGGCCGAAGCCAAGAAAGACGGCCCAGATCGTGGACGCGGCCGCGGCCACAAGCGCGCCCATGGACGAGATGCGAAACACCGCGGCGGATGCAAGCCAGGTGGCGCAGCAGGCAAGTCCGACCGGCCAGGCCAGCGCCAGCCACACGCCGAGGAACGTCGCCACCCCCTTGCCGCCGCGAAAGCCCAGCCAGACCGGAAAGCAATGGCCGATCATCGCGGCCAGCGCGGCCAGTTGCACCGAATCCTCGGGCGCGAAAGCGCGGGCCAGCAGAACGGCGGCCGCGCCCTTTGCCCCGTCGAGCAGCAGGGTCATTGCGGCGGCCAGCTTGTTGCCGGTGCGCAGCACGTTGGTGGCGCCGATATTGCCCGAACCGATCTCGCGCAGGTTGCCGAGCCCCATGAGACGGGCAAGGATCATGCCGAAGGGGATCGAACCGAGCCCGTAGCCGACGAGGGTCCAGAGGATCAGCTGGGCGGTGGTGGATTCGAGTGCGGGCATCAGGCGCTCCGGTAGACGGCGGTTCCGGCGACATAGGTCGCGAGGACCCTACCCTGCATCCGCTGCCCGTCAAACGGGGTGTTGCGCGATTTGCTGCGCAGGGTGGCGCGGTCGAGCACGAAAGGTTTGTCCGGGTCGAACAGGATCAGGTCGGCGGGCGCGCCGGGGGCGAGACGGCCGCAGGGCAGGCCGAGCCGTCTGGCCGGGTTCAGCGACAGGGCGGCGAAGAGGGTCGGCAGGTCGAGATCACCGTTGTGAACAAGGCGCAGCGCCGCCGGCAGCAGGGTTTCCAGCGCCACGGCACCACTGGCGGCCTCTTCAAACGGCAGGCGTTTGCTTTCCTCGTCCTGCGGCGTGTGCATCGAACAGATGATGTCGATCAGCCCGTCGCGCAGCGCCTCGATGACCGCCAGCCGGTCGTCCTCGGCGCGCAGCGGCGGCTTGACCTTGAAGAAAGTGCGGTAATCGGCGACGTCGAGTTCGTTCAACGTCAGGTGGTGGATGCTGACCCCGGCGGTGATGTCCAGCCCGTTGCGCTTGGCGCGCTGAAGCGCGGGCAGGGCGCGGGCGGTGGTGATCTGGTCTGCGTGATAGCGCGCGCCGGTCATTTCCAGCAGCGCGATGTCGCGGTCGAGCCCCATGCGCTCGGCCATCGGCGACACGGCGGGCAGCCCGCGCAGGCTCGCGAACTTGCCCGAGGTCACGCAGGCCCCGTCCGACAGGCCCGGATCCTGCGGATGGGCGATCACCAGCGCGTTTAGGGAACGGGCATAGGTGAGGGCGCGGGAGAAGACCTTGGTGTCGGTTACCACATGGTCGCAATCGGTGAAGGCGACCGCGCCCGCGTCCATCAGGAAACCGATCTCGGTCATTTCGCGCCCCTGCCGGCCCTTGGTCAGCGCGGCCATGGGCAGGACGTTGACGGGGGCGGCGGCATTGGCGCGGCGGGTGACGAATTCGAGCGTTTCCGGGCTGTCGATGGCCGGGGTGGTGTCGGGGCGGGTCACCATGGTGGTGACGCCGCCCGCCGCCGCCGCCAGCCCGGCGGAGCGGTAGCTTTCCTTGTGCCGCTCGCCCGGCTCGCAGACCTTGACGCCGATATCCACGATGCCCGGTGCGAGGCACTTGCCGCGGCAATCGATGAGGTTGGCGCCCTCGGGCACCGCGACCTCGGCGCCCGCCGCGGTGATGCGCCCGTTTTCCACCAGCAGGCTGCCGGGATGGTCGCTGCGCGCCTCGGGGTCGATCAGGCGGGCGTTGGTGAAGAGCGTGGCGGTCATCGGCGGTGCCTTTCGATGGTCGCGATTGTGGCGGCCGGATCGGCCTGGTACTTGATCAGGTGCTTGTCGCCGCCCTTGGTGATGATCTGCACGAAGCGGCCCATGCTGCGCAGGGTTTCGATCTGGTCGAACGGGACGCGGCGGCCGCCGGGGCCGGTGAGCGTGTCGCCGTCGAGTTCCCAGGTCTCGGCCAGCGCCTCGGAGGCGAGGAACCAGCCGCGGAAGGCGACGGCGGCAAGGCCGGCGACCGCGCCGGTCCAGACATGCGGGCTGCCGATCAGCCAGAGGATCAGCATGGCGAGCGCCATGGCAACGGCGGCGAGGGTGACGTGGCTTTGCACATAGGCCTGCCGGTCGGCAGTGAAGCGGGTCGTGTCCTGCATCATCGGAGCACCAGATACAGGCCGGCCGCGATCAGCACCATGAAAATGGCGAAGATGCCACCGCCGATGCGCCGCGCATGGCTGCGGCGATCACGCGGTGACTGCGGCGAACCGGCGCGTTTCCGGGCGCTGTCCGTCGGGATCGGAGTTGCCGACCAGTCCACCGGGCGTTCGCTGTAGGTGGCGATCAGTTCCAGTTCGGCCGCGGGATGCAACGTGACCTCCCGCCCGCCAAAGGCGCGGCTGAACACCAGAACTACATAGCCGGTCAGGGCCTGCAGGTGGGTCCGGTCCTGGGCGACCTGCTCCTGCGGGATGCCACAGCCTTCGGTGAGGTATCCGGTGATTCCAAGCCCGTCGAGATCCTTGACCAGGAAGATTTCGACATAGGCCGGATCGACCTGCAACACACCGAGAAGCCCGTCGATCCCACCTGAGTCGCGCAACGCCCGCGCCTGTTCGGCGGGCATGTCCAACGCGAACAGGCGCAGTTTTCCCGTCTCGTTGGCGGGCACCGTGACAGGTCCGGTCATGCGGCGTCCGGTCGGCTTGCCCGCAGGTTGCGCGCCAGCAGTTCCATCGCCGCCATGCGCACGGCGACGCCCATCTCGACCTGGTCCTGGATGACGCTGCGGTTGATGTCGTCGGCCAATGTTCCGTCGATCTCGACTCCGCGGTTCATCGGGCCGGGATGCATGACGATGGCGTCGGGTTTCGCCAGCGCCAGCTTTTCGGCGTCCAGCCCGTAGCGGTGGTAATATTCCCGTTCGGACGGGATGAAACCGCCGTCCATCCGTTCCCGTTGAAGGCGCAGCATCATCACGACGTCCACGTCGGCAAGACCCGCGTTCATGTCGTCAAAGACCTCGACCCCGAACTGGTCGATCCGGGAGGGCATCAGCGTCGGCGGGCCGATCAGGCGGATGCGGTTTTCCATCTTTCCGAGCAGCAGGATGTTGGACCGCGCGACGCGGGAATGGGCGATGTCGCCGCAGATGGCGATACTGAGCCGATGCAGCCGGCCCTTGGCGCGGCGGATCGTCAGCGCGTCCAGCAGCGCCTGTGTCGGATGTTCGTGGCGCCCGTCGCCGGCGTTCAGAACGGCGCAGTTCACCTTTTGCGCCAAGAGATCCACCGCGCCCGATTGCGGATGCCGCACCACCAGCAGGTCGGGGTGCATGGCGTTCAGCGTCAGCGCCGTGTCGATCAGGGTTTCGCCTTTCTTGATCGAACTCGCCTGCATCGCCATGTTCATCACGTCCGCGCCAAGACGTTTCCCCGCGATCTCGAAAGACGCCTGGGTGCGGGTCGAATTCTCGAAGAACATGTTGATCTGCGTAAGCCCGGCCAGAACATCCGAATGCTTGGCGGTCTGGCGGTTAAGCGCCACGTAGTCTTCGGCAAGATCCAGGATCGTCGTGATGTCGTGCGGACCGAGCGGTTCGATCCCCAGAAGATGGCGATGGTCAAAGGACATGGGCGCTCCGGTCTTGGTCGGCTCCTTATAGAAAGGCTGTGCTGGGCGGGCAAGCATGGCCGTCCGCCCCCGGAAGATCGAAGGCTGGAAATCCCGGCAATCGCACCACCGCGGCGTTTCTGGCGGTTTTCCCCGGCCCGCGAAACGTCTAGCGTGCGGATCATGGAATCGGCACTGGATCATCGGACGGCGAAAGCCCTGCTGGAATGGCAGTTCGAACTCGGCGCGACCGAGGCGATCGGGGATTCGCCGGTCGATCGTTTCGGCTTGCCGGGAACGGCGCCCTGGCTGGCAAGACCGCGCCGGACAGCAGCGGCCCCTCTTTCGGTTCCTGCGCCTGCACCGGATGACCCGGTCGCGGCGGCGGGGGCGGCCGCGTCGGGCGCGGCGACCCTGGCCGATCTGCGGGATGCGCTGGCAGCCTTCGAGCTGTGCGATCTGAAGAAGGGTGCGCGCAGCCTGGTGTTTTCCGATGGCGTTGCCAGTTCCCGCGTGATGATCATCGGCGAAGCGCCCGGCCGTGACGAGGACCGCGAAGGCCGCCCATTCGTCGGGCGGGCCGGTCAATTGCTCGACAGGATGCTGGCGGCCATCGACCTCAGCCGGGAGGCGTCGGTGTATATCACCAACGTGCTGCCGTGGCGGCCGCCGCAGAACCGCGACCCGAAGCCGGATGAAATCGCGATGATGCGTCCCTTCCTGGCGCGGCATGTGGAACTGGCCGCCCCGGAACTGATCGTCCTGATGGGCAACATCAGTTGCGATGCGGTGCTCGGACGGCGGGGCATCCTGCGGCTGCGCGGCACATGGGCCGAGGCGATGGGACGGCCGGTGCTGCCGATGGTCCATCCCGCCTACCTGTTGCGCACCCCGTCAGCCAAGCGCGAGGCATGGGCCGACCTTCTGTCCCTGAAAGCACGGTTGCGCGATGGTTGATCCACTGGTTCTCGCGGCATTCCTTCCGGCGGCTTTGGCGCTGAACCTGACGCCGGGGGCCGACATGATGTTCTGCATGGGGCAGGGGTTGCGGTCCGGTGGCCGCGCCTCCGTCGCCGCGAGCGCGGGCATCGCGCTTGGCGGCATGGTGCACGCGGTGGTCGCCGGGCTTGGCCTTGGCGCCACGGTCGCGGCCTTTCCCTGGATGTTCGACGTGATCCGCTGGATCGGGGTCGCCTATCTGCTCTGGCTCGCCTGGGGCGCGATCGCCGGCCAATCGAAAAACGCGGTCCCCGACCAAGTCAGATCGGCGCGGGCCTTTCGCAACGGTCTGATCGTCAACCTGACCAATCCCAAGGTCATTCTGTTCACACTCGCCTTCGTGCCGCAATTCGTGGACCCGTCGGCCGGTTCGATCCTGACGCAGTTTCTGATCTTCGGCGGCGTTCTGTCGCTTGGCGGGTTCGTGATCAACGGGCTGGCCGGGATCTTCGCGGGCAGCGCCCGGCGGCGGCTGGCGGGCGGCGGCACCTGGCTGAACTATGTCAGCGGCGGTATTTTCGCGGCGCTGGCGGTCCGGCTGGCCGTCATGGAAAGGACCTAGATCATGTCCCGAATCGACGAAACCAAGGATTTCATCCCGATCCGGATCGCGGTGCTGACCGTGTCCGACACCCGGTCTCTGGACGAGGACCGGTCGGGGCAGGTTCTGGTGGACCGCCTTCAGTCCGCCGGCCACAGGCTGGCGGAGCGCAAGATCATCCGTGACGAACGGGACCAGATTGCTGATCAGTTGCGGGCCTGGATCGCCGATCCGGACATCGACGTGGTGATCAGCACCGGGGGAACGGGCCTGACGGGCCGGGACGTCACGGTGGAGGCCCACCGGGATGTCTATGAAAAGGAAATCGACGCTTTCGGGACCGTCTTCACCATGATCTCGATGGAGAAGATCGGCACCAGCGCGGTGCAGTCCCGCGCTACCGCCGGGGTGGCGGGCGGAACCTACCTGTTCGCGCTGCCCGGCAGCCCCGGCGCCTGCAAGGATGCCTGGGACGGCATCCTCTCCCTGCAACTGGATTATCGCCACCGGCCCTGCAACTTCGTCGAAATCATGCCGCGGCTGGACGAACACCAGCGGCGGAAGTAACGCTTTCGCTGGCTCAACCGGTTGTGGCTTGGCATTTTCCCGTGTCTCGCTAGGTTGAAACAAGGGGGCATCGCGTTTCCTGAAGGTGTGAACCCATGCGATTTTTGCGGCAAAGTCTGGTCGGCCTGTTCCTGGCGTCCGTTGCGCTGGCGCTGCTTGTCTATGCCGCCAGTCTTGTATTGTCCGCCGTCCAGATCCGTATGAGCGATGACAAGATGCCGCCGCCGGCCCGCGAGCGGGTGTTCGCCGTCAACCTCGTGACCGCCAGCACGGAAACGATCGTGCCGGTGATGGAAGCCTTCGGACAGGTGCAAAGCCGCCGGACGCTCGAACTTCGGACCGCGATGGGTGGCCGCATCATCGGCCTGTCGGAGAATTTCGAGGAAGGCGGCGCGGTCACGGCCGGCGAAGTGCTGGTTCAGATCGACCCGGCGAATGCGCAGTCGGAGCTGAACCGTCTGCGGAACGATCTGATGGACGCGGAGGCCGAAGGCCGCGATGCGGAGAGATCGCTGGCGCTGGCCCGCGATGAACTCGTCGCGGCGCAGGACCAGGCCGAGCTGCGGGAACGCGCGTTCGGGCGGCAGGACGATCTGCAATCGCGCGGCGTCGGAACCGCCGCCGCGGTCGAGGTCGCGGAACTCGCCGCCGCGGCGGCCCGCCAGGCGGTGCTGTCGCGCCGGCAGGCGGTGGCGCAGGCCGAGGCGCGGCTGGATCAGGCGGCGACGCGGCTTGCGCGGGCCGAAATCGCGGTCGAAAGCGCGCGGCGCGACCTGGCCGAAACCACCGTGATGGCGGCCTTTGACGGTGTCCTGAGCGACGTCGATCTGGTCGAAGGCCGTCTGGTGTCCGCCAACGAAAAACTGGCGCTTCTGGTCGATCCCCATGCTCTGGAGGTCGCGTTCCGGATCTCGACCGCGCAATATTCCCGGCTGCTGGATGACGGCGGCGTGCTGATCCCCGCCAGCGTGACCGCGACGCTCGACGTGAGCGGGGCGGAACTGACCGCGCAGGGACGGATCAGCCGCGACAGCGCCTCGGCGGGCGACGGGCAATCGGGACGGCTGATCTTTGCCCGTCTGGGGGCCGCTCCGGGTTTCAAGCCCGGCGATTTCGTCACCGTGTCGGTGCAGGAACCCGCGTTTGACAATGTGGTGCGCCTGCCGGCCTCGGCGCTGGACGCGTCGGGTTCGGTTCTGGTGATCGATGCCGACGACCGGTTGAGCGCCTTGCCGGTGAACCTGATCCGCCGCCAGGGCGACGACGTTCTGGTGCGTGGCGCCGGCCTGGACGGGCGCGAGGTGGTCGTCGGGCGCACGCCGTTGCTGGGTCCGGGCATTCAGGTGCGCCCGTTGCGGGACGAGGCGGCCTCGCAGCCGCAACCGGACCAGGCGATGCTGGAACTTTCGGAGGACCGCAGGGCGCAGCTTGTCGCGGTGGTTCAGGCCAACGACCGCCTGCCCGCCGAGGCCAAGGCCCGTATTCTCGGCCAGCTGGCCGAGGCCCGCGTGCCGGCGAGGCTGGTGCAGCGGATCGAATCCCGGATCGGCGGGTAGGCGAAGCGATGCGGGATATTCCGGACACCGCGGGCGGGGTTCTGTCCTATTTCACCCGGCACAGGACTGCCGCCAACTTGCTTCTGATGGTGATGCTGGTGCTGGGGGTGGCGGCGGTCCCGAACATGCGGGCGCAGTTCTTTCCGGACGTGATCGTGGACAACGTGACCGTCAAGGTCGACTGGGACGGCGCCGGTCCCGAGGATCTGGACGGCGGAGTCGCGCAATTGATCGAACCGGCGCTGTTGGCGGTCGACGGGGTTGAAAGCACCGCCTCCGTTTCGCGTGAAGGCAGCGCGACAATTACCCTGGATTTCGAACCGGGGTGGGACATGGCGCGGGCCGCGAACGATGTGCAGGCCGCCGTGGACGCGATCACCACGCTGCCTGAAGATTCCGAAGAACCGACGGTGCGGCGCGGCGCCTGGCGGGACCGGGTGACGGACGTGGTGCTGACCGGGCCGATCGCGCCCGCGCAGCTTGCACTCTTCGCCGATGAATTTGTCACCCGGCTGTTCGCCGCCGGTGTGACCCGCACGACGATAAGGGGCGTTGCCGCGCCGGAAACGGTGGTCGAGGTGGCGTCGGCCAACCTGATCTCCAACGACATCAGCATGACCGACATCGCCACCGCCATCGCGGCCGAGGTCAATGCCGACCCGGCGGGCGACGTTGCGGGAGCCAATGCCAGGGTGCGCACCGGAACCGAAAAACGCAGCGCCGAGGATATTGCCGGAATCGTCCTGCGGTCCAATCCGGACGGTTCCAAGCTGACCATCGCCGACATCGCGGTGATCCGGGTGGAAGGAGTCGACAGGAACCGCATCTACTTCGTCGGCGGCGATCCGGCGATTTCGATCCGGGTGGACCGATCCGACCAGGGCGATGCCATCGGCATCCAGAAAACTGTCGAGGACGTGGCCCGGCAAATGCAGGCCAGTCTGCCGGCGGGGGTGACCCTGGACCTGATCCGGACCCGTGCGGAGGCGATCAGTGGGCGTCTGAACATTCTTCTGGACAACGGGCTGATGGGGCTGGGACTGGTGATCCTGCTGCTGTTCCTGTTTCTGAACGCGCGCATCGCATTCTGGGTGGCCGCCGGAATCCCGGTGGCGATGTTCGCGGCGATCGCGCTGATGTATGTGGCCGGGCTGACCTTCAACATGGTCAGTCTCTTCGGTCTGATTATCACCCTGGGCATTGTCGTGGACGACGCCATCGTGGTCGGGGAACATGCGGATTTCCGTTCCCGCAGACTGGGCGAACACCCGGTTCAGGCGGCGGAGAACGCGGCAAGGCGGATGGCGATGCCGGTTTTCGCCGCCACCCTGACGACAGTCATCGCCTTTTTCGGCCTGGTGGCCATCGGTGGACGGTTCGGCGACCTGATCCGCGATATTCCTTTCACGGTGATCGCCGTGCTGCTCGCGTCGCTGGTCGAATGCTTCTTGATCCTGCCCAATCACATGTCGCATGCGATTGTCCATTCCGCGAAGGAACATTGGTATGACTGGCCCAACCGGATCGTCAACCGGGGGTTTCGCCGGGTCAGGGATGACCTGTTCCGGCCGCTCATGGGCTGGGTCGTCTGGGGGCGCTACGTGGTGCTCGCCGCCGCGGTCGCCCTGCTGGCGGGCCAGATCGCGGTTTTCATCCGCGGCGACGTGCAGTGGCGGTTCTTCAATGCGCCCGAACGGGGCTCCGTGACCGGAAACTTCGCCATGGTCGAAGGGGCCACGCGCGCGGACGCGCTGGCCATGATGCAGGAGATGCAGCGCGCGACCGAGGCGCTCGGACGCGACTACGAGGACCGCTACGGGCGCAATCCGCTGGACTATGTGATGGCCGAGATCGGCGGCAATTCCGGCCCCGGCCTGTCCGGCGTGGACACCAAGGACCCGGACCTGCTCGGCGGGATTTCCATCGAACTGATAGACGCCGACCTGCGGCCCTATTCCAGCTTCGCCTTCGTTGCGGAATTGCAGGACAGTGTGCGCCGGCACCCGCTTGTGGAGACGGTTTCGTTCCGTGGCTGGCGTTCCGGTCCGGGCGGCGATGCGCTGGACGTTCAATTCTTTGGCGCCGATGTCCAGACGCTCAAGGCGGCGAGTCTGGACCTGCAGGCCGCCTTGCTGCGCTATCCCGAGGTGTCGGCGGTGCAGGACAACCTCGCCTATGACAAGGAGGAACTTATTCTCGACCTGACGCCGCAGGGGCAGGCGCTCGGGTTCACCATCGGTTCCCTTGGCCAGGCGCTGCGGGCCCGGCTGAACGGGATCGAGGCCGCAACCTATCCCGACGGGCCGCGCAGCGCCGCGATCCGCGTGGAACTGCCGGACAGCGAACTGACGGCGGATTTCATGGAACGCACCTACCTGCGGACGCCGCAGGGAAGCTACGTGCCCCTGTCCGACATCGTCAGCGTCGAACGGCGCAGCGGGTTCGCCACCATCCGGCGCGAGAACGGACTGCGCCTGATCTCGGTGACCGGCGACATTTCCGAGGACGATCCGGCACGGGCGGAAAGCATCCAGATCGCCCTTGAAACCGAAATCCTGCCGCGAATCGCCAGCGAACGGCAGGTGGACTGGCGATTGTCCGGCCTCAGCGAACAGGAAGACGACTTCCTGAACGATGCGCGCAACGGCCTGATCCTCTGCCTGACCGGCATCTATCTCGTTCTGGCCTGGGTCTTTGCAAGCTGGACACGTCCCATCGTCGTCATGGCGATCATTCCCTTCGGACTTGTCGGCGCGATCTATGGCCACGCCCTGTGGGACGTGCCGCTGAGCATGTTCACCGTGGTCGGACTGTTGGGAATGACCGGGATCATCATCAACGATTCCATCGTGCTGGTGACGACAATCGACCAGTATGCGCAGGAACGCGGACTGGTTCCGTCCATCGTCGCGGGTGCGACGGACAGGTTGCGCCCGGTCATGCTGACGACGCTCACGACGGTTCTGGGACTGTCGCCGCTGCTCTACGAACAGAGCCAGCAGGCGCAATTCCTGAAACCCACGGTGATCACTCTGGTCTACGGCCTGGGTTTCGGAATGGTTCTCGTGCTTCTGGTGGTGCCGGCACTCGTGGCGGTGCAGAACGACATCCGGCGGCCGCTGATGGCCTTGCGGCGCGCCTTGCGCAGCCCGGACCGGCTGTTGTGCGGACTGGTCGGGACGACGGCGGTCCTGCTGTCGGTCTGGCTGGCCGCCACCCTGGGTGCGACACTGGTTCGCGGCGATCTGCCCCCGGTCCTGGCGGGGCTGGTTCCGATGGCGCGGGACCTCGCGCCG
Organism: Sedimentitalea xiamensis; assembly: GCF_030164465.1. GTDB lineage: Bacteria > Pseudomonadota > Alphaproteobacteria > Rhodobacterales > Rhodobacteraceae > Sedimentitalea > Sedimentitalea xiamensis. The sequence goes on from NZ_JASNJE010000003.1 coordinate 172,655, forward strand.
CCGCGCGCGGCGCTGGCGCTTTTCGTGGCGGGGGCCTTGCTGATCGTCGCCGCCGGGTATCTCGTTTCGCTTCTTGCCTACGGGCGGGCGCGCAGAGCCTGACGGCGGCCGATCGCCAGGTCCAGCAGGGAGCCAACCCGCGCGCTCATCCGAAGCTGTCCGGCGCGGACCCGGTCGAAATCCACCCATCCGGCGTCCAGCACGTCATCCGCGGCGCGGGGTGTGCCGCCGACATAGTCGCAAAGCACCGCGGCGAGCAGGTAATGCACCTGAACCGTCCCGGCGGAATCCCGTTGCAGAACGTCGATGTTGGTCAGGTATTCGACCGGAGTAGCCGCGACGCCGGTTTCTTCGAGCAACTCGCGGCGGGCGGCCTCCAGGGCTGTCTCTCCGAGTTCGACGTGACCGCCGGGAAATCCCCAGAGACCGGCGTCCGGGGCCTTGGATCGCTGCGCCAGAAGAACGGTATCGCCGCGCAGGACAACGGCGATGGCGCCCAGCAAGGGAGTTGCTTGCGTCATCCTATCCCGGCGTGCAGCCGATGATGTCAACGGCGTGACGCTTGCCCAGAACGGTGATGCGAACCGCCGACCGGTCCAGTGCGAAAGGGCCGCTCTCGACGTGAACCAGATCGCTCGCCGCCAGCAACGTGCCGCCTGTGCGGCGGGTTTCAGTCTCCGATGCCCAGATCTGGGGATTGCCGGGTTCGATCACCGCGACCTCGTTGCCGCCGGCCGACGGCATGTCTATCCGGGCTTCGATCCGCATCCCGCCGTCGATCGGAGACAGGCGGCAGGAGGCAGCGGCGACGCCTGCCTCGGATTCCGTATAGGGGCGGTCCGCCAGCGCCGCCGCAATGGCGGGGTCGCGTTTGGCATCGGCGTCCAGCGCGTGATCAACGGACAGCGATCCGGGAATGCACACGTCCTTGCAGAGACCGATGTCGATGGTGCCGCGCAGCTTCACCGGGCGCGTGGGGTCCAGCGGCGTGACCTCGATGGGCAGGACCAGCCGGGTCTTGTAGCCGATGGACTGCACCCCGCCCTGATCGAATACATGCGGCGTCGGCCAGATGTAACTGACCTGGCGCACGTTATCGGACCGGCCCCAGTCGAAGGCCGGCGGAATGCCCGCGTCTCCCGGCGCGCGCCAGTAGGTCTTCCAGCCATCGGACAGGGTCAGGTCGAGCGCCGTCATGTAGGTGCCGCGCCGGGTCATGCCGCCGTCGAGCACTGCGATCTGGACAAGATCGTTCATCGCGCTCTGTGCCCGGCTTTCGGGAGCCGGCAGCGCGAACGCCGCGCAGAGGGCGAAAAGGAATGCAAGACGGATCTTCATTCCGGATAGATGGGCAATTCGGGATGAAATGCCAAGTCACATTCCGGTGGGCGCGCGGATTTCCGTCACTGTGCCGATCTGCCACTTGCACCGGCCATGCCCGGCGGCCATGTTGGGTGTCAGAGCGGAGGCGAAAGACGGCGAGAGAACGGGATCCACGCATGAATCTGACCGGAAAACTGCTGATCGCAATGCCTGGAATGGGGGACATCAGGTTCGATCATTCGGTGGTGTTCCTGTGCAGCCACGGCGACGAAGGCGCGATGGGGCTCATCGTCAACAAGCCGGCGGAAGACGTGCGGTTGTCCGACCTGCTGGAACAGCTCAGCATCACGCCGCAGCCGCCGGGGCGCGACATGAGCGTGCATTTCGGCGGGCCGGTCGAAAGCGCGCGGGGCTTTGTCCTGCATTCCGACGACTATTGCTCGAACCTTCAATCGATGACGGTATCGGACCGTTTCCGGATGACCGCGACGCTCGATATTCTCGAAGACATAGCCACGGGAAGCGGACCGGAACAGGCGCTCATGATGTTGGGCTATGCCGGCTGGGGCCCAGGGCAACTGGAATCCGAAATCGCGATGAACGGCTGGCTGACGGCGGATGCCGATCCCGATCTGGTTTTCGGTCTGAAGGATGCGGAAAAGTGGAGCGCGGCGCTTGGCTCGCTTGGCGTCGACCCCCTGACCCTGTCCGCAAGCGCTGGTCACGCCTGATCTGCGGGGCTATCGCGTTTTCCTGGTCGGGCGTGGCGCGGCGGCGCGGCGCAGGCGGTCGTTGATGGCCTTGCCCAGTCCCCGTTCCGGGATCGGCGCCACGGCGATCGGCCGGTTCTGCCCGTCCAGCCGATGCAAATGATCGAACAGGTTCGCGGCGGCTTCGGTCAGATCGCCGGTGTTGGACAGGTTCAGCGTGCAGGCCATGTCGCCAAATCCCAGCAGGATCTCGCCGGGGCGGGCGCTCTGCGCGTTCAGCCGGACGGCGGCGGACGGCGCATAGTGCGACAGAAGCTGGCCGGGGGCCGAAAGGGCGGCGGACTCGGCGCGATGGCTCAACCGGTGGCCGAGCGCCGACTCTATCCGGTCCTCCGCCAGCCCGCCGGGGCGCAGAAGTTCCGGGCCGCCGCCCGCAAGGCCGACGATGGTGGATTCAAGGCCGACCGGACAGGCGCCATCGTCGACGATGGCGGCAATGCGCCCATCCAGCCCCGCCAGCACATGCGCCGCGCTGGTCGGACTGATCCGGCCCGACGGGTTGGCCGAGGGCGCCGCCACCGGGTTGTCGAAAAGCTCCAGGAGCCGGTGCGCCGCCGGATGGGCCGGAACCCGAATCGCCAGTGTGTCCAGACCGGCCGTCACCAGCGGGCTGATGCCATGCCCGTCCCTGAGCGGCAGAACCAATGTCAGCGGGCCGGGCCAGAAGGCAATGGCCAGCCGCTCTGCGGAGTCCGACCATTTGACGTAGCGTCGCGCGGTCGCGGCATTGGCCACATGCACGATCAGCGGGTTGAAACTGGGGCGTCCCTTGGCTTCGTAGACCTTGGCGACTGCCGCGTTCGAACGGGCGTCCGCCCCAAGCCCGTAGACGGTTTCCGTCGGGAATGCGACGATTTCGCCCGCTGCCAGCAAGGTTGCGGCGCGGGCCAGATCGGCGTCCGACGCGGTCAGTATTTCCGTGTTCTGTCGGTTCATGGCTGTGACGCGGCGTTTCGGTTGCGTGACGGGGCAGGGTGGTTTGGAATGCGTTCAGAGATTGTCCATAGCGGCGGGTTGGTCCGATGCCAAGCCCGGCCGTTTCACAGCCCAAGAGGTTCACCATGCCGTATCGTGCGCCCGTTTCAGACTATCAGTTCCTGCTCGATCATGTCGTCGGGTTCGATCAGGTTGCCGCGACGGATCGATTTTCCGAAGCCAGCCCCGATATGGTCGGCGCCATCCTGACCGAAGCCGGCAAGCTGTGCGAAGAGGTCCTGGCGCCGTTGCAGCGCAATGGCGACCTGCATCCGGCGCGGCTGGAGAACGGCACGGTGCGCACGTCGCCCGGTTTCGCCGATGGCTGGAAGTCGATTGCCGAAGGCGGCTGGGTCGGCATCAGCGGCGATCCGGAATACGGCGGCATGGGGCTTCCGATGTCGGTGACGACAGCCGTCAACGAGATGATGAGTTCCGCCTGCGTCGCGCTGCAACTTGCGCCGCTGATGAGCCAGGGCCAGATCGAAGCGCTCGAACATCATGCCAGCGACGAGATCAAGTCGCTCTACCTGCCGAAGCTGATTTCGGGGGAGTGGACCGGGACGATGAACCTGACCGAACCGCAGGCCGGATCGGATGTCGGCGCCCTGACCTCGCGGGCCGAAGCCAACGGCGACGGGACCTATGCGGTCACGGGGCAGAAGATATTCATCAGCTGGGGCGATCATGACGTGGCCGAAAATGTCTGTCACCTGGTACTGGCGCGGCTTCCGGACGGGCCTTCGGGCACCAAGGGGATTTCGCTTTTCCTCGTGCCCAAATGCCTGCCGGACGAAAACGGCAATGCCGGCGTGGCGAACAGCCTCAAGGTCGTATCGCTGGAGCACAAGATGGGCCTGCATGGCTCTCCGACCGCCGTGATGCAGTATGACGGTGCTACCGGCTGGCTGATCGGACAGGAACACAACGGCATGGCAACCATGTTCACCATGATGAACAACGCGCGCCTCGGCGTCGGCGGCCAGGGGATCGGCATTGCCGAAGGGGCCTATCAGCATGCCCTGGGCTATGCGCTGGAACGCCGGCAGGGCAAATCCCGGCATGGAAACACCATCGCGGCCCATGCGGATGTGCGCCGGATGCTGACGACCATGAAGGCCGAGATTTTCGCGGCGCGCGCCATCGCCCTGTCCTGCGCCATCGCCATCGACATGCAGACCGCCACGGGCGACGCGGAATGGGCGGCGCGCGCGGCATTCCTGACGCCGATCACCAAGGCGTTCGGAACCGATACCGGCGTCGATCTGGCCAACATGGGCATCCAGGTGCACGGGGGTATGGGCTTCATCGAGGAATCCGGTGCCGCGCAATATGCGCGGGACGTCCGGGTGACGACGATCTACGAAGGCACCAACGGCATTCAGGCCATGGACCTCGTCGCCCGCAAGATGATGGACGGCGGCGAGGCGGCCGCCCGTCTGCTGGACGAAATCGAGGCGCATGCGGAAACCGCGCGGACCGTGTTCCCGGACATGGCCGAAGCGGTCTGGCAGGCCACGGAATCCCTGCGCGAAGCGACGGAGTGGGTGGCGGCCCAGGACGACATGGACGACCGGTTTGCGGGGGCAGTGCCTTACCTGCGGGCCTTCGCCCGTGTGCTCGGCGGGCATTTCCACCTGATGGCGGCCCTGGCCGACAAGGGCGGTGCGCGCGAAAAACTGGCGCGGTTCTACATCGCCCGTTTGCTGCCGGAACATGCCGGTCTTCTGGTCCATGCGCAAAGCGGGGCCGAAGGATTGTATGCGCTCAGCACCGAAGAGCTGGTGGCCTGAGCATGGGCGCGGACGTCCCGCCGGTTCTCCGGTATCCCTGGGACGAACCGCCCGAGCGGGGCATGGCGCTGGAAGTCGCGCCCGGCGTGCTGTGGATGCGTTTGCCGCTGCCGATGAAACTGGATCACGTCAATGTCTACGCGCTGGATGACGGCGACGGCTGGACGCTGATCGACACCGGGTTCGACACCGGTCTGACGCGGGAGATCTGGACCGGGCTTCTGGCCGGCCCGCTCGCCGGCAAGCCGGTCAGGCGCGTGGTCGTCACGCACCACCACCCCGATCACATAGGACTCGCCGGGTGGTTCCAGACCGATCACGGCGCGGAACTCGTCACCACCCGCACCGCCTGGCTGTTCGCGCGGATGCTTCTCCTGGACAACCAGCCGCGCCCGACGGCCGAGACGCTGGCTTTCTGGCGCCGCGCGGGGATGGACCCGGAGATCTACGCGCAGCGCGCCGAGGAAAAGCCGTTCAACTACGCCGATATCGTCGCTCCGATGCCGCTGGGGTTTTCTCGCGTCAAGCAGGGCGACGTGATCGAGATGGGCGGACGAACCTGGGATGTGCATATCGGCAACGGGCATGCGCCGGAACATGCCACTTTCTGGAGCCGCGAGGACGATCTGGTGATCGCGGGCGATCAGATCCTGTCGTCCATCAGTCCGAACATCGGCGTCTACGCCACCGAACCCGAGGCCGACCCGCTGGCGGAATGGCTGGAGGCCTGCGAACGGTTCCTGCCGCTGGCCCGCGCGGATCACCTGGTGCTGGGCGGACACAAGCTGCCATTCACCGGATTGCCGTTTCGGCTGCACCAGTTGATCGAGAACCATCACGGCGGTCTGCGCCGGCTGTTGGAATTCCTGCAACAACCGCACGTGGCGTCGGACTGCTTTGCCACGCTTTTCAAGCGCCGGATCGGGGCAGGCGAATACGGCCTGGCCCTTGTCGAATCCGTGGCCAACGTGAATCATCTCTACAAGGCCGGTCTGGTCAGCCGCACACCGCGCGGCGACGGGGCGTGGCTCTATCAGGCCAAGGGCGCGGGCGATGGATGAAGAGATCAGCACGACAGCCGAGGCCATCGAAGCCGATGCCTTGCCCCGGATGCACGAGGTTCATGCCGATCCGTCCAGATGCGCCGACCCGGACAAGGTGCCCGACCGCCTGAAACAACCGGTGGCCGGAAAGAGTCCGGCGGAATGGGCCTATGAGCGCCTGATCCTCTATATCCGGAATTTCGAACAGCAACTGGATGCGGAACACGAGGTGGCGATCGCCTTTGTGGGGGCCGGCGCCGGGGCGCTGCGGATCGAGGGGATGGGGTATTTCGATCCGGACATCGTCACCTTCTACGGGAGCGACGCATCCGGCCTGCGCACACAGCTTGTGCAGCATGTCAGCCAGTTGAGCGTGATGCTGCGCGCCCTTCCGAAACCCCGCGACGACGCCCCCGCGAACCGCATAGGGTTCCGGCTGGCGGCGGAACTCGAAAAAAACTGACGGGATCTTGCGTCTTGCAAACAGGTTGCGTTCAATGAAGGAACGCAGCCCCGGAGAACGCGACATGAACTCCCTTTCCACCGTCTTGCGTGCGTTTGGCGATGCCTGGTCACGCCGAAGGATGCTTGTCATCGTCTACCTGGTCCTGCGCATCACCATCTACGCGGTTCTGGCCCCGGTGCTCGGTCTTCTGATCAATCTGGCGGTTTCAATGTCCGATCAGGCGGCGCTGACCGATCAGGACATAGCCGGTTTCCTGTTGACACCCGGTGGTTTCGTGGCGGCGGTGGCGGTTCTGAGCCTGCTGCTCGTGGTCGAGGTGCTGGGGTTCGCCCTGATGGCCGCGATCTGGCGGGCAGGCGGTCAGGACAGCTTTGTCACGGCGCGCACCGCCCTGTTTTCGATTATCAAGCGGATGCGCCACCTGATCCTTTTTGCGGGACTCTTCCTGTTGCGGGTTCTCGCGATGGTCCTGCCCTTCGTGCTGGCCGGGCTGTTCGTCGCCTGGTGGCTGATGGGTGAGTATGACATCAACTACTATCTGAGCAACCGCCCGCCCGAGGCGATCCGGGCCGCGGTGCTGATCGGTTTGCTGCTGCTGGCGCTGCTGTTGTGGTTGCTGGCGCGGCTGACAAGCTGGGCGCTGGCTCTGCATCTGGTGGTCTTCGAGGGCACGTCGCCAATGGCCGCGTTCGGGAAAAGCGCCGAACTGATGGTTGGCGAACGCGGCCGCCTGGCGTGGCGGATCGTGATCTGGTTCGGCATCCGTTTCGGTCTGCTCGCCCTGCTCGGGCTCGTGTTCGGGCTGGTGCTGAACCTGATCCCTCTGGATCTTCAGTCCGGGCTGAGGACCGTTCTGGCGGTAACGCTCGGGATGTCGGCGCTCTGGGCGCTGTCCTCTCTGGTGGTTTCGGCGCTTGCGCTCGGGGCGTTGGCGCGCATCGTCGACGGGTTCTTCGACCGGGGCGGGCAGCTCGCGCCCGTGACGGAACGTGCCGATGCTGGTCTGCGGCGCCGGTTGGTGATCGCCGGGGCGGTCGGGCTTGCGGTCATCGGAATGGGGTTCTGGTCCGGGGCGCGACTGCTGGACGGGATTTCGACGCGGGATGACGTGACGATCATCGCGCATCGCGGTGCCGCCGGCAGCCGCCCGGAGAACACCCTCGCTTCCGTGCAAAAAGCGCTGGAGGATGGTGCCGACTGGGTGGAAATCGACGTTCAGGAAACCGCGGATGGCCAGATCGTCGTCGTTCATGACAGCGATTTCATGAAGCTCTCCGGCGTCGATCTGAAGATCTGGGACGCGACGATGGAGGATCTGGCGCAGATCGACATCGGCGGGTGGTTCGCCCCGGAGTATTCGGACCAGCGCACCCCGCTGCTGCGCGACGTGCTGGAAATGGCCAAGGGGCGCGCGGGTGTCGTCATCGAACTGAAATTCTATGGACATGACGACCAGCTGGAAGCGCGCGTGGCGGAGATCGTCGAAGACCTGGGAATGGCGGATCAGATTGCCACCATGTCGCTGAAATACCCGATGGTCCAGAAGATGCGCGACCTGCGTCCGGACTGGCGCACCGGGGTTCTCGCGGCGACCGCCGTGGGTGATCCTGCCGGCCTGGTCGGGGATTTCGTTGCGGTCAGCGCCGGCCAGGCGAAACCCTGGCTCGCCAGGAGCATGCAGGCCGCCGGCAAGGATCTCTACGTTTGGACGGTCAACGATCCGCTGGACATGTCCAAGATGATTTCCATGGGGGCGGACGGGCTGATCACGGACGAACCGGCGCTGGCGCGTCAGGTTCTGGAATTCCGCGCGGGGCTGAGCACGCCGGAACGGCTGGTTCTGTGGCTGACCGAGGAACTGGGCCTGTCGCTGAACGAACGGGGGTATCGCGATGACTCGCCGTGACGCCGCTGCCGCGATTTGCGCGGGTGTGCTTTTTTCCGCCGGACTCGCGGCGGCGCAGGACGGGTCCGAACCGGGGGGGCTGACCCGGCAGATCGAACTGAGGGCGCATGAAGCCCTGATGGCAAGGATCGCTGAAACGGATACCGGATTGAGCCCCTTTGTCACCGATGGGTGCAGCGGCGGATTGTCGGACATCTGGAAACTGGTGTCCGGCCAGTTCCCGGATTTTGCTGCGGCGCATAATGACCTGCCGCCGTGGGAAGACTGCTGCGTGGCGCATGACCGGGTCTATCACGATGCAGGAAAGGCCACCTCCGCGGCTGACAGCTACGCGGCCCGCCTGCTGGCCGACGAAGAGCTTCGGCTTTGCGTCATCCGGACGGGCGGCACCCGCAAGGATGACGTCGCCGCGTATTACGATGTCGATCCGGCGCGGGTCATGAACGCCTATCAAGTGATCGCCGACGCCATGAAACTCGCCGTGCGATTTGGCGGTGCGCCCTGTTCCGGCCTGTCCTGGCGGTGGGGATACGGCTATCCCGACTGTTCGATCCTGAACTGGTCGACGAAGGAGTGATCGCATTTGGCGCCCTGTGCGCCATTGACGTGGTGACAGCGATTTGCGAATGCGCTATCTGAACTGAAACTCTTGCGAACGGGACCCGTTGAAATGGCAGATCACAAGCACGGCGAAATGGACATCAAGGCGCAGACGGAGACTTTCGAAGGCTTCATGAAGTTCGTCACTTGGACCGTCGTTGTCATCCTCGGCGTCCTGGTTTTCCTCGCGATCTTCGCACGCTGATCGAATCCGGCAAATGTTGCGTGTTTTCGGGGTTCTCGCGGCCGGGCTGGTCGTCGCCGGTTGCGCGACGCAGCAGCCCAATGCCGATGACGAAACGATCCGGGCGTATTCCTACCGGGATTCCGGTCCGCCGTCCCTGACGCTCTACACGATGATCAACAACCGGTCGGGCGAAGGCGCGCATACGGCCCTGATGATCAACGCCTCCGAACGCGTGATATTCGATCCGGCGGGGTCTTTTTATTCAGACGTGACGCCGGAACGGGACGACGTGTTGTTCGGGATCACGCCCTATATCGAACGCGCCTATCGCAGCGCCCATGCGCGCAGCACCTATCACGTGGTCAGCCAGACTGTCGAAGTGTCGCCGGAACAGGCGGAAACCGCCTACAGGCTGGCCCTGTCCAACGGTGCGGTTCCGGGCGCGTTCTGCACCAGCGCAACGTCCAGGCTGCTGGCCGGGGTTCCGGGATTTGAAACGATCGACAGCGTGCTCTATCCGAAAAAGCTGATGGATCAGTTCGAACAGGTTCCCGGCGTGCGGACCAGCCGCTATTACGAAGACGACAGCCCCGACCTGAAACTGGCGCTGGCCGAAGGCAACGCGGCGCTAGCCGACTAGATACAGCAGCGCGTATAGCGTTCCGGCCCCGGCCAGGATGGCCGCGATCACGTTCTTGGTGATCAGGCCCACGATCAGCGTCATCGCCGCCGCCGCCATGCGCGGCCCGTCCGGCTGTCCTCCGGTCGCGGTGGGCCAGATGACCAGCGGCGTGACCAGCGCGGGCAGGATCGCCACCGCAGTGTACCGCAGGTGCCGCATCAGCCAGCCTGGCATCGTGCGACTGCCAACCAGCCCGATAAAGACGAACCGCAGGGCGAAACTGCCGACGGCAAGGCCGATGATGACCGTCCACAGGGTCGTCTGGTCGAATTGTTGCACAGCGGCGGTCATGTCGTTGCTTCCCGGTGGGTCATCGCCAGTTCGATCCGCGCCCCGACCACCATCCCGGCGAACCCGGCGACCAGCAGCCCGAGGTTGAAGGGAATGCCCGCCGCGAGGATTGCCACCACGATCGATGTGATCGCGGCAGCCAAATGCGCGGCGGTGCGCAGCATCGGGGCGATCATCGCCAGGAAGGCGATCGGAAGCGCGAAGTCCAGCGCCCAGCTTTCCGGGATCCGCGCGCCCATCACGGCGCCCACATAGGTCGCAAGACACCAGACCGGCGCGATCAGCCCGTTGGTGCCGGCGAAATAGGCCATCCGCTGCGGCACCGTCATGGCGGTGTCGGTTTCGAACTGGACGATGGACAGGGCATAGGATTGATCGACCGTGAAATAGGCCGCGATGGCCCTTTGCCACAGCGGCGCGGCCCCGAGATAGGGGGTCATCGACGCCGAATACATCGCGACACGCAGGTTGACCGCCAGGGCCGAGACCAGAACGATGAGCGTCGGCGCGTTCTCCTGCATCAGTTGCAGGGCGGTGAACTGCGCCGCTCCGGCAAATACCGTCACCGTGAAGGTCATCGTTTCCACGAGCTTCAGACCCGCCTCGGCGGCCAGGACGCCGAACAGCATTCCGAAGGGACCGGCGACCAGGATGAATGGCGCGCTGTCCCGGATGCCTTTCCAGAAATACGATTTCGGTGTGGTGGAAGCCATGCGTTGCTCCTAGACTGTGCCCGCCCGCACTAGCGATGATTGGAAAGGGTTGCAATTGGCGACGACGGAAGACACCGCGGATTTCATCATTGCTCCGGACCCCGGTGCGCCGCGCCTGACGCGCGCGGTAGAGGGCGTGGACCAGAACGGGAACCGCAGCCGGATCTCGGTGGTCGAGGAACGCCCCCTCACGATCTTTCTGAACGCGCAGGAAATCGTCACCGCCATGACCATCGGGGATTATCCGGAATACCTGGCGCTCGGTTTCCTGCGCAATCAGGGGATGCTGCTGCCGGATGACGAGATCACCGGTGTCGACTATGACGAGGATCTGGAAACCGTCGTGGTGCGCACCGCCCGCAAGACCAGCTTCGAAGAAAAGCTCAGGAAAAAGACCCGCACCAGCGGATGCGCCGTGGGCACGGTATTCGGCGACATGATGGAGGGGCTGGAAAACGTCCGCCTGCCCGCGACTTCGGTGCGGACAAGCTGGCTTTACGCCTTGGCGGCGCGGATCAACCGGACGCCATCGCTGTATCTTGAGGCCGGGGCGATTCATGGCACGGTCCTGTGCCGGGAGGATCGGCCCTTGGTCTACATGGAAGACGTCGGCCGCCACAACGCGGTGGACAAGATCGCCGGCTGGATGCTGCGGCATGACAGCGATGCGGCGGACAAGATCCTTTACACCACGGGGCGGCTGACCTCGGAGATGGTCATCAAGACCGCGATGATGGGCATTCCGGTGCTGGCCTCCCGGTCCGGCTTCACCGCCTGGGGGGTCGAGATCGCGCGCGAGGTCGGCCTGACCCTGATCGGCCGGATGCGCGGACAGCGGTTCGTCTGTCTGTCGGGCGAAGACCGGTTGCTGCGGGATGTGGACCCGGCCACGGTCGCGGTCGAGGATGGCAGGCATCGCAGAAAGAGCGCCGACGCATGAAACGTCCTTTGGGGGTTATCCTGGCCGGCGGTCTGGCCAGCCGCATGGGCGGCGGTGACAAGGGGCTGCTGCCGCTGGGCGGGCAGACCCTGTTGGTGCGTGTCATCGACCGGCTGGGGCCGCAGGTCGACGACCTTGCGCTGAATGCGAATGGCGACGCCGCGCGCTTTGCCGGCTTGGGCCTGCCGGTCCTGCCCGACAGCATCGGCGGGTTCGTCGGCCCGCTGGCGGGGGTGCTCGCCGGGCTGGACTGGGCCGCGGGGCAGGGTGCGGAGCAAATCGTGACGGCCGCCGCGGATACCCCGTTCCTGCCGCCGGATCTGGTGGTTCGTCTGAGAGCTGCGGGTGACGGCATGGAGACTCCCCTGGTTCTGGCGGCGACGCCGGACCCGGACCGGGGCACGGTGCGCCATCCGACTTTCGGTCTCTGGCCGGTCGCGCTGCGCGACGATCTGCGGGCGGCGCTGACGGACGGGTTGCGAAAGGTGGTGATCTGGACCGACCGCCATGGCGGGCGCGAAGCGGTCTTTCCCGCCGATGGGGTCGATCCGTTCTTCAATGTGAACACACCCGACGATCTCGCCCGGGCCGAGGCGATCCTGGAGGGGACCGCGTGAGGATCTACGGTGTGGTCGGGTGGAAGAACGCCGGCAAGACCGGCCTGATGGAACGGCTGGTCGGCGCTCTTGTGGCGCGTGGGATCTCGGTATCGACCGTCAAGCACGCGCACCACAGTTTCGACGTCGATCAGGCCGGGCGGGACAGCCACCGTCACCGGGTCGCGGGCGCGTCCGAGGTGATGCTGGCGTCGGGAGCCCGCTGGGCGCTGATGCACGAGTTGCGCAGCGAACCTGAACCCGATCTGGCGGCGTTGCTGGCCCGGATGTCCCCGGTCGATCTGGTGCTGGTCGAAGGGTTCAAACGGTCCCGGCATCCGAAGGTGGAAGCGCATCGCAGGGAAACGGGGAACCCTTTGATCGCCATTGACGACCCCAGTATCCGGGCCGTGGCCAGCGATGTGGCGCTCGACATCGACCGCCCGGTCTTCGATCTGAACGACACGGTTTCCATCGCCGACTTCATCCTGAAGGAAGTCGGGCTGTGACCTGTTTCGACACGTTTGCAATGGTCGATTGGTCGGCTGCCAGACGCGCCCCGGAACGGCCTGGCAAGGATTCGATCTGGATCGGAGTTTCTCGACGCGACCGGGAGGAAGAACCGCTCTATTTCCGAACCCGGATCCAAGCCGAAACCTGGATCGCCGAGTTCATTAGCCGGGAAAACGACGCTGGACGTCGGGTTCTGATCGGGTTCGACTTTCCGTTCGGATACCCTAGGGGCTTCGCCCGTGTCGTGACCGGGTCGGACGATCCGGTGGAACTCTGGTATTGGCTGGAAAGCCGCATCCGGGACGACGAGAGCGGGGAAAACAACCGGTTCGAGGTGGCGGAAGAGCTTAACGCCCTGTTCGAGGGGCCGGGGCCATTCTGGGGCAAACCGGCGAAAGACAGATGGCCGGGCGTTCCCTATCGTAAGCGCGGGATCGGTTTTGATCGCGTCGCGGAGCGCAGGGCCGGCGATATCGCGGCCAAGGCTGCGTCCAGTTGTTTCCAACTGGCCTTTCCGCCCTCCGTCGGCAGCCAGGTTCTGATGGGCTTGCCGATGCTCGCGCGACTTCGGCGGCGGCCGGACGTGGCCGTCTGGCCGTTTGATGACTGGACTGGGGCGAAGACCGTGCTGGCGGAGATCTGGCCCGGCCTGATCGAACCGGCGGTCCGATCCACGACCGGACCTGCTGATCAGCCGGCAATTCGCGATCGTGAACAGGTCCGTCTCATGGCGCGGGCATTTGCGGGGCTCCTGTTCGAGGATCTGTCGGAAATGATGCGCGACATTCCGGAAGCGGCGCGTGAAGAGGCATGGATTCTCGGCACGGGCCATGCGGACCGGCTCGTCGCTCTGGCCGGTCCGGGTGCGGATGTCTTGCAGCCACCGCCCCTGCGCAACGATTGTTTCGCCTTGCCCGCGGGGGTCGACTGGACCCCAGTGGACGAGGCTCTTGGCCTGCTGAAGTCAGGGCTGTCCGTCGTCACCGATGCGGAAACGGTCGCCTTGCCCGACGCGCTGAACCGGGTGCTGGCGCGGGACGCGCTGGCGCTCCGGTCCAACCCGCCACAGGCGAATTCGGCGGTGGATGGCTACGGGTTCGCCGGGCCGGTGCCGGAAGGGGCGCATGTGCTGCCGCTGGTCGGGGGGCGCTCCGCGGCAGGGGCGCCCTTTGCCGGGCCGGTGCCCGAAGGCCACGCGATCCGCATCCTGACCGGAGCGACGCTGCCAGACGGCGTCGATACCGTGGTTCTGGAAGAAGACGTGCGCGTGGACGGCAGCCATGTCGCCTTTCGCGGGCCTCTCAAGGCCGGCGCGAATGCCCGCAAGGCCGGTGAGGATGTCAGGGAGGGAGATATCGCCCTGAGCGCCGGGCGGGTGGTGACGCCGGCGGATCTTGCCCTTCTGTCGGCGGTCGGGATTTCGCAGGTCGATCTGCGGCGCCAGTTGAGGGTTGCGGTGGTGTCGACAGGCGATGAACTGGTGGACTCCGGTGAGCAGGCGGCTAAGGGGCGGATATTCGACGCCAACCGCCCGATGCTCCTGGCCATGATCGCCAGGTTCGGGTTCAAGCCGGTGGACATGGGGCGCGTCGGCGATGACCGGGGCGCGCTGAAAGACCGGCTCGATGCGGCCAGCGCCATGGCGGATGCGATCCTGACCAGCGGCGGGGCATCGGCCGGCGACGAAGACCATGTATCGGCGCTGCTGAAAGAGGCGGGCGCCATGCAGGAATGGCGGATCGCGATGAAACCCGGCCGCCCTCTCGCGCTGGGGCTGTGGCATGACACGCCTGTCTTCGGGCTGCCGGGCAATCCGGTCGCGGCGATGGTGTGCACGCTGATCTTCGCACGTCCGGCGCTGAGCCGTCTTGCGGGTGCGGACTGGACGGAACCGCAGGGGTTCCTGGTGCCCGCGGCCTTCGAGAAGAACAAGAAACCGGGACGGCGCGAATATCTGCGCGCGCGGGTGCGGAACGGGCGCGCCGAGGTCTTTGCTTCGGAAGGGTCGGGCCGGATCAGCGGGCTGAGCTGGGCCGAGGGGCTTGTCGAGATCGAAGACGGCGCGCGCCATATCCGACCGGGCGATCCGGTCAGGTTCATTCCCTACGGCAGTTTCGGCCTGTGACCGGATGACGGTCGCATAGGTGCTGGCCGTCTGGGCCTGCGCCATCGGCTGTGCGGCGGCGTCGAAGGTCAGGAAATGGCTGCCGTCGGGTGCGGTGCAGATATCGAAAACATGGCAATCCGGTTCCAGTCGCGGGGAATTCCCGGCCTGCTGCCGCACGAGCCGCTGAAATACCCCAACCCGACGATGGCGATGGAGATCACGTTGCGACCGGAAAGCGGCGGCGCAGGTCAGCGACCTGTTCCGGATCGAGCGGCCTGGTTTTCAGGCCCCGCAGTGCCAGGAACAGCTTGGCGGTTTCTTCCAGTTCCTCGGTCGCATGGATCGCGTCCCGCAGCGTGCGTCCGGCAACCACCGGGCCGTGATTGGCCAGCAGGACCGCATGGTGATCCGAGGCCATTTCCCGCACCGCACGCGCCAGATCCATGTCTCCCGGCGCGAAATAGGGGATGAGGGGCAGCGTGCCGATCCGCATCACGTAATAAGCGGTCAAGGGCGGCAGGACGTTGGCCGGGTCGATGTCTTGCAGGCAACTGACCGCGACGGAATGGGTGGCATGCAGATGCACGATGGCCCCGGCTGCGGGCCGGCAGTCATACATCGCCATGTGCAGAAACGCTTCCTTGGTCGGGGCATCGCCCGAAACATGGCATCCGGACCGGTCCAGCCGGCTGATCCGGGCCGGGTCGAGGTCGCCCAGCGACGACCCGGTCGGCGTCATCAGCCAGCCGTCCTCCAGCCGCAAACTGATGTTGCCGGCGCTGCCGAAAGTCAGCCCACGATCAAACAGCGATTTGCCAAGAGCCGCGATCTCGTCGCGCTGGCGGGTATCGCTCATCCCA
The DNA here is from genome assembly GCF_030164465.1 of Sedimentitalea xiamensis. Lineage (GTDB taxonomy): Bacteria > Pseudomonadota > Alphaproteobacteria > Rhodobacterales > Rhodobacteraceae > Sedimentitalea > Sedimentitalea xiamensis. Next base: position 188,420 of record NZ_JASNJE010000003.1, read on the forward strand.
GCATCTTGAAGGCTTTTTCAAAAAAGTCCACGCCGCCGAAGTTTCCGGACTTGAGGGCCAGTGCCATCGGCGGGCCGGACATTGTCTGCGTCCAGGGCACTCCGGGATCGATTTCGCCGAGGATTTCCAATGCGGGCAGGTCCAGGGCCTTGACCACGGCCCCGGATGTTTCGCCGCCCGCCACAACCAAGCGGCGGAAACCGGCAGTGCGCAACACGTTTGCCAGCTCTGCCATGAGAGTTTCAACCAGCGCGCCAGAGCGGGCGATGCCAAGTCGGGACTGAATGTCTGCGACGTCCCCCGGGTCAGCGGACGCGTGGATCAGAATCGGAGTAGCAGCAGGCTGATCGGTGGCCCATCGGAGCAGTTCGTCGCAGGTGATCGTGCCGTCGGCAATCGCCTCCACGTCGATCCTGCGGTTGGGCCAGAAGGGTTTGATCCAGTCGATCTGGGTCCGGGTCGCTGCCGAGCAACTGCCCGCCAGAACGGCGTTGCGCCCGTCGATACTGGGAAACGCGGGTGTCGAATCGACCGGCTGGACACCGAAGTTCCGGGGCAGCCCCTGCGCCACGGCAGAACCGCCCGTCACCAGCCGATGCTGTGCCGCGGCCTGGCCGATGGCGGCAAGGTCATTGTCGTCCAGCGCATCCACGACCGCGTATCGCGCACCCTTTGAGACCAGGTTGTCCGCCGCGTCTCGGATTGCCTTGCTGCCGCCGGATACGGTGGCATGTGGGATCAGCCCAACGCGGTGCCGCGATTGCAGCTGCATGAGCGCGACTAGATTGCTGTCTCGCATCGGCGTCAGCGGATGATCCTTCATCGGGGAATCCGACAGAAGTTGATCATTGACGAACAGATGGCCCATGTAGATCGTCCGCCCGTTCACTGGAAAGGCGGGGCAGACAAAGACCAGTTCGACTCCCAGGCGATCCACCAGCTCATCGGAAACCGGTCCGATATTGCCGTCCGCGGTGGAATCGAACGTGGAGCAATACTTGAAAAAGACCTGTTCCGCCTTATGCCGCTGCAACCAGTCAAGCGCGTCCAGCGATTGCGCTACAGCGTCCGGCGCGGGAATGGTGCGGGATTTCAACGCGACGACGACAGCATCCGTCCGCGACAGGTCGACAGGACCGGTCGGAACGCCGAAGAATTGCGCCACTTTCATGCCGTTCTTCGCCAAGGTCACGGCGAGATCCGTCGCGCCGGTGAAATCGTCCGCAATCGCTCCGATCTTCAGGCGCATGCGGATTCCCCGATCAGGTCGATGACTTCACGCGTGACCGCCCGGGTGCCCATGTCTCCGCCGAATTCCATCGGGCGCAGCCGGTTGGCGCTGAAGCCCGCCATCACCGCTTCGTCGATCAATTTGGCTGCATCGGCATAGGCCGCAAACTCTGTTCTGTCCGCCAGATAATCCAGCATCAAGGCCCCTGACAGAATCGCCGCCAGCGGGTTGGCCTTGTCCTGGCCCATGATGTCGGGGGCGCTGCCATGTGCGGGCTGGAACAGCGCGTGATGGTCGCCGATCTCGGCGCAGGACGCCATGCCCATGCCCCCGACCAGCCCACCGGCAAGGTCGGACAGGATGTCGCCGAACATGTTCTCGGTCACCAGAACGTCAAAGGCCCAGGGCTGGCGCACGAGATCCAGCGCCTGTGCATCGACATAGTTGTAGCCAGTAGCAATGTCAGGGAATTCCGGGCGGACCTCGTCGAATATCTTGCGAAAGAATGCCATGGAGGCAAAGACGTTGGCCTTGTCCACGCAGGTCAAGAGGCCTTTTCCACCCCGTGCCTTGCGCTTTTCGGCCAGCCGGAACCCGAAGCGGTGCAGCCGTTCGCAGATCGAGCGGGTGATGCGCAGCGTGTCGCGCACTTCGCTGTCGCCGATGATCTGGCTGCGGCCATGCACGGCGGCGGAATAGAACAGGCCCTCGGTGGACTCGCGCAGGATCACCAGGTCGATCCCGGCGGCGCGCGGGTCGGCCAGACGCTGAGGGGCGTTCGGATAGGCCCGAACCGGGCGCACCCCGGCGTAAAGTTCGAACCGGTCGCGCAGGCGCAGGTGCGGGGAAATCTCTGTTCCGTCCGCGTGGCGAACGGACGGCAGGCCGATCGCGCCCATGAAGATGGCATCCGATTCGGCCGCGCGCTCCTCGCCGCCGGGTTCGATGTCTCTGCCGGTGTCCCTGAAATATCCCGCTCCGGCCGCTATCTCGTCGATATTCAGGCCAGGCAACCCGACCCTGTCGAGGACAGCGGAAACTACCGCAAGGGTCGCATCCGCCACGTCGACGCCGATTCCGTCTCCTTTGATGACGGCGATCCTGGCGTTCTGTTGCATGGCAGTTTTCCGTTCGGATGCGGTTCAAACTCGGGTGAGAAAAGGCGTCAGCCGGTCCCAGTCGAACACGACTCCGGTTCCGGGCGTGTCCGGCGCTACGGCCAGATGGTCTTCGACGACCAGCGGGCGCGTCGTGTAACGGTCTATGGGAAAGGAATGGACTTCGATCCAGCCGGGATTGGGGCGCGCGGACACGAGGCTGACGTGAAGTTCCTGCATCCCGTGGCTACAGACCGGAATGCCGTGGCGGGCGCAGAGGTCCGCCGCCTGAAGCCAGCCGGTTATGCCGCCGCAATTGGATGCGTCCGGTTGCAGATACGCCACCCGCGCCTGTTCGGCGGCATACTCGAATTCGTGGATCGTGTGCAGGTTCTCGCCCATGGCGAGCGGCATCCCGGTCGTTTCGGCAATGCGGGCATAGGCCGCGTAGTGGTCGGGAATGATCGGTTCCTCGAACCACAGCAGGTCAAAGGGCGCGAAGGCGCGGGCGGCTTCGATTGCCTGATCTTCCGTCATCGAATAGTTCGCATCGACCATGAAGGCGATGTCCGGGCCGATCAGGTCGCGCACCGCGCGGATGCGCGCGATATCCTCGGCCAGGGTCGGCTGGCCGATCTTGATCTTCACGCCGTTGAAACCGCGATCGAGATAGCCCTTCACGCTGCCCAGCAGCTTTGGCAACGGGAACCCGAGGTCGATACCGCCGCGATAGGCCCGGCAGCGGTCCGACGTGCCGCCGGCCATTTTCCACAGCGGCTGGCCCCTCGACCTGCCGCGAATGTCCCAGAGCGCGATATCGACCGCCGAGATTGCGAAAGACGCGATGCCGCCGCGCGCGACGTAATGCAGGTGCCACTGCATCGCGTCGTAAAGGTCTTCGACCGCCTCGGCCTTCTGACCGATCAGAAAGGGCGCGAGGTCATGGTCGATCATCGCCTTGATCGCGTGCCCTCCCTTGCCGCCGGTATAGGTATAGCCGGTGCCGCCTTGGCCGTTCTCCAGCGTCACGGTGGCGGTGACGAGCTGGAAATGCGTGTGATCGCCGTGCTTCGCGTCCACCAGAACCTCGTCCAAGGGGACGTTGAACAGGTGGCACCGGATCGCGACGATCTTCGGCATCAGAGATCCCTGCACTCCGGCACCGGAGTCACCGTCGTGCCGTCCTTCAGCCATTGGGTCAGGTTTTCGCAGGTCAGATCGCCCATCGCCTGCCGGGTTTCGCGCGTGGCGCTGCCCACATGGGGTTGCAACACGACATTGTCCATCGCGAAGAGCGCCTCGGGCACCTTGGGTTCGGCTTCGAACACGTCGAGCCCCGCGCCGCCGAGCGTGCCGTCTTTCAGGGCCTGAACCAGCGCGGTTTCATCGACGACCGTGCCCCGCGCGACGTTGACCAGAATGCCCTCGGGACCGAGGGCGGCCATCACCTCGGCGTTGACCATATGCCGGGTTTCCGCGCCGCCCGGTGTGATCACGATCATCACGTCGCAGGCCGCCGCCATTTCGGTCAGATCGGCGAAATACCTGTATGGCACATCCTTTTCGCTGCGCGCGTGATAGACCACCGTGGCGTCGAATACCGCCAGCCGATCGGCGATGGCCTGGCCGATCCGGCCCAGGCCCAGGATGCCGACGGTGCGGCCCTGCACCGTGTGGGTGAGAGGGGTGTTGCCTTCCTTCTCCCATCGTCCGGCGCGCACATAGGCGTCGTTCGGGACCAGCCGGCGACTGACCGCGAACCACAGAAGGATGGCCGTGTTTGCCACCTCGTCGTTCAGCACGTTCGGCGTATGCGTGACCACGATTCCGCGTTTGGCGGCGGCGGCGGCGTCGATCGTGTCATAGCCGACGCCGTAGTTCGAGATGATCCTGAGGTTCGTGAGCGCCGCCATCAGGTCGGGCGGCACGCCATAATGGCCGACATTCACGACGGCGGTGATGGATTCGGCGTGTTCGGCCAGGAACGCCGCCTGCGCGCCATCCATCGGCAGCGGGACGATGTCGAATTCCGCCGCCAGGTTGTTCTTCATCCGCTCTGTCAGCGATCCGATCTGCAACAGTTTCGGTGCCATGGTCACGCGTCCTCGGCGACGATCTGGGTCTGCTGGCCCAGACCTTCGATCCAGACATCCATCCGGTCGCCGACCTTGAGGTAGACCGGATTTTTCATGCCGAGCGCCACGCCCGGCGGCGTGCCGGTCGAAATCACGTCGCCCGGATGCAGCGTCATCAGACTGGACAGGTGCTCGATGATCTGCGCCACCGTGAAGATCATGGTCCTGGTATTGCCGGTCTGGCGGCGCTCGCCGTTCACGTCCAGCCACATGTCGAGCTGCTGCGGATCGGCGATCTCGTCCCGCGTGACCAGCCAGGGGCCTGTGGGGCCGAAGGTGTCGCAGGACTTGCCCTTGGTCCACTGGCCGGACAACTGGGTCTGGAAATGGCGTTCGGACACGTCGTTGACCACGCAGTAGCCCGCCACGTAATCAAGCGCCTCGGCCTCGGAGACGTATTTCGCGGTCTTGCCGATCACCACGCCCAGTTCGACCTCCCAGTCGGTATGGGTCGAACCGCGCGGCATGCTGACCGTGTCGTTGGGGCCGACCACGGCGGAATTGGCCTTGAAGAACAGGATCGGGTGGTCGGGGATCGCCGCTCCGGTTTCGGCGGCGTGGTCGGAATAGTTCAACCCGATGCAGAGGAACTTGCCGATATTGCCGACGCAGGGGCCGATGCGGGGGGTGCCCGGCACGGCCGGCAGGCTGGCCGGATCGAGTTCGCGCAGGCGCGCAAGGGCGGCGTCTCCCAGCGTGTCGCCGGTAATGTCTGCGACGACGCCGGACAGGTCGCGGAGGGTGCCATCGCCATCGATCATGCCGGGTTTTTCTGCGCCGGGTTCGCCAAAACGTAGAAGTTTCATGTGTTCGTTTCCTTGCTAGTGATTGTCGCGTGGGACAGACTTGTGCGCGATGTCCTGGAAGTCCGGAGCGCCCTCCAGCACCATGCCTTCGGAAAAGGGGCGCACTTTCTGGCGGAAGATTTCCTGCCAGGGGGACTGGCTCTGCGGGGTGAAGGGGCGGTCGGGGAGGGCCGCGCGGCGGGCGTCCAGTTCCGCCTGATCGACCAGCATGTCGGCGGTGCATTTTCGCAGATCGATCCGGATGCGGTCGCCGGTCCTGACCAGCGCCAGCCCGCCGCCATCCGCGGCCTCGGGGCTGGCGTTCAGGATCGAAGGGCTGCCGGAGGTGCCTGACTGCCGTCCGTCGCCCATGCAGGGCAGGGCGTGGATGCCGCGTTTCAGCAGGTAGGCGGGGGGGCGCATGTTCACCACCTCCGCGCCTCCGGGATAGCCGATGGGTCCGGCGCCGCGCATGATGAGGATGCAGTGTTCGTCGATGCCGAGACTCTCGTCGTCGATCCGCCTGTGGAAATCTTCGGGGCCGTCGAACACGATGGCGCGGCCCTCGAACGCTTCGGGGTCGTCGGGGTTCGACAGATAGCGGTCGCGGAATTCCTTTGAGATCACGCTGGTCTTCATGATCGCGCTGTCAAAGAGATTGCCGGACAGGTTGATGAACCCGGCCTCGCGCGTCATCGGTTCGCCAATCGGCTTGATGACCTCGGGGGTTTCTGTGCGCTTGTCGCCGCAGTTTTCCGCCATGGTCTTGCCGTTCGCCGTGACCGCGTCCGGATGTGGCAGCAGCCCGGCGCCCAGCAGTTCCCCGATCACCGCAGGTACGCCGCCGGCGTGGAAGTAGTCTTCGCCGAGATAGGCCCCCGCCGGTTGCAGGTTCACGAGCAGCGGCACCTTGTGGCCGAGACGCTGCCAGTCGTCGTTGTCCAGTTTCACGCCCAGGTGCCGCGCGATGGCGTTCAGATGTATCGGCGCGTTGGTCGATCCGCCGATGGCGGAATTGACCACGATCGCGTTCTCGAAGGCCTGCCGGGTCATGATGTCGGTGGGCTTCAGATCGTCATGCACCATCTGCACGATCCGCTGCCCGGTGGCATAGCTCATCTGCCCCCGCTTGCGGTAAGCCGCCGGAATTGCGGCCGATCCGGGCAGTTGCATCCCCAGCGCCTCGGCCAGGGAATTCATCGTCGTTGCCGTGCCCATGGTGTTGCAGTACCCGACCGAGGTGGCCGAGGAGGAGACGAGTTCGAGAAATCCGTCGTCGTCGATCTCGCCCGCCGCCAGCAGTTCGCGCGCCTTCCAGACGATGGTGCCCGACCCGGTGCGCTCGCCCCGGAACCAGCCGTTCAGCATCGGGCCGACCGAGAGCGCGATGGCGGGGATGTTGACAGTCGCCGCCGCCATCAGGAGCGCGGGGGTGGTCTTGTCGCAGCCGATGTTCAGCACCACGCCGTCGATCGGATAGCCGAACAGCGTTTCCACAAGCGACAGGTAGGCCAGGTTGCGGTCGAGCATCGCAGTCGGGCGTTTGCCGGTTTCCTGGATCGGATGCACCGGGATCTCGATCACCGTGCCGCCGGCCGAGATCACCCCGTCGCGCACCCGCTTGGTCAGTTCGATATGGTGGCGGTTGCAGGGGGACAGGTCGCTGCCGGTCTGGGCGATGCCGATGATCGGCTTGCCGGATTGCAGTTCCTCGCGCGTCAGGCCGTAGTTCAGGTAGCGTTCGAGATAGAGCGCGGTCATCTCCGGGTCGTCCGGATTGTTGAACCAGTTCTGAGACCGCAGTTTGGGGGTCTTGTCCGACATTGGGAAATTCCTTGTGATGGGCCGGTCAGCCTGACCAGCCACCGTCGATGATGTGCGGCTGTCCCGTGGTGAAGGCGCTTTCGTCGCTGGCGAGATAGACGACGAGCGCGGCGATTTCCTCGGCCCTGGCGATCCGGCCCATTGGCTGGCGGGCGACGAAATCCTTCATCGCCTTTTCATAGTCGCCGGTGGCGCGCAGCCGGTCGTGCAGCGACGGGCTTTCCACCGTGCCGGGGCAGATCGCGTTGCAGCGGATGCCGCGGGTGATGTATTCGATGGCGACCGATTTCGTCAGCCCGATCACCGCCGCCTTGGTGGTGCCATAGACGAAGCGGTTGGGCGCGCCGATCACCGAGGAACAGGCTGAGGACATGTTGATGATCGACCCGTTGCCGCGATCCAGCATGCCGGGCAGGGCGGCCTGTATCGTGCGGAACATCGACTTGACGTTGAGGCTCAGGGCGAAATCCAATTCGTCCTCGGTCGCGTCCAGAACCGTTCCGGCATGGACGAACCCTGCGCAGTTGAACAGGATGTCCGGCGCGGCGCGGGCGACGCCCTCGGCGACGGATTCCGCATCCAGAACGTCCATCCGGTAGATTTCGATCCTGCCCTCCGACTCTTCGACCAGTGCCGTCAGGGCATCGGTGTTGATATCGGTGGCAAAGACCTGGGCGCCTTCGGCGGCCATCGCCAGAGCCGAAGCTTTGCCGATGCCCTGGCCTGCGGCGGTCACAAGGGCGCGTTTTCCGGTCAGTCTTGTCATGTCGGGTCTCGTCCTTCGGGGGCAGCGGTAAAATCCAGTTGCACTTTCATCGCGCGGTTTCGGTCGCCGGCAAGGGCGAAGGCCGCCGCCGCATCCTGCATCGGGAACCGGGCGGAAAGCAGCGGCGAAAGATCGAGTGTCCCGGCATTGATCAGGGCCACCGCGTCGGCGAATTCCTCGTGAAAGCGGAAGGCGCCGCGCATGTCGATCTCGCGGGCGACAAGCGCGTTGATCGGCAGCGTCACGTCGCCGCCCAGCCCCAGTTGCACCAGCACCGCGCGGGGGCGCAGAACGTCAAGCCCGGCCCGCAGCGCGGATTCGGTGCCCGAGGCTTCGATCATCACGTCGAAACTGCCCTTGTCGGCTTTCCACGCGCCCGTCCAGCCGGGCGTGGCGGCGACGTTGATCGCCTTGTCCGCGCCGACTGTCAGCGCGATGCCGAGAACATGGTCGATCACATCGGTGGCGACGACTTCCGCCGCGCCCTGCGCCTTGGCCGCCAGAACCGCAAGGGCGCCGATCGGGCCGCAGCCGGTGATCAGAACCTTCCTTCCGGCCACCGGCCCGGCGCGCTTCAGCGCGTGCAGCACGACCGACAACGGTTCGGCGAATGCGGCAATTTCGGCCGGGACCTGTGGTGCGATCAGGTGGCATTGCGATGCGTCCGCCACCAGGTCCTGCCGGAAAGCGCCCTGGATATGCGGCATCGGCATGGCGCTGCCGTAAAAGCGCATGTTCAGGCAGTGATTGAAAAGCCCGGTCTCGCAGTAAGTGCAGGATCCGCAGGGCCGGCTGGGGGAAACCGCCACCCGGTCGCCGGTTTTCAGCCCGTCCACCCCCTCGCCGATTTCGGAAATCACCCCGGCGACTTCATGCCCCAGGATCATCGGTTCGCGCAGTCTGACGGCTCCGAATCCGCCCTGCTGAAAGTAGTGAAGATCGGAACCGCAGATGCCGCCCGCTTCGATCCGAACCTTGACTTTCCCGGTGTCAACCGGATCGCAAATGCATGATTCTATGCGCAAATCTTTTGCCGCATGGATCACTACAGCTTGCATCCGGTTCCTCCCGAACGGCGTTGAAACGCACCGTTTTTTAATGGCCTAGTGCAAAGTGATCGAAAATACTAGGGTTCAGTTCGGACCCTCGGGACGGAACATGAAACAGGGACGGGCGCGATGACAGGAACGCATTTCGACCTCACGGGCCGCCGCGCGCTGATCACCGGATCCAGTATGGGCATCGGTCTGGCGCTGGCGCGCGGGCTGGCGGAATATGGCGCTGCCGTGGTGTTGAACGCGCGTGACCAAAGCCGTCTGAAGGACGCGGCGGACGGTTTGCGCGGGCAGGGTTTCGACGCGGACGCCATGGCGTTTGATGTCACCGACCCATCTGCCGTCCAAGCGGCCGTGACCCGGATCGAGGCGGAGTCCGGCCCCATCGACATCCTTATCAACAACGCCGGCATGCAGTTCAGGGCGCCCCTGGAGGATTTTCCGGAGGAAAAGTGGGACCTGCTGTTGCGCACCAATGTGACCAGCGCGTTTCTGGTGGGCAAGGCGGTCGCCAAACACATGATCCCGCGCGGCGCGGGCAAGATCATCAACATCGCGTCGGTGCAAAGCGAACTGGCCCGTCCGGGCATCGCGCCCTACACGGCCACAAAGGGCGCAATTCGCAACCTGACGCGGGGCATGGCCACCGATTGGGCGCGGCACGGGCTGCAATGCAATGCCATTGCGCCCGGTTACTTCCAGACTCCGCTCAACCAGGCGCTGGTCGACGATCCGAAGTTTACCGCCTGGCTGGAACAACGGACGCCGGCGGGACGTTGGGGGCGGGTGGAGGAGTTGATCGCCGCGGCGGTTTTCCTGTCCGGTCCGGGATCGTCCTTCGTGAACGGGCATACGCTTTATGTCGATGGCGGCATGACCGCCTCCATCTGAAAGGAAACGGAACATGACACCGACTGTTGCCGTGCTGGGCACGGGGCTGATGGGCGCGCCGATGGCCCGCAACCTGTTGAAAGCCGGGTTCCCGGTCAGGGTCTGGAACCGCAGCGCCGAAAAGGCCGAGGCGCTGGCCGCGGATGGCGCGGTCGTTTGCGCCAGCCCGGTCGAGGCGGTGGAAACGGCGGATTTCGTGATCACCATGCTGAGCGACGGATCGGCAACCGGCGCGATGATCCTGAATGCCGACGTGACGGATGCGCTGCGGGACGGCGCGATCTGGCTGGACATGAGTTCGACCAAGCCGAACGAGGCGCGCGCGCAGGCGGCGCATCTTGAGGAACTCGGCTTCGATCACCTGGACGCGCCCGTTTCGGGCGGCACCAAGGGGGCCGAAGCCGGCAGCCTTGCGATCATGGTCGGTGGCGACGCCAGGGTCTTTGCGGCGGCCGTGCCGGTCTTCGAGGCGATGGGCCGTCCGGTCCATGTCGGCCCCGGCGGCGCGGGGCAACTGGCCAAGCTGGCCAACCAGGCGATCGTCGCGGTCACGATCGGGGCCGTCGCCGAAGCGATGCTGCTGATCGAGGAAGGCGGCGCCGACCCGGCGGCGTTACGCCGGGCGCTCCGGGGCGGGTTCGCGGACAGCATCATCCTGCAACAGCATGGCCAGCGCATGACCCAGCGCAACTTCGTGCCGGGGGGCTTGTCCAGGTTCCAGGTCAAGGATCTGGACAACCTGCTGGAAGAGGCGGCGGGCCTGAACCTGACCCTGCCGACCTCGCAGCATATCCGCGACCGTTTCGTCGATTTCTGCGACAAGATGGGCGGCGCGGACAAGGATCATTCCGGGCTCTACCTGGAACTGCGCAGGCGCAACGGCATGGATACGGAGTAAGACATGGCACGGATTCTCATACTCGGCGGCGGCGGCATGATCGGCCAGAAGCTGGCCTTTCACCTGGCCGAAACCGGCTGGAACGGTCAGCCTGCGGAACTGACCCTGCACGATCTCGGGTTTCCGCCCGATGGCGCGCCTGCGGCGCAGCGTATCACCGGCAGCCTGGCCGAAGATGGCGCCGCAGCGCGCCTGGTCGCGACCCGTCCCGACGTGATCTTTCACCTGGCGGCCATCGTCTCGGGCGAGGCCGAACAGGATTTCGACAAGGGCTGGCAGGTCAACATGTTCGCGACCTGGGCGTTGTTGACCGCCCTGCGTGCCGAGCATGAGGCCAGTGGCGGGCAATACCGCCCGCGCGTGGTCTTTTCGTCGTCGATCGCGGTTTTCGGCGCGCCGTTCCCGGACCGGATCGGGGATGAATTCCTAACCGCGCCTCTGACTTCCTACGGGGCGCAGAAAGCGTGCTGCGAACTGATGGTCAGCGATGTCAGCCGCAAGGGGGTCATCGACGGGATTTCGATCCGGCTGCCGACGATCTGCGTGCGCCCAGGCAGGCCGAACAAGGCGGCATCGGGTTTTTTCTCGGGCATCATCCGGGAACCGCTGAACCGCCAGGACGCGGTGCTGCCGGTGCCCGATACCGTGCGCCACTGGCATGCCTCGCCCCGGTCGGCCGTCGGGTTCCTGACACGGGCGGGCAGCATGGATATTTCTGCGCTGGGGGCGCGGCGCAGCCTGAACATGCCCGGCCTGTCCTGCACCGTCGCCGAACAGATCGAAGCGCTGCGTGACGTGGCCGGGGCCGCGGCCGTGGCGCGGATCAGGCCGGTGCCGGACGAGGCCATCATGTCCATCGTCGCGGGCTGGCCGCAGGATTTCGAGACCCGCCGGGCCGCGGAACTGGGGTTCGTCGCCGAAAACGATTTCGGCGAAATCATCCGGACCTATATCGCCGACGACATGCCGTCGGGCTGAGATCCGATCAGATTGCGCTTCAAATGGTCGTGGAGCGCATCGCGCACGTCTTGCGCGGTGCCGTTCAGCGCGCAATCCACGATGCGCTGGTGTTCCGCGATATTGCCTTCGAAATACCCGAAATTGCGTTCGCGCGTCACCAGTTGCTGCCGGAACTGGTCGTAGACCGACTGAAACGTGCTGCGCAGGATCGGCGAATCGCAGGCCGAGACGAGTGTTTCGTGAAATTCCCATTCCGCCTTGCACCACGGTATCAGAACCGGTTCGATGCCGCCGGTCTTGCTGATCTGGTTCTCGATATGGGACAGCTTGTGATGAGCCGCGGTCAGGCGCGCTTCCCATTCGATGCCGCCCAGGCGCATGGATTGCGTCGCGCCTTCCTGTTCAAGGGTGATGCGGAACGTCGTCAGGTCATGCTGCCTGCGGGCATTCGTGGGGCGCACTCGGAATCCCCGCTGGTCCTCGAAAAGCACGAGCCCGACAGAAGCCAGGCGGAACAGGGTTTCGCGCACCGTGTTGGCCGAGCATCCGTAAAGACCGCGCAGGTCCGCGGGTTTGAGCTTTGCGCCCGGCGAAAACTGCGCTGTGATCAGCTTGATCCGCAGGTCTTCATAGATATCCGGTGTTTCGGTTCGGGAAGGCATATGAAAGGGGGCGTCCTGTGCAGTGAATTTTGATTTAGCGCCAAAATTTCAAAATTTCAAGAATTTCGGATTTTTTGTTGTCGCAACGTGAGCCGATTGCTAAGGTTTTCGAACGCGACCCGATAACCGCTGACAAAAAGCAGGTCGCTGAGACAAACTGTCTGGGAGGACATCATGAAGATTTTGACGAAGGCGGCCTGTGCCGCCGGTGTTGCGGCGCTGCTGTCCGCGACCGCCATGACGGCATCGGCTGAAACCACAAAGCTGCGGATCCAGACGCACTACGCCCCGGAAACCGTTTCCGGAAAGCTTGCCGCGGAATACGTGGACAATGTGCAGACCATGTCCGGCGGCGAAATCGAAATCGAGATGTTCTATTCGTCGTCCGTCGTGAAGTCGGTGGAGACATTCGATGCCGCGGCGACCGGCATTCTGGATTGCGACATGACCGGCGGCGCCTATCAGACCGGCAAGAACCCGGCCTTCCAGTTCGTCGGCGACATCATGGGCGGTTACGCCACGCCCTATCAGCAACTGAGCTGGCTGTATTACGGCGATGGCCTGGCGGCGGCGCAGAAGCTTTACAACAAGTATGACATGCAGCTCGTGGGCTGGTGGGTCTACGGGCAGGAGAGCCTGGCTTCGACCAAGCCGATCGCGGGCATAGCGGATCTCAAGGACTGGAAATTCCGCTCCCCGCCGGGCATGGAGACCAAGATATTCGAGAAGCTGGGCGCCAAGCCGATCGTGATGGATTTCACCGAAATCTTCACCGCGCTCGAAACCGGGATCATCGACGGCGCGGATGCGTCGGGACTGGCCAACAACGTGGGGCTGGGGCTCTATGACCTTGGCAAGTTCACCAACTATCCGGGCTTCCATTCGATGCCCTCCGATCACCTCGCCTGCAACAAGGCCAAGTGGGACGCGATGCCCGAAGCGCATCGTCGCATCATGTCGGTGGCGATGGAAGCGCTGGCCCTGCGCACGGCCCTGACCTTCGAGAAGAAGAATGCCGAAGCGGCAGCCGAATTGCGTGCGGCCGGGGTGACGCTGTCGGAATGGTCGCCGGAAGACCTTCAGGCCTTCCGCGATGCGGCGCAGTCGACATGGCCCGAATTCGCCACGTCTCCGGAAGCCGAGGCGTTGGTCCAGGCGCATCTGTCCTACCTCAAGCAACTGGGGCTCGTGTCCGAGTAAGGCGACAGCAAGGCGCGGGCGGCCCATCGCGGGCCACCCGCCCGTTTCCGGCTGATCAGGCGAGGGTCTCATGGTCGAACACGAACGCACGGGCTGGGTGGATGCGATCACCTGGCGATTCAGCCGGGTGGCGATGATCCTGCCGGCGGTCATCGTTGCCATCATGTTCTACGAAGTGATCATGCGCTACGTGTTCGAACGGCCGACGCTTTGGGTCAACGAGGCGTCGCTGTGGCTGGGCGGGATGGTCTACCTGTTTTCCGGCCTCTACGCGATGCAGCAACGCAGCCATATCCGGATCTTCATTCTCTACGACATGGTTCCGAGATCCTGGCGCAAGCTGTTCGACGTGCTGTCCACCCTGGCGATCATCGTCTTCTGTTTCGCGGTGATCTGGGGCGGCTTCGGCGAAGCCTATGCCAAGCTCATGCGGTGGGAACGGTTCGGCACCGCCTGGGACCCGCCGATACCGGCAACGATGAAACCTTTGATCCTGCTCACTCTGATCTGGGTGACGATCCAGGCTGTCTCCAATCTCTACTGGGACTGGGACAAGGACCCTGAATCGCACGATGTCGCCGATGAAATCGACATCGCAATCGAAGAAGTGAAACGCGCGCAGGCGCAGGTCGAAAAGACCTGATCCGCGACGGCAGGGGGCCAGTCATGGACATCGGAACGATATCACTTGTCCTGCTGGTCGGGATGCTGGCCTTGCTGGCCATCGGGATGCCGCTGGGATTCGCGTCGGGATTTCTCGCTGTCGTTGTAATGGTGATGAAGTTCGGGCCGGAGCTTCTGTTGAGCAACTTCGGGACCGGGCCGCTCAATATCCTTGCCCAGCGGATGTATGGGCTGACGACGGATTACGTGCTGATCTCGGTCCCGCTGTTCATCCTCATGGCGACGCTTCTCGAACGGTCCGGCATCGCGCGCGACATGTATTCGTCGCTGTCGGTCTGGCTGAACCGGACCCGGGGCGGCATTGCGCTGGTCACGTCGCTGATGGCGGTTGTCATGGCAGCGATGTCCGGCATCATCGGTGGCGAGGTGGTTCTTCTGGGCTTGATCGCGCTGCCGCAGATGCTGCGGCTGGGCTACGATCAGAACCTGGCGATCGGGACCATCTGTGCATCGGGGTCGCTGGGCACGATGATCCCGCCGTCCATCGTCCTCATCTTTTACGGTCTGATCACCGAGACCTCGATCCATGCGCTGTTCAAGGGCGCCTTTGTGCCGGGGTTCATCCTGGCGTCCTGCTACATGCTCTACATCATCGTGCGCACGCGTCTCAATCCGGGCCTCGCGCCGCTTCCGGAACCGGGGCCGGATGACATGACCGGCGCCCAGAAACGGGTCTATGGCAGCGCGCTGCTGTCGATCATCGCGATTCTCGTCCTGGGCGTGACCCTGATCCGGTCGGGTTTCCTGATCTCGATGGGCCGGGTCGATGAACACACGTCGATCCTGAGTTCCACCCAGATGATGACCCGCGCCGCGATCATCGCCGGCCTGCTGGCCTACCTTGCCTTTTTCGTCCGCCCGGCGCGGATCAGGGCGGCCTGGGACGTGGGCAAGGGGTTGATCGCGCCGATGCTGGTCGTCGGCGTGGTGCTGGGGTCGATCTACGGAGGCATCACCGGGATCACCGAAGCGGCGGGCATGGGCACGTTCGCCGTGCTGGTGCTGATCATCCTGCGGGGCGAATTTTCCTGGACCCTGGTGCGCGAGGCGCTGATGCGCACCTTCAAATCAACCGGCACGATCATCTGGGTGACGTTCGGCGCGACGGCGCTGGCCGGGGCCTATACCATCGCGGGCGGTCCGACCTACGTGGCCAACCTGATCGTGGGCTACGAGATGCCGACGCTGGGCGTTCTTGCGGTCATGATGATCATCTTCCTGTTTCTCGGGGCGTTCATGGACTGGGTCGGGATCGTGCTGCTGGTGATGCCGGTGTTCCTGCCCATCGTGCTGAAACTGCCGATCGAGGAGATCGGCGTTTTCGCTCCGCTGGTGGCGGACCCGCGCTTTTTGTCGGTGTGGTTCGGCATCCTGTTCTGTGTCAACATGCAGGTGTCTTTCCTGTCGCCGCCCTTCGGGCCAGCGGCGTTCTACCTCAAATCCGTGGCCCCGCCGCATATATCGTTGCCTGACATTTTCAGGGGGTTCCTGCCTTTCATCGCGATTCAGCTGTTCGTTCTGATGCTGATCCTGTTCTTTCCGGAACTGACCATGTTCTTCCGTTAGACCGCCGAAGAGAGACCAGCCATGTTGACCCGAACCCAGATCGATTTCTACCGGAACAACGGCTACCTGGTGGTCGAGAGCGTTCTGGACCAGGCCGCCGTGCTGGATCCCGTGCGCCGGGAATATGCGGCCCTTATGGACGACCTCTACGCGGGCTGGCTGAAACAGGAACGTGTTCCGCCGGGAGTTTCGGGTTTCGATGACCGGCTGTTGGCCAGTTACCGCGCCGGTTGCGACTGGTTTCAGCCGATGGACATTTCGCTGCCGGGGGACCGGATCCAACCCGACACGCCGATGCATTTCGGCCCGGCGGTGTTTGACATGATCACCAATGCGCGATCTCTGGGTCGCCGCGCGGGCCGGGCTGGCCGAACGCCCGCATGTGGCCATTCACAGGTGGCGGGCAGTTTCGCCATCCTGTGCCTAGGATTCGACATATCATTTCAGGGAAAGTGACATGAAAGATTTCATCCGCCTTGACGCCGAAGACAATGTGGTGACGGCAACCCATGCCTTGCAGGCCGGCACTGACGTGGAAGGCACCGCGACCCGCGGTCTGATCCCGTCGGGCCACAAGATCGCGACGCGCGCCATCGCAAAGAGCGAACAGATCCGCAAATACGCGCAGTTCATCGGGCTGGCGTCGCAGGACATCGCACCGGGCGAACATGTGCACACGCACAACGTGGCCTTCCGCAATACGGAAGCCGAATATGAGTTCGGCACCGATATGCGCCCGGTGACTCCGGTGCCTGAGGGGGAACGCGATACCTTCATGGGCTATCGGCGAGAAAACGGCCGGGTCGGTACGCGCAACTATATCGCCATCGTGACCTCGGTGAACTGTTCCGCCACCGCGGCGCGACGCATCGCCGATGCCTTTGGCCCCGAGGAACTCGCCGCCTATCCCAATGTCGACGGGGTGGTGGCCTTCGTGCACGGCACCGGCTGCGGCATGGCGGGAGATGGCGAGGGGTTCGAGGCGCTGCAACGGGTGATGTGGGGTTATGCGCGCCATCCGAACCATGCGGGCGTTCTGATGGTGGGGCTGGGCTGCGAGATGAACCAGATCGACTGGCTGCTCGAAGCCTATGGGCTGAAACAGGGGCCGCTGTTCCAGACCATGAACATCCAGTCCGTCGCGGGGCTGCGCCGCACCGTGGAACTGGGCATCGAGAAGGTGCGCGCCATGCTGCCGCTGGCCGATGCGGCGCGGCGCGAACCCTGCCCGGCCAGCGAACTGATGGTCGCCCTGCAATGCGGGGGCTCCGATGCCTGGTCGGGCATCACCGCGAACCCGGCGCTTGGCTATGCCTGCGACCTGCTCACGGCGCAGGGCGGTACGGGTGTGCTGGCCGAGACGCCCGAAATCTATGGCGCCGAGCACCTGCTGACCCGCCGCGCGGCGGATCGGGCCACGGGCGAGAAACTGGTCGGGCTGATCAAATGGTGGGAGGATTACACTGCCCGCAACAAGGGCAGCATGGACAACAACCCCAGCCCCGGCAACAAGAAGGGCGGGCTGACCACGATCCTCGAGAAAAGCCTCGGCGCGGCGGCCAAGGGCGGCACCAGCCCGCTGACCGGGGTCTACAAATACGCCGAGCCGGTGACAGCAAAGGGCTTCACCTTCATGGACAGCCCCGGTTATGACCCGGCGAGCGTCACCGGGCAGATCGCCGGGGGCTGCAACCTCGTCGTCTTCACAACCGGGCGCGGTTCGGCCTTCGGGTCCAAGCCCGCGCCGACGATCAAGGTGGCGACCAATTCCGAGATGTATACCCGCATGACCGAGGACATGGACGTGAACGCGGGCGACATGCTGACCGGGGGCGTGACGCTCGAAGAGAAGGGCCGGGAGATCTACGAACTGATCCTGCGCGTTGCCTCGGGCGAAGCATCCAGGTCCGAGGCGCAGGGCCTTGGGGATTACGAGTTCGTGCCCTGGCAGATCGGGGCGGTGATGTGACACGGCGGCAGGTGGCGCGGTGACGGACACCCGATGCCACGGGCGTCGTTTGAGACAACAGGGAGAACATGGGATGAGCAAACCAAAGATCGGATTTATCGGACTTGGCCTGATGGGCGCGGCCATGGTCGGGCGGCTGCAATCGCTGGGTTACGAGTTGACGGTCATGGGCAATGTCACCCGCCCCCGGATCGACGCCGCCGTCGCCGCAGGAGCCACAGAGGCGGCGAGCCCCGCCGAACTCGCGGCGGCGTCGGACATCGTGATGTTGTGCATGGACACCTCGGAGTCGGTGGAGAAACGCATGCGCGGCGAAGATGGCGTGATCGCGGGCCTGACCCCCGGAACCATCGTGATCGATTTCGGCACCTCGCTTCCGGGATCGACCAAGGACCTGGGCGCGGAGGTCGCGGAAAAAGGCGCGACCTATCTGGACGCACCCTTGGGGCGCACCCCGTCGCACGCGGTCGACGGGATGCTCAACATCATGTGTTCCGGGGACAAGGCCGCCTTTGACAAGGTGGAACCGGTGCTGAAGGACCTGGGGGAAAACGTGTTTCACCTCGGCGCGCTCGGCAACGGCCATACCATCAAGCTGATCAACAATTTCTTCGCCATGACGACGGCGAACGCCATGGCCGAGGCCTTTGCCATGGCGGACCGCGCCGGGGTTGGACGCCAGGATCTCTATGACGTCATGTCCGCCGGGCCGCTGAAATCTGGGATGATGGATTTCATCAAGGCCTACGGGATCGACGGCGACCCCGATGTTCTGGCGTTTTCGGTGCGCAATGCCGCCAAGGATGTGGGATATTACGGCAAGATGGCCGAAGATCTGGGTGCGGCCACCATCATGTCCAAATGTGCGCGGGAAGCCCTGAATACGGCGGTGGATCAGGGGATGGGCGATGCGATGGTGCCTGAAATGGTGGATTTCTTTGCCAGGCGATTCGAGAAATAGCCCGTGACCGGCCTGACGGCCCAGGTCAGACAGGACCGCGCCCGGCTGGGCATCGTGATGATGCTCGGGGCATATCTGTTCTTTGCGGTTCTTGATACCTCGGTGAAATGGCTCGTTGTCGCCGGTTTCCCGGCCTTCCAGCTCGCCTTCATGCGCTATCTCGGCCATTTTGCCATTTCCCTGGCGCAGATCGGCCGGGGCGGGCTGAACTGGCGGCGTTTCGGGTCGGGCCATATGGGGCTGGTGCTGTTGCGCGCCGGATTGCTCGTCGGATCCACGGTGCTGAATTTCATCGCCCTGAATTACCTGACCCTGACCGTCACCTCTGCCATAATGTTCTCCGCGCCGATCATCGTTTGCGCCCTGTCCGTGCCGCTGCTGGGGGAAAAGGTGGGACCGACGCGCTGGTTCGCCATCGTGCTGGGGTTCTGCGGCGTTCTCGTCATCATCCGTCCGTTGGGCGAAGAGTTTCACTGGGCGGCCCTGCTGTCGGTCGTGAACGCGTTCTGCATGGCGTTCTATTCGGTGATGACCCGGCGATTGTCGGGTCTGATCGCGGCGGAGACCATGCAGTTCTATGCCGGGGCCGTGGGCACCATCGCCTTGCTGCCCCTGGCTGTCGCCACATGGCAAACCCCCGCGACGCCGATGGACTGGGTTCTGATGCTGGCGCTCGGCGGTTTCGGCTGGGCGGGACACGAACTGCTGACCCGCGCGCATGGGTTCGCGCCGGCGAACACGCTGATGCCCTATACCTATTCCTTCATGATCTATCTCACGATCAGCAGCTTTGTCGTGTTCGGCAACATACCGGACGCCTGGACCCTGGCCGGGGCGGCGGTGGTCGTCTGTTCCGGCCTGATCATCTGGCGGCGCGAACGGCAGTTGGGGCTGCGCGGGTGACAGCGACGGCCTGGGCATCTGGCGGTCTGCTCGGTCGGACCGACGCACAAAGCCCGTAGACAAGTGCGGTTTCCCTGTTCCAAGCTGGGAGTCCGCGACGCCGATGATCTGTCGGGCAGGAGGGGGAGCCAACGATGCCGCACACAGAAACGGATACCGGATGCTGACCTTCGCCGCGGCGGTGTTCTTTCTGCTCATCACGCCCGGCCCGGGCGTTCTGTCCACGGCCGGTGTCGGTTCGGGCTTTGGTGCCGCCGCCGGGATCAGGTATGTCGGCGGATTGTTCCTGGGAACCAACCTCGTGGCGCTTGCCGTCGTCAGCGGTCTGGCCGCCGTTCTGCTGGCCGATCCGCGTCTGCGCATGGCCTTGTTCGTATTGTCCGCCGCCTATCTTCTGTATCTTGCGGTCCGCATCGCTTTCGCGGGGTCGCGGCTTGCATTCATCCGGCGCCGCAGGCCGCCGGGTGTCTATGGCGGGATTGCGCTTCAGGTGATCAATCCCAAGGCCTATGCGGTCAACACCACGCTGTTCACCGGATTTTCGTTCCTTCCCGGCAGCCTGGCCGCGGAAACTCTGCTGAAGTTCCTGATCATAAACGTGATCTGGGTGCCGATCCATTTTCTCTGGCTCTGGGCCGGAATCAAGCTTGGCGAACTCGATCTGCCGCGCAGAACCCATGTCGCGATAAACGCGGCGATGGCAGTGTCCATGCTGCTGGTGGTCGGGCTGGCGGTTCTTGCGCAGTTCCATGTCTGAACATGCCCGGTCCCGGCATGCACCGGATTCGAAAAATAGTTTAGCGTCGAACAATTTTTTGCTATGCGCTGATCGCAATCGTGCTATGCGGCGGAAGGACTACGTTGCGTCAGGCGAACGTGTTACCCGGGCGCCCGAGGGAGAAGAGCTTGAAATCATGGCTCCAATCGAAACGAACAGTCGATGCGCTGAAAGTAGTTCACCGTTAAACTAAAAAACGGCAATGACACAAGGGAAGAGGATCTGATGACGGACCACACTCAAGACATTGACCCTGTCGAATCCCAGGAATGGCAGGAAGCGATCGCCGACGTGATCGAACGCGACGGGGCGAATCGTGCGCATTTCCTGCTCGACAGGGCGGTGCAGCAGGCCCGCGCGGCCGGGGCAAACCTGCCGTTTTCCGCCACCACGCCCTATCAGAACACGATCCCGGCGGACGACCAGGAAGCCTTTCCCGGCGACCTGGAAATGGAATGGCGCATCCGCACCATCAACCGCTGGAACGCCATGGCCACCGTCGTGCGCCGCAACAAGGAAAGCAGCGAATATGGCGGGCATATCGCGTCTTTCGCCAGCTCGGCGGCGATGTACGATATCGGTCTGAACCATTTCTGGCGCGCCAAATCGGCGATCCACGGCGGCGACCTGGTGTTCTTCCAGGGCCACGTGATCCCCGGCATTTACGCCCGCAGCTTCATGGAAGGGCGGATCAGCGAAGCGGAACTGGTAAACTTCCGCTCGGAGGTCGATGGCAAGGGTCTGTCCTCCTACCCTCATCCCTGGCTGATGCCCGATTACTGGCAGTTCCCGACCGTATCCATGGGTTTGGGTCCGCTGATGGCGATCTACCAGGCGCGGTTCATGAAATACATGCACAACCGCGGCCTGATCGACATGGTCGACCGCAAGGTCTGGTGCTTCCTTGGCGATGGCGAGATGGACGAACCGGAAAGCCGGGGCGCCATTGATCTCGCGGCGCGCGAAGGGCTCGACAACCTGATCTTCGTGATCAACTGCAACCTGCAGCGTCTCGACGGCCCGGTGCGCGGCAACCACAAGATCGTGCAGGAGCTCGAGGGAGATTTCCGCGGCGCCGGCTGGAACGTCATCAAGCTGTTGTGGGGCAAGGGCTGGGACGAGCTTCTGGAAAACGACAGCACCGGGCGGTTGCGCCAGCTGATGGATGAAACCGTCGATGGCGATTACCAGACCTTCAAATCCAAGGACGGTGCCTATATCCGCGAGCATTTCTTCGGCAAGTACCCGGAAACCGCGGCGCTGGTCGAAGACTGGACCGACGATCAGATCTGGGCGCTGCGCCGGGGCGGGCACGATCCGGAAAAGGTCTATACCGCCTTCAAGCGCGCAACGGAAACCAGGGGGCAGCCGACCTGCCTGCTGGTCAAGACCGTCAAGGGGCACGGCATGGGCACGGCGGGCGAAGGCCAGAACACCACCCACCAGCAGAAGAAGCTGAACGAGGAGCAGTTGCGCGCCTTCCGCGACCGGTTCCAGATTCCGGTCAGCGACGAGGACGTGGGCAAGGCGCCGTTTGTCACCCTGAACAACGCGCAGAAGGCCTATCTGGCGGATCGCCGCAAGGCGCTCGGCGGGGCCTTTCCGCAGCGTCAGTCGGCCTGCGACAAGCT
This sequence comes from Sedimentitalea xiamensis, assembly GCF_030164465.1. Classification (GTDB taxonomy): domain Bacteria; phylum Pseudomonadota; class Alphaproteobacteria; order Rhodobacterales; family Rhodobacteraceae; genus Sedimentitalea; species Sedimentitalea xiamensis. The sequence goes on from NZ_JASNJE010000003.1 coordinate 210,416, forward strand.
GGAGATTCCGGGACTCGAAAAATTCGACGCCCAGCTCAAGGGCACGGGCGAGCGCGAGATATCGACCACCATGGCTTTCGTGCGCATCCTGACCACGCTCTTGCGCGACAAGAAGATCGGCAAGAACGTGGTGCCGATCGTGCCGGACGAAAGCCGCACCTTCGGGATGGAGGGGCTGTTCCGCTCGGTCGGGATCTACAACCCGCTGGGGCAGCGCTATACCCCGCAGGACGCCGACCAGATGTCTTTCTACAAGGAGAGCGTGGACGGGCAGGTGCTGCAGGAGGGCATCAACGAGGCCGGCGCCATGGCCGACTGGATCGCGGCGGCGACCGCCTATTCCAACCATGGCGTGCCGATGATCCCGTTTTACATCTACTATTCGATGTTCGGGTTCCAGCGGATCGGCGACCTGGCCTGGGCCGCCGGCGACAGCCGGGCGCGCGGCTTCATGCTGGGCGGCACCGCCGGGCGCACGACGCTCAACGGCGAGGGGCTGCAGCACGAGGACGGGCATTCCCACATCCTCGCGGGCACCATTCCCAACTGCGTCAGCTATGACCCGACCTTCCAGTACGAGGTTGCGGTGATCGTGCATCACGGGCTGCAGCGCATGTATGTGGACCAGGAGGACGTGTATTTCTACCTGACGCTGATGAACGAGAACTACAGCCACCCGGACATGCCCATGGGGGTCGAGGAGGACATCATCAAGGGGCTGTACCGGTTCCGCGAAACCCCGAAGCCCGGCGACCGGCACGTGAACCTGATGGGCTCGGGCACGATCCTGGTGCAGGCGATCAGGGCGGCGGAGATGCTCGAGGAGGATTTCGGCGTGACCAGCGACATCTGGTCGGCGACATCGCTCAACGAACTGGCGCGCGAAGGCCAGGATTGCCTGCGCTGGAACCGGCTGAACCCGCTGGAGGAGGAAAAGCAGCCCTTCGTGACGCGGCAGCTGGCCAGGGCCAAGGGCCCGGTGATCGCGGCCACCGACTACATGAAGAACTATGCGGAACAGATCCGGGCGATGGTACCGAACGACTTCACGGTGCTGGGCACCGATGGTTACGGCCGGTCGGACAGCCGGGTCAACCTGCGGCGGTTCTTCGAGGTGGATGCCAACCATATCGCGGCGGCGGCGATGGAGCGGCTTTTCCGCGCTGGCCATGTGAGCCGCGAAGAGATGGAATCCGCCCTGAGCAAATACGACATTGACGGCGCCAAGCCGAACCCCCGCCTGGTCTGAGCGCGGGACACGAGGAGACAAGACAGATGGCTATTGAAGTGACCGTGCCGGATATCGGCGATTTCAGCGATGTTCCGGTGATCAGCATCCTGGTAAGCGTTGGCGACGTAATCGCGGAGGAAGACCCGCTGATCGAACTGGAAAGCGACAAGGCGACGATGGAAGTGCCGAGCCCCTCCGCGGGCAAGGTGACCGAGATCAGGGTGAGCGAAGGCGACAAGGTGTCGATGGGCAGCGTGATCCTGTTGGTCGAGGCCGAGCGAGCGGCGTCCGGGCCGGCCGTCGAGGCCGCCCCGGACGCTCCCGCCCCGGCCCCCGCGGCGCCTGTGGCCACCCCCGCGCCGGCGGCGGCGCCAGCGGTGACCGATGCCGGGTTTGGCAAGGTCCATGCGAGCCCGTCCGTGCGCGCCTTTGCCCGGCAATTGGACGTGGATCTGAGCAAGGTCAACGGCACCGGGCGCAAGGGGCGCATCCTGCGCGAGGATGTGACGAAATTCCTGAAATCGACCACCGCACCGGCGGCGGCCGCCGGCGGGGTTTCAGGCGGCATGGGCATCCCGCCGATCCCGGCCGTGGATTTCAGCAAGTTCGGACCCGTGGAAGACGTGGAGATGCCGCGCATCAAGAAGCTGTCCGGTCCGGCGCTGCACCGGTCCTGGCTCAACATTCCGCATGTGACGCATAACGAGGAGGCCGACATCACCGATCTCGACGCCTATCGCCGCGAACTGGACGGCCAGGCCAAGCAGGAAGGTTATCGCGTGACGCTCTTGAGCTTTGTCATCAAGGCTTCGATCTCGGCCCTGAAAACGCATTGGGAGGTGAATTCCTCGATCCACCCGGATGGCGACAAGCTGATCAGGAAGGATTTCTACAATATCGGCTTTGCGGCGGACACGCCCAACGGGCTGGTTGTGCCGGTGATCAGGGCGGCCGACCGCAAGGGCATCATCGAGATCAGCAAGGAGCTGGGCGAGCTGTCGGCCAGGGCACGCGAGGGCAAGCTCAAGGGCGATGACATGTCCGGCGCGAGTTTCACGATTTCCAGCCTCGGCGGTATCGGCGGCACCAGCTTTACCCCGATCGTCAACGCGCCCGAGGTGGCGATCCTGGGCCTGACCCGGTCCAGGATGGCGCCGGTCTGGGATGGGGAGGCTTTCGTGCCGCGCAACATGCAGCCGCTGAGCCTGTCCTACGATCACAGGGCCATCGACGGGGCGCTGGCGGCCCGGTTCTGCGCCACGCTGAAATTCCTGCTCGGCGATGTGCGCCGGCTGATGCTGTAAGGAGGGTGCGGATATGGAGGTCAAGGTTCCCGATATCGGTGATTTCACCGATGTGCCCGTGATCAGCATCCTGGTCAGCGTCGGCGACGAGGTCGCCGCCGAGGACCCGCTGATCGAGCTGGAAAGCGACAAGGCGACAATGGAAGTGCCGAGCCCGGCGGCGGGCAAGGTCAGGGAGATCCGGGTCGCGGAAGGCGACAGGGTGTCGATGGGCAGCGTGATCATGGTGCTGGAAGGGGCGGCGGCGTCCGAAGCGGCCGTCGAGGCCGCTCCGGCCGCGGCTGCGCCGGCCGCCGTTGCAGCGACCGGGACGGCCGGCGGTGCGGGCCAGCACCACGCCGAGATCGTCGTTCTCGGTTCGGGTCCCGGCGGCTATACAGCGGCCTTTCGCGCCGCCGATCTGGGCAAGTCGGTCATCCTGATCGAGCGCAATCCGACGCTGGGCGGGGTCTGCCTGAACGTGGGTTGTATCCCCTCAAAGGCGCTGCTGCACGCGGCAAAGGTGATCACCGAGGCCGAGGAGATGGGCGCGCAGGGGATCAGCTTTGCGAAACCCAGGGTCGATCTCGACGCATTGCGCGGCTGGAAGGATGGGGTGGTCAGCCAGCTGACCGGCGGTCTCGACGGGCTGGCGCGGGCGCGCAAGGTCAAGGTGGTGCGCGGCACGGGGACGTTCTCGGGGCCGAACATGATCGCGGTTTCGGGCGGTGAAGATGGCGACACGACGGTCAGCTTCGATCAGTGCATCATCGCCGCCGGTTCTGAACCGGTGGAGCTGCCCTTCATCCCCCATGACGACCCCAGGGTGATGGACAGCACCGGGGCGCTGGAACTGGCCGAGATCCCGAAGCGCATGCTGGTCCTGGGCGGCGGCATCATCGGTCTGGAAATGGCCTGTGTCTATGATGCGCTCGGCGCGAAGATCACCGTGGTCGAGTTCATGGACCAGCTGATGCCGGGTGCGGACAAGGACATGGTGCGCCCGCTGCAGAAACGTATCGAGGGCCGCTACGAGAAGATCCTGCTCAAGACAAAGGTGACCGCGATGGAGGCCCAGAAGAAGGGCCTGAAGGTGACCTTCGAGGACGACAAGGGCGGGGTCTCCACCGACGTGTTCGACCGGGTGCTGGTCTCGGTCGGGCGGCGGCCCAACGGCAAGCTGATCAATGCCGGGGCGGCGGGAGTCGCGGTGGACGAGCGCGGCTTCATCGCGGTCGATCGCCAGCAGCGCACCGGTGTGCCGCATATCTTCGCGATCGGCGACGTGGTCGGCCAGCCGATGCTGGCGCACAAGGCGGTGCATGAGGGCAAGGTCGCGGCCGAGGTGGCCGCCGGCCACAAGCGGGCGTTCGATGCGCAGGTGATCCCCTCGGTCGCCTATACCGACCCGGAGGTCGCCTGGGTCGGACTGACCGAAACCGAGGCCAAGACCAGAGGCATCAAGGTCGAAAAGGGCGTTTTCCCATGGGCCGCATCCGGCCGGTCGCTGTCGAACGGGCGCAGCGAGGGCATGACCAAACTGTTGTTCGATCCCGAGGATGACCGGGTCGTCGGCGCGGCCATCGTCGGCACCAATGCCGGAGATCTCATTGCCGAGGCGGCGCTGGCCATCGAAATGGGCGCCGATGCGGTCGATCTGGGCCACACGATCCACCCGCACCCGACGCTGAGCGAAACGCTGAACTTCGCCGCCGAGATGTTCGAGGGTACGATCACCGATCTGATGCCGCCGAAAAAGCGCAAGTGACCCACGTCTCCGGGCGGTCTTGTGCCGCCCGGAGACCTTGTTATCCGGCCTGCCGGCCGCGCGCCCCGTCATAGGCGGCGATGATGTTGCGGGCGCGGCTGGCGACCTGCGCTGCGGACAGGCCGGGCTGGTAGAGAGCGGTGCCGATTCCGAACCCGTCCGCTCCGGCGGCGATCCATGCATCGAGATTGTCCGCGCCGGCCCCTCCGACGGCAAAGACCGGGGTTCCGGCGGGCAGGACAGCACGCATGGCCTTGAGACCGGCGGGGCCGGCCAGGACGCCGGGGAACAGTTTCAGCCCGTCGGCCCCGGCCCGCAGGGCAGTGAAGGCTTCGGTCGGCGTGAACACACCCGGCCAGCTTTGCATGCCGCGCGCCTTGGTGCGGGCGATCACCGCGATGTTGGTGTCAGGCGATACGACAAGCCGCCCGCCGCAGTCGGCAACGGCGTCCACCTCGGTTTCCGCAAGAACCGTGCCGGCGCCGATCAGGGCGGAGGATCCGAAGGCATTCGCCAGAATAGAGATGCTTCTCAAGGACTGAGGCGAGTTCAGCGGCACTTCGATCCGGTCGATGCCGGCGTCGACGAGAGCGGCGGCGACATCTTCGACCTCTTCGGGCGTGATGCCGCGCAGGATGGCGATCAGCGGTCTGCTCATGTCGCCGCTTTCAGGTGGTCTCGGGCCGCGCTCAGGCCCGCCAGCGTCATTCTTGCGCCGTCGGCAAATATCGCCGGGACGCCTTGCAGTTCAAGGGCGCGGACGTAGGGGCGGGCCGGCGCGGTTTCACCGATGACGGCGACCTGCTGCCCGAGCCAATAGGGCCGCGATGCCGCCAGTTCGGCCCCGATCAGAAGGCCGGACAGCCGGGACCGCGCCGCTTCCGGGGTCTGCCCGTGCAGCAGATCGGCCGCGCGCAGCGCGAAGAGAGCATTGGCGAGCCGCTCCGGGCGCGATCTCGTGTCGTCCACTGCGTCCGAGAACGCGGTATCATCCCATCCGGTTTCGCCGATCGAATGGCGCAGGACCGATTGCCTGCCCAGCAGGGCGAAGAGTTCGCCGGTCATGAAGGTCTGGAAACTGACGATCTCGCCAGCGCTGACATGCACCCATTTGGTATGGGTTCCGGGCAGGCACAGGATGCCGTCCCAGCCCCTGTTGAGCGCCAGGAAGCCGGCGATTTGGGTTTCCTCGCCGCGCATGACGTCGGCGGGGTTCTCCTGTTTCATCCCCGGTATGATCCGGACCCGTAAATGCGGGGACTGCGCTGGTGCCTGATGCGGGGACGCGACCGGTGGTTTTGCGGGCACTGCTACATAGGGTGTTTCCGCCCAGCCCTGCCGCGCGCCGACCATGCCGCAGGCGATGACATCCGTCCGGCCCGGACCCATCCAGTCCGCGACTAGGCGCAACAGCGCTGGTTCGAATCCGTCACGCGGAATTGTGGCCATTCCGTCGCCGGTCTCGCGCTTGTCAATGACGGTATGTCCCCGCATCGCCCAGGCGCGCAACCGGGTCGTGCCCCAGTCCAGTGCGATCCATTCGGCAATTTGGGTCCGGTCCGGCATCCGTGCCGCCTCAACCGGTCGTCACGACGCCGCCATCGACGACGATGCATTGGCCGGTCATCATCCGGCTTGTGTCGGAGGCAAGGAAAAGCACACTGCCGACGATATCGGCCGGCGCGAGATGCCGCTTGAGGCATTGACGGTCCAGATGCGCGGCGAGGTCTTCGGGCGTCGCCCAGAGATCCATCTGCTTTTGCGTCAGCACCCAGCCGGGAGCGATTGCATTGACGCGGATGTCATGCGGCCCCAATTCGCGGGCGAGGCTGCGTGTCAGGCCGGTGATGCCGGCATTGGCCGCCGTGTAGGCCGGATACCCGGCATTGCCCATCATGTAGCTGATCGAACTGAAATTGACGATCGATCCGGTCCCGGCCTTCTCCATCCCCGGCGCCACCGCCCGGCAGGCGAAGAAGTAGCACTTGAGATTGACGGCCAGCATCGCGTCCCAGAATTCGGGCGTGGCTTCCTTCAGGCTGTGGCGTTGGTCATTGGCCGCGTTGTTGATCAGAACCCTGACCGGACCATGCTTTTCCGCCGCTTCGGCAAGCGCCCGTTCGAGCCGGTCGGTGTCGGTGATGTCGCCCTGAAGGAACAGCGGCGCGCGGACGTGCCTGGACTGCATGTCCGCGACGAAGGCAGAGGCGTCGGATCGCCCGATGAACGCGACCCGCGCGCCCTGTCCGAGAAATCCGTCCGTCAGCGCGGCGCCGATGCCCGACCCGCCGCCGGTGATGAAAACCGACGCGTCCTTCAGGTCGTGAAAGCTGGCGATCTGCGGCATCTGTTTGGCTCCCACCCGTGCCGATGCGAACCCCTGTTCGCATCGCAGTTGTTTCCGGACGCGACACCCGACGCGCGGGGCGGGTTAGGCGACGACCTCACCGATCAGGATCTGCGGCTTGGTGTCGGTGAATTTCGGAATATCGGCCATGACGGGCGCGGAAGCCTTCAACGCCGCGGCCATGGCGCTTTGATCCGCGAATACGATCGTCGCGATAGCATAGATTTCGGGCGGCATGTCCGGACCTCCGGCGACGCCCCTTGTCACGAGGACGCGTTCGATATGCGGCCCCATATGCCGGTCAACCAGGTCCATATGGGTATCTAGGTAATACGCGTCGTCGAAATGGGTGTTCTCCCCTATCGGGTAGATGACCTGCAACGAGACAGCCATGATGTTTCCTTTTCAGAGACGGGCGACAATCCCGCCCATATGAACGGCAACCGGACGCAGAGTCAAAATCTCGTTTCCTGCGGCACCGGGTGCGGCAGGATTGAGGCCCGGCCGGTTTCTGCGATGACGGCTGGCAGGGACGCTCCGTCCGTTTCCGGTTGTGGTCGAACGGCGGTTTTGCGTTGCCTGCAGGGACGGAAGCAGGAAAGACGATGTCGATGATCCGCCCGGACGGCTTGTCCGCACGTTGCATCCGGAGGAAGCGCCCGCGCCGGGCTGGCCATCCCGCCGATGCGGGGAACTGACATGCGCCCAGGCTTGGACACGGGGCTGTCTGCGTTCGGACCCTCGCCAAGGACTTGCCGCCGCAGAACTGCCTGAACGACGCGCACCCCGGCCTGAGGGACATCGCCGTCCTGCTTGGCTATGCCAATCTGAGCGGGTTCCACCATGCCTCCAAACGATGGACGGGAAAAACACAGAGGCAATACCGCAGGTCTCTCTGACCGAAGGTTCGTGTGCGGTCTGCCCGCGGGGGCGTCCCGTTCCGGAAAACCGGCCCCGGACCCGAAACGAATATGCCAGCCGATTGATGAAATGACCGCGCCGCGTCGCCGGGACTGGCCAGGCCGGACAGGGCGTGTTAAGCGTGATGTTAGCGCTACCATAACCCCGCGGGATGCGGGTCAGACGGATTTCGGAGGGAAACGGATATGCCGACCAGGCTGGCCATCAACGGGTTCGGGCGCATCGGAAGATGCATTCTGCGCGCTTGGATCGAAAGCGGACGAAACGACCTCGAGATTGTGGCGATCAACGATCTCGCGCCGATCGGGGTGAATGCGCATCTGTTGCAGTTTGACTCCGTGCATGGACATCTGAATGCGCAGGTGACTGTCGAAGGCGATGTGTTGCGGATCGACAATCACCGCATTCGCGTGACGCAAGACCGCAATCCCGACGCGCTGCCCTGGGATGGCGTGGACGTCGCGCTGGAATGCACCGGTGTTTTCAGGTCCCGGAACAAGGCGGCGCAATACCTTGATAACGGATCCCGCCGGGTGCTGATTTCCGCGCCGGGCGACGACGTGGACAAGACCGTCGTCTTTGGGGTCAATCATCAGGTGCTGACCGCTGCCGACAGGATCGTTTCCAACGCTTCCTGCACCACGAACTGCCTTGCGCCGGTCGCCACGGTTCTGGACGACGCGTTCGGGATCAGAACCGGATACATGACGACGATCCACAGCTACACGGGCGACCAGCCGACCCTGGATACGGCGCATTCCGACCTTTACCGCGCCCGCGCCGCGGCGCTGTCGATGATCCCGACATCCACGGGCGCGGCCCGCGCGGTCGGCCTTGTCCTGCCGAACTTGCAAGGCCGGCTGGATGGCTCCGCCATACGGGTTCCGACGCCGAACGTATCCGTCGTCGATCTCAGCTTTCTGCCCGAACGCCCGGTCTCCGCGGAAGAGATCAACCACGCGGTGCGGCAGGCCGCCGCCAAAGGCCCGCTGCGCGGCATACTCGCCGTCAGCGACCTGCCGCTGGTTTCGTCGGATTTCAACCACAACCCGCATTCCTCGATCCTGGCCACCGCGCAGACCCATGTTGGCGAGGGCGGCCTGGTGCGGGTCCTGTGCTGGTATGACAATGAATGGGGATTCTCCAACCGGATGCTGGACACTGCCCAGGCAATGGCCGCCTGCTGAGCGATTCAAGGCCGGCAACGCGCCGAAGATCATCGTGGATTCCCGTGCCCGGAACGAACGGTGCCGGGCCGGACCGCCCCATTGTTCCGAATGCCGCGACGATGCGCCCCGAAGCCGTCAGATCTTAACTAAGAAGCCAATAAAATTTGCGAATTATTTGCGCAAATTCCCCTGTAATGATAAACGTGAGATTGCCAAGCTGGAGCCGCGCATTGTTTGAGCGCGAGTCTGGTTCGGGTGTTGTGCGCTTTCACAGGTTTCAGCGGCGCGGGTAACGAGTGAAATGCATCGGGCGTGTTTTGTTCCGGTGCCGTGGTAGTTCAGGGGTTCAGTGTGGGTATGAGAGATCAATACGAGAATGATCGACGGGTCGGTGCGAGCAGCAAGGCCAGTGATCTGCCGGGTTACATGTCGGCAATGATGCTGATGCCGCTGGCGTCCATGGCGGCCACCGGATATGACCGTCCTTTCCGGTCCGGCCCTTTCGCCTCGAAATCCCCGTTCTCCGGGTGGTATCCGGCCTGGGGCAAGCGCGCGCTGGATATTGCCCTCGTGGTCCTGGCCCTGCCGGTCGTTCTGCCGCTGGTTCTGCTCTGTATCGCGGCGCTTTGGATCGAAGGCGGCAGCCCGTTCTATCGCCAGGCCCGTATCGGACGGAACGGGGCGGAGTTTTTCATGCTGAAGCTGCGCAGCATGGTCCGGGATGCCGACAGCAAATTGCAGGAGGTTCTCGCCCGGGATCCGGCGCTCCGGGCCGAATGGGACGAGACACAGAAACTGAAATCCGATCCCCGGATCACCCGCGTCGGCGCGTTTCTGCGGGCCAGTTCGCTGGACGAACTTCCGCAACTCTGGAACGTGCTGACGGGCGACATGAGCCTCGTCGGCCCGCGCCCGATGATGCCTGACCAGGCATCGATCTATGGCGACCTGACGGACTACAAGGCGCTGACCCCCGGTTTGACCGGGGTGTGGCAGGTGTCGTCCCGCAACGAGTCCAGCTTCGCCCATCGCGCGACGATCGATGCGGCCTACCGGCGCTCGCTGTCGCTGCGCCAGGACGTCGGATTGCTTCTGAAAACCGTGGCAGTGGTCTTGCGCCGGACCGGATACTAGGCCGGCCGCCGACCGGTTCCCGGTTTCGTGCCTGGCACTTTTGACATGGACAGATGCTTCGCCGCCGACGCTCGCGCGCACCGGCTGGGTCTTGCGGTTCAGGCACCCATGGAACATTCTGATGCGCGCTCCACTTCGCGTGGCGGGCCGTTCCCTTGAGCGGGCTCTGCGGCGACATCCTGGCGGCCTATGCCGGTGATCCGGCCGATGGTCCGGCGCGTCGGACCGTGAACCTGATGGCGCACCTGCTGGGTGTGTTCGCGCGCGAACTGGTTTTCCAGTATCTGCCGTTTGGAGGCATCCACTTCGCCGGCAGTGCGGCGCGCGGCATTCTCGGGTCCGCCGCGCGCGATCTGTTCCTGTCCGGACTTGAAGTGCCTGGCCGGTTCTCCGAGCAGATCGCGGGCGTTCCGATCCGCCTGATCACCGACGATGCGGCGGCCTTGACCGGCGCGGCGCGGTATTTCGAATCCGCTGACCGGTTCGCCTGATGGACAACGCCGGCGGCAAGCTCTAGTAGTCGCGTTCGAAAAACAGCCCCAAGGCGGTCTCGCCCGTATTGTCCACTCTGCCCCTGACCGTTAAGTTGTCCGTCAGGTCCAGATTCAGGTTCACTTCTGTGTTGCCCGCGGTATTGATGCTGATGTCCGTATAGACGCCATCGGCGAGATATTTGCCCGCGCCGAACTGCGCATTTCCGTCGTCGTCGGTGCCGATGTCGAACGTATCGACTCCGAGCCCTTCGCGCACCCCTTCGCCGATAGCGTTGCCGCTACCGCTCAATTGGGCCAGGGACGCGGCGAGCTGCGCGATTCTCAGCGGCGACAGTCCCGCGAACTGGTCTCCGAAGACCAGCATTGCCAGTGCTTCTTCGCTGGGGCGTTCCGGGTCCGAAAAGACGGTGACCTTCGGCATCGTCAGCGGGCCTGCGATCTCCAATGTCGCGTCTCCGTCGGATGTGTGCGTCGTCGCCGAGAATTCCATGTAGGGTTCCAGGTTGCCCTGAAGGGTCAGGATGCCCTTGGTCAGATCCAGCCGTCTGCCCAGAAGGGCCATCGTGCCTCGGATCATGTCGATCTGCCCGGAGGGCGCGACCTGCGCTGTCGTGCCGCCCACCAGTATCGCACCGCCCAGTTCCGCCTGCAGCCCCCGTCCGCGCACGAACACCTTGTTGGCCGCTTCCAGGCGGACGTTCAGCCCGATGATCGGCAACCCGCTGCCGGATTGTCCGGCGTCGATCAGGCCGGCCCGTTTCCGTGTCGCCCACTGCGCGCCGGTTTCCCCGGCAAAGGTCATCGGGGGGATCGGGGCGGCGCCGAGCGATCCGGCGAGGGTGGCGATGTTGATGCTGGTTTCACCGAACCGAATTTCACCGTCGAGCGAACCGCCCTGCGTCAGCGAGCCGTCATAGGACAACCGCCCGTTCGCCACGGATTCGATGGCGACCCTGTCCGTCAGGACAAGCTGTTCGATATCGGTCACGAGAGAGGCCTGAAACGGCGGCGCCAGGGACACCGGGCCGCTGACCCGGACCTGGCCGCCGTTGCGAAAGCCCGCGGTCGCGGAAACGTCGGCCTGTCCGGCCGACAGGCCGACGGTGGCGTCAAGTTTGTCGATGGTCTGCGCAACCGCCGGAATCGCGACGGATGTGTTCGCCGTCGTGATCGTTCCGCTGAGCGATTCGACCGCCGGCGGACCTCTCAAAGCGAGGTCGAAACTGGCGGTTCCGCGCACCGAGTTGGGCGTGATGAACCGGTTCACGGCGCCCAGTTGCACCTGGCCTTTTGCCGTGATGTCCGACACAAGGCTGGCTTGGTCGACGGACCCGGCGACATCGGCGGAAATCCCTGCCGGACCTTCGGCGCGTGTCGCGATCTGCCAGGTGTCGCCCGACCGCCTGGCGGTGCCCTTGGCGCTGACCGACCCCGGAAATTCCGGGATGAAGCGTTCGATCCGGGCCAGCAACGCATCAAAAGTCAGATCGATCGACCCGTCTTCCGCAACTGTTCCGTCCAGATCGGCGAAGGATTCCCTCGGGCCGTTCAGCCGCACGGTCCCGGAATAGCTCTTTCCGGATTGACTGACATCGCCCTGCATCGTCAGCGGGCCGGGAGCCTCGGGGATGAGGCGGGCCAGATCGTCAAGCTTTGCGCTGAAGTTCAAGCCGGCGGCGCCGCTGCGCACGGCGCCCTTGGCCGTGGCGCTCAGCGCCGTCCCGGCCAGATCGAAGGCGCGGATCTCGAGCCCGGTTTCATCGCGTTCGGCCTGAAGCGACAGCGTCGTTTCTCCGGCGATCAGGTCGTCGACCTGGGCGATTCCGATCGTCGGGTCCTGCGCGGTGGCCTTCAGATCGAAATCGAACGCGCCGCCGAGCGGCGATCCTTCGCCGTTGATGGTCGCGGAGACGGCGCCAGTCAGGTCGCGCCCGGCCAGGGCCGAGAAGCGGGACAGGTCGGCGGCGGTGACGCCGGCCGTTCCGTTGACGTGTATCGCGCTGTCCAATCCGCTGATTGCCGCATCCACCGTCGCGGAAATCCCTGCCGAGCCTTCCGCGCGCGCCGCGATCTGCCAGGTGTCGCCCGATCTTGCGGCGGTGCCCTTGGCGCTGACCGATCCCGGAAAGTTCGGGACGAATTGTTGAATCTGGTTCAGCAACGCATCAAAGGTCAGATCGATCGATCCGTCTTCCGCAACTGTTCCGTCCAGATCGGCGAAGGATTCCCTCGGGCCGTTCAGCCGCACGGTCCCGGAATAGCTCTTTCCGGATTGACTGACATCGCCCTGCATCGTCAGCGGGCCGGGAGCCTCGGGGATGAGGCGGGCCAGATCGTCAAGCTTTGCGCTGAAGTTCAAGCCGGCGGCGCCGCTGCGCACGGCGCCCTTGGCCGTGGCGCTCAGCGCCGTCCCGGCCAGATCGAAGGCGCGGATCTCGAGCCCGGTTTCATCGCGTTCGGCCTGAAGCGACAGCGTCGTTTCTCCGGCGATCAGGTCGTCGACCTGGGCGATTCCGATCGTCGGGTCCTGCGCGGTGGCCTTCAGATCGAAATCGAACGCGCCGCCGAGCGGCGATCCTTCGCCGTTGATGGTCGCGGAGACGGCGCCAGTCAGGTCGCGCCCGGCCAGGGCCGAGAAGCGGGACAGGTCGGCGGCGGTGACGCCGGCCGTTCCGCTGACCTGGAACCCGCTGTCCAACCCGTCGATTTCCGCATCCACGGTTGCCGAATAGTCCAGCCCGCGCATCAGGAAGTTGCTCAGTTTGAGCGCCGTTTCGTCTTTCAGTTCGAAATCGCCGTCCAGCCGGACCTGGGTGCCGATGGCCTTGCTCAGAGCTTCGTCCTGTAGTCCGATGCCGCGCAGCGCGGCGTTCAGCGTGCCCTTGAGATGCATCGCGTCCGCCTGGTCCAGAGTGCCGTTCGCCGTGATTTCGGAGCGCGCCAGCTTGATGCCCGTGCGTTCGATACCGTCGACGCTCAGCCGCAGGTCCCAGGTGTTGTCCTTTTCGGCTTCGAGCCTGACGCTGATCAGCGCCGATTGAATGGAAGTGCGGGGCTCGCCGATCGGCAGAACCACGGACGTGCCCCTGGGAGGCGAGATCCGGCCTTGCAGCAGCACCCGTTCGACCCTCCGGTCGCCGGCGATATCCAGTGCGCCGTTCAGCATCAGGGCATTGGACAGCACATCCAGTTGCTGGATCGCGAGCCGCCCGTCCGGATCGGACCGGCCCACCAGTTTCAATTGCACCTCGTCCCCGAAGAATTCGCGAAATTCGGCGGCCAGAAGCGGCGTGACATCGCCCGCCAGTTCCGCCTGAAACCCGATGCTCGGCGGAGCCGCGTCGTCCGCGTCGGAGAGCTGCACGCTGCTCAGCCGGACCTGCCCGCCCAGTCTCTCGACATCATCCGAGGCAAGAGTCACGTCGGCGGTGAAATCGGTAACCGGGCCTTCGCCTTTCACGGTCAGCAGCACGGAAGGCCGATCCGGGATGTTCAGGAGTTCCGACACCAGGCCGCCCTTGTCTTCGTTCAACGTCACGTCCAGCGAGATCACGCTGGTTTCGTTCTGAAATCCGGCGACAAGGGTCAGCCGGTCGGTGTTCCTGTCGAGCCGCACGATTTCGAGATTGGACTCCAGCGTTCCGTTCGCAAGGCTGAGTGCGCCGTTCAGCGACAGGGCCGCCTCGTGACCGATCACGGATTGGTCGAGTTCGAACCGGTCGATCCGCAATTCGCCGATCTCGACGGCAACCGGCAATTCCGGAACCTGGAATGGTTTCGCCTCCGGCTCGGGCAGGTCGTCCGCGGCTTGGGTCGGGATCGGTTTGCGCGCGACGATGATTTCGGCCGCGCTCAATGTATTGACGGAAAACCGTCCGCGCACCAGCGCAAGCCGGTTCCAGTCCAGAACCGCGTCCCTGATCGTCAGCCAGACGCCTTCGTCGTCGGAAACGCTGATTTCCCGGATCCTGGCCGCGCCGCTCAGTGCACCCTGAAGCCCGGTGACCCTGATGTAACGGTTGTCTCCGGACAGGTTGTTCTGAAGCAGATTGACGAGAAAGCCGCCCGCGTCATCGTCATCCTGGGCGCGGGCCGGGGCCGTCAGGTAGAAAACCGCGATCAGCGCGAATGCAAGAAACCTCATCAGAACGCCTGCCCAATCCCGAGATAGAACTGCAACCCGTCGCCCGTCGATCCGTCGACCGGCAAGGCGAGATCCAGACGCAACGGGCCAAGCCCGCCGAGGTCATAGCGGACGCCGATACCCGCGCCCGACTGATACGGCGAATCGGCATCGACGAACTGATTCTCGTCGATGGCCGCGATATCGAAGAATCCAACGAGCGATATCTTGTCCGTCACCTTGCCGCGCAGTTCCGTCGATAGCGCCAGAATGGAGCGGCCGCCGGCCAGACCGTTTCCGACCGGGATGCCGAGGGATTCATACGGCTGGCCGCGAACGGTGCCCGCGCCGCCGGAATAGTACAGATACTGCGGCGAAATCTCGGAAATCGACGGCCCGAAAACGGAGCCGACCTGGACCCGGCCGGCCAGCACCAGCGAGGACGAAGACGTCAGGCTCAGGTAGCCGCGGGCGTCGATGGTCGTGTAAAGGCCGGATTCCGTGTCCGACAACCCCAGGAAGGGCGCGACCGTCGTGTTCAGGAAATAGCCTTTGGTCGCATTCACCCTGTTGTCGCGCTGGTCCAGTTCGACCCGCAGCGGCAAAGGCAGAAGCTTGAAATCCCGGTCCTTTCCGAAGGCATCGTCCGACCTGTTGAATTCGGGCACGACCGAAAATTCGGCAAACAGGTTCTCGGAAAAGACCCGGCGGACACCGGCCCCCAGAAAGGCGCGGGTCAGCGAATAGTTGGGCTGGTTGTCGCGTCCGAATCCCGCGACATAGAACAGGTTGTCGTCGCCGCCGAAAAAGGCGGGCTGGTCGAGTCTGACGCCGATACTGCCGTCGATGTCGTCCTCGCCGCCGATGTTGCTGATGCGGCTTTCGAACTGAAACCTCTCCGCGGCGCCGAACAGGTTCCGGTGAATCCATCTGGCCGAAAGTTCCAGGCCGGATTCGGATGACAGTTCCCCGCCGAAGGAAATCCTGCGTGGCGTCTGGTCCACGACCACGACTTCGAAGTCGAGCGTCCCGTCGGGATTGGGCGTCTCGGCTTCCCGCATGCTGACGCCGGAAAACGCCCCGGTGCGCCGCAGGCGGGTGCCGACCCTCTGGACCGTGGCGGGGGCAAAGACCTCGCCGCTTGGAAAGGCCGCGATCCTGGCGATCGCGTCGGCATTGACGGCGGAATCCTGCGGCACTTTCAACCGCCCGAAACGAAGTCGCGGCCCCGGCAGCAGGGATATGTCGGCGTTCAGCTGTTGCTGCCGGGCATTGACGCTGATCTTCTGGTCCCCGATTTCGGCCTTGGCGTGGCCCGCTTCGCGCCAGGACCGGATGCCTGCGGACACGACATCTCGCAGAATGCCGGTGTTCGCGGGCTGGCCGCTCTTGAACCCTTCCGGAAGAACGGTTTCCGGAGCCAGCGGGCCGATATAGGCCCTGCCAAAGCGAAATGCGGGGCCGGACTGCACGGAGATCGCGATCGAGGTCACGGAGCGTGGCGGTTCGAGCGTCGGGATATCCGCCGCTTCGCGCCCGTTCACGCGGATGCTGATGACGGGTCCGAAATACCCTTCGTCATACATGATCTGCAGGAGCGTGCGGTAGTCCGACATGGACGCGGCGATCAGTTCCTGCGGCGTATCCAGCCCGTTGGTTTCGGCGGACATCACGGCGGATGAGGATTCGAGCCGTTTCTGCAGGTCTTCGGAAACTCCGGGGGCGGACAGCGTCGGAGTCAGCGCCAGAGCCACGGACGGTCCCATGGCCAGACCCACGGCGAGGATGTTGCGCCGCAGGGCCTGGCGCCAACGCAAGAAATTCATAGGGCAGGGCTCCGTTCTGCCTCGGGTTTTCGATCCGTCCGGCGGTGAGTGCGCGCGGGATTCACCCCGTTAACTAGCACGTTCGGCGTCGGAAAAAACACGAAACTGCGCCCGGCCTGCGGCGCGGGCGGGGTGCGGCGCGGGTATCAGGCGCGATTGCGTCGTGTGATAGCGATCACATCTGGCTGGCGCGATACCAGCGGACGATCGCGGCCCGGTCCTCGGGTTCCATGTAGGTAATGTTGGCGGGCGGCATCGCGTGGCTGATGCCGGCCTGAAGGTAGATCGCCTTGGCATTTCGGGCAACGTCGGCTTCGGTTTCCAGCAGCACGCCCTTGGGCGCCCAGAGAATGCCGTCCCAGGCGGGTTCGCGGGCGTGGCACATGGAACAGCGCCCCAACACCACGTCATGCGCATCCTCGAACCCGTCCGCCGTAGCCAGGCGGGTCTCATAGGGCGTCATCGGCCGCGCTTCGGCGGTATCGACATCCTCATGCATCGACGCCGTGGACAGCCAGATGATCAGAACGAACAGCACGGTGGTCACGGCCCAGGTCCAGTAGGGGCGCCCGCCGCCGGCATGCATCGTGTTGAAGAAATGGCGGATGGTGACGCCCATCAGAAAGACCAGCGATGCGATGATCCAGTTCCATTCCGTGGCAAAGGCCAGCGGGTAGTGGTTGGACAGCATCAGGAAGATCACCGGCAGCGTCAGGTAGTTGTTGTGGGTGGAGCGGAGCTTGGCGATCTTGCCGTATTTCGCATCCGGGATGCGCCCGGCCTTCAGGTCGGCGACGACGATCCGCTGGTTCGGCATGATGATGAAGAACACGTTGGCGGTCATGATCGTGGCGGTGAACGCGCCCAGGTGCAGCATCATCGCCCGGCCCGTGAAGATCTGGTTGTAACCCCATCCCATCACCACCAGCATGACGAACAGCAGAACCATGAGCAGCGTCGGCTGGTTCGCCAGCGGCGACTTGCACAGGAAGTCGTAGATGATCCAGCCGATGGTCAGCGACGCCGCCGAGATCAGGATGCCCTGCCAGACCGCCAGATCCGCCTTGTTCGCGTCGATCAGATAGAGTTCCGCCCCGGCCCAGTAGACGATCATCAGCAACGCCGCGCCGCTCAGCCAGGTGGTGTAGCTCTGCCACTTGTGCCAGGTCAGGTGTTCGGGCATCCGGGCCGGAGCCACCAGATACTTGACCGTGTGATAGAATCCCCCGCCATGCACTTCCCATTCCTCGCCATAGGCGCCCTCCGGCAGGTCGGCGTTGGGTTTCAGCATCAGGTCGAGCGCGATGAAATAGAATGACGCGCCGATCCACGCCATGGCGGTGATGACATGCAGCCAGCGCACGGCGAATCCGGCCCAGTCCCAGAAAGCCACTAAATCATACATGGTGAGTCTCCTCCTGTGATTGAAACAGACTAGGCAAGATGGCCGTTGTTCGGTATTCCCGTATAGTATCAAGCTGTATCAAAAATTCTGGAATAATGTCATATCTCGACAACATCAGAACCTTCGTGCGTGTCTATGAATTGGGCAGCATGTCGGCGGCTGGGCGCGATTTGCGCATTTCTCCGGCAGTCACTTCGGCTCGGATCTCGCAGCTTGAGGATCATCTCAATGTCCGTTTGTTCCAGCGCACCACGCGCAACCTGACCCCGACCGAACAGGGCCGCGCCTTTTATGCCGGGGCCTGTGTGGTGCTGGACGCGGTGGAAGAGGCCGAGGCACAGGTGGTCAACCTGACCGAGAACCCGCGCGGCTCGCTCTTCGTCGCGGCCCCTCTCGGGGTGGGACGGCGGCTGGTCGCGCCGCAGGTTCCCGAGTTCCTCGACCAGTATCCGCAGATCGACATGCGATTGCGCCTGACCGACCGCTCGGTCGACCTCACGACCGAGGGGCTGGACCTCGCGTTCTTCCTCGGCCAGCCCGAGGACAGCAACCTGCGCATCCGCAAGATCGCCGATTGCCAGCGGGTGATGGTCGCCGCACCCGCCTATCTGGCGGCGCGGGGCATGCCGGAGTCGGGCGCCGACCTGGTGAAGGACAAGCATGAATGCCTGAATCTGCGCTATCCCGGCGCGACGGAATTCCAGTGGCGTCTGATGACCCCGGACGGCCCGCAGCGTTTCGCAGTGTCCGGGCGCTATGAATGCGATGACGGGGATGTGCTGACCGACTGGGCGCTCGGCGGGCAGGGCATCGCGATGAAACCGGTTTTCGAGGTGGCCGATCACATGCGCACGGGCGCGCTGGTGCCGGTGGCGCAATCCACGCCGCCGACCGGGGTGCAGATGGCGTGCCTCTATACCCATCGCCGGCACCAGGACCCCAAGACCCGGCTGTTCATGGATTTCATCGCCGACCGCGTCGGCGACACCGTCAAGCGCGCCGAAGCGCAGGTTCAACTGCCGCGATAGGTGGAATAGCCAAACGGCGACAAGAGCAGCGGCACATGGTAATGCGCCGCCTCGGACATGCCGAAGCGCAGAGGGATCACGTCAAGGAAACGCGGGTTTTCCGGCGGTGTGCCGGTCCGGTCCAGGTATTCGCCCGCGTGAAAGACCAGTTCGTAAACGCCCGTGGCGAATTCGCTTTCCGGCAGGATCTGTTCGTCGGTGCGCCCGTCATCATTGGTGTGCAAGGTCCGCAGCAGGGTATGTTCCGCGCCGTCGATGCGAAACAGTTCGATCCGGATGCCTTCCGCCGGGCAGCCCCGCGCGGTATCCAGAACGTGCGTGGTCAGGTATCCAGTCATGACATGCCTCCTGTCGTTGATCCGGGTGTGCCGCAGACCGCGATTTTATGCAAACTCCGCGTCTCAGATAGTGCTATTCGTTTTTTTTGAAAAACACTGGCATTGCTCTGAATTACAAGGAGCCAAAATCTCGGAGGGGCAGATGACTCGATACGTACGCGACATGATCGGCTATGGCGAAAACCCGCCGGACGCGCAATGGCCCGGCGGTGCAAAGATCGCCGTGCAGATCGTGATGAATTACGAAGAGGGCGGGGAAAACTGCGTCCTGCATGGCGATGCGGCCTCGGAAGCGTTCCTGTCCGAGATCGTCGGCGCCGCGCAATGGCCGGGCCAGCGCCACTGGAACATGGAATCGATCTATGAATACGGTGCCCGCGCCGGGTTCTGGCGTTTGCACCGCCTGCTGAAGGATATGCCGATCACCGTCTACGGCGTCGCCACGGCGCTGGCGCGTTCGCCCGACCAGGTCGCGGCGATGAAGGCGGCGGGCTGGGAAATCGCCAGCCACGGGCTGAAATGGGTGGAGTACAAGGACGCCGCCGAGGCCGATGAGCGCGCAGACATGGACGAGGCGATCCGCCTGCATGCCGAAGTCGTCGGTGAACGCCCGCGCGGCTGGTATACCGGGCGCTGCTCCGACAACACCGTGCGGCTCGCCGCCGAGGAAGGCGGGTTCGATTACATTGCCGACGTCTATTCCGACGATCTGCCCTATTGGGTGCGCTATGGCGCGCGCGACCAGTTGCTGGTGCCTTATACGCTGGATTGCAACGACATGCGCTTTGCCACGCCGCAGGGGTTCAACTCGGGCGATCAGTTCTTTTCCTATCTCAAGGACAGTTTCGACGCGCTCTATGCCGAGGGCGCCGAGGGCACGCCCAAGATGCTGTCGATCGGTCTGCATTGCCGGCTGATCGGGCGTCCGGGGCGCATCATGGCGCTGAAACGCTTCCTCGACTACGCGCGCGGGCATGATGACGTGTGGTTCGCCACCCGGCTCGACATCGCACGGCACTGGGCCGAAACCCACCCGCCGCAGGACCACCCGCGCCCCTCGCAGATGCAGCGCGACGCTTTCGTGGCGGCCTATGGCAGCATCTTCGAACATTCGCCCTGGATCGCCGAACGCGCCTTTGATCTCGAACTCGGGGCCGCGCATGACACGGCCGGGGGCCTGCATAACGCGCTGGCCCGAATGTTCCGCTCTGCCAGCGAGGAGGAGCGCCTCGGCGTCCTGACCGCGCACCCGGATCTCGCCGGCAAGCTGGCGGCGGCGGGCAAGCTCACCGCCGAAAGCACGGCGGAACAGGCGGGTGCGGGGCTCGATATGCTGACCGACAAGGAGCGCGAAACCTTTCAGCGTCTCAACGCGGATTACGTCGAAAAACACGGCTTCCCCTTCATCATCGCCGTGCGCGACAACACCAAGGCCTCGATCCGCGAAGCCTTTGAACGCCGCATCGGCAATGACCGCGACACCGAGTTCGCCGAGGCCTGCCGCCAGGTCGAGCGCATCGCGGAACTGCGTCTGCGCGACATGCTGCCGTCATGAGCCGCGATATCCTCATCCGGCCAATCACGCGCGAGGCGTTCGCACCTTTCGGCGACCTGATGGATTGCGCGGGCGAACCCGACAAGATCATCAATCAGGGCCAGTGCGGGCGCTACCACGACCGGGCCAAGCTCGATTTCGCCGATGGGCGCGCCGGGATCAGCCTGTTCAACGCCAACCCGCGCAGCCTGCCCCTGGCGCTCGATATGGTCGAGCGGCACCCCGAGGGCAGCCAGGCCTTCGTGCCCATGTCCTACCTGCCGTTCCTTGTCGTCGTGGCGCCTGACGCGGGGGGAAACCCCGGCACGCCGCTGGCCTTCGTTACCGAACCGGGGCAGGCGGTGAATCTTCACCGGGGCACCTGGCACGGGGTCCTGACGCCCCTGCACGCGCCGGGCCTGTTCGCGGTGATCGACCGGATCGGCGCGGGCGACAACCTGGAAGAACACTGGTTCGACTCCCCCTACCGGATCATCAGCTCCTGACGGGTTTCCGGCCCTGCCTCGTGCCCCGGAAAGGGATGGGTTCGGAAATTTTTGAAGCTGCTTTGCCGTTTATGCGGTTTCCGAAAAGCGCGGTTTCGATGCACATTCAGATAGCTTTGGGAGGAGTTGGCACAATGAAATGTGACCGATGGCGCAATTGCCGGGACCGCACCGCAACTGTTCAAAACACGGGCAGTTTCAGTGCGGCCCGACATAAGCCGCCCATTTTCACGCGGAACCGCGTGCAAGTCGGGACACCACCTGCAAGATATCCCTGATGCGATCCCGGACCTGCCTTTCCCGGCGGATGCGGCCGGGCAAAACCGCGATCACCAACAGACCGGAAGCCGCCTGGAGAAGCGGCAAGACCCCCATGAACAACCGGAGAGAGAGACATGGCTGACACTTCACTCGGGACCGCGGAGCAGCTGCGCGACCCAAATTACACACCTGCGATCTACAAGGCGATCCCGCTGGGCATCCAGCACGTTCTGGCCATGTTCGTTTCGAACGTGACCCCGGCGATCATCGTGGCCGGTGCCGCGGGCTTCGGGTTCGGGTCCAATTCGCCGGACTTTCCGGAACTGCTCTACCTGATCCAGATGTCGATGCTGTTCGCCGGCGTGGCGACCCTGTTGCAGACGATCACGATCGGTCCGGTCGGCGCGGCGCTGCCGATCGTGCAGGGCACGTCCTTCGCCTTCCTGCCGATCATGATTCCGCTGGTGGCGGGCAAGGGGGTCGATGCGCTCGCAGCCCTGTTCGGCGGGGTCATCCTCGGCGGCCTGTTCCACGCTTTTCTCGGCACATTCATCGGCAAGATCCGCTTCGCGCTGCCGCCGCTCGTGACCGGTCTCGTGGTCACGATGATCGGGCTGGCGCTGGTGCAGGTCGGCATCCAGTATGCCGCCGGCGGCGTGCCCGCCATCGGCACGCCGGAATACGGTTCGCTGTTGAACTGGTCGGCGGCGCTTGTCGTGATTGTCGTGACCCTCGGGCTGAAATTCTTCACCCGAGGCATGATCTCGATCTCGGCGGTTCTGATCGGCCTTCTGGTCGGCTATGTCTATGCGATCCTGGTCGGCATTCTCAGCGTCGACGCCATTGCCAGTTCATGGGCGCGCTCCGCCGCCTTCGCCTTGCCGCAGCCGTTCAAATACGGGTTCGAGTTTTCTGCCGCCGCCGTGCTCGGCTTCTGCCTGATGGCTTTCATTTCGGCCATCGAAACCGTGGGCGACGTGTCGGGCATCACCAAGGGCGGCGCCAACCGGGAGGCGACCGACAAGGAAATCCAGGGCGCGACCTATGCCGATGGTCTTGGCACCGCTGTCGCCGGATGCTTTGGGGCCTTTCCGAACACCTCGTTCAGCCAGAACGTCGGCCTGATCGCGATGACCGGCGTGATGAGTCGTCATGTCGTGACCTGTGGCGCGATTTTCCTGATCGTTTGCGGCCTGATACCCAAGGTCGGTGGCGTGATCCGCACGGTTCCGATCGAAGTGCTGGGAGGCGGGGTCATCGTGATGTTCGGGATGGTGGTCGCGGCGGGGATCTCGATGTTGTCCGACGTGAACTGGAACCGCCGCAACATGGTGATCTTCGCGATTGCCCTGTCCATCGGCCTCGGCCTGCAACTGGAACCGGGCGCCTTGCAGCATATGCCGGAAACCGCGCGCATCCTGCTGACCTCCGGCCTGTTGCCTGCGGCGCTGATCGCCATCGTTCTGAACCTGATCCTGCCCGAAGAACTGGCGGACGAGGCCACCGAAGAAGTGTCCGGCGGCATGACAGGCCATGGACACGGGTCGCTGATCCGCGACGATCACGTCTGATTGACCGGAATGCGGGGCGCTATGGCGTCCCGCGTTCCGCCATCCGCGCGGCTACGTCCAGCATCCGCGCCGAGAACCCCCATTCATTGTCATACCATCCGAAGAGCCGCAGCTGGCGGGGTCCGGTCGTGCCGGTTTCCGGCCCCGCTATGACCAGCGATTCCGGTCGCGCGCGAAGATCCGAGGACACGAGAGGCAGGTCGGTCCATCCCAGCACCGGCGATGCATCCGTTGCCTCGCGCAGGTCCGCCCGCAACCTCGCGTCGTCGATGTCCCGTGCAGTACGCACCACAAGGTCGACAGCCGACACGCTGGCGACCGGCACCCGGACCGCTGCGCCGCTGATGCGACCGGCGAGGTGCGGTAGGACCTCGTCGATCAGATGCGTCGCGCTGGTGGTGGTCGGCACCATCGACAGGGCGCCGGCGCGGCTGCGCGCCGGATCGCCGCGCGGCGCGTCCACCATCGGCTGGCTGTTGGTATAGCAGTGGATCGTGGTCATATGCGCGGTTTCGATGCCGCAGAGGCTTTCCACCGCGGCCAGCAGCGGGGCCACCGCATTGGTGGTGCAGGAGGCGTTGGACACAATCCGGTGCGCACCGAGCGCGGAGTCGTTTGCGCCCAGCACGACGGTGACATACGCGGCCGGGGAGGGGCCCGAAATCAGCACGGACCGGGCCCCGGCGGTCAATCCCCGTTCGGCGACATCCGAACTGCGGGCGATCCCGGTGCATTCCAGAACCACGTCCACGCCGGCCAGGTCGAGCTGCGTCAGGTCTTCGCAATGCGTCGTCGGGATCTGGCGGTCGCCGACGGTCAGGGCCGCGCCGTCGGTGGAAACCGGCAGCGGCAGCGGCCCGAAGGTGCTGTCGTATTCGAAAAGGTAGGCCAGCATGTCAACCGGCGCGATGTCGTTGATCAGAACGACTTCGACATTCTGCCGACCGGGCTGGCAGAGGACCTGCCGCAGGATCGTCCGGCCTATCCGGCCAAAGCCGTTGATTGCAATGCGCATGGTAATCTGTCCGGGGTGCGTCGTCGTGCCGGTTCAGCCCGGACAGGCCATGTCGGCGTGAAATCTCGCAGAGACATCCTGCCACAACCTTCCCTGAACCACCTTGCATCCTGTGGCGGTTTCAAGCGCGCGCACCGCCTGCGGCGTCAGCAGGGCCACAGGTTTCCCGAACGGTTGCAGGTTGTTGTTGTCGCGTTGCGCGACGAATGCATTGGGTTGCCGCGGCACGGTCGTGACCGTCCAGTTTCGGCCCATGACCTGAACCACTTTGGTTTCGGTCTGCGAGAACGGTCCGGGCGCGGCGCATCCGGCCAGGACCAGCGCCACTGTCAGACTCAAGGGTTTCATCCGGATAATCTCCACTGCTCATAGACACCAGCACACCAGGCGCGACCGGTCGTTTCCGGAACCAGTGTGATCCAAACTCAGGGCAACTGCAACGCCGCCGTGCGATCAGCGGAGCCGCAGCGGCATATGCCGGTTCACGTCCTTGTAGAGAAGGTAGCGGAACGGCCCGGGACCGCCGGCATAGCAGGCCTGCGGGCAGAAGGCGCGCAGCCACATGTAGTCGCCGGCCTCGACTTCGACCCAGTCCTGATTGAGACGGTAGGCCGCCTTGCCCTGAAGAACGTATAGCCCGTGTTCCATCACATGGGTTTCCAGAAACGGGATCACGCCGCCCGGCTGGAAGGTGACGATGGTCACATGCATGTCGTGGCGCAAATCGGCGGGATCGACAAAACGCGTCGTGGCCCAGCGGCCTTCGGTACCGGGCATTTCGCTCGGGGTCACGTCGGCATCCCGCGTCACGATCGGGTCGGGCCGCTCTATGCCATCGACCGCTTCGTAAGCCTTGCGGATCCAGTGAAACCGCGCGGCCGGTCCGGCGTGATTGTGCAGGGTCCAGTCGCAGCCAGCGGGCAGGTAGGCAAAGCCGCCGGCTTCCATCACATGGGCGGTGCCCGAGATCGTCAGGGTCATGGCGCCGTCCACCACGAACAGGACGCCTTCGGCGTCAGGGTCGTTTTCAGGGCGGTCGCTGCCGCCGCCTGCGGACACTTCCATGATGTAATGCGAAAACGTTTCCGCGAAACCGGTCATCGGACGGGCAATGACCCAGAGCCGGGTGGCGGACCAGTGCGGCAGAAGGCTGGTCGTGATGTCGCGCATCGTGCCTTTCGGAATCACCGCATAGGCGTCGGTGAACATGGCCCTGTCAGTCAGCAACTGCTCTTGCGGCGGGTGGCCTCCGGTGGGGGCGAAATAGGGGGATATGGACATCTCGTTCCTCGATCAGGGTTCAGTGTCCAGTATGCCGTCAATTTTCCGTCCGGGCCTAGGGCGGCTGCCCCGAAAGCATTGTTCCGCAATTTTTGAAGATTGCGCGCGGCTCCAAAAAAGAACGGATGCGCCACGGTCAGGTTTGGACATCCGCCGTCAGGCGCTGTAATCATGCCATGGCGAAGACAAGCGCCGCGCCAACACGGGGATTTCATGAGCCGTTTTCTGTGCCTGATGGTTTTGCCGTTCCTTCTGGCCGCCGCACCTGCGCCCGGTGTGGCCAAGTCGCTGTCGAGGATCATCGCCGATTTCGGAGTCAGCCCGCAGGATTTCGATCTGATGTGGAAAACCGAGAGCACGCTTTACGAGACCGCGTCTCCGACGCCCGGAAAGACCGCCAGATGGGAAAACCCGCAGTCCGGCTCCAAAGGGTCGGTGACCTTGGAAAAGATGCAGGGCAACTGCGCCTACCTGCACCACGTCATCCATGCGAAAGACCGGAAGAACCCGCTGGAATTGCGCAACCGTATGTGCAGGTCGCCGGATGGGCGATGGCGGGTCACGCCGTAGCGCCCTGATCTGCAAGTTCAGGGTCGGCTAGGACCGGTCTTCGAGCCGGTGAAAGATATGGGTGAAGGTCGCGGCGCCCAGAACCGGGACGAAAAGATTGACCAGCGGCACCGACAGGGGAATCGCCATCACCGTGCCGGCGAGCCAGATCGTGCCGGAATTGCGCGACCGCAGGCGTTTGGCCTCTGTCCGCCCGACGCGCCGGATCGCGGCGAGGGTGAAATATTCGCGCCCCAGAAGGAACCCGTTCAGGGCCCAGAAAATGAAAGGCGCGAGCGGCGCGAACATCACGTAGAGGATCAGCGCCAG
Source organism: Sedimentitalea xiamensis (assembly GCF_030164465.1). GTDB lineage: Bacteria > Pseudomonadota > Alphaproteobacteria > Rhodobacterales > Rhodobacteraceae > Sedimentitalea > Sedimentitalea xiamensis. The sequence goes on from NZ_JASNJE010000003.1 coordinate 236,530, forward strand.
GATATTGGCGACGATCAGAACGCCCAGGAAGCTGACCGTATCCCGGACCGCGTCGGCGAAGGGCACGCCCGGCACCGGGGGCAGGCCGGGATAATGCCGGTCCTCGACCGCCTGCGCCACCTCGTCCAGAAACAGCGATGTGATGGCCGAGGCGACCGGCACCATCAGGAATACCGACAGAACCAGCATGACGCCGACCGATGTCCAGCTCAGAAGGTCGTTCAGCCATGTGACCGGGCCGATCAGAGGCAGGGTCACGTCGTCGCCGACGACCCAGCCGATCAGCATCATGACCGCGGCCGTTGCGGCGATCAGCATGCCCAGGGTCAAGGCGATCCCCAGCAGCAGCACCCGCCGGAACCTGGGGTCGCCGAGCTGGCCCAGGGCCAGCGAAACAGAAGAAAAGATCATTCCGTCACCCACTGCACGATCTGCCCGAGATCCGGGCGCGGACGTTCCGGTGGCGCGGATTGTTCGGTGCCGATGTGGATGAAGCCCGCGATCCGTTCCTCGGGCGCAAGCCCGAGTCCCTGTGCGCGGAACACCGGGTCGTGGCTGACCCATCCGCTCAGCCAGTTCGCGCCCCAACCAGACGCCAGGGCCGCGTTCAGCAGCGCCAGGCAAACCGCCCCGGCAGAATAGCTCTGTTCGATCGGCGGGATCTTGTCGGAAGGTTTATGCGATTCGACAACCGCCACCGCCAGGTTGCCCTGGTCGAACTGGCTGCGGCCCTTGGCGGTGTCTTCCGGGGATTTTCCCAGCGCGGCCCCGCGCGTTTCAGCGAGTTCCGCCAGCCGCGCCATCGCGGCCCCCTCGACGACGATGAAACGCCAGGGTTCCAGCTTGCCGTGATCCGGGCTTCGGGCCGCGGCGGTCAGGATCGGCATCAGTTGATCCCGGTTCGGCACCGGCGGGACCAGTGTCTTGGCCGGGCGCGACCTGCGCGACAACAGGAAATCCAGCGCGGCGGGGTTGGGATCGGGCATGTGGCGGACCTTTTTCTGGCGGTTGCGACCTCATGTCGGCGCTTTGCACCGGGTTTTCAAGCCGGAAACACGCCTGCTCCCGCGTTCATGCCCCCGGTGCGAGGACGTCCGCCGCATCGCGCACCACTTCGCGCAGGAAGGCGTCGAACCGGGCGGAGGGCTGGCGGACGGCAAAGGTTTCGGCCATCGGGTCGGGCGCCGCGATGCTGCTGCCGGACAGGGCCTGAAGCGTCGCGTGCCCGCAGAAGGGCACATACATTTCCGAATACCCACCCTCGTGCACCAGCACAAGGCGGCCGCCACACAGATCCTGCGCCAAGTCCTTCACCCGCAGGGTCATCTGGCGAAACGTGTCCGCCGTGGCCAGCATTCGCGCCAGCGGATCGCAGGCCGACGCATCATATCCGCAGGCCACGATGATCAGGTCGGGCTTGAAACGGACCAGTGCGGGAAGAACGATCTCGTCCATCACCGCCAGATAGGCCGTGTGACCGGCCCCGGCGGGCAGCGGCACGTTCATGTTGAAACCTTTGCCCGCGCCGCGGCCCCGGTCCCCGATCGCCCCGGTGTCCAGCGGGTAGTTCCCTTCCTGATGCACCGAGATCGTCAGAACGTCATCGCGGTCGTAATAGATCGCCTCGGTGCCGTTTCCGTGGTGCACGTCCCAGTCGATGACCGCGACCCGGCCCAGACCATGCCGCGCCTTCGCGGACTCGATGGCGATGGCGATATTGGCCAGAAGGCAGAACCCGTTGGGGAAATCGGGCAGGCAGTGATGCCCCGGCGGGCGCGACAGGGCGTAGGCATTGTCGAGCGTGCCGGTCAGCACCGCGTCGACGGCGGCGATGGACAGGCCGGCCGAAAGCGCCGCGATTTCAAACCCGCCGGCGGCAAAGGGGGTGCGCCGCCCCAGTTCGCCGCCTCCCGCATCCGACAGGCGCTTGAACTCGCTCAGATAGCTCTCAGGATGCACCCGTCTCAAATCCTCCCATGCCGCCGGCGGGGCGCTGGCCATCGCCAGTTCGGCGCTCAGTCCGGTGACGTCCATCAGGTTCTTCAGCCGCCGCTTGGTTTCCGGGTTCTCGGGCAGTCCGCCCGCGACCTGCGGCTGCACCAGCCCGCCGACGGGCAGGGTGAACACGTAATTGCCCCCCGCGTGCCAGAAGCACCGCTCGTCCCAGAAGAATCCTGTCGCCATCCTTGAAGTCCCTTTTCCGCCCGTCGCGGCGACTATTCCCGCCGACGCCGCAAAAGTCTATGGCGCTTCGGCCGCTGTTAGTCCGGTTCGGATGACTGGCGCAACTGATACACGCCTTCGGGCAGATCGAGCGCCGCCGCAAGATCGCGCAGCTGCTCGGGCGACAGGGTCACTTTCTGAACGGTATCGGTGCGCGGATCGTATTGTTCCACGGTCACGCATTCCGCGAAGCCGTTGATCACCACGTCTTCCTGCAACGGGGCCGCGCCCTCGTCCACAAGGGTTATCACGGTTGCGTCGAATTCGTGCTCGATCGAAAACATGCGCCCAAATTGCCGGTGCCTCCGGTGCAATGCAAGCGCAGTTTGCAGCACCACGGATGCAATGGGCGCTGGCGACCCGCAGGGGGGGTGCCTATATTGGCGTCACTGCCATCCAAACGGCAACCCTGAAAGGAAAATCCGTGCGCTGGGCTGTGTTATCGCTGGTCGCTACCGTTGTTCTGGGCGCTTGCAGCGTTGCCCCGCCCCCCACCGCGCAACCACCGGCGGCCACCGGTGCTGCGGCTTGGGAAAACCTGTCCCCGGAACAGGCCGCGCGCAATTTCACCACCGTCGTGCGGGCGGTGGAGCCGGTGGCCGAGCGCGAATGCCGCCGGCGCGCACCCCGGCTGAACTGCGACTTCCTGATCGCGGTCGATCCGAACCCGCGCGAGCAGCCCAATGCCTTCCAGAGCGAGGACTCGCAGGGGCGGCCGGTTCTGACCTTCACTGTGTCGCTGATCGGCAGCGTCCGCAATGCCGATGAAATGGCGTTCGTGATCGGCCATGAAGCCGCCCATCATGTGGCCAACCACCTGGAACGGCAGCGTCTGAACGCGGCGACGGGCGCGCTGGTGTTCGGCAATCTGGCGACGCTGACCGGCGGCGCGGCGGCGGATGTGGCGACGGCGCAGGAACTGGGGGCGGCGGTCGGTGCGCGGGCCTATTCCAAGGAATTCGAGCTGGAAGCCGATGAACTGGGAACCGTCATCACATACCGTGCCGGTTTCGATCCCCTCGTGGGTGCGGAATTCTTCATGCGCATCCCGGATCCGGGGGACCGGTTCCTGGGCAGCCATCCGCCCAACGCTTCCCGCATCGAAACGGTCCGGCGCACCATGCGCGCGCTCGGCGGCTGACGCCCGCGGTGCCGTCGTTTTGATGCATGTCAAGGCACCGGATATCATTCGCCGTAAGTTCGACCCGTTGATGGACGCGCGGGGAGTCGCCAGCATGCTCAGCATCGATCAGATCAGGCGCCACGCCGCGCTGCTTGACAGGATGGCGGACGCGGTGGGCCTCGATCTTCAGGATCTGGCGATATCCGGGCGCATGTCGATGGACAATCTGGCGAGCGCCGTTCTGCGCTGCGCAAATTGCGCCCATCCGGATCGCTGTTCGGAATGGCTGCGCGCGGACACCCGCTCGCTGCCGGAATTCTGTCTCAACAAACTGGAATTGCAGGAGCTTGCGGAAGATGCCTGACCCTGAAGACATGCCGGAAAGACAGCCCCGCCGGCTCGGGCGGATGATGCGCCACGTGCGGCTGGTGTCGCGGATGGCGAAAGCCACGCAGACCGATCTGGTCGAAGCCTCGGAAGCCGGCACCCTGACGCAGCCGGACTGGGCCGACATGGTTCAGACCTGCCGTTGCTGCACCGGGGCCGATCGGTGCCCGGAGTGGCTCGACGATCATCCCTGTGCCGACGGGGCGCCGGCCTATTGCCTCAATCGCGGCCGGTTCAAACGGCTCCGGGCGCAGTCGGAGGAGCAGGCGGCCGGGGGGGTCTGACATGGACGGATCGCAAACGCATCTCGAAGGGATCGACCGGCATTTCTGGCTGACCCGGTCCGTGGCCCGCGTGATGGGAATCAGCCTGTCCAGGGCGATGCGCGAAGGCCGGCTCAACCCGGCGGAGTATTGCGAAATGGTGGCCCGCTGCCGGTCGGGAAACTGCCACGAAGCCTGCCAGCAGTGGCTGGCGCGCCATGTTGGGCCGGCCGAAACAGCGCCGTCCGGCTGTCTGCACCGGGACTGGCTGGACCGGCTGCGCAAAGCTTGACGGCGCGGTCGGATCGCGGTGCAGTGCCCGAAAGGCGCGCCGGGACGCCGGGAACGCGGGTGTCACAGGATCAGAATGCAGGTTTTTGACGGTTTCCTGACGGATCGCGGCAGCAAATACGCGGTGTCCGGCGGCCCGGTTTCGGACCGGGACGGGGCGCAGGATTTTGTCCGGTCGCTGTGCCGGGACCGGAAGTTCGCCAAGGCCACGCATAACACCTGGGGGGTCCTTCTGGATGACGGGCCGCTCAAGAACGACGACGGGGAGAGCGGCGCCGGGATGGTCATCCTGCGCATGCTCGAACGCGAAGGGCTGCGCAATCACATCATCGTCGTGACCCGCTGGTATGGCGGCAAGAAGCTGGGCGGCGACCGGTTCCGCCGGGTGCAGGACGCGGTGCGTCACTACCTGGAGCACCGCGATCCGGCGGGCTGAACGGGCATGCACGGCCCGTGCATACCGCGTGCATACGCCGTGCAGACGCGGATGCGCCCTTAGAGCCGGGCGTGGGAGCCGTCGCAGAGCGGCGGCTTGCCGGTCTGCTTGCAGCCGCAGAAGAACAGTTTCCTGTCGGACTCGGCGGTGTATCTGACCGGGGTGATGTCGGTGACCTTGTGGCTGCCGTCGCAGAAGGGCTGTTTCGCGGACCGTCCGCAGGCGCACCAGAAATAGGTCTTTCCTTCAACGACCTCGACCGGGAAGGGGGCTTTCTGGGCGATGACGGGTGCGTCTGGCATGGTGTCTGCTCCTGCTGAACTGGCTGTCACGAACCTGACAGGAAATGCCGCAAGGTCAAGCGATGCCGCGGATCACGGTGGCGGCCCGCCGCAAGGGCACAGGCGACCGGCCGGGGGAGGCGTTCATCCGGCCGGCTTGCCCCAGAGATCGTAATCCGCCGCCTCGTCCACGAGGACGGAGAGGATATCGCCGGGGGACAGCGATTCGAAGCCTTCGTCGATGAACAGGTTGCCGTCGATTTCCGGCGCGTCGGCCATGGTCCGGCAGGTGGCGGCGGTATCGTCGACCTCGTCGACGATGACCTGCAGGGTCTTGCCCACCCTGGCGGCCAGTTTCGATTCGGAAATGGCCTGGGCCCTGGCCATGAACCGGTCCCAGCGGTCCTGTTTGACCTCTTCCGGCACGTGATCCGGCAGGGCGTTGCTGCGGGCCCCGGCGACGTTTTCGTACTGAAAACAGCCGACGCGGTCCAGCTGCGCCTCGTGAAGCCAGTCCAGCAGGGTCTGGAACTCGGCCTCGGTCTCGCCGGGATAGCCGACGATGAAGGTGCTGCGCAGGGTGATGTCCGGGCAGATCGCGCGCCAGGCGGCGATTTCATCCAGCGTGCGGGCGGCGGCGGCCGGGCGCGCCATGCGTTTCAGCGTGTCCGGATGGGCATGCTGGAACGGGATGTCCAGATAGGGCAGCAGGCCGTTTTCCGGGTCCGCCATCAGCGGCACCAGATCGCGCACGAAAGGATAGGGATAGACGTAATGCAGGCGCACCCAGGCGCCGAGACTGCCGAGATCGCGGGCCAGCGGCAGGATCGGGTGCCTGTGGTCGCGGCCGCGGATATCGGTGCCATAGGCGCTGGTGTCCTGGCTGATGACCAGGAGTTCGCGCACGCCGTTTTCGACCAGCTTTTCCGCTTCGCGCATCACCGCATGGGCCGGGCGGCTGACCAGTCTGCCGCGCATGTCCGGGATGATGCAGAACCTGCACTTGTGGTTGCAGCCTTCTGAAATCTTGAGATAACTGTAGTGACGCGGGGTCAGGGAGACGCCGGTCGCGGGCAGCAGGTCGATGAACGGATCCGGGTCCGGCGGCACGGTGGCGTGGACCGCGTCCAGCACCTGTTCGTATTGCTGCGGCCCGGTCACCGCCAGGATGCGCGGGTGGTGGCTGCGGATATAGTCGGGTTCCGCCCCGAGGCAGCCGGTGACGATCACCTTGCCGTTCTCGGTCAGCGCCTCGCCGATGGCGTCGAGGCTTTCGGCCTTCGCGCTGTCCAGAAACCCGCAGGTGTTGACGATCACCGCGTCGGCCCCGGCATAGTCGGGCGAGATGGCGTAGCCTTCGGCGCGCAGCCGGGTCAGGATGCGTTCGCTGTCCACCAGCGCCTTGGGGCAGCCGAGGCTGACCATGCCGATGGTGGGCTGGCCGGCGCGGGGCGTGTCGGCCAGGCGGGCGCGGGGGGCGATGTCGGGGCGCAGGTTCGGCGGGTTGGTTGTCATTCCGGCGCATATAGGCGGGAAACGCGCCTCTGCCTAGGGTCGAGTTGCGGACAGGGTTGCCTGCGGGGACCGGTGGCGGCGGAAAGCCGGGGCTCTGCCCCGGACCCCGGAGTATTTCTGCAAAGATGAAACTCCGGGCCGGGGCGGGACGCGGTATCCTTGCGGTTGCCGCGCCGGGGGTCAGATCGTCTGGTCGTAGGCGCCGACCGCCGGTTCGGTGCGGATCACCGCGTCGATATCGGCGAAGATGGCGCGCATTTCGGCCTCGCTGTCGGGGCTTTCGCAGACCACCACGAGGTTCGGGGTGTTGGAGGAGGCCCGCACCAGCCCCCAGGCGCCGTTGTCGAGAATCACGCGGGCGCCGTTGACGGTGACGACCTGCGCGATCGGGCGTCCGGCGATCCGGCCGCCGGTTTCGTGCAGCGCGACCAGCCGGTCGACCAGGCGGGCCAGCACGTCGTATTTTTCGGTATCGGCGCAATAGGGCGACATGGTCGGGGTGGCGAAGGTCCGCGGCAGGGCCTTGCGCAGGTCGGACATGGACTTGCCGGGGTTGCGGTCCATCAGCTTGCAGATTTCGACCGCGACCCGCAGCCCGCAGTCATAGCCCCGCCCGATGGGACCGGCGAGGAAGTAATGGCCGGATTTCTCAAAGCCGGCGAGCGCGCCGATGTCCTTGACCCGGCGTTTCATGTGGGAATGGCCGGTTTTCCAGTAGTCCGCCTTGATCCCGTGTTTCAGCAGTTCCGGGTCGGAGGCGAAGAGGCCGGTGGATTTCACGTCGGCGACAAAGGTCGCGCCGGGATAGAGCCGGGCGAGATCGCGGGCGAGGATCACTCCGACCTTGTCTGCGAAGATTTCCTCTCCCTCGTCGTCGACCACGCCGCAGCGGTCGCCGTCGCCGTCAAAGCCGAGCGCGAAATCGGCGCCCGAAGCGCGCACGCTGGCTGCCATGTCGTGCAGCATTTCCATCGCTTCGGGGTTGGGATTGTAGTTGGGGAAGGTGTAGTCGAGTTCGTTGTGGCTCGGCACGACTTCGACGCCGATCCGTTCGAAGAGTTCCGGCGCGAAGGCCGATGCGGTGCCGTTGCCGGTGGCGCAGACGACCTTGAGCCTGCGGGACATGCGGAAGTCGCCGATGAGGTCGTCGAGATAGGCCTCGCGCACGCCGTCGACGAAGGCGTAGCCGCCGCCGGGGCGCGGCTCTCCGGCGCCGGCGAGCACGATGTCGCGCAGTTCCGCCATCTCTTCGGGGCCGTGGGTCAGCGGGCGGTCGAACCCCATCTTGACGCCGGTCCATCCGTTCGGGTTGTGGCTGGCCGTGACCATCGCGACCGCGGGCACATCGAGGTGGAACTGGCTGAAATAGGCCATGGGCGACACGGCCGGGCCGATGTCCCTGACCTGGATCCCGGCCTGCATCAGCCCCAGCATCAGCGCGTTCTTGATCGACAGGGAATAGTCGCGGTAGTCGTTGCCGACGGCGATTTCCGGCCGGATGCCGCGCCGGTGCATCTGCGTGCCGAGTCCGAGGCCGAGCGCGGTGATGCCGGGGAGGTTGATTTCGTCCGGGTATTTCCAGCGGGCGTCGTATTCGCGAAAGCCGGTGGGGGCGATCATCGCATCGCGCAGGAAGCTCCAGGTGTTCTGAGTCACCTTGGCGGCAGGTCTGGTCATGAAAAGGTCCTGAATTCTGGGTCAGATAACGACTGGCTGTGCCTTAGCAATCCTGTCGAGCCGCATCAATGTCTCGATCAGGGCCGGCATCTGGTCGAGGTGGACCATGTTGGGCCCGTCGCTGGGCGAGCGGTCCGGATCCTCGTGGGTTTCGATGAAGACGGCGGCGACGCCGATGGCCACGGCGGCGCGGGCCATGACCGGGGCGAATTCGCGCTGTCCGCCGCTGCTGCCGCCCTGTCCGCCCGGTTGCTGCACCGAATGGGTCGCGTCCATCACCACCGGGTAGCCGGTTTTCGCCATGATCGGCAGGCTGCGCATGTCCGCGACCAGAGTGTTGTAGCCAAAGGACACGCCGCGTTCGGTCAGGAGGATGCGCCGGTTGCCGGTGCTTTCGATCTTGTCCACCACGTTGGCCATGTCCCAGGGCGCGAGGAACTGGCCCTTCTTCACGTTGATCGCAGCACCTGTCCGGCCCGCCGCCAGCAGCATGTCGGTCTGCCGGCAGAGAAAGGCGGGGATCTGAAGGATATCGACCGCCTCGGCCACCGGGGCGCATTGGGCTTCGGTGTGCACGTCGGTCAGGATCGGAACGCCGATCTGGTCCCGGACGCCGGCCAGGACCCGAAGCCCTTCGTCGATGCCAAGGCCGCGCCTGCCCGAAAGGCTGGTGCGGTTGGCCTTGTCGAAACTGGCCTTGAAGACATATTGCGCGCCGGCGGCGTCGCAGGCGGATTTCATCGTCCCCGCGATCATCTGGGCGTGATCCGCGCTTTCCAGCTGGCAGGGGCCGGCGATCACGGTCAGGGGAAGATCGTTTCCGATGGTCAGATCGGCGACGGTTACATGGGGCATGGCTAGGACGTTACCTGTTCGCGCAAGATCGATGCGGTGAGAGAGATCATCAGATAAATGCCACCGAAAATCAGGAATGCAAGGATGGTGTTCTCGAACTTGCGGGGATAGCTCGCTTCTTCGCTGGGCACCGGGTTGACCGAAACGGTCAGGTAGCGCACCTGCCGGTTGGCTTCCATCCGGGTCTGTTCGACCTGTTGCAGCGCCGATTGCAGCATCATGTCGCGGGTGGCGAGATCCGCCTGCGCCATCTGGATGCGCACCGCCAGTTGCGCCAGCGAGTTCTCGCCCTTGGAGGCATCGACCATGCGGGCGTTCAGGGCCGCCAGCAGGTCCTGGAGCCGCCCGATGTCGCCGGTGGCGCCGTCGACCTTGGCCTGGTTGGGGCGCGCATTGTCCAGCAGGGCGGCCAGCTGAAGCTGCTTTTCCTGCAATTGCAGTTCGACGTTGTTGATCTGGGCGCGCAGGCCGGCGATGACGCCTTCGGGGTCGAGGATCGCGCCCTGCTGTTGCAACTGAACCAGCGCTTCCTGGGCGTTGCGCCGTTCGGCCTGCGCGTTCTCGAAGCCTTGCAGCGCGTCGTTCATCTGGTCGCCGCGCTTCTGCTGGGACAGGTTGTTGACCCGGTCTTCGGCATAGGAGATCAGCCGGGTGGAAAAATCGGCGCTGACCACGGGATCGGCGGCGATGACTTCCATCCGGATCACGCCCTCGGTCGGGTCGTAGCCGATCTTCACGTTCTTGCGGTAGGTCTCATAGGCCTCTTCGTTGGTGGGGTCGTCGCCAAGCCGCTGGATCGGATCGATCCAGGGCTGGCTGAAATGCGACTTGAACCCGACATCGCGGTCCAGCCGCAGCATCGCGTCCTTGGATTGCAGGAACGACTGCACGGCGATGGAATCCTGGCTGGTTGCGAATTGCGTGCCGGTCAGCAGCCCGCCGAGCCCGCCGCCGCCCGCATTGTCCGCCTGCAGGATCAGGAATTCGGACTTGGCGGAATACATCGGCGTCGCGATGGCATGGAAGTAATAGCCCGCGATCGCGGTGGGCAGCAGGACGAAGAAGGCGAGCCGCGTCAGCAGCAGCGCCAGCTTGCGCCGCCGCCGGAGCGCGATGTCCCGCTGGATCGCGCGGATTTCGCGATTGCGCTGTTCCGCCGGGCTGAGTTCGGGAGCGGGAACGCCGACCTTGCCGGGCACGGTCTGGGGCAGCCGAACGCCCGCTGTCCCGGTCTCGCCCCGGGCGGGCAGGTTCTCGAAGGCGTCCGGCGCGCCGTTTTGCGGTTCGGCGCCGCCATTGGGCACCACCAGTTCCAGCATGTTGGAGCGCTTGAACGGGTCGATCCCGCGTTGCCGCAGCAGGCGCACGGCGTCCGCGTCCGATGACGCCGTCAGGCCGTGTTTCTGGGCCACGCGGCGGGCCAGGCGCAACTGGCGGCCGGTCAACCCTTCGGCGCGGATGGCGTCGATCGCGGCTTCGCTGGCGGTCCGGGGCGGCTCCGGGCGCTCGGCGTCCTGCGGCGGGCCGCCGGTTGCGCCGGAGGCGGTGTCCGGGCCTGCCGCGCCGTCCTGTCGGGGTGCGGGGATGTCGGGCGCATCGGCGCCGCTGTGCCGGAACCGGAATTTCCTAACCCTGGGTTTGGTAGTCATAGAGCTGCTTTGCCTCTTCCAAGGTGTCGAACATCCGCAGCTGGCCGTCGATGAGAACCGCCGCGGAACGCGCGAATTTTTCCAGTGTCGCCGCCTGGTGCGACACGATGATAATGGTGGTCGTTTCCAGTCTTTCCCGAAGGATGACGCCGGCCTTGCGGTTGAATTCCACATCCGTGGTGCCGGGCATGCCTTCGTCGATCAGGTAGATGTCGAAATCCAGCGCCAGCATCAGCGCGAAGGAAAACCGCGCCCGCATGCCCTGGGAATAGGTGCCCAGCGGCTGGTCGAAATATTCGCCCAGGTTGCAGAGCCAGCGGCAATAGGCCTCGACATAATCCGGGTCCAGACCATAGAGCTTGGCGATGTAGCGGGCGTTTTCCATCGCCGACACCTTGTTGACGACGCCGCCCATGAAGCCGAGCGGGAACGAGATGTTGCAGCCGCGCAGGACTTCGCCTTCGTCGGGCTTTTCGAGGCCGGCCATCATGTTGATCAGCGTCGTCTTGCCGGTCCCGTTGGGGGCGAGCACCCCGAGAGACTGCCCCAGTTCGACCTTGAACGACACCCGGTCGAGGATCACCTTGCGCTGGGTGCCCGTCCAGAAGGATTTGCTGACATTGACGAATTCAAGCATCTGTTCTTTGCGCACCGATCCCGCGGTTGTGTTTCCGCCCAAGCGGCATGATCATGATATCTAGCAAAGGAGTGTTAACAGGATGTCTGACATTTCTCAGCATATTATGTCGATTTGCGAAACAAATATCCAATCGCAATGCGGCGGAACCCGGCGAATTCTCCGGAAATGCGGCGTGCTGGCCGGGCTGGGCGGATCGGGATTGTGCAGGATGCGGAAACATTGCGCGCGGGGGCTGCGGCCCCGCCGGGCGGCATGAGCGGAGAGGTTCCGAAGGCGGCGGGGGTGCAGGAGAGTCTTGCCGACAGCATTCGCCGCTGCACCCTTTGCGCGGAGCGGTTCGCGGCCACCGCGACCGGGCACGCGCCGCGCCCGGTGGTGTGGTTCCGTCCGGGGGCGCGCATCCTGATCGCCGGGCAGGCGCCCGGCGCGCGGGTCCATGCCTCGGGCCGCCCGTTCACCGACCCGTCCGGGGACCGGCTGCGCGACTGGCTGGGGATGGACGAGGCGGTCTTCTACGATCTGGACCGGGTGGCGGTGGTTCCGATGGCTTTCTGCTTTCCGGGCTATGACGCGGGCAAGGCCGACCTGCCGCCGCCGCTGGTCTGTGCGCGGACCTGGCACGGCCGGGTGATGGCGGAATTGCGCGGCGTCGATCTGCACATCCTGGTGGGTGGTCACGCGCATCGCTGGCATCTTGGCGCGCGCGGGCCGGTGACGCAGACGGTCGCCGCATGGCGAGACCATGCGCCGCGGGTGTTTCCCTTGCCTCATCCGTCCTGGCGCAATAGCGGGTGGCTCAGGAAGAACCCGTGGTTTGAAACCGAGCTTCTGCCGGTTCTGCGCCGGCGGGTTCAGGAGGTGCTGGGATGACGGAAACGACGGCTCTGGACCGGGCGCATGCGGCGATGGCCGCGGCGGATGGCGATGACGCGGCGCGGTTGCGGTTCTTCGAGCGGCTGGGCGACTGCGAGCTGTTCCTGCTGCTGACCGAGGAACCCGAGGGCGACAACCTGTCGCCGGAGGTCTTCGACGTGGCGGAGGGGCGGTTCGTTCTGGGGTTCGACCTGGAAACCCGGCTGGCGCAGTTCGCGGGACGTCCCGCGCCCTATGCGGCGCTGTCGGGGCGGGTGGCGGCGCGGATGCTGGCGGCGCAGGGGCTTGGGCTGGGGCTCAACCTTGACGTCGCCCCGTCGTCGATCCTGATCCCGGCCGATGCGGTGGCGTGGCTGGCCCAGACCCTGGAGCACGCCCCGGACGAGGTGGAAACGCGGATCGAAAGTATCCACGCGCCCGGCGGGCTGCCCAAGGCGCTGCTGGAGGCGCTGGACGCGAAACTGGCCACCGCGGCGGGGCTGGCGCAGGCGGCCTATCTGGTTGGCGTCTCCCACGGGGATCAGGGGCGCGGCCATCTGCTCGGCTTCGTCGGCGCGCGGGCCGGGGCGGAGCGGGCGCTGGCCAAGGCGGCGGGCGAGGCGCTGACCTTTTCGGGGATCGACGCCGGAGCGATGGACGTGGGGTTCTTTGCCGCGACCGATCCGATGGTGGTGAAACTGGCCGCACATGGGTTGCGCTTCGACCTGCCGCAGCCAGCCCCGACGGAGCCTGCCGCCCCGGCGGCCCCCGGACGCGATCCGGACCGCCCGCCCATCCTGCGCTGAGCGATCCGCGCGCCGGACGGGGAAGGCGCTGCCGCCTGAAATGCGCCGGCGCGGCATCGGCGCCCCCCGCGAAACTGAAACAATCGGTCCGGACCCGGTCACGGCCCGTCGTGCGCCGTCACAGCCGCGCGAGCGGGGCTTCGCGCCGGGGCGCGAATGAAGGATGGTGCGGGCAGCGCCCGGCACGGAGCCGGCGGCGCGTTCTTTTCGAGGAGGTTCGCATGAAACGATTTGCCATGGCCGTCGCGACGGCCGCCAGCCTCGCCGCTCCGGCGTTCGCGGGGGAACAATACGTGGACAGCACCGGTTTCGCGGTGTCGGGCTATGACGTGGTCGCCTATCGCGGCCTCGCGCAGAATCCCGTCGGCACGGCACAGCCCGCCGCGGTGCCGGGACGGGCCGACATCACCGCGGAATACAACGGCGCGACCTTTGCCTTCGCCACCGCCGGGAACCGCGAGCTGTTCCTGGAAGATCCGGCGAAATACGCGCCGCAGTTCGACGGGCATTGCGCCTACGGGGTCAGCAAGGGCGGCAAGGTGCCGGGCAATCCGAAACTGTGGCGCATCGTCGACGACCGGCTTTACCTCAACATCACGCCCAACGTGGTCGGGTTCTGGGAAGAGGACATTCCCGGCAACATCTCGCTGGCGGATGGCAACTGGCCGCAGATCGAACCCGCGGAGGCGTCGCATAACCCGATCCCGCAGTTCGAATCGATGGCGCCCGTCGCCGAATGACGGGCTTGAACCGGCAGGCCCGCGCGCAGATATTCGGGTGTGAACCATTGCAGAACGCAGGAGCCCGACATGAAGCACACGCGAATAACCCTCGATCAGCCCTTTGACGACGCGATCGCGCGCGTGACCGACGCGCTGGCGCAGGAAGGGTTTGGCGTCATCACCCGGATCGACATGGACGAGACGTTTCGCGCCAAGCTCGGCGTGGAATTCCCGCGCTACACCATCCTCGGGGCGTGCAATCCGAAACTGGCGCATGAGGCGGTGTCGGCGGTCCCGGAAATCGGGCTGCTGCTGCCCTGCAACGTCACGGTCGAAAGCGCCGGGGGCGGGGATTCGGTCCAGGTACGCATTCCCGACGCCCGCGAGATGCTGGGCGGGTCGGGACTGTCGGACGCCGGGGAGATGCGGGCGCTGGCCGAGGATGCCGGGGACCGGCTGGAGCGCGTCGCGCAGCACCTGCGCGACGGCGGCTGAACCCTCAGCGCTTGCGGTCGCGCCGCGCGCTCATCGGCTGGAACGCCACGCCCACATGCGCCTCGCAATAGGGCTTGCCGGCCTGAACCGGCAGCCCGCAGAACCAGAAATCTTCGGTCGCGGGGTCGCCGACGGGCCATTTGCAGGTCCGTTCGGTCAGTTCCATCAGGCTGATCTTCTTCGCCTTCTTTTCGATTTCATTCACCTTTGCCAGGGCTTCCGGGCTGATTTCATTGGCCGAAGGCTGCGGCGGCAGGGGTTGTCCCGCCGGGATGATCTGGCGCCGGGCCGGGCCGGCCGGCTTCTGTTCGCTTGCGGGGTCCTGCACCGGGCGCGCGGCTTCGGTCTTGGGTTGCGGGCGCGGCTTCGCTTCGGGCTTGGGGGCGGCGGCAGCCGGTTTCTCCTTGGTTTCGGGTTTGGACGCGGCGGCGCCCGAGGTGCGGTTGGACAGGCCCAGCCGGTGCACTTTTCCGATCACGGCGTTGCGGGTCACACCGCCGAGTTCCTTGGCGATCTGACTGGCCGACTGGCCTTCGCCCCACATTTTCTTGAGCGTCTCGACGCGCTCGTCGGTCCAGGACATGGGCTACCTTTCCAGCTAAAAAGCGGCCCCCCTTGCGGCCGCTTCCGAAAATTCGTCTCGACGGCCTATTTTAATCACTGCGGGCTGAGTTACAAGGCGTCTTGACGTGACGATGGCGCAGCCGATCCGGGCAGGGAGGGAAGATGTTGGAAACGACAGCAAGCGAAGCGCAGGGCGAGCGCCGGTTCGGCTGGGTCAACTGGCTGGGACTCTATACGCTGGCGGCCCGCGAGATCATGCGTTTCGCCGCGGTCTGGACCCAGACGCTGCTGGCGCCGCTGGTGACGGCGGCGCTGTTCCTGATGATCTTCAACCTCGCCATCGGCCCGCGCCGGGGCGACGTGATGGGCGTGCCGTTCCTGACCTTCATCGCGCCGGGCATCCTGATGATGACGGTGATCCAGAACGCTTTCGCCAATTGTTCCAGCTCCATCGTCATCTCCAAGGTGCAGGGCAATATCGTGGACACGCTGATGCCGCCCCTGTCGGGGGCGGAACTGGTGCTGGGCTATCTGGCGGGCGGGATCGCGCGCGGCGTAATGGTGGCGTTGGCCATCGGGCTGGGCCTGTCGCTGGCGCTGGGCATCCTGCCGCAGCATCCGCTGGTGGCGCTGGTCTTCGTACTGCTGGGCGCGGCGCTTCTGGGGGCGCTTGGCATCGTGGCCGGGATCTATGCCGACAAGTTCGACCAGATGGCGGCGATCACCAATTTCGTGGTGACGCCGCTGGCGTTCCTGTCGGGCACCTTCTATTCGGTCGAGGCGCTGCCGCCCCTGCTGAGCCGGATCACGCATCTGAACCCGTTCTTCTACCTGATCGACGGGGTGCGCTTTGGCATGATCGGCGTGTCCGACAGTTCGCCGCTGCTGGGGGCCGCGGTCTGCGGCGTCACCACCCTTGGCGTGTCGCTGATCGCCTGGCGGATGCTGACATCCGGCTACCGGCTGAAGCCCTGATCCTAGAGCTGGCCCGCGATGGGCAGGAGACCGAAGAGCCGGGCCTGGAACATGCTCCAGCCGGAGGCGCGCGGTTCGTCCAGATAGCGCAGGGTGGTTCCGTCCTCGCGCTGCGCGGTCCAGGTGATGTCGCCGCTGTCGTCCAGCGACAGCCGGTAGGCCCTGGCCGGCAGCCCTTTGGCATAGGACTCGACAACCCTGGAGGTCAGTTCGGGCGCATCCATGAGAATGCCCATCTCGGTGTTGATGCGGACCGAGCGCGGATCCCAGTTGACCGACCCGATGAAGAGGTAGCGCCGGTCGATGGCGAAGGCCTTGGTATGCAGACCCGATCTCGACAGGCCGAGCTGACGCAGCGACCGGTCCTGGCGTTCCCTGTCGGGCCGCAGTTCCCAGAGTTCGACCCCGGCGTCCAGCAGCGCCTTGCGCGACTTCGCGTAGTGCCCGTAGACGGGAACCACGTCGGTGGAATCCAGCGAATTGGTCAGGATCGACACCTGGACGCCTTTGTCCTGCAACCCGGTCAGAAAGGCTTCGCCGCCCGCGCGCGGCACGAAATAGGCGGATGACACGAATAGGTCGCGCGTCGCGTTCAGAAGGTAGGGGCGCATCTGGGACGCGACGATGGGCAGGTTGTCGAGATCGCCGGCCGCCTTTTCCGGCGGGTCGGCGATAACCTTCCAGGGAGTCCAGGCCAGCGACAGGCGGCCGGCTTTCATCCGGGACCTGAATTCGTCGGTCAGGGCCTGCCCGTATCCGGTTTCGGCCGCCTGGGCGACGAGACCTTCCAGGGTCCGGCGCGCGCCGCCTGCGACGGCGTCCGCATCCGCCGGACCGATCACCACCGATGCCGGAACCGCGTATTCGCTGTTCCAGTAGTCGTCGAAAGCGGCGGAAATTTCTCTGGCGACCGGTCCCGCCCCGAACACGTCGAGATCGTCGTAGTTGCTTTCGTCATTGGCCGAGAAATATTCCGCCCCGATGTTGCGTCCGCCGACGATGGTGATCTGGTTGTCGAAGGTCATCGACTTGTTGTGCATCCGCCGGTTGATCCGCTGGAAATCGAACAGGGCGTTGAGCGCCCGCCCGCGCTGCCGCCAGAACGGGTTGAACAGGCGGATCTCGATGTTCGGATGGCTGTCCAGAGCCGCCGTCATCGCATCGTAGCCAGAGGTGTCCATGTCGTCGATCAGCAGCCGGACCCGCACACCACGATCGGCCGCCTTGAGGAGTTCCCAGGCGAAGACGTGGCCGGCCACATCGTCATGGACCAGGTAATATTGCGCGTCGATGGTCTTTTCCGCGCGTTCGGCCAGGACCAGCCGCGCGGCGAGCGCCTCCAGCCCGTCCGGCAGCAGGTAGAAGCCCGACCGGCCATCGTCCGGATTGCCAAGCCTGCGGGACAGATCGGCCAGATAGGTCGTGTCCGTCTCCGTCGCCGCCCGCGAAACGGGCCGGTCGTAATCCTGCGGAATGTCGTCGCATCCGATCAGCCCGGCGAGCACCAGGGCGGCGAGGAGCAGGGCGAACAGAAGTTTCAGAGCTGTCATGCGGGCGGTCCGGGTCGAAGTGGCGATGGTCTGGGCGGCGGATGCCGCAGGAATACGAAACCCGGGGCTTCCGGACAATCCCCGACCTCGAATGGCCCCGGATTCAGTGGGCCGGCTGCATCGCCAGCCTGGCCTGGCCCAGCCTCGGGTGCAGCCTGCGGGCGATCCCATAGGCCAGGAACATCGCCAGGCCGCCGCTGGCGAAAATGCCGGCCACCGGCGCGACCGAAAGCACCAGCCAGGCCAGGCCCGGCGTCGCGATGCCGGAGACATCGCGGTAGCTGGAGTAGATCGCCGACATCTCGGTGCGTTCGGACGGTTTCACCGCCATGAGGAAGGGCAGCCCGGCGCAGACGTCGAGCACGATCAGGAAGAACGATCCGATCATCAGGACGAGCACGGCGAGAACCGGCAGGCCGGATACGGCGGTCGCGAGGCAGAACATGGTCCCGGCGACGGCAAAGCCGGTCCGGACCGCGCTGCGCAGCGGCCGGCGCTGCATCCATTTCAGGATCAGCGGCGCGGCGAACAGGCTGGCGTTGGTGATCGACAGGACGATCCCGCCCAGCTGGCCGCTCAGCCCGCTCTGGACCGCGAAGATCGGCAGGTAGACGATATAGACCCACCAGCCGCAGGACCGGATCACCGCGAAGAGCCAGCCCGCGACGAGCCGAGGCTGGGCGAAGAACCGCGGCAGGAAGGCCAGCGGGTTGGGCGGCGCCCGCCGCGCCCGGCTGATCAGCTTGCCGTTGCCCAGCCGCATGAACCAGAACACCGTCAGCATCACCAGCGCCGCGCCGCCGGAAATCAGGAAGGGCGCCGGGGGCCACCAGTGCATCAGAGCGACTCCGGCCACCGGACCCGCCGTCCAGCCGGCGGCGCTGTAGAACATCCGCGATGTCTCGCAGCGCCCCAGTTCGATCCGCGCGATATAGTCAAGGACATAGGCGTTGAAACAGACGAAGGTCGTGACCGTGGCGACGGTGTTGAGCGCCAGCGCCGCGACGACTCCGGCGGCGCTGCCTTCGATCGCCAGGGCCGCGCCGGCGACGTAGAACAGGACCCCGGTGCTGTAGACCCGGCGGCGCGGGACGAAGCGGATCAGGAAAGGCACCATCAGCCCGACGGCGAGCGACAGCACCCCGACGCCGAAATACAGCGCCGACACCACCTGCGCATCCGCCACCGCCCGATATAGGATCAGCGGAAACACCGAAATCAGGATGCCGCGCACCACCGCTTCCAGCCCGGCGAGGGTCGCGAAGCCGCGAATGCTCGGGGCCGGCGCGTGGCGCAGCCATTCGGGAATGCGTTTTTCATGCATCTGGAACCTGTCCGCGGTGGAGGGCTGGTGTTGCCTCGCAGGCTGCCAAGCCCGCCCTGCCGCGTCGCCTTCAAATACGACGCGGCCGCCGCCTGAAACCGACCGGCGAGGAATCGCGCACCGGGCGCAACGGGTCAGGTCCTGCGCAGGCGGGCTTCGCGCAGGGCCAGAATCAGGGCGCCGGCGATGATGATCGCAGCGCCCAGGGCTGTGATCCGGTCGGGCACGACCCCGAAGGCGGCGTAGTCATAAAACGCCGCCAGGATAAGGGTGGCATAGCTGAACGGCGCGACGAAACTGGCGTCGGCCCGCGCCATCGCGTTCACGAACAGGAACTGCGCGCAGGCCATCAGGCCGCCAAGACCGGCCAGCGCTAACCACTGCATCGGCGTCGGCGGGTGCCAGACGGCGAGCACCGCCAGCGTCGCGATGCAAAGGCCGATCGCGTTGTTGATCAGCAGGATCTGGAACACCGGTTCGCGCCCGGACAGTTTCTTGATGAAGATCAGTTCCATTCCCATCGCCAGCGCCGCCCCCAGCGCCAGCAGCGCCGCCGGCTGGAAACTCGCCGGGGTCGGGCGCAGCAGGACCAGCGCGCCGGTGAGCGCGATCGCCGCCGCGCCCCAGCGCACCGGACCGACCCTTTCGCCCAGAAACGGGATCGCCAGCATCATCGCGAAGACCGGGTTGAGAAAGCTGATCGCCGTGGCGTCGGCCAGCGGGATGAAGGCGACCGAGGCGAACATCAGCGTCACGCCGGACCAGCCGAACACGGTGCGCCCCAGATGCAGCCGCCAGCGCGGCGCCCGGATCTGCGGGCGGAGGACCGAGGCCACGCTCAGCAGCGCGGCGAAGGCGAACAGGAACCGCCCGTGGCTGATCTGCAGCGGGCTGAGCGGCGGCCCCAGCGCGTCGGTGCCCAGGGCTTTGGCCAACAGGGTCGTCTCCGCGATGAACGCGGTCGCCAGCAGGATCAGACCGGCGGCCAGGGCGGGGTTATCGGCCTTTGCAACGAACATGGCGCTGCCTTGACGCCAATCGCGCGGCCAGGCAAGCCCCAATCCGGTCGGAGCAGAAGGCCGCGTCCTGTTCCGGCGGGCGGAAACATGCTATGGTCGCGTCGCTTCGCCCAAACCCCGGCCTCCCCGCCGAAAGGAGGGCAAACCCATGATCATGCGAATCTTCCAGGTCACGACCCGACCGGGCAAGGAAGAAGCGTTCAGCCGGTTCTTTCACGACACGGCGATTCCGCTGATGCGGGCCACCGATGGCATCGAGACCGTCCTGCCGGGCCGTGCCCGCCCCGACAGCCCGCGCGACTTCAGCTTTGTCATGGTCTGGCGTGATCTCGACGCGCTCAGGGCCTTTGTCGGCGACGACATCGCCAGCCCGCATGTCGACCCGGTCGAGGCGGAACTGGTGGAAAGCCGGACCATCCGCCATTACGACCTGGTCGAGGGCTGACCGGCCCCGAACCGCCGCCCGGCATCCGGTATCATGTGCCTGCAATGCCGCCCTGCGGGAAGGGCCGGATAGCGCAGGGCAAACGTCTGCCGCAGCGCCAGTCCCGCATCGCGGCTATCGCGCCGCTGCGGTGGCGTAGCGCAGGGTGCCATCCTCCAGGTCCGCCGCGGGCAGGGTATGCCGGTCGTCGAAATAGTCCTGCGTCATCACCCAGGGCTGCCGATCCCCCTGTTTCGGCATCAGGTCCAGCCCGCGCAGGATGTAGCCGGCGTTGAAATCCTCCGGATCGATCCAGGGCCGCGCCTGCATCCCCCGGTCCCGGTCGCGCAGGGCGGGGGTGGCCGAGGCCATTCCGGCGGCCTGCATGTGCTCCAGCAGGCGGCAGACATAGGCCGACACGAGATCCGCCCGCAGGGTCCAGCTCGACCGCAGGTAGCCGAATACCATGGCCAGGTTGGGCACGCCGCTCAGCATGATGCCGCGATGAGTCCAGCATTGCGCCGGATTTACGGCCGCGCCATCCACCGTGAGCGCCACGTCGCCGAGGATATTCAGCGTCAGCCCGGTCGCGGTCACGATGATGTCCGCCGCCAGTTCGTCTCCGGAGCGCAGCAGGATGCCGCCCCGCGTGAACCGTTCGATCCGGTCCGTGACCACCGAGGCCGCGCCGGTCCGGATCGCTACGAACAGGTCGCCATCCGGAATCATCGCCACCCGTTGCCGCCATGGCCGGTAGGCGGGGGTGAAATGGGTTTCGATATCGGCGGACTCGCCGAGATAGGCGCGCGCCGCGCCGATCAGCTCTGTCGCAACGGCGTCCGGCTCCTCGCGGGACCGCCGCGCCATGGTCTCGGATTCCAGCAGGAACTTGCGGCGCATGATCTCGTGATACCAGTCCTGCGGCAGGTCCAGCGCCTTCAGCGTCTCGTTGAACGGGTCCGACATCGGGCGCGGAAAATAATAGGTCGGCGACCGTTGCAGCATCGTGACATGGGCCGCGGTTTTCGCCAGCGCCGGAATCAGCGTTGCCGCCGTCGCCCCGGAGCCGATGACCACGATGCGCTTGCCCGAATAGTCGAGGTCGGCAGGCCATGCCTGCGGGTGGATGATGGGCCCGGCGAAGTCCTCCATCCCGGCCCAGCCGGGGCTGTAGCCTTCGCAATGGCGGTAGTAGCCGGAACACATCCAGAGAAACCGGCAGGTCATCGTGACGTCCTGATTGCCGTGCCGCACCGTGACGGTCCAGATCTGCGCCGCGCTGTCCCAGGCCGCGGCCCTGACCGCATGGCCGAAGCGGATATGCCGCCGCAGATCGTTTTCATCCAGCGCCGCGTTCAGGTAGCCCAGGATTTCCCCGGCACTCGCGATCGGCCTGCCCGTCCAGGGTTTCCAGCTGAACCCGAAGGTGAACAGGTCGCTGTCGGACCGGATGCCCGGAAAGACGTGGGTCGCCCAGGTTCCGCCGATCTCTTGCTTGCCGTCCAGCAGCGCGAAGCTGTGGTTTGGCAGACGCCGCGACAGGTGCCAGGCCGCGTCGATCCCGGAAATGCCCGCGCCGACGATCAGCACGTCGACAGCGGGCGCGGCGGCGGGCGGCTGGGTCATCGGGCGGGCCTTTCGGGACTGGGTCCGCCCATCATCGCCGCAATCCGCGCCGGCGCAACCCCGGAAGGGGCGGCCGGGTCTCATGCGTCGCCACGCAGTTTCGGCTTTTGTTTTGCCGCGGCCTGTTCTAGAAGCGGCGCATGAACACACGGACGCATATCCCGTCTTGCCGACGCCGACGCCCCAGCGCGTAACGCCGTTCCCGTTCCCGCGTGGCCATCCGCCGCGCGGTCCCCGCCTTCTCGATAACTCCCGATAACCGTTGACGTCACCGCCCGTTGTGAGGCACTCACAGGGCTTCATGTCTGACAAAGGATGTTCCGATGATCCCGTCCGTTCTGCCGACCTACAATCGCGCGCCCCTGACCTTCGTCAAGGGCGAAGGCTCCTGGCTGGTCGAGGCCGACGGGCGACGCTTTCTCGACCTCGGCGCGGGGATCGCGGTCAATGCGCTGGGACATGCGCATCCGGCGCTGGTGGCGGCGCTCACCGGGCAGGCGCAACAGCTCTGGCATGTCTCGAACCTCTACCGGATCCCGCAACAGGAAATGCTGGCCGACAAGCTGGTCGCCGCCACCTTCGCCGACACGGTGTTCTTCACCAACTCGGGCACCGAAGCCTGCGAACTCGCGGTCAAGATGGCGCGCAAGTACTGGCATGACCGAAACCGGCCCGAACGCACCGACATCATCACCTTCGAAGGCTCGTTCCATGGCCGCTCCTCGGCCGGGATCGCGGCCGCCGGATCGGAGAAGATGACCAAGGGCTTCGGCCCGCTGCTGCCGGGCTTCATCCACCTGCTCTGGGGCGATCACGACGCGCTCCGGGCCGCGATCACCGACACGGTGGGCGCGATCCTGATCGAACCGGTCCAGGGCGAAGGCGGTATCCGCCCGCTGCCCGACCAGTGCCTCAAGGGCCTGCGCGATCTCTGCGACGAACACGGGCTGCTGCTGATCCTGGACGAGGTGCAATGCGGCATGGGGCGCACCGGCAGGCTCTTCGCCCATGAATGGGCCGGAGTTGAGCCGGACATCATGATGGTCGCCAAAGGTATCGGCGGCGGCTTCCCCCTGGGGGCGGTTCTCGCCACCGAACAGGCCGCGTCCGGCATGACCGCCGGCACCCACGGATCGACCTATGGCGGCAACCCGCTGGCCTGCGCCGTCGGAGCGGCGGTCATGGATATCGTCGCGACGCCGGAATTCCTGTCCGAGGTCAACCGCAGGGCCGGGCAGTTGCGCCAGGGACTGGAAAGCCTCGTCGCCTCCCATCCTTCGGTGTTCGAGGCGGTCCGTGGCAGCGGCCTGATGCTGGGCCTGAAATGCAAACCGGCCAACCTGGACGTGGTCGCCGCCGCCTACGACGCGCTGCTGATCACGGTTCCGGCCGCCGACAACGTGATCCGGCTGCTGCCGCCGCTCACCCTCACGGAGGACGAGGTCGCCGAGGCGCTGCGCCGGCTCGACGCGGCGGCCCGCAGCCTGGCTCCTGCCTGATCTTCACCTTTGGAAAATACTCCGGGGGTCCGGGGGCAGAGCCCCCGGTCCGACCCCAGAAAAAGCGACACGCACATGAACCACTTTCTGGATATCCACAAGACCGATCCCGCTGACCTGCGGGCGATGATCGACCATGCCGGGCGGATGAAGCAGGCCCGTCTCGGCCGCCCCAAGGCCAGCCCGGACGACGACCAGCCGCTCGCCGGGCGGATGGTGGCGCTGATCTTCGAAAAACCCTCGACCCGGACACGGGTCTCATTCGACGTCGGCGTGCGCCAGATGGGCGGCGAGACCATGGTCCTGTCGGGCAGCGACATGCAACTGGGGCATGGCGAGACCATCGCCGACACCGCCCGCGTGCTCAGCCGCTATGTCGACATGATCATGATCCGCACCTTCGATGAAACCGTGCTGACCGAAATGGCCGAATATGCCGACGTGCCGGTGATCAACGGGCTGACCGACCGCACCCACCCCTGCCAGATCATGGCCGACGTGATGACCTACGAGGAACACCGCGGCCCGATCGCGGGCAGGAAGGTGGTCTGGACCGGCGACGGCAACAATGTCTGCGCCTCCTTCCTGCACGCCGCCGGGCAGTTCGGGTTCGACCTCACCTTCACCGGCCCCGCGCAGCTCGATCCGGAAGATGAATTCGTCGGGTTCGCGCGGCAACAGGGCAGCACCATCGTCATCGAACGCGATGCCCAGAGGGCGGTGCAGGAGGCCGATCTGGTGGTCGCCGACACATGGGTCTCGATGCACGACGCCCAGTCCGCCCGCGAACGCCGCCACAACATGCTGCGCCCATACCAGGTCAACGCCGCGCTGATGGCCCAGGCCAAGCCGGACGCGCTGTTCATGCACTGCCTGCCGGCCCACCGCGAAGAGGAAGTCACCTCGGAAGTCATGGACGGGCCGCATTCGGTGATCTGGGACGAGGCCGAAAACCGCCTGCACGCGCAGAAAGCCATCATGCGCTGGTGTCTCGGGGTCTAGGCCGCGCCGGCGCGGCCGGTTGCGCCGGGTGTGTCAGACGACCACGGCGTTCAGCAGCAGGAAGATCAGGGCGGACATCAGCGCCGCCGCCGGAACCGTGATCACCCAGGCTGCTACGATGGTCATGAAATGGGACCGGCGCACCAGCTTGCGGCGGCGGCGTTCCTCGGGAGCGAGCCGCTTGACCGTCGGGTTCAGCGCCATGTCCCGCAGGCGGCGCTCCATGTGCCATTCGCGGTAAAAGCCGACGCCGAAGACACCGCCGACCGCGATATGGGTCGAACTGACCGGCAGGCCCAGCCAGCTCGCCAGGATCACGGTGATCGCCGCGG
Source organism: Sedimentitalea xiamensis (assembly GCF_030164465.1). Taxonomy (GTDB): domain Bacteria; phylum Pseudomonadota; class Alphaproteobacteria; order Rhodobacterales; family Rhodobacteraceae; genus Sedimentitalea; species Sedimentitalea xiamensis. Next base: position 261,060 of record NZ_JASNJE010000003.1, read on the forward strand.
ACAGGGCGACGCAGAAGGCGCGCATCGGGTTCAGCTTGGTGATCTGGCTGCCGACCATCCGGATCAGCTTGGGGCCGAAGAGGAACAGGCCGAAGGAAATGCCGAAGGCGCCGATCACCATCACCCAGGTGGGGATCGCGACGCTGGCGGCGAAATCGCCGAATTCCGCAGCATGGACGATCGCCGCCAGCGGGCCGACCGCATTGGCCACGTCATTCGCCCCGTGCGCGAAACTGAGCAGGGCCGCCGAGAACACCAGCGGCAGGCCGAACAGCGCCTTGAGCGACTTGTTGCGGTTCTCCATGCCCTCGGACTGCCTGTGGATCATCGGCCGCGTGACGACCCAGACGGCCAGCCCGAGCACGAGGCCGATGATCAGGGCCGTGCCCGGATCGATGTGAATGACCCGCTTCAGCCCCTTGAGCGCCAGGTAGGAGGAAAACGCCCCGGCCATGACGCCCACCAGGATCGGAACCCATCGCCGGGCCGCCGCGATCTTGTCCTCCTGATAGATGATCTTGACCTTGATCAGCGCCAGAAAGGCGGCGGCCACCGCGCCGCCGAGGATCGGAGAAATCACCCAGCTCGCCGCGATCGCGCTCATGGTCGGCCAGTTGACCGCGCCGAATCCGGCGGCGGCGATGCCTGCCCCCATGACGCCGCCGACGACGGAATGGGTCGTCGATACCGGCGCGCCGATCCAGGTCGCCAGGTTGACCCAGAGCGCCGAGGAAATCAGCGCCGCCATCATCGCCCAGATGAAGGTCTGGGCATTCTGAACGCCCGCCGGGTCGATGATGCCCTTGGAAATCGTCGATACCACGTCACCGCCGGCCAGCAGGGCGCCGGCGCTTTCGCAGATCGCCGCGATCAGGATCGCCCCGCCCATGCTGAGCGCCTTGGCGCCGACCGCGGGGCCCATGTTGTTGGCGACGTCGTTGGCGCCGATGTTGATCGCCATATAGGCGCCGAAGGCGGCCGCGAAGGTGACGACGAGGCTGATCGGCGTCTGGCCGAACAGCACGGCGCCCGCCAGCGCCGCGATCACGATGAACGCCATGGCGATGCCGGTGGCGACCATCGGCCGCGCGACATAGGCTGTGGCGTATTCGACCTGGCTGATCCGGTTCAGGTCGGTGTCCAGCGTCTTCCACTGGTTTCCGATAGGTGCGTTCGACATGCTTCCGGTCAGCGCCCAGGTTCAAATTCGGTTCGCCGCCGCATCTACGCGGTCGGCGGCGAAGGTGCAACCAGACTGTTGCGGAGCGCGGCCGGACCGACGGTCACAAATGGCGCAGGATTTCTTTCAGCTCGGGTTCCTCCACCATGTTGGCGGCATCTTCCGGCGCGACCCATTTGCGCGCGCGTTCGCCGGCTTCGGGATAGTCCTGTTCGAGTTCGATCACCCGCGTCAGGTAGACCTGCGTTTCCACGACCGCTTCGCCGCCGCTATCCAGGCCCTTGGTGTAATCGTATTGCCCGACCGCCCGCGGTTCGATCTCCGCGGTCCTGACCCCGGCTTCCTCCCAGGCTTCCCGGAGCGCCGCTTGCGGTCCGTCCAGCCCGTCGATCGGCCATCCCTTGGGCAGTATCCAGCGGCCGGTGTCCCGGCTGGTGATCAAGAGCACGTCGCGACCGTTTTCGCTTTGCCGGTAACACAGGGCCGCGACCTGGACCCGCTTGGGACGTTGCAGAATGGGAAGGACCAGTTCGGTCCAGGCTTTTGAAATCTTATTGGTCATTTTGTCAGTAGCCTGCTGAAGTGTTATTATTTTGTTTATAACCCAATATAGACCATTGGATCGGGAAAGCCAAATCCGGTCGCGCGGCGCGGGCACGGTTGACCTTGCGCCCGGTTGCACGGCTCGCCATGCTGGGACAGCGGCGATGGAAAGGGGCGCGTCATGCAGGCAGCGCAGATCGGGGTATTCGGGCTGGGCACGATGGGCCGTGCGCTGGCGCTCAACCTGGCCGATCACGGCGTCACCGTCACCATCGGAAATCGCGAAACCGACTGGATCGCGGATGTGCTGGACAGCGCCGGACCCCTCGCCGGCCGCCTGCGCCCGGCTTTCGACCTCGGGACTCTCGTGGCCGGTCTGGCGCGGCCCCGGACCATTCTCTGCATGATCCCGTCCGGCGCACCGATGGACGACATGATCGCGCGTCTTGTGCCGCTTCTCGAACCGGGCGATATCCTGATCGACGGCGGGAACGCGGATTTCCATGCCACCCGCACCCGGTGCGCCGCCTTGCGGGACGAAGGGTTGCATTATGTGGGCATGGGCGTCTCCGGCGGCGCGGAGGGCGCCCGGCACGGCCCCTCGCTGATGGTCGGCTGTGGCCCCGAAGCCTGGACGCATCTGCGCCCCGTGCTGACGGCGATCGCGGCGCGATATCACGGGGACCCCTGCGTCGCCCTTGTCGGACCCGATGGCGCCGGCCATTTCGTCAAGACTGTCCACAACGGCATCGAATACGCCGACATGCAGATGATCGCCGAGATCTACGGCATCCTGCGCGACGGCGCAGGCTGGCCGGCCGGGCGGATCGGCGAGCTGTTCCGGGCCTGGGAAACCGGGCCGCTGGCCTCTTTCCTCGTCGAGACCGCCGCCAGGGCCCTGTCCGCGACGGATCGCGACACCGGCCTGCCGATGGTGGACGTGATCGCCGATGCCGCCGGCCAGAAAGGCACGGGCCGCTGGACGGTGATCGAGGCGCTGAAACTGGGGCAGTCGGCCAGCACCATTGAGGCGGCGGTGGGCGCGCGCGCCTGGTCCGCCGGCCGGGCGGCGCGGCAGCAGGCGGAAACGGTGCTGGCGCCGGCCGCGCAGGACACGGTTCTGCCCGCGCCCGACCAGTTGGCGCAGGCGCTTCTCGCCGGCCGCATCCTGTCGCACGCGCAGGGGTTTCAGGTCATGGAGGCCGCTTCGGACGCGTTCGGCTGGGCGCTGGACACCGCCCGGATCGCCGAAATCTGGCGCGCCGGCTGCATCATCCGGTCGGCCTTGCTGGGCGATCTTGCCGCGGCGCTGCGCGACGGGCCGCGGGGCCAGCCGCCGATCCTCTCCCCGGTGCTGCGGCCGCGATTGGCCCGCGGCGTTCCCGCCCTGCGCAGGGTCGTCGCCGCGGCCGCCCTGGCCGGACTGCCGGTGCCGTCGCTCTCGGCGGCCCTGGCCTGGTATGACAGCCTGCGGCGGGGCCGCGGAACTGCGAACCTCATCCAGGCGCAGCGCGACATCTTCGGCGCGCACGGGTTCGAACGGCTGGACAGGCCGGGCCTCCATCACGGCGACTGGTCCGAAGCGGCCACCACAGGAAAGGACGAACAGACATGAAAACCGCACTCGTGACCGGGGCCGCGCGCGGCATCGGGCTGGCCACCGCCCGGCGTCTTCTGGACACCGGCTGGCAGGTGGCGATGCTGGATCGCGACGAACCCGCGCTGCGCGCCGCCGCCGAAGACCTGGACGGCGCCAGCGTCATCGTCGCGGATGTCTCCGATCCGGACCAGGTGGCGCGACTCCCGGAGCTGATCGCCGCCGATTTCGAACGGCTGGACGGGCTGGTCAACAATGCGGGCGTGGCCGATTTCGGACCGATCCGGGACACCACGTTCGAGCGGTGGCGGACGGTCATGGCCACCAACCTGGACGGACCCTTCCTGATGACCCAGGCGCTGACCGGCTTGCTGGCAGTGCGCGGCGGCGCGGTCGTCAACATCACGTCGATCTCAGGGCTGCGCGCCAGCACGCTGCGCGTCGCCTATGGCACCTCCAAGGCGGGTCTGGCGCAGCTGACCCTGCAACAGGCGGTGGAACTCGGCGAACTCGGCATCCGCGTCAACGCGGTGGCGCCGGGTCCGGTGGACACGAAACTGGCGCTGGCCGTGCATACGCCGGACATCCGCGCCGCCTATCACGACGCCATTCCGCTCAACCGTTATGGCACCGAAGACGAGATCGCCGCCGCCATCGTGTTCCTGCTTGGGGAGGACGCGAGTTTCATCACCGGCCAGGTCCTGGCCGCCGATGGCGGGTTCGAGGCGACAGGCATCGGCCTGCCCAGCCTGCGCCTCTAGCTGGGCTCCGTGTGACTTGGGGCTCCGCCCCAAACCCCGGAGTATTTCCGGC
>NZ_JASNJE010000040.1 GCF_030164465.1 Sedimentitalea xiamensis
TGCTGACGCCGGGCGAGGCATATGATAGTCGAGCCCCGAACCTGAAAGCCGCCGCCTGAAATGAAACCAATGCTATCGCTTAGCCCGGCGGAAAACTGGTCGAAAATTCAGGACCACCTCTGATAAGTCCGTCCGGGGAAAGGGGAACCTCGGCCATCAACCGATTTGTGCAACAGAGCCATCCGTCAGCCAGAAAAGATCAGACATGCCCACCGCTCGGTTTTCGAACCGTGAATCACCCCGTCAGGCGGAAATCAATGGGTCCTGACCCTAGATTTCTATATGATTTTAGGGTCAGGACCCCAGCCGGTCTACTCCTGCGGGTCCCTGCTGCCAGGTTCCAGTTCGGGTCTCAGGCCGGGGAAGCGGGCTTCGGCCCAGTCAGTCAGGAAGACCACCGCCATGAGCAAGAGCGTCATGGCGACGGCGGAATAGCGGTAGCCCAGCCCGATGGACGTGCCGATGGCGGCCAGCGCCCAGATCAGCGTGGCGGTGGTCATGCCCTGCACGCGGCCGCCCTGGGCAAAGATCACCCCGCCGCCCAGAAAGCCGATGCCGGTGATGATCGCGCCCAGCACGCGCGAGGGGTCGCCGCTGCCCTTGGTGATCTCGGAGCCGAGATCGGCCATGAAGGTGGTGGTCAGCACCAGCACGATGCAGATGCGGATGCCGGCGGGTTTGCCGCGCAATTGCCTGTCGACCCCGATCAGCCCGCCGCAGAACACCGCTAGAGCGAATTTGATCACGGCGCTCCAGAAGAATTCGGACGGTAGCAGGGCAGAGGTCATCAGCGGGTGAATTTCTTGAATTTCAGGCGCTTGGGTTCCAGCGCGTCGGCCCCCAGGCGGCGTTTCTTGTCCTCTTCGTAGTCCTCGAAGTTGCCTTCGAACCATTCCACATGGGCATCGCCTTCAAACGCGAGGATATGGGTGCAGATGCGATCGAGGAAGAAGCGGTCGTGGGAGATGACCACGGCGCAGCCGGCGAAATCGACCAGCGCGTCCTCAAGGGCGCGCAGGGTTTCCACGTCGAGGTCGTTGGTCGGTTCGTCGAGCAAGAGCACGTTGCCGCCCTCTTTCAGCAGCCGCGCCATGTGGACGCGGTTGCGTTCACCGCCCGAGAGTAATCCTACTTTCTTCTGCTGATCGCCGCCCTTGAAGTTGAAGGAGGAGCAATAGGCGCGGGAATTGACCTGCGCGTCGCCCAGTTCGATCACTTCGGCCCCGCCGGTGATTGCCTCCCAGACGGTGTCGGTCGCGTTCAGGTCGTCCCGGCTTTGGTCGACATAGGAGAGCTGCACCGTGTCGCCGTAGTCGATGGTGCCGGCATCAGGTTTTTCCTGCCCGGTCAGCATCCGGAACAGGGTGGATTTGCCGGCACCGTTGGGGCCGATGACGCCGACGATGCCGCCGGGGGGGAGCGAGAAGGAGAGATCCTCGATCAGCTGCTTGTCGCCCATGTGCTTGGCCAGCCCCGCGACCTCGATCACCTTGGAGCCGAGGCGTTGCCCGTTGGGGATGACGATCTGGGCGCGGGTGATCTTTTCGCGTTCGGACTGGTTCGCCAGTTCGTTATAGGCCTGGATGCGGGCCTTGGATTTCGCCTGCCGGGCCTTGGCGCCCTGGCGCATCCATTCGAGTTCGCGTTCCAGCGTCTTCTGCTTGGACTTGTCCTCGCGCGCCTCCTGTGCCAGGCGCCTGGCCTTTTGTTCGAGCCAGGAGGAGTAGTTGCCTTCATACGGAATGCCGCGGCCACGGTCGAGTTCGAGGATCCAGCCGGTGATGTCATCGAGGAAATAGCGGTCGTGGGTGACGATCAGGATGGTGCCCTTGTAGTCGATCAGGTGCTGTTGCAGCCAGGCGATGGTTTCCGCGTCGAGGTGGTTGGTGGGTTCGTCCAGGAGCAGCATGTCGGGGGCTTCGAGCAGGAGCTTGCAGAGCGCGACGCGGCGCTTTTCCCCGCCCGAGAGGGTTTTCACGTCGGCCTCGTCTGGCGGGCAGCGCAGGGCCTCCATCGAGACGTCGATCTGGCTGTCGAGATCCCAGAGGTTCTCGGCGTCGATCCGGTCTTGCAGTTCGGCCATCTCGTCGGCGGTTTCGTCGCTGTAGTTCATCGCCAGTTCGTTGTAGCGGTCGAGGATGGCCTTTTTTCCGGCAACGCCCAGCATGACGTTTTCGCGCACGGAGAGGCTCTCGTCGAGCTGGGGTTCCTGCGGCAGGTAGCCGACCTTCGCCCCTTCGGCGGCCCAGGCCTCGCCGGTGAAGTCGGTGTCGAGCCCGGCCATGATCTTCATCAGGGTGGATTTGCCGGCGCCGTTGACGCCGACGACGCCGATCTTCACGCCGGGCAGGAAGCTGAGGTGGATGTTCTCGAAGCACTTCTTGCCGCCGGGGTAGGTCTTGGACACACCCTGCATGTGGTAGACGTATTGGTAAGCGGCCATGATGATGCTCTCCTGCTGGCGGGCTGTGACTGGGGTGATCTAGTGAAATGCGGCTGAAACTGCAATGCGAGAGGTGGCAGTGAGCCGAGGATAAACGCGAAAAGGCCGCCCCGGTGGGGCGGCTTTCGGTCCGTTATGGGGCCGGGATCAGGCGTGCCGGCGGCGGCGCAGCGCGACGAAGCCGCCTAGGCCGGCCAGCAGCAGCGGCAGGCTGGCCGGCAGCGGCACCGGAGACACATCGGCGCTGGTCGCGAGCAGGTTGTCGAAGTAGATCGTACGATCGACGCCCGCATCGGTGTTGATGTTCTGAAGGATCAGATTGTCGAAGGCGAGGCTGCCCGACGCGGAGCCGCAATACAGTTCTTCACCGTCTACAGAGAATGAGAACAGGTCGTTTGCCGCGTCGATTTCGATCGCCAGGTTGGCGAAGGCGCCAAAGGCGAAGCCGGTCTGGGTGCCGACGGCGGTCCATGCGGCGGTGGCGGAGGTGAAGATCTGGAACTGGTTGTCGAAGAATTCGACGATCGGGTAGCTGGTGATCGCGTTGCCGGCATCGACCGCCGTGCCCCAGAGACCACCGATGCGGCCCTGAGCATTTTCAAAGGCGCTGTCGATGTAGAAATCGATGGACAGGGCATTGGCGCCCGCGACGTCGAACTTGCGGCCCTGGGTGTTGTAGAACGCTCCGGCCTGTCCGGCGGGACGGCCCGCGGTGCCATCCGCCTCGGAAACGGTCACGGCCAGCCGGGAATCGCCCATGAAATCCTGGGTTTCAAAGCCGGCGGGTGCATAGCGGTCGGTATACCATGTGCCGGGGGCCTGCGTATCGGACAGCAGCGGATCGGAGCTGAAGTCCTGCGCGGTGATGACGGCGGCCTGGGCCGCGCCTGCGCCGAAAATCAGCGCAAGGGCGAGATGGGGGAGCTTGTTCTTCATTGGTAAACTTTCCGGAATTCCGAATTAACGTCCGGGTTTGATAGCAAACTGCGCAGCGTCGTGTATCTTGACCTTGCGTAAGGCGGCTTTGGACCCGAAAGAACCGGACGGAGATCCTATTCGCCGGGTGGATCAGTGGCTTCGGGTGCGAAATGGGCGATCCAGGCGCCGATGTCGGTCGCATCGGTCCCGGCGAGAAGGCCGCGAAAGGTCGGCGTGTAGGCGCCGTGACGCTGCGGTGGACGCAGCAGGGGCAGGCCGCAGATGGCGGGATCGGGCAGGCCGCTGCCAAAAAGGACTCCGGCGACCCGGTCGATGCCGTCGGCGTGCAGGATCAGGGGGCTGCCGCTGTCCCCCTTGACGATGCGGTCGCCGCCGGCGCGTTCCGGCGGCAGGGTGTAGAGCAGGCAGGCGTTTCGATCCCAGTAGGATACGGTTCCAGTCTGCCGCCGGGGCAGTTGCGCGGCGGTATGGTCTCCAAGCCCCCAGCCGGCATAGCGCAACTGCGCCGCGTGCAGGAAGGCGTCAAGCGCGGGGCCGTCGGCGGGTGGGCGGGTCATCACGCGCATCGGGGTGACGAGCGCGGGCGGCACCCGGCGCACGAGTTGCAGCAGCGCGATATCGGCGCAACGCGGGATGCTGTAGGCGCGGACCTTGATTGTCATCCGCAGATCATCGCGCCCGGCCCCCAGCCCGACCGCAAACGTGTCCCGCACCGGGATCAGGTTCCAGGCCATGGGGTCTTCCCACGCGCGCCCCTGCAATCCGTGCTGGTCGGGAAGCGCGGCGCAGCGGGTGTCGTCGTCTTCCTCTGGACGGGGAAGGCGGAGATGGGAGGGCACGCAATGGGCGGCGGTCAGAATGATCAGGTCGGTGATCAAGGTGCCGGAGCAGTGGCCGAGAAACACGACGGCATTTCGGTCGACCGTCGCGCGATCGTCACGGGCCTGGCCATTGGAGCGTTCCGGACCGGCCGCTCGAACCGGTTGCGGCAGCAGGATGCAGAGGCAGAGACAGAGGAGGGTGATCGTCAGACGGTGCATGTGACGGAACCCTAGCGATGGATACGGGACGATGTCGAGAGGCGGTGCCACCGATGCTCGCACTGCGTTCATATTGTTTTTGCTGGACAAGGGATCGCGGGAAACGGTCTATGCACATCCATGTTCCAGGGATTTCCATATGTGAGGCCGGGTCAGTCGGTGGGCCTCTTGGGCGGGTCGTTCGATCCGCCCCATGCGGGACATGCGCATATCACCCGTGAAGCGTTGAAACGGTTCGGTCTGGATCGGGTGTGGTGGATGGTGTCGCCGGGGAATCCGCTGAAGGCGCGGGGTCCGGCGCCGATGGCTCTGCGGATTGCGGCGGCCCGAAAGGTGATCGACGATCCGCGTGTGGCCGTGACGGATATCGAGACGCGGCTGGGCACGCGGGCGACGGCGGATACCGTTGCGCGGCTTGGCGCGATCTATCCCGGTGTTCGCTTCGTGTGGCTGATGGGGGCGGATAACCTGGCGCAGTTCCACCTCTGGCGCGATTGGCGCAGCATCATGAACCGTATCCCGATCGGTGTGCTGGCCCGTCCCGGCGACCGGATCTCGGCGCGCATGTCGCCCGCGGCGCGGATCTACCGGCAGTATCGCATCAGTGGGCGGGACAGCCAGAGCCTGGCGCATGCGGTTGCGCCCGCCTGGTGCTTCGTGAACGTGCCGCTGGTCGGCCTGAGTTCCAGCGCCATCCGGGCGCAGGGGCGCTGGTCGGTTTCCGCAAGCTGAAACGGATACTTGTTTACGGCCCGAAGCTGCGCTTTAGTATGCGGGCGGGCAGCGGTTTGGTGTGACTTTCGGATGAGCCAACACAGGACGAGACGCTTTGTTTTGGGGGGTCTGGGTGCTTTGCTGGCGCCGGGTCTGGCCGTGGCCGGCCCGCCGCAGGTCTCGCTGCGCCCGCGAATGCGGGGAGACGAACTCGCACGGATCGCGGCGGGGGGCGTGGATGCGCTGATCGCCACATCCGGGCTGAGCGGCGAAGTCGTCTGTGCCGTCGCGGATGTCAAGACGGGGCTGGAACTGGAGGCGTCCGGAGGCGAGCGCGGCCTGCCGCCCGCCAGCGTGGCCAAGGCGCTGACGGCGCTCTATGCGCTGGAGGTTCTTGGGGCGGATTACCGGTTCCCGACAGGTCTTTTGGCGGCGGGGCCAGTGCAGAACGGGGTGCTGAACGGAGATCTAATCCTTGCGGGTGGCGGCGATCCGACCCTGACGCCGGATGATCTGGCGGTGATGGCGGCCGATCTGAAAAAGGCCGGCGTTCGCGAGGTGCGCGGCGATTTCCGCGTCTATGAAGGTGCGTTGCCCTTTGTCGCCAGCATCGATCCGCAACAGCCCGATCACGTGGGATACAGTCCGGCGGTGTCGGGAATCGCTCTGAATTTCAACCGGGTGCATTTCGAATGGCGCGTCGCGGGAAAGGGTTATGCGGTCAGCATGGATGCCCGGACCGGAAAATATCGTCCGGACGTTGCGATGGCGCAGATGAAGGTCGTGGCGCGCAGCCTGCCGATCTACACCTATGAGGATCTGGATGGCGTCGACCGGTGGACTGTGGCTAGCAGGGCTCTCGGCGAGGGCGGCGCGCGCTGGCTGCCGGTGCGCAAACCCGGCGCCTATGCTGGCGACGTGTTCAGGACGATGGCGCGGTCGCAGGGCATCGTGCTCAAGGCGGCGAAGCCGGGCGTCGGTCCGGCGGCGGGAGCGCAGGTCCTGGCGCAGCATGAAAGCCAGCCGTTGGAGCCCATTCTTGCCGACATGCTCAAGTATTCCAACAATCTGACCGCCGAGATGGTCGGGATGACGGCATCGACCGCCTATGCCGGGCGTCCGGATTCGCTGGCGCAGTCGGGCCGGATGATGAGTGACTGGGCGGCGCAACGGTTCGGGATGCGCGGCACGGACATGGTGGATCATTCCGGGCTCGGGGACGCGTCACGGATGACGGCGCAGGATCTCGTCGGGGCGCTGGTGGCCGCGCGCAATGAAGCTGTCCTGCGCCCATTGCTGAAGCCTTTCGGGTTGCGCGACGCCAAGGGCCGGGTGAACGGCAGTCATCCGATCAAGGTGGACGCGAAGACGGGAACGTTGAATTTCGTGTCGGGGCTGGGCGGATACATGACCGGCGCGGACGGCACGGAATTGGCGTTCGCCATTTTTGCCGCGGATACGCGGCAAAGATCCCGGATCACGCGGGCAGAGCGCGAACGCCCTCACGGCGCGCAGGGCTGGAACCGGCGGGCCAAGCAGGTGCAGCAAAAACTGATCGAACGGTGGGGAGCGCTCTACGGCAGTTGATCTGCCCGTGGCTGAAACCGCCCGCCGCGCATCAAAAAGGGCGCCGGAGCGATCGCGTCGCCTCGGCGCCCTTCTTTCGGGTCATGCCCTGCCGATCAGAAGCGGTAGGTGGCCTTGACTTCGAGAGCATTCAGATTGACGTCGCCGCCGCTCGCGGTAATGTCTTTGAAATCGTGATAGAGATATTCCGCACCGATGGCCCAGTTTTCGTTCATGCGATAGTCGTAACCGATGCTGAGCACATAGCTTGAATCGCTGCTAACGTCGAGCACATCACCAACCTGGTCGGTCAGACCGCCGCTCAGGTTAGCATAGGCGAAACCGACGCTGCCATAGAGCAAGCCATTGGTGCCGATCTCGGTGCCGACGATCAGCTTGAGGCGCGCGATCGCGTCAAAAGAAGCTTCATCACCAGTGTCTGGATCGGTGACCGACAGATCTGCCCAGTCATACTGGAATTCCGGGCCGATATACCAGCCGTTGCCGAGGCTCCAGAGATAGCCGGCATTCAGACCGCCGATAACACTGTTTTCACTGAAATCGCCGACGTCGATATTCCCAAGGTCAAATTTGCTGTAGGCGTAGCCGATCTGGGCACCGACATAGCCGCCTTCCCACGTAGCGACAGGCACTACCGGCGCAACGATGACAGGTTCAACCGGCGCAGTGGCCACGTTGCCTGCAAAGGCGCTGCCCGCAGTGGTCGTGAGCGCAATTGCGATGACTGAAAGCTTCTTCATTTCGACTACTCCTTGAGAGTCTGTGGTTCATTATGTCTTTGCCGTGCCGAACGACTGTTTGGCGTATCACGGCTGGGCTGCGTGTAACATACGAACGCCTGGAAGTGGAACCAAGTTCCCGCGCGCCGAAAAGTTATTGTTGCACCCACGCCACGGAGATCCCGTGGTTTGAGCCAATTTACGCCTACTGCACAATAACTGTACAGAAATGGCTCCGATGCCGCAATGATTGCACCGGTTCAGGTCAAATGGCGGGCGCGGGCTCCGCGTTCGATCGCTGCGGCATGAAGCCTGTCGATGTTGAGTTCGTATCGGATTTCCTCGAGCAGCCGCAATTCGGGCTCCAGAAGCGTTCCGTCGGCGGCGGCGACATCGCAGGCCAGCGCATAGGCGGTTTCAAAAAGCCGCTCGGGCAGGTTGTCACGGATCAGCCCGAACAGGGCGTCGAGTCCTTCTTCCTGTTCGAAGAGATCGAATACCACCTGAGCCGTCTCTTTCATCCGGTCGATGTCATAGCTCGCAAATACGGGCAGCATGTTGACCGCGGATTGGATCTTGACCAGTTCCGCGGTGCGCATGTTCTCGTCAGAAGCGGATACGGCGATCATCAGGGCGACAAGGCAGTCCTGGGCGCTGAGCGGGTGTTCATTCGTATCGGGCACGGAGCTTCCTTTCAGGCCAGTCCTTGTTGCACCGCAGAATATGGTTGAGGCGGAGCCAGCACAATAGGGCGCGGCTTCGCGTCGCGTCATGTTGACGGGGCAGGGTCGGCGCAATAGGGAGAGCGGCAACGCCGCGCGTGGCGCGGTTCAAGTTGTCGGAGAGTCTCATGTCTGATCTGCGCGAAGCCGCCCTTGCGTCCAAAGCCTGGCCTTTCGAAGAGGCGCGCCGGGTGGCGAAACGCTACGAGAAGACGCCGCCGGAAAAGGGCTACGTGCTGTTCGAGACCGGCTATGGCCCGTCTGGTCTTCCCCATATCGGCACCTTCGGCGAGGTCGCGCGCACCACGATGATCCGGCGCGCGTTCGAGGTGATAAGCGACATTCCGACCAAGCTGATCTGTTTTTCGGACGATCTGGACGGGATGCGCAAGGTCCCGGGCAACGTGCCCAACCCCGGGACGTTGACGGACTACCTGCAATTGCCGCTGACCAGCGTGCCGGACCCGTTCGAGGAGTTCGAAAGCTTCGGGCATCACAACAACGCGATGCTGCGGCGGTTCCTGGATACGTTCGGTTTTGAATACGAATTCATCAGCGCGACGGATTTCTACGCATCCGGTCGGTTCGATGCGGTGCTGCTGCGTTGCGCCGAACGCTATGACGAGATCATGGCGATCATGCTGAAGAGTCTCCGCGAGGAGCGTCGTCAGACCTATTCGATCTTTCTGCCGGTCCATCCGGAAACCGGGCGAGTGCTCTATGTGCCGATGAAAGAGGTGAATGCCGCCGAGGGCACCATCACCTTTGACGACGAAGACGGCCGGGAATGGACGCTTCCGGTGACGGGCGGCAAGGTGAAATTGCAGTGGAAACCGGATTTCGGAGCGCGTTGGGCTGCTCTGGGCGTGGATTTCGAGATGTATGGCAAGGATCATTCCACGAACACGCCGATCTATGACGGTATCTGCCGGGCGCTGGGAGAACGTCCGCCGGAGCATTTCACCTATGAATTGTTTCTGGACGAGAACGGGCAGAAGATCTCGAAGTCCAGCGGCAACGGTGTGTCGATCGACGAATGGCTGACCTACGCCAGCACCGAGAGCCTGTCGTATTTCATGTATCAGAAACCCAAGACGGCCAAGCGGATGTATTTCGACGTGATTCCCAAGGCGGTCGACGAATATCACCAGCAGTTGCGCGCCTATGCGGATCAGGACCTGAAGGCGCGGCTGAACAACCCGGTGTGGCACATCCACGGTGGCGACGTGCCCGCGAGCACTCTGATCGTGCCGTTCGCCATGCTGTTGAACCTCGCGTCGGTGTCGGGCGCGCAGGACAAGGAGCAGTTGTGGGGCTTCATCCGCCGTTACGCACCCGAGGCCAGCCCCGCCAGCCATCCGGATCTGGACGCCGCGGCAGGTTTTGCCGTGCGGTATTTCAACGATTTCGTCAAACCCACGCGGGTCTTTCGTGCGCCGACCGACCAGGAACGCGAGGCATTGCAGGTTCTGCGGGCGGAGCTCGCCGCCTATGACGGGCGCGTGGAGGACGAGGCGTTGCAGTCCATCGTCTATAGCGTCGGACGCGACCGGTTCGACCCGATGCGCGGCTGGTTCACGGCGCTCTACGAGGTGCTTTTGGGCGCCAGCCAGGGACCGCGGTTCGGCGGGTTCATCGCGCTTTACGGCGTCGATGAAACGGTGGCGCTGATTGACAAGGCGCTTGCGGGCGAACTGGCCTGATCCCGGCGACCCTGTTGACGAAGTTCGGCGTTCTCCTAGATCCAATGGATCAGTTGGAGAACGGCGATGCGGGGACTTTTCTTGATTTGCGCCGTAATCGCCGGCCTGTCCGGGCCGGCGCTGTCGCAGAGCGATGACATCCGGGCCACGATCGGGTCGCAGATCGAAGCATTCCAGGCGGATGATTTCGCGCGCGCCTTTACCTATGCCAGCCCGGACATCCGCCGGGTGTTTCGCACGCCGGAAAATTTCGGCGCGATGGTGCGGGGTGGGTATCCGATGGTCTGGCGGCCTTCGGACGTGCGTTTCCTGGAACTGCGCGAGATTGCGGGCGCCCTTTGGCAGAAGGTAATGGTCACGGATGCCAAGGGCCGCGTGCATATCCTCGACTACCAGATGATCGAGATCGATGGCGGCTGGAAGATCAATGGCGTTCAGCTTGTCCAGGCAGGTGGCGCGAACGCCTGACGGGCGCGCGATACTCGGCATCGCCGTGACCTGTCGCCGGGAAGGCACCGTGACGGTGCTGTGAGGTGGCTTTAACCCTTTTTGCATACTTCCCTTTTCTGCGTTCCGGCGAGATCGGAACCCATCGGTTTTTGGCCGGTCGGGCAGTGATCCGGCGGGTGGTATTCGGAAAGGGAATTGGATGAACAAGGCGATCACCGACGGCGTACTGCTGATGCCCCCCGCGTTCGGCAACGGGCTGGACATGTGGTCCAGCGGCAATGGAACGCCGGGCTCGGACACCTACGAAGGCGCCGTCAATGCGGTGCTGGTGCCTGCGGATCAGGATTTCGGCGGCTGTCTGGAACTTCAGAAGACCGCATCCGTCCAGAAGCTGCGCTACATGGGGGAAACGCCGCTGCTGCCGAATTGCTACCTGCGTGTGCGGGCGCGCATCAAGGCGGTTGGCGGCAACCTTCCTGCAGTGCGAATCGCCGCCTGGGCCGGTGGTGCCGGTGGCGTTCATGTCGATGGTGTCGTCGAAGTCGGACCGACCGTGGCGATCGCGACCTATGGCGATGTGGTCGAGATTGCCGCAATCGTCGGACCGGGACCGCGCGGCGGCGTCGACATGGTCTGGGGCCGGCAGGCGATCTACGGTCACTTCGGCCTTGACCTGACCGGCCCCAATGGCGGTGTTGTCCGTATCGACGACATCGAGATCAAGGACGTTACCAGCGTGTTCCTGCGGGACATGATCAATGTGGTGGACGTGCGCGATTTCGGCGCCGTCGGCGATGGCGTGACCGATGATTCCGCAGCCTTCGAAGCTGCGGACGATGCGGCGGGCGGGCGTCATGTTCTGGTGCCCGCAGGGGTCTACCGGCTGGACGAAAGCGTGACTCTGAACGCTCCGGCGATCTTTGACGGCACTGTGAAGATGCCGACCAACAAGATGCTGATCCTGAGCAAGAGTTTCGATCTGCCGAGCTACATCGCCGCATTCGGAGACGAGGAGCTGGCGTTCAGGAAGGCGTTTCAGGCGCTTCTGAACAATTCCGACCATGAATCGCTGGACATGTGCGGTCGGAAGGTGACAGTCACCGCGCCGATCGACATGCAGGCCGCGGTGCCCAACAAGACCAGCTACGCCACGCGCCGGGTGATCCGCAACGGGCAGTTGACGGCGGCGGACGGCGCCGTCTGGAACACGCCGACGATCACGGCGCAGGCCAGCTATTCCGCCAATGATCCGCGCAAGTTGACCAATGTGGCGAACATTGCCAACATCCCGGTCGGCGCGCTGGTTGAGGGCAAGGGCGTGGGCCGCGAGATCTATGTCCGGTCCAAGAATGTCGGCGCGGGCGAGATCACCCTGAACGCGCCCCTGTTCGACGCCGAGGGCACCCAGAATTTCAAGTTCACCGAGTTCAAGTACATGCTGGATTTCAGCGGCTTCAGCCAGCTGAGCCAGTTCTCGATGAGCGATATCGAATTTCAGTGCAACAAGTATTGCAGCGGGATCCGGCTGGCCCCGTCGGGTCTGACCTTTCATCTGCGGGACTGTTTCATCAGCCGTCCCAAGGATCGCGGAATCACCTCTATCGGAACCGGGTGCCAGGGCATTCTGATCGACCGCTGCCAGTTCCTGTCCTCCGAGGATTCGCTGGACGTGCCTGATCGCACGTCCCTTGCGATCAACATCAACGCCAACGATGCGAAGCTGCGCAACAATCGCGCTACGCGGTTCAAGCATTTCGCTTTGCTCGGCGGCGCGAACAGTGTCGTTCTGGGCAATCATTTCTTCCAGGGAGACGACGTGTCAGCGGGTGTGCGCACTGCGGGCCTGATCGTCGCCAGCAACTACACGAACACGACGATCACCGGAAACTACATCGACAACTGCTCCATCGAATGGACCAACGAACGCGATCCGTCCCCGGATTTCAGCATCGGTTTTTCCTTTGGGGCTATGAGCATCACCGATAACATCATGCTGTGCGGTGATGTGGCTCCGTGGTTCGCCTTCATCGTGGTCAAGCCCCATGGCACAGGGCATTACCTGAACGGCGTGACGATCAGCGGCAACAAGTTCCGCAGTGTCAATGGCATCATCGATCGCGTCGAACGGGTCGACACGAGCTTCTCCGATCTGGATTTCGCCCGCACCAAGCACCTGACCTTTGCGGCCAATACTTTCCACAATATCGGCAAGCAGGCGTTCAATCCGCTGCGCCTGCGGCACAGAGAAGCCAGTGCATCCTCGACTTGGGCCATCGGCGTGAATCGCGAGCTTCCGTTCGAAGGGCATCTGAATGGGGTTGATTCCGTCGTCGCCATGGGGCGGATTTCAGCGTCCGGCGGTGCGGCCAATTTCGCGATGCCCTATGCGGAAACCCGGAAGGGGGCCGGCAAGGACGAGGCGCGTCTGATCTGGAACCAGCCGGTGAGCGGCGAAGTCGCAGTCACGGTGCGCATGGACTCCTGATCAGGCGGAGCCTGGGTCCAGATCATGCGGGGACAGGACGAAAGCCTTGCCGAAGCCGCCATTCAGATGCGCCTGCTGGACATCGAACAGGACGAATGAAAAGTCGGCGAAACCGATGTAGAGCTTCGATTTCGGATGGTCGCGCAGGTAATGCGCGGCCATTTCCGCGTGGCTGTCCGAGTCGCGCGGCAGGAACCTCGCGCGGGCCTGCAATGTCAGCCGCGGCTGGTTCAGCGGGTCGCCCCGGCCGTTCGCCTCGCCCAGCAGGAGCGAGCAGGCAGGATTGCCGCGCAGGGCGGTCGTGTGCGCGGACAGATCCGAAACGAGGCTGACCGGCCGTCCGGCTGGGGACAGCCCGATGGCGATCCGGCTGACCATGGGCGAACCGTCGCGGGTGATGACGCCCAGGGACGCGATCCTTGCGGCGCGCATCAGCGACAGCGCGAGGTCGCGGGCGCCATCATCGGTGGGGCGGATCGGATTGACCATGCGGGCAGCGTAAAGCGCCGCCAATTGCGGTCAAGTCGGATCGACGGCCCTAGAAATTGCGCCAGAGTCCGAAACTCAGACCAAGGGTCTTTTGCGCCGCCGATCGTCCTTCGATGCCGATGACCCAGGTGCTTTTCCCCATGTCGAACATGACGCCGGGCGTGATCGCCCAGGCCAGCGGCTTGTCCGTGACATAGGCGGTTTCCAGCTTCACAAGCGGCCGGATTTTCCACCCCGATGACATGCCGATGACCGCGTCCAGCTTGAACGCCGGATCGTCGAGTCCCACGCGCATTTCATAGGCGGTTTCGACGCCCATCCACCCGTTGCCCCAACGGCTTTCGAAGCCGCGTCCGACAGCAAGGGCAAACTTGTACATCGGTGACCACTGATCCTGCCATCTGTGCTTGCCGATCCCCAGTTGGGCCGCATAGCGGGTGCGTCGATCCGTCGGGCCGAGGGGCAGGCGAGCGAAAACCAGCGCATGTCCTGCCTTGGCACGCACCTCGTTGACATCCAGTCCAAGCGTGACAAACGGAGCCAGCCCGTATTCCGCATAGAAAGAGGTCTCGTATTCCGGCAGCATCTCCATGTTGCCGCGCACGGTGGTTCCGACGGCAAAGAAGGCCGTCTTGTGATCGCGCAACCAGGCGCCGGCCAGGGCCGGAGGCGCAGCGAATGCGCTTAGCAACAGGGCAGCCAACGCAAGGCGCATTGAGCATCCTCCAACGGGAACAATCCGCAAACTTGGTTAACAGGGTGTTACCGGAGGACTGATCCCTGTCTGATTGGCCATTGCGGCCGTCCGCCAACCGGCTATGCTGCGGCGCGGCAGTCTGGAGCGTTTATGGGACAGGTCATCACGATTGCACAGCAGAAGGGCGGCGCGGGCAAGACGACGCTGGCGGTGAATCTGGCTGTGGGATTTGCGCGCGCGGGCCGAACGGTTGCCCTGATGGACACTGATCCGCAAGGCAGCGCGGGGCGCTGGTTCATGACCCGCCTGGAACAATCGGATGCGCCCGGCCTCGAATTTTCCACGGCATCGGCCTGGGGTGTGCCCTACGAATGCCGCAAGCTGGCCGAAAAGAACGACATCGTGATCATCGACACTCCGCCGAAGGCCGACAGCGATCTGCGTCCGGCGCTGCGTGCCGCCGATCTCGTGCTGATACCGGTGGCGACGTCGCATCTCGATCTCTGGGCGGTGGAAGCGGTGCTGGATCTGGCGCGCCGCGAAGACAAGCCGGCGCTGATCGTCATGACGCGGGGACGCGCCGGCACCCGGCTGGCGGATGACGTGACCCGGAAGGCGGGCGAAATGGCGGCCGAGGTGGCCGCGACGACCATGGCCAATCGCGTGGTCTATGCCGAAACCCTGGGTCAGGGCCGCGCCGCCCCGGAGGCGCCGCGCGGGCCGGCCCATGAGGAAGTCGAAAATTTGGTGCGCGAAGTGGAGGCGCGGCTGAACCACCTGTGATAGGCTGATCCGAGATCAAGGAGGTTCAGATGCAAACCATTACCCAGGACGGCACCATCCAGACCGTCATCACCACATTCGAGATGTCTCCGGGAACCTGCCAGGACCTGCTGGACGCGCTGACGGACGCCTACGAGTCCTTCATCAGCAAGCAGCCCGGTTTCATCGCCGCAAGCCTGCATGTGAACGATGCGCAGACCCGGATCGCGAACTATTCGCAGTGGACGAAACGCGAGGATTTCCAGGCGATGCTGCGCAGCGACGAAATGCGCGCGCGCAACCGCAAGATCAACGAACTGTGCCGGTCCTTCGAGCCGGTGATGTACGAGGTCGCCGCCACCTTCGGCTGACCGCCCGGCGTTGAAAACGCCGACCTGTGTCGCCATATCCGACGGGCAACAAGAGGAGATGATGATGCAGTGTCCAATTGACGGAACGACTCTGGTGATGACCGACCGGAGCGGGGTCGAGATCGACTATTGTCCGCAATGCCGGGGCGTCTGGCTGGACCGGGGCGAGCTGGACAAGATCATCGAAAGCAGCGCTGGCCAGACTCCGCCACCACAGGCAGCTGCTCCGGCCTACCCGGACCCTCAGGCGGGCTATGCGCGAAAACCACAGGGCAGGAAGCGGCGTGGCGGGTTTCTCGAAGATATATTCGATTTCTGACGCCGCCGGCCGGCGGCGTGATCTGTGTCATTGTCACTGCGAAAATCGGCGTGCAGTATGTGCACAACAGATAAGGGAGACATCTGATGTACCACAATATTCTCGTTCCGATTTCCTTTGACACAGAGCGCGACACCTCGGGCACGCTGAAACTCGCGAAGCTGCTGGCGACTCCGGATGCGAAGATCACGCTTCTGCATGTGGTCGAACATATTCCGGGCTACGCGATTTCCTACATGCCCGAAGACTACCTGCGCGAGGCGCGTCAGGCGATTCAGGGCCAGCTCGACGATATGGCGGCGGACCTGCCCAATGCCGACGGCGTGGTCATCGAAGGCCATTCCGGCCGGTCGATCCTGGATTGGGCGGACGAAAACAAACCCGATCTGATCATCATCGCATCACACCGTCCCGGCATGCAGGACCTTCTTCTGGGGTCCACCGCCGCCAAGGTGGTGCGGCATGCGGGCTGTGCCGTGCACGTGGTGCGCTGACCTGGGCGAAGCCGCGGGTTGGCAGCCTGGCGGGCATGGCATCGTCAATGCGTCACCCTGTCAAAGCGAGAACAGGCGCAAGGCTTGCCGTTTCAAAAGCGACTTGGGCGAACCGCTCGCCCAAGGTATCGCTGCGGACCGGAACAGGCGGCAGGCCCGCCGGTCTTATGTGCGCACGATGAGACCGATCCCCATCCAGCGTTTTTCGTTGTGCGCGAATTCGTAAACGGCGTTCCGGGCGGCGCTGCTGGCTTTGACCTCGTTCCAGAATCGGACCGTGCCACCATTGTGCTTGTCGTATTCGTGGGCATGGATATCGTGAAAAGCGACCGCTTTGCGGGCGTGGCGGCCCAGATTCAGATAATCTTTCTTGGCGCCCATGTACGTGTGGTCGCCATCGATAAACACATAGTCGAATTCCTGGTGCGCGAAATCGTCAGACGTATTTGGCGCGCATTTCCGCAGATTCAGCAACTGGGAAAATCTGTCGAACGCTACCAGCCGGTCCTGTATGTCAATCATGGAGTAGACCAGCTCGGGGTTGGCTCTCTGAAGAACGGCCGCGGCGACGTAGGAACTGCCGCCCCAGAAAACCCCGATCTCTGCGGCAGTTCGAATGCCAAGCTTCGCGACAGTCATCAGGTAGTCGACAAACTCCGTTGGAATTTGCTGTATGCCGAAAGGGCTTGAGTTCATGTGATCCAGCCAGGGGGTCATTTGCCCCCAGGGTTGGCGGGACAGGCCGAATTCCAGAATTTTCGATAACAGGAATGACCGGGACCGAAACTCTTCGTCCGAAGATGCGATGATATCGCCAATCACCGTGAGTCCTTTTTCGATATCGGGCTGAAGCAGGGCTTTTCCCGTTTCAATTGTTCCTGATTCAAGGCACCATCTTATTCTGCACCCGTGGCAAGTCCGCAGATTGCGAGGGTCATGTGTCGGAAACACATCTGACTCGATACGGACAAAATTCGCCGTCAGGACCGCAGGAATACCTTGTCGGAATCCAGTGCGCTGGCGATCCGGGCGAGATGATTGCCGGATGCGTCCGGGGACCGCAGCAGCCGGGTTCGGGCCTGGTCCAGCGCGGCGGTAAAGGCGGCTTTCGACTGCGGCACGACGCTTTGCCGGATGGCGGCGAAGCTCTGGCCGCGGCGGCGCGCCGGGGCGGCGGCGGGATCGGCGTTGGTTCTCAGGACAGCCTGCAGACTGGCTTCGACATCGCGCAGCGCCTGTTGCGCGGGCGCGTAGCTTGGGTTCCCCTCCAGTTGCTGCGCGGCATCGCGATAGTTCTGCCGGTAGCAATCGTAGCGATAGACCGGTTCCAGCGCCTGGCACTGGCGCAACCCGCGTTCCAGCAGGCGCACGACCTTGTTGGTGGTCCGGTCGCTGAACCCCTGGGCGGAATTGCCATAGTTCCCGTAGCCCTGCGCGAAAACGGGCAGAGCGGCGATCAGCAGGATCAGGACGGCGGTCAGAAGGCGCTGCATGGCGGAGTTCCCGGATTGTCGCGGCCAGACTAGCGTGGAATCCGGAGCAGAGGAACAGGCGGCGCGGAGGGGCGGGGGCGAACCGGCCGGAAAACGGTCTCGCGCGGAAGATGCCTGCCAAAAGGGCGCTCCGGCGATGACCCGGCCCCGCGCCGGGCGGGTTTTCGCGCAGGAGCGGACAGGATGGGGCGACCTGTGCTAAGCTGAAACTCCGGATCGCGGGACCTTGCGCCCGGATCCGTTTCAAAGATGCAGAAAGGACATGATCATGAAGACCTCAGTCGCCGCGCTTTTCGCCGCCGCCCTGGTTCTGGGTGCCTGCGCCAAGGAGCCCGAACCGGTTTACCTGCAACCGACCTTCGACAAGGCCGGGAACGCGAGCTGCGCGGCGGGATACATGCTCGCGACGACCGAGAACGGCGCAACGGTCTGCGCCCCGATCTGATGCAAATCCGGGGGCGGCGTTAACGGTTTGAACCGGTTTCCGGGTCGCCCCCACCGGGTTCAAAGAGCGCGCTGCAAGCCCGGTCAAGGGCTTGCAGAGATTTGTTTCGAGCGCGAAACGATCGGGTTTCCTGATGTGTAAACCTTTGTTTGCAATGGGTTAACCGGGGGCGGCGGCTGCTGTTGCGCGCTGAGGGCCGCGCCCGACCTCGGGCCGGAGGCCGTCTTGCAATCGCTCCAGTGGAGCGATTGAGGCCGGAGGGGTGCGCCAGCACCGAGGGAGCACGCAGTGCGCCCTCCCCGTGGGGGAGGTCGGGCGCGGCCCGGGCCGGGGGCCCGGGCTCCGAGGCGAGGTGATGCGAGAAAAGGCAGGATTGCTCGAGAACGTTTGTAGAAAAGTTTCGTCCGCTAGCTTTTTCTCCATTATTTGCTTTCTAGAGTGCTAAGCCAATCAACAATATCCGGGCCCTCTCGAAGTTCTAGGCGATAGGGAATGAATGATTCCCATTCGTTCCTAATTGTCGGAGAAAATACGGATGTTGTTGAAATCACGGCTTTGGATGCATTGGTGTTTAGCGCCATCGTACCCATCATCGCACGCACATCGTTTGGTCCGACTCTATGACCGCGGCTGAACGCTTTGCATTGATCTAGAATACGGATGGCACCAAAGCCAGATTTCTCGGCGATAACGTCTTTTCCACCATCTCCGCTGCGCGGGGTAAGCGTGACTTTGAAGCCGGCTTTGTCCCATGATGCGGCAACAAATTCTTCGAAGACGTGCGGAGATTTCGAGAACTGAAAAAGTAACTCAGGGTCCTTTTTCAGTTGAGCGAATATAGTCGCCCAAGGATAAGAAAGCGCCGTCACAATGGCACCTTCATTCGCCTCATCTACGATGTTTAGCAACTCGGCTGGAAGCAATAACTCGTGGCTGAGTTCGTCCAAATCGTTCTTTGGCCTTGCTGGTGCTCCATGCGACCCCAAACCTAAACCCAGCCCTAGACTCAATCCCATTTTTTCCGCCTTTCCATCCAGCCAAACCGCCCCCGCCAAGCTCATATACCAAATATGGATGTCCGGCAAAATACCCACACCATATTCGGCGTCGCAATCAAGCTCGGAAAGTTACCGCCCCCGCCGCTTCACATTCCCACCCCGCTGCCCCGGTCGGCCCGCCGTCGACCGGCCCCGCGACTTCACCGCCGCCTCTGACGCCTTCTCCACCGCGTATTGCCTTGCCAGCGGATCGTCGGACACGGCGAGGTCCACCGCTTCCAGCCGCTTGATCTCGTCGCGCAGTCGGGCCGCCTCCTCGAATTCGAGATTCTCCGCCGCCTTGCGCATGTCGGTGCGCAGGCCCTCCAGCACCGCCTCGAGGTTGGCCCCGTGCAGCGGCTTGTCGATCTTCGCGGTGACGCGGCTCATGTCGGTGTCGCCCTTGTAGAGCCCCGCCAGCACGTCCTCGACGTTCTTCTTCACCGTCTCCGGCGTGATCCCGTGTTCCGCGTTATAGGCGATCTGCCTGGCCCGCCGCCGGTCGGTCTCGCCCAGTGCGCGCTCCATCGACCCGGTGATCCGGTCGCCATACATGATCACCCGCCCGTCCGCGTTGCGCGCCGCCCGCCCGATGGTCTGGATCAGCGAGGTTTCGGACCGCAGGAACCCCTCCTTGTCCGCATCCAGGATCGCCACCAGCCCGCATTCCGGGATGTCCAACCCCTCGCGCAAAAGGTTGATCCCCACCAGCACGTCGAACGCCCCCAGCCGCAGATCGCGCAGGATCTCGATCCGCTCCAGCGTGTCGATATCCGAATGCATGTAGCGCACCTTGATGCCCTGCTCGTGCATGTATTCGGTCAGGTCCTCGGCCATCCGCTTGGTCAGCGTCGTGACCAGGGTGCGGAACCCGTTCGCCGCCACTTTCCGCACCTCGTCCAGCAGGTCATCCACCTGCATCTCCACCGGCCGGATCTCCACCACCGGGTCCAGCAAGCCGGTGGGCCTAATCACCTGCTCCACGAACACGCCCCCTGCCTGCTCGATCTCCCAGGCCGCCGGGGTGGCCGACACGAAGACCGATTGCGGCCGCATCGCGTCCCATTCCTCGAACTTCAGCGGCCGGTTGTCCATGCAGGAGGGCAGCCGGAACCCGTGCTCGGCCAGGGTGAACTTGCGCCTGTGGTCGCCCTTGTACATGCCGCCGATCTGCGGCACGCTCACATGGCTCTCATCGGCGAAGACGATCGCATTGTCGGGGATGAACTCGAACAGGGTCGGCGGCGGCTCCCCCGGCGCACGGCCCGTGAGGTAGCGCGAATAATTCTCGATCCCGTTGCAGAACCCCTGCGCCTCCAGCATCTCCAGATCGAAATTCGTCCGCTGCTCCAGCCGCTGCGCCTCCAGGAGCTTGCCCTCGCTCACCAGGTGGTCCAGCCGCCCGCGCAGCTCCTTCTTGATGTTGAGGATCGCTTGGTTCAGCGTCGGTTTCGGCGTCACGTAATGGCTGTTCGCATAGACCCGGATCTGCTCGAACGTGTCGGTCTTCTCCCCGGTCAGCGGGTCGAACTCGGTGATGCTCTCCAGCTCCTCGCCAAAGAACGACAGCCGCCAGGCCCGGTCCTCGAGATGCGCCGGGAAAATCTCCAGACTATCCCCCCGCACCCGGAAACTGCCGCGCTGGAACGCCTGGTCGTTGCGCCTATACTGCTGCTCGACCAGCCCGGCCATCACCTGCCGCTGGTCGTATTCCTGCCCCACCTTCAGATCCTGCGTCATCGCCCCATAGGTCTCGACCGACCCGATGCCATAGATGCAGGACACCGAAGCCACGATGATCACGTCGTCCCGCTCCAGGAGCGCCCGCGTCGCCGCATGGCGCATCCGGTCGATCTGCTCGTTGATCTGGCTTTCCTTCTCGATATAGGTGTCGCTGCGCGGCACATAGGCCTCGGGCTGGTAGTAATCGTAGAAGCTGACGAAATACTCGACCGCGTTCTCCGGGAAGAACCCCTTGAACTCGCCGTAAAGCTGCGCCGCCAGCGTCTTGTTGGGCGCAAGGATGATCGCCGGGCGCTGCGTTTCCTCGATCACCTTGGCCATGGTGAATGTCTTGCCCGTCCCCGTCGCGCCCAGCAGCACCTGGTTGCGCTCGCCCTCGTTCACCGCTGCCACCAGTTCGGCGATCGCCGTCGGCTGGTCGCCGGCG
The DNA here is from genome assembly GCF_030164465.1 of Sedimentitalea xiamensis. Taxonomy (GTDB): domain Bacteria; phylum Pseudomonadota; class Alphaproteobacteria; order Rhodobacterales; family Rhodobacteraceae; genus Sedimentitalea; species Sedimentitalea xiamensis. The sequence continues at coordinate 21,080 of NZ_JASNJE010000040.1, forward strand.
GGAGAGAACTCCGTCTGCATCACCAGCCGCTTGCCCCCCTCCAGCTTGTCCCGCGCCGGCTGGGGAGCGGTCATCATCGGCATCGACTTGTCGGTATGGACATGGGGCATGGCAGTCTCCGGTCACAGACTCCCAAACTTGTTCCCTTTTTGATCCGGTTCAACCCCCAAATCGCCGGCAATCCGGGCGAGCGCGACTTCGGATGTTGCACTGGGCTGGGCTTCCGACCCCCTAGGCCGCACCAAGCTTCGATGTCAAAGAAGCGCAGATTGCGCTATTTGCAAATTCTTGTCGGTTTCCCGACACCGGATCTTCAAGCCGAGTGCGGTGATTGCAAGTACGAACCTATTGTGTTCAATGCTGCGAAGAGGGCGAGAGTCTGTTTACAGTGTGTTGGTTTCAGAGAGCGCTTTCTGGTAGGTTTGCGCCGCCTCCACAAAGGCCAGCGCAACTTCACCATTCGACACCATGTATTCCTCGCTTACACCCGTCTGCGATTGAAACGCGATTTGGCCATATAGGCAAATTGGGATTTGGTAGTTCTCCCTAAACCGTCGATCAGGTGAGCCGTCCTTGTTCGTCCTAGCCCACGTGTGCCCAATCACCTTGGCATCGCCGGGTACTTCCTCGTCTTCGTGAAACCGCACCGCTCCAATGTCAATTTTCAGTTCGCGAATGTCGATTAGTGCAAATATCCCATCCGCTCTCGGGACAACTGCTACGCCGGGGTAAATTAGTATGTCGTCGCCATTCACGTTCTCGAAGCGCATCGCGCGTCCCGAGAACTGAATCAGATCCGTAGAACTGAACTCAAAGGTGACTGGATGCCTGTCGATAGAACGGTTGGCCAGTGTTCGTTCAACAAACTGGTTCGTGGACCTGTCGGCGGTCACGTCCCAAATCTTGCTGCTCTGCTTGAGCGTGTCGAACGCTCGAATCATGGACGAGTAAGCGCGCTGTGCCTCATCTCCTGCCTCGAACTCCACGGCGATACTGGTGTTGTCTTCCCAGTTCACCAGCCTCTTGACCTCGGCTTGCGTAACGGGCAGTGCTGCTTCCAACTCAGCAATTCGTTTCTTGTAGAACCAGCGGAACAAACTCAGTTTTCGACGGTTCAGTTCTCCGTGCTGCTTGGCCTCTTCCTCGCGCGCCTCTCTTAAATCGGTCTTGACCTGCGACTGTTGTTCGCGGGCTTTTGCGATCAGGTCCCGCAAAGGTATCAGCGATTTGCTGCTCAGCACTTCCACCGAAGCGCTGGCAATCTCATTCATCCCCGTCTGGGGCATGTAGACCTTTGCCGAGGCCGGGTTGTTGCCGGCCGCCGGGCTTACCGATGGCGGTGGGGTGAAGCCGTCTGGGTCAGGTACCGGTTGGGAAGGCTGTGTGCGAGATTGCTTGCCTGTAGGCAGAACCAGAGTGCTGTAGGACAGACCGGTACCGGGTGCTCCCACCGTGGCGCGGACGCCTTGCCGACCTATGTTAACGGACGCACCTGGAACGCCAATGCTCGAGCTGATTCCACGCTTGCCGATGTTGATTCTAACGCCGGGGAAAAGTGTAAATGTCTGCCTGAAACGAAGTGTCATTCTGCAATCCTGGAGATTCTCCGGCGAGCCTACCCTCGTTCGATAATTGGCGCGACAACCGATCCTGGGAACCCACGATAAGAAATCGGCAATGGAACGTACGTCCGACCAATCCGCAGTATATTCGCCCTTTGTTCTGCAGCTTGCCGGTTCTCTGCGTACAATGTGAAGGTCAGCTATCATAGATTCGCGCCCGCGATGTCGCCAGAACTTCGGACCGGCTTCAGCCATTTGCACGTGATGATGTGAGCGTCCGAACCGGACCGAACCCCCGCACAGGCGAACCTAGTCACACGACAGCGATCAAATTTTGCAACAGTAACCCCGCCTTCACCTTTGCACCGCGCGTTGTGTTCACCTTCGCCGTTCCCCACAAGCGCTGTGCATCGCATGTGCACGGGATGTGTACGGCGTATGTACGCATGGCACACCCCCGATTCGCCTCTGGGACAAGGGCGTTAACCTCTCGAATCGGGGCGGGCACAAGATCTGGCCAGCGGCCGGCGGTAAGCGCGGGCCGGAAGCCGTGTGACCCCGGACGGCGGGACCGGCGCGCGACGCGGGTTCGGGAATTGCTTTTCCCGGCAATGATAATCATGCATTTAGGTTTTACCGGATAAACATCCGGTCCAGAATGTGAACGTCCGAACCGAATTGCGAGGTATCCGTCGCCCATGGCCGAAATCGTTTCTTTCAATCCGGGACTTGGCATCGTCATCATCGCGGCGGCGCCTGGCGAGGACGTTTCCGGCTGGACCTTCGAAAGCTACACCCGGTCCGGCAATTTCGCGTCCTACGTGGCCAGCGGGCCGGTCGATTTTTCCGATCCCCAGGTTTCCGCCTCGGACCCGTCGCTCATCTACTACACCAGCGATTTCGGCCTTCCCCAGCTCAATCAGCGGGACGCGGTCGCCTTTGTCGACGGCAACGGTTCCCTGGTCGAAACCATCGGCTGGGGCAACGATTCGACCTTTTTCCTGACCGGGGGCACGGCGAATGGCGAGCTGATTTCGCCGGGCAGCGGCAACTATGCCGGGGACAACAATCAGGGCTGGTACTCGAAGCTTCCGGGCGACCCCTGGACCGGCAACAACGGGTCGCCCGATGACGGCCTGCCGGACGATCTCATACCCTTTGTGCCCCCCTGTTTCGCGGCCGGGACGTTGATCGACACCCCGGACGGGCCGCGGCGCGTCGAAACCCTGCGGCCGGGAGACCCGGTGCTGACCGCCGGGGGCGACACGCGGGTCATTCGCTGGGCCGGCCGCACCATCGTCCGGTTTTCCGAACGCGGCGGGCCGGAACACCTGCGTCCGATCCTTATCCGCGCGGACGCGTTCGGGCCGGGGAGCCCGGACAGCGACTTGCGGGTTTCGCCGCAGCACAGGATCGTGTCGAGCGGTTTGTGGAACGATGTCCTTTTCGGCTCCCGCGATGTCCTGGTGGCGGCCAAGCATTTCGTGAATGGCACCACCGTTGTTCGGGACGACCTGTGCGGTTCGGTGGAGTATGTGCATGTTCTTCTGGATCGGCACGAGATCCTGGTGTCCAACGGAGTGCCCAGCGAAAGCTATCATCCCGGCCCGATGACGGTGGGGGCGCTGGATCGCAGTCTCCGGGATGAACTTTTCGAAATTTTCCCTGACCTGCAAGGCGGCGCGCCGGCGTTCGGCGACAGCTGCCTGCCGGTGCTGCGTGCCTGGGAGGCGCGGTTGCTCTGACCGGTTCCGGATCGTTCGGCCGGGCCTCGTTCCGGCGGGACGGGCGCGCGGGCGCGGCAAAACGGACCTTGCCCAGGCTGGTCAAATCCCGGATAAACGACGCGTCGATCACAGGAGCCTTTCATGCGTGCCCGTATCTATCAGCCTGCCCGCACCGCGATGTCGTCGGGCACTGCAAAAACCAGAACCTGGATTCTGGACTACGCGCCGAGCAGCGCGCGGGAAGTGGACCCGCTGATGGGCTGGACCTCCTCCGATGACATGCAGAGCCAGGTGCGCCTGCGGTTCGCCACCAAGGAGGCGGCGCTGGAATACGCACAGGCCCACGGCATCGAGGCCGACGTTTTCGAACCGAAGAAGCGCAAGCCCAACGTGCGCCCCGGCGGCTACGGTGACAATTTCGCCACCAACCGACGCGGAGTCTGGACCCATTGACAAGCTCCTGTATCGAGGCCGTGTCGCCTGACGCGCCCGACGTGCGCGCGTTGCTGGACCGGCACCTGGCGCTGATGCAGGCGCAGACGCCACCGGAAAGCTGTCACGCCCTGCCGTCGGAGGCGTTGAAATCGGACGATATCGTGCTGTTCGGACTGCGCGAAAACGGCACGTTGCAAGGTGTCGGTGCACTGAAACGGTATGTCGATTACGGTGAGATCAAATCGATGCACACCTTCGCCGAATTGCGCGGCCGGGGCGTTGCCCGCAAGGTGCTGGGCGCGTTGCTCGCAGAGGCCCGCGCGGCAGGTCTGCGGCGGGTGTTTCTGGAAACCGGCTCCGGCCCGGAACATGCCGCCGCCCGGGCGCTTTACGCCAGCGCGGGTTTCGTCACCTGCGGACCTTTCGGGGACTATTCCGACGACCCGCTGAGCCATTTCATGACTTTGACGCTCTGAACCTTTGCCTCGGGCGGAAAGCAGCGGCAAAGGCGGCTTCAGCCGTCCAATATCTCAACTGGATAGAGCGCCTGACTTCTTATCACTGCTGCCCAACTGCCGACGTTATGCGACATTCGGTGTCCACCTTTTATTTCAACGATTTACCTCGCAATTCCGGTTGTGTCATCTGCCGACAAGGCCCGACAACGATCGCGACCTAGCGGTCAAAACGCCATCAACATCGGAGCGCGTCGATGCCGCACACCAAAATCACCCAGGCCGTCGTGGACGGCCTGCCATTTCACGATTCGATAGACTGGTACCACGATACAGACCTTGCAGGGTTCAATCTGTCGGTCGAACGTTGAACCAAGACCCACTACGCTGCGGCGGAAAGCGAGGAGCGCCTCATGCGCGTCGAGATCGGCCGCGCCGATCCAAGCCGCGATGGCGACATGCGGAACGGCGTTGCGATCGCGCCTTGGCTCATCTTCGTCTGCGGCGTTCTGGGCCTCATCGTCGGCGATGGCGTTGAGGTGTTTCAGGCACCGACAGAAGGGTTCGTCCGAGGCTTGGACATGCCGACCGTCCTGCGGATCCCGGTCCCCGCAATCGACAGCTTGGGGGCTGATAATGCACCCCTAAACTTTGACTGACTTTTCGACAGTGCCGACAACTTGCTGCGCGTCGCGCGAGATCGGTGCCGAATGCCATTCTACTCCCAGCCACCTCGACTATCGGTCCGGCGGCACTCCGGGCAATACACGGCGTTGGTCGGTCGATTTTCACGGCGGGTTTCAACGCGTGCGTCTTCGTCAAGCACCTCGGTTTCGAAACGGTGGCCGCAGTTGTTGTAACGGAAACGGACGCGCTCAGTCATAGGCGATGCCTGCGTTGCCGAACATGTTCATCGTCTGGGTCAGGAAATGCTCGTAGTCATCTGCCGAGACATTGAAGCCACCGTTGGCCGAGTTGTCGCCGGCCTTGAGTTGGCGCAACATATCCATCACCTTCCAGTCACATTCCTTCACGACGATGGGCAGCACGCGGGCATTTCCGGCGGCATGGCGTTCAGGCACCCGCTTCATCTCGCGCTCGACACAGCAGTCGGATGCGATGAAATCAGGGCTTGCCGCGAGCAGGAATAGATCGGCTGCTTCCATTTTCCGTTCAATATCGGCGTCCAGTTCACTACCAGCCAGAATGTCGCGGTCGTAGAAAGTTTCTATATGCCCGTCCTGGATTAGGTTCTTGAGGTGGTCGTGCAGGCGCTCCAGTGCAGCGTTGTCGTGATGTGAATAGGAGATGAATGCTCGCATGAGGAGCCCGCTCGACCCTGTATGTTGCCCGTTTGTTCTGGCGTCTGGAGTGGCATCGAAGCGCAGCGACCGGTTGGCCCGTGCAGGGCGTGTCAAAGACCGCGGCTCTGGACGATTGCCCCTACGTAGGTAGGGCTACAACCGAATTATCCGATGAGCGTCAAGCAAAGCCGCGTCGTCGTCCTCGCGAGTCCGTGTCCCGTGTTTTCGGCACTGTTCGCACGTAAAGGTAGATTCGTCTGCAAGCCACGCTTGGGCGCGCTCGGGATACCTCGAAGGGAATGACGGTACTGAGCGCCGCTCCATAGCAAGCCTGATTTTATCGCCAGCTACGCCAAATTCGGCACCAGCAATCACAGAGGCCCCCGAATGACTTTCCCCAGCCGCAGCTAAATGCAGACGCCGCCTAAAGCTTTCCGCCCGGAACCTGAATCGCAGGGATTCCCATGTGGCTGATTTTGTGGATCCTCGTTTTCGGGAGGATGGATCATGTCGGCACCTTTACCTGAGGCGCTTCGGGTGCAGCGACAGCGCGAAGATTGGCTCAGGTATTGTATCCCAGCCGTGGCTGAAGCCCCTGAACGTGTTGTCTTCATCCCCTCCCGGCGGATTGCCGCGCAACGGACGAAACATCGGTGAAAACCAACTTGACCCGCCAGCGGGGATGGTCGCCGCGTGGGGACCGGCTGGCGATGGACGCACCATTCGGGTCCTGGGATACGCAGACCTTCATTGCAGGCCTCACCACCGATGCCATGATCGCGCCCTGGGTCATCAAGGGGGCCATGGATGGTCCCGCCTTCGCGGCCTATGTCGAGAAGGTGCTGGTGCCGCAACTCGCACCCGAAACCGCGGTCATTCTCGACAATTTGGCCACGCACAAGAATGCGCAAGCCGCCAAAGCCATGCGTGATGCCGGGTATGCGCCAGGTTAATCCCGAAATGCTTTAAGATCGGGGAGATTACCGTCTAGCATTGCCGTTTGGCACGCCTACCACCGCGGCGACCTTGGTGTGCCTTCTCCGAACCCACAGCGAGCGGAAGCACGGGCAAAGGGAGAGCGTTATTATCTGGCGGAAGATCGGCCTTGTCGTCGATGCGGGAGCAACAAGCGAATTCCGGGTGAAGGTGTCTGCTACGATTGCGAGCAAGCCAGACGCGAAGCCGCGAGAAAATGAGCCGAAGGCGGATTGTGCCAACTTCGCCAATCGTTTAAACGTCGTGGCGCGCCGCAGGCCCCTTAGCTCAACTGGATAGAGCAGTCGACTTCTAATCGGCGGGTCTGGGGCCGAAAAGAGGAGAAGAAACAGGCGGGTAGGTTTTTCGGCGCGCGTTGCGAACCGTTTTCCGAACCGTTATCACGGCGTCACGGCCCCGTAGCTCAACTGGATAGAGCAAGCGCCTTCTAAGCGCTAGGTTCCGGGTTCAAGTCCTGGCGGGGTCGCCAACTCCTCCCTCGCATCTCCCTGAGAATCATGCACTATAGCTCCCGGCTGTGTTGTCGGAGGGCGTTGCGTTGGGCACGGGAACGGATGCAAGGGACAGGGTAATTGCCCTGCTGGACGGGTTCCTCACGGACCCTCAGTCCGGCGAGCAGGCGATTGCCGACGCCCGGGCCGCCCTCCCGGAACAGGCGGTGGCCGACCTTGATGCCGCCCTCGCCCACAGATACCTCAGCTACCGCGACGGGATAATGATCCAGCTCGCCTATGGCCTTGAGGTGCCCGAGGCGGACCTGACCCAGAGGCAGGAAGGCGCGCGCGGCTTCGCGGCGGACCTCGGCACGTTCCTCGCCCAGCGGCACATCTCCGGGGTCAAGGACGCCTACCAGAACATAGGCAAGAACAACGTGTCGCTCATGCGTGGGAACGTTCCACGCTTTGACGCCTTCCTGCACTGGGCGACGGGTGCCACCCAAGCGGAGCGCGAGGCTGCTCTGCGGCTAGCCTGTGCGGCGGTCGCAGCCACGGCCCGGCCCGTCCTCCCGATGCCCGAGCTGAACCGGAGTGCGCTGACCTTCGCCCGGACTGTCGGGCTCCTGTCTGGGCTGCTCGACACCCCTTCCGGTGGGGCATTCGAGCAGTTTGCGGTTGCGGCGCTACTCCACACGCTGGTCGAAAACCACGGCGAGGGGCGCGTCCGGGTTGAGACCAAGAATTTGAACGCCTCAGACCGCAGCGCCTTTGTCGCGGGTGACGTGCAGGTGGCCTCGGGCAGCCGCGTCCTTGAGGCATTTGAAGTCACCGCCAACGACTGGCGCACTAAGCTCGCGGGCGCGTCCAAGACCATCCGCGACAACGACCTGTCCCGGCTCCACATCGTCGCAGCCCGGCCCGAGGGGGAGCGCGCTGCCGTGGGCGTGGCGCTGCGGGAACTGGCGGAGGACGTGTCGGTGCTAGACGCCCGGCAGGTTGTGGAGGTCCTTGCGGCTGTCCTGACCCGCCCTCAGAGGGCCGATGCGCTGACGCGGCTGTATGAATACCTTGACCGCTACCAGCCCGACACCGGGCGGGTGAACCACCTCGTTGAGCGCCTGCGCGAGGAGGACCTAGTGGAGCGCGCGGGCGACTGAGGCCCCCACGACCTCGGCCAGCCGGGGCGGGACTGCGTTGCCGATCTGTGAATACTGCGAGCTGCGCGAGCCCTCGAACACCATCTCAGCAGGGAATGACTGGAGCAACGCGGACTCAAGGACCGTGAGCCGCCGTCCGCCCTCAAGTGTCCCCTGCCTCGGCCTGCCGCCGTCCCAGAGGTGCTTGTGGTAGGGCGGAACCGCGTCCAGCTCGTCAATGAAGTGTGTCTTGTTGCCCCCGGCGGAGGCAAGGATGGTGGGCGCTGGCTGGTCTAGGTTGATTGCCCGCCCGCCGCCATTGAAGAGCTGCCCGGCGTAGGGGCTCGGGCGCAGGTCCGGCTTCTTGGCGTAGACAACCTTGGATGGGTTCGGGGTGCCCCGGACCTCGCCCCGCCGGATCACGGAACCGGCTGTGGCGTAGCGCCCCGGGCGGTGAGTGGGTGCCGGGAAGTCCACGGCCCCCTTGAGGAAGCCAATCACCATCACCCGGAGCCGCTTCTGCGGCACCCCGTAGTCAGCGGCGTTCACGATCCGGGGAGGGAGGACAGTGTAGCGCTCGTCAATGGTCGCAAGGACGCTGTCGAAGTATTCCCGGTTGCGTGGCGCGAGGAGGCCCGCGACGTTCTCCATCAGGAACGCCCGGGGCATCGCCTCGTTCACGGCGCGCACGAACTCCGGGAGCATGTCGCGCACATCGTCTGCCGCAAGGCGCTTGCCACCATTCGAGAACGGCTGGCAGGGGGGGCCGCCTGCGATCAGGTCAACGCCGCGCCACTGCCGGAAGTCCACCTCAGTCACTGACTGCTCCAAGACCTCAACGCCGGGAAAGTTGCGGCGGTAGGTTGCGCAGGCGTCACGGTTCAGGTCTAGGCCCAGCACAGGGCGGAACCCAGCGCGCTCAAGCCCAAGGCTCAGCCCACCGGCCCCCGAAAACAGGTCTATGCTGGTCAGCTCCAAGTGATCCTCCCGTGAACATTCCGCGAACATATAGCGCAGGGGTTAAACCCCCGTCAACGTGACCCTAGCGCCACAGGTCAGCCGATGCGACCTGTTTCTTGCGGTGATTCTGCCCTGTCACACAAGGTGTTGCGCCCGCGCCTCGCCCTCCCGTGATCGGTCTTTCGCCAGTGGTGGGGTACCCGGGCAAGGTCCCAGAGGGCGAGGAGGAGCCCTGCCCAGAGGGCGAGCCAGTAGGCGGGCAGCAGGAGGACCAGCCACAGCGGGAGGCCAGCCCGGAGGGCGGCGGCGGTGTGGAGGGCGAGCGCGGTGGCGTATCCCGCCAGCAGGAGGGCCGCGAGGCTCCCGGACAGGTCCCCGCCCAGCAGGACAGCAAGGCCCAGCGGGTGCGCCGCGATGCACAGCAGGGACGCGGGGAGCTGCGCCAGCAGGGCGGCGGTAGCGGCTGGCCCGAGGTCGCGGGCGGCGCGGCGCGGCTCCCGGGCGTGGACGATGGTGGTCACGGCGAAGCCCTTGAGCCACCGGGCGCGCTGGCGCAGCCAAGCGAGTGCAGTGACGGGGGCCTCCTCCCATGTCGTGCTGTCGATGGTGGAGGAGCGCCAGCCCAGCCGGGCGAGCCGCACCCCCAAGTCCGCGTCCTCGGTGACGTTGTGGGCATCCCAGCCCCCGGCGGCGCGCAGGGCGTCCGCCCGGAACCAGTTGCTTGTCCCGCCCAAGAGGAAGGGCAGCCCGAGGCGGGCGAGCGCGGGCAGCACCAGCCCGAACAGCGCCGCATACTCAAGTGCCCAGAGGCGGGCCACGAGGGGCGAGCCCGGCCCGGCGTGGTCGCACCCGAGGCGGGCCTGCACCACGGCAAGGCGGGGGGCGGAGGCGAGGGCAGCGGCGGCAAGCCGCGCCTGTTGCGGCTCGGGCCGGTCCGCCGTGCAGGACCGGCCCGGGCCTTGGCTGCGCCTCAAGAGCTCGGGCGATCTGGCGGTCAGCATACCTGTCCGCGCCCTTCTGTTCGCGGACGTGCGCGCTGATTGCAAGGTCCGGGTCAAGGATCACCGCCTTCATCACCGCCTCGGGCAGGTCCGCCCGGACCATCTCGCACAGGACATGGAACACGAGGTCTGACCTGTCCGCCCACCGGCCCGGCTCGTCAGGGTCCTCACCGTTGACGATCAGCGCCTTCACCCGGTCGGGCAGGTCGAGCGCCTCCACGTCAACGTCCGCCGCAGCCGCGAAGCTGCGGTCAGGCGAGGCAGGAGCCGCGCCGCTGGCCGCCCCCTTGGGCGCGGGGAAGTCGTCAAGGTCATAGCGCCGGTCCCAGTGTGCCTCCACGACGCGGGCGAGCCGGGGCACCCGGCCATCCCTGCGCTTCTTCTCGCTGGGCCAGTTGACCGTCCCGACAAGGCGCATCACTCGGTCCACGTTCTGGACGCTGTCCCCCTCCACGGCGGCCTTGATTCCGATGGCGCGGGCCTCCACATCCGCCACCACCTCAGCGCTGTCCAGCGGGACGCGCTCCCGGAACAGGAAGAAGCCCTGCATCCCGCCGCCGCTGTCCACCACGACGCTGGGGCGGGGAAACGGGAGTGGCTTGCCGTCCTTTGCCCAGTCAACAAAGAGCTTGGCGATGCGCGCCCGCTCAGGGTCCAGCGGCTCGCGCACCCGGGGGTCCACGTCACAGAACAGCGCCACGGCCTCCGCCATGTCCGCCTTCTTGGGCTTCTTGCGCACGGGGCCGCGCGTCACGTTGGGCGTGAAGTAGAGGTTCCAGCGCCCGCCGCTGTAGTCGTGGATCCAGCGCCGCACCGCGTCTGCGGTCGTCAATGTGTGGGTCGGGGTCGGGGCGTCCGGGGCACCGTCCACCTCAATCGCGGTCAGGACCCAAGGCCCGCCGGGACGCCACGCCTCAAGGAACGCAACCGCCGCCGCCGTGTCAGGCAACAAGTCTTTCTGGTCGGCTCCGGTGGCCGGGCCGGGTATACTCGTGCCATCAGGGTGATGATGACGGCTCCTGTCCTCTCCTCCGCCCCCGGCTTCCGTCCCGGAGCTGGGGGCGTCTTTCTTCCTGTCCCCCCTCATTCGCCTGCCTCCATCCACGCGCGCACGTCATCGGCGCGGTATCGGACGCTGTGGCCCACCTTCAGGAAGGGCGGTCCCTGGCGCTTGGCGCGGTATGCCTCAAGCGACTTGGTTGAGAAGCCCGTCATCTGGGCCACCTGGTCGGCGGTCAGGTATTCAGGGGTCATGGGGAGCCGCCCACGGGGCAGCTCGCGCAGGAGGCGCTCAGCGAGGGCCTCCGCAATGGCGTCAATGGTCTGTTGGTCCACGTCTCGTCACCAGTCCAGACCGCCCTGCTGCGCAGGCGGTCGGTTAGGTGACAGGGCATCGGTGCCGAAGCACCCACCGGGTTGCCCCGCGCCCCCCGCATGGGGCGCTCCCCGCGCGCGGCACGTCCCGGTGGGCCGACGCGGTTCCCAACGCCGGGGTTCACCGGCGTCCCCTGTTTCAGGGTAGTCTCGTGGTCCCTACCTTACCCTTGGCGGCCCGCCTTGGGAAACCCTAATTCCCCCTGCGCAGCCCTCAATCCGTTGTTGTGTCGGGCTCAAGCAGGGCGAGGATCGCAGCCGTCACCCGCTCCTGTTCGGCCAGAAGGGTGTCGAACAGGGCGCGCTCGTGGATGTAGACGCCATCTATCCCCGGCACGGTGTGGTCGAGAAGCAGGCGCGCGTTCACCCGGTCGATGCCCGTGCGCTGGGCAACGGTGCGGTAGGTGTGGCGGAGGATGTGGCCCGTCTCGGATGGCAGCGCCTTCTCCTTCCAGACCTGCGTTGCGATCACCTCGCCCGTCCGGCTGGACCGGGTGGGGAACAGCCACGACGCGCCCGGGAACAGCAGGTCCCCCGCCGCCATCACGCGGCCCAGCAACTCCACCATGTGCCCAGACAGGGGCAGGTCGAAGGACCGGCCCGACTTCATCCGGGGGATGGAAACGGCGCGGTCGTCAAGCCGGACCCACTCGCGGCGCAGCGCAACGAGGGTCCCGGGGCGCAGGCCCGAGAGCAGCCCGAGCAGGTGCATGTCGCGCCGGAGCGGGTTGGGCAGCGCCTGCACCCGCGCCCACCAGTCCGCGAGGTCGTCGGGCATTATGACGCGGTTGCTGGCCCGCTCCTTGTTGAACGTGACCGCCGCGATGGGGTTGCCCGGCAGGGCGTCCGGGTCATCGACCACCTTGAGCGCAAAGTTGTAGGCGGCGCGGAAGTCGCGCATGGCCTTGTTCGCGGTCGTGGCCCCGTGCCGCTCGGTTATCCGGCGGTGCTCCTCACGGGCAGCGCTCCGCCGCACCTCGGTTATGGGCGTGTCGGCCCAGTCAGGCAGGTAGCGGGCCAGCCGGTCCATCATGTCGTCAACGGACCTGTCCACGCAGCCCCGGGCGCGCATGTCCGCGCCATACTCCTCGAACATCCGGCGCACCGTCCACGTGCCCGCGTCATCGGCGGCGTCGGGCGGCGGGGCGTTGGGGTCGATGCCGCGCTTGATCTGGTCCAGCACCGCGAGCGCCCGGCTGCGGGCCTCGTCAAGGGTCATCTCCTCGGTGCCCCCGAGGGTGTGGCGGACTGTCTTGACCAGCACCTTGCGCCCGCGCGGCCCCTGCCACAGGTCCCGCTGGACCTTGTAGGACTTGGAGCCCTTGTTCACGGCGACGAGGAGCCCCGTCACCTTCGCGTCCCGCACCACGGCGGGCTTCCCCTCGTATGCGAGCGACCTCACCCGCGCCTCCGTCAGCCTCTCTGGCATCTCCGCACCTCCTGCGAACCGTCTCACTGCCGCTGTCCGAACCGTCTCCGAACCGGGAGGGGATCGGGCAGGAGCGGGCAGCTTAGGGGGACGTTACCTCCAAATGACTGAAAAAGCTATTGTTTAGAGGTGGCAATAGTGCTAGGCAGGGAGGAGGCGAGCCGATTTCTAATCGACAGGTTGAGGGTTCGAGTCCTTCAGGGGTCGCGTGCGGTCGGCCGATTGGTGAATCCAGGCGCGTTTCCGAGCAGTTCTCCCGGAGCATTAACATGCCCAAGACGCGGTAAGAGGTGGCTCGGGAAAACTGAACAGCCGGGATAGGTGGATTTTCCGCGCAACGGCGGCATGATGCTGCGAGCGAGGAGAAGACCAATGGCAAGACGACCACGCCGGAACCACAGCCCGGCATTCAAGGCAAAAGTGGCGGTGGCCGCGATCAAGGGCGAGAAGACGCTGATCGAGCGGTCGCAGGATTTTGACGTTCATCCGAACCAGATCAAGCAGTGGCGCGATCAGCTCATTGAGGGCGCAACCGGGGTGTTCGGGGAGGCGCCGAAGACCGATCCAGAACCGAAGATCGACGTGAACCGGACGCCGCCGGCGAACGCTGAAACCGAACATCCCCTACGGCCCGCTGAACGTGCCAATCGGCAGCACCGGCATCAAGGCGGAGGGTGAGGCGGAACGGAAGGCGCGCAAGCATG
>NZ_JASNJE010000041.1 GCF_030164465.1 Sedimentitalea xiamensis
CCAACATCCCCAAATTGCTCCCTCAATCCTTTGAGGAAGCTTCTGAAACGAAATATCAGGGGGGTCACTTTTGGACGCCGATTACCCCAATACAGGGGTCAAATTTGCATGCCGGTTCACACTTGTGACAAAAAGCAAATGTGGTGTTCCAACGCGGCCACGAAAGCGGTCACGGAAGAATAGACCGCATCAGCCCCACAAATGGCGTTTCGCAGCATTCATGGTTTCGGGAAGGGCAGTATCGGGAACTGTCGGGCCCGGTTCTCCGGCTGGAATCCGGGAGCAGAAGGACAGGAGGGGGCAGCGAGCCTATTTTGGGGCCTAAGTTGTGATCGAACATAAGCTTGAATATTTATGTCAGTATCTGCTATGATTGAGCATGGATTGGAGAGTCTGATGCCAAACGTCCACCTGACCGAACCGATGCAGAAATATGTGCAGGCACAGATCGAGTCCGGCGCCTACGCCAATCTGAGCGAAGTCGTGCGCGCCGGCGTAAGGATGCTGATGGAGAAGGATGGCGCTCGGCAATTCTATGCCCTCAAGGCCGATCTCGAGATGGCAGCCTCCTTGGCCGAAAATGGGGATTTCGCCGAATTCGATGCCCAAGCCTTCGAACCGGATGCGTTTGATCGCTGACCCACATGATTATTCGGCTTTCCGGTCGGGCTAGGGCCGACCTTGAAGAGATACGCACCTACACCGTCGAGACATGGGGCAGGGACCAATGGCTCGTCTATTACCGCCAGTTGGTCACCGCCTTCGAGCGGATCACCGGGGATCCCGACGCGGGCCGGGACAGGAGTCTCTTTGTCCCAGGGATGCGGTCCGTCAACTGCCAGCGTCACGTGATCTTCTACAAGCGGCTAGATGCGGCGGATGGCGCGGCAGTCATCCTGCGCATCGTGCACCAGCGCCGCAACATGCCCGCGCTCGTCTACTACGAGGATCTCGACGGCGGTTAGGTCAATGCGTTTTCTCATTTCAATAGCTCGACAAGCCTTCCATAGTCCCGGCTAACCTCCTGTGCCTCGTGAAACGCGCGTTGGCGCTCGGCGTCCAAGCAACGGAAGTATTCTTGTATGTTGGCGATGTAGCCCTCGAAATCAGAACGGAGCAGATCGGTATATTCTCGAATGTCTTCCGGCCGCTCGGGCAGGAAGGGCCGTTCCGGGGCGGTGCAGGCGTTTGCGATTTGACCAATTAGCCTGAACATCGCAACAAGTGCGAGCAATGGGTCGGGTTCTTTCCGTCCCACACCGGTCGCCCCGCGACCGTGACGCGCCGGAGGATAAGGGAATGGATCATGTTCGCGGTGCACCGCATCACCCGCAGACCCAGGGCAAGATCGAACGGTGGCATCAGACCATGAAGAACCGGGTTCTGCTGGAAAACTACTTCCTGCCCGGCGACCTGGAACAGCAGATCGGCGCCTTCGTCGACCACTACAACAACCACCGCTGCCACGAGAGCAGACGACCTCGGCGCAGCACGCCTCGTCCTGCGCGCCTCGGTGACGGTGTCCATCGCGGCGCGGGTTCGGCGCCCTTCGTGGCGGCCCCCTCTCTCCGCGACGCGACGAAAGTTCCGACGATCTCGCAGGCCAAGATCGACGGAGTGCTCAGGGTGTCGCGCCCTGATCTCGAGCGCCGGCGGGTCCCGACCGTCAAAAAGGTGCCCGAAGGCTCCCTGTTGCGGCCGCATAGGCAGGGCGATAGCTTCACTGGAAACAAATGAATCATGGTGGTCCTCCGGGGACTGTCGACTCCTTGGGGGGATGGATTCCATGACATTGCGGCTGTCAAACTCGTTCTCCAAGCTCGAGCTCTTCGTCAAAGTGGCGGAGATGGGCAGCATTTCGAAGGCGGCGCACGTTCTCGGCCTCACGCCGTCGGCGGTCAGCAAGGGCCTGTCCCTGTTCGAGGCCCAGCTCGGAACGACGCTCGTCAAGCGCACGACCCGCAGCCTGTCGCTGACCGAGAGCGGGACGATGATGTATCATCGCGCCGCCGCGATCCTTCAGGACATGGACTCAGCGCTCCACGAGGCGATGCAGTTCCGCACACCCTCAGGACACCTTCGTGTCTCATGCTCCATCGCCTTCGGGTGCACCCAGGTCTCCCGAATGCTGCGAGACTTCATGGCCGCATATCCGGAAATCGAGGTAGCGCTGACCCTCGACGATCGCCTGGTCGACCTGTCTTCCGAGGATTGCGACGTCGTCCTGCGAATAAGGGCGCCGGCCGACGGCAGCGATCCAGCGAGCACCGTCACGGCCCCCGGGTAATACCCGGGGGCCGAAACACGTCAAACGACATCACGGGCCAAGATGTCGCGTCATATCTTGGTTGCCACTCGGCCGGTCGGGCCCACAGCTCCATCCTCCGCCGTTGCCGGCTGGCGCGTTGCCCTAAAAAGGGCTCTGCCTCAATTTGTGTGGCGGAACGGTAGCATTCTCGCCCGCAACAGTTCTGGGCCGGCCCGGCCGTACATGGCGCGTTTGAGGGGTTTCAGGCGGTTGATCTGACCTTCCGCCTGGCCGTTGCTCCAGGGCATCTCGATTGCGTTTTTGACCGCATCGAAGTCCCGGTTCAAGGTGCGGGCGAAGCGTACGATGGGTGCCAGGTCGGTTTCGATCGCGTCGTCGATCCATGCAGGGAGCGGGGCTGCTTGGCGGCCACGCATGATACCGTTGAACCGCATGGCGAGGCTGCGCATCGTTGCGAAGGCGGGAGAGCCGGTCTTGAGAGCGTCGACTTTCCGCGCCTGATCCGAGGTGAGCTTTCCGCGGGGTTTGATGCACAGCGCGGCCGCGATGACCGGAGAGATCGCGTGCCCCGTTTCCGGGTCCCGGACCGGCTCCAGGATCTGGTGCTCCACGGCGGGGCCCTTCGTTTGCTTTTCGGCTCTGCGCCAGCCCGCCAGCAGCCGCTGTAAATGCGTCAGACTCCCCTCGTAACCACGCTCTCGGATCAGACTGAAAAGGGCGCTTCCAGTTCGAATGCCGTCCTTCCAACTTTGGCTTAGGAACTCTTCAAAGTACCACGGCGAAGTCAGTTTCAAAGCTGCCCGCCTGCGGTCCGGTGGTGTCTCGAACTGCAGCCATTTCGCGATGCTGCGACGCGGGAACCCTGTCCGTCGCCCGATCTCGCTGCAGGTAAGCCCCTGATTTCGGAGCGCATGGATGGTGGTGAAAATCTCTTCCCGAGACGTCCTGTGCGCAAGGCGGGACTTCAGAAGGCTTCCGGCTGCGTTGAAGTTGTCGGCGTCGGACAGCAGCGCCCTGCCGGTCGCACGGCCGTGAAGGTTCATCTGCTCCTCAATGGCCTGCCGCAGGTTCTGCACGATATGGAAACGGTCAGCGACCTGTTCCGCCTGCGGCGCCCCTTGCCGGGTAGCCTGGGCGTAGAGACCGCAGCGATCTCTGCTGATCACTTCTACCTCGGGATGTCGCTTCAGCCAGTTGGTGCAGGTGACGACATCTCGATCCTCGATAATGTCGATGACCACGCGACGCTCCAGATCGACAATGATCGTGTCGTAGGTTTGCGACTTCCGCTAGCTCCAGTCGTCGATCCCGATGACCGTCGGCGGCTCGGCGGTGCCTTGAGCACGCTTCTTCAACTGCCTGAGCACCGTGTCATCACTGATCCCAAGGCCCAAACGGTGCAAGAGCCGCTCGGCAGGCCGCCCGCCGGCCGCATGCCCAAGATGACTGACAATCTCCCCGACACGCGAGGTGCGCCGCGCAAAAAGGACGCGCAATCGAGGCGATCTGGTCCGAGAAAGTCCGACGCGGGCAAGCGAGCGCCAAACATCGCCAACGGCAAACCGCGAGATCAACCGTTACCTCGTCTCCATGCGCGGGAAAATCCTGCAGCCGCCGACGCCGCCAGCCGTGACGTCGTGGTGAATGCAATCCACAGTCTGGGCAGATGCCGTTTGGTGTCAGACTGCCCGATACAATCCACCCGCCGGATTCACTTCGCTCAACGCTTTGAACCGAAACATCGCTGCCGGGCGACCAGTGGTGCTTCGAAATCATGACTAGCCCTCCTGAATTTTCCAGTCTCAGGATAGTGGCGCCACACAAAATGAGGATGATCCTCTTTTTCCGAGATGCCCGGCCTGCCGGCCTCGCGCCTGGCGGGCCGCTCTCTGGCCACCCCTGTCGCAACATGCGCAGGGATGACCTGTCGTGCGCTTTTCCCGCGATGCGGAAGCGGCCCGGATCAGCCGGCGATCCTTGCAGTCATCTCGACCAGGCGCCTGGCCTGATGGGCGACCGCCCCCTTACCCGCATCGTCCAGGCCACCGGCATTGGTCGAAAAGCCATAGGGGTTGCCGCCGGCGGCAAAAATCGTCTCGTCGGTAAAGCCCGGCGCGACGATGATGGTGCCCCAGTGCATCGCGGTCGTGTAGAGGCTGAGGATTGTCGCCTCCTGCCCGCCATGCGGGTTCTGCGCGCTGGTGGTGGCGGTGAAGGTCTTGTTGGCCAGCTTGCCGGCACCCCACAGCCCGCCCAGCGTGTCGATGAAGGCGCGCATCTGGCTGGCGGCGACGCCGAAGCGGGTGGGCGACGAGAAGAAGTAGCCGTCGGCCCAGTCCATGTCCTCGGCGGTCACTTCGGCGATGTCGCTCATCTTGTCGAGCTGCGCCTTCCAGGCCTCCTGGCCTTCGACGATCTCTTTCGGCGCGGTCTCGGGGATGCGGCGCAGGCGAACGTCGGCACCCGCGGCCTGTGCGGCCTCGGCGGCAGCCAGCGCGACAGCGTGGTTGGTACCGTAGGTGGAGTAGAAGACGATTGCGATTCTGGGCTGTGCCATTGTGATTTCCTTTTCTGGGTTGGGTCGATTTCAAGCGTGCTTGATGAAGGTGCCGTTGTTGAGCTCGCGGAAGGCCTGCTGCAATTCGGTTTGCGTGTTCATTACGATAGGCCCGTGCCAGGCAACAGGCTCCTGGATCGGCCGTCCCGTCATCAGCAGAAAGCGGATGCCCTCGTCGCCCGCCTGGACCGTGATCTCGTCACCCGATCCGATCCGAACCGGACCAGCGTGCGGTTGCCGGATTGGTCGCGGATGTTCAGTTCCCGCCCGCGATATTCCTTCTCGACCTTGATGCCGATGGGATCGCTGGCATCGCGGAAGGTGCCCGAACCCGCAAAGACATAGGCCAGCGCATTGGAGCGGGTGTCCACCGGCAGTACCTTGCGGCGCCCGGCGGGGACCGAGACATCGAGCAGCATCGGGTTGGCAGCGATCCCGTCCACCGGGCCGGTCTTGCCCCAGAAAGAGCCGGTGATGACCTTGACCACCGTGCCGTCATCATCTCCCTCGACGGGAATGTCGCTCCCCGTAATGTCCTGATAGCGCGGCACCGTCATCTTCAGTGACGACGGCAGGTTCGCCCAGATCTGGAACCCGTGCATCTGGCCCTTTTCATTACCCGAGGGCATTTCCTGGTGCAGGATGCCCGCCCCGGCGGTCATCCACTGGACACTGCCGGCGCCAAGTACGCCGCGGTTGCCGAGCGAGTCGGCATGTTCGACATGGCCATCGAGCACATAGGTGATCGTCTCGATCCCGCGATGCGGATGCCACGGAAAGCCCTTGGAGTAGAGGCGGGGATCGTCGTTTCGGAAATCGTCCATCATCAGGAACGGATCGGTCAGCGACGGGTCACCGAATCCGAAGACGCGATGCAG
Source organism: Sedimentitalea xiamensis (assembly GCF_030164465.1). Lineage (GTDB taxonomy): Bacteria > Pseudomonadota > Alphaproteobacteria > Rhodobacterales > Rhodobacteraceae > Sedimentitalea > Sedimentitalea xiamensis. The sequence goes on from NZ_JASNJE010000041.1 coordinate 5,705, forward strand.
GTGGACGCCCGCACCTTCGATTGCAGGTTGTGCATTGCTGGTGGCAGCCACGGGTCTGAAGGTCATGGGACGCTCCTTTTTTCCTTTTACCCCCGATTTGGGAACATCAGGGCAGATTTCGTATTGGCGATGATGTGGCACCCGTTGTGCGTTGACGCACGGATGGGGGTATATAGAGGCCGTCAACCCGTCTTGCGCAGCGTGAAACGGCCGCGGTCATGCGGGCGTGCGAAATCCGGCTCCGCGCCCTTGGGCACGATCTGCGTCGGATTTATGGTGCGCTGGCTGACGTAATAGTGCTGCTTGATGTGCCAAAGGCTTACGGTGTCTGCGATGCCCGGCATCTGGTAAAGGTCGCGGACGTAGTTCGACAGGTTCGGATAGTCCTCGATCCGGTGCAGGTTGGTCTTGAAGTGACCGTGATAGACAGCGTCGAAACGCACCAGCGTGGTGAACAGACGCCAGTCGGCTTCGGTCAGCCGGTCTTCCAGCAGGTAGCGCGAGTGGCCGAGCCGGACCTCCAGCGTTTCGAGTGCATCGAATAACTGGTCGAAGGCATCTTCGTAGGCCTCCTGAGTGGTGGCAAAACCGGCGCGGTAGACGCCGTTGTTGATCAGCGGGTACCCCAGGTGGCCTTGGTCAGGCTGCCCATGGTCCAGAAGACCACCGCCGAAAGAGCCTGTTCGGAGGCAAAATACTGCAAGAGCGCCAGCGCAGCGTTGAAGGAAAACACCAGAGCGATACCCAGCAAAACGATGGTTTCCACCGTTACGCCCCGCAAGCTTGACAGGCCGAATATCAACAGGGAGGCGGCCATTGCCATGGCAAAGGCATTGATTGGCACCATCAGCGCAATCGCAGCCGGAAACAGGGCAACGCCCAGCACCATGGCCAGCGCCGCACCGAACGAGGCCGCCGCCGACAGGCCCAGGGTGAAGGGGCTGGCCAGCGGGTTGGCGAGTATCGTCTGCATCTGCGCGCCCGCCAGCGACAGGCTCGCCCCCACGGTCACCGCCAGCAGGGCCATCGGCATCCGGATGTCCCAGACCACCACCCGCATCTGTACCTCCACCGAGCCCGGCGCAAAAAGCGTCTGCAACACATCCCCGAGCGCATAACGTGCCGGCCCCAGCGACACGTCCACCGCCATCGACAGCACCAGCGCTACCGTCATTGCCACAAGGAGCGTTTGGTCTGCCCAAATCCCGCTGACCCAAGAAACAACAGTGGCGGCGCAGATGGCCAGCCACCGTTTGCGGACATTTAGATCTGGGAAAACAAACTCACGCAACGCGGGCAGTCCGGTCCGTCATCTCCGAGAGTTCAACTGGCGCTATTCTGAGGCCGTTTCGTAATGGAGGCTCTGGTTCGGTTTGTGTTCGAGTTTGGGCGGAAGCGGCTTGGTGCTGCAACCGGAGCGTTCGGATTGTCTCTTTCTTGACCTTGACCTGAGACTCGACTTCCGTCCCGCCTTGGGGAGAATCCGTCGGTTGATTTCTGACTTCATGCGGCCTTGGTTTCCAGTCTCGACTTCCTTGCAAATTCCTGCGGCGGGAGATTTCCCAGGGATGAGTGGGGCATGTGTCGGTTGTAGTCCTCCTTCCATGCGGTGATTTTCTCTCGGGCTTCGGCCAGCGATGAGAACAGCGTTTCGTTCAACAGTTCGTCCCGGAACAGAAAGGTTGAAGGTTTCTGGCTTCTCCAATGACAATATTCTTGCTGGAGCGGGACGGCTGGATGGGCCAGGGCTGCGCGGTGCCGTACCTGCCGGCGAAGGGCGACGGAAACTATTGCGACGGTGGGCCGGGACATGCCTATCTATTCATAGGTGACCAAGACGCTCTTGTTCCGGGCGTCTGTTGGAAGCCGGGAGAGGGGACTGCGCGATGAAATGGTGTGGATTGCAGGTGACCTGATTTCCAATTGAGCGATTGGAGAAAGCGATATCTGCGACGACCCGAAAAATGCCATTCCGCCAAGCCACGACGCAATATGAACCCAGGGGGACCGCATGGCGCATTTTCCGGATCTGATTGGCGCGACGCGCTATGAATCACTCCTCGGCAAAGCTGAAATGACGATCGGCGACATCCGGTTGCGCGCAGCCTTGCCGCCATTGCCCGTGCCACTGAATACAGCCAGCGGTCAATTGACCCATGCTCCCGTTGTGTTGATCGACTTGGAAATGTCGTCAGGTGTGGTCGGCGTGAGTTACCTGTTCAGCCCACGTCCGGACATGTTGAAGCCGCTGATGGAGACAATCCGCGCGCTTTTCGAAATGGTGTCCGGAAAACTCTGCGACCCGGTCAGGCTTTCCGCGCATTTCGACCAACAGTTCCTGCTTTTTGGCGGCACAGGCCTGGTCACGATGGCCCGCTCCGCTCTTGACATGGCGCTCTGGGACGCAATTGCGAAGCAGCACGGGCAACCTTTGTTTCGGTTGCTCGGAGGCGTCGCAGAACCGATCCAGGCCTACGAGAGTTCTGGTTTGGGGCTGTCGGACTCTGGCGCTATAGTACGAGAGGCCGGCAGATTCATCGACAACGGCTTTGACCATATGAAGTTGCGCCTTGGCTACCCCGCGTTGCAAACCGATATTGAGGTGCTGGAAGCCCTGCGTCGTGAGATTGGCGACCGGATCGGTCTCATGGTAGACTACAATCAGGCGATGGACCGCGAAACTGCTCTGGGGAGGTGCACTGCACTGGATGAATTCCAGCTGGTGTGGATCGAAGAACCGCTACACGCGGCCGACCTTGAAGGCGCTGCGGCGCTGGCAGAAAGACTCACGACACCCATCCAGATTGGCGAAAACCTGTTCTCCCCATTGGAGGTCGACCGGGCATTGAGCCTGCAAGCGTGTGACTATTTGATGCCGGACGTGATGAAGATCGGGGGTGTCATGAACTGGCTATATGCGGCAGATCGCGCAAATCACAAAGGCCTGCCTGTTTCCAGCCATTTGTTTCCCGAAATCAGCGCGCATCTGCTTGCTTGCGCTCCGAACCGGCATTTCCTTGAGTATGTGAACTGGGCGGACGCCATTCTTCAGAGCCCGGTCACGCCAAAGAATGGGAATGTGACCATCGCCGAAACCCCGGGTACAAGTCTTGCTTGGGACGAGCGGGCCGTTGCACGATTTCAAGTTGCAACCTAGCTGCCCGACTACATGTGATTTTTGGGATTCAACGACGGCTTTTCGCCCAAATTTTCCATGCAATGGCCGCTATGCGCGTCTTATCGAAGGTCGATGCGCCGAACTGCCGAAGCTCGCCTAGAGTGTCCTTCGGGTTCTCAGCTGTCAGCTTGTCGAGTTCCTCAATCGGCTGCGGTGGTACGAGATCACCAACCAAGCTCGAAGGTTCATCACGCATGGCTTCGACTGGGGAGGGGTGGGTCAAATCTCTCAGATCGTGAAGGCCGCAAACCCGCACCTACCCGCACGCGCAGATTTTTTTCTGCTCAGCGGTGTTTTCCAGACCAAGCCCATACCAGACATAGCTCATAGCAGATCAATTGGATGAAGCATCTGATCGCGTAGTTCACGAGAAATTATTCTATTAATATCAATTAGTTATATTCTGGAAATGCAAGCGGCAAGCGACCCCACGATTAACTTGGCCTGAAAGCCGTTGAATTCGGCTCGACCAAAATCATTTTTCCCTGATACACATTGCGCGCTTTAAAAGCCCAATAAGGCGCGAGATCGAGGCTTCGTTGGGAAAGATGCCGACCACGTCGGCCCGGCGTTCCACCTCTTTGTTCAATCGCTCAATTGGATTCGTGCTGTGAAGCTTGGTGCGGTGCTGACATGGGAAGCCCATGTAGGCCAGTACGTCGTGTTCGCTTTCATCGATGTCCTTGCAGAGCTTGGAGAGTTGCCTTTCGCAGACGTCCCAATGCCTTTGTACGAAGGTTTCCCCAAGCAGGCTCAAGACGAGGGCGGCCCAAGTCTTCACAGCTTGCTACTGCGATACCACGGCACGCACTCGGTCGAGTCCCGCGACGAACGCATCGACGAGGGCCGTGTCAACGTTGTAAATTCTTAAGGCGGCTCTGGGGTCTTCGGCCAGGAGAGGCCAGCGCTCCGCCAGTCTCAGGTAGTCCGTTCTGGCGGCCGAGACGTTGCCCAAATTGGCATTGGCGATGGCCAGCAGCATGTAGCTGATGCTGCTGCCGTCGGCGGCGGAGTACGTCGCGGCCGAAAGCATTTCGTCCCAGCCTTCGTTCATCATGTGAGCCATCGCCATGAACATGAAGTACCTTGGAGCCGGAGATATCGAGCGCTCGATTGCGAACTCAAGGCTTGGCTTGGCTTCCGAAAACCGACCCTGATACCCCAGCATGACACCGAGATTTCCGACAGTTTCAGGATCATTCGGGTTTGTCTCGACGGCGCGCCGCGCATAATCGATCGACTGCTCGAGATCTCCTTCGAAGTGCAGGATATGCGACATCGCTTTCAGTGCATCCGTATCTCTGGGGTTCAGGGTCAAGGCATGAGCCGCGGCCTCACGCGCCTGCGCGTATCCCTCTTCCCTTGTCAGGTTTTCCTCGTAGTTGAAACGAGCCGCATCAAAGCGAAGGTAGGCAAGCATTGCCCAGCCGCGCGAAAATTCAGGTTGTCTTTGAACAGTCTCCTCGAGGCAGTTCCGCGTGTCCCAATAGAGATCCCTGCTTTGGATACGCCGATATTCCGTCGCGCGTGCAATGCAGGCGTAGCTTGTGAGGCTCGGGTCGGATGTCTCAGCGAGAAGCCTATCGCGGGTTTCACTCCGCACGACTCCATATTGCTGACCGATCGCGGCCGCGACCTGGGACGAAATCTCATCACTGATGCCGGATATGCCACGTTCGCCGTCGCTCTCCGAATACCGCTCGGACCAGAGAACCTCTTCGTCCTCATTTCGCGAAAGCTCGGCCCGGACGAACATCTGGTTTTCTTCCCGCCACACGATCCCATGCACCGTGTAAAGAGTCCGACCAGGGAGTGGGACCGCAGTTGCCCCCTCAGTCTCGTTCTCCCCGGTCTCCAAGGTGGTGTGCGCGCGGATGTCAGGAAACTTCAAGAGAGCGCCGGTGATGTCTTGGGCCAGCAATCGGGCGACCAAGGTCGCCTCGGCATCGCGGTTGGCCGTCTCGAAGGGCTGAACCAGAATGCTTGCGCCCCTGAATGGCAAGTCGGTGTAAGAATGGTCCTCGTCATCGGGCTGCATGACCCAGAACAGGACCGAGCCGACTAAGGCAACGACGCCAATAGCTACCAGCGCCACGAACGGAATTGGCAGCTTTTTGACCCGGGGCGCGTCGGCAATTTCGGGTGCTGCGGGGTCAGCCGCGTCGGCCTCCGTCGGCATTGTCGCGCCGTGCTCATGATCCAAAGCCAGTTGACGCGAAAATTTGGGCCGGTAATGCCCTTTGGGAACCTCGATCCGAACGGGATCTGTGCGGCCCGGGCCGGCATAGTAATTATCAAGGTCACGACGCAGCTTGCGTGCCTCGAGCCGAACGATCGGATCGCTTTGCTGGTCGAAATCCGCTCCCCGATCGAAAACCGCCATGGCGATGGTTGTCGCTTTCAGTTCCGACGCGCGACCAGCAAGTGCTTCATCCACAATGAATGCCAGCATTTCGCGCCGTCGTGCATTCGCCTGCAGTTGGGAAAATCCCAGAATTCGTTCGAGTTGCCGGCGGACCTCGATATCGTCGATCAACTCCGGGCTGTCGGCATTTCTGCGGGGCATGTGCCTTCCTGAGATAAATTTTCCGGCAAATTCCGCTGATACGTAACATGCCAATTTCGCCGCTGCCACGGCTGTTTGGCCCAGGGCGATCCTACGTTGCAACATGTTGCAACGTGCCGCTTCGCCCATGGTTCCGTCTAGGCTCCGGGCATAACAGCTCCGGAGGGGGCATGGACGCCACTTATCTGCAGACACTTGTGCGACGGTTCCCGGACCTCGAACTCGGCATCAAGAGGCTGCATCGCGACGATGCCGATTTCCAATCCATCTGCGAAGAGATGGAGATGGCGGAAATCGCGTGTGATCGGTGGAAGGACCTTCCGGATCGCGCTGACGAATATCAGAAGATATTCGACCGGCTCCAGGACGAGTTTCTCGACTACCTATCGGGGAAGACACGTGAAGCGTTTCTGCGACCGCTGCAACAAGGGATGAAAGACAATGGCCGGAATTCTTGAAGGAATAAAAGTGATCGAGGTCGCTTCGATGGCGGCCGCGCCGAATGCGACCGTGATCCTCGCCGATCTCGGCGCGGAGGTGATCAAGGTCGAGCCTCTTGGCGGCGATCCCTGGCGGTACGGACACATGACGCCGGGCCTGCCGCCAAGCAAGGTGCCATGGACGACCTACATCCAGAACCGCACCAAGAAGTCGGTGGCTCTGAATCTGAAGAAACCGGAAGCGCAGGAGGCGCTGCTCAAGCTGGCGGCGACGGCCGATGTCTTTCTGACCAACTCGCCGCACCCGGTTCAGAAGGCCCTGAAGCACACCTACGAGGACATCAAGGCGGTCAATCCAAGGATCGTTTACGCCTCCATCAACGGCTTCGGTCAGGAAGGTCCGGACAAGGACGCGCCGGGGTTTGACGCAACAGCGTGGTATGCCCGAACCGGGATCATGGAGGAGCTTCGGCCCAAGGATGGTGGCCCGGTGGCGCTGCCCGTCGGTCTCGGCGACCTCGGGACCGCGTCGACCCTGGCGGGCGCGGTTCTGGCGGGGCTTTTCCACCGGGAGCGGACCGGCCAGGGATCCGAAGTCTTCACGTCCCTGATGCACAACGGGCTGTGGGCGAACTCCTGCATGACACAGGCGGCTCTCGTGGGCACACCGCCGATGCAGAAATACGATCTTGAGGAATGGCCGAACCCGGTTTCCGGCGGCCGTTTCAGGACCAGGGATGGCCGATACGTCATCATCATGGAGATCAATCCGAACAATATCGGCAATCTCCGCGACGCCTTTGGCGCAGACCACCTGAAGGGGGATGAGCGTTTCGCGACTCCGCAGGCACGAATGCTGAACGCCAAGGCGCTGTTCGAAGAGATGCAGAGCATCATCGGGCTGCATGACCTCGCTGTCGTCAAGGAGCGCCTGCAGAAATTCGGGGTGAATTTCAGCGTTGCGCAAACGACCGAGGAAAACACCCGGGACGAGCACATGATCGCGAATGGCTGTTTCCCGGAGGTCGAGGGCGCAGATGGTATCCGCACCGTCGACAGCCCGATGCAGATCCACGCAGAGGGCTACGAGAAGGTCAAACCGCAAAACCCGCCCACTGTGGGTGAGCACACGGTCTCTGAACTCAGGGCCGTTGGGTTCAGCGAAGAGGACATCAAGGCGATGGCGGAGGCAAAGGCGGTGGGATTGCCGAAGTAGCAGGTCCGAAACCCGCATTGCCCCCTTCCAACCGAGCAACTGAGGACAAAACATGGCTGATGAGAGCAAGTTCTTCGAAGACTTCGAGATTGGCGACACCTACATGACCGCCGGTCGCACCATCACCGAAACCGATATCGTGATGCACGCGATGCATTCCGGTGACTTCATGCCCCACCATACGGACGAGGAATTCGCGAATTCGCAGCCGATCAAGCACCGGATCGCGCATGGCAACCTGACGTTCGTCATCAGCACAGGGCTGATCTTCCAGTCGCAGGGCATGAACGCCAACGTGATGAACTATGGCTATGGCAAGATCCGCTATCCCGGACCGGTCTACATTGGCGATACGATCAAGACCGAGGTCAAGGTTGTCGACAAGCAGGATGCCAGGCAACCGACCCATGGCGTGCTGACACAGACCGAGACGACCACCAACCAGCGTGGGGAAACGGTCTGTTTCGTCGAACACCTTCTTTACGTCAGGAAGAAGAATACCTGAGCGACGCAAGACGCCGAGGACAGAGCATTGATCAAACCATCCGACAGCACGGCTGCCTCAAAAGGCGATGCGTTCCGCGGCATGAGCGTCACCTGGCTGCTCGACCAATGGGTCGAGCGCCAACCGGACAAGACCTTCGTGATCTGGGCGCCCTTCGACCAGCCTGCGCGGAGTTGGACCTATGCCGAGATGGCGCACGAGGCCAAACGCTTCGCCGCGGGCCTGCATGCTCGGGGTGTGGGGGGCGGGGATTTTGTCCTGATGCACCACGACAACGCGCCCGAGTTCCTCGGCGCGTGGCTGGGCTGCGCCTATGTCGGCGCGGTGCCGGTGACGACCAACACCCGTTCGGTGGCGGAGAACGTGGCATATTTCGCCGAACTGATGCAGCCCGCCGCTGCGATCACGCAGCCCTCGCTTGCCCCACTTGTGTGCGAGGCTTGTGGCCCCGATACGCCGATGATCGTCACCGGCGATCCCGCCGCCGACTACGACGCCGATGCACTTGTCGCCACACCGCTTGCAGAGATCTTCTCGGACGGCCCGCTGCCCGATCTGGCCGCCGACCATACAAGGAACTTCGCCGTCCAGTTCACCTCCGGCACGACTTCGCGGCCCAAGCCGACCGTCTGGACCAACGCGAACGCCCTGTGGGGCGGCAAGACGACGGCCATGACCCTGCGGCTACGGCGCGAGGACGTCACGCTGCTGTACCTGCCGCTCTTTCATGCCAACGCGCAGGTGACGTTCTTCTCCGCCCTATGGGCGGGCAACACGGTCGTCGTTCACCCCAGCTTCTCGGCCTCGCGGTTCTGGGACACCTGCGCCGCCCATGGCGTCACCTGGGTGTCGATGATCCCCTTCGCATTCAAGGCGCTCAGCGGGCGGCCCGTGCCGGAGCACAAGGTTCACACCCTCATCGGGCTTGCCCATCTGCCGGAGGCAGAAGCCGAATTCCGCACGCGGACGATGGCGCTCTGGGGGATGACCGAAACCGGCACCGTCGCCATCATGACCGACGCGGACCATCCGGGGCCCGCGGGCACGATGGGACGGCCGCTCCCGCATTACGATGTCGAGGTGCGCAAGCCTGATGGGGCTCCGGCCGGTCCGGGGGAGGAAGGGCTTCTCTATATCCGTGGCGAGCGCGGTGCGTCGCTCTTCAAGGAGTACTATCAGCAGCCCGGGAAGACCGAGGAAGCGTTTGACGCCAGCGGCGCGCTGGATACCGGCGACATCGTCCGCATCGACGACGGAGGCTGGCTGTTCTTCGTCAACCGCGACAAGGACATGCTCCGCGTGGGCGGAGAGAACGTGGCGGCGCTGGAAATCGAAACGGCTATTCTCGAAACGGGCCTGATCATGGAGTGCGCCGTCGTCGCGCAGAGGCACTACATGCTGGGCGATGTCCCCGTCGCCTTCGTCACACTGACTGATGCCGGCCATGCTCTGACGGCAGAGGAGCTGACCGAACTGGTCCTAGCCCAATGCCGAGCGAAATTGGCCGACTTCAAGGTGCCCCGCTCGGTTTTCGTCGAAGAGGATCTGCCGCGTTCGAGCCTCGACAGGGTCGCCAAAGCCAAGCTACGCGACGGGTTGCCAAAGATCGAGGCCGACTGAATGCTGTGCCCCGGGAAACTTCTTTGGCGATACGGACCGTTTCCAAGGAAAGCCCCGGGAGAGCGATGCCGTGCTGAACGTTCTTCTCGCATCGGTTCTGGTCGGGTCAGGCGCGTCAACTGGAGCAAGAAGAAATGGCCGACTACGAGTTCATGATCACCGAGCGCCGGGGAAACCTCGGCATCGTGACCTTCGACCGACCCGATGCATTGAATGCACTCAACGAGCAGGTGGCGATGGAAGTCACCGATGCGTTGGCCGCGTTCGATGCGAACGACAGCATCGGGTGCATGGTCCTTGCCGGTGGAGACAAGGCTTTTTGTGCCGGCGCGGATCTGAAGTGGATCGCGTCTCAGGATTTCGAAAGCGCCTATCGCACGGACCTGGGTGCCTACATGGACAAGGTCGCCGAGCTGCGGAAACCCGTCATTGCCGCGGTCCGTGGCTTCGCCTTCGGAGGCGGCACCGAAATCTCGCTGATGTGCGACATCATCGTGGCCGACACGACCGCGCGGTTTGGGTTGCCGGAGGTCACGCTTGGCGTCATCCCCGGCGCCGGTGGACCGGCCCGCCTGACCCGCGCCGTCGGCAAGGCCAAGGCAATGTATTTCATTCTGACCGGCGACACGATCAGCGCCGAAGGTGCTGAACGCATGGGGATCATCACCAAGGTTGTGCCAGACGGCACGCATCTGGAGGAGGCGCTCCGGATCGGATCGGTCATTGCGGGCAATCCCCGCCTGGCCGTGCTGGCGGGCAAGGAGTCGGTGAACCAGCAGGCGGAAACGCCTCTCGCTCCGGGATTGAAGCTCGAGCGGCGGCTGTTCCACGGGCTCTTAGGAACGGCCGATCAGAAGGAGGGCATGGCGGCCTTCGCCGAGAAGCGAAAACCGAACTACACGAAGTACTGAGACAGCGATGGGGGTGGACGCGGTCGGCCTGTCGAACCGGCGCCCTCTCACCCAACATCGAGCGTGAAAGGAACAGACATGGACAAAGTGATTGTCGAAAAATCGGGCGGCATCATCCACGTGCGGATCAATCGCCCCGAAGTCTACAATGCCTGTGATGGCGAAACCTACAATGCCATCGCGGATGCCTGGGACGAGCTTGAAAGCGACCCTGAACTGAGGGTGGGCATCCTCAGCGGCGAAGGGAAGGCCTTCTGCACGGGCACCGACATCGGGTGGGTCAAGACGCCCAATGCAGAAGGGTTCGTCGATCGCCTGTATCCGCGGTTGCTGTCCCTGACCAAACCGGTGATCGCGGCGATACAAGGCCATTGCAACGGCGGCGGGCTGGAGCAGGCACTTGGCGCCGATATCCGGATCTGCACGGAAGATGCCAAATTCGGCTCGGGCGAAATCCGGCTTGGCTGGATCCCCGGTGGCCACGGGACCCAGCGACTGCCGCGCGTGATCCCCCTGGGGCCTGCACTTGAACTCCTTTACACCGGAGGCCGGATCGACGCGGCGGATGCTTATCGGCTGGGCCTCGTCAATCATGTGGTTTCGCCCGATCAGCTCCTCGAGAAGTCCAGGCAGATCGCGGGCGAAATCGTGAAAAGCGCCCCGCTTGCCGTCCAGAAGATGAAGACCACGGTCATGCAGGGCCTGGGCATGCCTTTGGAACAGGCGGTCAGGTTGGAAAAGGAAAGCTTCGAATTCCTCATGCGGACCGAGGACTCCAAGGAAGGCGCCCTGGCATTTGCCGAAAAGCGGGCCCCGAACTGGAAGGCCAGGTAATCGCGGGCGGGTTTCGCCCGGTCAGACCAGGTATCCCGCGGGAAGCTGGGGCACCAATAGGGCAGCTGGACCCTGCCTGAAGATTTCTCGGTCCTTACGCTTATCGACCCGGCGCCCCGACCATGAAGGACGGCGCCATCTGCAAGACCACACTGGATAACTCAGGAAAACAGAACCATGCGACCCATGATACTAACGACCTCCCTCGCGCTACTGGCGGCTTCGGCCGCTTTGGCGCAGGATCGCACGCCTCTGGACGAATTCGTCGACGGCTTCCCGATGGCCCTCGAAGAGGCGACGCGGAACGCGGACTATAACGAGCTGTTCCGTGGCGGTGACCCGTCCGCCTATTTCAACGTGCGCGCCTCCGAGTTCCTGCCGACTGCGATCCTGCCGTCCCGCCCGGGCGTCATGCCGCTCGCCAGCAACCCGATGCCTGAGATTGGCGAGATAGAATCCGAGCTGACGTCCGAGAGCAATCTCGAGGGTCCGCTCACGCTGGACGAGTTTCTCGAGCAGTCCGATTTCGCGCAGGCCTATATGGTCGTCCACAAGGGCGAGATCGTCTACGAGAAATATCCGCGGCTGCGGCCCGAGGATTCCCATCTCTGGATGTCCGCCGCGAAGCCCACGGCCAGCCTTGTCATCGACCAGCTGATCAGCGAGGGCAAGATCGACGAGAACGCGCCGATCACGACCTACATGACCGATTTCCAGGGCACCCCCTGGGACGGCGTCACGGTGAAGGACGTGATGGACATGGCGACGGGCATGGACCTCGAGGACACCAGCGAGTCCCGTTTCGACCCGGACAACATCGCGCGGCGCGTGTATGAATCCGAGTTCGGCTTCCCGAACGAGACACGGGGTGTCGAGAATCTGCGCGATGTGCTCAGAAGCACGCCCAAACGTGAAGAGCCCGGCGAAGCCTTCCGTTACTCGTCCGGACTGACGCAAATGCTGGTGTTCCTGGCCGAAGACGTGGAGGGCGATCGCTGGCATCAGATCTTCGACCGCCGCGTGTGGTCCAAGGTCGGGGCCGAGGGCGCGTTGCAAATGCACATGACGCCGGACGGCATCGTGGCGGCGCACGGGCTGGTTTCGAGCAACCTGCGCGACTTCGCCCGCTTCGGCATGCTCTACACGCCCAGCTGGAACAAGATCGCAACCGAACAGGTGGTCTCGGACGAGATACTCGCGCGCATTCGTAGCGAGGTGCGGTCACACGAGTTCGTCATGGCCGGCTTTGACGGCGCCGTTTTCGTCGATTTCCTCGGTTCGGACGACTTCATCGCCAACAGCCGCCAGTGGGACGTCGTCTGGCCTGACGGGGACATGTGGAAAGGCGGGCTGATGACCCAGGGTCTTTATGTCTCGCCGTCTCGGGATCTCGTCATCGTCTACTTCAACGTGAACAACGACGACCATTCCGGCCACCGCTACGCTCGCAAGATCGCGACATCAGGGCTGTTCGACGAGTAGGACTTAATTACCGCCGGCGGGCCGAGACTAACTCGGCTCAGCCGGCTCAAACTTCGATCTGATCATGAAGGACGGCAAGTTCTTCAAGAGCGAGTTGGAATAGTTTGTTTTGCGGCACGAGCACTCTGTGAAATGGACTTCGCATGATTACTCGTGCAACCAAACAATAGGACACCGTAGAAGGACCGACCCCATGAAATTGAAGCTTTTCACTTCGACAATTTCGATGCTCGCATTTGCGACGTTTGCCACGGCGCCCCATGCGCAAGACACGCAATTTCCTTCGCTCCAGATGCAGGGCGTTGAGCGGGTAGAGATTGAAGTCGATATCGAAGGGGCGACCGAGCGCCTGTCCCGGGCGGTGCGGTTCCCCACCATCTCGAACCAGGATCGCGACGACTTCGACACCCAGGCATTCGACGACTACCACGCCTTCATCGAGGAGTCCTATCCGCTGGTCCACACGACGTTGACGCGGGAAATCCTCGGCGACCCGCGCCCCTACAGCCTGCTCTACACGTGGGAGGGCAAGAACCCCGACCTGCCACCGGCGCTGTTTTACGCGCACCAGGATGCGGTGCCGGTTCCGCCGGATTCGCTCGACCAGTGGGAACAGGATCCTTTCTCGGGTGCGGTCGTGGACGGATACATCTGGGGGCGCGGCGTGCTGGATGACAAGAACCAGATCCACGGCATCCTCGAAGCGGCTGAAATGAAGATCGCGGAAGGCTGGCAGCCGGAACGGACGCTGTATTTCGTCTTCGGTCAGGACGAGGAGGTCGGCGGGCCGGAAGGTGCCAGATACATTGCGGAGGTTCTGGAAGGACGTGGGATCGAAAGGTTCGCCTTCGTCATGGACGAATCCGCGCCTCTGGTCCCGGGTATTTTCCCGGGCCTGCCGGAGAACACGGCTCTGATCGGCATCGCGCAGAAGGGTTATGTGAGCCTCGAACTGGCCATCCATGCCCTCGGCGGCCACTCCTCCCAGCCGCCTGCGGAGTCAAATATCGGCATCCTCGCGGAAGCGATCACCAAGCTGGAGGACGCGCAGTTTCCCTATCGCATCCATCCCGCCCTGCGGCATCAGTACCGCTATCTCGGGCCGGAACTGGATGAGGCGCTTCAGCCGCTCTACTCCGCGGTCGCCTTCGGCAAGGAAGGCGAGATGACCGATCAGGAGAAAGAATTCATCAAGATGATGTCCGCCAACCTGGTCACCCGGGCCATGATACGGACTACGATTGCGGTCACCATGTTCAACGCGGGTATCAAGGACAACGTGCTGCCGCCCGCCGCGACAGCGGTTGTCAATTTCCGGCCGATGCCGGGCGATACGCCCGAGGTGATCATCGAACACGTCAAGAAGGCCATCGGCGATGATCGGATCACCGTGAGGGACATCTCCGCCTCAACACCCGCGACCGCCATGGCGGACCCGGAAGGGCCGGGCTACAAGGCGCTCGAAAAGACCATTCGCCAGATCTGGGGAAATGACCTTGTCGTCGCCCCGTTCTTCGTGATCGGTGGCTCGGATTCCAAGCACTTCCAAGCCCGGCTCTTTGCCCCCGATGTCTATACTATCACCGGCATTCAGCTTGAATCCATGAAGGAATTCGAAGGGTTCCACGGGGTCAACGAGCGGATCCTGGTGGATGAATACGCCAAGACGATCGCGTTCTTCTACCAGATCATGGAGAACCTCGACGATCTGTAGGGCGCATCAGTTGCAATCCCTGGTCCGGTCCTTCGGGCGTAGCAGCAAGGCGGAGCAAATACAGTTCCGCCAGACTGCGCACAGACGGACAGAAACGGGGAGGCTGCGTGATGTCCAGACTCCCCCGAGACGGTCGGGCGCAAGACTAGGCGGAAGAGTCCCGAGCCGACCAATGCCAAGGACAACAGCCAATGAAACCTGACTTGGGAGTATACTGGATGTATCGCACTGCACTGACCTGCGCCATCTTGGCCACCTGCGTTCTCGCCCAGCCACAGACTGTTCTGGCACAGGAACAGACCCCGACCTCGGAAACCCCGCTGGCTCGGGTCAAGGACATCCAGGAATACTTCGCCCAGCCGGAGAACGCGGTGAGCTTCCAGTTCGCCAGTCCGGAAACGCACTACGCCTGGCAGCACGTTTCGCAGTTTTATCCGACCGCGCGTTTCGCGCGCTCCGGTATGCCGACGGTGCTGGAGTCGGCCATCGACGAGTCGCTGGGCGACATTTCCTTTTCCGGAATGGATGGCGTGACCCGCACTGTCTCGGAGCATTTCGAGGCAATGCCGCTCGACGCGATGCTGGTGATGAAGGACGGCCAGATCGTCTACGAGCGCTACAAGACGATGACGCCGGACACCGCCCATATCACCTTCTCGTCCAGCAAGGTCTTCAGTTCCACGATCCTCGCGCTGCTGGAGGAAGAGGGAAAGGTGGACCTGTCGAAGCCGGTTACCGACTATGTCGAGGAACTGAAGGGTTCGGTCTGGGACACGGTCACGCTGCGCGAGGTTGCTGACATGCAGACCGGCCTGAACGGAACGGAGCATGACGAGCCGAACCCCGACAGCCGGACGAACCCCAAGCAGATCTGGTATCGCTGGGCGGCAACACTCGGCATCTTCCCCAATCAGGGCGAGAACGACACCTTTGCCGTCCTGCGCGCAATGGAGCGGAACAAACCCGGCGGCGAGGTCTTCGAGTACAACTCGATCAACACCTGGCTGCTGGCCCGGATCGCGGAGGCTGTCGAGGACCGACCCTTCGCCGAGATCTTCACCGACCGGGTCTGGAGCAAGATCGGCGCCGACCATGACGGCACCTTCATCATGTCTCCCAACGGTTATGCACTGGCCTTCGGCATGACCAGCGTCACCCTGCGCGACTTCGCGCGCTTCGGGTCGATGTTCACCCCCAGCTCCGAGGCGGTCACCGGCTCCAAGGTGGTCAGCGACGAGGTCCTCAAGCGCATCCAGACCTCGGGCAACCCGGACGCCTATCCCGATGGCTACGTGGGCAAGGTGATGTCGCCGAAATTCGCGGACGCCGCCGGCGAGATCTCCAATGCCTATATGTGGGACGCGATCCTGCCGGATGGCGACATGTTCAAGGGCGGGGTCGGCGGCCAGGGGCTTTATGTCTCGCCGTCCAAGGATCTGGTCGCGGTCTGGTTCACCACGGGCGACGGCTCCGAGTGGAACGAGGCGATGGCCCGGGCCATCGCGCTGCACTTCGACTGAACCCAGAGTATGCGCAGGCTCGGCGCAGCACCCCAGCTCCTCAGGAGGGGCAAACAACACCAACAGGAAGATCAATATCATGAAAACCAGCAATCAGCGCCGCTACCTCAAGGGCGCAGCCGCCACAGCGCTCGCCCTTGCCGTCGCCAGCAGCGCCGTGACCGCGCAGGAGGGCACGGCGCCGATCCTCTTCACCAACGCCCATATCTTCGACGGCACGTCGCCTGACCTGTCCGGTCCGATGAGCGTGCTGATCGAGGGCAACACGATCAGCAGCATCGCGGCAGAGATCACCGCGCCCGAAGGCGCCACCGTGATCGACGCGGGCGGCGACACGCTGATGCCCGGCCTGACGGACTGCCACTGGCACACGATGCAGGCCAACACGACCAACGCGCTCTTCCTGACCCAAGACCTCGACTACATTGCGCTCGAGGCGGCCGTCGGCGCCGAGAAGGTGTTGATGCGCGGCTTCACCACCCTGCGAGACATGGGCGGGCCGGTCTTCGGCCTGAAAAAGCTGATCGACAACGGGACCTATGTGGGTCCGCGCATCTATCCCTCCGGCTCCTACATCTCGCAGACCTCCGGTCACGCCGATTTCCGCTCGATGCTGGAGGTTCCGCGGGACTACGCGCGCGACCTGACCGCTCAGGAGCAGCGCGGCATGCTGATCATCGCCGACGGCAAGGCTCAGGTCATGCAGCGGGCGCGCGAGAACCTGATGAAGGGCGCCGTGCAGCTGAAGGCCATGGCTGGCGGGGGCGTGGCTTCGCCGTCGGATCCGCTCGACGTGGCGCAGTTCACACAGGAAGAGCTTCACGCCATCGTCGAGGTGGCCGAGAACTGGAACACCTATGTCTCCGTACACGCCTACTCGGCAAAAGCGGTGCAGCACGCCCTGGCCGCCGGCGTCAAAAGTATCGAGCACGGTCTGATGATTGACGAGGAGACCGCGCAGATGGTCGAGGAGGCGGACGCCTGGATCTGCATGCAGCCGATCCTGAACGACGAGGACGCGATCCCGATGCCGGATGGCTCGTTCGAGCAGCAGAAGTTCTTCCAGCTGACGGATGCCGTTCCCACCGCCTACGAGCTTGCCAAGCAATATGACCTGAAGGTCGGCTTCGGCACCGACACGCAGAACTGGCCGGAACTGCAGGACCGCCAGGGCGCACAGCTGGCGAAACTGACCCGCTGGTTCGAGCCCTGGGAGGTGCTGCGCATGGCCACCAGCCAGAACTACGAGATGTTCAAGATGGTCGGCCCCCGCGATCCCTATCCCGGCAAGAACGGCGTGATCGAAGAGGGCGCGCTGGCGGACATCCTGCTGGTGGACGGCAACCCGCTCGAAGACATCAACCTGATCGCCGATCCCGAGGCCAACTTCGTCGTGATCATGAAGGACGGCGTCATCTACAAGAACACGCTCGAGAATTGAGGAGAACTGACCAATGAGACGTAATGACTCCAAGACGCCAACCGAAGCTGCCGCAATCCCGGACGTCGTGGACTTTGCGGCGCCGGCCGGCTCCACCCGGCGCGAGTTCATCGAGGCCTTTACCGCCATGGGCGGGGCCGCAGCGGCGGCCATGGTTCTTGGGCCCAGCAAGGCCTCAGCAGCCGACATTCCGGCCACGAATGCATCGGTCAGCATGCCGGAGTTCGAGATAAAGGACTACTCGGACATTCCGCAGCGCTCTCATGTCTATCCCGCCTCTTCCGAGGCGGAGGCGATCGTGCAAAGCTCCAAGACCATGGACACGCTTTTCTCTGCTATCTGGCCTGACCAGTGGTCCAGCCCCGAAGCCCCGGAGTTTGCAGATGAGATGGCGCGGTGCAAGGCGGCCGGCTTCAAGGTTCTGGCGGTCTGCCCTTCGGCGGATTCACTGGACGCGTCCATCCGCGGTGTCGCAGGCGCGTTGATCTTCTACCTGAACAAGATCAGCGAGCGGCCTGACCTCTACAAGATCGTCCGCAATGCCAGCGATATCGATGCCGCGATCAAGGAAGACAAGCTCGGCATCTACTTCACCCACCAGGGAACCGCATTGTTCGAGAACGATGTGGACATGGTCGGACTGTGGCGGCAACTGGGCTACGGCTACTGCCTGCTGGCCTACAACCAACGCAATTCCGTTGGGGACGGCTGCTTCGAGACCGCCAACGGCGGCCTGACGGCCTATGGCAAGCAACTGATCGATGCCTACAACCGCCACGGCATGCTGGTGGACGTCAGCCACACTGGCGAACAAACCTCGCTGGACGCTATCGAGCGCAGCAGCCAGCCGGTGATTTCTTCCCATTCGGGTGCCTTGGCCATCGCAGACTATCAGCGCAGCATCTCTGATGCGGTGATCAAGGCCATTGCGGAGAGTGGCGGCGTCTGCAGCCTGAATTTGGTTGGGGCCTTTCTCGACAAGTCCAACCCGGACATTCTCACTGCCGACGCTGTCTTCCGTCACATCGATTACATGGCCGAACTCGTGGGCATCGATTATGTCGGGTTTGGCTCCGACTACATCCCCAATATCAATTTCACCGCGTCGCTGATCCAGACACCCATGGGCGCGGCGGTCTTCCCTGACGGAGGGTACAGCGCAGAAATGGGGGCCAAGGGCGTGCCGACTCCGGCCCCCTACCAGATCGCGGCAGCCCTGGTCGATAAGATGCTCGAACACGGCTACTCGGACGAAGATTGCAGCAAGTTCCTTGGCGGCAACATGTACCGTGTGATCGGGGAGGTCTGGCGGTAACGCGCCCGAAAAGTCGAGGTCTGCCCGCGGCTCGACGAAGGCGCGGACGACCTGCCTCGTAAACGCGGCGGTGAAGCCGGCCCCTCCTGCAACCGCGCAGGACCATCCGTCTTCACCGCCCTCCGCGCCATCAATGCGCCAGGTTCAAACTGACGATCAAGATACAGACAACGTTTCAATTTCCGGAGACCAAGCCAATGACTGATACCCCTATCTCCCGCCGCGAATTCAATGTCGGAGCAACCGCAACTGTCGCCGCTGTAAGCATGGCCGGAAAGGCGATGGCTCAAGCCTCGGCCCCTTTCGACCTGGTGATCTTGAACGGTCGGGTCATGGACCCCGAGACCGGGTTCGATCAGGTCGCAAATGTGGGAGTGAAAGACGGCCGGATCGTTGCAATCACTGCCGATATGCTGGAAGGCGCCCGCCAGATCGACGCCACAGGTCACGTTGTGGCGCCGGGCTTCATCGACACACATTTCCACTGGGTGCGGCCCATGGGCCACAAGCTCGCGCTTCGGGATGGCCGGACGACGGTGATGGATCTCGAGATGGGCACGCTCGGCACCAAGGTCGCCGATTGGTATGCTGAACGGGAGGGGACCACCCAGATCAATTTCGGCTGTTCCTCCTCGCACGAATTTGCGCGGGCCCTTGTCCTTGACGGGATCACCACACCCGATGCGCCCGAGGCGCTGAACCACCGCGGTTCGGAAAAGACCGGCTGGGCCCTGACCAGGCCGGACATCGAACAGGGCAATGCCATTCTGCGCGTCATCGACGAGGGGCTCGCGGCCGGTGCGATCGGAATGGGCTCGACCCTGGGCTACATGCGCGACGGTGCCAGTGCGCGCGAGGTGTTCGAGCTTCAGAAGACGGCGGGGAACTATGGCCGTCCCTCGGCCTTCCATTTCCGTTACACGCCGGGAACCGACACGACGGAATCAAATGGCATTCAGGAGATGCTGGCGAACGCCGCGGCCCTCGGCGCGCCCGCCATCGCCTGCCACTTCAACAACCCCGGCTACAACCTGGTCCATGAGCTTCTCACCCGCATGCGCGGGCGTGGGATGAACGTCTGGGGCGAACTTTACCCCTACGCCGCGGGCTCGACGGCGCTGAACGCGGTCTTTCTGGAACCGGAGGTCTGGGTCGACCAACTCGGCTATCGCTACGAAGACACGATCCAGGATGTGCTGACCGGAGAGTGGTATACCGCGGAAAGCCGTGCCGAGATGATCGCGAAGGAACCTGCCCGTCTTGTCCTCGTCTACAAGATGCCGCCGGAAGCCATCGTCGACTGGCTGAAACTGCCGGATGTGGCGATTGCGTCGGATACCGTGCCGGTTCTCGGAGACATTCCATGGGACACGCCTTTCGAGGACCTGCCCAACAGCCATCCGAGGGGGGCCGGCAGCTTCGCGAAAGCCCTGCGGATGGGCCGCGAGAATGGCATTCCGCTGATGCAGACGGTGTCCCAGACCAGCTGGAACTCGGCCCGCCCGTTCAGCGAGATGGGGCTGAAGTCGATGCAGGAACGCGGCCGGATGCAGGAAGGCATGGTCGCCGACATCACCATCTTCAATCCCGAAACGGTGACGGACAATGCGACCTATGCCCAGGGCACGCTGCCCTCGAGTGGGATTCCGTTCGTCATCGTGAACGGCACCGTGGTGGTGGACGACTCCGAAGTGCTGAAGGACGTCAATCCGGGACAGCCGATCCGGTTCGAGCCGCAGGAGAGCCTCTTCGAGCCGCTGGAGGTCAGCACCTGGACGCAGAAATTCTACAACGTGCCGCAGGACTTCGGCGGAGGCGTTCCCGGCACCCAGCCGCAGTACGACAAGCGAATCATCAATTGCTGTGACTAGGACCGCGACCTGAAGCGGGCGGTCCCGGTTGACCGGGACCGCGTTACCTATTCGAATGAAAGAGCGCGACTCGATCTACCGATCGCTTGAAGGTGCCTCCCGGGTCTACTTTTACGGTGCCCCGGTCAGGACAGTCTCAGATATGCATCCTCAGGGTGTTCCATAGAAGGAAACCGATCCAATGCACGTCATCAAATTGCCCGTCGCTTCGGCCCTGATACTTGGCGCCTTTGCCCTGCCGGCCCTCGCGCAGGACAACCCGCTGCAAAAGTATCTCTCCGTGCCGGGGGCCATGACGACGCTCCCTGTCGAGGCTGCGAAGGAGCCCTGGTCGCTCCAGTTCTCCCGCGACGCCCGGGCCGCCTTCGAGAACTTCCACTACCAGATGGGTGGGGACCACGCGCTCTATTACCAGCAGAATCTCAGCGAGATGCTGCCCACGGCCTATGCCGCGCCGCATTCCGACTACATCCCGCTGGAACGCGCCATTGACGACAGCATCGGCGAGAATGTGCGCTGGACGACCTCCGAGGGAGAGATGCCGCTGTCGGAGTATATCGTGCATCCCAACCACCGGGTGCAGGGCATGATGATGATCCACAAGGGCAAGGTCGTCTACGAACAATACCCGGGCATGAACCAGATGGACCGCCACGCCTGGATGTCGCCGGGCAAGGCGACCGTCGGGCTGATCCTTGCCCTGCTCGAGGAGGAGGGCAAGCTCGACATGTCCAAGGACGTGGTCAACTATGTGCCGCAACTTGCGGGCACGAACTGGGATGGCATCTCGGTCCTTGATGCGGCCAACATGGAGACGGGGTTGGCGCTCGAGGAAACCCTCGATGCGATCATCGACCCATCCTCGATCATCGTACGCTTCTTCGCGGCCGAATTCGGCTCCCCGAACCCGTTGACCGGGGAAATGGAGAACTGGCTCGACATCCTGAAGACCGCGGAAAAGCTCGAGGGCGAGGAGCCCGGCGAGGTCTTCCGCTACTCCTCTGCGGTGACGCAGGTCAGCGTGCTCCTGGCCGAGAACCTCGACAACATGACCTGGGCGGACCTGTTCCAGGAACGAGTCTGGGGCAAGGTCGGCGCACGCGAGGACATCATGTTCCACCTGATGCCGGACGGCACCGCCGTGACCCACGGGCTGATCTCCACCACGCTCGAGGACTTCGGCCGGTTCGGCTTGCTCTTCACCCCCAGCTGGGCCGCCACCGCACATGAGGACATCGTTTCCGACGCTGTGTTGGAGCGGATGCAGACCGCAGGCAACCCGGAAGCCTTCCGGCGCGGTGCCAAGTTCGCCGGTCTGACGGACGAGTTCGGAGAGGAGCCCAAAGCGAACTCGCTGCAATGGGATGCGGTCTTCGAGGACGGGGCGCTCTACAAGCACGGCAATGTCGGACAGGGCCTCTACGTCGATCCGGCCCGGGATTTCGTGGGCGTCTACTTTTCGACCAACGGCTACATCCCGCCCTACGGGGAAGACCGGGCTCAGGGCTTCCTGCGTCAGGCCGCGAAGTACCTGGGCGGAGAGTAACCCCGACGCAATGTGGGTGGGTTGTCTGACGTCAGCGCCTACCGGATAGATTTAGGGGTTTGAGCAACGGAGATGCGGTCATCGGGCCGAGTCGCCACAATTGTTGTGGTGATTTACAGTCCAGAGGAGATGACCATGACTTACTATATTGGACTTGATGTTTCAGTCGAAAACACAGCCATTTGCGTGATTGACGCCACTGGCCGCGTCGAAAAGGAATTTTCTGCGCGCAGCCATCCTGATGATCTCGCAACAGCGCTTGATCCGTTTTCTAAGGCGATTGGCCTCGAAGCTGGGCCCATGTCAGCTTTTCTGGCGGATGGGCTGAAGCAGAGAGGTCTGGACAGCGTTTTGATGGAAACGCGACGGGTCCATGCGGCCTTGTCTGCCGTTCCGATCAAGACGGATCGTCGGGATGCCCGCGGGATCGCCGAGTTGCTTCGAATGGGTTGGTTTCAACCGGTTCATTTGAAGACCCCTGCTGCCCGGGACCTGCGGTTGATGCTGTCGGCGCGCGATACTTTGGGTCGTCGCGTCCGTGAACTCGACAATTCGGTTCGAGGCCTTCTTCGAGGGTTTGGCTTGAGGGTTCCCACAGGAGCGCGAGGCCGATTTTGTGATCTGGTTCGCGATCTGGTCGCAGGCAACCCGGTTCTGGAGGCTGCAATCTCCCCACTCCTGGCAGCCCGCGATGCGATGGCAGAGGAGTTTACCAAATTGGACAAGTTGGTTCGGGATCAGTCACGCAACGATGACGCCTGCCGTCGCCTCATGACCATTCCCGGCGTTGGTGCCGTGGTCGCGACGACGTTCCGAGCCGCTATCGACGATCCGAAACGATTTCGTTCATCAAAGTCGGTGGGTGCCTGCTTTGGCCTGACGCCACGACGATACCAATCCGGCGAAACTGATCGGGTCGCCCAGACCTGTTTCGGCAGCAGAGGCCGTTTCCGGCCAACGAGCCTGCCACGGTTCCAAGGGCGTCGCTTCGGCTTGATGGCGGGGAGCTGAATTTTGGACATGAGACTTTCTCCATCCGCCCCTCCTGGCCCAGGCGTCGACATCGCGTGACCCCGCGATACTAAGCGATGTCGCGAATGACCGGTGAAGAAGATTGGCTCCGGGGCGCCGCCGCCGCGTTGCCGCAAGGCTGGTTCGAGCCCAAACTCCGAGACGCAGCGGTTTGCGCGAATGTCTGAAAACTGTGCGCCACAGCTTCCTCGTGATTGTCACGCTGTTTCTTCAACACATGAATTGATGGTAGCCTTCGTGCCAGCGACGGAGGAACAATTCCATGGGTATGGAATATGACGACGCAGCTGCAGAACGTCTGGAAGCGGTTTATCTTGGGCCGGACGTCGTTGCGCAACGCAATGACACTCTTCAGAGGATTGCGGTCCAAGCGGGAGAACGCGTTCTGGATATTGGAAGCGGTCCGGGATTCCTCGCCGCCACGATAGCCGATCACACAGGTCCAGACGGGAAGGTCGTCGGCATCGACATCTCCCAACAAATGGTTGATCGCGCCAGTCGAAGAAATCAGCGCGCGTGGCTTAGCTATCAATGTGCAGATGCGGCCGCGCTTCCGTTTGAGGACAACTCTTTTGACGTCGTTGTCAGCACACAGGTGGCCGAGTATGTCCCTGATATAGAGGCGTTTTCATCAGAGGTTTTCCGGGTGCTCAAACCGGGAGGGCGCGGCCTGATCCTCGCGACCGATTGGGAGGGAGTCTGCTGGCACAGCGAGCGCCCCGATCGGATGGAGAAGGTGCTGAAGGCATTCGCCCCCCACTGCGCCGACAGCAAATTGCCGAGAACGCTGACGGCGCGTCTCAGAAAGGCTGGACTGACTGTCCGCGACGTGAGCTATTTCTCTATCGTGAATGTGGACCGCCACGATGGTTGTTACGGAGAAATGGTGGTGCCGTTCATAATGGCCTATGTGAAAGGGCGGAAGACTGTGCCAGACGACGAACTTCAGGCGTGGGCGGATGAACAGGCGGCCCTGAATGCTCGAGGCGAGCACTTCTTTTCGTCTGGCCGATTCAGCTTCTTTGTCAGCAAGCTTTCCTGATCGAACAGCTGATCTAGGCAGAGCCGCAGCAAGGGGCCGAATCGTCCGCTGTACAGCCACTGCTTCTGAAAAATTCGCTGCATTGCGCACGAACGACAGGATCCACGGCTGCGATGCGGCATGAATGTTTGCTGCGCCGAAGCAAAGATTCCGCTGCGTGCGCGTGCAGCGCAAAATTGGCTCTCTCCGCGCTTTCTCTGCGCAAGATACCAATGGCGGCTATCTCGTAGCCACGGCGTGATTGGCAAACGTTGGGTTGCAAATGACGTATCCTGCGACCTTTTTCACGGGTGAAGGGAAACAGGTTCGTCGCGCTCGGGTCGAGGCGCTCGCTCGATCGTCGCCGGGTCGATCTCACGCATTGTCAATTGAGCGTTGACCCTACGGGCCGCAGGCCCCGCACGAAACCACTTGGCGGCGGAAGCGAGATTGAAGCGAGGGCGACGCTGCCCCTTCGCCGGCCTGGAGGCCTCCATCAGCACCTCGATCATCTCGTCTATGCGGTAAAGGCCCCCCGCAACGGGAAGGGGCATCTTGCGCTGCTGCAGCGCCTGTCGCTTAACCTCAAGTTTCTCGGCAACATCCGCGAGAGTCACGAGATCGGGACGGACCTCGCGCAGGACAGTGCCCGGGGGCAGTGCCTTGATCAGCGCCCGCGCCGCTTCAAGGATCGCGCTCTCGGCCTCATCCCCCTCAATCTCCAGTTCCACACCCAGCAAACCGGCATGACCGGTGCCGACGAGAGCATCTTCAAAACCCGCTTCGAAGACGGCATCAGAGAGCTCAAACGCATCGTGCTCCCCGTCGGGGAGCGCAAAGACCAGTTCGAATTCGAATTCTTCAGCCATAGGCTTTAACCTTCGTCGTTCTTCGGCAACTTCACGCAGGCCAGAGCCTTCTGTCGGATCCTCTTCGCGAACTGCTGCGGGTTCTTCGGGGTCGACCAGACTGACATCTGACAAAACTCGCCACAGCGGCATTCCTTATCGTTGGCCGGGCATCGGAGGATCCCCCATGCGTGCCCCTTGCCTTCAACAAGGTCCCATCCCAGCTCTTCGAGCTCCTGGATGACAGCCTCGATTTCCTTTGACGTGTGCTTCTTCCTTGGCGCCTTAGATACTCCACCCTCTTAAATTGTCAAGTGACAAGCTATTATGTCGGCAACAACACCGCTGCAAAGCGCTAACCGTCACCAGCACATCCCACGGGAAGCTTGCCAGCACATTTCTTGATCGAAAAGGGAGATACAGGAACGAAGTTCCAAGCATCAGCACCGACGCTGATGCCGTTCGATTCTGTCGCAAATAACATCTGCCGCCAATACAAGCCACTGTCATCGCTGACAATCGGCGGCAGATGGAGATGGATTTCGGGCGTCTGGAGGCGCTCAAACTCGATGACCCGACCGAGCGGGATGTCGAATGGGTCGAGGAGGCGCTTGGCGACCTGGACAGGATGGAGAGCGACCTTTCGGTGGCACCGTCGCATGCGCAAGGTTGAATCTTGAAAGATACGCATATATCGTCTTTGTGCGTATTTCGGAGGTAAGCATGGCAAGCACCAGCGTGACACTCGGCCCGCATTGGGACCAATTCATCGCCCTGATGCTGAAGGAGGGTCGGTACGGGTCGACCAGCGAGCTGATCCGTGCCTCGCTGCGGCTCATGGAAGAGCAGGAGGGACAGCGTGCCCGGCTGCGCGTCGCCCTGATGGAGGGCAAGGACTCCGGCGATGCGGGATCGCTGGACATGGCCACGATCAAACGCGAGGCGCGGGCTAGGTCTGGCGCCAATGACGCGTGAGATCCGGCTCAGTGAAGCGGCCAGAACCGATCTCATCGAAATCTGGGCGGAGACATCCCATAAATGGGGACCCGACCAGGCGGACAGATATCTCGACGACATCGAACATTCCCTGAACGGATTGCTCGAGAATCCGCGGATCGGAACGGACTGTTCGGATCTCTTGCCGGGATGCAGGCGGCTGATCACAGGCCGCCATCTTGCGTTCTATGAGGTCGATGGCGCCACGATCTTCGTGATCCGGGTCCTGCATCAGTCCATGGATGTGCCGCGACATTTGAGGGATCGGTGACGGCAGGGGCATTCCGGTTAGCCGAGAGAAGAGAACTCGCGACATGATCGAACGGACCTCGGGACGCCAACATTTGCCAACCTGTGGCATGGCAGGATTTTCCGGACGCCATGCCATGATCTGGCAAAGACAGGACACCGACATCGAATTGTCACGACGGGCAGTATGATATATTGATCGCAATGTATCAGCGCGAGGGTGACGAGATGACTCCTGTCGGCCATGACCTTTTGTCCCACAAAGGCAAGATCCTGTCTCTCATCACGATCGACGGCGTAAAAGATTGGACCGCCAAAGGGATCGGGTTCCAATGTGCTTATGACCTGGTCGGCTTCACGACTGATCAGAAGCCAAGGTACCGTTGCATTTACGTTTTGAGCGAAAACTCCGAGGCGTTCGTCCTGGTCACGACGCGCGTCGGGAAACACGGCGCGGACGTCCGGCTGTTCAACATCTGGCCGGGGCTTTTCAGGCATCACAACGAATTCGGCGATGGCCGCAGGCTGTGCTTCGACCGAGAGTTTGGATTGATCCTCGTTCCCTGATGCGGCACGACGCTACCAATCCAGACCCGTTCTTTAGCTTGCCGCAATCGCTACCTACGGAAAGGGTTTGGGCCACCAGAGAGCCTGTTCCCGATAGACTTGCTTCTTCTTGTCAGCGCTACCGTCGGCCCAGCCTGCTCAGACGGGCCAACTGAGCCATCATCTTTGCGCCTGTACCGGGAGGGCCGGATCCGGGAGAAACTGGTGTGTTCTGATTGATACCTGGCCTGTGAGGCATCGTCTGCACGCCAAAGAACTGCCGGGCGCGGAGTGCTGCATACTCTGCCCCACTTGCTCTGCCAATAAGATACCGGTTGTAGGCCTGCTGGCTGCCGCCAAGCGCTCTGCCAAACCCGTAGGCACCACCCATCCCTGCCGAGAGCGCAGGCTGTTGATTTCCGCTGAGAAGTGACCCGGTAGCCCCATAATTTTCCACTGAGAATTGACCCATGTGAACACGCTGCCCCGACGGAATCGGTCGGGGAGAGAAGGAGTGATCGACATGGGAT
>NZ_JASNJE010000042.1 GCF_030164465.1 Sedimentitalea xiamensis
CCGCGTCCGAAGCGCGCCTGGCAGTGGTGCTGACATGAAACATCCTCCTGAAAAGGATGAATCACAATCGACCCCTCAAGGGAATCCCCAGCGACTCAGGGTTTCCCCGAAATGCTTTAGGATGACCAGACATGGTCGGCTTCCCTGCACCCGTAGCGGGTGGTTGGTTCAAAGGTTTGTTTCATAGTCATTTTTCAGGGCGGTGCCCCCGTTCCGGAAATCTGCTTGCTGATCTGTTGATCTCGTCCATCTCCGGCAGCCGATACAGCTTGCCGGGCCTGCCGACGGCAATGGCGCGCGGCGAGATCGATGGGTTTGTCGCCTTGCGCCCGCATCAGCGCCCCGCCCGGCACATGTTCCTGGTGCACCATGCCGCGCTGGCGCTGGATCGGAACAGACAAAACGAACTGCCCAAGACCGAGGCAGAATGGGCAACGCTGCTGCGCGGTTTGACGCAGGAGTTTCCCGAGGACGACCCCTGGCACCTGATCGTTGCCGACCGCAACAACCCGGCCTTCATGCAACCGCCCGCCCCGGAAACCATCGTCCCGATGGACCAGAGGCCGGTCATGCACTAACAATCAAACCGGGCCACTCAAGCGGGGCTGCTCAGGCCCGGACTTCGATCAAAGCTCGCGGGCACGCGCCCATCATGAAAAAGTAGCCGCGAAAGATTGTTGCAATTCTTAAGCGGTCATCGTCATAGAGAAAGTGACTTACCATGGAATGCACGGGAACAAGTCTTCTAGCGGCAACTGTTATCGGATTCTTCAGTTCGACCGCGATGGCCCAGGAGATCGCCGATACAATCTACACCGGCGGTCCCATTCTGACGATCAATGACGACCAGCCCAGGGCCGAGGCGGTTGCCGTCAAGGACGGGGTCATCATGGCGGTTGGCGATCTGACCGCCATGCTGAAACTCCGGAACGATACGACACAAGTCTTCGACCTGGCTGGCCGCACGATGGTGCCGGGCTTCGTGGACAGCCACGGGCACATGGTATTCGGCGGCCTGCAAGCCTTGTCGGCAAACCTGCTTGCGCCACCGGATGGGGAAATCACCGACATAGCAAGTCTGCAAGACACCCTGCGCGCATGGGCCGAAGAGAACGCCGCAGCGGTCGAACAGGCCGGCGTCATCATCGGTTTCGGCTACGACAACGCCCAGCTTGCCGAGTTGCGGCACCCGACGCGGGAAGACCTGGATGCGGTTTCCACGGATGTTCCGATCATCATCGTTCACCAGTCCGGGCACCTCGGCGTCACCAATTCCAAGGCACTGGAGATTGTCGGCTTCGATGCCTCGACCGAAGATCCGGCAGGAGGCGTGATCCAGCGCGGCCCGGACGGAGAGCCCAACGGGGTTCTCGAGGAATATGCGTTCTTCGCCGCTCTCGGTCCCGTGCTGAACGAACTCGGTGCGGAAGGCATGGCGGCCTTTTCCGCTGCCGGCTCCGAACTCTGGGCGAGTTTCGGCTACACGACCGCGCAGGACGGCCGGTCGTCGGCGGGCGCTGTCGAGACGCTGAAGGCCGTGGACGCCGAAGGCAAGATTGCAGTCGATGTCGTCGCGTATCCCGATGTGCTCGAAGCACAGGACTACATTCGCGAACACGTATCCAAGGATTACGACAATCACATACGCGTCGGCGGCTGCAAGCTCACGATTGACGGTTCACCACAAGGCTTCACGGCGCTTCGAGACCGGCCATATTACGACCCGGTGGGCAATTATCCTCCGGGATATGCGGGTTATTCCGCCGTGACCATGGAACAGGTGCAGAACGCGGTGAACTGGTGCTTTGAAAACGGCATCCAGATCCTGGTCCATGCCAACGGCGAAGGCGCGTCCGACATGTTCATCGCAGCCGTAGAAGACGCCCGGGATACATATGGAGACCCCGGCAACCGACCGGTTCTGATCCACGGGCAATTCCTGCGTGAAGATCAGGTCGACTCCATGAAGCGGCTCTCTATTTTTCCGTCCCTGTTCCCGATGCACACGTTCTATTGGGGGGATTGGCACCGTGATCACACGGTCGGACCTGTGAACGCTGACAACATCTCGCCGACGGGCTGGCTCATGAAGCGGGACATGATGTTCGGCTCGCACCACGATGCACCGGTCGCCTTTCCCGACAGTATGCGGATCCTCGACGCGACTGTGACGAGACGCACCCGCTCCGGCGACATTCTGGGACCGGAGCATCGTGTTGACGTCATCACGGGTTTGAAGGCGCTGACGATCTGGCCGGCATGGCAGCATTTCGAAGAGGACAGGAAAGGTTCGATCGAGGTCGGAAAGATAGCTGATTTCGTGGTTCTTTCAGAGGACCCAACGGCGATCAATCCTGAGACCCTGAACACGATCAAGATCAGCGTGACGATCAAGGACGGCAAGGTCATCTACGAGCGGGACGAAAGCGTTCAGAAGGGGGAACTTAACCGTTCGAACTTTGCCTTCTCGCCCGCTTTCGGTGATCAGTTCCTGCACGCCATGCACGACGGGTTGGCCGTCGGGAACTGATTGGCGTGTTGGCCAAACCCTGTGCCGCGGGACCGCTCCAGCGGCACAGAGACCGGAAAAAAGCTACAAATCGTTCAGATCGCATCGTCCAAATTTCTCGCATTCGGGCTCAGAGCCGCCCATTGCTGCACCTACGTCGTGATAGACTGACCTGTCGACACCATGCCGAGAACAAGGGCCGAATCGTCGGACAGAAACGGCCCCTGCTGCCCGAGCAGGTCTGGGCGACCCGCGTCCGCCTTGAGATCGCAAGCAACGTCCGCGACCTCGCGCTGTTCACTCTGGCCATCGACAGCAAGCTTGGGGGATGTGATCCGGAGAAGCTGAAAGTCGCCGATGTCTGCGCCGCCGGTCAGGTGAAAGAACCCGCCCCGATCATCCAACGCATAGGGCGGAAGCCCGTCCGCTTCGAGATCATCGAGGGAATACGAAAATCGATCACGGCGTGGCTCAATGACCCACTGATGATCGGGTCAGAGCATCTGTGGCCCGGTCGATGCCACGAAAGGCTGCACATCTTGACCCGGCAATATGCGCGCCGTCCAATTGTTTCTTGGCCGCGCCAAGATGGATGGCATGGTCGGATATCCTGGCGTCGAGCCGGATCGCGTCGCGCAGCGTTTCAGGCAGGGCTGCGACGGGTCAGCGGACCAGGCTGCCGTCAACCTGCCGGTTGCCCGTCCCGATCACCTTGCGCTGCCTCGCGCCGGCCTACCAGGTAGTTGATGAGCAGGGCGATGAGAACGTAGCAGACGATCGTGGCGACCGTTTGCTGTCCCAGTGACGGACGGCCGTCGCTGAACATGATGGCGGTCCCGGCAGCGGGCCCCGCGGCCGTGCCGTTATTCACCTCGATTAACTGGCCCAGAGCAAAGTTGTTGAACCAGTGCCACCCCATCGGCATCCAGAGCGATCCGGTCCGAAAAACCATCCAGCCGAATAAGAGAGCCGGCAGGGCATAGTTGATGAGGCCCCACCAGGGCCAACCGATCATCAGCACATTGGGATAATGCGGAAGGGCAAAAGCGAGCGCGGTGACGACGACAATCGCCACGGGGCTGGCCGTGAAGGTGCGGACCGCCTGCATGCCGTAGCCGCGAAAGATGATCTCTTCTGCCGTTGTCTGCATGAAGACCTTCGGGATCGCGATCAGGAAGACCGGCAAATAGGTCGCCCAGTGCGGCGCACCGAACGAGATCGGCACCCCGAGCACCAGGCCGTAATAGAGCCAGGTCCCGATCCCCACGATGAGCGACGCCAGAATCCCCATCCCGAAATTCCACGCCTCGAACCTTGGCTTGGGGACCACGATGCTCCACCAGGGCCGCCGGTGGACCAGCCACACCCAGAGGAACGGAATCAGGATGATCGGAAGCAGGACGAGCATCGCCGCCAGATTGGCAACGACCGGTGGCCATGTGGTGTAGTCGCCCAACAGAGTGACCGGAAGGAAGAACAGGGCCGCCCCATAGTGCATCATCACGATCAGGAAAATGAACCCGGCGGCGTAAAGCCACTTGTTCGACCGGCCCTCGAACGCCCAGTTCAAAAACGATTGCGCCATGTCTTCGGCTCCGCGACCGCTGGTGTGGTTCTCAAATCATGCGATTGCCGACAGTTTAGAACAGACAGCCCGGCAGTTGACTACCCACTTCTTGCGAACCATCCGACATCGCGCCATGCAGCAAGGATGCGAAACAATGTCGGCCCAGGGCTCAGAACGGTCTTGCGGCGGCGCAGCGGGACGATCTTTAACCGTGATCCAAAAGCAGCCATTGCCAAAACCGAAAGGATTCTGTCGTTTCAGAATGGTGGTCAAAGCCGGGGCGTTTGCTGTCTGACGCCAGCGCCCACCGGACAGGTTTCGGGGTTTGGGCGGCAGAGGATTTCCGGTTCCTCTTCCCCAAATCGATGCCCGGAACTGCGATCTCCGTCAGAATGCTCCTTTCTTCTCCGCTGATCTCCACGACAATAGCCACGGTCCTGGCGGGAAGGCAGTTCATCCCATCAGGTCAATAGCTGCAAATCACCGCGATCATGGCGGCGACTCGGCCCGATGACCGCATCACC
This sequence comes from Sedimentitalea xiamensis, assembly GCF_030164465.1. Lineage (GTDB taxonomy): Bacteria > Pseudomonadota > Alphaproteobacteria > Rhodobacterales > Rhodobacteraceae > Sedimentitalea > Sedimentitalea xiamensis. Next base: position 4,601 of record NZ_JASNJE010000042.1, read on the forward strand.
GTTACGAAGACCTCGAACCCGTCCCGCAAGCGCCGACGTCGGACAGGCTCAATCCCCGACGTTGAAATTCAACGTACAGCGCAGGCCGGAGGGCATTCGATAATCCGGATTGGCAAATGAAAGCTCGACCCCGAATGTTCCGCTGGCCATGTCGAAAACAGAATCGACATGTGTGATTTCGGTGCTGATGGGGGTGTCGAAAGGAGCCTGGGGCAAGACTGTCGCGCGACTTGACGCAGTGACCACGGGATAGTCTTTGACGGGCACAAAAGCTCGGACGATAAGCGGATCGAGATTCGCCAACTCAAGAATGATTGCACGATCTCCGACCAATGCCCCCGGATCTAGGAATTGCTGCACGACGATTCCATCGAAAGGGCTCCGTACGGTCTTGAGGGCAAGTAACGCCTCGGCCCGCTTCACTTCCAGCGCCGCAAATTTCAGGTCGGTTCTTGCGTTTTCCAGCTCGTGTTCGGCAATGGTGAATTCGGTCTGCGCGCGCTCCAGCGCTTCGGCCGGAGCCGCCTTTCGGTCGAACAGTTGGCGTGCGCGGTCCAACCTAGTCTGATAGAACCCATATCTGCTTTCCGCCGTCTGCAGGGCCGTCCGGCTCTCTGCGCGCGCGCGCGCGATGGCGAGGCTCGCCCTTTCGACATCGGATTGCAACTGCGCCAGGATCTGGCCTTCAACCACGCGTTCGCCCTGCTCGACCAGCACATCCTGCAGGATGCCCTCAACCGGACTGGTAACTTCCACTTTCAGCGACGGATGGATGGTGCAATCGAGCGGCTCGGATCGGGCTGGCGACACCAGGAGGATAAACACGGCGACAGGAGCGATTTTCATGATGATGAGCCTATTCGTTTTCACCCGTGAATCCAAACGCCTGTTCCATCGCGCTCTCCCAACGTGTACGGGCAGCGCGATAGCCGCTGGCGGCGCGGCGCTCCAGCCGATCGGCGCTGGCCAGTGCCGCCGCCATCAGCCGGGTGGAGGGCCAGCCCACCGCCCTCCGAAGCGCCATCCCTCGTCTGTCGCGCACCGCATGGATGGCGGCGTCGTCCCAGCTTGCATGGAGCTCGATCGCGGCACCGGGCCGCGCGCGCCAAACCATCAGCGCCTTCGGGTCGCGCCAACGGGCGGTTTCGGCCCCGGCGAACAACACCGGCGGGTCGCCATCCGCACACACCGCTTCCACATCTTCGGGACGCGTCGCCACCACGACGCCGTCGCGCAGCGTGGACGGCAGATTGGCCAGAATGGATTCTTTCGACGCTGTAGCGAACGGCGCGACCAGCACGACTTTCCCGCCCCCATCCGCCAATGCGTCCACGCGCGCGGCAATTGCCCTCCACTTCGCTTCATCGTCATCATGAGCGACGATGTCCAATCGTCCCCGCCGCACCTTGCGCGTTGGTGCGGTATTCCTGGAAGTCAGGGCATAAAGTTGCCACACGTCACGTTCCAGTCCGGGAACCGGTCCTGTGACACCGGCCAGGTGACGATAGCGGTCCAACATGCGGCGCAACGACATTTCGCTGGCAATTTCGCCGTCCGGTCGGTCGCCGCTTTCCTTGGCCAAAACCAGGCTTTGAACCGGAACCAGGCTACAGCGTGACAATCGGGTGGCGCGGATCGGATCGGCGAGTTCCGCGCTGCCATGGATGATCGCGTAATCCTTGTGCGGCTTCATGGCGAACAATACCGTTAGCGCGGCATCAAGGGTCTTGTCTCGCCAGGCCGCCGAGGCCCAGAGAGGTCCGAAGCTGAGGGCAAGGCGCTCGGACCGGCGTCTGCCTTCGTCGGTCAGCGCCGGGTCGCCTTGCCCGTTCGTGGCGAAGTCGGTTGCGCGGCGCATCCGCAAAGCCAGCGCCAACGCTTCCCTTGCGACGCGAGCATCGTTGATCAGTTCCATGTCGTCTTGAAGCTGTACCGGACGGCCCGCGGCCTCGATTGCAATATCGGCAAAGCCATCAATCAGGGCCACGTCAAGCGGACCGCAAAGATAGGCCCGCCTTGCGGCAGTCCCTTCCGCCAACGATTGGGTCAGAAACCGGGCGCCGAACCGCCGCGTCAGCCCCATCCTCCTGTCGCGAAGGTGGTCGGTCGCGACTTGCAGTACACCGGCCGCAACCACGGGTGCCCCGTAGCAGTCGCGCCGAAGGTCATTTTCCGCGGCTTCCGGAATTGCCGCGATGGGCAACCCCATTTGATCAAAGAAATCCGCGGTGGCCTGCCGAAACTGCTGCGCCAGGCCCGGGAGCGCAAACAGAAGATGCACTTGCCGTCCCTGACGGGCAAGTGCAATGGCCGTCACAGCCAGCGCCGCGCGCCGGATGCCCGGATCTTCCGCGACCGCGACCTGCCCAAGGACCATCGCAGAAGCCACGCGCGCAACGGCGGCGGTGTCTTCCGGCTGGCAAAGTCCGGTCTGAGCGGTTTTCCAGCACAACGCGGCCAGGCTTGTGACGTCACACTCTGTTGCCTTGCCCGAAACCGTTAGGGCCCGGACGCGCCAGAAAGCGCCGGCCACGGCGTCCTCCAACCGTTGCAGCCGACGCAACAGGCCGCCATGGGCAGGTCGAGCCCTTTGGTACCGGGCCCGCTGCCAGCCGGTAACGGGTTTGCGCAACACGTCAGACATCAAACCGTTTCAGGAACATGCGCCGCAACTCGCGAAACAGCTGGAACCCGACAGGTTCCGAACCAAGGTCGAACCGCAGGTAGATCCGGTCTCCGATCCGGCTCAGGTGCCAGGAGTCCGGCACCGCCAGGCGAACGTGGAATATGTCCTCAAGAACTGTCAGGTCCTCGCGCGCACCCGGCGATATGCTGAACGCCCCCCCGCCCGGAACGGCAAGCGCGGCAGAGCGCAACTGTCGCGTCGTGCTGGGTTCGATCAACAGGACCTCGGCCGCGCCCAATTTGGTCAGATCCCAGGCCGGGCGCGCCTCGACGCCCCTGAGCCGGCTGCGCAGCAAGTCGAAATCCACCGCCGGCAAGGCCGCCTCGATGACAGGGTCACCAAGCGCGCTGACGTAACCGGGAGACTGGCCGCGACCGATATAGCGGCCCACGAGCGCGCCGGTGTCATGGGCCAGGAACACGCCGCCTCTCTCCGCGCGCACCGTCAGCGAACCCGAACGCTCCTCGGCCCGCGCCAGCCGTGCCTCGACATGGGCCAGTTGCGCCCGAAAACTGCGTGTGTTTACCGGATCGTCGAACGTTGCCCGCAGCAATGCCCGCAACTCCTCTGCCTGAACCTTCAGCACCGCAATTTCGGCCTCGATCAACGGCGCCTCCAGTGACATCAGAACCTGGCCCGGTTCCACGGTCTGGCCGGGCACCGCCTCCACCGACAGAACGAAACCGTTGGCGCCGGCCCGCACCGCGCTGTCTTCCGGTGCGACGACAACGCCCTGGGCCATGGTTGCCAGAGGCGCGGGGACAAACAACAGGAAACAGGCAAGTACGGCGACCAGAGCGCCGCTCAATCCGATGGCGCGTGTTCGCCGGCCCTTGAGTGCCGGCGCGGCGACGACAAACCAGACCAGTTTGCTGATCGGCAACACAAACATCTGAAACGCGGCCCAGATTGCCAGCAGGACGCCGATGGTGAAGAATTTTGTCGCGACGAACAGGATGATCGCGGTCATCACGAAGAGCCGGTAGAAATATGAGGCGATAGCGTAGCCGAACAGGATCTTCCGTTCGGCCGGCGAGTCCGCCGGGCTTTGCACCCGTTCCATTTTGAAACCGTAGCGCTGGACGAGGTATCCGACATACCGGTTCGACCGCGGCCCGAGGTTGGGCATCTCCAGCAAGTCCATGAGGATGTAGTAGCCATCGAAACGCAACAGCGGATTTCCGTTGAACAGGACGGTCGAAACCCCGGCGATCAGCACGACGTTGTACATCGCCGACCGCGCGAGACCCGGTTCCATCTCGGTCCACAGCCACAATGCGACGACGGCAAGCGGGAGTTCGGCCAGAATGCCGCCCGCACTGACCGCCACCCTCTGCCAGCGCGAAGGAAAGGCGGTGGCGCTTGAGGCTTCGACATATGGCACAGGCACGAATACCAGGAACATGATGCCGATCTCGTGAATCTCGCCACCCCAGCATTTGGCCGCATAACCGTGGCCCAGTTCGTGGACTATCTTGACCAGCGGGAACAACACCCAGAGCAGCAGAAGGTTATCCGCGCTCAGGACCCGGTCGGCAACGTCGGAACTGAGTTCCGTCCAGTGCACCGCGCCGAGCGAAATACCCCAGCAGACGAAGGCGAACCATATGATCGCCGCGATCGGCGTGAAGAATGGCCGAACCAGGAAGGCCGTCGCCTCCAGAAATCGATCCGGATCGAACAATGGCACCCGGATCGCCAGCGGACTGCGGACCCGCGACAACAAGTTGCGCCGGACAAGATTCCGCGAGCGGCGCGCGATCTCGTCAAGATCCGGTGACAGCTGACCGCGCATCAGATCCGCGCTATGCAATCGGCCGAGCAAGGCGATTACTTCGTCCTGCGTCGGGCTCGCCTCGCCGTCGTGGGCAACTGCGTCTATCCAGATTTCCTGCACCGTCCGGCGTCCATCCATCCCGGCGACGATGCGATAGAGTTCGGGCGTGATCCTGTGGTACCGCCCGTTGACGTTATCCTGCAGGATATACCAGACCTTGCCGCGCAACACATGCCGATGGATGGCAGCCTGTGGTCGCAGCCGGGGGCGCATCGCCGCGACATGGCGCCAATGTGGGCTCAGAAGTGCTTCCTGGGCGTGGCCGCTGCCTTCGGCCTTTCCCGCGTCGCCACCGACATCTGCGCCACGCTCCGCCACCCGGTCAAATCCTCCAGCGCCAGAACGTAAGCCGGGCCCAGTCGACCAGGCGGTGCGTCCAGATCCATATCAGCCTTCGGTCTTCGATCACGACCTTGGCCACGCCTTCCATGCCCGGGCGCATTTTCCTGCGTTCGGAGCTATCCGTGATCACTGCGTCCACCTCGAAGAAGTTGCGCCCTTCGGCCTGTACAGACACTGGCGAAAGCCGCGTGATCTCGATCTCGACCGGCGACTCGGGAAAGGCCGCGAGCGCAAGCTGCCCGGTCTGCCCCGGCGCAATCTGTTCGACGTCGCGCTCATCCACCAGAACTTGCACCCGGTATTCATCCAGAGGCGCAATCTCGAACAGCACTTCTCCCCGCGCCACGGCATCTCCGATCCTCTGACTGAGATCGCCGGCGACAACGACGCCGTCAAACGGCGCGAACATTGCGGTCCGGTCAATTTGCGCGTCCAGAAGCGCTATCTTCGCATCGGCCTGTCCGATCCGTGCGCGCAAGACGTTGAGCCCGGCCCGGTCGCTCTGCGCCAAAGCCTGGTCGTATTCCACGACGCTTTGATTGCGCTCGGTCAGCCTCTGGAGGCGTTCGATCTCCAAATCGCGCGTGTCAAGCCTGGCCAACTGGTCGCCCGCATTGACAAGATCGCCCGCGCGGACCGTGGCGCTGTCGAGATAGCCGTCAAACGGCACCGTAACGGACCGCTCGACAACACCGGACAACCGCGCGTCCGCGGTCACACGGTAGGGACGTTCGACAAAGACAAGCAGTGTCAGCGCCACGATCGCCAAGGCCAGGGCCAGCTTGCGGCCGAGATAGCGCGGGCCGAACAGCCGGGCGAGAAACACCCAGGTCGCATGGGCCGCCTTGACCAAGAGAGGACGGTCGTTGCACCTCTTGTCCTCCAGAACCGGGCCGGCAAGCGCCGCTACGGTCTCCAGAAACAACGCGTCATCCTCGGTGAAAGGCGCCTCGACCGCGCGTTCCAGCACAATGCCTCCGATTGCCCGATCGCCTGCAGGCAACGGAGTCGCCAATACCGCGAGTCCGCCGTTCAATGCCATCAGTTCCTGCTGCGCCCGGCGCACGGTGCCGTCGTCGCCGAGGCTCGGCGTCAGAATGGTGTGCCATTGATCGATAGCCTCATCGGATACACGCTCGATGGCTCGCATCAGGTTGCTGCGCCGGTCGAATGTGGCGCTGTGCGACACCGCCGTGGCGCGGCTGCGCCGGCGCTTGTGACGCGTGACGACAACGCGGTCGCAATCCAGTTCCGTTGCTAGCTCGGTCGCGAACACTCGGCAGGAATCGGTGAACCGCGGCGCGGCCAGCGTTGCCGCGAAAAGTTCTATTGCGAGACGCAGCCGGTCATTGCCCAGACGGTCGCGTTCGCCTTCGCGTTCCCGAAAGGCGGAGGTGATCCAGGCCGCACCCCATTGCAGATCACGCATCACCAGCGCCAGCGCGTCACGAGACCTGTCGGAGATCTCGATCGCCACAATGCCGATTATCTCGCCGCCCAGCCGGATCGGCTGAGCGATATCGACGGCATCCGCCGTGTGCCGGTCCGTGTCTCTTTCTGACCGCGGCGCCCGCGCCACGCCGCGGTCCTCGCGCAGGGCGGTTTCCGCCGCCGCCGAAAGTCCCTTGGTCGCCACCCTGCCCTTCGGCCAATAGGAAATCGGTTCAAGCTGTCCGTGAAGCTCGGATTTCAGCAACAGCACCGCCCGCGAAGCGCCGCCGACCCGCTGGCACAGAAGTGCCAGCCATGCAGCACTGTATTCGCCAAGATCATCGCTGGAATCGAGCTTGCTCCAAAGCGCGTGGTCCAGAACGGCAACTTCCTTGCCGGCTTTGGCGGCGCTTTCCGGGCGATCGGATTCAGCCATCGGTCTGGGCTCTCCGGATCAATGGATCACGGGTTGGTCGCCGACGGATCCCGCAGGTCGAGATCCAGCGGACCGAAACGCTTTTCATACTGGGCCAGAACGCCCGACAACAGCATGACGAGCCGTTTTGCCGCGTAAGGGTTGACCACGATACGATCGGTGAGCGTGACGTGGAACTCCTTTTCCGAGGCGTTCCACGTCTTGTTGATACCGAAGAACAGCGTGACCTCTTCGCGGGTGCTCGTGGCGTTGACGACGTTGGCGTAGGACATCCGCATGTTGCTGTCGTCCCAAATGACCTTCGGTGTCTGGGGAGCGCCGGAAGCATTCGGCTGTGCGTTCTCGTCGGCCATCGGAAGTATCCTTTCAATGCAATCTGTTTCAGACGGGGCCGGCATGCGGCAACAGATCCGCCTCGACACCCTGATCGACAATAGCTGAGCTCAGATAAAACTCAAGTATCTCAATGAATTAGCTATTGTGTTCCGGCGCATGAATACAGCATCCCCGCCGCAGAAGCAGGTCCGCAGCGGTCGCATGAATTAGCCTGAGCGGCGGTGCCGTCTACGGTCAGAGCCGCATCGACAGCAAATCGCCGATCAGGTCGAATTTCTGCCCGCTGCCCGCCGGTGCGGCACGTTCCGCCCGCTCAGCCACATGGGTTTCGGGCAATTCACCCCGCGCTTTCTGAAGCGCCGCAACATCAATCATCGCCAACTCGTCCTCGGACAACAGGTCGATGAAGTCTTCGCCATCGCCTGAAACAGCCGGATCCAACCGATCGAGATAGGCGAAATCGCCATCGTCCGGGTCGAACAGCAGGATGTCATGGCTTTGTATGACCGTCGGCGCACCAAAGGGACGCAACGGCATGGACGATTCCGCTGCCAGGTGCGACTGCATCACACCGTCCTCACTGTGGGCATGCCCAAGTCCGTGGCCGATTTCGTGTTCGAGCACCGAGGCGAGATCAAAGGACTCCCAACCAAATCCAGCCGCCGTGCCATCCACCAGGATCGTGCCATTGCCCATGTGGCGCGCCAGTTCCGCGCCCGGAATGTCGGCGATGAGGAACCGTGACGGATCGAAGCTGGCGAGTTGGCCGACGTCGGCACCTTTGGCTTCCCAGCGCAGCCGCGCGTCGGCGATGGCACTGGACAAGGCATCCCGCGTCAGCGCCGCGTCGATACCGACCTCGCTCAGCGGCAACGAAGCCGCGGTCAGCGACTGGCCTCCGATATATTGCGGGTCGTCGGTCTTCAGCGCAGCGTCGTCGTAGCTTGCCCCATCGATCGCGAACAGGCCTGCGTCGCCATCGGTGACGATCGACGCGAAGACATGGCTCAACGCCACGGTGCCATCGACTTCGACGTTGACGCTGCCGCCATGCAGCGACACCTCGAATTGATGGCCGGTGGAGGACAGATCGAAGTCAATCGACGTATCGATGGCAATCCTGCCATCCTTGACATGACCGATCAGGATTTCGTCATTGCCCACGTCAAGCGCGGCGAACTTAAAATTCTCACTGTCCGCAGCATCAAAGGCAAGGCCCGCGGTGCCTTCCGTGGCGATCTGCGCCTCGATCCAGAGGCGGGCAAAAACCTGTACGTCCAGCGTCTGCGTGGCCACCGCATAGTCGTCGGCGCCTGGATTGCCGGTCAAGCTTCCGGCAGCAAGCGTCCAGTCACCCGCCAGTGCCTGATAGCCGGACCCGGACTCGAAATCATCGCTGACGGTCTTGGTGATAACCGGCGGCAATTTCTGAACCTGCCAGTCATCGAACGATGCCTTGGCGTTATCGGTGCCAAGCCCCAGCAACCCGGTGTTCAGCGCCTCGTTGAAGGAGAAGGACGTGGCGTTGCCGTTGTTGACGTAGATCGTCGCCGCGCCGCCGTGCAGCACCAGCGTCAGGTTGTATTCGGTGCCGTGTGTCAGCTGCATGTTCGATTGCACATCGACGACCCAGCCTGCCTCGGTCCTGTGACCGATGCGGATCTTGTCCAGCCCCGCGTCATATCCGGCGAATTTGAAATCGGTTTCGCTTTGATAGTCGAAGATGATGTAGGCGTTGGAATTATAGCCTTGCTTGTCCTTCTCGACAGTCGTGCTGACCAGGACCTCCACATAATTCGGCATGGTCTTGTCGAGGTGGTGGATCGACACGGTTTCGCCGCCCACGACATCCGGACTGGCCTTGTAGGCACCGGACTGGACTGACCAGGAGCCCACATCCGCGGCAAAGGAAACGAGAGCATTCGGGTTGCCGCCGCCATTGCCGCCACCCGGACCCGTCGTCTCGTCAATGAACAACTCGCGACGCATGATTTCGCGCTGACCCTGAAGGTTGCCCGGCTGTGGATCGGCGGGGGCACCGGTCTGGTCCTGCCAATCGCGGTCGTGTTGCAGCACGAGGCCGATTTCGCCGAACGGCTCGTAATTGCGCACCGGGTCGGGATCGTCCGTGCGGCTGTCGAACAGCTTCTGATCGACGTAGAGTTCCGCATCCGGGACCGACGGCTGGATGACGCCTCCCGGATCGGTCCGCGCCATCACATCGGCCCCGTCGCTGTCGGACAGCGCATAGAGGAACTCGGGCAACTGCGGCTGAACGGTCCGGCTGATGTGGAACGCGCCGAAGGGAGAGAATGGCACCAGGTAGGAATTGAACTCGCCGACCCAGTCGATCGCCCGGTCCGCCCCGGTGTTGAGGATCAGCACGTCGCGCCCCGCACCGCCATAGGCGATATCGGCATAGGCCTGATATTCGTCGGACTGCGTGTTATCCAGCGCATCCGGTTCCGGCTGATGCGGATGGGTCCCGCCCTGACCGCTGTCATGGTCATCGTCCATGTTCAGCAGGTCGTCGCCCCGGCCGCCCCACATGTGATCGCGCCCGGTACCGCCGCCAATCCAGTCGTTGGCAAGATCGCCGAATATCCGGTCGTCGCCATCCGTCGGCAGCGCCGCGTCATCGTCGATGAAATCGTACCCCAGCGGGCCTTCCGTCTGGTCGAAATTCAGGATGAAGTTGATGACATTTCCGTTCCAGTCGTTGGATGCATCACCCGCATACCCGTCAATCGCCTCGATGACGGTTGGCGCCGTCGGATCGGAGATATCCAGCATGATCTTCCGGCGCGGGAAAAATTCGTCATAGAGCGCGAATTCGCTGGCGTTGCCCCGGTCTTCGAAGCGCAGGATATCGCCCGGATTGAACGGGGCGAAGGCCGTGCCGGTATCGAGATTCCAAAACGGCAGATCAGCAACGACGGAAAAGCCCGCCGGTCCGGTCGGCACGGTAACGTTGGTGGTCGTCTGCTGCGCCACCAGCACGTCATTGACCAGTTCGAAGCCCAGACCGTCGCCGTTGTAGTAGGTCGGCAGGGCTTCGGCGCCCGACACCGCGTCGTCGCCGTCACCGGCGTGAATGAAGTCCTGACCAAGCCCGCCGAAGATGATGTCATTGAAGCGCCAGCCCTTGTTGAAGCTGTCCAGTTCGGACAATTCGACGTCGTCGGTCCGGAAGGCGAACAGTTGGACAGACTTGTTCAGTTCGCCTTCGACGTTGATCACCGCACGCTGGATATTGCCCGGCGTCTCGATGATCGCGTTGATGGCGTTGGTATTGACCTCTTCGTTCGGCTTCAGCGGCCCCTGATCCGGATCCAGCATGCCGACACCGTGCAGCGCCTCACCCAGACCTGCGATATTGCGGCTGGTGAGGATCAAACCGTCGTCGCCCAGGATGCCGTCGCGACCGGTGCCGCCCAGCAGGAAGTCGATGCCAATACCACCGATCAGATCATCGTCTTCGGAGTTTCCGAAGATCACGTCATTGCCGGTCATACCGAAGAGGATGTCGTCGCCGGTCTCGCCGTAGATAAGGTCCCCTGCCCCGCGGGCGCTGGTCAGGAAGCGCAGGAAGTCGTTCCGTTCGAACGCGCTGGCGCCTTCCGTGACATATTCGTAACCGTAATCGACCAGATTGAAGGCCCGCACCCTTATGGTCTCGCCCAGCGGCGTATACCCGGAATCGACCGCGGTCGTGTCCCAGCCGGTATCCACGACGGATTCGTAATTGTAGACCGCAGGCGTATCGGGCGCCGTGACAATCTGGTAGATCTCGGCATTGTCCCCGAATATCGCGTCCGCGTCGCGTGCGTGACGAATATCCTCCGTCACGATGGTATCCAGACCGTCGAAGGCCACTTCCGCCCCGATCGCGATATCGCCGTCATTGCCGCCACCGAACTCGCCGTTGCGGAGCAGCACATTCGGATTGCCCGATCCGCCGTAGATCAGGTCGGCCCCGTCGGGACGATAGGTCTCGCCGAACGGGGAACCGTTGTAATTCGGGTCCTGATCGAAGAAGAACAGCGTCGAACTGCCACCGACGATGTCATCCTGGCCAAGCCCGCCGTAGATCCGGTCGGATCCGCCGTTGCCCTCGACATAGTCGTTGCCGTCATCCAGATCTTCGAAGACGCTGAAGGTCAGGCGATAGTCGCCGCCATCGATATCTGCCATCTGCAAGGCATCGAAGCTCGGATCGGCGCCCTGCGCCGGGTCATAGCCCAGCACCGGCTGGCCACCCTCGGCCATCACCGTCAGCGCACCATCACCCTGGATGATGTCGTCACCGAGTTGCCCCCACATCTCGTCATCGTCGAGTCCACCGACCATGATGTCGTTGCCGAAGCGCCGGCCATCCTGGTCCAGATCGGCCGGGTCACGGTTCAGCGCGTCCTGATAGGTCGCCTCGTCGTGGTCGAGCAGGTAAACCTTGCGCACCAGATCCATGTCCAGATGCGACGAATCCGCGCCGATATTGGCGTGGAAGCCGAAATCCGCATAGGCCAGACCTTCAAGCACATATGAGTCCATGATGTGCAGCGGCTGAGTGGTGTCACCCAGCATGCGGAACCGCGGGCTGAGGTCGTCCAACTTGCGGATGACAATGGCGTTGTCGCCCGTCATCACGTCGTCATCGACGCCGCCGTCCATGTAGTCATTGAACTCCTTGTTCACCGCCGGGTTCAGATCTCCGAGCACGGCACCCGGGAACGCGGTTGCACCGAACTGCGCCTCGATCCCCGCTTGCGTCGCGGCATCGAGCGGATCGAGATCGTCATCTCCGAGCGCCACATTGTGGCCGCCGATCATGTCATCGTCGCCATCATTGCCCCACATCAGGTCGTCGCCCTGACCGCCGATCATGATGTCGTGCGCACCGTTGCCGAAGAGCACGTCGCCCAGGCCGTCGTGTTCTTCCAGCGTGAAGATCGAGAAGAAGTAATTGTTGATAAAGACCGGTTGCGCCCCGGTGTCGATGTTCGGATACACCTTGGCGTGATCGCCAAAGATCAGATCGTCGCCATCGGCGGCATCGGTTTCCGCGTCGGTTTCGATCACGGCCGAAATCGAACCTTCCTCCCCGTCAGGCGAATCGCCATAGATCAGGTCTGTGAAGGTGCCGCCAATGATCGTATCGCCCGCGCCGTTGCCTTCGATCCGGTCGTAGCCGCCGAGGTTGGGATCGATGGTCGCGATCCGGTCAAGGTCGTGCGGGAAGGCACCCAGATCGACATTGCTGACATCGGGCCGGTTGGCGATGGTATCCGCGTTCAGGATCCAGGTCAGTTCGCCATTGTCGCCGAGGATGATATCGGATCCCGCCGCCATGCCGACGCCAGTGGACATGACGGTAAGATGATGGTCGGATTCACCAAAAAGCGTATCGTCGTTGAAGCCACCCAAGATGATGTCACCGGCTTCGTTGCCCTCGATCGTGTCCATGCCGCCCTGGCCGGTTTCCGCCGAGGTCAGTATCGTCACGGTGTCGCCATTGAGCGCCCCATTGAACACATCGAACCCGTCAAACCGCATGTCGCCGCCGTCACCAAGCAGCGAATCCGCCCCCGGAAGCGAACCGGGGTTGTCGCTGTCGATCAGTGCGGTCAGCGTGCCGTCGCCATAATACAGGTCACCCCAGATCAGGTCGCCCGCCGTGCCGCCCATGGCCACATCGCCGCCGCCGTTGCCGAAGATCAGATCCTGACCGCCAAGGAAACCGCCGCCGGTGGTCGTTCCGGTCTTGAAGGTCTGAATCCGGTCGAGTGTCGCATTGCTGGCATCGCCGGCCCCGAGGATTGCCTCAGCGGTCGCCACGTCGAACCGCAGAATGCCTTCGTCGCCGAGAATGACGTCTTCGCCCGCCGTGCCGACGTGGCCCGGCAGCTTCGCTTCACCGAAGAGCAGATCGGGATTGGCCGCCCCTGCCCCGTTGACGCCGCCGATGATGATATCGGCGCGGTCGTTGCCGTGTATCTCGTCACCGTCGCCATCGGTTTCGGCCAGGTCGATGGTTTCGATCCGGGTGATGTTCCCGGCAAAGCTGTCCGCCGAGTCATACAGCGTAACCCGCCCCTGATCGCCGATCAGGATGTCCTGACCGGCCTGAGCCGACAGAACGTCGTAGACGTTCGGGAGCCCTTCGTCGTTGTCGCCCAGCATCACGTCGGCGCCGGTCCCGCCAATGGCAATATCGTCGTTCTCGTTGCCGAAGATCGTGTCGTTGCCGCCCAGGTCGAAAGCCTTGGTGATGATGAAGTCGAGGCTGAACGGATCGTCGTCGAGCGCCGGAGCCGCGTAGCCGAACTGCATCTCGGCCATTGTCGGCGACCCGAGCAGATCGTGGCTGCTGTCGAAGTCGCTGTAAACCAGGATGCCCTCGTCGCCGACAATGATGTCGTCGTCTTCGTTGCCGCGCAGGATGTCACCCGCGCCGCCGCCCAGAATGACGTCGATCGCCTCATTGCCTTCGATCGTATCCTGCCCGACATTCGCGTTCGGGAATAGTCCGGCATCGTCGTCGGTGGTCTCGATCCGCACGATCAGCGGCAGCGGGGTCACACCCTCGGGGATGGCTCCTTCCACCAGGTCGGCCGGATCGAACAGCGTGTCGTTGAACAGGACTTCACCCTGATCGCCGATCAGCACGTCCTCGTCAGGGTTGGCGTCGGCCTGGTTGGAAAGACTGTTGTCGCCCCGGATCGTATCGGCAAAGGACCCGCCGATGACGATGTCCTTGTCGCCGCCGCCGGAAACGGTGTCCATGCCGCCCACGCCGCCATCGAGCGACCGCACGTAGTCCAGCCCCGGCCGCGCCGGATCGCTGCCCACAGCGTCGCCATAGAGCACCTCTCCGTTGTCGCCGATGATCACGTCGCTGGCGTCGTTGCCGGTCATCACATCGCCATCCGCACCGCCGAGCATGATGTCGTTGCTCTCGTCGCCGCTCATGGTGTCCGAACCGCCCGTGGCATTGGAGTTATCGGTGGTGGCAATCCTCTGAATCCGCGACACGATCGGATCAAGCGTGTCATCCAGCGGGTTTTCCAGCAGGTATTCGATCTGCCCGTTGTCGCCGATCATCACGTCTTCGTCGGACACGGTTGCGTCTTCGCCGAGCGGCCCGCCGTCATAGTCGCCGCGGCCGAACATCTCGTCCGCACCGCGACCGCCGATCAGGATATCCGAACCGCGATTGCCGCTGATGATATCATCATAGGAATAGGTGTCGTCTCCGGCGGAATCCGAAGCGATGAATTGCCGCAACCGGAAAGCGAACTGCACCCGGCCCGCGTCGCCGATCAGGATGTCTTCATCCGCGGGGATCGGACCGGACGGCGGATCCGCCGGATCAAAGTCCCCGAACATGGTGTCATCGCCGGCGCCGCCAAATCCCAGGTCGTCGCCTTCGCCGCCCACCACATAGTCGTGGCCGTCGGTATTCCGGAACACGGTCAGCGCAAGGTCCAGCGTGCGCGGATTGCCGTCCTCGGCCGCGAAGGGCAGTTCGGTCAGGGCCACATCGCCGATCAGGCGATGGCCGTCACCGTCGATCTCGTGCCCTGTCCGGCTGACAAAGCTCGCCGCTGTCGGCAAGGAGCCGAAGTCGAAATACGCAAGCAGCCCGTCGTCGCCAAAGATGATGTCATTGCCGGCGCCGCCATCGGCAGAGTCGTTGTCGGCGCCGCCGAAGATGAAGTCAGGGCCGGCCTGGCCGTAGATCTCGTCGTTGTCCTCGTCGCCAAAGATGATGTCGGCCCCGCGTCCGCCTTCGATGATATCGTTGCCCGGGTTGCCGCGGATGAAGTCATTGTTATCGTCACCGAAGATCACGTCCGCGCCATCGTCGCCGACACCGGCCAGATAGCCCGGCGCGGTATCCTCGCGGAAACCGTAGATCACGTCATCCTGATCGCCGCCCCTGATCGTATCGGCATCCGCGCCGCCCCACAGCTGATCAAAACCGCGCTCGCCATAGATCACGTCTTCGCCATAGCCGCCGTCGATCATGTCGTCGCCGCCGCCGCCATAAACGGTATCGTCGCCGCCATGCGCGTAGATCGTGTCGGGCGAGTCGTTGAGATTGTCGGTCGACCGGATCTCGAGCAGTTCGAAACTGCCGGTTTCGGCAAACAGCATGCGCGCCAGATCACCAAAGATCAGGTCAGCGCCCGACAGGTCGTCCAGCACGTTGTAAGCGCCATCGCCGCCAATCCGGTCGCTGCCGCCGCCGCCGAAGATGACGTCGCCATCCTCACCGCCCTGGATCGTGTCGTCGCCATCCTTGTCCGAGAAGGACGCGCTGATCCGGCGATAGGTCAGGGCCTCGTCGGATTCGAGTTTGCCGAAGGCGGCCTTGTAGCCGAACGACGTCGAAGCCGCGCCGCTGCCCGGAACCAGCGTGATGCTGGCCAGATCGCCAAAGATCAGGTCGCGCGCGGCGCCGCCATCGATGAAATCGTTGCCCTCACCGCCCTCGATCAGTTCGCGGCCCGAACCGCCGTAGATCGAATCCGCGCCGTCGTTGCCGCGAAGAATCCCGCCGCCGCTGCCGGCCGCCACATCGATGGTGTCGGCCCCGCTGCCGCCTTCGAAGAATACCGGCATGCCGATATCGTCGTGGACTTGCAGCAGATCGTTATACTCGCCGCCATAGCCGATAATGAAGTCGCCGCTGTAGCGCTGCGCCGCACCTTCACCCACGCCCAGTTCCGGCGCCCAGATCAGCACGTCGTTCCCGTCGTCCCGAATGTGGAACAGCTCTGCAATGTCATTGGTATTGCCGTGCAGGCGCGCCGCCGCGTTTGGCCCCATGTGCAGCAAGATGCCATTGTCGCCGCGTTCGGTCGCGAGGATCGGTTCGCGATCGAATTCGATCGAGAACTCGAACAGCGTGATCTGGGGCGTGATGTCGAAGGTGAACTTGGCCAACAGGATCTTAAGATAGGCGCGGATCTGGAATGCCAGTTCCGCCGAGATATCGAAGATCGCGACCGGCGCGAGCAGCGGGTCGCCATAGTTCAGTTCGTAAAGGAAGTTTCCGAGGATCTCGTTGATGCGCACCCGGCCGTCGCCGTCCGGATCGTTGAGGTCGAAGTTTGCCGTGAAGATGATCGCGGCCTCGATGCCCGCGCTGGCGATGCCGGCATTCAGTTCGGCGCCGAGCGAAAATTCTCCGACCAATTGCAGTTCCGGTACGTCCGGTCCGGAGCCGTCCGGGTTGGCCGTGTCGGAAATATAGAACCCCGCGACCAGGTCGAGCGGATTTTCGAAGTTGCCCTCGGCAAATCGCTGCACCCCCAACGTGTCGTAGCCGAAGGCAAAATCGGCCAGGAAGCCGATGCCGACTCCGATCTTGCCCCAGAGGGGTCCGTAGATCATGAAGCTCTGTTCCCAGGTGAACTCCACCTTGAACGGCGCCAGATCGTAGGTGATCAGCACCATCGGCCGCCCCATGAGCGCGCCGAAGATCTGCGTGGGATCCTTGAGGAACGGGAAATCGAAGCCATATTCGCCCGTGTCGTATTCACCGCCCAATACCGAGGTGACGGCCGAGGTCGGGTCATTGGCGCCGCCGCCGCCAGAAAGCAGGCCGCCGATATCGTTCAAGGCGCCGGTCACGTCGTCGAAGATGTCCGAGAAACCCTGGATGATCGTGTTGTCATCCAACATGCCGGCAAACGTGTCGAACAGGTCGCCGCCTTCCGAGGTTGCCTGAGCAAAGTCGAATGTCGGGTCCGTGAGCTGGTCGCTGCTGAGAATGCCGGAGCCGAAGATCGTGAAGCTGCCCAGACTCAGCTTCACCGAATCCGCGTCCGCTGGAATCGAGTTGACGAAGCTGATCAGGTCGGCAATGGCGTAGATCAGGCTCGGATCGAACTCGCCGAACTCGGCGGCGATATCGACCAATGCGATCGGCCGCCCGGCCAGGTCCGACACGCCCGGAATAGGTGCCGTCAGGATATCGATGATCGGCTGCAGCGGTTCGGTATATTCCTGGATCTGCGACACAATCGGACCGAGGAAATCGCCGATGAACGACCCTAGGTCCAGCGCAACGTCATCGATCCGCAAATAGTCGCGACCATGCTCCAGCCCGAAATCGAACCCGTCGTCGAACAGGCTCATCGCCGCCGGGTCCCAATGGAACGCCAGCGTGCCTTCGAGCGCCGGCATGATGCCCGCCACCACCGGCGGCAACAGATCGGTATTGAAGCCGAGATTCAGCATGATGTTGAGATCGGCCGACGGATCGAACATGACGTCGATGTCCAGGTCGCCCATCTCGTAGAAACTCAGCCGTCCGTTGTCGCCGTCATCGAGATCGATGATAAATTCGGCGCTCACGATGTTGGAATCGTCGATGCCGTCACCGTTTCCGTCAGCACCGCCTGTCGCATCGAAGGCGAGGAAACCGAGCGCCCCATGCAGGTTGGCGCCGGGCGAGAACCCGGCCTTGGCGCTGAACAGCAGGTCATCATCGCCGGACAGGTCGATATAGGCACCGTCATCGTAGCTGATACCCACCCCGAAACCGAATTCGTAGTGGAACTCTGCCACCAGATCGCCGTCAAAGCTCAGCCCGAGCGCCGGGATCAGGCTTAGGTCGAAATCCAGATTCACCTCGGGTGCGTAGGTGTCCTCGAAGAAGAAATCCCATTGCAGGGAATCCACGTCGCCGAAATCCGTCAAAGTCGGAATTTCAACACCGAACTCGTCAAAATACGTCAGCGGCAACAGGGCCTTCAGCGCGTCGAAGTCCGAGATGCCGTTGCCGAACATCTTGAGGCCGGTCTGGATAACCGGGACGTTCAATGCATTCAGCGCGTCCTCGATGAAGTCCGGCATGCTGGGCAGGTCGATATTGTTCAGGCCAGGCCCAAGCAGGCTGACAAAGAGACCCTGGATCAGTTCGGCCAGCGATTCCTCGGTCAGCGCCGTATTCTCGATCAGGTCGAAAAGCGGATCGATCAAATTGACCCGCATATCTTCGAGGAATTCCGAGCCGCCTTCCAGGCTGTCGCCGATGACCGGCAGCTTGACGCCCAGGATTTCGCCCGACATCACCCCCTGCAATGTGTCGAGCAGCAGGTCGATGGCCTCGATCAAGAGATTGGCCGAGGACAGCAGGTCGAAGTTCAGGAAGACGCTGGGGTCGATTTCCGGCATCGTGAACTGGTTCACGATGAAGGAGAAATCGGACGAATCCAGCTCTATGTCGACGCGGATATCGCCGAGATAGTCGGATTGCGTCGGGAAAAAGACCGGGAAGGTCAGGTCGAAGGTGGCCGGCCCGAGGATCAGATCGAACGCGCTGAACGCTGCTCCGATATCGGACAGGCTCACGCGGGTGTCGGCATCATCATCGGTCGACAGATCCAGACCCAGTTGGATTGCCGCATCACCGTCGATGATCGCCACGCCAAGCGGGCCGAGCGAGCCGTTGAAGAACAGGTTCACGGCCGAAGCGTCGAGCGACAGGTTCAGGTGGGTATCGTCTTCGTGGGTAAAGAGGAACACTTCGCCCAATGCGTCCGACCCGCCGTCGTCGTCGAGGTCGATGCCCGCAGTCAGGATTGCATCCACCTCGCCGGCCACGTTGAGGTCGGCATTGGCGACCAGCGACAGGCCCGGCAGCGGATTGTCGGTGATGCCGTCGAGCGACAGGTCCACATCGAGCGGCTCGCTCAGCGCGCGGCTGAGGTTCAATGCGATCTTCAGCAAGTCGCTGGCATCGCCGTCGCCGCCCGGTCCGCCGCCGTCGTTGTCATCCGCCAGTTCCAGGTCGATGATCGACGGGCCTTCCGGCAACCCAAAGCTCTCGCGGATCTTCTGGGTCAGCGCCTGCAGGTTCGGCGGCGGATTGTTGACGATGTCGTCGACCGCGTCGCCAAATGTCTTGGCCACGCCGATCAGGTCGTCGAAGGTTACCCCGATAATCGGAATTTCACGCTGCAGAATTTCGTTGCCGGCATATTCCAGAAGGAAATCCCTGAGCGCCACAAGCGCACCCAGCACGTTGTCGAATGTAACGTCCTGGAATTGAGCGAGCGCGTCGAGGTTGGAATAGGTCACGTCGATGATCGGCGCCACCGGACCATAGAACATGTGCGCATTGCCCGACCCCGCCGCCAGGTCCAGATAGAGCCCCCCCTCAAGTGCGGATTCCGTCGCCGCCAACTGGATATTGTCGTTATCGACCTTGTGGACGTAATAGCGGTTGCCGTCGGTCAGACCGTCTATCGCGGTGCCCCCTCCGGCATCGTAGGTGACATGGCTGCCTTCCAGAAAGCCGTGCCCGATGATGTTGATGGTATCGGCCGCAACAGCCGAGCCGGCGTCGAAGGCGCCCGAGAAGTTGAACGGATTGCCGGGATTGACCAGCGTCAATACGATCTCGGCCGACCCGCCGAGGCTGAGCCCGCTGGGCAGAGTCCCGCCTCCGCCCAACGCGACCGAAAAGACCAGCGAGTCGTCGATGTCGGAATCCGCATCGTCGCCATCGACGACCTCCAGATCCGGGAATTCCAGCACCTCGGTCAGATCGAACACATCGACCTCGCCATCGCCATTCAAATCCGTGCTGAGGGCGTCGAAGAACCGGGCCAGGGTGACCTTCTGTTCGGCCAGGTCCAGACCCAGTTGCAGAGACAAGGCGCCACTGCCCGTCAGCTCGATGCCGACGAAGCCGAAGTTCGCGGAAATCGTCGATCCGTCGGTATCGTTGAAGTCCGGCGACACGGTCAGGTTGACGGCAAGTATCGGGTCGGAGCCGTCATGTTCAAGGAACAGCCGATCCTCGAAGTCGAGCTTGCCGACCTCATCCCCCATGATCACGCCGTCGAGCAAGTTGAAGTCCGCGCCCGAGCCGGTCTGGTCTTCCTGCGCGATGCGCTGGACATCCGCGGCGTGCAGGCCCAGCCCGTAAACCGCCCTGGAACCGTTCACGCTGTCGATCCGGAACAAATAGCCGCCGTCAAAGCTGCCGTCCTCGACCGAAAGCCCGGTCCGGGTCGTGTTGTAATCCACGGTAAGGCCGGAGCCGCCACCCTGGATCGAACTCACCACATCGGCGAGGTCATCGTCGCCGCTAAGATCGATCCCGATAATCGACCCGTCGCTCTTGTAGACCAGAAGATCGTCGTTGGTCGCGACCAGCGTGTGATCGCCGTCCGGGATCGACGCCTCGTCCTGTTGAACCACGTGCGTCGCTTCATATAGCTTCAGATCGTCGATGGCGGCGGTATTGTCGGTCGTATTCACCTCGAAAGAAAGCACGGACGGGTCGGTGGCCTGGATCACCAGACGGCCGCCGTCGAACGTGGCCCCGAACAGGTCGCGGCTGTAACCGCCATCCTCCAACGCCTCGTTGATCGCCCGGTCCACATCATTGACCAGCTGGAAGACGAAGCTGTTGTCGCGGGCCTCGTATTCGGAAAGTTCGACCGTTACGGTCTGGTCGCCGCCGCCGGTGTCGAACACCAGGTCAAATGTCGTGTCTTCCGCCGGTCCGTAGAAGCCGGGCGCAAAACTCGCGGCAGTGGAGTGCAGAACCGGTTCGGCGGAACTGCTGGCGGTCAGACCAAGCAGCGTCGCCTCGTTCAGGCCGATCTCGATCCTGGTGATATCCGGTGCGATCGCGCGCAGGGCGATTTGACCAAGTCCGACCTGCTCGGCGATCAGCGTGTCATCCAGATTGGCGTTGTCGAGCGCCTGGTTGATGTCATCGACCAGGTCCCGGATCGACGTATTGTCCTCGGTATCCGTGGCATCGACCGTGACCGTCGTGTACAGCCCGGCCCCATTGAGCCGGACCGTAAAGTCCTGTGTCGCGTCCAGCCGACCGAACCGCAGCGCGATATTGTCCTCGTTGGCCTCCAGAAAGTCTTCTCCGATCAGCGAAATGCCGGCTGTCGTCGCGCTCGACGGCAAGCCGATCTCGCCATCTGCGGAATCCACCGTGATCGAGGCGACCGAGGCATCGACGCCGGCAAAGGCGATCGACTGGCCCGAGCGAAAGGCGACGACGAGCCCATCAAGAACCGAACCCGCGATCTCGCCGTTGATGCGGTCGACCAGGTCATTGACGCTGTTGGCCTCCTCGATGTCCAGGTTGAGGATAGTCAGAGTCTGACCCGCTGCGGCGATGTCAAAGGTGGTGGTGGTTCCGTTCGGATCGCTCGGTTCGAAGGTTTCGCCCACGAACATGACCGTGGCGGCACTGGAATCGCGCAAACCCAATTCGGTATAGGCCGGATCGCCGAACCCGCCGAGCCCCGTGATCGCGGCCGGAGTAACAAAGACATCGAAGGTATCGACACCGGCTCCGTCGATGGCGCGGAGCACGATGCGGCCGCCAACCTCGGCGGCCTGGATCTGGGTCGCGAGCGTGGCATTGGCGGCCTGGATCGCATCGTTGATATCGCCGATCAGATCCGCGGTTTCGGTGTTGTCGTCGGTGACATCGTCGTTCGGATTCAACCCGAACCTGTCGGCATTGATCGTCACCAGATGCACCGTGCCGCCATTGACACGGATCGCGAAGTGCGCGTCATCCGACAACCGGCCCTGGATCAGGTCCACCGGCGCGGCGCCGGTGACGGCAAGACCGTCCGTGATCCCGACATCGTCGCCGCCATTGAGATCGGAAAGCAGGAAGAGCTCATCCGGAGACCCCGGACCGGTCAACGTGATCGCAGTGGAACTCGACAGGTCGAAGCCCAGTAGCAGCTTGAGCGAAACCTTCGAGGAGATCTCGATTCCGGCCTCCACAGAGACCTCACCGATCGGTCCCAGATCCAGATCGAAATCCGCCGCCGGCAGCTGGTCCGACGGGTCGAGGTCAAGCTCGGCGCTGACCGGATAGACCAGTTCCTCATCATCATAGCGATAGGTCGGGTCTTCCGACGCCAGACCAAGCGTTTGCAGCCGCGATCCCAGCTCCTGCACCGTGCCAAAGGTTGGCAGAACCACCACACCCGCATCCGGGTCATCGAACCGCCGCAGCAACCGGTTCTCGGACGCCAGGAAGGTTTCGTCGTCGCCGTCGTCGTTGTAGATGAACCGTTCGGAAATCAGTTGCGCGAAATCGACATTCTCGCCAATCACCGAATCGACATAGGGAATGTCGAACCCGCCCAACAAGTCCGTGGTCGGCAACCGGTCTGCCAGCCCGCGCAACTGGCTGATCATGTTGATCACTTCGGCGGAGCCAAGAACAGCGAAGTTCAGAAACTTGTCCTCGTCGCCATCGTCATCGGTGATGGTTGTCTGGTCCTGGAGGTCCACGCGAAGAACACCGGCGAAATCCGTGACCTCGACGATATCGGAAAACAGGTCATAGCCGCCGGACCCGTTGGACTGCACCAGGTCGTCGGTGATCACGATTTCCAGAGTGTCAAGGTTGCCGCCATCCACGGTGAGACCGGACTTGGCGTCGAGATCCAGCGTGATCTCGAACGCATCGTTGGCCGGGTTGATATCGACGTCGAACAGCTTGGCAAAG
Source organism: Sedimentitalea xiamensis (assembly GCF_030164465.1). GTDB lineage: Bacteria > Pseudomonadota > Alphaproteobacteria > Rhodobacterales > Rhodobacteraceae > Sedimentitalea > Sedimentitalea xiamensis. The sequence goes on from NZ_JASNJE010000042.1 coordinate 27,192, forward strand.
TTGTTGTCGGCCGCATCGACGAACTCACTCGCGGTGATCCGGTAATCCGCGCTGAGCGTCAGCGTGCGGGTGATCTCCAGCGGCTCGCTGCCGGTCGACAGAACCAGATGATCGGAACCGTCGACCGATGCCGTCACGTCGCCAAGACCTGCCGCCTGCAGATCGGCGTTGACCTCGCTCAGGAACTGGCTCCGGCGCAGGGCTTCGTCCACCCCCGGGAAGCCGGTGTTGGGCGATCCGGTCGACGCGGTGACATGCACACGCCGGACAAGGTTGCCATCGTACACGATAATGACATGGGTATCGACCGAGAACTCCGAGGTGAAATCGAACGCATTGTTCGCGGTCAGATCGCCGGATGCGCTGTAGATATTCTGAGAGTTAAAGCCCAACGGCACCGAATTGGAGGAGGCGAGCGTCAGGGTCATTTCACCGGACCCGTTGAAGCCCACATCCACCAGCCCGGTCCCGGGCAGTTCATCGTTGAGTTCGGATTGCAGGGCGGTGTCGATCCCGGACTGGTCCGTGTAGTCATTGGCGGGCAGCGTGATCGTGAACGGGTCCGGCTCCCCTGCCCCCGTCCCGGCCCCGATGGTGATATCGAATATGACATCGTAGAGCAGGTTGAAATCGGTCAGTTCATCCGCCGCGGTCAGCGAACCCGTGGAACTCGAAACCTCTCCGTCTCCGCCGGCGGCGAAACTTCCGTCGGTAAAGCCCAGATGTTCGGGGCTCGACGGGTCCAGCAGCGCCGCGGTGAACGGCAGATCGAGCACGAACGCGCTGCCGGACTGCGCCTGCATTCCCAGGAATCCCACATGCACGGTGGTGCCGGTCAGATTCTGATTGGCATCGATCGTAAAGCCCAGATCACCGCCCGGCACGAACACGAAACTCGACGCGGAGGTGGTGGCCGAGATGGTCATGGTCATGTCGAAATCGGCAGAGACATAGACATCCGGGAACGGCGAATAGTTGGACTGGCTGAGCAGGCTTTCGAGCGGCGTCGATATCTCCAGCTTCTCGGCATAGTAACCGAGGTCCAGGAGCCAGTTGTTGGCGAAGTCCAGGTTCATGTTCGTGGAGAACACGAATTCGTTGCTGGGATGACCGACATGCGTCGTGCCGGAGAAGTCCACGTTGATGAAACCGCTGACATCGATCGGTTCATTCAGAGTGTTGAGGAAGAAATTGAAGCCGGTGACGCCGAGCGCCCCGTGAAACAGGACTTCCATGTCGGTCGGGACAGTGGACGCGCCATCGAAATATGTCGCCGGGAAGGCCTGCAGGAAGTCCACGATCGGCGACGTTATGAGGATATCCGCCGCCTCGCCGAACGACACCTGGCCGTCTTCGTTCATGTCCATGAGAACGGCGGCGCTTTCCGTGCTCAGCGAAAAGATGGTCAGGGCGTCGTATATCTCACTGGCGTCGTCGGACCCGCCGGTGATGTTCACGGCGGGACTTGTGTTGACCGCGGCAACGACCGAAGCCCGGTCGGGCACCTCGCCGTCGTTGTTGACGTCCACGTTCATCGCGAACAGTTCATGTACCATCGGGTTGAGCACACCGTCCACCGGCGAGGCGTGACGCAGCCCCGGCACCAGCGGCGCGAAATTCTCGTCGTGTTCCAGCAGGTAGGTCAGCGCGTCGATGACGCCGGTGTCGTCACCGGCGGAACCCGATAGCCCGTCCTGGATCGCGGCGATACTGACAAGGTGATCCGCGCTCAGGAGCAGACGCGGTTCGATCGGCTCGACCGGACGAGGTATCGGCGCCGCGGGCTTGCGACGTTTCAATGGCAGGGGGCCGAGCCTTGTCTGAGTTCGTGGCGGTGTCCAGAGGATTTCAGTAGCGTCTTTGATGGCGGTGCGCGGTTGAAATGGGTAGGCCATGGAATGGCTCCTGATCTCCTGGCCGCTCGGAAGCCGAGCGAAGCAATGACTTTTCAGACAGCTTCAAACCGGTTGATCGCTCCGCCACGCCGAATCGCTCGTGGGAAGTCAAATATTATTTCAATTTTTCAACCTGCTACGCAAATGTCTGGTATGCTCGAATGGAATCTGGAACCCGAATTGCACTGAACTGGCGTGTCAATGCTGCGTCAAACAATACCATAGTTTGGACATTCTTGCCACATCTGGCTTTGGCACCTGGGAGGTGGAAAACTGGAATGAACGCGACATCAAGGGTCTGGTCGACAGCATGCGCTCTGGCCGTTTGCGCCGCTCTGAGCCTGCCCGGCCCGGCCTTTCCGCAGTCGCAGAGCTTCGCGGCAACCGCCTCATTGCCCGCCGGCTCCTACCGGGGAATCCGGCTGACTGGCGTACCAGCAGGCTCCGAGTTGCGTATCGACGTGCGCACCACCGCATTGCTGACCGTCTACCTGATGACCGAAGCCGAAGCCCTTCGGTTTCCCGATGGATCCCGACCGGTCGCGAAAGTCCAGGCGGACGGCGACCATAGATTGACCATTTGGGCACCTGAAGCCGGCAGGTACATGGTCATCCTCGACAATCGCGAAGGCGCATCGGAGGAACAGGTGGCCATAGCTGTCACAGTCTCACTTGACTAGGCCACCGACTCACAAGATCGCAACCGGATACGGATCGAGGCGAGTTGGACGGAGGCGGGACAGTTGTCCGCGCGTTTGTCGTATCGCGTCGCAACGGCGCCGAAGTTTTTGAGTTTGTTGAAGAACTTCTCCGCGAGATTGCGCGCCTCGGAGAGGTCGACGTCGAAGGGACAGCTTTTCACGCGGTTCGGCATCAGCCGGATAACCGCCTCCCCGAGGTCATCGCAGGGGTTGAGCTCCGCCAACGCCTCCACCGCCTTCAAACCGCCGCTTGATCAGGCGTCACCAACTTCTGACGGGGCGGTAAAAAGTGGATTCCTGTTTTGGATTCAGGCCGGTACAGTTGGCCATGATTACGATACGAGATCGATTGACCGGGGATCTGTTTGATCGCTGGTCGGAAATAAGCCCCAA
>NZ_JASNJE010000043.1 GCF_030164465.1 Sedimentitalea xiamensis
GGACGTTTACGGAGTTGTTCAGCGCGCTCGGAAGGATATGCGACCTGTTCACTCCCGACGAATGCATGAACTACTTTCGCGCTGCAGGATATGCGCCAGGTTAATCCCGAAATGCTTTAGGCGGCGATGACCTGCGCGCGTTGCGCCTCCATCCCCATGGAGATCAGCCGCGGGGCGCTGTTCTGCGCGTCCTGAAAGCCGGCCTTGTCTTTCAGGCCGCGCCAGTCGGCCAGGATCAGCGATTGCGCCACCGCGCCGCCCATCGTGGTTCCGGGGCCGAGAACGATGAACACGTCGGGCATGAATTCCCGCGCGGCGGTCCGGATCGCGGCGGTGAAATCGTAGGGCGCCACGATCTGGTGGTTCAGCGTATAGGACCAGAGCGCATCCGTGTCGGTGCCGTGCGGCTGCCAGATCGCGCCGCGCCCGTCGATCAGCGGAATGTCGGGCTGGCGGAACATGGACCGCGGCAGACGCGCGCGGGCCTCTTCGGCGACCGGCATCTGAAGCGGCGTGTGAAAGCCCGGATGCCCCTGCAGGCGCAGCGGGAACCGGCCCTGGGTGGCGGGCATTTCACTTTCGAACGCCGCAAGCCCCTTTGCGTTTCCGGCCAGCACGATCATCCCTCCCAGATCGATGGACAGGCAGAGCAGGTGATCGGGGCGCGCGTCGATCTCGGCCATCTTGGACAGGATGCGGTCGCGGGCTTCCGGCAGCGGGCGCCAGTTTTCGTCCATGAAGGGATAGATCGCCTGCCCGCCGGTCAGGCGCTCCTGCATCAGCGTGCTCGTGGTGTTGACGATCTTCAGCCCGTCAATCGGTGTCAGCGCCCCGGCGCAGGCCAGCGCGACATACCAGCCCATCGAATTTCCGGTGATGGCGACGATGTCGAAGGCGGACCGGTCGATGGCGGCGAAATCGCATTGCGCACAGGCATAGATCAGCGACGACGCATTGTCGCCGCGGGTATGGACCGTTGCCGAGAAGCGCGCGGCGCCATCCAGGTCCGAAACCGGGGTCTGTCCCTGCGCGCGGCGATAGTCGTCGAAGCCGCCGACAAGATCCGCGCGGACGGCATGGTGGCGCGCGAGATAGCCCAGTTCCGTCTTGTTGTAGGTTCCGCGCCCCGGCGCGACGATGACGGCTGTCTGTTTCATGCTGCGTTCCAAAGGGTCAGGGAGGCTTCGACGATGGAGTCCCGCGACGGCATCGTGGCCGCATAGGCCGGGCCGGTCGCGATGAAGCTGTCCGTCCCCGTCAGGCGGGCGTGGGGCAGGTCGGTCCGTTCCCCCAACAACGTCATCACCGCCTCGGAGACATTGCCGCTGCGGCGGCATTCGTCCACGATCAGCACCTTTCGGGCCCCTTCAAGTGCTGCGCAAAGACCGTCTTCGGGCAGCGGCGCGATCCAGCGCAAGTCGATGACGCGGGTGTCGATGCCGTGGTCGGCCAGTCTGCGGGCCGCCTGAAGGCTCAGGAAATGCCCGTTGCCATAGGTCACGATGGCCAGCGGTCCGTCGCCGGTCACGCCCACGGACCCCAGCCGCAGACGGTCGCCCGGCTGCGGATAGACCCGCATCCAGCCCTTGTCGCCGTCTTCGTGCAGGTCGCGCATCGGGTAAAGGGCGATCGGCTCGACAAAGACCACCACCCGCTGTTCCTCGCGCGCCAGGCGCACGCATTCGCGCAGCATCCGCACCGCATCCTCCCCGTGGCTCGGCACGGCGACGATCACGCCCGGAATGTCGCGCAGAACCCCCAGAGAATTGTCGTTGTGAAAATGCCCGCCAAATCCTTTCTGATAGCCCAGCCCGGCGATCCGCAGCACCATCGGGTTGGCGAATTGGCCGTTGGAGAAGAACGGCAGGGTCGCGGCTTCGCCACGCAGCTGGTCTTCGGCGTTGTGCAGATAGGCGAGAAACTGGATTTCCGGCATCGGCAGAAACCCGTTGTGCGCCATGCCGATGGCCAGCCCGAGGATCGACTGTTCGTCCAGAAGCGTGTCGACCACCCGGTCCCGCCCGAAGCGGTCACAGAGTTTCTGCGTGACGCCATAGACGCCGCCCTTGCGGCCCACGTCTTCGCCCATCAGGACGATTTCGGGCGTCTCCAGCATCAGATCGGTCAGGGCCCAGTTGATCAGGCGCGACATCGGTTGCGGCTGATCCATCTGGCGCAGGTCGCCGCCGAAGGCGGTTCGGCGGTCTTCCTCAGACGGGCCATTGCGCGGCGCGCAGATGCGGGCGGGCGGCAGGAGGCTGGCCATCACGTCGTCCGCGGTCTTCAGGCGTGGCCGGCTGGCGGCCTCGGCGGAGACGCGGGTGCACCGCGTGTCTGTTTCGTCATAGATGGCGAGCGCCTGATCGGCGGTCAGAACGCCGGATTCGGTCAGCAGGCGGACCGAATGCAACAACGGATCGTCGGCTTCCCAGGCTTCGAATACCTGTTTTTCAAGATAACTTTGCTGAACGTCCGACCCGGCATGCCCATAGAGCCGCACCAGCGAAAGGTGCAGGAAGGCCGGCTTCCGATGGTTGCGGACATAGGCCGCGGCTTCGTGCGCGGCGCGGTAGGTGTCGTAGATGTCCAGCCCGTCGGCGGAAATGTATTTCAGTCCGGGCTTGTGCGCGAAATTCGCCCCGATCCAACCCCGCGGCGTGCGCGTCGAGATCCCGATGCCATTGTCCTCGCAGACAAAGAGCAACGGCAGCGGAACCGACTGGAAGGCGGTCCAGCAGGCGGTGTTGATCGCGCCCTGCGCCGTGGAATGGTTGGCCGAGGCGTCGCCGAAGGAGCACATGACGATACCGTCCGGGGCCAGCGCCCGGTGTTCGGGCGGATGGCGCCGGGCGAGCCCGATGGAATAGGCGGCGCCGACCGCTTTGGGCAGGTGGCTGGCGATGGTCGATGTCTGCGGCGGGATGTTCAGCGGTTTCGATCCCAGCACCTTGTGGCGGCCGCCGGAGATCGGATCTTCGGCAGAGGTCGCGAAACTGAGCAGCATGTCCCATGTCGGCGTGGTTCCGGGAACCTGGGCCGACCGGCGGGTCTGAAACGCACCGTCGCGGTAGTGCAGGAAGGCCATGTCGCTCGGGCGCAGGGCCGCGGCGACGGCGGCCATGCCTTCGTGCCCGGACGATCCGATGGTGTAATATCCCGTTCCCGCCGCCTGCATGCGGCGCGAGGCGCGGTCGAGATTGCGGCTGAGGCACTGGGCCCGAAAGATCTCGACGGCTTCGGTCGGGGTCAGGGGGCCAATGGCCGGGCCGCCCGCCGGAAAGTCGCCGGCCTGCAACCGCGCCCTGAAGCTTTCATGCACGATATCTGCACGGTCCATTCTCGCCTGACTCCCTGTTTGCCGTCTGGCGCACAAAACAGAGGTTGCGCCATGCTGTCCAGACGTTGCGGGCGTTTTGTTTGCCCTGCGCAGCCTAACAATCCGGGGCGCGCCGGGATAGCCTGCGCCGGACATCGAAAGGGACGACGGACATGGCAGGGCCTTTGCAGGGAATCAGGATCATCGACGCGATTACCATGATCTCGGGTCCCCTGGCGACGATGATCCCGGCAGATCAGGGGGCCGAGGTCATCAAGATCGAAAACCCCTGCGGGGGCGATCACAGCCGGCAGGTCGCCGGTCAGGCGCGGCCGGATCAAGGCCCGTCCGGCGGTGCAGCGCGCCATCGACCTTTTCAAGGCCGAGCAGAACCGGGGCCAGCACCGCGCCGACAACAACAGCGTTCTGTTCAACCAGTCGGCCAGGTCGCTTCGACCGAAACCGGACCCGTGAGGCCGGGGGTGATCGATTTATTTTCCGGCAACGCCGGCGGGATCATTCGGAGCGGATCATGAAATTATTGACCGTCTGATAAAATAATGTCTCACTGACGGTCATTGATCAACGGGGGACACTGCAATGAAATCAATGAAAAGCCTGTCGCGCAGGCTGGTTCTGGCCGGCGCGGCATCGGCGGGACTGTTGTTGTCTGCGGGCACGGCAATGGCCGAAGCCGTGAAGGTCGCGGCGATCTATACGCTGCCGGTCGAACAGCAGTGGATCAGCCGCATCCACAAGGCGCTCAATACCGCGCAGGACCGGGGCGACATCGAATATGTCTTCTCCGAAAACGTCGCCAACACCGATTACGAACGGGTCATGCGCGAATATGCCGAACAGGGCGTCGATCTGATTATGGGCGAGGTTTTCGGGCTTGAACGCGCCGCCCGCAAGGTTGCCGCCGACTATCCCGACACCGCCTTTCTGATGGGGTCGTCCTTCGGCCCGGTCGCGCCGAACTTCTCGGTCTTCGACAACTGGATTCACGAACCCAGCTACCTCACCGGCATGGTCGCGGGCGAAGCCACCGAGAGCAACATCATCGGCATGGTCGGCGGTTACGCCATCCCCGAGGTCAACCGCCTGATGAACGCCTTCATGGAAGGGGCGCGGGCGGTGAACCCCGATGTCACCTTCCTCGTCAACTTCATCGACAGCTGGTACGACCCGCCCAAGGCCAAGGAAAGCGCCTTCGCGATGATGGATGCGGGGGCCGACATCATGTATGCCGAACGCTTCGGCGTGGCCGATGCCGCCGTCGAACGCGGGGTCAAGGCGGTGGGCAACGTGATCGACACCGCGTCCGACTACCCGAACACCATCCTGACCAGCGCGCTCTGGCACATGGAGCCGACCATCGACAAGGCCATCGCCAATGTCGCCGCCGGCAATTTCGAGGCGGCGGATTACGGGCAATACAGCTTCATGGGCTATGGCGGCGGCTCGATCGTGGTCGACGAGGCCCTCGTGCCGCCCGAGGTGATCGAACAGGTGCGCCAGACCGAGACCGAGATCATGGAAGGCATGTTCCGCGTCAATGTGAACGACGACCGTCCGGTCTCCGACCAGTAAGCGGGGCAGGGCCGGGCATCCCCGGCCCGCCTGAACCCCACCTGAACCCATGACCGCCCCGCTCGTCCTCTCGCTCAAGGCGCTGTCCAAGCGCTTCGGCAGCGTCATTGCCAATGACGCGGTCAGCCTCGATCTGCATCGCGGCGAGGTGCTGGCGCTGCTCGGTGAAAACGGCGCCGGCAAGACCACGCTGATGAACATGCTGTTCGGCCATTACATGCCCGACAGCGGCGGCATCGACCTTTATGACGCCGCCGGAAACGCCCATCCGCTGACCCTCGGCCATCCGCAGGCGGCGCTGGCGGCGGGGATCGGCATGGTGCATCAGCATTTCGCCCTGGCCGAAAACCTCACCGCGCTCGACAATATCGCGCTCGGCTCCGAACCGCTCCTGTCCCTGCGCCGCGACCGCGCCCGCACCCGCGCCAAGGTCGAGTCGATCATGCAACGCAGCGGCCTCACTGCGCCGCTCGACACGCCGGTGGGCCGGCTCTCGGTCGGCGAACGCCAGCGCGTCGAGATCCTCAAGGCGCTCTATCGCGATGCCCGCATCCTGGTGCTTGACGAACCCACCGCCGTCCTCACCCCGCAAGAGGCCGACAGCCTGTTTCACAGCATCGGCGCGATGACCCGCGACGGCCTTTCGGTCATTTTCATCTCCCACAAGCTGCGCGAGGTGCTGGCCTTTTCCCACCGCATCGCGGTGCTGCGCCACGGCGTCAAGGTCGGCGAAATGGCCACCGCCGAGGCCGACGACCGCGCCATCGCCCGGATGATGGTCGGCGCCGACACGCCGACCACCCCGCGCGAACCGATGCAACCCGGCGCCCCGGTGCTGCATCTCGACAAGGTCACCCTCACCGGCACATCCGCCCGCGACCGCCTGCAGGACGTGACCCTCACCGTCCACGCGCATGAGGTTCTGGGCATCGCCGGGGTCTCGGGCAACGGCCAGTCCGCGCTGGCGGGCGTGATCTCGGGCCTGCGCGCCCCCGATCGCGGCACGATCAGCGTCGCGGGCACGCCCATCGCCCATCCCGACCCGCGCGCGATGATCCGCGCTGGCATAGGCCGCATCCCCGAGGATCGCCACCATGACGGCATCGTCGGCGCGATGAGCGTGGCCGAAAACATGGTGATCGAACGGCTGGACGAGCCCGGCATCCAGACCAACGGCCTGTTGAATCGCGAGGCCATCGCCGAAAACGCCAGAACCCTGTCCAAATCCTATGACGTGCGCGGCCCCGGCATCGACGCCGCCGCGCGCCTGCTCTCCGGCGGTAATATCCAGAAACTGATCCTCGCCCGCGTTTTCGAGCAGGATCCGAATCTGATCCTCGCCAACCAGCCCACCCGGGGGCTGGACATGGGCGCCGCGGCCGAGGTCGGGCGGCGGCTGCTTGAGGCCCGCAAGCGCGGGGCCGGGGTGCTGCTCATCTCCGAGGATCTCGACGAGATTCTCAGCCTCGCCGACCGCATCATGGTGATCCATGACGGCCACCTGACCGAGGTCACGACCCGCGACCGCGAACAGATCGGCCTCGCCATGACAGGAGAACCCGCATGATCCGGATCGAGCCGCGCCCGGCCCCCCCGCGCCTGCTCACCCTCGGGGTGCCGGTGCTCGCCGCCCTCATCGCGCTGGCGCTGGCCGCCCTGCCGCTCGCCTTTGCCGGGGCCGACATCGCCACCGCTTACGGCGAGATGTTCAAGGGCGTGTTCGGCTCGCTCTTCGCCTTTTCCGAGATGCTCACCCGCGCCACGCCGCTGATCTTCACCGGCCTCGCCGCCGCGCTCGCCTTCCGCGCGAGGCTCTGGAACATCGGCGCCGAGGGGCAGCTCTATCTCGGCGCCATGGCCGCCGTCGCCATCGGCGCGGGGGCTATCGACGCCCCGGCCATCATCCTGATCCCCCTGATCGTGATCCTCGGCGCCGCCGCCGGGGCCGCCGGCATGGCCGTGCCCGCGCTGCTGAAAACCCGCTTCGGTGCCGACGAGGTGGTGACCACGCTGCTCCTCAACTTCGTCATCCTGATCTTCGTGCAGATGATGCTCGAAGGCCCGCTCAAGGACCCGATGGGCTTGGGGTGGCCGCAATCCTCCCCGATCCTCGATCAGGGCATGCTGCCCACGCTGATCGACCGGATGCGTGTCCATGCCGGCCTCATCCTCGCCCTGATCGCCGCCGGTATCGCGCAGTTCATGCTGGCCCGCTCGGTCTGGGGCTTCCGCCTGCGCGCGGTCGGGGAAAACGCCGCCGCCGCGTGTCATGCGGGCATCCGGGTCAACCGCACCCTGATCGGCGTCGCGCTGATCTCGGGCGCGCTCGCGGGGCTGGCGGGCGTCGGCGAGGTCGCGGGCCTCAAGGGCTATCTCACCGCCGATCTGTCGCCAGGTTTCGGTTACACCGGCATCGTCGTCGCCATGCTCGCGGGGCTCTCCCCCGTGGGCGTGGTGATCGCGGCGCTGTTCATCGCCAGCGTCTTCGTGGGGGCCGACAGCATGAGTAGGGCGATGGGTGTCTCTTCCTATCTCGCCGATCTGGTGGTCTCGATGTCGCTCCTCTGCGTGCTGATCGGCGGCTTCTTCGCCCGCTACCGCCTAGTGCGCGCAGCAAAGGCCCCGGCATGATGGACCTCCTGCAAATCCTCGTGTCCGACTCCTTCTGGGCCGCCTCCCTGCGCATTGCGACGCCGCTTATCTTCGGCGTGCTCGGCGCGCTGCTCTGCGAGAAATCCGGCGTCCTCAACCTCGGGATCGAGGGCATCTTCGCCGCCGGGGCCATGGCCGGCTGGATGGCGGTCTGGCTCGGCGCGGGTCTCTGGGGCGGGGTGCTGGTCGCCGCCCTCGCGGGCGCCTTCTTCGGCCTCATTCATGCCATCCTCACCGTGCCGCTTGGCCTGTCGCAGCATGTCTCGGGGCTCGGCGTCACGCTGTTTGCCACCTCGGTCAGCTATTTCATCTACCGCACGGCACTGCCCAACGTCACCTCGCCGCCCCGGATCGAACCCTTCCGCGCGCTCGACATTCCCCTGCTCTCCGATCTCCCCTTCCTCGGCCCGGTCCTGTTTCAGCAGACCGCGCTCACATGGCTCGCCCTCATCATGGTGGCGCTGGTCTGGTATGTGCTGAACCGCACGGCACTCGGCATCGCGATCCAGGCGGTGGGCGACAACCCGGACAGCGTCGATGCACAGGGCCTCTCGGTCTACGGGCTGCGCATCGGCGCGGTGGTCGCGGGCTCGGCCCTCATGGCACTGGGCGGGGCTTTCCTCACCATGTCGGCTTTCGACGCCTTCTTCTTCGGCATGGTCAACGGGCGCGGCTGGATCTGCATCGCGCTGGTGATCTTCGCCAGCTGGCGCCCCGGCAAGGCGCTCTTGGGCGCGCTCCTCTTCGGGGCGTTCGACGCGCTGCAGGTGCGGCTCCAGACCGAGGTCGGCGCGCTGGTGCCGGGGCAGGTGTTTCTCATGGCCCCCTATATCCTGTCGATCATCGCGCTGGTTATCGCCGCCCGCAAGGCCGACTATCCCCGCGCGCTCCTGACCCCGTGGTTCAAGGGCCAACGCTGAAAGGCATGCCATGTTCGACCTGATCCTGAAAAACGCCACCCTGCCCGACGGGCGCAGCGGTCTCGACATCGCCTGCGCCAAGGGCGCCATCGCCGCCGTCGAACCGGGCATCACGGCGGAGGCGCGTGAGGTGATCGACGCCGCCGGCCACCTCGTCTCGCCGCCCTTCGTCGATCCGCATTTCCACATGGACGCCACCCTGTCGCTCGGCACGCCCCGCATGAACAGCTCCGGCACACTGCTCGAAGGCATCGCGCTCTGGGGCGAGTTGAAACCGATCCAGACCGTCGAGCAGATCATCGCCCGCGCCCTGCGCTACTGCGATCTCGCCGTGTCGATGGGCCTCGGCGCGATCCGCTCCCATGTCGATATCTGCGATGACGAGTTGAAAGGGGTCGAAGCCCTGCTTGACGTGCGCCAGCAGGTCGCCCCCTATCTCGACCTGCAACTGGTCGCCTTCCCGCAGGACGGGGTGCTGCGCGACCCGACCGCGATGGACAACCTCAAACGCGCGCTCGACATGGGCATCGACATCGTCGGCGGCATCCCGCATTTCGAACGCACCATGGCCGACGGTGCCGAGTCTGTCCGCCAGCTTTGCGAGATCGCCGCCGACCGGGGCCTGATGGTCGATATGCATTGCGACGAAAGCGACGACCCCTTGAGCCGCCATATCGAAACCCTCGCTTTCGAGGCCCAACGGCTCGGGCTGCAGGGCCGGGTGACCGGCTCGCACCTGACCTCCATGCATTCGATGGACAGTTATTATGTCTCCAAGCTGATCCCGCTGATCGCCGAGGCCGGGGTCCACGCCATCCCCAACCCGCTGATCAACATCATGCTGCAGGGACGGCACGACACCTACCCGAAACGCCGTGGCCAGACCCGCGTGCCCGAACTGCGCGAGGCCGGAATCACCGTCGGCTTCGGCTCCGACTGCGTGATGGACCCGTGGTATTCGCTCGGCCGCGCCGACATGCTCGACGTGGCGGCGATGGGCCTGCATGTGGGGCAACTCTCCAGCCGCGCCGACATGCGCTGGTGCTTTGACGCGGTGACGGTGAATTCCGCAAGGGTCATGGGGCTTGACGGCTACGGGCTCGCTCCCGGTTGCGCCGCCCACATGGTGCTGTTGCAGGCGGTCGACCCGATCGAGGCCATCCGCCTGCGCGCCACCCGCCTTGCCGTGATCCGCGCCGGACAGGTCATCGCCCGCACCCCCGCGCAGGTCGCCACCCTGACGCTGCCGGGTCGCCCGGAGACTGTCGATCCGGCGGCCTATGCACCCGGCACATCCGCATGAAAGGCAACGTGCCCGACCGGACCGGCGCGCGGCGACCGCGCCAAATATCTTGAATTTTTGATGTATTCGATCCTAGACTGGGCGCGCGCCGACCGGCATCAGCACAAAGGTATCGAGTGTCGATTGTAAGCTACAGTAAAATCAAGCGGAATCGGCAGGAGACGGAACGCGATCTGGCAAAGATCCTCCTCAGGGCGATTCTGGATCAGACGGATCCGAAGGTGCAGAGAGTTCTGGTCGACAAGCTTGGAACCGGTCCTTTAGGGGCTCAGGTAGCTGGCTGTATAGACGGGCTATCTCGATTGGGTCTGACTGTTCGGGCGCTTCCAGAAACTCGGCCAGCGATGAACCCAGAAATTTCGCGACGGTCTCGGCGTCCCTGATCGGCAGCATCGCGCCCGGTTCGGACAGCACGCGTTCCAGGTTCGGGCGTGCAACGGACGTTCCGGCCGCGATGGTGTCAATGGACAGGCCACTGCTGGCCAGGGCGTGCGAAAATGCGGAGCGAAACGTTCTGGCCATGGCCCATACTCTGAAACAACGTCTCGAAGATTAGCCAAAGAAGACCCCGCCTGTCGCCCTTCCCGTCGGGTCAGGTTCCCTTGGAAGCTGGGAATTCGACCGGGCCGCCGTGGTCTTTCCAGGTCGAAAACCCCTCCTTGAGATGCGCGGCCTCGAACCCCATCTCCTGAAGCGTGGCGACGGAAAGCGCGGATCGCCATCCGGAAGCGCAGTGAAAGAGAAACGTCTTGTCCAGGCCGAAAACCTCTTTGAAATAGGGGCTTTCGGGATCGACCCAGAATTCCAGCATGCCGCGCGGGCAGTGGAAACTGCCGGGAATGAAACCGGACCGCTGCCTTTCCCGCACGTCGCGCAGATCCACGATTACGACGTCCGGATCCTCGACCATGCGGATCGCATCGGGCGTTTCGATTTCCTTGATGCGACTGCGGGCGTTGGCGACCATTTGGGCGACCGATGTGGTCAATCCGGGCATTTCACGTTCCTTGTTTCGATATTGGATACAGTTGCGGGCACCATGTTCATTGCCGGTAAAGCAGGGACAAATCAAGCTTCCGAGCGTCGGCCCCTGTCTTGTCCGGCCTGGCGGAAGCAAACCGCCCTGCCGCGCACGCCTCCGATCCGGTTCGGAACATTCGATAAAACGGCGAAACGGGCGCCTTATTGGCAAGCGACAAGGCCAGATTCGTCACCGGGGAGTCAATTCATGGCGACAGCGGATGGCCGGACCCGCACTGCACCCGCTGAACGCAGATCTTGCGCCGGCGGCGGCAGGAAACGGGCGCGAATACCCTTGCCAATCGCGGCGGGAAAGCGGACCGTGACCAAAGGGCAGACGTGATCTGCCCATTTCCTGTGCGAGGTGCCTGCATGATGGGCGCAACCGGTCGCCTGTTCGTTTTCCCCCGCGCCAGAGGCACGTGCAAATTGCCCCCGCAGCGTAGTGGATCAATCTGAGGCCATGATACGAAAACCCGAAACCTTCGACGAGATGCTGGCGGACCCGCACACGGCGCGGTCGCCCTACAGCGCATATTTCAACTGGTTCGGCAGCGAGAACCTGAAGCATCTGCGGCGCAAGTCTGCCGATGCCGAAGCGTTTTTCCGGCGTATAGGCATCACCTTCAACGTCTACGGCCAGGACGAGGCGGACGAACGGCTGATCCCGTTCGACATCGTGCCGCGGATCATCGCCGCGGACGAATGGACGCGGCTGGAACGGGGCACCGAACAGAGGGTCCGCGCGATCAATGCCTTCCTGCATGACATCTACCATCGGCAGGAAATCATCCGGGCCGGTCGGATTCCTCGGGAGATCATTGCCGGCAACGCCGCCTACCTGCCGGAGATGATAGGTGTCGATCCACCCGGCGGGGTCTATACCCACGTCGTCGGCGTCGATCTGGTCAGGACAGGCGAGAATGATTTCTTCGTTCTGGAAGACAATGCCAGAACGCCTTCGGGCGTGTCCTACATGCTGGAAAACCGCGAAACCATGCTCCAGATGTTTCCGGAACTGTTCACGCAGCTTCGGGTGCGCCCGGTGTCGCGCTACCCGCAGTTGCTTCGCCGGTCGTTGGCGGATTGCGCCCCGCCGGGGTTCTCGGGCGGAAAGCCGACGGTTGCGGTGTTGACGCCCGGCATCCACAACTCGGCCTATTTCGAACATTCCTTCCTCGCCGACCAGATGGGGGCGGAACTGGTGGAAAGCCAGGACCTGCGCATCGAGAACGGCCGGGTCGTGATGCGTACGACCGAAGGCTATCACCCCATCGACGTGTTGTACCGGCGCGTGGATGACGAATACCTGGACCCGTTGACCTTCAATCCGGAAAGCCTGCTTGGCGTTCCCGGTATCATGGATGTCTACCGCGCCGGCAACATCACGATCGCGAACGCGCCGGGCACCGGGATCGCGGATGACAAGGCGCTTTATTCCTACATGCCGGAGATCGTCGAATTCTACACCGGCGAATCGGCAATACTGAAGAACGTGCCGACATGGCGCTGTTCGGAGGCGGATTCGCTGGCCTACGTGCTGGAGAACCTGAAGGATCTGGTGGTCAAGGAAGTGCACGGATCCGGCGGCTACGGCATGCTCGTCGGCCCCGCGGCCAGCAAGAAGGAACTGGCGGCTTTCGAAGCCAAGCTGCGCGCTCGGCCCGGAAATTACATCGCCCAGCCGACGCTGGCGCTGTCGACGGTGCCGATCCTGACCAAGTCCGGGCTGGCCCCGCGCCACGTCGATCTGCGCCCCTTCGTCCTGGTGTCGCCGGACCGCATCGACATGACGCCGGGCGGGCTGACGCGCGTGGCGCTCAAGAAAGGATCGCTGGTGGTCAATTCCTCGCAGGGTGGCGGCACCAAGGACACCTGGGTTTTGGAAGGATAGACCATGATGCTGGGCAAGACCGCAGGCGGCCTGTTCTGGATGTTCCGCTATCTGGAACGCGCCGAAAACACCGCTCGGCTGCTGGAAGCCGGATGGCGAATCGCGCTGACACGGTCGGGTGCCGCACCCGGCGAATGGCAAAGCGTGATCGCGACGGCGGGCATGACCAGTGCCTATCTCGCGGAGCACGAGACCTACGACGCCGCGCAGGTGATCGATTTCCTGCTGCGCGGCAAATCCAACCCGTCCAGTGTGCTGAATTCGCTCGCCAGCGCCCGCAGCAATGCCCGAACGGTGCGCACCGCCCTGTCAAGCGAGGTCTGGGAGGCGACGAACGAATGCTGGATGGAAGCCAAGTCCATCCTGTCGCGTCCGATCTCGGAGCGGAATCTGCACGACACGCTGGCCAAGATCCGGTTCCGCAGCGCCGTTGTCAGGGGCGCGCTGCACGGAACCATGCTGCGCAACGACATCTTTTCCTTTGCGCGTCTGGGAACGTTCATCGAACGGTCCGACAACACCGCCAGGATCCTGGACGTGAAATACTACGTCCTGCTGCCCTCCGCCTCCCTGGTCGGCACCATGATCGACAACGCGCAATGGGAAACCATCCTGCGGTCGGTGTCGGCGGAACAGTCCTATCACTGGCTGAACGGCGGTCAGACCTCGCCGCTCGGCATCGCGGATTTTCTCATCCTGGACCGGCGCATGCCCCGGTCGCTGTCCTTCTGCTGTCTCAAGATCGCGGACAACCTGGCGCAACTGGAACAGGAATACGATTCGCGAAAGGAGTGCCACGACATGTCCGACGAAATCTGCAACCGGATGTTCGGCAGCACGATCGAGACGATCTTCGAAGGCGGGCTGCACGAGTTCCTGAGCAAGAGCATCGCAGACATGGGTCAGCTCGCCACCCTGATCGAGGCCGATTACAGGTTCTACAGGTAAGTCGATGCAGCTAAGAATAAATCACGTCACCACCTATACGTACAGCGAGCCGGTCTTTTACGCGCTCCAGCAATTGCGCCTGACACCGCGCAGCGGGCATGGCCAGACCGTTCTGGAGTGGTCCTCGGTGATTTCCGGCGGCACCAAGCAGCTGAGCTTTGACGACCAGTTCGTCAATCACACCGAACTCGTGCTGGTCGATGAGGGCGTTCAGACGATCGAGATCGTCAGTTCCGGCGTGGTCGATGTCGTCGACCGGCACGGGATCACCGGCCGGCACAGGGGATTCGCGCCGGTCTGGCTGTTCGAAAGCGCGACGCCGATGACCGAGGCGGGTCCGAACCTGCGCCAGCTGGCCCGCGAGGTGAAATCCGAAACCGATTCCGGCGACGTGTTGGGCCGTCTGCATGCTCTGTCGGCCCGGATCGCGCAGTCCGTGCGCTATGAAACCGGCCGTACCGAAGTGACGACCAAAGCGGAATCCGCGCTGGCGGCGGGGCACGGGGTCTGCCAGGACCATGCGCAGATCATGATTTCCGTCGCCCGGCTTCTCGGCCATCCGGCGCGGTATGTCAGCGGTTACCTGATGATGAACGACCGGGTCGAACAGGATGCGACCCATGCGTGGTGCGAAGTCTGGGATGAAACGCTTGGCTGGATCGGCTTTGACGTGTCCAACGGGATCGCCCCGGATGACCGGTATGTGCGCGTTGCCGTCGGGCGCGACAGCCGGGATGCCGCCCCGATCATGGGGCTGCGCCAGGGCGCCGGGACGGAGGATCTTCATGTTTCCTTGCAAGTTCAGCAATAGAATGCTTCAGATGCGCTGATCCTGGGAAGGCACGGCACGAATGACATATTGCGTTGGGCTCATGCTGAACAATGGGCTGGTGTTCATGTCCGACACGCGGACGAACTCCGGTGTCGACAATATTTCCACATTTCGCAAGATGTTCACCTGGCACACGCCGAACGAACGCTGCATCACGCTGCTGACCGCCGGGAACCTGGCGACGACACAGGCGGTGGTCAGCCTTCTGGACGAACGGATCAAGGATCCCGGAGACCGCAATCCGGGCATTCTCGAAGCCAAGTCGATGTTTCAGGTGGCCACGCTGGTCGGAAAGCTGCTGAGGGACGTGATCGCGTCCAACGCCCAGACCGGACAGAGCGCCGACGCCACCTTCAACGCGACAATGATCCTTGGCGGCCAGATCGGCGAAGGCGCGCCGCGCCTGTTCATGATCTATCCCGAGGGCAATTTCATCGAAGCCAGTTTCGACACGCCGTTTTTCCAGATCGGGGAAACCAAATACGGGCGGCCGATCCTCGTGCGGGCCTATGCCCCGGAAATGAGCTTTGAGGACGCCATCAAGCTACTGCTCGTGTCCTTTGATTCGACGATCAAGGCGAACCTGTCGGTGAGCCTGCCGCTCGATGTGCATGTCTATGAAAAGGATTCGCTCGTCCTGGGGCGGGTCTATCGCGTCCAGCCGGACGATCCGTATTTCGACCAGATATCGACCGGCTGGGGTGTCGCCCTGCGCAGCGCGTTCTCCGAACTTCCGGCGTTCCGGTTCCCGGACGCGGAGTGCTGACGGAACGCGGCCGGGCGACGGAACGGGGGCGCGGGCCGTCCTGTCTGATACCGCGCGGTCGCGCCTTGCCTTTCACTTGGATCGACTGGCCAAACGGTTCTTGGCGGGGGCGCAAGCGGTGGAGATCCGGAGGATTGTTGCGTTCGCGCGAGACTCCGGCCGCTTTATCGTCCTGATCCGCAGGGAAACCGGTAATCCCGGCCGGTCACGCCGTCAGGCTGGCATGGATGCCTGCGGCGCAGAACGCCACCAGCCCGTCGATGCTGTCGGTTGCGGAGGGGGTCGCGCCCAGGGTCTCGATCCGCCAGGACGACGTCAGCAACGCCAGCATCGCCGACACGGAATAGACAAAGCCCGAGGCAATCGCCGCCCGTGGCGCGGCAGGATACAGGGCCGCGATTTCGTCGATGAACCGGTTCGCTGTCGGGTCGAAGCAATCGGCCGCGATCTCGCGCCAGCGCGGGTCGGCCGAGACATGCGCGACCAGCCGGCCATAGGCCACCCATTGCCGTCCGCCGGTGCGGGCCTTGTCGAGATAGGGTCCGAAAAAGCATTCCAGGATGCCCCGAAGGTCGAGAGGTGCCGCCGATTTTCGCTCGGACAGCAAATCCAGACGCAAGGCCGACAATTCGGAGGCGCGCCGCTGGACCGTCTGCGCGAAAAGCTCTGCCTTGCCGCCGCCATGATGATGCACCAGGCCGACAGGCGTTTCGGCGGCGGCGGCGATGTCGCGGATCGTTGCGCCATCGAATCCCTTTTCGGAAAACACGCGTTCGGCCGCGTCCAGTATCCGTTCCCGCGACCGGACCGCCCGCTTTGACGGCGCGCGTTGGCGTTTCTTTTCAAAGGTTAGTCTCTCACTCATAAATTCAGCTTGCCTTATATTGAACATTTGTTCAAGTTAGCGGAAATTTTTTTCCGATGGAGGCCGGTTTGGCTGAGACACGCGAACAGTTCGCCCTGATCGGGGCGGGACCGATGGGATTGGCCGCCGCCAAGACCCTGATCGAACAGGGCATCGCCTTTCAGGGGTTCGAACTGCATTCCGACGTCGGGGGGCTTTGGGACATCGAAGGCCCGAAATCCACCATGTATGAAAGCGCTCACCTGATTTCCTCAAAGCGGATGACCGAGTTCACGGATTTTCCGATGCGCGACGAGGTGGCGGAATACCCCTCCCACCGTGAGATGAAGCGATACTTCAGCGCGTTCGCCGACCATTTCGACCTGCGGCGCCATTTTCGGTTCGGCGCGGAAGTGCTGCGGACAGAGCCCCTGGGCGAGGATGGCGATGGCTGGCGGGTCGTCTGGCGCGACGGCGATGACGAGCACGAGGCGGTTTTCGCCGGGGTGATGATCGCCAATGGCACCCTGTCGGAACCCAACATGCCGCGGTTCAAGGGCGAATTCGCCGGGGAACTGATTCACGTGTCGGACTATCGCCACGCCAGCCGCTTCGACGGCAAGCGGGTATTGATCGTCGGCGCGGGAAATTCCGGCTGCGACATCGCGGTCGATGCAATTCACCACGGGGCAAGCTGCGACCTGTCGATGCGGCGCGGCTACTACTTCGTCCCGAAATACGTGTTCGGCAAGCCGGCGGACACCATCGGTGGCGCGATCAAGCTGCCGCTCTGGTTGAAGCGGCGCATCGACAAGCTGATCCTGGGCTGGTTCACCGGAAATCCGCAGAAATACGGGTTCCCGAAACCGGATTACGCGATGTACGAAAGCCATCCGGTGGTGAATTCGCTCGTCCTGTATCACGCAGGGCACGGAGACCTGCGCGTGCGCGCGGATATCGACCGCCTGTACGGTCACACCGTGCATTTCGTGGATGGCACACAGGGCGACTATGACCTGATCCTCGCGGCGACGGGCTACCGGCTACACTATCCGTTCATCGACTCGGCACTGTTGAACTGGCAGGGCGATGCGCCGCATCTGTTCCTGAACGCAATGCATCCGCAGCGGGACGACCTGTTCGTCCTTGGCATGGTCGAAGCCACCGGACTGGGCTGGCAGGGGAGGCATGAACAGGCCGAAATGGTGGCCCGCTACATTGCCGGCCTGCGCATGGGACGCAACGAGGCACGCCTTCTGCAGGCGGAAAAGGCCGATGGATACACACGGGCGACGGGTGGCATGAACTATCTCGACGTGTCGCGCATGGCATATTACGTCGATAAGGACACCTATCGCCGGTCGGTCAACGCCTGGATCCGAGCCCTGGGCGGTCTCCGGGCATGAGCGGGATCGATGAAGCGGTCCTGAACTTCAGCCCCGGATCGCTGATGTTGCTGAACGGCATCTTGGCCGTGGTCATGTTCTCGGTGGCGATCGACCTAAGGCCGGATGATTTCCGGCGGCTGGCCCACGCACCCAAGGCGCTGATCGTCGGGCTCGTGTCGCAGTTTCTCGTGCTGCCGGCTCTGACCTTCGCGCTGGTCAGCCTGACGCAGCCGCGCCCGTCCATCGCCCTGGGGCTGATCCTCGTCGCGGCCTGTCCGGGCGGCAACATCTCGAACTTCATCACGCACCGGGCAGGCGGCAACGCGGCGCTTTCCGTGTCGATGACCGCCTTTGCCACGGTCGGCGCGATCCTGATAACGCCGCTGAACATTGCGTTCTGGGGCGGGCTCTACGAGCCGACCCGCCGCATCCTGCAACAAACGCATATCGATCCGGTCGCGGTAGCTGTGACGGTCGGCCTGATGCTGATCCTGCCGCTGATCCTCGGGGTGACGCTGAACACGGTGCGCCCGCAGGCGGCCAACCGCATCCGCAAGCCGGTCCAGTTGCTGTCCTTCGGGATCTTCATCGCGTTCGTGGTGCTGGCGCTGGCCGCGAACTGGGGCTTCTTCCTGCAATTCGCCGGGGCCGTCGCCTTCCTGGTCATCCTGCATAATGCGCTCGCGCTGGGAGGCGGATACGCCTCGGCTGCCCTGGCCGGGTTGTCGCCATTCGATCGCCGCGCGATCACGATCGAAACCGGCATCCAGAATTCCGGCTTGGGGCTGGTATTGATCTTCGGCTTTTTCGGAGGGTTGGGCGGCATGGCGGTCGTCGCGGCATTCTGGGGAATCTGGCACGCGATTTCCGGGCTGGCGCTCGCCGGACTTATGAACCGGACGGAGGCGGCGCGATGACACGAATTCTGATCACCGGCGCGGCGGGCATGATCGGGCGCGCCTTGCTGCGCGGCCTCCGGGGACATGACGTGATCGCCACTGACCTGAACATGCCCGCGGATGCCCCGAAAGAGATCAGGTTCCGGCGCATGGATGTCACCGGGCCGGATGCCGCAAGGATCATCGCAGAGGAAAAACCCGATGTGATCGTGCACCTGGCCTCGATCGTGTCGCCGCCCAAGGGCATGAGCCGGGAAACCGCCTACGCGGTGGATGTGACGGGCACCCGCAACGTGCTTGACGCGGCGATTGCCAGCGGCGTGCGGCGGCTGGTTGTGACGTCGTCGGGCGCGGCTTACGGGTATCACGCGGACAATCCCGTCCCGCTGCGCGAAACCGATGCCCTGCGCGGCAACGACGAATTCCCCTATGCCCATCACAAGCGCCTCGTCGAAGAGATGCTGGCGAAAGCGCGCCGGGATGCGCCGCATCTGGAACAGGTGGTGCTGCGGGTCGGCACCGTGCTGGGCGCCGGAACCGAGAACCAGATCACGGCGCTGTTTCACAAGCCGCGCCTCCTGGCGGTGCGCGGCAGCGAAAGCCCGTTCGTGTTCATCTGGACAGAGGATCTGGCGCGCATCCTGCTGCGCGCATCGACCGATGGCCCCGCGGGGATCTTCAATGTCGCGGGCGACGGCGCCATGGGCGTGAGCGAACTCGCCGCGGCTCTGGGCAAACCGGTCCTGCGTTTGCCCGCCGCCGCCTTGCGTCTGGCCCTTGGCGCGCTTCGCCCGCTCGGGCTGAGCCGATATGGGCCGGAACAGGTCCGGTTTCTCCAGTATCGGCCGGTGCTCGACAACGCGGCGCTGAAGTCGGACTTCGGCTATGTCCCGGCCAAGACGAGCGCCGAGGTGTTCGATCTCTGGAAGACGGAGGCGGGGCTATGAAATCTGCCGTCATTTCCGGCGGGGCCGGCGGATTGGGGCGCGCTCTGGCAAAAGGGTTGCAGGATCGCGGCTGGCGGACCTTCCTGCTCGATCTCGACATTTCCGGTCTTCAAAGCACGGCGCTCCAGATTCCCATCGCCTGCGACCTGACCGATCCGGCGCAGTTGGATGCCGCCACGCGGGCAATCATCGCGGCATCGCCGAACATCGACCTCGTCATCTACAATGCGGGCGTGACCCAGATCGGCGCGTTTTCGGATTTGACCGAGGCGGCCCACCGGCGCGTTTTCGAGATCAACTATTTCTCGGCGGTGGCGCTGGCCAGGGCGCTTCTGGACCCGGTGCGCAAGGCCGGGGGAACCCATCTCGCGATTTCTTCGGTTGCGGGATTTGCGCCGCTCTACCACCGGACAGCCTATGCGGCGTCCAAGCACGCGCTCGAAGGGTTCTTCAAGTCCCTGCGCTCCGAGGAGGCGCCCTTTGGCGTGCGCTGCCAGATCGCCGCCCCGTCCTTTGTCGCGACCAATGTCGGCCGGCCTGAACGTCAACCCGACGGGCTCGCGCGACCCGGGTCCGCTCCGGACGGGGTCGACCTGATGACGCCCGAGGACGCCGCGTCGGACATCCTTCGGGGGATGGACAGGGCGGCACCGATGATCCCGGTGGGGCGGGTGGCCCGGCTGGCATGGTGGATCAACGGGCTGTCGCCGCGCCTGTTGCAGCGGCTGATGGACCGCAACATCCGGGGCGCCTGATCCGGGCCGTCTGCCAGTGCGGGCAATGCGACGTTCCTCCCCCTTGTCGCGCCGCATGGAATAGGCCACCAATGCAGGCGGTAACATTGTCCGCCGCATGGCGGCTTCCCTTTTTCCGGAGTCGGACCGATGGCACTGGCCTATGTCAAAACCGAAGCGCGCGGTGAAACCGATCGGCTGCTGACCGCCCTCGCGGGACAGCTGATGGAACAGGGCGTGAGGGTGAGCGGTGTCGTGCAATCCAATGTCGCCTGTTCGGACAACGATCTCTGCGACATGGACGTTCAGGTCCTTCCCGCCGGGCCGAGCATCCGGATTTCGCAGTCGCTGGGCCGGGGGGCGCGCGGATGCCGTTTGGACCCGGAAGCCCTGGAAAGGGCGGTCGGGCTGGTGTCCCGAACGCTTGCGGACGGGCCGGATATTCTGATCGTCAACAAGTTCGGCAAGCACGAAGCGGACGGGCGCGGGTTCCGCCCGCTGATCGGCGAGGCGATGCTGGCGGGCATTCCGGTCCTGACAGCGGTCAATGCGACGAACGAGGCCGCGTTTCGGAACTTTGCCGAAGGTCTGGCGCAGCAGCTGCCCGCCGATCTGCACCACCTGGTGTCCTGGTATGACGCCCTGGCCGTGGCCGATGCCACCGCCTGAAACCGGGGTCCGGGCCGGGACCGCGACGCACCGGGTCATGTCCGGTTTCAGAACCGGGCGTCGCACTCGGGCGATGGCGCGCTGAAAAACCGGGAGAGCGGAAAAGATGCCCAGGGACATCGTGCGGGCGGGCGTGGATATCGGCGGGACCTTCACCGATGTCGTTCTCGAACGGGGTGACAGCCGGGTGTCGGCCAAGGTCCTGACGACCCATGCGGCCCCTGAAGATGCGATCATGGAGGGGCTTCGCAAGGTCTGCACCAGGCTGGCCATCGATCCCGGCGAAATCCGCCAGATCATTCACGGCACCACCCTGGCCACCAACGCCCTGATCGAACGGCGCGGGGCCAAAACGGCGCTGGTGACGACGCAGGGCTTTCGCGACGTGATCGAGATGCGCACCGAATCCCGGTTCGAACAATACGATCTCAACCTGGTGCTGCCCGAGCCGCTGTTGCCGCGCAACCGTCGCTATACCGTCGCGGAAAGGCTGGATGCGCGGGGAAAGGTGCTGGTTCCGCTGGAGCGGGCGGAAATTGTTGATCTGGCTGCCGAACTGCGCGATGCCGCATACGAAAGCGTCGCCATCGGGTTTCTCCATTCCTATGTGAATGGCGTCCATGAACAGCGCGTCCGCGAGGTGTTCGCCGAACATCTGCCCGGAGTCATGTTGTCGCTGTCCTCCGAAGTGTCCCCGCAGATGCGTGAATACGAACGCTTCAACACGACCGTCGCCAATGCCTATATCAAGCCTCTGATGAAAACCTACCTGGATCGGTTGGCCGGACGGTTGCAGGCTGCCGGCGTCGCCTGTCCGATCCTGCTGATGCATTCCGGCGGCGGTCTCATTTTGCTGGAAAGCGCGGCGGAATTTCCCGTGCGCCTCGTGGAATCCGGCCCGGCTGGAGGCGCGGTGTTCGCCGCCGACATTGCGGCGCGGCATGGGCTGGACAAGGTGCTTTCCTTTGACATGGGTGGAACGACCGCGAAGATCTGCCTGATCCGCGACCAGACGCCCAAGACCGGCCGCGTGTTCGAAGTGGCGCGTTCTTATCGCTTCAAGAAAGGATCGGGGATGTCGATATCGATTCCCGTCATCGACATGGTCGAAATCGGTGCCGGCGGGGGATCGATTGCGCATGTGGACGGGATGAACCAGATCCGGGTCGGCCCGGAAAGCGCCGGATCCGATCCCGGCCCTGCCTGCTACGGGCGTGGCGGAAACCGGCCCGCCGTCACCGATGCCGACCTGTTGCTCGGCAGGCTCGACCCGGACGGGTTCGCTGGCGGTTCGATCACGCTGGATCGGGGCGCGTCGGTATCGGCCATGCAAAACGGTCTTGGCGACAGGCTTGGCATGGGCGCTGCCGAAGCGGCCTGGGGTCTGTCCGAAGTGGTGGACGAGAACATGGCAAACGCCGCCCGCGTCCACGCGGTGGAAAACGGCGAGGACCTGTCGGACTACACCATGATCGCGTTCGGCGGCGCGGCTCCGCTTCACGCCGCGCGACTCTGCGAGAAGCTGGGTATCGACCGATGTCTCGTGCCGCGCGGGGCCGGCGTCGGTTCCGCGATCGGGTTTCTGCGCGCGCCGTTCAGTTTCGAGGCGAACCGCAGCCTGTTCATGAAACTGTCCGCTTTCGACAGCGCCCGCGCCGCCGCCTTTTTCGAAGGGCTGGAAGACGAAGCCACCCGCTTTGTGCGCAGTTGCGCCGGCGATGCCGAGATCCTGATCGAACACCGGGTCTACATGCGGTATTCGGGGCAGGGATGGGAAATTCCGGTCCGTCTGACCCCAGGCCAGGCGCGCGTTCCGGATGCCTCCGTATACCTGAAGCTGTTCGAAGACGGTTATGCGCGGCTCTTTGGCCGCAGCGTGCAGGGGGCCGAAGCCGAGATTGCCGTGTGGTCCGTCAATGCGTTCACGCGCACCGCCGCGGCGCAACCTGAAGCGGCGGTTGCGCTGGCCTCCGCCCTGGAGACGGAGGGCATGCGCCCGCTGTTTGACCCGGCGGCGGGCAGGGTCCGCGACGCGGGTATTCACGCGCGAAACCGGTTCGGGACCGGCGAACATGTCAGCGGTCCCGCGGTCATCACCGAAGAGGAAACCACCATCGTCCTGCCCGTGGACGGATACGCCGTCGCGCTGGCGGACGGTTGCATCGACATGCGCAAGTTCCCCGCCGGGACGGAGGGCAAGCATGGCTGACATTCCCCGCGTTGCCTGCCAGGTCATGTGGAATCGCCTGCTTTCGGTGGTCGAGGAACAGGCGCGGGCCCTGGTGCGCACCGCGTTTTCGACCAGTGTGCGCGAGGCGGGAGATCTGTCCGCCGGAGTCTACGATGCCGAGGGACGCATGCTGGCGCAGGCTGTGACCGGCACGCCGGGCCATGTGAACGCGATGGCCGATGCGGTGCCGCATTTCATCCGCCGTATCGGGCGCGACAATATTTTCGATGGAGATGTCTATATCACCAATGATCCGTGGGAAGGCACCGGACATCTGCATGACTTCACCGTGGTCACGCCGTCCTTTCATGCCGGTGCCTGCGTCGGTTTTTTCGCCTGCACCGCCCATGTGGTGGACATCGGCGGGCGGGGATTCGGCGCGGATGCGAATTCCGTCTATGAAGAAGGGCTCTACGTCCCGATCATGAAATTCGCCGACCGTGGAACCATCGACGCGACCCTGGTGCGGATCATCCTCGCCAACGTGCGCGAACCGGATCTGCTGATCGGCGATATCCATGCGCTGGCGAGTTGCAATGAAATCGGCCACCGCCGCCTCGTCGGCATGATGCGGGAATTCGGCCTTGCCGACCTCGCGGGAATCGCGGAATTCATCCTCACCCATTCCCGCAGCGCCACGCTCGACAGGATCGCGGCTTTGCCTCGGGGGGAAAGCACTGGCGCGATGCGGATCGACGGATACAGCCGGCCGATCGACCTGCGGGTGCGTCTCAGCGTTGCGGAAGACCATGTTCTCTGCGACTTCGCCGGCACCTCGGGCGTGGACGAAAAGGGCATCAACGTGCCCCTTGTCTACACCAAGGCCTATGCCTGCTATGCGCTGAAATGCGCGATTGCGCCGGAGATCCCGAACAATGCCGCGTCACTGGCGCCGTTCCGGATCGTCGCGCCGGAAAACAGCATCGTGAACGCGGTGCATCCGGCGCCGGTCGCCTTGCGCCACGTGATCGGCCACATGATTCCGGACACGGTCTTTGATGCGCTGGACAAGATCCTTCCCGATACCGTGCCCGCCGAGGGTGCCGGCAGCCTGTGCAATTTCCAGCTGTCCCTGCGTCCGCGCAGCGGCGGACGGGCGGGCGAGGATGCCGGGCGCGCCGAGGTTCTGATGTTCAATTCCGGCGGTTCGGGCGCGCGGCCGGCCCTGGACGGAATGAATGCGACGGCGTTTCCGTCCGGGGTCATGACGATGCCGGTCGAGGCCACGGAACAGGTCGGCCCCGTGATCGTCTGGCGCAAGGAACTGCGGCCTGACAGCGGCGGCGCGGGCGTGTTTCGCGGTGGACTCGGCCAGTTCATTGATGTCGGTGCGCGGGAAGGGCATGAGTTCGACATCCAGGCGATGTTTGACCGGGTCGACCACCCGGCCCGCGGACGGCGGGGCGGGCAGCCGGGCGCGTCCACGACGATCGCCCGGAGCGATGGCGTGCCGATGCGCGGCAAGGGCAAGCAGTTCGTGCCGGATGGGCATCGGGTGATCATGGGTTTCCCCGGCGGCGCGGGCTATGGAGAGGCGCGCGACCGCGAACCCGAAAGAGTGCGGCGCGATCTCGCCCTTGGCTACATCACGGCTGACGCGGCCCGGACGGTTTACGGTCTGGCCGAGGACGACATCGCGGCGACCCTGGCCCGCGCGAGGAAAGGAGAGATTTTCTGATGGCGGTTTCCAGCATGTTTCCAGCCCCGAGCCGGACGAGCTATGACGTGGTGATCGTCGGCGGAGCGATGCTCGGATCCGCGACTGCTTGGTTTCTGACCCGGACACCGGGGTTCGATGGCCGGGTTCTGGTCATCGAACGCGATCCGACCTATGCGGCCTGTTCGACCGCCCATACGAATTCCTGCATCCGCCAGCAGTTCAGCAGCGCGCTGAACGTGCAGATCTCGCAATTCGCGGCCGAGTTGATCAAGGATTTCCGCGGCTGCATGGGGGACGATCCGCGTGTGCCGGACCTGTCCATTCAGAACTTCGGCTACATGTATCTTGCCGATACCGAAGCCTTCGCCGATGTCCTGCGCGCGAACCAGAAAATCCAGCAGGCGGCCGGGGCCGGAACCCGGTTGCTGACCTCGGACGAGATCCGGTGCGAATATCCGTTCTACGCCCTCGATGACATCGTGCTGGGCAGTATCAATCGCAAGGACGAAGGCTATTGGGACGGGGGAACGGTGTTTGACTGGTTCCGCCGGGGGGCGCGCGAGCACGGTGTCGAATACATTGGCAACGAAGTCGTGGCCCTGACCCGCGACGCCGCCGGCACGATGGTGCAAAGCGTGACGCTGAAAACCGGCGAGGTGATTTCCTGTGGGCATGTCGTCAACGCCTCCGGGCCGCGCGCCGCGCGGACGGCGCGCATGGCCGGGATAGAGATCCCGGTCGAACCTCGCAAAAGGTTCACCTGGATCTTTTCGGCGGAACGGCCGCTGGACCGCGATTTGCCGCTGACCATCGACCCCAGCGGCGTCCATGTGCGCCAGGACGGCCCGGCCACCTACATGGCGGGCGGGCACGCGGATCACGACCCGGCGGTGGATCCGGATGATTTCGCCATGGATCACGGGCTCTGGGAAGGCCATGTCTGGCCCGCGATCGCCACCCGCATTCCGCAATTCGAGGCGATCCGGGTCATCACCGAATGGGTCGGCCACTACGCCTACAACACGCTGGACCAGAACGCGATTGTCGGGCCGCATCCCCGGCTCGGGAACTTCCTGTTCGTCAACGGGTTCTCCGGCCACGGATTGCAGCAGGCGCCCGCCATGGGGCGCGGCATCGCCGAATGGGTGTCCTATGGCCACTATCGGAGCCTCGACCTATCACCGCTGCATTTCGACCGGATCGAACGCGGCATGCGCCATGAAGAACTGGCCGTCATCTGATCGTCCTTCCGCGCGGCAGGCAGGCGGTCCAGGATCCTCCCGGCAACGCGGACGTTCGGCCGACGGAACCGCGATGCCCAGGCGGATCGTATCGATCGGTCAGTTCAAGACCGTGCGGACAGGGCAGGGGCCGGGCCGGAAATTTCCGGACAGAGCGGCTCCAACGCGATGAGCACGTGGGCGGACCCGTCCTGAACCGGATCGACGATCGCCAGTGACGCGCCCTGGCGTCGTGTCAGGACAACCCGCGCATGGGTCAGAATGCCGGTATCGGACATCAGGACAGCCAGGTGCGTTTCGGGTGCGGCCCGTCCGTCTTGCCGCACGGCGCGCTCATCCACGGGATGCTTCCTCGTATCGGGCAAGGCGGGAAAGCGGTAGCTGTCCCCGACCATCAGGTCGTCCGGCGATTTCAAAGTGTCCTTGAAGAAGACCCCTTCGACGACCTTGATGTCCTCAAGCGCCACGTAGCGGAGAATGTGATGCCGGGGGCTGCCGCCCAATCGCTGCGTTTCCGGCGCGGGCAAGCCGAAAGCCGCGTTGATCGCCGTGGTGCCCGCACGATCCGGCATGGCCCGCCGTTGCGGCGCCAAAGTGTCCCTTGCAGTCTTCGCCCGCCGGGGAAGCCCGCTTGACGGGGCTTTGGTTGGTCGCAATCCGGCCGCCATGATCCTTCGGGTTGCCTTGTAGCTGTGTTTCTGTTTCGTTCCGAAATGCATAACGCCCAAAACCTTAACAATTCGTCGGCGGTGAAGCGAAACCTTTTGTTCCGGAACCGCGATTTTCGATTGCGGCACTTTCTGGTGCCTGCGGATAGTGTGATTAATGGTTTGTTCGCAGTAGACTAGGAGAGTTCGTCAAACCCCTGGTAGAACCGGTTCCAGGTCGGAGAGATCAGGATTTCGTTCAGGCAGACATGCGGCGGCATTTCGGCGACGAACCGGACCGTTTCCGCCAGGTCGTCCA
>NZ_JASNJE010000044.1 GCF_030164465.1 Sedimentitalea xiamensis
AATCGGATCAAACGATTCCGCCGTATCGCACTGCGCTGCGAAAAGACCGTCAGCTCATTCAAAGCGTTCGTTGATCTTGCTTGCGCAATGGCATGGATCGGTTAATGCAGACGCCGCCTAGAGTATCGCGATCTGCGACACTGTCAGGGCACCAACGCCCATGTTGTCATTTCGGGTTGAATGAAAAATCAGAACGATCCGCAACACTGCGAATTAACCCCTTGAAATGTCAGTGGAAATTTTACACATTTATCCGAGTATATGCGGACAGCCGGCCTGGTCCAATGAGGTTTTCCAGCGGTTTACAGAAGAAACCTCTCGAAAAACTGAAGCTGGCCGGCATATTTCGGCCGGCCAGCTTGACCTGAAACGCCAGGTTGCTTGATCTCCCCCGAAAACCCGCGCCAATCGCCGCAGGATCAATTCGGGTCCAGACATCAAGGGCCTGGAAACCAACGGCGAACAACCGCGGATTCACACCATTGCGGATCCTTGCCGGCGCGATCCTTGCATCATGGCTGATCGCTTTTGACCGCGAGCGCGGCGCAAAGGCCGAAACACATCAGCAGCACCGTGATCAATCCGACGCTCGAATAGACGACAAGCGCGGTCCAGACCGACTCACCGGCAAAAAGGGTCGCCAGCGCGGACAGGAATCCTGAAAATCCTCCAAACAGAACCAAGGGAATGATCATGCGCGGGCCTCTCTTTCATGTCTCACGATGCTAGCAGTTCTACCCAAGATTGTACAAGATGAATTTTATCCCGCTCAGGATGCGCTCAAATACGCCGAAACGCATGGTGGATCGGCGGAAATCCGCCTGAGCGCCGCTGCGACGACCTGTTGCAGGATCGGCACGAAAACAGGCCCACCGTGTTGTCCCAACCGGCTGGGTCTCAAAACACCTTTTGAACACGGACAAAACCGCGTAAAAATCTGCCCAAGTCGCGTTGACGAGTCCGAAATAGAAAAGGCCCGGCATGAAACTGTTACTTTCCCTTCTCAGCCCCCTGTTGATCGCATTTCTGGCCTCGGCGCCCCTGCATGCGCAGGAGGCATACAAGATCAAACCGGGCGATATCGTGCGGATCGAAGTTCTGGAAGACGCGAGCATCAACCGCGAAACGCTTGTGCTCCCGGACGGGCGGGTCGCCGTTCCTCTGGTCGGCACGATCCAGGCCGGCGGTCGCAGCATCGACGAAGTGCGCATCGATCTGATCGAACGGCTGCGGCCCAACTTCGCCGCCGATCCGACGGTGTTCGTGTCCCTGTCCCAACTCGCGGCCCCGCGCGCGGCCACATCCGGCGCAGCGACCGGCAGTGGCATTTCGATCTACATGCTGGGCGAAGTCGCCAGCCCCGGTATCATGGAGGTCAAGCGCGGCACGACCTTCCTGCAGGCTCTCGCCCAGGGCGGCGGCGTCACCAGGTTCGGCGCGACCAAACGGCTGCAATTGCGCCGTGCGGACGCCAGTGGGAAGCAGCAGATCTACACCTACAACGTGAAGGACATCATTGACGGAAAGTCCTCCATCAGCACACCGGTTCTGAAGGAAGGCGACGTCATAATCGTGCCGCAACGACGGCTGTTCGAATAGAATAACAACCCAGGCAAGGGGGCAGTATTGACCAAGCGACTGATCGCGTATGCCGCTTTCGCAGGAAGTGTGGCCGCCGCAGCGACTCCGGTCGTTGCGCAGCTTCTGGATGAAGAGGGCGGTCTTCGTCAGCGCGTGCGCGTGGAACAGGAATTCGGAACAGGGAACAACCTCGGGCTTGAAGACCCAAGCGAAGGCCGGACCTCGCTTGCCACGACGCGGCTCAGCTATGGTCTGGAAAGCAAGACCCGTCTTCAGGAACTGTCTTTTGCGATCGGCGGCGCGTTGCGGTTTGGCGATATCGCCGAAGGCAACAACATGCAGACCGGATTCACTGACCCCTTTGCCGGCCTCCGCTATTTCCGGGACACTGGAAATGCGTCCCTGTCCGTCAATGGCGACTACCGGCAGTCGGACATTTCGCTCGTCGCGCCGCTGTGGACTTTTCTGGACCAGGACGGCATCGTGCGCCCGCCTCGGGATTTTTCCGATATCCGCGGTTCGGGCGAACGCGAATCCTATTCCATCGACATGGAACTGGAAACGGGCAAACTGGCCCCGTTCGGCCTGCGGTTCCTGGCAGGCGCTTTCGGGACCAATTACATCGACCCGACCGACACCGCCCTGACCGATTTCGAGAACACGAACTTGGGCCTGTCGGCGCTGTTTCGCTTCAATGCCGTGACGACCGGCTATATCGACCTGCGGTATTCGACCTATTCCAGGGAGAATGCCACCAACACGGACAGGGAAACCCAAACCATCCAGGCCGGCTTTGACCGGAATCTGTCGCCCAGGGCGTTGTTGACTTTTCGCGTCGGCTATACGGACGTGGATACCACGGATACCGATCTTCTGACCGGCCAGAGAGTGACGACGCAACAGTCCGGCCCAAGCGGCAGCCTGGGGCATTTTCTGGAAATGCCGAACGGCTCATTGAATTCCACATTCGATCTCACCCAGAATCAGAACGGCCAGCGTGGCACATTGCGATTTGCCCGAAGCATCGAGTTGCCGACAGGCGGGCTCACCGCGAGCGTCGGCCTGTCCAGCTTTGACAGTTCCGATCCCCAGTTCATCGGGGGGATCAACTGGTTTCGCGATTTTCCGGCCGGCCGCATCAATGTTGGCTTGAACCGGGATTTCTATGTCGACAGCAACGACGAGGATCGGTTCACCAACACCCTGATCGCCGGCTACCAACATGAGATCAATTCGGTGTCCAGCCTGTCCGCCGATTTGTCCCTGTTCTACAGCGAATCCACTGTTTTCAGCGATGCCAGCCAACGCGGGAGCTTTGTCCTGGCGTATAATCACCAACTGACGCAGGACTGGAGTCTGAACACCGGCGTAGAGTTGAACTTCTTCGAGGATGACGCCTCCGGCATGGCCAAATCCGACTCGGTCTTCTTTGGCATCGGTCGGAACTTCGATATCAGCAACTGACGACGGATCATCGATCTTGGGCCGCGTTTCGGCTTCAGAAGCCTTTCGGGTTCAAATGCGTGCCCGCCAACGGTTTGAGTCGTTCGGCCCGCCGTTCGCCTGAGGCGCGGAGGTCATGACACGGCGCCGCTCGTTCGCTCCGTCATGACCGATGGCCCCGATCCGCGCGGCGCCCGGACAGGGCCGCTGTCCGTCATTTATCCGCGCCACAAGGATCATTCGGCCACCACGGGACTCGGCATCGGGGTCGATGGCGAATCCGGCGCGCTATCTCGCAACAACGGTTTGAAGCCCCGCAACCGCAGCGCGTTGGTCAACACGAAAACCGAACTGAGCGCCATGGCGGCGGCGGCCAGGATGGGCGACAGCATCACGCCAAGCGCGGGATAAAGAACACCTGCCGCGACTGGTATGAGCAACGCATTGTAGGAAAAGGCCCAGAACAGATTCTGGCGTATGTTGCGCAGTGTCGCGCGAGACATGTGCAAGGCGTTGACGGCGCCGGCAAGATCGCCCGACACCAGCACCACATCGGCGCTTTCGATGGCGACATCGGTTCCGTTCCCGATCGCAAGGCCGACATCGGCTTCGGCCAGGGCGGGCGCGTCGTTGATTCCATCGCCCACAAAGGCGATCTCGCCATGGGCATCGCGCAACCTGCGCACCGCATCGCGTTTTTCGCCGGGCAGAACTTCGGCTTCGATCAGGGAAATCCCCAATTGCCGGGCAACGGCCCGCGCGGTTCCCCACGCGTCGCCGGTGATCATGGCCACCTCGATGCCCTCGGCCCGCAAGGCCGACAGGGCCGCGGCGGCACCCGGCTTGATCGGATCCGCGACGCCGAGAACCGCCGCAATCCGCCCGTCTATGGCCACCAGAACCGGCGTTTTCGCCTGGTCCTGGAACATCCGGTAATGCCGTTCGAATACGTCGGACGGGATTCCGCACTGCCGCATCAATTGGGCCGATCCAATCAGGATATCACGGCCGTCGACCCGTCCGCGCAGGCCCAGCCCGTTGACCGCCTCCACCGCGTCGGCCTCCGGCGGAACAAGGCCGCGCCGGGCGGCGGCTTGCACCACCGCCCGCGCGATCGGATGTTCCGATTGCGCTTCGATGCCCGCGATCTGCGCCAGGACAGAGGCGTCGTCCTGATCGGGTGTCACCACCATGTCTGTCAGTTCCGGTCGTCCCAGGGTCAGCGTGCCGGTCTTGTCGAAAGCAATCACCTTGATCTCGCCCAGCGCCTGCAACGCATCGCCTTTTCGAAACAGAACGCCCATTTCGGCGGCACGGCCTGTCCCGACCATGATCGAAGTCGGAGTCGCCAGACCCATTGCGCAGGGGCAGGCGATGATCAGAACGGAAACCCCCGCCACAAGCGCATGGCTCAGCACCGGTTCCGGTCCGAAGGCCAGCCAGACCGCGATGGTCAGGACCGCAAGCGCCATCACGATTGGCACGAAGACCCGCACGACACGATCCGCCAATGCCTGGATCGGCAGTTTCGCCCCCTGCGCCTCTTGCACCATCGCGATGATCTGGGCGAGCGTCGTATCCCGCCCGATCCGTTCCGCGCGATAGGTCAGGACGCCCGATCCGTTGATCGTTCCCGCAACGACCCAATCGCCAATCGCCTTGCGGACCGGGTCCGGTTCACCGGTGATCATGCTTTCGTCGACGAACGACTGACCGCCGGTCACGGACCCGTCTACCGCGATCCGTTCCCCCGGTCTCAGTTGCAGGATGTCGTTCACCCCGATATCCGCCAGCGGGACTTCTACGAACTCGCCACTTCTGCGGACACGCGCGGTCTTGGGTTGCAAACCGATCAGCCGGCGGATGGCGGCGCCCGTCCGGCCTCTTGCCCGCGCTTCCAGCCAGCGACCGACGAGGACAAGCGCCACGATCACCGCCGCCGCCTCGAAATAGACGGCCTGTGCACCCTGCGGCAAGAGCGACGGCGCGAAAAGGGCAACGGTCGAATAGGTCCACGCCGCCGCCGTGCCCAGGGCGACAAGGCTGTTCATGTCGGGCGCGAGCCGCAGAAGCGCGGGAATTCCCCTGCGAAAGAACACCGCGCCCGGTCCGATCAGCGCGACGGTGGTCAGGAGGAACTGGAACACCCATGACGCCTCGTGCCCGATGGTGCGCCCGATCCAGTGATGGAACGGCGGGAACAGATGACCGCCCATTTCAAGCAGGAAAACCGGCAAAGCCAGGGCCAATCCGGCAAGCGCCGCGCGCCGGGTTTGTGTCAGTTCCGAAGTTTCGGGATCGGCGTCCTCCGCGCCATCCCGGACCGGCGTCTTGGCGGAATATCCGGCCGACGCGACGACCCGCTGCAACGCGACCGGATCGGTCATTCCGTCCAGGTATCGGACATGCGCGGTGCCGCTGGCGAAATTCACCGAGGCCTCCAACACTCCCGGCGCGGCAGCGAGCGCACGTTCGACGCGGCCGGCGCAGCCGGCACAGGTCATGCCCCGGATTTCCAGGATCTCGTCCGAATGCCGCGCAGGATAGCCCGCGGCGGACAAGGCGCCGGCGATGGCCTGGGGCGTTGCGCCGTCGTGCTTTACCGACGCCGTGCGCGTTGCAAAGTTGACCGCCGCTGCGTTTACCCCCGGCACGGACAGCAAGGCGCGTTCCGCGCGTGCCGCGCAGCCTGCGCAGTTCAGGCCCTCGATGGACAGGGTGGTTTGGAATGTTTCTGACATGGCCTCAAGATCCGATTTCTTGTGCCACAGGACATATTCCTTCCAGCAACTGGAAGGTCAAGCTGTATTTTTGCGACCAAATGGCACAACCGACCGGAAATGGGCGACGCGTCAGCCGCTGCCGGGATCGGTCTTGTCCAGTTCGTTCAACAGATCGAGCAGAGCCTCGTACCGGTCCGATCCCATCTGCGCCCTGGTTTCCTCCAGCAATGCGATGCTCGTTTCGAGATTGTCCTCGATCAGGTCCGCGCCCGCCTCGGTGATCTGAACGATCTGCTTGCGCTTGTCCTGCAAATCCCGCGTCCGGTCTATCAGCCCCTTTTCCTCGAGCTTTTGCAGGATACGGGTAAGGCTGGGCAACAGCAGGCAGGCCCGTTCCGCGATCTTCGTCGGTTCCTGCGGACCGGTTTCCTGCAAGACAC
Organism: Sedimentitalea xiamensis; assembly: GCF_030164465.1. GTDB lineage: Bacteria > Pseudomonadota > Alphaproteobacteria > Rhodobacterales > Rhodobacteraceae > Sedimentitalea > Sedimentitalea xiamensis. The sequence continues at coordinate 6,188 of NZ_JASNJE010000044.1, forward strand.
GCAGCACGCGCCATTGTTGTTCGGTGATCCCGACCCCGGACAGCATCTCGCGGATCGGCCCCATGACCCGCTCCCTGGCGCGCAACAACGCGATGGGCAGAGATCTGGACGTCTTAAGAAGGGACTTGCTCATGAAGCTGTTTTGCCTGTCTCTTCGCCCCAGCGCAATGCACCTTGGCAGCGGCAAAAGATTGACATGCAGGAGGCATTGATTAACTTGTTAATCATAAAAGACAAGGACCCCCGATGCCCCACCAGACCATCGACCAATCCGCGGATATGGCACAGCATCCGGACGTGACGGCATCCTGCGATCTCCCACGGCCTGCGGCTTTGGAAACCGGTCATGCGCGGCCCGTTCAACGGGGTCCTGCGCCGCGCCGGTGCAGATCCGGAACGGCCAGGCAGCGCAGCAAAGGAGCATCGCATGCAGTGGACTGAGTTTTCGGAATGGGGGCGGCGTGTCGCCGACTGGGCGCAGGATTATCACCTGACGGTGGGCGACCGCCCGGTGCGGGCCCGCACAAAGCCCGGCGACATTCTCGACGCCCTGCCGGAAACGCCGCCGGAAACGCCCCAGGACATGGAAGAGGTCTTTCGCGATTTCGAACGGATCGTGATGCCGGGGATCACCCATTGGCAACACCCGCGATTCTTCGCCTATTTCAATTCCAATGCCGCCGCGCCATCGGTCTTGGCGGAATTTCTCGTCAGCGCCATCGCGCCGCAATGCATGTTGTGGCAAACCTCGCCGGCGGCGACCGAGATGGAAACCCGGATGATGGACTGGTTGCGCCGCTCCATCGGCCTCGCAGACGGGTTCGCCGGCGTGATCCAGGACAGCGCAAGTTCCGCAACCCTCGCCGCCGTTCTGACCATGCGCGAGAAGGCGCTGGACTGGACCGGAAACACCGCCGGACTGGCCCGCAACAAGCCGCTTCGGGTCTATTGTTCGACCGAGGTGCACACTTCCGTAGACCGCGCCATCTGGGTGTCCGGGATCGGGCAGGACAACCTCGTGCGTATCCCCACCACCGGCGACTGGCGCGGCATGGACCCGGCGGCGCTGGATGCCGCGATCCGCGCGGACCGGGCGGCCGGGATGACGCCTGCGGGCGCTATCCTTTGCGTCGGCGGCACCAGCAACGGCGCGACCGACCCGGTGGCGGCCTGCCTGGATGTGGCGGAATCTCATGGCCTTTTCACCCACGTCGACGCGGCCTGGGCCGGGTCGGCCATGATCTGCCCCGAATTCCGGCACTATTGGCAAGGCATCGACCGGGCGGACAGCATCGTGTTCAACCCGCACAAATGGCTGGGCGTACAGTTCGATTGTTCGGCGCATTTCCTGCGCAATCCCGACGATCTGGTGCGCACCCTGGCGATCCAGCCGGAATACCTGAAGACCCACGGCAAGGATGGCATCATAAACTATTCGGAATGGTCGGTTCCCCTGGGGCGCCGGTTCCGGGCCCTCAAGATCTGGTTCCTGATCCGCGCCTACGGGCTCGAAGGATTGCGCGATCGCATCCGCAATCACATCGCCTGGTCCAACGACCTGCACAACAGGCTCCGGGCCACGGCAGGTTTCGAGATCCTGACCGAACCCATGTGGTCGCTCTTTACCTTCCGCTATGCACCGCAGGACGTTGCGGATCTGGACGACCTGAACCAGCGGCTGGTCGATGCGATCAACGATGACGGACGGATCTACCTGACCCAGACACGGGTGAACGGCAAGCTGGCGATCCGCTTTCAGGCCGGGCAATTCGAGACCACGGAACAGGATGTGCGGATGGCCTATGACGTAATCGCCGAAATCGCGACGGGGCTGGCATGAAGGCCGCGTCCCGCCGTACCAATGGTCCGATACCCACCCGAAACCATCTATTTCCGGCCCACCAGGGCGCACCCTGCCACTCACCTCCAAAGGAGCAACGCAATGCCCGCACCCATCAACACCCTCAAACAGCGGTTCAAGTCCGGAGACACGACCTTTGGCTGCTGGCTGAGCTTCGCCGAAGCCGGCCCGGCCGAAGTCATGGGCACGGCCGGTTTCGACTGGCTGGTGATCGACAGCGAGCATGCGGCCAATGACGTCCGGTCGATCCGGAACCAGCTGATGGCCCTGCAATCCAGCCCGTCCTCGATCATCGTCCGGGTGCCGGTCGGCGAACCCTGGATCATCAAGCAGGCGCTGGACGTCGGCGCGCAGACAATCCTCGTTCCGATGGTCGAAAGCGGAGAACAGGCGCGCCAGATGGTGCGGGCCTGCACCTATCCGCCCAACGGCATCCGCGGCGTCGGCGCCACCGCCACGCGATCGTCCCGGTTTTCCGGAATCCCGGATTACACGGAAACCGCGAATGACCAGATCAGTCTCATCGTCCAGGTCGAGAACCGTGCCGGACTGGCCGCGCTGGATGACATTCTCGCCGTCGACGGCGTGGACTGCGTTTTCATCGGCCCGGCCGATCTGGCGGCGGATCTGGGATATCCCGGACAGCTGACCCATCCAGAGGTGCATGAAACCATCCTCGGGGTTCTGGGGCGCATCCGCGACGCGGGCAAGGTGCCGGGCATCCTGTCCCTGTCCGAAGAGGTGACGGAATCCTATCTCGCTGCCGGTGCAAGATTTGTCGCGGTGGCCATTGATGTCATCACGCTGATCCGGGCCGCGCGCGCCACCGCGCAGCGCTGGATCAGCGCGACACCGACTTGAGACGCGCGGCCGCCTGCGCATAACCGCCGGATGCGCCATCCACCAGATGAATGTGGTTGTCCTGCGTCACCGACGGGACAAAGCAGGTCATCATCGCTTCGGCCTGTTCGAAAAGGCCGAAGCGCAGGATTCCATCCCGTTCTGCCCGCTCCAGCAGTGACCGGATCGTCGCAATCGTATCCGGGTCGCAATCCAGCGTCATTTTCAGCCCATCGTCGAACTTGCGGAAATCCGCGTTGTTGCTGACCATTCTGGCATAGTGGGCCGGGTCGAATGCGCCGGCTTTCACGCCGGACTTGAAAAACAGCCAGGCAATCAGGTTCCCGAACAAGAGCTGTATCTTGCGTTTGCGCAGCGATCCCGCGCCCCGCGACACGTGCGCATCCAGGTCAAGTCCGGGCGGCGGCCAACTGACGCCGGGGCCGTCTGGCGGCAAGGGGTGTCCGCCACGTTCCAGAGTGTCGGCGAGCGCTATGACCTGACTCGCGACCGCGGCAAAAGCGTCGCGCGGGCCCGGCAGTTCCGGTTCGATGACCACGGACAAGATCGACCCGTTCCGCGACTTCGCGTTGTTCCATCGGCAGGACAGGCCGGTCAGATCCGGGATCGCCCCGGCGGGCGCGGCGGACAAGGCGAACCGCCCGCGTTTCATCTCCGATTCGGCCCAGGATATGCCGCCGCCGCTGAACATGCCGTAGTCCACGCTGTCGGATGCCCGAAACCGGGCGACCCGCACATCGCGACCGGCGGCGCGGATGTCGGCTACCGGGACCTGCGCGACACGCAGGTCGAGCCCGAATTCCTCGGAGGCCCAGCGTTTCATGACCCCGAGCGCTCTGGCGGACAGGGCCGCCATCTCCGTATCGCAGGCAAAGGTCGCCCCGTCGCCGCCGAACACATAGGGAAACGTCTTTCCTCCGCTGGCATTGATCTGCGAAGAGATCACGGCAGCGCCGACCATGTTGACTGTCTTGTATCGCCCCTTGGCGATCTGGTCCGTCGATCCGACGATATCGGCCGCTCCGATCGTCCAATCGTTCGGCAAGGGCGTGTAGACGTCCGGCTTCGCCAAAGCCGCGAAAGACCCGACGCGCGGCAAGGTGTCGTAGAAGGTGTCATTTCGCGTCATTGCGTCCATGGGGCACCGTATCACCGAAACTTTCCCCAAGAAATCACATACTTGTGCAACCGTGCTTGCATCGAGCAACGCCGCGTGGCAGGCATCCGCAGCCGCAGAAAGGAACCAGAATGCAGGCCGGTCTGATCGTTCTTTGCCTCGCCTATGTTCTGAGCCAGTTCTTTCGGGCCTTTCTTGCCGTGCTCAGTTCGGTTCTGGCCCGCGATCTCGGCACGGTTCCGGACGATCTGGCGACGGCATCGGGGCTGTGGTTCGCCTCCTTCGCGCTGATGCAGCTTCCGGTGGGCTGGGCGCTGGACCGTATCGGGCCGCGCCGCACCGCCGCGAGTCTTCTGCTGATCGGGGGCGGTGGCGGCGCTGCGCTGTTCGCGCTGGCGACCTCGGCCTTGCAGGTGAAACTGGCCATGCTGTTGATCGGCATCGGCTGTTCGCCGGTCCTGATGGCATCCTACTACATCTTCGCCCGCGAATTTCCGCCCAGGCGGTTCGCGACGCTGGCGGCGCTGATGCTGGGCGTCGGTTCGGTCGGCAACCTTGTGGCGTCCTACCCGACGGCGCTGGCTGCCGAGCTGATCGGCTGGCGCGGCACCCTGGCGGCGCTGGCGGCCTTGTCGGGCGCGGTGGCCATCGGGATATTCCTCACCGTACGCGACCCGGAAACCGCGCCGAAAGATCAGAAAGGGTCCGTATTCCAGCTGCTGAAACTGCCCGTGATGTGGGCGATCCTGCCGATGATGCTGGTCAACTACGCCCCCTCGGGTGCGCTGCGCGGGCTCTGGATCGGTCCCTACCTGACCGATGTGTTCGCCCTTTCCACGGCGCAGGTCGGGCAGGCGACCTTCGTCATGGGGCTCGCCATGATTGTCGGCACGTTCACCTACGGACCGCTGGACCGCGTCTTCGGCACCCGAAAGTGGGTGGCTTTCTTCGGAAATCTGGGCGGAGCGGCCTGCCTCGGGCTGCTGGTCCTTTGCATCGACAGCAACCTGTTCCTGTCCATTGTCCTGATCGCCCTGATCGGATTCCTGGGCGGATCCTTTCCAATGGTCATCGCGCACGGCCGCGGATTCTTTCCGCCCCATCTGGTCGGGCGCGGCGTGACCCTGATGAATCTCTTCGGCATCGGCGGCGTCGGCCTGACGCAGTTCGTGTCCGGGCGCATCCACGAAATGGTTCCCGGCGATGTCTCCGCCGCCGCGCCCTACGCCGCGATCTTCGGATTCTTCGGGCTGATCCTGCTGATCGGCACCTTGATCTACGGATTCAGCCGCGACAGCATGGACTGACGCGCCCCCCTTTCCCCCGGACCCGTTTGCAGCTATGACGCCGCAGCCGATGGCCGCATCGGCAGAAATCTGGAGTAAGAAAATGGGCTACCGCGTCGTTGTCGCTGGCGCCACAGGCAATGTGGGCCGTGAAATGCTGAATATCCTGGCCGAGCGCCAGTTCCCCGTCGATGAGATCGCCGCCCTGGCGAGCCGAAAATCGATCGGGACCGAAGTCAGCTTTGGCGACAAGACCCTCAAGACGATGGATCTGGACACCTTCGACTTCACCGGCTGGGACATGGCGCTTTTCGCCGTCGGCTCCGAGGCGACCAAGAAATACGCCCCCAGGGCCGCTGCCGCCGGCTGTGTCGTGATCGACAACAGCTCGCTCTACCGCTACGATCCGGACGTTCCGCTGATCGTGCCGGAAGTGAACGCCGATGCGATCATGGGCTATTCCAAGAAGAACATTATCGCCAATCCGAACTGTTCCACGGCGCAGATGGTCGTGGCGCTGAAACCGCTGCATGACCGGGCGCGCATCAAGCGCGTCGTGGTCAGCACCTACCAGTCGGTTTCGGGCGCGGGCAAGGAGGGCATCGACGAACTCTGGGATCAGACCAAGTCGGTCTACAACCCCGTCGACGACAAGCCGGCCAAGAAATTCACCAAGCAGATCGCCTTCAACGTGATCCCGCATATCGACGTGTTCATGGAAGACGGTTCGACCAAGGAAGAATGGAAGATGGTCGCCGAGACCAAGAAGATCGTCGATCCGAGCATCAAGGTCACCGCGACCTGCGTGCGGGTGCCGGTGTTCGTCGGCCATTCCGAGGCGGTCAACATCGAGTTCGAGGATCATCTGGACGAGGACGAGGCCCGCGACATCCTGCGCGAAGCCCCCGGCATCATGGTGATCGACAAGCGCGAAAACGGTGGCTACGTGACGCCGGTGGAATGCGTCGGCGACTACGCCACCTTCATCAGCCGCATCCGGCAGGACAGCACCATCGACAACGGCCTGAACCTGTGGTGCGTCAGCGACAACCTGCGCAAGGGCGCGGCGCTCAATGCGGTGCAGATCGCGGAAACGCTCGGGACACGGGTCCTGAAAAAGGGCTGAAGCACTTCGGCTTTGCCCTGAAACATCCGGCCTTACCTATTGCGTTGAAATCCGTGGTTTCAACGCAATAGGCGGTTCAAATTCAGGTCGAAACGCTTCGGCACCCGAAACCGCTCGCCAATCGAGCCTCCGAAACTTGCGGCGGTACTGCCGTTAACCTCCACGGCGTCCATGCCAAGGGCCTGACAAGCGCGTCGATTTCCGGATCCGTTTGTATATGGCAGGAAGCGGTCCGGGCCCGGACGGCAGCCCGTCGATCAGGCGCGGTGCCGCTGAGGACAGCGCAGCGCGATACCCGATTGCGCGGCGCGTTTCGCAGACGCTCCTCCCCCGAAGCGGCGGATGCTGCAAGGTCCGGCAATGTCGCAATTGGCGCGAACCGGCCGGCACAAGGATGAACGGGTGCTGGCGCAGGCTTCAGACCGGCAGGAATTTTCCCGACGCAGGATCGTAACATTCCAGCCCTCCCTCGCCGATATCGGTCCACAACCCATGCAGGCTCAGTTCGTCCGTCTTGACGGCGGTCTCGACAAAGGGGAAGGTCATCAGATTTTCCAGCGAGGCGACCACGGATTGCTTTTCCAACTGGCGTTCCTGTTCGCTGGCGTCCTCGATCTTTGACACCAGTTCGAATTTCGGCCGGAGAATCTCCATCCAGCGCCCGACAAAGCTTTCCTTGGATTCCAGTTCCGGCGCGTTCCCCATGCACATGTCGATGCACCCCTTGACGCCGCCGCATTGGGAATGCCCCAGAACGATCAGATGCGCGACCTTCAGAACCGTCACCGCATATTCCACCGTGGCGCTGGTGCCATGGTGGTCGCCATCCAGCTCGTAGGGCGGCACAAGGTTGGCGATATTGCGGTGAATGAAGAATTCGCCCGAATCCGCCCCAAAGATGGACGTGACATGCACCCTGCTGTCGCAGCAGGAAATCACCATGGCACGGGGGCGCTGGCCTTCCGTGGCCAGGCGTCGATACCAGCCGCGATTCTCCTGATAGGCAGTCGCTTTCCATCCGTGGTAGCGCTGCACGAGATAACCAGGCAAAGGTTTCACATGTTGCATCCGACAGTCCCTCGTTTCGGCCGTGTTCTCGCGAACTTGTGCCCTTTCAATAGCCGGAATTCTATCCAAATTCGAGCCATTGCAAACCGTCGGGCGAAACCTTTTGAAAACATGTGTGCTCCAGAGTGCTTCCAGCCGTGGGGGCGGACCAAGTTGGGGTGATTATGGTGGATGTTGTATCGACGCTCGTTCAGAAGGAAACGGTGCGGCTGGATCAGGACCGATTGAACGACCTGTATCTGCAATTGGGTGCTGCCGGTGCAGAAGACGTCGTGTGCCGCGCGATAGAGGAACTGGCCGTGCGCCTGTCGCATTGCGAACGGCTGTGGCGACAGAAGGAACACGAGGATCTGCGCAAGAGCGCGCGATCCCTGATCGCGATATCGGATCAGATCGGCATGTGCGCCCTTGCCCGCGTCGCCGCCGACGTGACCAGGGCCGTGGACGCAGAAGACGGCCCCGCCCTGGCGGCAACCCTTTTTCGCCTCATCCGGGTCGGTGAACGGTCCCTGACGGCCGTCTGGGATTTGCAGGATCTTTACACCTGACGGGTCTTGCGGCCCGCCGCCGGAGCGCTACGCTGTGCGGCAGTCCCAAGAACAGCAAGAGTCCCCGATGCCCTATACATTCGCCGAAGACACCTCCGATGCGATCCCGCTGCATGTCATCGAATCTCCGGCCGTCGAGGACTGGCTGGGAACCCAGGACGAAAGGGTGGCCGGCTGGGTCCGTCAGAACGGCTTCGCCGGAAACCTGGGTCAGGCGCTGCTTGTTCCCGGTGCCGACGGGCGCGCCGCGATGGCATTGGCGGGATACGGCACACGCGCGAAACGCGCCCGTGTGCATTTCGCGCTGGCCCATGCCGCCGCAAGACTGCCGGAAGCCACCTACCGCATTTCCTCCGGGCTTCCCGAAGAGGACACCGCCACCGAATGTCTCGGATGGTTGCTGTCCGCCTATCAGTTCGACCGCTACAAGACCAGGACCGCCAGACAGCGCCACCTCGTCGCCCCGGAGGGACTCGATGCGGCCCGCATCGAAATCATCGCCGAAGCAGAGGTCCTGATTCGGGATCTCGTCAACACTCCGACCTCGGACATGGGTCCGGCCGACCTGGCCGAGGCCGCCGAAACCCTGGCCCGGACTCATGGTGCCGACTTCAGGACCGTCGTGGGCGACGACCTGCTGGAACAGAATTTTCCCCTGATCCACACGGTCGGGCGGGCCTCGGCCACCCCGCCGAGACTGATCGACCTGTCCTGGGGGACAAGCGGCCCGAAACTGACCCTGGTGGGAAAGGGCGTCTGCTTTGATACTGGGGGACTGGACATCAAGCCGTCAAAAAGCATGGCGCTGATGAAAAAGGACATGGGCGGCGCGGCCACGGTTCTGGGTCTCGCGCAGATGATCATGAAACTGGATCTGCCTGTCCGCCTCCGGGTCCTGATCCCCGCCGTGGAAAACGCGATCTCCGGCAACGCCTTTCGACCCGGCGATATCCTGGCGTCGCGCAAGGGGCTGACAATCGAAAACAACAACACCGATGCGGAAGGCCGGCTGGTTCTGGCCGATGCGCTGGCCCTGGCGGACGAGGACTCGCCGGACCTGATCGTCTCGATGGCGACCCTCACCGGCGCGGCGCGGATCGCCGTGGGGTCCGACATCGCGCCGTTCTACACCGACGAAGATGCGGATGCGCAGGCTCTGGCCGCCGCTGCCGCAAAGGTCGATGACCCGGTCTGGCGGCTGCCGTTTCACGAGGCTTACGAGACCAAGATCGAACCGGCCATCGCCGATCTGGACAACGCGCCATCGGGCGGGTTCGCCGGGTCCATTACCGCCGCCCTTTTCCTGCGCCGGTTCGCCGGAAAATCCCGGTATATGCATTTCGACATCTATGCCTGGCAAAGCGCCAATGCCCCCGCCCGCCCCAAGGGCGGCGTCGGCATGGGCGCGCGCGCGCTTCTGGACGCGCTGCCGGACCTCTTGAAGCTATGAGCGATCCGCGTTCGACCCCTGCCAATCTCCGGGTTGCGGCACGTCATCTCGCTGAAATCCCCGACGGGGCGGTCAGGGTCACGCCGCGACCGCGCCGGGTGGCCAAGCCCGTCTGCGATCTGCTGCGGCGCCCGAATGGCCCGCGGGACCGGCAGGTTCTGTGGGGCGAAACTGTCGACGAATATGAAAGCCACGACGGCTGGAGCTTCGTGCAGGCCCGCAAGGATGGCTATGTGGGCTATGTTCCGACCGCGGATCTGGGGCCGGACGCCAGGACGACCCATTGGGTCGCCCGGCCCGCGACCCATCTCTACGAAGCCCCGGACATCAAGTCGCCGGATCGCACGACGCTGAGTTTCGGAAGCCGTCTGACCGTGCTGGACGAAACCGGCGCATTTGCCGAAACCGCCGACGGCTTCGTGCCCAAGGTGCATCTTTGGCCAGCGGATCGCCGCTTCTCCGATCCGGTGGCCGTCGCGGAACTGTTTCTTGGCACACCCTATCTCTGGGGCGGCAACAGCCGCTTCGGAATCGACTGCTCCGGCCTCGTTCAAACAGCCCTCATCGCCTGCGGCGAAGCCTGTCCGGGCGACAGCGACCAGCAACAGGCCGTGCTGGGGCGGGACGTGGCGGACGGGCGGATGGAACCCGGCGACCTGCTGTTCTGGAAGGGCCACTGCGCCCTGGTCGCGGAAAACAGCCGGCTGATCCATGCGAACGCCTTTCACATGGCGGTGAGCCACGAGGCGCTGCCCGCGGCGATCGAACGGATCAGATCGCAGGGCGACGGCCCCCTGACCGCACACAAGCGGCTTTGAACCCGTTCGTCAGTCGACCGCGCGGATCAGCTTGCGTTCCAGCACCCGCAACACCGTTTTCAGGTCGCCGCCGCGCTTGAGAATTTGCCCGTCGATTCCGACCACCGAATACATACCCTGCCGCAACCGGAGTTTCGGGCGCTTTTCGATGCGATAAAGCGGGTTCTCCGCGGTCCGGCGAAACACCGAGAACACCGCCATGTCGTGCAGGCAGGAAATCCCGTAGTCCCTCCATTCCCCGGCAGCGACCATGCGGCCATAGACCGACAGGATCACCGACAGTTCGCGGCGGTCGAATGCCGTCCGAACCGGCACCGGTCCTTGCGGAACAGGAGTGGGACCTTGAAGTGTCATGCGCCCAGAGTTGCGCCAATCGTCCCTCAAATCAAGCCTGCCGCGTACTTCCGAACCGGAGGGGTGTCTCTTCTGCACACAATGGCATCGAACCCTCCCCTTCCATCGATCCATCCAGCCAGGCTTCGGTCGCCGGGCTGAGCGCCGCATAGGCCTTTGCGACCCCGGCCCGCGGGTCTTTCAAGGGTGAATCCCCGGGCATGAGATCAACGGCGACTTCCGGGTATCGCAATATGATGCGACGCCACCGATGGATCAGCAAAACGCGGGCCGCCGCCGCATCCAGCGGGTTGCAGATCGGCTGGCGCAGGGCCGCAAGGTCGGCAGCCAGGGCCACGAGCGCGGCCCGGTGCTCTGCGCTCAAGGCATGGGCGCGATACCGCGCGGAAACCGTGGCCAGATCCCCGACGATACAGCAATCGCCGGTGTCCTCCGCCTCGTCAGCGGGACAGATGCGCACATGGGACGCGCCGTTTTCAGCCAGGCTGACGATTGCGGCCCAGCGCAGCACGGGTTCGCGGCGCGGCGGCGCGTAGATGCGCGTCGTGGCCGGGGCAAAACGCGCGACGCCCTGCGGCGTCAGGCGATAGTGGCTGGTGCGCCCGGACCGCTCGCCCGCGACCCAGCCGTCGCCACTGAGACGGGACAGCGCGGTGCGCAGGGTTCCCTGCTCGACGCCGATCCTCCCCAGCAGCAGGCGAAGGCGCGCGGTCGAGATTTCCCCGCCGCGGTGCTGCACGAGATCCCCGAACACGGTGATCACCAGCGACCAGACCCGCAGGCGGCCTTCGGAATGCAGAGCCGCGATGAGAGGCGCCAGGGGGTCCATGCCCGTCTTCTACCGGCTGTAGGAAACCATGGTCAGGAGTTCGTATTCCGCCACTTGTTCCTGATCCTGATTGCGGAGCGTCACATGCCAGGCCACTTCGCCATAGGCATCGGTGCGCCGGGTCTTGCGTTTGCATGTCAGACGCACGCCGATGCTGTCGCCGGGGCTGACAGGTTTCTGGAAGCTGAGCCCGTTAAGTCCGGTGTTGGCCAGAACCGGTCCCGGATCGGGCTGCACGAACAGCCCCGCCGCGAAACTGAGCAGAAGGTAACCATGCGCCACGCGCCCCGGAAAGAACGGGTTCGCCCTGGCCGCGTCTTCGTCCATATGGGCGTAGAACGTGTCGCCGGTGAACCGGGCGAAATGCTCGATATCCTCAAGGCCGACCTCGCGCGTCTCGGTATGGAGTGTCTCGCCGATTTCGATTTCGTCGAAGGTCCGCTGGAACGGGTGGACCGGCCCGGTTGTCTCGGTCGCGCCGGGATGCCACTGCCCGGTGATGGCCGCGATCACGTCGGGGCTGCCCTGAATGGCCGTGCGATGCATGTAGTGCAGAACCCCGCGCACGCCGCCAAGTTCTTCGCCACCGCCCGCGCGTCCGGGCCCGCCATGCACCATGTGCGGCAACGGCGCGCCATGGCCGGTCGCTTCTCCGGCGCTGGAGGCGCCGTTGACATACAGCCGTCCGTGCCACGCCGCCGTCGCCAGCGTCACGCGTCTGGCAACCTGCGGATCGTCGGTCACCAGCGACGCCACGAGCGACCCGCCGCCCCGGTTGGCCAGGGCTGCCGCGTGATCGAGATCCCGATAGGGCATCAGGGTGGACACCGGACCGAAAGCTTCAAGCTCATGCACGGCGCGGGCGGCGTCAGGATCGGCGCATCGCAACAGCGTGGGCGACAGGAAAGCCCCCTCGGGTCCGGCGCCGGACAGGGTCACGGTTTCCGGATCGCCGGTCAGCCGGGTGGTTTCTTCCGCCAGCGCCCTGAGCTTTTCGAGCACGTCCGCCTTTTGTGCGGCGGACGCGAGCGGCCCCATACGGACACCTTCCGCGACGGGATCTCCCACGACCGTTTTCGCCAACCGGGCCTGTAGCGCCTCCGCAACGTCGGCCAGCGCCGCATCCGGAACGATGATGCGCCGGATCGCCGTGCATTTCTGGCCGGCCTTCGTGGTGATCTCGTTCGCGGCTTCCGCGATGAAGGCGTCAAAGGCAACCGAGCCGGACTTGACATCCGGGCCAAGCACCGTCGCGTTCAGGCTGTCCTGCTCCGCATGGAACCGGACCGAATGGCGCATCAGGTTCGGAGTGCCGCGCAGATGCAGCGCCGTATCGGCGGAACCGGTGAAACTGACCACATCCTGCGGACCGAGCCTGTCCAGCATGTCGCCCACCCCGCCGATGACCAGTTGCACGCTGCCCGGCGGCAGAATCCCGGACTCGATGATCATCCGGAAACAGGCTTCCGTCAGGTAGCAGGTCTGGGTCGCGGGCTTGACGATCGCGGGCATTCCCGCCAGCAGCGTCGGAGCCAGTTTTTCCAGCATGCCCCAGACCGGGAAATTGAACGCATTGATGTGAATCGCGACTCCCTGCAAGGGCACCGCGATATGCTGGCCGACAAAGGTGCCGCCGCGCGACAGCTGTTCGACATCGCCATCGACATAGACATGCCCATCGGGCATTTCGCGGCGTCCCTTCCCCGCGATCACCATCATCGTGCCGATCCCGCCATCTATGTCGATGGCCCCGTCACGCCGTGTTGCGCCGGTCAGCGGATTGATTTCGTACAGCTTTTCCTTGCGCTCGCCCAGATGGACGGCCAGCGCCTTGATCATCCTGGCGCGGTCGTGGAACGTCATGGACCGCAGCGCCGGTCCGCCCGTGGATCGCGCCCAGTCCAGCATGCCCGCCACATCCAAAGGCGCGCCCCCTGCCTGCGCGATCAGCGCCCCGTCGACCGGGCCGTGAACGGCGCGCGCCCCGGACCCCGGTTCGATCCAACGGCCTTCTGCATAGCTTGCGGGTCTCAACATGATCTGTCTCCTGTGAGCTTTCGGCACATCTTGACCTGCCTGACGCCGGAAATCAACACTATTGACCGCTCGGTCGGTTTTGTGCAGGATGGCGGCAACGGGAGGATTACCAGATGACGCCACAGGAACGTGCCGAACGCAGCGCCGCCGCCATGTGGGCAACCGACGCGGCCTCCAGGTGGCTCGGTTTGACGCTGGACTCTGTCGGACCCGGCACGGCCACCCTGTCATTCACCGTGCAGGATCACCACCTGAACGGACATCGCATCTGCCACGGCGGCTATATCTTCACCCTCGCAGACAGCGCCTTTGCCTTTGCCTGCAACAGCTACAACCAGGTCACGGTGGCCCAGGAGAACAGCATCACGTTCCTGACGCCCGGTCAACCCGGCGAACGGCTGACCGCGACGGCCAGCGAAGCCGGGCGATCCGGACGATCCGGGGTCTACGACGTGACCGTCACCGGAGAAGACGGCCGCAAGGTCGCCCTGTTCCGCGGTTTGTCCCGCACCATCAAGGGCCAGAATTTCGAGGAGACGACATGACTCACGCCTACCTGTGCGACGGGCTGCGCACCCCCATCGGCCGCTATGGCGGCGCCCTGTCCTCCGTCCGGCCCGACGACATGCTGGCGCATGTGATCCGGCAGCTCATGGAACCCCATCCCGACATGCTGGTGGACGAGGTGCTGGCCGGCTGCGCCAACCAGGCCGGCGAAGACAACCGCAACGTCGCCCGCATGTCGGCCCTGCTGGCCGGCCTGCCCGACACCGTGCCCGGCGCCACCATCAACCGGCTCTGCGGCTCGGGACTCGATGCGGTCGGCTCCGCTGCCCGCGCCGTGCGCTGCGGCGAGGCCGATGTGGTCATCGCCTGCGGCGTCGAAAGCATGAGCCGCGCGCCGCTGGTCATGCCAAAGGCGGATGCCGCCTTTTCCCGCAGGGCCGAGATCTATGACACCACCATCGGCTGGCGTTTCGTGAACCGCGAGATGCACAAGCATTTCGGCACCGATTCGATGCCCGAGACAGCGGAAAACGTCGCCTCCGACTTCAATATCGAGCGCTCCGCGCAGGATGCCTTTGCCCTGCGCTCGCAGGACCGCGCCGCCGCCGCCATCGCCTCGGGCCGCCTCGCCCGCGAAATCACCCCGGTCCGCATCCCCCAGCGCAAGGGCGATCCGAAAATCGTCGATACCGACGAACACCCGCGCCAGACCACGCTGGAGAGACTCGCCGCTCTGCCCGCCCCGTTCCGCACCGGCGGCTCGGTCACGGCGGGCAATGCATCGGGCGTGAATGACGGGGCGGCGGCGGTGATCGTCGCCTCCGGGGCGGCGGTCGAAAAATACAACCTCACCCCCCGCGCCCGCATCACCGGCATGGCCACCATCGGCGTGCCGCCCCGGATCATGGGCATCGGCCCGGCGCCCGCCACCGAACGCCTGCTTGCGCAGCACGGCCTGAGCATCGGCGACATCGACACGATCGAGCTGAACGAGGCTTTCGCCGCGCAGGGTCTCGCGGTCACCCGCCGCCTCGGCCTTCCGGACGATGCCGACCACGTGAACCCCCATGGCGGCGCCATCGCGCTCGGCCACCCGCTCGGCATGTCGGGCACGAGGCTGGCGCTCACCGCCTCGATCACCATGACCGACAACGGCCTGTCCCGCGCAATCTGCACCATGTGCATCGGCGTCGGCCAGGGCATCGCCCTTCTGCTGGAGAAAGCCTGATGAAAGACCTGTCCCCCCGTCCCGGCGACCTGGAGCCCATCGAAACCGCCAGCCGCGACGAAGTCGCAGCCCTTCAGCTCGACCGCATGAAATGGTCCCTGAAACACGCTTATGACAACGTGCCCTTCTACAAGGCCAGCTTCGATGCCGCCGGCGTGCATCCCGACGACCTGACCACGCTGGCCGATCTCGCGAAATTCCCGTTCACCGTGAAACAGGACCTGCGCGACAACTACCCGTTCAACATGTTCGCCGTTCCGCGCGAGAAACTGCGCCGCGTGCATGCCTCCTCGGGCACCACCGGGCAGCCCACCGTGGTCGGCTACACCCAGGGCGATCTCGATGTCTGGGGACAGGTCGTCGCCCGCAGCCTGCGCGCCGCCGGGCTTCGCACGGGCGACATGCTGCACAACGCCTATGGCTACGGCCTCTTCACCGGCGGTCTGGGCATCCATCTCGGCGCCGATGCGCTCGGCCTTTCCACCGTGCCGGTCTCGGGCGGCATGACCGAACGGCAGGTGCGGCTGATCCGCGACTTCCTGCCCAAGGGCATCACCGTCACCCCCTCCTACGCGCTGTCGATCCTCGACGAGTTCAAATCCGAGGGCATGGACCCGCGCGCCTGTTCGCTGCAGGTCGGCATCTTCGGCGCCGAACCCTGGACCAACGCCATGCGCCAGGAGATCGAGGCCGCCTTCGACATGCACGCGGTCGACATCTACGGGCTGTCCGAGGTGATGGGGCCGGGCGTGTCGATGGAATGCGTCGAGACCAAGGACGGGCTGCATATCTGGGAAGACCATTTCTATCCCGAGATCATCAACCCGGACACCGGCGAACCGGTGGCCGATGGCGAACAGGGCGAACTGGTCTTCACCTCGCTGACGAAAGAGGCCTTCCCGATCATCCGCTACCGCACCCGCGACCTCACCCGCCTCCTGCCGGGCACCGCGCGGTCCATGCGGCGGATGGAAAAGGTCACGGGCCGCTCCGACGACATGATCATCCTGCGCGGCGTCAACGTCTTCCCGACCCAGATCGAGGAACAGCTGATGACCGTGCATGGCCTCGCGCCGCATTTCCAGGTGGTGCTGTCGCGCCCGGACCGGCTCGACGAACTGCTGGTCCAGGTCGAGGCCATCGAAGGTTTCACCAGCAATGAGGAACGCGTTCACGCCGCGGCCGACCTGCGCAACAAGATCAAGCGCAATGTCGGCGTCACGGTCAAGGTGGATGTCGCCGATCCCGGCAAGGTGGAACGCAGCCAGGGCAAGGCGGTGCGGATCATCGACAACCGCCCCAAAGCCTGATGCCCCGTGGAATAGCGCGGAATCACGACGAGAAACGCGCCGCCCTGCGCAAGGGGGCGGCGCGCTACTTTGCGAAGAACGGCTATGACCGGGCGTCGATGACCGGGGCGGCGCGCCAATGCGGGGTCTCCAAGGCGCTGATCTACCACTATTACGGCAGCAAGGAAGCGCTGCTGTTCGACATCCTCCAGACGCATTTGTCCGATCTGGTCGACATGGTGGACGCAGCCCGCCCCGATGGCCTGTCCGGCCTGATCCGCGCCATCCTGGCCGCCTATGCGGATGCCGATGCGGAACACAAGCTGCAACTCGACGCCCTGTCCACGCTGCCCCCCGAGATGCAGATGCCGCTGATCGATCTGCAAAGACAGCTTGTGACGATCATGTCCGGCGCGGTATCCGGCGAAAATCCGGCTCTGTCCGGAAACCGTCTTCGGGCCGTGACCATGTCGATCTTCGGTATCCTGAACTGGTTCTACATGTGGCATCGTCCGGGCAAGGGTCTCAGCCGCTCGGAATATGCCGCGCTCGCCGCCGACTTCGTCCGGAACGGCCTGTCCGGTCTGGACGCGTGAAATCCGGGCGTCCGGCGAAGCGGTGCCTTCCTCTTGCCGGAAATACTCCGGGGGTGCGGGGGCTGGCCCCCGCCCGCCAGTCCGGTTCGTCCAGCCTCCATTCCGGCGCAATGCGTTCCAGCTTCATCTCGATCAGCGGGCGGATACGCGCTGGATCGTGGCTGGGCCGGGCCAGCCCGACGCTCACCACCTCCATGCTCTGATCGGTGCGATTGGCTTCCAGCCGCAGGCTGCGGGCGCCGCGCCCCCGGTCCGCACACACGGCATGCGCATCGCGCACCGGCTACCCCACATGCAGCCCGGCCGCCGCGGCCGAGGCGTTTAACGAGGTGATAACCTGCATGTTGGACTGTTCCGCCACCACCACCGCAAAGGGGCGCTCATCCAGGCCCCGCAGACCACGCAGCAACCGCTCCGCCCCGAGGCGCGGAAACCGAAGCGACAGGATTCGATGTCCGGACATGACGATCACGGCAATATGTTCACTTTTTGCTCTATACAATTCCCCCATTGACCGGGGCGGGTCCGGTATGGGGAGGCAGGCATGACACAGGGGTTCCGCCCGCAGCATCTGGCAATCGCGGTCACGCTGGCCGCGCTGGTGCTGGCGACCGCGGCCCTGTCCCAGAGCGGGCAGATCAGCCAGGTGACGAACCCCGGCGTTCAGGCCCGGATGTCCACGATGAATCGCGCCAATGCGGCGCTTTCGACGCTGAACGACATGATGGGCGGGCGGGCGCTGTTCGACCGGGACAGGGCGGGCGCCGCCCGGAAAGACCTGATGGCCGCGACGAAATCCATTCCCTCCGTGTTCCGGAAACCGCATGCCGACCCGCTGTCCAACGCCAGGCCGCTGATCTGGTCGAACTGGCGGGATTTCAAGTTGAAAGCCAAACGCGCCCAACGCGCGGCGTGGAATATCGACACCGATTCCCTGTCGGATCTCAGGCAAAGCCTGCCACGCATGGTGCTGGCCTGCCTGCACTGCCATGACACCTATCGCGACGGCACAAGGTAGACCCCCGAACCACAGGGCCGTTCGGATTATTCGATCACCCGCGCCCAGGCCCGGGTCAGGTCGCCGGCCGCGAGCGCCTCCGGCGCGACAAATATCCGAAGCGCCCGGGCATCGCCAAAGGTCCAGCCCAGCAACTCGCTGGACTGCAGTTCCAGAAGCAGGAGCTCATCACCCGCCTCCGCCCCCTCGCGCACATCGCCCGCAAGCGCCCCCATCACCCCGCCTTCATGCCGCGCATGATCCGCCCACAAGGGTTCGAACAGGTCATGCTGGGCCTTTGGAAGCCGGCCGGGATCACCCGCATAGACTCTCAGGCAGTAGCGTTCGAAAGCGGCGAAATAGGCGTCCGCGAACTCCGCGTGGCCGGTCAGCGGCAGACATGCGCCGGTGCCGTCGAGGGCCGGCAGCGAAAGAATCGACAGCCCGTCGATCAGAGCGGATCGCAATTCGGCGGAAAACGCCGCTTTCGCACGGATCGCGCAAAGCGATTCGGTCAGATCGGCAAGATCGGACGCGGCCTCTTTGAAAAGCGCCCTCTCTCGCGGCGTTCCATCCGCCGCGACAAGTTTTGCGGTCGTCTTGACCAGGTCGCCGGCGCGCGACAACAGGATCAGGGCCGAGGTCCAGTCGAAGGGTTGCCAGGCCTGATCCCGAATTGTCAGGCGGTGCAGCTTCGCCCAGTCCGGGGTGGGGCCGGGTTCCGGCGCATCCCGGTCCTGGCCTGACGTCACGCGCAGCGGCCAGCGGGGTCTTTGCCCGGACTCGCCGGGCGCGCGCAGGGGTTTCAGAACCCCGTCGACATGAAACACGCGAACCGGCCAGACCCCTTCCCGCGTGCGGGCGAAGCGGAAAAACACCAGGGCCCCGGCGCGCGGCCCAAGACCGCGCCAGAGCGTCTCGGGCAAGGCGCCGCAATCGACCTGGGCCAGAAACCGCGCCGGCTCGCCGTTCAGCATGGGCCACTCCGCCTGCTCCGGCAGGCACGGGACTCCGCCGATCCAGCTTCCTTCGCCGCCGGAGCGATCGGGCGGGATCGCCGGCACCAGCCGGACGGAGGCTTGGGCCGCGGCATCCGCCGCCGGAACCGGCGCGGCCTGCAACGGCTCCGGCTCCGTGTCAGCGTGCAGCGCGGCAAACCGGTCTTCCGGTTCGTCAATGTCCGGATCGGACAAGGGCGGCGATGCCTGCCTCGCCGGCATCAGTTTGATCAGGGCCAGGCAAATGAAAAGCAGCGCCGTCAGGGCAAGCGCCGCGAGAAAGGCCAGATCGGACAGGACCGGGTCCACCTTGCCAAGCATCAGAAGGGCGATGCCGACGACCAGCCCCAAACCAAGTCCACCAACACTGAATTTTGCCCAGATCATCACAAGAACCCGTTTTGCCACCCGGCCCAGTCAACGGGAGCAATCGGGCACAATTTTGTCGATGAAAGGGTTTTGACCGGGCACTCCGCATGCCGGGAGACCTTGAAATCACCGGATTTTTGCCGCACGGTCGACATCTGGACAAGGAAAGGACATCAGCCATGCGCACACGCGCCGCGGTTGCGATGGAGGCGGGGAAGCCTCTGGAGATCATGGATGTGAACCTCGAGGGTCCGCGGGCGGGCGAGGTACTGGTTGAAATCAAGGCGACGGGCCTGTG
>NZ_JASNJE010000045.1 GCF_030164465.1 Sedimentitalea xiamensis
CCGCCATATTCTCCCGATCTGACCCCCATCGAACAGGCCTTCTCCAAGCTCAAGGCGCATCTTCGCAAGGCCGGCGCACGGACGTTTACGGAGTTGTTCAGCGCGCTCGGAAGGATATGCGCCAGGTTAATCCAGAAATGCTTTAATAACAATAGCTTAAGAGGCGTAACGCCATGCCGAGAAGTCTGGTGCGAAGATCAGTAGGTTAAGTTGGTTGTGTGCCCCCGCAACCAACTTATCCTGCGACCCTCGCAGGTTAAGTTTAGATTGCCCTCCCGAAACCAAAAATAGCAAGTAAAAACAAAATCTTAGGTCTCACATCACGCGGGACTTTTCGCTTAACCCCAAAACAACTCAACGCCACCTCAACGTTTGAAGAGTCGGGTGGAGCAGAAGCGGTTTTCTGGTTCGCCAATATCCCGTCGCCGAAGCGATATGTTGTCAGTTGCCTGACAGAGTCTGCCATTCATTCCACAGGCTCCATCCCCCATAACCCGCAAGCAGCAAGACAATCGTCACCAGGACAACTATGGCGATCCGACGGAGCAGAAGGGGCAGCGGGGGGCGTTCTCTGAGAATTCGACCAAAAGTGTAGAGCAACACCCACAACGTCGCAGCCACGACCACAATGATCCCACCGATTGCTGCTGATTGCGCTGAACCAGCAATGGCTGCTATGACAACTACAAGCAGTCCTGCTAGCATGGCGAGCATCAGAACATGGTTGGCAACCATGCGCTGGAAACTACCTGGGAGCGCGAAGTTCGCGAGATGGGCCGAAAGGAGGCCACCTGCGCGCAGTGGACGGGCAATTCTCGGGCCGGCGAAACCCAGAAATCCGGAGGATGGCAGCCCGTCGATCATCCGGGCGAGAATCCGGGCTGATCGGCTGGTCCAGCCGGATATCGCGATCGCATTTGGTCCGGCCGGTTGAACCGTGGCGTATTTCTGGAACCGCGGAACGTCGAAAGCGCTTGCCTTGATTTCGCCGAGCGCTCCGGCCGCGAGTTGATCGACGGTTTCGTCGTCGATCTGCGACGCGCGCAGCCGTGCCTTGACGAGCGCCAGCCGTCGCGCATC
Organism: Sedimentitalea xiamensis; assembly: GCF_030164465.1. Lineage (GTDB taxonomy): Bacteria > Pseudomonadota > Alphaproteobacteria > Rhodobacterales > Rhodobacteraceae > Sedimentitalea > Sedimentitalea xiamensis. The sequence goes on from NZ_JASNJE010000045.1 coordinate 1,081, forward strand.
GCCGGACTCGAGGGTTTCGAACTCATCCTTGAGAATCGCCTCCTGCAACCTTTTCGTGTAGATTGCCCGATCCTCCGACTTGTCCGGGCCGGGCATCAAGGCAGCAACTATCCGTTCCGCCCCGTCGAGCCGACCCCAAAGGATGTCGTGCTCGCGCCAGTCGCGGTTCAGAAAACCGCCAAAGGCGCGGACCTTGATGCCCGCGAGCTTTGCCGGGTCATCGTTGATCTCGCTGTCGGCGGGGCTGATGCGGAACACCTGAACATCGGCATTCTCTTGTGCGGAACTTCCCTCCAGAAACGGGAAGGTCACGTTGTCGTGCCAATGGAAACGGTCATAGGCCTCCAGGATCGACTCCAGACCTTTCTCCTCGATAAAGCCCCGGATCCGCTTGCTGCTGGTCTCGGACGCTGCGCGGAGCTTTGCACCGATCGTTTCCATCGCCTTGTCAACTTGGTCCTTCACGCGATCATGATAGATCTCGGTTGCCGCGGCATAGCGATCTTTCAGCGAAATACGGGACATGACCTCTTCGTACCCGTTTGTGAGCTTGTTTCTGAGTTCCGCGATTTCGTCAGCGGCGAGCAAGTGACCCAGCTCTTCGGAACCCGGCGATCTCAGGCGGCGCAGGTTCCAGTGTTCGCGCTTCACGATGGCCAGGGCGTCCCAGAGCAATTCTTCCTCTGCGCCGGGTTCGTTCAGCGCGGCATCGATTGCGACGCGCAGATGGCTGAGGCGGCGCAGACGGAAATCGAGATCATATTGAGTCAGGTAGAAGGTCTCGCTCCGGCAAGACCCAGGCCGGGACGAACTACCGCCTTCAGGGTGGTAGGCATAGAATCTCTGGTCGCGCCAGGCCCGGATAACCTGCCTCAGATATGACCACTGGTCGGATTTCAGTTCGTAACCCGCGATCTGCGTTACGAAATCGGTCAGCAAGTCTGTCGTGCCATAGACCCGGAGGTGATGATAGAGCGGGTAGTGCCGACCGTAACCCAGATCGACCAGATCGGCGAGGTCGAGTTCCTCGAAATTGTCAGGCTTTCTGGCATGCGGTGTGATCGCGCCAAGTGTCTGGAGTTTTTCCTGATCCCTTGCCCAGCGGTCCTGGAGCGCACCCAGGCGACTGAGCCGGCGATTCATTTCCGTTATATCGTGAATGTCTTCGCGAATGACCTCGCGGCGAGGCAATGTCGTGGCCGCAAGCATTGCGTTGCGCAGGAAGTCCACCTCCATTTCCTGAGACCGCTCCGCCTTGGTTTCCGGGAATGGATCGACGAAGAGCAGCTTGCGTTCACCCGAAACCGTGGGCGTCCGGAAGGGAATGAGATCAATGGCATGGCTGAACGGCCGGTTGTCGAGATAGCCGCCATCGGCGAAGAGCCGCGACTCGAAATCATCCTTTTCGCCTGCGGGGATGTCGCCGAAGTCTCGGGGGCGATTGCGCAATTTCTCGGGTATGGCGTCAAGACGCGAAGGCGGGAATGCGACGGGAAAGGACGACGTGCAGCGCGCGGCAAAGGCGAGCAGGGAATCCTCCTCCTCTCCAAAATCATTGCGCTGCGGTGGCGCGGCGTTGTCGTCACCGGCGATGTACTGGAACCGGAAAACGGATTTGTGGATCCGCTCGTCCATACTTTTGTCGGTCAGATAGATCGGTGCCCAGCGCCCCTCGAGATCGGTGGCCGTCACGAAGAGGTCGAGCGTGTCATCGGCTAGGGACCGTCCGGATGTGCCCTGGTTCATTTCCCCGAGAGTCTTGAGCAACATGTCATACATGTAGTGCCCGTCCAGCAGTGACTCGGTTTTTCCGAGGGCCGATATCTTGATGCGATCATTCAGCAGATTCTCGAAATCTGCCTCCACCGCCCATGCCCTGCGCAGCACTTTCAGGTCGCGCGACCCCAGGGCGAGCGCCTTGGCCAGAGCGACGCCGTTGATCCCGCCGGCCGACGTGCCGGAAATGATATCAATGATGAAACGGGTCCTCCGACCATCACCGGAAAGCGCCTTTGAAAGATCGCGATAGATGCGCTCGACCTCGCTGAGCTGCTCCCGGGCTTTCTCCTCATCCGCCGCCCCGAGGGTACGTGGACTGGCGCTCCCGCGAACCATGTGCAGCAATTCCTGTGAAATGCCGTTCATGTAGATTGCGAGGGAAACCCCGCCATACAGTACCACTGCAAAACGCACTTCGCGGGTCGCATCGTCCATCACATCAGCCTCCTAAATATTTGAGCCTTTGCTATGGCTCTGGAAAAACGCCCCGCTTGATTTTCCCTTGCCTGCAGCTTGCCGTGTCCGTCGGTTATCGGAACAAATAGTCTGCGGATGGGAGAGAATGATCGTCAGAACCCGTCCAGGTTTACCGAAGGATTTGTGTTTAGCTTACCTGTATCGACCATACCAAGCCCACGCGTTCGACCGTTTGTGCGCCTATCAGAGTCCTGACCCTAACTCCGCTCGTTCACCATCCCGACCAAACGTATCGCCTTGTCCAGCTTTCCGAACATCCCCCATCCCGTGAGCAGTGAAAATACCGTTAGCAACAGTTCGGTATTCGCGGAAATGAACTGAATGATGTCGCCTGAAATCCCAAGGCTTGGCAAAACCGCCGTCAGCAACAGGCCGATAATGCCTGACACCGATTTCTTGCCGTTCATCGCGTTGCCAATCGTTTCACCGAGCGCAGCGTTGATCGGTGTCAGAGGCGGTTTTCCATCCGGCCCTGTTGTAATGGTCGCGACATCCACGGGCTCAGCGTCGTCAGTCAGCTTGTCTTTCAAAAGGAGCTTTAGCAGGGCCTTGTTGCGAGCCTTTGACGAACTGTCTTCAGAATCAGCTTCGAGGAGCAACTCCGCCAGTTTGGAAAGCGGTGCTTTCGCATCGCTCCCTTGGCCCGAGAGAGCAATGGAAAGTATGTCCTTGGGGTCGATCTTGTTCTCGGAAACATTCATCTTTGTCGTCGGGCGTATGCCCGCTCCCGTTGGCAGTGAGTTCACGAATTCACGAAGAGAGACCATCCTGTTCAGCCACCCGGCTCCGAAGACTGAAAATGTATCCAGACTTCGCAGATACTGTTCTTGCCGATCCATGAAAGCGTCAGCCAGAACACCCGGATCGGTTTGTTGTACAGCGCCCATTGTCAGCCGGCCCAGTATGCCATCAACTTCAAGACCCTTCCCATCCACGGTCAGACCCAGGTCGTTAAAGGCGTCCTGCACAAACTTGATGGCCGTTTTGGGTCCGGACAGTACCGCACAATTGTAGACCACCATGGCCATTCTCTCAGGCATCTCGCCACAGCGGCACATTGCGTAATACCTCGTGCGGAAGATCTCGTCGGCTTCAGCGCGGGTCAGATTGCGCACGTCCTCGACGGTCACATCTGCGCCTCGCCAGTCGGCCAACGTCCCAATGGTGATCCCCATATTCGTAGCGCCGCCCTTGTCAGCAGGGTGATCAGCGAAACCGCCCTCCCATCGCTTGATAAATTCGTGGAACTTCTGAAAACGAGGGTCAAATGCCGCGTCCGAAATTGGGTCTGGCATCTTGCTGTCCTGTTCAATCTCGAGGCTTGCCAGAACCATCGGATCCAGTGGCGGGCGTTCGGGGGCCAGATCGGGTTTTGGAGGCGCGGCCCCTGGTCCTTCCCAATTGTCGATCAGGTCGCCCAGATGCTCAGCCCATACTTCATCGCCGCCTTCGGGATAGATACCGTTGCGCATTTCTGTGGCGGACGCGCCAACCAACTGAATATGCGGTTTTTCGATCAACTGTCCCTCTTTGTTGACAAGGGGTGTCATGCCGTTCTCTTTTGCAAGTTCGTGCATTCTGTCCCAGAACGTGGCTCTGGCGCCTTTGTCGTCCCAGGACCATTTTTCATCGATCTTCAGAACAAAATCGACCGCCAAGCCATATTGGTGGATCGACCCTCAAGGACCAACCCATGTCACCTTTTTGCCCGGCTTAGTTCGCCCCTTGGCAAAAAGCTGGGCCTGGCGTTCCGGCGTGCGGAACGCTTCGAACACTTCGAATGGTATCTTCTCGCTCTGAAGCTGTTTTTGTATCGCCGCGACTTTTTCACGGATTGCCGGATGGAGTCTGGAAATATCGCTGTCGCGACTAACGGAATTTCCCATGTCTATAACCATTTCTAATTAGTTTGGCTGCAAGAACTATTTGACCGAGGGTTTTAATCCCGTCGATAACTCAATATCTTTTAAAAAGCGGCAATCACGACCGCTCGATCTGTTCAAGGCGCAAAACGTCTACATAATTTCCCCCTAAAATAGCAAAAAACGGTGCCAAAGTCACCCCAAAGTTTATTGCTGGCTGAATCGCTCTCTTCGCCATGCCGCTTCAGCGAGTAAGGAATTTGGCGATTTTCGTTTCCTCCGGAACGAAAAAGCCCGCCGGGATGGCAGGCAGGCAGGATGGATTGGTTGGGGTGGTGGGCGGTGTCAGCGTTCAGCCGTCGGGATGGCGCTGGAAGGCCTGCAGCATCAGGTTGCGCATGTCGTGGATGTCGGATTCGATCCGGGCCAGCCGGTCATGATCGACCCGGCGGTCCTCGTCGCGTCGTTTCTCGATGCGGGCGCGCTCGGTCTCGAGCTCCTGTTCCAGCTTGTGCAGCAGCGCCTCGTTGGTGAAGGCCTTGCGGGTGACGGCCGCAGCCAGTCCGGCGATGAAGGTGAACCAGACGCCAAGTGCTGCGGTGATGCCGTGCTCGCGCAGGGCAGTGGCGAGCTGTTCGGTGAGGGTTGGTTTCAGGCTCATCCGATCTACGTGCCGCAGAAGGTGGTGGTCTCGGCCGCGAAATACCCGTCCGCGGCGCGGAAATACCCCTGCAGTTCCACGGTATCGCCGGCGATGAGAGCCGTCATGGTCTGCAGCCAGAGTGTGGTTTACTCCGACCGGTGATTTCCAGACAGCTCGCCATAGGAGCCGCGGATTTCCGTGGTGCCGTTTCGAATCAGCCGTCCGCTCATGCGCGCGGAATTGTCACCATTGGTCTTGAACTGCAGAGAGGCGCCGAAGAGATATGTCCCGCCGACCGGGGCGGTGAAGAGATTGGTCGCCGCGTCAAGGCACCCCTGGTCATTTGCCTCCGCCGCGTTGATGGCGATTTTCGTCCATGTCCCGACGCCCACGTAGTTGTCGTAGTTGGTGCAGGCCTTGAAGCGGGGCAAGGCCGGCTGGTCGAGGATGCCGGTGTTGCGATCGACGGAGAGGGCTTCCTGCCAGGCCGAGCCGTCCGGGTTGACTTTCAGGGTGAGATCGTCCGAGCCCACCAGCCCTAGTTCCGCCCGCGCGGAAAACCCGGATTGCAGCAGGAGAGAGAGCACGTCCATCGCGCCTTCCTTGTTGAGCGTGTAGCGGAGATCGCCATCGCCGCCTTCTGCCGCAGTCTTGGCCGTCCAGAGCGTGGCGTTGAGCTTTGCTGAAAATGGGTTTGACGCATCCGCTGTAGTGTCCAATCCCAGCAATGCTAGGTCCTGCATCGTGTCCGGGGTGGCCCCGACCCAGCCCACACCGTCAAAGACCAGCAGCAGGTTCTCATCTTCGACCCAGCCCGCCAACCGACCCGCGGGGACAGGCGCAGCCATGCTCCGTCCGTCCAGAACGCGACATTCAGGTCCCAGCCCGCCCAGTCACCGGTGGCACCGGCGCCGACGATGTAGCGGTCGCCCTCGGCCAGGCTGGCCGGCGGTGCCGTCAGATCGCGATCGAGGATGGACAACTGCACCAGCCCGTCGAGCAGCCGCAGCGCCTCGTTATGGGTGACATGCTTCTGGGCCCGCGCCGCGAGGAGGTACGGCAGAGCCAAGTGGGTGGTGGCGTCGGACATGGAAGAGCTTTCAGAAGGCGAGTATGACGGATCTCGGCGCGCCCCGCCCACGAGGGCGGAGAGCTGGTAGATGCGAATATCGAGCGTGTCGCCGGACCCGAGCAGCGCGCCCCAATCGGTGATTTGATCGGCGGTGGTATAGAGCGCGGTGGGGGTGGTTCTGGTCAGCACCCGCTTCACTGTTGCACCGTCAAGGATCTCGACCTCGTAGGCCTGCAATTCCTCACCGAGCAGCACTTCGAGCCCGCCCCAACTGTCGGTGGCGAGCGCACGGGACCGTTGCGTCCAGCGGATCGTTAGGTCACCATGCACGCGCGGCCGGTGCCAGGGTTGCTCGACATGGGCGACGGAGAAGGGCCGGAGCCCGACACCTGCCGGCGTGAAGCTTTGAGTAACATAGGTCTCCTCGCTCTTCGCGTGACTGGCCGGGCCGATGCGCCAGTTCCACGGGATGCCGAGGTCGGCCTCTGCGATCGGCAGGGTGGCAAGGCTATCGTCGAGCACCACCGCCTGCGCGCCGCCAGGCGTCGGGTTCCCCATGGCGTTTTCTGTGCCGCGCTGGCCGCGCAGAAGGCGGGTCAGACGATACCGGCCCGGTGCGATCAGCTCAGCCGCGCCTGCCTGCACAATTTCCCAGATGCCGGATGCAGACTCGATGGCCAGCGCATTGGCCCCGCCCAAGAGCGCGAGATCGGTGAAATGCCGCGCCAGCGTGGTGATCGAGGCGCGTGGGGATTCAAGCGCCCGATCACGTAGCCCTCCACCGCGCCCCGGAGATCTCTGACATCGATGCGGTCCCCCGGCAATCCGGCGCTCAGGCAGAGGTGGCGCACCAGTGCTGCCAGGGAGGCGAAGTCCAGCCAGTCAGCCAGTGGCCCAGCCGCCAGTTCGGCCCATCGGCCCAGACATCGGTGAGTTCGGGAAAGAACGGATAGGGCCGCGCATCCCAGGTCCAGGCGGCGCAGTCCGGCAGCTCGACCATTTGACCGCCATAGACGGAGGAAACCGGATTATGAGCGGGATTGCCCCAGAAGAGATAGGTCGCCTCCAGATACGCCCGCTGGATGGCATCATCCCGCCAGCCGCGGGAGAAATGCGGCATGGAGCTTTCCGAGGACTTGGGATCAAAGAACACATTCGGCTGGTTGCTGCCTCGGTCGATGACTGGGCAGCCAAGTTGGGTGAATCGGATCGGCTTGGATTGTGGCAACCAGGCGGTTGGCGCCCCGCTTTCCACCCCGCCCGGTCGGTCTTGGTGTGGGTTGGACCACCAGCTTTCGAGGTCCTTGTACCGGAAGACCCATGGCTTGCCGGCGGAACCGTCGGAGATCGGCGTCCGCATCCGCGCCTCGTCTATCTGTATCCCTTGTCCCATCGGTTTAGGCGTTTCGTTGTCGTTCATTCTCTGCTGCTCTCAGCCAGTCTGAAAGGAACCATCGTCACGGTCAAACGTGCGAAACAATCAATACGTTATCCTGCGCATTGTGGAGGAGAGCTTTATCGGCCACCGACAAGCGGCGGCCACAGCGCCCCGGCATAGCATTTGCCGGTCGCTGCTGACCACCTGGCAGCGGCAGTATCGAAACGGTGAGCTTGGGTCTTCTCGCCGGTGTCTTTCGTGCCTGTGACAGTGACGAAGGAAACTCCCGCGTCGCAAGAAAATCCGGTTGATCCCTGCCCGCCTTCAGGCTGTCAGGTTGCGGGCGCAGCATGAATTAAGATCAACGTGGCCAGCCCAGTCCGGACCTTGACCATTCCTTCAAGCGCCGCTGTACAGCTCCACCAGAAGGGCCATTCGCCGCGACGGCAGTATTGAGACAATTGCGGACTTATGTCGCGTCTTTAACCGGTGAAAAGAAATAGTCGGCGACAAGCCAGGAGGCATATCCTGTCAACATCGCCCCAGAGAGACCGATGGAAAGCGACCAGAGATTGAGGGTGTAAGCCTGAACAGCAACTGCGATGGCGATGCCGAGGATCGTGGCAAAGACGGTGACCGTCTCCTTCGCGATGCCGCCTCTGTCGCGGCGGCCAAGCATGTAGGTCAAGACGCCGACTAGGGCCGCGAGGAGCGCTGCCACGCTGGACCAGATCCGATCGGATCTTATGAATTCCGAACTGCCGCGAACGAGCCCGTCTAGGAAAAGCCCCAGAACGACCGCGCCCGGAAACTCGCTTCGCACGGAAATGCCGCCGATCGGCTTGCTCAGCAGATCGATTGAAAAGAGCGGAGTCAGGGGCGTCGTGAGGAAATCCCCGTCCGAAATCCGCCCAGGTCCGATCAGCACGTATTTGCGGCGGAAGAACGCTGCGCAGGACGTGTCCGAGAACCCCGTCCCGTCTAGCGCGCAGACCTGCCCGCGCCCAGCCCCGTCGCGGCTTGGCGGAAATCCCGCAACCGTCGATGCGCGCAGGATCGTCAGACGCCTGTCCGGCTGGCGAAACCGCAGCGCCGGCGCTGGGTTGTCGACAGCCGAGAAGAAGCCAAGGAGCGCCGCACAGAAGTCCGCATCCGCCTCCGGTGTCGTCTCCGGCAAAGCGCAGGCGCGCATCCGATCCTGCGTAACCGGCCGCCCGCCCGAAGCTTTCAGACCGCTCAGCCACGTCGCCAGCACGAAATGACCCGTCCCGACCGGCGAGACAATCTGCCCGGGTGTTGATTCCGTCAGCAGGGGTAGCCGCCGGACACGACCGGAATCAGCCTCCAGTATCGTGATGCTCGGGGCCCAGGGTCCATCAGCGAAACCAGCACCCGCGACATGCGATGTATTCGGCGGCACAAGCGTCATCTGTGGAATGACCCGTGCCAGTTTCGCGTTAAACTCCGCCGCCACGACCGTTGGCGGCATCGACGTTGCCGCGAGGCGCGGAATGGGAGAGTCGCGCACGGCAGGTTCTCGCCATTCCGGCCGCATGAAACATGTATCCGGCCTCATCGGAAGCGCGCTGGCAAACCCCGTCTGGAATGTGTAGTCTATGCCGATTGCACGCGGTTCGGCCTGCGCGATACGCTCCACCAGGCAGCGCAGTGCGAGGGCAAGGTCGTCCCGCACAGGCAGCCCTTCATCGACCAGCACCACGACGACCTCCGGGTCCATCGAAAGTGTGGAATCGGTATTTGCGGCCAGCAGTTGTGAAACGTCGTCCAGTATCGTGTGGCTGCTGCTCAGCGCACCATAGAGCAGCACCAGCATTAATACGCTTTTAAAAACTTTCGCCATTTTGACGCACCGCCCTATGTCGTAGACTGTTACACGTATATGGACATCCGCGAGCTTTTCCTGCAAGAAGGCAGGTTTTCCCGCTTTGAGAGAATCACCGGCATTGATAAGGTAGAAAGAGAGTAAAGAACTTTTAGAACTGAAATTTATTGGCAATGTCCGCTTTTTGGCAACAAGCGCCTGCCGCTATCGGAGAGGTCTGATGCGATCAGTTTGGCTGGCCAACGTCTTCATCGCGCTCACGTGCATACTGTGGGCAAGCGTCTCCCTTGCGCAAAAAAAACTGACTGACGATGACGATACCCTCGTGTCGATCACCTCCATTTCCACCTCGTCCAGCAAGATCCTGAAGGCCGACGGGAAGGAACGCGCCGCGATTCCGGGCGAGGTCCTTTACATGTCGGACGATCTTCTCCTGGAGAGGGAAGTTGTCGTCATCCTAGGCGCGCCGGATTTCGATCCGCGATCCCTAACCCACTTCAGCGGACTGGCGCGGCAACAGGTGAATGTCGGCGCGCTGATCGCGCAAAAAGGGCTGAAGCGCGATGAACGCCCCGGGCGCACATGGTCCAACGTCATCAAGTCGGTTTGGGATACCATCTTCGAAGTCCCCTATAAGCAGGGCACGGCGCAGGGCCGGATCGGCAACACCCATAGCCTGGGCGAGGATTGCGGCGCCGACAGCATCTTGGGATGCATCGTTCCGCCCGTTCCGGTGACATCGACGAACGGCACTTTCGAAATGGTCTGGCCCGCATGCTCGGGCGTCACAGGCGAAGCGCAACTGCGCGCAGTGGGTGCCGTGATTTCTCCGTCCTCCGCCTTGCCGGGGCGCGCGGTCTATTCCGACCTCCAGCCGGGACAATACGATTGGGAAATCGCGTGGGGGCTCAAGGAAAGCGGTGTTAACGGCGAGCGCAGCAAGGGGACGCTGGAGGTGCTGGATGCGGATGCGCTGGGTTCGCTGCGGGCCGAACTGGAAACCATATCGCGCCTTCCGCCCGACCCGGTATCGCGTACCCTCACAGAGGCCGCATTCCTTGCGGCGACCGGCGCGCTGCTCGATGCACGGAGATTGCTGACCGAAGCCGCTAGTGCCGAGGACCCGGACAGTCCGATCCATGACTGGCGGCAAGGGCTGATCTTCTACCTTGCGTCCGGAATACCGGACACATGCTGAGGTTCGGCTGGCAAGCACCCGCGATCATGCGCCGCATCATGGCGCCTCTGCTGCTGGGAATTTGGTGCTTGCCGGCTGAAGCGCAGGAAAGGCAATTCCTCCAAGGGCTGAATGTTGCCGAATGCCGGATGTGGCGGGATTTCCTCGAATTCGGCGAACGCGGCGTTTTCGGGGAAGACGTCCTGCGGGGGGCGGATGCGATTGCCCAGCAATTCTGGGACGCGTCAATGCAATGCAACCTCTTGCAGGACAGCGCTGAAACAGCTCCCTTTTCCGGCCGCGTGCGTGAGGAGAACAAGCGCCTGATCATCGAGTTCACCGAACGCCTGGTGCTGACGCTCGACTATCGGAACGTAGCGACGCTGGTGCGGCAGTCGAAATTCTTGATTGAGAACGCGAATCGGAATGCGCCCGACCCTGAACTCTCGGTCCTGGTCACCGAGGCGCAGCAGGCCCTGCGCTATACGGAGGAATTGATCGCCACCCGCGAAGCCGTTGAGCAATCCGGGCGCGACGTTCTCAGCAACCTGCGCGGGGCGCTGGTGACGCTCACCGAGCATCATACCGACGACGACGTGACCGTGGATTCCGACGAATGGCCCTCCAACGCGGGGTTCGGTCTGGCCCTCGGCGTAGAACTGGAAACGGTGCCCTTTCGGCGCATTGTGTTCAATCTGCGTGGCGATGACGGGCGAAGCGTGCGCAAGACCGCCCAGATGCATTATGTCCGATTCGCGAACGGAGCCAGCGCATTGCCCGGCGCCGTGCCAGGCAAATCTGCCACCAACATCGCGGAAGTTCTGCGCGACAGAAAGGTGATCCATTGCAAGGTGAAGCCGTCCATGCCGGCCGATTGCGCAGCAAAGTACCCCGTGAACGTTCTGGACCCGTCCGTGTTGCGGCCCCCGGGCGCCCGCGACTCAATGGAACGACTGATCAACGAGGCTGAGGCGATCAATTCGGCGATCCGCACGGTCTACAACAGTCTGGGCCGCGATGTGCAGGACAACATTGAACGGATCGAGGGCGAGCAGGCAAAGCATTGCTCAAACATGAAAGACCTGCGTGAGCGCATCGGCGAGGTTTTGAAAACCCGGCCGGAAGGATCAACTCAGGTGCACGCCTATGAGAATTCGAACCAGGCCGCAATCCAGGATTGGCTAGGGCGCTGGGCGATTCGGGCGCGCTGCGAGGCGCCCAACGACCTGTCACCTTCGCCATCGATCGAAACCGACACTCGGCCTGTGGGGGGCGGTCTGCAAGGCGAGGAACTGGACCAGATCGCCTATGCCTTCGCAGACAGCGGCGATATCGGCCCTGATCAATCGGATTCAATGGCAAAGCTGTCAACCATCCAGAAAGACTTGCGTCGGGAAGTGTCACGACGCCTGTTTGAACAGGCCGAACTCAGCCGCGCGGAGATATGTGGCGAGCCGCTGATCCACACCACTCGCCCGATCTGGTGGGATGATAGCAATTCCGACCTCGAACGAGTTTGGGCCATCGGTGTCGCCCACGTGCGCGCACCAGGTTGTCCCTCCGGCGTTGTCTGGGCGCCGGCAGACGCAGAGCCCGACGGGGTGACTGGCGATGATCGGATTGCGGAGGTGACGCCGCCATCCAAAATCCAACCCGCTTTCCAGCCCGTTGATATTGCTCCAGAGATCGACACCTCGAACAAACGCTCCTCAAAAATCGGGCTCGAACCAGTAGTGGATGAGACGTTCTCGACACCCACGTCTATAAGGAAAGACTTTTCCGATCCACTCGGGGAACCAATCATTGAAGCTGAATGCGACAAGCTGTTTCTGGTGGTGAGCGGTGTGGCGACTGCTCCGACTATGGGCTGCCTGCCAGATTTGGGCCAGCCTCCGGACTCCGTCTTTGCCGCCATGCGGTTCAGTGGCAGCGGACAGGTGCGGCCCAATGATATCAAGCGCCTGCCGGAAGCGGTGCGAGCATTGCTACCCGCTGCCGGTGAACGGACTTGCGAAGATCTAGGCAGTGCGTTCGAAACGCTTGTTTCCGACTTGCCCGAAGGCGCACCCGCCCGCGCCGCCCTCCAGGGTGAAGGGCGCGTTTTCGGCGAAGATGAGGACGGCAACATCGTGCTTTGCCGCAAGCGGGACGAAACCTGGATCAGCGCCCCCCCCGAGCTGAGCGGCTATCTTGTGCTGAGCCCGAACAAGACGGAGTTGGTTTTCAGATGAATGGCTCCAGGAAAATTCGCCGATTAATCTGGGTCGGCATTCTTTGGCCTGCGGCTCTCTTCGCTCAGCAATTGGTCACCGAGGATGCGCCGGACTGGACCTACCGCTATGTCTGCCAGTCCCCGGTCAACCGCGCACCGGAGCGGATGAGCTTCGAGGTTCTTCCGGATCGCGCGGACAACCTTTTGATCCGGACCGGCACCTACGACACAGAGGGAAACTGGACCTTGGAGGCGGAGGACTGGACTCTTTACAGAGTGCGCCCATTCTTAGGGTCCGGTTGTACCGGCATTTCAGCTCCCCGATACTTTCGCGTAAGCGACGAGGTTGCCAGAGTATCGTCGGGCAGCACGTCCTTTCCTGCGGATGCACGCGACGCATACGGCAATCTGTTACTCAACGTCCTGATCCCAGGCGGTCAGGAATTCTCTCCTAGCGTCACAGGGGATGTGACGGCGGCGCGCTACGTCGAGCAAACCGAGCAATCCGGCCGGATCGCCGACATCGCCGTTTCGACCGGTTCCCCTCCACTTGGCATAACGCCGGACGATCTCGATGCAATCGCCGAAGGTGAAAGGCGCAGCGGCCTCAGATGGCTGCAGCTTGATGACGGACGCTACGCGATGGCGCTTTGCCAGGCGGATTGCGGCGCATTGGGACGCATTCCGACGATCACCCTGGTCGGCGTGAGGATCGACGGCGAACGCCAGCAGCTCGTCGAGCAGCATCTTTTCAGATACGCCATGGGCGACTGTCGTCAGTTGAGTGAAAATCCCGACATGTTCTCGACCTCGACTTACGCGAAACCGAATGCCAATACGGGCCGCATGGACTGGCCGAAAGTTCCTATCCCGCCCGATCTGGCTACGGCCAATGACCAAGTGTGCCTGCGCGGATTTTCGACAGGCGGATGGAGCGAGAACATTCCGCGTCTTGCACCCAGTCTGTCGCATGTCGTGTTTTACTGGGGTGCCACCCGCCCCGGCGCAATGACGGGGCCGGCGGCGACCATCGTGGATCAATTCGGAGCGCAAACGGTGAGGGACCCCGTTTCCGAAGAATCCGCCACCGATATCGCTCAACTACAGACAGTCATAGTCGAAGTCCGGCGCGAGGGAGTGCCGGCCGGCATGTTGAGCGAAGAACTTGCCCTCACCATCGGCGACGGTGACAAAACGGAACCAGAACCCTTGGTATTCGATGAAGGCACAGACACCGCCAACGTCCCGTTCGTGATCGATCCGGAGGAATTCGACGGACTTGTCGCGTGCCGGATCCGGGCGCCGGGCACCGATGCCCAGGTCCTGCTGGAGCGGTACTGCCTGAACGTAACTGCAGACGGCGACGTGGCGGTGGAGAGCATGACATTGCGGCCCCAGCGCCACGTGGTTGTCCAACCGGAAGACGCGTTGACCGGTCGCGATCTGACCAAGGACGAATCTGTCGCCATCCGGGTCTTCGGCGGCGCGCTCGGCACGGCAGGCGAGCGGCTCTCCTCGATCACCTTCACCGATTGGACGGCGCGCGAGACGACGCTTCTGGCTACGGATATAGGGCTGGATGAACCCTTGTCGGACCTGGATTGCCAATTGATCCGCCCAGCTCATCTGGAACTGCCGCCAGGCGGATGTCGACTGAGCGACGCCTACAGCCTGGATTCCTACTTCTATCAGCCCGCGCCTCCGCCGGCCACTAAGCTGGAACGGCGCGAGGTCGCAGTGTCGATTCCGCTCGACCTGTCGTCCCTGCCATCTGTTTTACGTAAACGGCTCCAGACCGCGAGCGAACCGCAATTCTACGAAGGAAGGGTCCGGTTGTTCGCACCCCACAACCTGGAAGCGCCTCTTATTACCAGGGAAATCGCGTTCGAAAGCGGCGGCAGCCAGGAAATCACAACTCCCATCCTGCCCATAGCTGACGAGAAGCTTGATATCGAAGTATCGCCGAAACCGCCTTTCGACGCATGGATCGAACCAGCGAAGGCCCTTGTTGGGTCTGCAGATTTCTTGGCCACCGAGAATGGCGAAGGCCCGTTCAACGCGGTCTGGACGGGCAAGCCCGTGAGGCTGACACCGCGTGGCCGGTTGATCGACATGGCGGACATCCGCATCGCCATGCACAGCAAGGCCGATGGCGCGCCTGAGCCAATCCTTTGCAGTGACATCGCCTTGTCTGTGCGACCGGACGGCCCGAACCTTCGACTATTCCAGGTCATGGAAGGTCGGGGCACTCTGCCTGCTAGGTCCCCGGACGGTTTGCCATTTTACCAGCCAACGCCGGACAAAAAGCGTCACGACATACTGCAAGTGCCTAGGGACGGATCGGCAGAAATCACTCTAGGCAGAAGCGCACTTGATTGTGTGCTGTCCGGCCAGACCACGCTCGATGATGAAGGACGCGCTAACGTCGCCGTGGATTCCCCGCGCCCAATCATCGCTTTCGTCGGCACGTCGCTTTCCGGCGATGCAGGCAGAGCCGCATTGCAGAGCATCGGAGCGTCTTCATCACTCGATCAGCAATTCTTCTGGGACCGGATGGTAAACTTGGCGGTTACCGCGAACGATGTGGTGACATCGTCCAAGAGCCTCGTCTTCGAAAGGCCACGCCTGCTGATCGTGTTGCAGCGCGTGCGCGGCGGGTTCGAGGCAATTGCAACGGCACGCGACGGCAACCCCATGTTCCATGGCGCGTCCGCAAGCGACATACAGGACAAGATACGCAGCGCGGCCGTGGAATTGTCAGGTGGGCGTCAGGACAACCGTCAGGAGACCGTTGCGGCCCAACCAGCAACGCTTTTGGCCAAGATGGCGGAACTGCGGCAGGAGAATGCCGTCAACTGGGATACGCGTGATCCGTCCGGACCGGTGATCGCGCCGGTACTTGCCGTAAACATCCGCGCGGAAGAGCTGGGGTTCGGC
Organism: Sedimentitalea xiamensis; assembly: GCF_030164465.1. GTDB lineage: Bacteria > Pseudomonadota > Alphaproteobacteria > Rhodobacterales > Rhodobacteraceae > Sedimentitalea > Sedimentitalea xiamensis. The sequence continues at coordinate 16,461 of NZ_JASNJE010000045.1, forward strand.
GTCTGCCGTGAATTCGATGATCTGGACGCTTCGCTGTCCGAAACGCCCGCCGACAACCTAATCGTGATCGCACTATCTCCGGACGGCTCCGTATGCGGTGACAGCACATGGGACCGCGTGACAGTTCTGCCCATCACCCTACAGGACATGCGAAACAATTACGGGAACGTCGCGAACCGGTTTTCCTTGGCCTACGAGGGGGCGCTGGAGCGTATCGATCGTACAATTCGCGCTAACAATCTGAAGGACGGTTGACCATGGAATGGACCCCAAAACTATGTCAGCAAAGCGCATCCGTGGTAACGGGTCACGAAGCGCTGCGACCCTCCTTCGCGGTGCCCTTGTTTGCGGCAATCCTGACATTTGTTCTGGGCGGTTTGCCAAATATCGGCTTTGCAGAGGAAAAGGTGGCCCAAGACGGCGCCTGCCCGCTGAATGTTGACAACGGGCTGGTGCGATTGGGCCTCGCCGATATCTTCAAGGAGCTAGAAAGAACGCGGAACGGGTTTCCAGCTTCGGCGGACTTTGACAACGGGCTTTTCGGCAAGCCGTACTTCTCAGCACGATCGGACACTACTTGGCTGACCGCACCCATCGGTTCCGGCGGGTTTCCGTTCGAGGACGCACCGGAGGAATTTCGCGCTTCCGATTACGACGGAACGGCGATCGGTTCGGAGCTGCAAATTCTCAAGCAGGCCCCTTCTGGCGAGTACCTCGTGATCTATGCGAGCGATCCGGATCGCACTGGGCAACCCTATGGCTGCGCCTGGGTCGAGCGTGACAACGTCGTGCCGGGTGACGCGCTGACCTTCGACGATCTTTCCGCCTCGCGAAACCTGTCCGAACTTTACGTGCCTGAAGACAGCCTGCTGACCGCCAAGGTCGTCGCGCGAAACGATCCTACCGATGCCGGTCAAGGTGCGGTCGACAGCGGCGCCAAGCTGTACGGTGCGCCGGATGGCCCGCCGATGGGCAAGGCTCTGAAGCTATTCGATATCAACTACGTATTCGATTTCGAGGATTCGGGCGAGACAACTTACCTCCTGATCGGAGGTCACCAGAAGGAAGGCACGGCCGTACTGGGCTGGGTTGATGTGCGAGAGGTCATTCTGTGGTCTACAAGGATGAGCGGCTATTTCCCCGCGAACGATGCGCCCTGGAAGCCGACCGGAAGTACCCCCGCAAACAGAAAGGAATGGTTCGCTTTCGCCAACCAGTTCGATGCGGAGGATTTCGCGCGCGCGGCCGGTACACCGGAACCGTTAGCGGTGAAACCTGACGACCTTACGGAACCGGATGACAAGGTGCGTCCGCGCTTCCCGATCATCGACCATGCGCAGGTAGATGCGCTGAACTATTACGCCATCGCCTTTCCTGGAGCGTCAGACAATCCCGGTACTGCCAGCCGCGAAGTAAGCATAGAGACACTCGACGCGCGGGGTGAGTACCTGCGCGATCTGGAGGCGGCGCGCAGCGTGGATGTGGCCCTGCTGATCGACGGCACATACAGTATGGGCAAGTATTTTGAACTGGCGGCAGACGCGGTGAACAAGTTCCTGCTAGAACGCATCGATGATCGGGAATTGCTGTCACGCTGGCGGATCGCAGCCTATGCCTATGGCGACTATGACGATCCGAGCGCTCCGGAAAGCGTGCAATTCCTGCCGCTCGAACGCTTCGGCAGTACCGGAAGCGGAGCGTGGCGGCGGGTGATGGACCGTCTTGCCAACGCGTCTGAACCGTTCCGCAGCGACCCGAACAAGGACAAGCCCGAAGCCGTGGGCGCGGCGATCCAACGTGTTCTGCAAGAAGACTTCCGCAGCGAAGGTGAATTGCGCGTGGTCATCGTGATCGGGGATCACGGCCCCTGCGACGGAACGAAGGTTTACGCCCTACTTGGCCAGGAACCGGTGGATTGCGCGCGCGTTTTCGGCGAACCGGTCTCCATCGACGACGTCGCCAAAGACGTGAAGGCGGCGCAAGCATCAGTGATTTTCGTGGGCGTGCGCGGGGAAGAGATCGCCAGCGACAGCAAGCAGGACGTCGATGCAATCATGACCAGCCGTGGTAGTTTCGAAGGCTTCGCCCGCGCCCTGTCTATGGAAACAGTGGGCGGTGACGTCGATGGCAAGCTTGGCGTCGGCTTCAAGCGATCCTTCGATCCGGACCAAACCAGCGAAACGGACGAAGCGGTCGTGGACAGCATCTATCGACAGATCGGCAACGTATTCTCGTCCGTGGACCTTGCGCTTGACGCGCGGGCACAGTCTTTGCGTTCCGCTCAGGGAGATACGTCGGGCGGACCCGCGAATAAACCTATGGAAAAGATCGCTCCCGGCGCGCTTCTTGAAAGCGACCGGCTAACCATTCTGTATCTGACCAATCGGTTCCTCGATATTCTTGACGAACGCGGAGTGTCAAAATCCGCGGCGAACCAGGCCCTTGCCACGTCGCAATTCGTCGATGTCGGCTGGGTCCCTGAGCAGTATCCCGACGGTACCGACATGCTCGATTTCTGGGTGGCGATGGACTACCGGGCGTTGGAAGGAACGCAAATCGCGACTACGTCGCTTTGCAATGCCTTCGGCCCGAACCGGGAGCAGGAAGCTGTGCGTGCGCTCTACAAGGAAATGTTCAAGACCGTTGCCGGAGAGCCGCCTGACTGGGACCGCCCGATCGCCGTCCTGATCGAAGAGAAACTCCAAATTCCCGCCAATCACTTGTCGCATGTACTGCGCGAAAATAGTGTCGAAGACCTTGTCATCTGGCTGAACAACCAGAACGTTCCACCGGAAGAAAAGACCGCGTTCACCGACGATATCTGCCGCAGCCAGGCATGGCTCTTCAACGTCATCAATGGAAAGATCGGCAGCGGCTTACGCAAGGTAGAATCCGGCGGCGGCCGGATTCGCTGGGAGCTTGAGAATGCCCGGCCCTATTCATGGGATTGGGGTACGGTCGGAGGCGCGGCACTGTACTGGTTACCCGTGGAGATGCTGCCATGAGATCTGTCCTGCTGCGTTGCATCTGCGCCTTGTTTCTTTGCTGGCAGGGGCCCGGTCTCATGGCGCAAGGCTGCGCGGTCGAGCCTGCTCCGCCGCTGATCACTGCCGCTGAGCACGCCCGTAATTTCGCGGACCCGCCGCGATGGCAGTCCGAACGCCAGGCCCGCGCGCATTTCGAGAACGCCGGCCAGCGGCTGGCGCTTATCATCGGGATCAGCGATTATGGCGCGGTCGGGGCTGGTCCCTTCAAATCCTTGACGACGCCGATCGAGGATGCCCGAGCGGTGGCTCGCGAATTGCGTAATCGCGGGTTCGAAACCATTTTGTGCGAAGATCCGACCGGGGGCGATCTCTCGGAAGGGGTCGCTCAGGCCTTTCGCCGAATTGAGGACGGAGCCGAGATGTTTCTCTGGTATTCCGGCCATGGCTCTCGGGATGGCAAGCTGATCGGGCGCGATCTCGACGGTCTGCCGCTGGAGAACATCCTCCATAAGCTTGAAGCCCGCGCGGCGGAACTGGGCGCGGAGGGTGGCGGCTTCCGGTTCTTCGGGGTCCTCGTCGGTTGTCACACCGGCGACGCTCTCGCGCGGTTTCGCGCCGCGCCGGAACGCGAGCAGTCGCTCGCCCGCTTCGATGGCAGCGCCTATTTCATGAGCGCCGCAACAGGAGATGATCGGAGCGAGGGCCTGTTCGTTGATGACGGTCTGATACGAGTGGCGTTCCTGCGCGTGCTGCGTCGGCTCGACGGCGGCGCTGAGGAACGCCGGGGCAGGATTCCCGCGTATCAGATGGCGGACCAGGTCGAAGCCGAATTGGCTGGCCGGTTCGGCAACCCGATTCAGATCGGCCGGGGCTTCGTTCCGTTGCGCTCGCACCTGACGCCGCAGGATCACCAGGTGTTTCACTTTGCGCATCCAACCCGTCTTGACTGGGCTGTGGGCGCGCCTTTCCGTCCCTGCACGGAGTGTCCGACCGTCCGGATCGCCGAACTCGCGGAGGCAGACTCGGGCGAGATCGTCGCTCTTAGTGATCTGATCCGGCTGACCGACTGGGATGCCTGCGAGGACGCAAGTGCCTGCAAACGCGTCGGCGATGTCGCCGAAACCTCCCGTATCATGCAGGTAAGCCACCGCGAGGCCGAACGTTATCTGGACTATCTCAACGCGCAAGTGGGCGACCTGGGTGCATTCAGCCTACCGTCCGAGATCGACTACAAGCGCTTCGTCGAAGCTGACTGGCGGCTCCTTCAGGGCAAGGCAGATTGCGTGCCCGACCGAATTTGGCAGACCAGACCACCAAAACCGATCCTGGAGGCGGCCGAGGCCGGCATCTATCCAATGAACTCCGACCATCTTCAGGGCTGCATGAAGCGACTGCTGAGCGACGCGCAGCGCAGCCTGGAAATCAATCCGGATGTTTGGGAATGGCTGGCGACATGCCATATCGTGAACGAGAACCCCTGCCGGCGCGCCAAGATCGTGCGTCTCCGGTCCGACGGCGGGTCGGTAGACCGAGTCATCGACCGCGAATGGACCAGCCGCGCAACGCCCATGACCGATGCGCGTGAACCGGTCGGCTTCCGGGTGGTATTTCGCTATCAGCCGGCCACTCCGGCTTCCGGTCCGGGGAACTGAACCGATGGCGACAGAGCCTTCGGTACTGCACCTGAAACAGCTGGACCTCGAAATAGGGGCCGAGAGTCGACGCCTGAAGGTCGAGGACCTTCGGATACCCCGAGGTCGGGTCTCGATCATCCTCGGCCCCTCCGGATCGGGCAAGACCACGCTCCTGTCCGTTCTGGGTGGCTTGCTCGTGGCGAAGGACGATCATCCTTCCAACTGGAACTACGTACCATACGAAACCTTGGCCGAAGCGATGGACGGTTCCATGCGGCATCTGGCGTTCCGGAATTTCGGGTTTGTGCTACAGGGCAACGACCTGTTCCGGGACGCCAGCGTGACCACCAACCTGGAAGCAACGATGCTGGCCAAGGGCCTTCAGCTTGACGGTCCGATGGCCAGCGGCATTGCCGAAGACTTGGCTGCGCTCGGCTTCGACCCCACGCAGTACGTGTCGGGCGCCCGCGAGGTCTGGACCTTTTCCGGCGGCGAACGCCAGGCTATCGCCACGATGCGCGAAGTGGCCAGCGATCCGGACGTCATCTTTGCGGACGAACCTGGTTCGAACCTGGATCATGACCGGCGGCATGCGCTTGTCGACCTCCTATGCACACGGATGCGGAAAGGGCGCCGGACCGTGGTTATGGTGACGCACGATCCCTTTATCGCCGGGCTTTTCGGCGATGTATTCCACGTCCTAGACAAGACTGGCCAGCTGATCATCAGCGCAGCCAGGGAAAGCCTCGACGGTCCGGACGGCGCGCGGCAGGCCCGCGCGATCGCAACGACAGCGGGGTTTCCCGAACGATTGTTCCTGGATGCGCTGGCCGAAGGTGACAGGCGGGCAGACGAGCGGACCGACGACGCGCCGCTGACCGAAACGGACGATGCCGACGAAAAGCGCTTTCCCGTTCTACGGGTACGCGCCCGTCTCGCCGTGCGGCTTGGGCGGGAACTGGCGCTGCGGCCCGGCGGCAAGATCCAGGTATCGGGTGGTCCCGGACCGCCTCAGCTGTCAGGAGACGGTCCGGGACCGCGCATGTGGATGCCGCGCGCGGCCGGCCTGCCCTGCCTGGCCATGATGACGATTATGACCCTTGCCATCTTTTTCGGTCTTCTTGCGCACAACGAAGTGAGTCAGCGGTTCGAACTTGCCCTCAGCGATCCTTCCGTCCGGCATGCGGTCGTCTACCAGAAGACCAGCGCCGACAACCCAAGGCAGAAGATCGACAGCGACATCGTGCGGCAACTGGACGGCAAACCGTGGCTTGGGCCCAAGGACGCAGCGCCTGAAATCGACAGCCTAAGCTTGATGACCAATCCCTGCAAGGGGCTGCAACACGTATTTCCCTACAATTATGAACCGCAAGCCAAACTGGCCTTTTCGGATCAATCCCGAGAACTCGACCGCGCAGTCGGACTTCTGGCGGGGTGTTACGAAGACGAGATGTTCACACAAATGCGGCTATCCGGCGAACGGCCTGTCCTGACGCGCATGAAGGAGGGCTTCGACGATTTCGAGATTCTGCTCAACGGGGAATCGAAACTGGTGGTAGGACTGATCGACATGATCGACAAGCCCCTCGGGTTCATGGTGTCCCCGGACAACGATCCCGATGCCAGCTACGCGAAGATCACGCCTGAAGGCGGTGCAGTGAAACAGGTCAGCATGCTGTCCACGCTTCCCAGCCCGGTCTGGGACGAAGTCTCGGTCCTAATGCCTCTGAAACTCTATCAACAGGAAGTCGAGATCGAGGCTACGGGTCAGATGTTGGTCGACGACACGGCATACCGATATGTTCCGGTCTACGATGGGGCACGGCTATTCTTCGATCCGGCCGAACGGCACCAAGTCTTTGACTATCTCAAGGCGAACTTCATCGCTAACCTATCCAATTTCAAGCTCATGAACGAGATGGATCAACGAATGCGCGAATTGCAGCGTTCCATCAGCTTGACGGCCCTTGGCGCGACGGGATTTTCGCTCCTGGTGATCGGCTTCGGTGTCTGGAGCCTGGTCGGCGGCAATGCCAAGGCACAGCTATTAATGCGCCTGCGCGGCTTCGGCGTGGCGTGGATTTTCCTGGCCTACGCCGTCATCTTCTGCATCTACGGGCTGTTGGCCTTCCTGTTCTCCGTTGCCTTGCTCGTGCCGATCTACTTGATGACGCCTGACTGGTCGCTTTGGTCCTGCAATGTCCTGCCGGAATGGCTGAGCGGCGCGTCCTGCCTCTGCCCGGCGGGTGATCCGGGTCCATTGCGGGACGCCTGCGTTCGCGAAGCCACCGGTCCGGTTTTGGGTCACGCGGGCCTGCTCGGGCTGGCCTCGCTGATCCCGATCGCGATGGGGTTGCTCGTCGTCCTAGCGGCCCTCGCATGGTCGAACAGCCGCGGACTGGCCCTGCAATTACGGAAAGAGACCTGAGCGGCGTTCCTGACTGGTTTTGAAGCGTTTTCCCGCGGAACGAACCATTGAATCAGCGCCATGTCATTGTCCATTTGCGACGCGGATGGTTGGGAATTGGCATCGGTTACTGCGTAAGCGGCGTCTGGCGGTCACCTTCTGCTGAAACGTTGGATTTGAGACTCAACCCCTGTTGGATGACAGGTAGTGAGTTTCTCAATGAAGACGAAGAGAGAGTTTCTCAGAGGTCTGGGTCTCGAATTCTCAGACAGCGGGCACCGGCGGTGGCCGGATTGTGTGAAGGCGCGGATTGTGGCGGAAACGCTGGCGTCGGGCGCGACGGTGAATGACCGTATCCGTCCGACTACGCACTTGAGGCCTATTGCGGCGTCCAGTTCCATGGAAGCAGTTCGTCGAGCCGGTTGATCTTGTGATCGGCGATACGCTCGAGAACCCATGTAAGCCAAGCTTC
>NZ_JASNJE010000046.1 GCF_030164465.1 Sedimentitalea xiamensis
CCGACGCCCCACGGATCATCTCCGCCCGCCCGCGCATGACCGCCGAGATCATGGCGCGGACCGGACTGGACGAGGCAAGGCTGACCGACCTGGTGCATCGCTTCTATGACAAGGTCCGCGCCGACGCTGTGCTTGGCCCATGCGCTGAAGGTGGCAGATGGCTATCGCCGCGGCCCTGGCGGGGGCTGTTTCGACCGGACATTGGCGGCGCCGGACCCGAAACCCTTCATGATCGGGATCGGTCCGGAGGCGGCGCAACGGACAACCGTCTACCCGCGGCCGCATGACATCCGGCTCGCTCTCATCCTGACCGAGAAAAGCTTGCGCAGCGGTTGAAGATCAAATAGCCGGGTCAATAAACGGGCATCGGCATTGCGGATGCCCGTATTTTCCGCATCCGGCAAACATTTCACCTGCAAAGTGGCACAAGACATGAACAATATCGACGAAAAGCTGCAACCGATCCTCGCCGAGGTGATGCGGCGCAATGCCGGGGAGCCGGAATTTCACCAGGCCGTTCACGAGGTGATGGAAAGCCTCGGACGCGTCGTGGCCAAGAACCCCGATTTCCTCGAACAGGCTCTGATCGAACGGATCTGCGAACCCGAACGCCAGATCATCTTCCGCATTCCGTGGGTCGACGATCAGGGCAGCGTCCAGATCAATCGCGGGTTTCGCGTCCAGTTCAACTCGGCCCTTGGTCCCTACAAGGGCGGGATGCGGTTTCACCCGTCGGTCAACCTGGGCATCATCAAGTTCCTGGGCTTCGAACAGATCTTCAAGAATGCCCTGACCGGCCTGCCGATCGGCGGCGGCAAGGGCGGCACGGATTTCGACCCCAAGGGCAAATCCGATGGCGAAATCATGCGCTTTTGCCAATCTCTCATGACCGAACTGCACCGCCATCTGGGGGAGCAGACGGATGTTCCGGCCGGCGATATCGGTGTGGGCGGCCGCGAAATCGGATACATGTTCGGCCAATACAAGCGCCTGACGAACCGTTATGAATCGGGCGTGTTCACCGGCAAGGCCATTGCCTACGGCGGATCCCGCGCCCGCACCGAGGCGACCGGTTTCGGCAACACCTATTTTACCAAAGCCATGCTTGAAACCCGCCAGACCGGATTTGACGGCAAGCGCGTCGTGGTGTCCGGTGCGGGAAATGTCGCCATCCATACCATCGAAAAGGTGAAATCTTTTGGCGGCACGGTCATCGCCTGTTCGGATTCCAGTGGCTACGTCATAGACGAATCCGGTATCGATCTCGCGCTGCTTCAGGAAATCAAGACCGTTCGCCGCAAGCGCATTTCCGAATATGCCCGGTTGCGTGGGGACGGGGTTCATTTCGTACCCGTCGGGAAAGGCTCTGTCTGGGATCTGCCCTGTGACGTGGCGATGCCCTCGGCCACCCAGAACGAGCTTACGGGCAAGGACGCGAAGTCGCTGGTCAAGAACGGTGTGCTGGCTGTCGGCGAAGGCGCGAACATGCCCTGCACCCCCGAGGCGATCCGCATCCTGCGCGAGGCCGGCATCCTGTTCGGACCGGGCAAGGCCGCGAACGCGGGGGGCGTTGCGACCTCGGCGCTGGAAATGCAGCAGAACGCCAGCCGCGACCGCTGGAGTTTTGAACAGACGGAACAGCGGTTGGCGCAGATCATGAAGAGCATCCACGATCGATGTGCTGAAACCGCCGATGAATATGGCGCTCCCGGCGACTACGTTCTGGGCGCAAACATCGCAGGTTTCGTGCGGGTTGCCGAGGCGATGCGGATGCTTGGCGTGATCTGAGCCGATTCCGCGGGCTAGCGAAAGACCAGGGCGATCTCTTCCTCGCTCAGCAGGCTCCATTGACCGGGGGCCAGAGTGTCGGGCAAGCAGAGGTCGCCCAGACGTTCGCGCCGCAGGGCCTCGACGAAGTTGCCGGCGGCGGCGAACATACGGCGCACCTGGTGGTATCGGCCTTCGGTCACGGTGATCAGGGCTTCGGTTTCGGAGATTATCTTCAGTGTTGCGGGTGCCAACGGTTTTTCATCTCCGTTAAGCGTCAGGCTTCCGGATCCAAACAATGCGGTCTCGGCGCCGTCGAGCGGGCGCGCAAGCCTGGCGCGATAGGTCTTCCTGACCTGGCTTCTGGGGCTGCTGATCCGGTGCAGGAGATTGCCGTCATCGGTCAGCAGCAACAGCCCCGACGTCTGCTTGTCCAGGCGCCCGATGGTTGAAATCGCGGGATTGCGGCGCCGCCAGCGCGTGGGCAGCAGATCATACACCAACGCGCCCGCCTCCTTGTGCGAACAGGTCGCGCCCACGGGTTTGTTCATCAACACGACCATGCCCGCAAGGGGATCGAGAGCCTTGCCCCCGATCCTCAGGTGGCATGGCAAATCCGCACTGACGGGAATGCGGACGGTGGCGTCTGTGATCTCACCCTGATCGAAGACGATGCCGCCAGACCGCGCCAAATGTGCGATGTCCTTGCGTGTGCCATACCCCATCGACGACAGGAGTCTGTCGACGCGCGTGGATGAAACCTTGGACATCTCTCTTGATCCTCATGGTGCGAAATCCGTCGTCCGGAGCGGGAAAGAACACGTGCCGGGAGCGGGCCTCGCGTTGACGCCGACCTAGGAGACCGCGATCACGGTGAGCGTTCTGCGCTGTTCCGACCGGGTGTCCCAGTGAAACGACGCACCTTCCGGCAGGCCCAGAAGCGCCACCCCGATCGGGGTCATGACGGAAATCTTGCCCTGCGCGATATCCGCGTCTTCCGGATAGACGAGAGTCACCGTTCTTTCCTGACCGGAGGTTTCATCGCGATACGTGACCGTGTTTCCGATCGCGGCGACATTTGCCGGCATCTTTGCCGCTGGCACGACCTTTGCCCGGCCAAGCTCATCAAGCAAACGGTCGGCCAGGTCGATATTGCGCGCCATCGCGCCTTCTGCCAGCGCTTCGAGATGATCGAGATCATCGGCATTGATGACGATCTTCGGATTTCGTGCCCGGCGATTGCGTGGCTTGGTAAGTTCTTGCTGCGTCATGATGTCCGCTCCTTATGAGTAGAAACGCGAATGCGTAGGGTTAAGGCGGACCCGTCAGTCTGGGAGTCATCCGCCCGAAGATTTCAGGTTGTCTGGATCACGCGCAAGACCGAGACCGACCGAACGGAGCTGTTCTCGCACAGCAGGGGAGCGCGTTGTCCGGCCCGCATTCCGATCAGCGTTGCGCCCAGGATCGAATATGCGGGGATGATCCCGGTGCTCTGCCCCCATCGGGCACGATGCACGAGCAGGCCGTCCTGAACCGGACCCTTGTCAATCGCGTATTGGAACTGACGACCGCCTGTAACCATATCCGCCGAATAGAGGTTCTTGACCGGTTTCAGCGTCATCAACTTGTGTCGAATTACATATGACAGCAAAATCAAGGCAGGTTCGCCTGAGCCATCGCATTGCTTCTGATATGCGATCAGTCTGTGATAGTCATATTCTGGCACCGGCGAAGACGCGCGGAGCCCGATTTGAGCGTGACGGCGGTTCGCGAAGGCGGAAAACCTATGTTCTTGGGTGTTGGACATGACATCTCCTCGGGCGATCCTTGCCGCGCGTTCATCATTGCATTCAGAGGAGGCCCCGGGGGTTCGGCAGGCGCAATCGCGCCTAGACCACCCGGGGAGACGGGCGGTTCAGCAGAAGAAAACGATAGTGATCTGCATGTTCCAACATGCGCCTAGAGTTAGGTAGTCCCTTCGGCTGTGTCAACCTAATCGATTTCGACGCGGCACTGTCGGCGGATCTGTGACATGTCGTTCATTGGCGTTCGTCACGATTGCTGGCATGGTCGGGCCACAATGGATCCGGGCAGGACTGGGCCGGCGCGACCATGCGCCGGTGGAGCGAGAATGCCCGAAAGAAAGGCGCGCTCGTCATGCATGTTCTGCTTACGCGACCATCCTTCCAGGCGGAACTCACGCGGCCATTGCTGGAACAAAGAGGATGCGAGGTTTCCGTCGAACCGGTCCTGAACGTGTCTTCGGCAGACCCGGGCCGCGACGCGTTGCGGGACGCCGACATATTCGTTGTGACCTCCGTTTATGCGTCTTTGCACATCGTCGACGCTGGCTTCCTGAAGAAGACCACGCCGATCTATGCCGTAGGGGCCGGAACGGCGGCGCCGCTGCGTCAGGCGGGATTTTCGCAGGTTTTTCAAGCGGACGGAGATGCGGAAAGCCTCCTCCACCTCATCCTGAAAGAGGTCAGGCCGACGGATGGCGCGATCGCGTATCTGAGCGGGCGGGACATCACGACGGACATTGCACAAGACCTTGTCAGCCGGGGCTACAGGGCGCGCCGCATCGTCGTCTACGGGGCCGCGCCCGCGCGCAGGCTTTCTGACGCGACTCAGGACTTGATCCGCAGGCGCAGCATCGATTGCGTTATTTTCATGTCCTACCGGACCGCGCATTTCTTTACGGAACTGTGCCATTCGGCCGGGCTTTCGGATTGTTTGGGTTCCGTGACCGCAGCGGCGCTTTCCGACAAGGTGGCAAGCGGCCTCGAAGGAGACCGGTGGAAAGAGGTTCTGGTGGCGGAGGCGCCTTCAAGCGATGCCATCATCACCCTTCTTTGCCCGTCGCGTTAAGTCTCGCTCCATTCCGGATGGCCGGGTTTGCCGTGGAAAGCGCAACCGGCCGTCCGGTCTTCATCCGGCGCGGCGGGTCCGTTCCTTCGCCCCGGATGGTCAGCGCGGAAGGGGTCCCGGCGTCTTTCCGGTCCTGTTCCTGCGCAAGATCAGCCGTGCCCCCCACAGGCAGGCAATCGCCCAGCCGCTTCCGGCGAGCCACCCGGCCAGCACATCCGTGGGCCAGTGCACGCCCAGGTAAACCCTGCTGACGCCAACCATGATCGTCACCATTATCGCCAGCGACAGGACATAGATTTTCAGTCGCCTGCCGTGCAGAAAGTGGGCGATCAGCACTCCAAGGGTCAGATAGGCGACCGCTGCCATCATGGAGTGGCCAGAGGGAAAGCTGGCCGTGCTGACGAAGGAACCATGCGGCACCAGATCCGGACGGGGACGGTCAAAGACCGCCTTCGCAATGCTCGATGCCACGATCCCTCCGCCCACGGTCGCAAGCAGATACATCATCAATCCCGGTTGCCGCCGGATCAGAAAGAACCCTGCCGTGGCAAGGGTTGTGAGCGTCAGGATGGCAACGCCCCCAAGGGCAGTTATGTCGCGGGCCATCTCCTGGAGCCACGGGGGCCCAAGGGGTTCGCTGATGTCCCCGGCCTTTCTCAGCAGCAAGAGAATGTCACGATCCAGGTCATGGGTCCCGCCCTCGATCACCTCGTCGGCCAACTCGGCGAAAGCCCAGAAGAAGGCGACAAACGAGGCCAGAAAGCAAAGCGAGCTCAGCTCCACATTTCTGCGGAGCCATCGGGTGACTGCCAGTTCTTCGAGTGATCGGCGCATTCTCATGTCTCCTGACCCTGTGACGATAGCCCTAAGCAAACCCTGTCGCACGCGCCAGCCATCCTGTCCCGGCACCATCCAGCTGATCGTTGCCGCCGATGTTGCATTCACGGGGCGAAGCGACCATATTCCGTCCATGACCATGTCCAAGATCCATAAGAGGTTCCTGCAATACGCAGGAAATCTGCTGAACCGCAGGTAACCCCGAGCGGGCAGCATTCGTGTTGCCGTGCTTCGGGGATCAATTGAACCGCCATCACAAACCGACCTGAAGATGCTTGAAGCGCCTCGGCGCATGTTTGGGATGTGCACTGGTTTTGCCTCTTGATAATGGACGAACAAATGTCTGCATTCGAACAACTCGATGCACGCGCTTCCCCGGATCGACGCACCTATGGGCTTTGGGGCGTCAAGGTGTTCCGGCGATGGATGCGGGTATCATGCAAAAAATGGCAAAGACGCAAGATGATCGCGTCACTTGCCGCGCTGGATGACCATACCCTTTGGGATATCGGCATCCCCCGAAACGAAATCGAAGCCACGGTAGATCGTGTTATCGACTCATCGGCAAATGGTCTGATGACCGAACGGTAGCGGGCGCCCATTCTTGGCCAGCAGACATGCTGCCAAGGCGCGAAAGCGCCGATCGGACCTGCCATATCGAGCGTCGTGTCATGATCGGACTTTCCTCCTGTTCCGGAACATTGATCCGACGCGCGGGCAGCCCCGGAGCGGCTTGAGAAACGCATGCAGCGTAGCCGCTCCGGGACCTGCGACAACGGATAGTTTCGGCGCGGCAAGGTTTGGTTACGCGCCGCAGCGTCCTTTCGGACATCCACTTGGCCTGTGCGTTTGCGACCAAACTGCCGGAGGCAGGTCGCGCCCCCCAAGGCCCATCTCATCATCAAGAACCGGCTGACGCAGTATATTGGACGCGGCTTCACCATCGCGCTTTCCGATGACATCGCGTTGTCGTTCCCTGGGAGAGCAGGCGTGGGCGAACTCTCTTCTTTTCCGGCGGGGAATCCCGCAGGCGGCTTTCATGGGCCGCCGGGTGAGTCCGCCGGTTTGGGCGGCGCCTGGGGCGTGAAGGCGCAGCGGTCCGGTTTGATGTCGATCAGGGGGGTGCCGTCTAGGCAATCCAGCCCGCGCACGAACAGGTTCGGTCCCTCGATGCGGTCGAGCCGGACGACCGAGGTTCCGATCGGGTTGGGGCGCTGCGGCGAGCGCAGCGCGAAGGTGCCGAAGAACCGCTGACCGTCCGCCTTGGGGTTCTGGCGCACCAGGTCGCGGCGGGACCTGTCCAGCCAGTAGAGGATTTCCAGCCGTTCGAACCGGTCGATGCCTTCGATCGCGTCCACCCAGGGCGGGAAGATCTCGATCCGGCATTCGGGGCCGTCCGGGCGGCCCTGCCGGGGGCAATCGTTGCGGTCGCTCCAGGGGGTGTGGATGCGGCCGATGAAATAGAGGCCGGCGTCGTGGTCTTCGGGCGGGGTGACGGTCGTTTCGCCTTGGCGTTTTCTGAACTGCATGGTGCTTTCCCTGTTCGGCCGGCATTGGCGGGACGCTGCCCGGAATGCCTGCGTGACAGGTTAGCGCCTGCGGCGCGGATGGCCAGAGGCTCCTGCGTTCCGTTGCAACGCGAACCGGGCGGCGCCTTGCAGCGCCGCCCGGTGAAAAAGCCTTGCACCGATGTCCGGTCCGGGCATGGGCCGGACCGTTTCGATCAGAAGCCGAGACCTTCGTATTTCTTCTTGAACTTGGAGACGCGTCCGCCGGTGTCCATCAGGCGGGTGCCGCCACCGGTCCAGGCCGGGTGAACGCTGGGGTCGATGTCCAGCGACATGGTGTCGCCTTCCTTGCCCCAGGTGGATTTCATCTGCACGACGGTGCCGTCGGTCATCTTGACCTCGATGAGGTGATAGTCGGGATGGATGTCTTTTTTCATCGGTCCGGTCCTTACGCTTTGGTTTCCGACACGGGCTTGTAATGCGCGTCTTCCGCGATGCGGGCGGATTTGCCGCGGCGCGAGCGCAGGTAATAGAGCTTGGCGCGGCGGACGCGGCCGCGGCGCACCACTTCGATGCTTTCGATGTTGGTCGAATGCAGCGGGAACACGCGCTCCACGCCTTCGCCGAAGGAAATCTTGCGGACGGTGAACGCCCCGGCGATGCCCTTGCCGCCCTTGCGCGAGATGCAGACGCCTTCGTAGTTCTGCACGCGGGTGCGGGTGCCTTCGGTCACTTTATAGCCGACACGCACGGTGTCTCCGGCCTTGAAGTCCGGGATCTCTTTCCCGAGGGCGGCGATCTGTTCCGCCTCCAATTGTGCGATCAGGTCCATCGCATCTACTCCTGGTTTGCTCGTGGTTCTTTCCACGAAGATTTGCGCGGTCTCAGAGCTCTTGGCCTTCACCGGGTCCGCCTGTCGCGCCCGCCAGAGATCAGATCGTCCTTCCTTTGCGTGGGGTTTCGCCACCCGGTCGTCACCGAAGAAGATGCGCCGTCTTGGAAGCGCGAAACCTGAAAGGCCGGAGCCGCTGCCGCGAATCCGAACCTGCGCAGCGTATAGGCAAGTCCGGCTGAAGCATCAAGCCCGTTCTGCCCGTGGGCATGCGGCTTGCCCGGAGGCGCCCGCGAGGCGGTCAGCCGTTACCCTTGTCATGCCGCCGCGCCCAGAGATCGGGGCGGCGTTCGCGGGTGATGGTTTCGGACTGGGCCTGGCGCCAGTCGCGGATGCGCCCGTGGTGGCCCGACATCAGGACGTCCGGGATGTCGCGGCCTTGCCAGCTCGCGGGCCGGGTATATTGCGGATGTTCCAGCAACCCGGCGGAAAAGCTTTCCTCGACCGTGGATTCGGCATTGCCCAGCACATCGGGCAGCAGACGGACGGTGGCGTCGATCAGTGCCATCGCGGCGATTTCCCCGCCGGTCAGGACGAAGTCGCCGAGGCTGATTTCCTGCACGTCGTAATGGTCGAGCACCCGCTGGTCGACGCCTTCGAACCGGCCGCAGAGCAGGGTGACGCCCTCGGCCCGCGACAGGTCCTGCATCAGCGCCTGGGTCATCGGCCTGCCGCGCGGGGAGAGGTAGATCAGCGGCCACCGCGGTCCGGCGCCGGCCTGGGCGGTTTCGATCGCCGGTCCGACCACGTCCGCGCGCAGCACCATGCCGGCGCCGCCTCCCGCCGGGGTGTCATCGACATTGCGGTGCTTGCCGATGCCGAAGTCGCGCAGGTCGATGGTGTCCAGTTGCCAGAGACCGTCCTGAAGCGCCTTGCCCGTCAGGCTTTCGCCCAGAACGCCGGGAAAGGCGTTCGGAAACAGGGTGATGACGCGGGCCGTCCAGACCCCCTTGAGGTCCGGGACCGGGGTCATCAGCTCGCGCGGGGTCAGCGAGGGGCGGATGGTCTTGCGGCCAAGCGCGCGGGACGGTTTCGTGATTTCATCGGGCGTATCGGACATGGCCGCGTCTTACGTCAAAGATGCGGCCATGCAAACGGGTTTGTGGCCATCGGCAAAGGCGCGGAGGCGGGTCAGGCGATTGCAAAGACCCCGAGCAGCATCAGCAGGAACAGGATCAGCGCCACCACGATCAGGATTTTCGCCCCGGACGGGCAATGCCGGACAAGCGGCCAAAGCCAGGCATCGCGGCAATGGCGGCGACGGCGAGGAGGATGAGTCACCTTTCATTCCGCAGGTCACTGGACCGGCTTGTGAAACGAGAACCCGTTGCGGCGGGGATGGTTCCGTTCAGGACGGAAAAAGACCGTCCGGGGGATCGGCGACGATGCGGCGGGCGGCGAGATCGACGGTCGGGACGAGCGCCCCGGTGAAGGGCAGCAGCACGCTTTCGGACAGGCCGGGGGCGTGAATCTCCAGCAGGTCGCCGGCGCCGTGGTTCTGCACCGCGCGGACCGTGCCCAGAAGCGCGCCGCCGGTGTCAAGGACCTGAAGCCCGATCAGGTCGGCATGGTAGAATTCGTCATCCGGCAGCGACGGCAACTGGTCGCGCCGGGCATAGAGCCTGAGGCCCTTGATCGCGTCGGCCTGTTCCTTGGTTTCGATCCCGCCGAGGCGGGCGGTGAACCCGTTCTGGATCGGTCCGATCAGGGCGACGGTGTAACTGCGGCTTCCGTCCTCGGTGGTCAGGGGGGAATAGGTCTCGATGTCGTCGGGAACGGCGCAGAAGCTTTTCAGGCGAACCTCGCCGCGCACGCCGAAGGCGCCGCCGACGGTGCCGACACAGATCAGATCGTCAGACATCAGGACCCTCCGCCTGCCATGCAGATGCCGTTTTCGATGCGTCCGCCGCCCGCTTCGCAGCGTTCCGCGACGCCCTGACGTTCATAGAACACCCCGGCCAGAAACGCGATCGCGAGCAGCAGAAGGGTTCGGACAGGTCGGAACATGGGCGTTCAGCCGGATCGTTTCAGGTGCGGCCCCTGAGCGGGGCCGCAGGTTGTCATGCTGCGCAACCGGCGCGGGCCTATTCCGCGCTCTCGGCTTCGGGGGCTTCCGCAGGTGCGGCGGCGGCCGCGGCCTTTTCGGCCTTTTCTTCGGCGCGGGCCTTGGCCTTGTCGCCGGGGGTGCCCTTCTTGGGGTTGTTGCGCTCGGTCTTTTCACGGACGCCGGCGGCTTCGAGCATGCGGGCGATGCGGTCGGTAGGCTGAGCACCCTGGCCAAGCCAGTATTGCACGCGTTCGATATCCATCTTCACGCGGTCTTCGCTGTCCTTGGGCAGGAGCGGGTTGTAGGTGCCCAGCTTCTCGATGAAGCGACCGTCGCGCGGCATGCGGCTGTCGGCGGCGACGATGCGGTAGAAGGGGCGTTTCTTGGAACCGCCGCGGGCGAGTCGGATTTTCATGGCCATTTGTGTTTCTCCTTTGAATGGCGTCGCACGGAACGTGCGCTGGTTGGGGGTCGCACGGAACGTGCGCTGGTCCTGGGGCGGCGGGGAGAACCCCGCCCTACTGCTTTGTTATTTCTGTTGTTTTTCGTGGTGATGGATGACTTCCTGAATGATAAAGCTCAGGAAAGCCTTGGCGAAATCCGGGTCGAGATCGGCCTGTTTCGCCAGGTCTTCGAGCCGTGCGATCTGCTGCGCTTCGCGGGTCGGATCGGACGGGGGAAGGTCGTGTTCGGCCTTGAGCTTGCCGACGGCCTGGGTGTGCTTGAACCGTTCGCCCAGGGTATAGACGAGGATCGCATCGAGCCGGTCGATGCTTTCGCGGTGCCCTTTCAGCAGCGTGGCGGCGCGGGTGACGGGATCGGTCATGCGGCTTCTCCGAAGGGGGAAAGACCGACGCCGGTATCACGTCGGTATGATGTCGGTATCGCGCCGGTGCGGCGGCGATGGGGGAAACGGTCAGTCAAGGGCCCAGCCTTTCGGTTTGAACAGCGGGTCGGCATAGTGGCCGATTTCCATTTCGATGCCATGCGACAGCTGGGTGTCGTCGAGCTGCGCCGGCGCCGGGTGGCGGTAGACCACATCGTTGCCGTCGATGCTGGCGGCATCGGCATCCTTCTTCGCGCCGAGCCGTTCGGCCAGGCGGATGCTGTCGAGGTTCTTGGGGTCGATGTAGCTGACCGCCGTGGTCCAGCCGAGGTGGCGGTAGAAATGGCGGCGCGCGGCGTGTGTCGCCTCGAGCGCGATGCCGTTGCCGGCGGCGGCGGGCCAGATCACCCAGGCGATCTCGGCCTCGGGCCATTTCGCCGGTTTCCAGCCGCCGGCCATGCCGTAGGTCTCGTCGGTCTTCCTGTCGTGGATCATCCACATGCCGTAGCCGCGGATCGCCCAGTGGCCGATCTCGGCGGCATAGAGCATCCAGCTTTCATAGGGGTTGAGCGGCCCGCCCATGAAGCGGGCGCGGTAGCTGGTGAAGGTGGCCTTGAAATCCGGGTAATCCTCGGGCTCGGGGCCGCGCAGGATCAGCCGCCGGGTTTCCAGCGTCGGGATGGCGAGCGCGGTCATGCGTAGGCCTCCATCCCGCCGTCGGTCAGGTCCGCGGGGGCGGGGTGGCGCCAGATCGCCAAGTCGCCGTGGCGCTCGTGGACGAACCGCCCGTCGGGGCGCGCGCCGAGACGCGCGGCCACGGCGGCGGACCCGTCGTTGCCGTCCTTGACCAGGCTGATCGCGGTGGGCCAGCCGAGGATGTCATAGGCATAGTCGCGCGCGGCGCGACCGGCTTCGGTGGCGTAGCCGTTGCCCTCGTGGCCGTTGAAGAGGTCCCAGCCGATTTCCGGTTCCGGCCAGCCCTCGGGCTCGAACAGCCCGACAAGCCCGACTGCGGTGCCGGTGTCGAGGGTTTCCACGGTCCAGCGCCCGAAGCCCTTGAGCGTCCAGTGACCGATCTCCATCGCCAGCATCCGCCAGGCCTGCTCCGCGGTGAGCGGGCCGCCGACGAAGCGCGCGCGTTCGCTCGCGTAGAACGCGGTGAAGGGCGCGATGTCCTGCGGTCCGGGCGCGCGCAGGCGCAGCCTGTCGGTGATGAGCGTCGGGATCATGGCCTAGCGTCCCGCTGCCAAAAGGCCGCGCTGCCGCGCGATTTCAGATATACAAGCGGTGGGGCGACGCCCGGCTGCCAGCCGCGCGCTGGTTGCGGCGGAGCGCTGCCGGGCCGCGCAAGCGGACCGGATCGCGCCCGACCGGCCCCCCTTGCGGGGGCAGGGGAGGGCGCGATGCCCCTGCCATGCGGAGAGGTTGCAAGGGTCGGCGCGGGTGGTCATTTCTTTTTCCCGAAGCCCGAGAGACCGGGCGGCAGGGCCATGCCGCCGCCGCCGAGGCCGGGCAGCTTGCCGCCCATCTGCCTAGCGGCGGTCTCCAGCGCCTTGGGGTCCATGCCCTGGGCCATGTCTGCGGGCATGCCGCCCTTGCCGAACATGCCTTTCATCGCCTGTTTCAGCAGGCCGCCCTTGCCCATCCGGCCCATCTTTTTCATCATGTCACCCATCTGGCGGTGCATCTTCATCAGCTTGTTGAGGTCGGAAACCTCCATCCCCGCGCCCTTGGCGATGCGTTTCTTGCGGCTGGCCTGGAGGATCTGCGGGTTGGCGCGTTCCTTTTTCGTCATCGACTGGATCAGGGCGATCTGCTGTTTCAGGATCTTGTCGTCGAAACCGGCCTCTTCCACCTGTTTCGCCATCTTGCCCATGCCCGGCATCATGCCCATCATGCCCTGCATGCCGCCCATCTGGATCATCTGCTCGAGCTGCATCCTGAGGTCGTTCATGTTGAACTGACCCTTCATCATGCGCTTCATCATCTTCTCGGCCTGTTCGGCCTCGATGGTTTCCTGGGCCTTTTCGACCAGCGAAACGATGTCGCCCATGCCGAGGATGCGGCCGGCGACGCGTTCGGGCTCGAAGGTTTCGATGGCGTCCATCTTTTCGCCGATGCCGACGAAGCGGATCGGCTTGCCGGTCACCGCGCGCATGCTGAGCGCGGCGCCGCCGCGCCCGTCGCCGTCCATCCGGGTGAGAACCACGCCGGTGACGCCGATCTTGTCGTCAAATTCCGTGGCGACGTTGACTGCGTCCTGGCCGGTGAGACCATCGACCACCAGCAGGGTTTCCCGCGGGTTGGCCACGTCGCGCACATCGGCGGCCTGCTGGATCAGTTCGGCGTCGATATGCAGCCGGCCGGCGGTGTCGAGCATGTAGACATCGTAGCCGCCCAGGGAGGCCTGGGTCTTGGCGCGTCTGGCGATCTGGACCGGGTTTTCGCCCTTGACGATGGGTAGGGTGTCCACGCCGATCTGGGCGCCGAGAATGGCCAGCTGTTCCATCGCCGCCGGGCGGTTGGTATCCAGCGACGCCATCAGCACCCGCTTGCCGTCCTTTTCCTTCATCCGCTTGGCGAGCTTGGCGGTGGTGGTCGTCTTGCCCGAACCCTGCAGCCCGACCATCAGGATCGGGGCCGGGGGATTGTCGATCTTGAGCTTGCCGGGATCGCCCTCGCCCCGCAGCACATCGACCAGTGCGTCATGCACGATCTTGACCACCTGCTGGCCCGGCGTCACCGACTTGGTCACCGCCTGCCCGGTGGCCTTTTCCTGCACCGTCTTGATGAAATCGCGCGCCACCGGCAGCGAGACATCGGCCTCCAGCAGCGCGACCCGGACTTCGCGCAGGGCGGTTTTCACGTCTTCGTCGGACAGCGCGCCCTGCTTGGTCAGGCGGTCGAAGACGCCGGAAAGGCGTTCGGACAGGTTTTCAAACATGGCCTCGCAGCCTCCGTTCCGGTTCCAGTTGGCCCTGATATGGTCGGGGGCCGGTCAATATGCAATCGCCCCCACGGGCGTAACACGCTGGTGGAGGGCGATCCCCGTGGACAGGGACCGGAAGGGATCACGCTTCCGGATATGAAGCTGCGTCTAGGCCCGTGGCGGCGCGGAGTCAAGGGAGGCCGGGCGGTCCCGGCGGCGATTGCGGGTCCGGATCGCGCCCAGCGCGCCGAGACCGAGCAGCAAGGCGGGCAGGGAGGCGGGCAGCGGCACCTGGGCCGGAACGGGCAGGAAGCCGGTCAGGGCGACGTCCTCGGTCCCGAACGTGTCCAGCAGGATGGCGGCGGTGCCTGCCCCGTTCGTGCGGTAGCCGGGCGCATCGACCGCGAAGAGGAAGGTCTCGAACCCGGCACTCCGCAGGTCGGTGGGGTCGAAGAAGTCGAAGCTGATGATGTCCCCGTCCGCGGAACGGTTGATCTGCGGCGCATAGAAGAAAGCGTCGGCCTTCTGGAAGGCGAAGGTGACGTCAAAGCCGGCGAACCCCGTCAGGTCGAAGCCGAGCACGCCGTTGGTTCCGGTGTCCGACATGTCGAGGGCGCTGAAATCGTAGCTGAACACGAGCTGCCCGTTGGTGGCGCGGATTATCTTGGAAGACACTGTCGCGGTCACGTCATGGAGGCCGGGCACGACGCCGACACCGGTGACGAAACCGTCGCGCACCTTCGATGCGGTGGCGATTCCGCTGTCCAGGACCGTCCCGGACCGGTCGGGGTCGGCGAAGCCAACCTGGAAATCGTCGTAGAGGTCGCCGTCCTGGACTTCGGTTCCGGGCGGGAAGGGAACCGGCGCGCCGACGGCACGGGGGAAAAGGGCGACCCGGTGTTCGGCCGGATCGCCGGATGGCGGCAGATTGCGCGCCGGATCAGGCGGCCAGGGCGCGGATGGAATCGCGCGCGGTGCTTTGCGCCGCCTCGGCATCGACGGCCATCCGGTCGGCGGCCACCAGCGTGACATCGGTGATGCCGATGAAGCCGAGCATGTGGCGCAGGTAGGGCCAGGCGAAATCAACGGGGCCATCGGCGGCGGTCCCGCCCGAAGCCATGGCGACGATGGCGCGCTTGCCGGTCATCAGCCCTTCGGGTCCGGCTTCGGTATAGCGGAAGGTCACGCCGGCGCGGGCGATCTGGTCGAGCCAGTTCTTGAGCTGGGCGGGCACAGAGAAATTGTAGACCGGCAGCCCGATCACCAGCGTGTCGGCGTTGCGGATCTCGTCGATATAGGCATCGGAGATGTCGATCAGCGCCTGTTGCGGAGCGGTCGGCTGGTCCGGGGCCTGGCGCACGGCGGCGAACCAACCGCCGTCGATGGCGGGAACGCCATCTGCAAGATCGCGTTGGATGATCGTGCCGCCGGGGGTGGCGATGCGGGCGACGATATCGGCGGTCAGTTTGCGGGTGACGGACTGCGCGCCGGTGATCGAGCTGTCGAGTTGCAGGATGGTCTGGGACATGGGGGCTTCCTCGTTTGATGTCTGCGGTTGAAATTGGACCTTGCGTGGCTGAACGCAACACGCGAAACTGAACCGGTATTGTTGATATTTGCACAGAGGCGGCGGGCGCAATGGACAACTGGGACGAGGTGCGCACCGCCTACCAGGTGGCCCGTGTCGGCACCGTCAGCGGCGCGGCGGAGGTTCTGGGCGTGCATCACGCCACGGTCATCCGCCATATCGACGCGCTGGAGGCGCGGTTGGGCGTCAAGCTGTTCCAGCGCCATGCGCGCGGCTATACCGCGACCGAAGCCGGGGCCGACCTGCTGCGGGTGGCGCAGGCGACCGACGATCAGTTCAATCAGCTGGTCGGGCGGCTGAGGGGGCAGGGCGACACGGTGGCGGGTGAACTGGTGGTGACGTCGCTGGACGGGTTTTCACACCTGATGCTGCCGGTTCTGACCGAGTTCCAGGCGCTTCACCCGGACCTTGTGGTGCGTTACCTGACCGGGGAGCGCCTGTTCCGGCTGGAATATGGCGAAGCCCATGTGGCGATCCGGGCCGGGTCGGCACCGGATCAGCCGGACAATGTCGTGCAGCCCTTCGCCACCGCCCGCACCGGGCTCTATGCGAGCCGGACCTATGCGGATGCGCATGGGCTGCCTGCGGGCACCGGTGATTTCGCGCGGCACCGGTTCGTCGCCAACGACGACGAAACCAACCGGGCGCCGTTCAACGCCTGGCTCCGGTCCCATGCGCCGGACCGCTGCATCACCTTCCGCGCCACCAGCGGGTCGGTCATGGAGCAGGCGGTTCTCGCCGGCGCGGGAATCGGATTTCTGCCGGAATGGATGGCGGCGGGCCGCGACGACCTGGTGCAGGTGATGCCGCCGCAACCCGACTGGGCCTCGACGCTGTGGCTGGTCACGCATGTGGACCTGCACCGGACCACCAAGGTCCAGAGTTTCACCCGGTTCCTGAAGGACCGCGCGGGGGATTGGCGGCTTTGACCCCGCAGACCGTCGGGCATCTGTCCATGCTGGCCTTTTCGGCGCTGGTTGCGGGGTCGTTTTCGCTCGGCGGGATCATGGCGAACGAGATCGCCCCCACCGCCTTTACCGCCCTGCGCTTCGTGCTGGGGTCGACGATCATCGCCGGGGTGGCGCTGGCGACCGGCGGCATGCCGCGCAGCGCCTTCCGGGCGCCCTGGCGCTACCTGCTGCTGGGCGGGCTCTATGTCATCTACTTCGTGACCATGTTCGAAGGGCTGAAGACCGCGCCGCCGGTGAGCGCCGCGGCGGTGTTCACCCTGACGCCGATCATGGCGGCGGCCTTCGGCTGGCTGCTGTTGCGGCAGGTGACGACGGCGCGGATGGCGCTGGCGCTGGCCATCGGCGGGGCGGGGGCGCTCTGGGTGATCTTCCGGGCCGACTGGTCGGCGTTTCTTGCCTTCGAGGTGGGCCGGGGCGAGATGGTGTTTTTCTGGGGCTGCATCGCCCACGCGGTCTATCCGGCGCTGATGCGCAAGCTGAGCCGGGGAGAGCCGGCGGCGGCCTTCACCTTTGGCATCGTCGCCGCCGGGACGGTGCTGCTGGTGATCGTCGCCTGGCCGGATATCCGGGCGACCGACTGGGCCGCGTTGCCGTCCATCGTCTGGATCACGCTCGTCTATGTGTCGGTCTTCGCGACGGCGGGCACGTTCCTGCTGGTGCGGATTGCGGCGATGCGCCTGCCGTCGGCCAAGGTTATGGCCTATACCTACCTGACGCCAAGCTGGGTGATCCTGTGGGAAATCGCGCTTGGCAAGGGCGCGCCGCCGATGCTGATCCTGGTGGGGATCGCGATGACGGCGGTGGCGCTGCTGCTGCTCCTGAGGGATGACGGCTAGGGTGCGTAAATTTTCAAGTATCTGTTGTCAGGGAAGTATTTCAAATCATGAAAAATCGAACTCGGGAGCACTCTTGATCGGAAAAGACAATACTTTCATAATGAGACATGAACTCTCGGATCCTGAAACGCATCATGCGCATGTTCGATGTCCCTGCAATGCAAAACAACTTGCGAGGGCTTTGGGTCGAAGCCATGATCGCAGAGCTGCTCGGTCCCGGATGGAAGTATACGGGAGGCGACTGGGCTGGATGGGATCTGCAACATGATGGTGGCACGCGGCTGGAAGTGAAACAGTCGGCCAAGGAGCAAAGCTGGGGCACTGCAAAGAGTCCGCCACGGTTCGATATCAAGGCCGGTCTTGGCCATTATCCCGATGGCATCAACTATGTCAGCAACCAGACAGGCGAGCGACTGGCGCATTTCTACATTTTTGCGTGGCACGATGGCACGGACCAACGTGACGTCGGCCAGTGGCAATTCTTTCTCGTTGCGTCATCGGACCTGCCAAAAGGCAACAAGTCGATAGGGCTGAACGGGCTGCGCAGATTGGCCGAACCGGTCTCGGCGTCAGAACTGCGCGACACATTCTCGATGGAACTTTCCGGCCCTCGATAAGGTGGCCTTTCTCGAACGATGCTCTGTGAAATCACTCGGCCTTTTGAGCTTCCCCGCCGAGTTCGGCGGCGAGGAACCGTTCGAAGGCGTCGAGGTTGACCGGTTCGAACTGTCCGAACCCCTGCATCCAGACCGAGGCGCGGCGCATCGCGTCCGGGTCGAGCTTGCACCATTTCACCCGGCCGCGTTTTTCCTGCGCGATCAGCCCGGCGCGGGTGAGGATGACCAGGTGCTTGGACACCGCCGCCAGCGACATGTCGAAGGGCGCGGCCACGTCGGTCACGGCCATGTCGTCTTCCAGCAACATGGACAGGATCGCCCGGCGGGTCGGGTCGGCGAGGGCGGCGAATATGGCATCCAGCGGGTCGGACATGGCGCTGGCTTAGCGCCCCTGCCTCCGGATCGTCAACCGGATGGTTGAATATGCGCAAGCGCCCCTGTTGGCGCAAACGGTGCCTGCGACCGAATGGACCCTTGCCCCCACTGTCGCGGAAAAATGTTTGAAAACAAGATGATGAACTGGAAATCTGCATCGGATCGGGGCAATTGACTCTGATCGGCGCGCGGCTTAGCACCATGGCTGAACTGCATGGGGGATTTCCCGGTGATCGACGAGGACCAAAAGCGGCGGTTGGCGCGGCTGGAGGCTCGGATCGAGGCGGCCAAGAAGGTCGAGCCGGTCAAGGCCCATGGCGACGAACACTACTCGCAGGCGCATCTGGCCTGGCGCATGGTGATTGAACTGGTGGTCGGTCTGGGGATCGGCTTTGGACTGGGATACGGGCTGGACAGCCTGTTCGGGACGCTCCCGATCTTCCTGATCCTGTTCACCATGCTCGGGCTGGCCGCCGGCATCAAGACGATGCTGCGCAGCGCGCGCGAGATACAAGAGACGAAACTGGCCGAAACGGCCGACAAGACAGACGAGAGGACCTGACAAGTGGCAAGCGAAGCGCATGGTGCGGAAGAAGGCGGTCTGGTGTTTCACCCGATGGACCAGTTCATCGTCAAGCCGCTGTTCGGCGACGGTCCGATCGCCTGGTACACGCCCACGAACGTGACCCTCTGGATGGGTCTCGCTGTCCTCGCGATCATCGCGCTGCTGGTCCTGTCCACCTCCAAGCGGGCCATCGTCCCGTCGCGCGGCCAGTCCATCGCCGAACTGGCCTACGGGTTCGTCTACAAGATGGTCGAGGACGTGGCGGGCAAGGACGGGGTGAAGTATTTCCCCTATATCATGACGCTGTTCATGTTCATCGTCTGCGCCAACTTCCTTGGCCTGATCCCGATGTCCTTCACCACCACCAGCCATATCGCCGTGACCGTGGTGATGGCGATGGCCGTGTTCCTGACGGTGACGATCCTCGGGTTCTACCTGCACGGCGCCAGTTTCCTGAAGCTGTTCTGGATCAGTTCCGCGCCGCTGGCGTTGCGCCCGATCCTGGCGCTGATCGAAGTGATTTCCTACTTCGTGCGACCGGTCAGCCATTCCATCCGTCTTGCCGGCAACATGATGGCCGGTCACGCGGTGATCAAGGTGTTCGCGGCCTTCGCCGCCATCACCGCCATCGCACCGCTTTCTGTGCTTGCAATCACGGCGATCTACGCGCTCGAGGTTCTGGTGTCCTTCATCCAGGCCTATGTCTTCGCGATCCTGACATGCGTCTATCTCAAGGACGCGCTGCATCCGCATCATTAATCACCAGAGGTGGGCCGAAATCCCACCCTGCCGAAATCAACCAATTCCATCGTAAGGAGAAAAATCATGGAAGGTGACGTCGTACAAATGGGAGCCTACATCGGCGCCGGTCTGGCCTGTACTGGTATGGGCGGTGCTGCTGTCGGTGTGGGCCACGTGGTCGGGAACTTCCTGTCCGGTGCGCTGCGCAACCCCTCCGCCGCCGGCGGCCAGACTGCGACCATGTTCATCGGTATCGCATTCGCGGAAGCCCTGGGGATCTTCTCGTTCCTGGTCGCGCTGCTGCTGATGTTCGCCGTCTAAGACTCTTCGGAAGCTTCATCCTTACGGTCGGGCGGCGCGCTATCGCAGCGCGTTGCCCGATGTAACGGCAAGTTCCCAGGGAGAACGACATGGCAACTGAGACGCATAGCGCTACTGGCGACGGTCTGGCCGACGCGGTCGGCGTGGATACCCACGCTGCTGCCGATGCCGCTCCGGGCATGCCGCAGCTCGATTTCTCGAGCTTTCCGAACCAGATGTTCTGGCTCGTGGTCACGCTGGTCGTGATCTATCTCGTGCTGACCCGCGTCGCGCTGCCGCGCATCGCGGCCATTCTGGCCGAACGTCAGGGCACGATCACCAACGATCTCGCCGCCGCCGAGGACCTCAAGGCCAAGGCGGTCGAGGCGGAAGCGGCCTACAACCAGGCGCTGGCGGATGCCCGCACCGAGGCGCAGGCCATCGTGGCCAAGGCCAAGGCGGAAATCCAGGCGGATCTGGATGTGGCCATCCAGAAGGCCGATGCGGAAATCGCCGCCAAGTCGGCGGAATCCGAAAAGGCCATCGCGGAAATCCGCGCCGGGGCGATGGACAGCATCAAGGTCGTCGCGACCGACACGGCTGCCGAACTGGTCGCCGTTCTGGGCGGCAAGGCGGATGACAAGGCCATCGGCAGCGCCATTTCCGACCGGTTGAAAGGATGAGACCCATGCGCAACATCATCGCTCTTGTCCTGACGGCGGGCGTGGCCAGCCCGGCATTGGCCGCAAGCGGCCCGTTCTTTTCGCTGAGCAACACGAATTTCGTGGTGCTGATCGCATTCCTGCTGTTCATCGGCGTGCTGTTCTATTTCAAGGTGCCCGGGATTCTGGGCGGCATGCTTGACAAGCGGGCCGACGGCATCAAGTCGGAACTCGACGAGGCGCGCGCGCTGCGCGAGGAGGCACAGACCCTGCTGGCGTCCTACGAACGCAAGCAGAAGGAAGTGCGCGAGCAATCCGAGCGCATCATCGCCACCGCCCGCGACGAAGCCAACATCGCCGCGGACAAGGCCAGGGAAGACCTGAAGAAGTCGATCGCGCGCCGCCTGGCCGCGGCCGAAGACCAGATCGCTTCCGCCGAAGCCGCCGCCATCCGGGATGTGCGGGACCAGGCCATCGCAATCGCGGTCGCCGCCGCGAAGGACGTGATCGCCAAGCAGATGACCGCCGCTGACGGCAACAAGCTGATCGACGACGCCATCGCGCAGGTCGGCGAAAAGCTGCATTGAGTTCAGGAACATGCCCGGCGAAATCTGGATCGCCGGGCATGTTCGACTTCCAGGTTCAGCCGCAATCCAATTGGAAAACAGCCGAACTTTGCGACCGTGATCGCGGAGACGTTTCGAGTGCAGGTTTTGACTTGAAATCGGGCTTGCACGCGTGTCCCGGCCCGTCCGCCGTGGATCGCTGGCGCTATTCACTTCGCGACAGGGAACATTTGCGATGACATCGAAACTTCTGCGCTGGTTGAACAGACGGCTGAATGGGGTCGTGGGGTATCGGGATGAAATGGGGACCCACGGGACCTATGATTTCAGTCATGGAAGACACGCAGCGGATCGCATAGCGTTGGTGAACCATCTGGTATCGCTCTACGACTACGACGATTATCTAGAGATCGGCGTCCGTCGCAAGGCGGACATGCATGACCGGATCATAGCGCGCAACCGGATATCGGTTGATCCTGCCGAGGATGCCGAAGCCGATTTCAATATGACCTCGGATGCGTTTTTTTCCCAGAACCGTAAGGTCTTCGACATCGTTTTCATCGACGGGCTGCATACCGGAGAGCAGGTTTACCGGGATATCGAAAATTCACTCGCCGCGTTGAAGCCAGGCGGATGCATTCTTCTGCACGACCTCAATCCTCCGACGGCGCAGCATGCACGCGAGATCTACGAGCTTGACGGAGCCTATCCGGCTTGGAATGGAACCAGTTGGCAAGGTTACGCCCGGTTCCGCAAGGAAGAACCCAACCTGGAGATGTATGTTGTCGATGTGGATTGGGGCGTCG
This sequence comes from Sedimentitalea xiamensis, assembly GCF_030164465.1. Taxonomy (GTDB): domain Bacteria; phylum Pseudomonadota; class Alphaproteobacteria; order Rhodobacterales; family Rhodobacteraceae; genus Sedimentitalea; species Sedimentitalea xiamensis. The sequence continues at coordinate 21,705 of NZ_JASNJE010000046.1, forward strand.
GGTTCGTCAGACGGGGCCGCCAGAAATGTTATCCTGGCGCTATCGGTTCCTACGATGATCTGGAAAGAGACCGGAGCGAGATTCTGAACCTTGTTTCGGTGCGGGATTTCTTGCAGCGCCATCCATCCCAAAGGCTTGATTGGTCGCCGTTTGACCCATTGAAGCGCCGTTTCGCGCGATATTCAACGTAGAGAAGACACGATATCCATGAATTGGCCCGCGATCGCTTCGCGAGAGCAAAGAGTCTGGAGGGACGCGACACGATCCTTCGCATCCGACCACACCGGACCACCAAATGAATCCGCCACATGGTCAAGGCCCGCAAGGATTTCGCGTTCCGCCGTATCTTCGACAACGAACGGATAGTCATTGCCCAACAGGTCCAGAGCGTCATCCACATTCTTGCTGATCAGAACGGGAACGCCAATGTGGCTTGCGACAAAACCCTTTGTGAAAGGTTTCGCAATCACTTCGGTGGATATGGCTGGCCGCCGGATGCAATAGTGAAGATTGAACTTCGCAAGCTGCCGGAACAATGGCGCGACTTCATTCGCTTGATCAGCCTTGAGAAACGTCACTCTTTCGCGGATTGCATCGGTGGCGATTGTGTTCTCCAAGGCACCGAAATAGACCGGTCTCAGACGGTCAGACGGATATTCGGCAGGCACGATCATTCGTTCATCCAGGTTGTGATGAAGAAGCGACACACGGCTTTCCGGATCTTCCTGCCCGGCGGTCAGTTTCTTGAGCGCTTTCATGGCTGTGAGGGATGCGGCCAAATGTATATCAGGTCTGAACTTGACCGACTCGCGCAAATCGAAATCGACATAGTCGATGCAGCTCCGAACATTTTTCCAGCGCAGTATGTCCAGCGTTCTTTGCTTTAGCCGCGGCAGACACCATTTTGAAAAGAGGACAATGGCACCTGCGGGTTGCCGCAGCGCCCAGATATCCTGTCTGAATTGCTTTGGCTTGGGCAAGTTCGAAACGGAAATCGAAAGCTCGTCGCCAATGAATTCTTCCAGCAAACGCACAAGTTGGAATACAGGATCGTCTGAACTACCGCTTCGGCTTCGCCGATTTCTGTGCCGGGGCGGACCTGCGGGGGCACCTCAGCTGTTGACGCAGGCGATTTCGGCGTATCTGTCGGCCCGAATGGCCGAGATG
>NZ_JASNJE010000047.1 GCF_030164465.1 Sedimentitalea xiamensis
CCGCCAAGGTGCTGAAGGGCGCGGCGCCGAACATGGAACGCCCCGGCAAGCACCTGCCCCCGACCGACCTGGAAGAGGCCCGCGCCAGGGCCAGCGCCGAGATGGAAGGCAAGGAGGTCGATGACGAGGACCTGAACGGCTACCTGATGTATCCCAAGGTGTTTCTCGACTACATGGGTCGGCACCGGATCTACGGCCCGGTCCGCACCCTGCCGACCACGACCTTCTTCTACGGCATGGAACCGGGCGACGAGATCTCGGCCGAAATCGACCCCGGCAAGACGCTGGAAATCCGCATGCAGGCAGTGGGCGAAACCGGCGAGGACGGCGAGGTCAAGGTGTTCTTCGAACTCAACGGCCAGCCCCGCGTGATCCGGGTGCCCGACCGGATGGTCAAGTCCGCCACCGCCCAACGCCCCAAGGCCGACCCGGCCGACCCCCGCCACATCGGCGCGCCGATGCCCGGCGTCGTCGCCACCGTGGCGGTGCAGGCCGGGGCGAAGGTCAGACAGGGCGACCTCCTGCTGACCATCGAGGCGATGAAGATGGAAACCGGCCTGCACGCAGAACGCGACGCCACCGTCAAGACCGTCCACGTCCAACCCGCCAGCCAGATCGACGCAAAAGACCTTCTGGTGGAACTGGAGTGAACCCGCGCGGCCCCGTATTGTCCGAACGGCGATGCCCGAAAGTGGCTAGGGTCAGGACCCATTTATTTCCGCCTGACGGGGTGATTCACGGTTCGAAAACCGAGCGGTGGGCATGTCTGATCTTTTCTGGCTGACGGATGCGCAGATGGCGCGTCTTGAACCCTTCTTCCCCAGGTCTCACGGCAAACCCCGCGTCGATGACCGACGTGTGTTGATCGGGATTATCTTCATCAATCGCAATGGCTTACGCTGGCGCGACGCGCCGAGCGCATACCGCCCACACAAGACGCTGTACAACCGGTGGAAGCGGTGGAGCGATAAGGGCATCTTCGCCCGGATGATGGCGGGTCTGGCTGCCGGACACGGCGAAGAGAAGACCGTCATGATCGATGCCACCTATCTGAAGGCCCACCGGACAGCGACCGGTATGGGCGTGAAAAAGGGGGGCGCGGACGCCTGATTGGCCGCACCAAGGGCGGCATGAACACCAAACTGCACGCCATCTGCGATAGCCAGGGCCGGCCGCTCAACCTGTTCGTCACCGCCGGACAGGTCAGCGACGACATCGGCGCACGGGCATTGCTCAGCAGCCTGCCGGATGTCGATTGGCTGCTCGGGGACCGCGGCTATGACGCCGACTGGTTCAGAGAAGCATTGAAAGACAAAGGGATACGTGCATGCATCCAGGCCGGAAACAGCGGAAGAAACCGGTGAAATACGACAAGCGGCGCTACAAACGGCGAAACCGCCCCTCTCGTGACATTGCTGCGCAATGCACTGCCGGGCAGTGATCGAGATCATGTTCGGCAGGCTCAAGGACTGGAGACGCGTCGCGACCCGCTATGACCGCTGTCCAAAGGTCTTCCTCTCAGCCATCGCTCTCGCGGCAACCGTCATATACTGGCTTTGAAACTCAATGAGGCTGGAGCCTAGGGCCGCGCCTTGCCAAGGTGCATCCCGGCATCGACCAGCATCAGTTCTCCGGTCACGTGGCGCGCGGCGTCAGAGACGAAGAACAGGGCCGCATCGGCGATGTCGTCCGGTCCGGAGGCGACGGCCAGCGGCGTGATCGATTCGATCGCGCTGACGGTCCCGGCATAGGCGTCGGCGTCCATCGCGTCCTTGAACCAGCGGGTGCCGATGAATCCGGGGCAGACGGCGTTCACGCGGATCGCCGGGGCCAGCGCCCGCGCCAGCGATATCGTCATGGTGTTGAGCGCGCCCTTGGAGGCGGCATAGGCGACCGAGGATCCGATGCCCTTGATCCCGGCGATGGACGAGGTGTTCAAAACCGCGCTGGCGCGTCCGGATTGACCATGCGCGGCGACAAGCAGGGGCTTGGTCGCCTGCAGCATCAGGAACGGGCCAACCACATTGACTGCGTAGGTGTCCATGAAGTCGGCCTTCGACAGGGCGTTCAGATCGGAATGATCGCGGGCGTGGCGGGTGATCCCGGCATTGTTGATCAGGATGTCCAGACGCCCGCGGCGTCCTGCGGCATCGGCCAGATCGCGGCAGCCGTCGGGTTCGGCGACATCGGCCCGGACGACCTGAACCTGCGCGCCCGTGGCGCGGCAGAGATCCGCGGCTTCTTCCGCTTCGACCTGCGAGCGGGAATAGTTGATGATCACCTCCGCCCCGCGCTCGGCCAGCTTCACCGCCATCGCCCGGCCCAGCCCGGTCGCGGAACCGGTCACGAGTGCGATCCGTCCCTCCATGTCGTTCATGTTCTTTACCTCTGTGTTTGCGTTCAGCCACGGTGACACCGTTTCAGGACCGAAATCAACATGCCACCCTGCCGTCGTCACGGTTGGCGTCACTCGAAGGCTGTGGCATTGCTGCTCTCGGTGCGTGATGATCAGGGGGCTTGCCGATGTATCAGAGACTCGCGGTCTATTTCGTGCCGACAGGTTCGCTTGGAGCGTTCGGAGCCGCCTGGCTGGGCTGGGATCTGGTTGCGGGACGGATGCGAGTCCAGCCGGACGATGCCGGACTGGACATCGCGCGGGTGACCGAAGCGCCGCGCAGATACGGGTTTCATGCCACGATCAAGCCGCCCTTCCGGATGCGGGGGCGGCAGACACAGGACGACGTTCGGGACGCATTCGCCGGGCTTTGCGGCAGGTTGCACCCGGTGGACATCGCCGGCTTGCGCCTGACGCGGATGGGGCGGTTTCTGGCGCTGGCGCCGGAACAGTCCTGCCCGGAGGTCATGGACCTGGCCAGCCGGGTCGTCCGGGGGCTTGACCGGTTCCGGGCGCCCCTGTCGGATGCTGAACTGGCCCGGCGGCAAAAGCCCGGTCTGACCCCGGATCAGGCCCGCCACCTGCGGGAGTGGGGCTATCCTCATGTGATGGACCAGTTCCGCTTTCACATCACCCTGACCGGACGGCTCGATCCGCAGACTCGCGAAGCGGCGGAACAAATGCTGCGGCCACGTATTGCAGGTGTCTTGCCCGATCCTTTGCGCATCGATGCGCTGACGCTTGTCGGAGAGGACGCAGACGGCGCCTTTCATGCCATCGACCGGCGATCTCTGGGTGCCGCGGCCTGATCCGGCGTCAGGCCGAAGATTTCAGATGCGACATGAGGTGGTGGAATTTTTCACCCTGAACGGCGACGTGGTCGCGCAGGGCATCCGCCGCGCGGCCGGCATCGCCATCCGTCAGCGCCGACACGATCGTCTCGTGTTCGGCCATGGATTGGGCCATGCGCCCCCTCAACCGCAGCTGGATGCGACGGAACGGTTTCAGCCGGTGTTGCAGGCGCAGGGCTTCCTTTTCCAGGAAGCCGTTGCCGGACTGGCGATAGATGATCTGGTGGAACAGTTGGTTTTCCCGGTAGTAGCCATCGGTGTCGCGGGCCGCGATCGCGTCCTGGCACCGCGCGTTTGCCGCTGCCAGGTCCTGCAAGGCGGTGTCGGATATTCTACGGGCCGCCAGCCTGCCGCAGACGCCTTCGATCTCGGCCATCGTCTCGAACATTTCCAGCAGTTCGACAGGGCCGGGCTGGCGGACGAACACCCCCCGGCGCGGCATCTGCGCCGCCAGCCCGGAAGACACCAGCCGCTGCAATGCTTCCCGGATCGGGGTGCGGGAGACGTTGAACCGCGCGGCCAGACGGATTTCGTCCAGCCGGTCGCCGTCCTTGAACTGACCGGTGAAGATCATTTCTTCGAGATCGTCCGCGATGCTGTCGGTCCGGCTTCGGCTCATGGGGAAACCGTAGACAAGACCGTTCGTGTGCGCAATACGGGATTTTTTGTATGCAAAAAGCTTGACTCTGAATGCTTGCACGCGAACACTTGCAAGGCACGCCCGAAACGAACTTGAGCGGGCGACATGGGAGGACAAGATGAAAACCAAGTTTCTGACAATCACCGCAGCCGCCGCGCTTCTGGCCCTGGGCAACGCGGCCGGGGCCACGGAACTGCGCCTGTCGCACCAGTGGTCCAACAAGGACGTCCGGCACCAGATCGCGCAGATCGTCGCGGACGAAGTGGCGGCGGCGGATGTCGATCTCGAGATCAAGATCTTCGGGTCCAAGTCGCTGTTCAAGCCGCGCGAGCAATACAAGCCCCTCAGCCGGGGACAGCTCGACATGGCGGTTCTGCCGCTGTCCTATGCCGGCGGCCAGCAGCCCGCCTACAACCTGACGCTGATGCCGGGCCTGGTGAAGAACCATGACCACGCCGCGCGTCTGAGCAATTCGCCCTTCATGGAAGCTCTGGAGGCGAAGATGGCGGAGGACGACGTGATGGTGCTGGTGCACGGGTATCTCGCCGGCGGATTCGCAGGCAAGGACAAGTGCATCACCAAACCCGAGGACGTGGAGGGGCTTCAGACCCGCGCGGCGGGCAAGGCGTTCGAACAGATGCTGGCGGGGGCCGGGGCGTCGATCGCATCCATGGCCAGTTCGGAAATCTACAACGCGATGCAGACCGGCGTGCTGAACGCGGCGAACACATCGTCGTCGTCCTTCGTGTCCTACCGCATATACGAGCAGGTGGCGTGCTACACGCCCGCGGGCGATGTGGCGTTGTGGTTCATGTATCAGCCGCTCCTGATGAACAAGTCGACCTTCGAAGGGCTGACCGAGGCGCAGCAGCAGGCGATCCTTGCCGGGGCGGAGAAGGCTGAAGCCTATTATCTGGAAGAGGCGAAGAAACAGGATGCGGCGTCTGTCGAGGTGTTCCGCGATGCGGGCGTCGAGATCGCACAGATGACGCCCGAGGATTTCGCGGCCTGGCGCGCGATCGCGCAGGAAACCTCCTACAGGGCCTTCGTCGAAGAGGTCCCGGACGGGCAGGCGCTGCTGGACATGGCTCTGGCCGTCGAATGATCTTCCGGGCGGCCCGGACACGGGTCGCCCTCGGCACGAGCTGAAGGGAAAAACCATGGCTGGCCACAGTTCCGCCTCTGCTGCCAAGGTCGGCGACAATCGGTTCCTGCGCCTTGTCGCGACTGTGTCCACCGTTGCGGGCTGGATATCGGCGGGGATGATTGTCGCGGCAGTTGCAATCACTTGTCAGATGATCTTCATCAGGTTTGTGTTGAATGGCTCGACAATCTGGCAGACCGAGGCGGTGATCTACCTGGTGATCGGCGCGACGCTGGTCGGCCTGCCCTATGTCCAGCGATTGCGCGGCCATGTGAATGTCGATCTCGTGCCGCTGTCGCTGGCCCGACCGGTGCGCAAGATCCTGGCCATCTTCACCCTGTCGTTGTCCTGCGCCATCGTCGCGGTGATGCTGTGGTATGGCTATGACTACTGGCATTTCGCCTGGTCGCGCGGCTGGACGTCGGACACGGTCTGGGCGGTGCCGCTCTGGATTCCCTACCTGGCGTTGCCGATCGGCTTCGGGCTGTTCCTGTTGCAACTGGTGGCCGACCTCGTGGCGGTGATCCTGGACATCGACGCGCCCTTCGGGCTGGAGGACAGCTGATGGACCCTCTGCTGCTGGGCGCCTGCGTGGCGCTGATCACCATCATGGTGTTGTTTTCCGGGGTATCCGTCGGGCTGGGTCTGCTGATTGTCTCCGCCGGTTTCCTGATCGCGTTCGACGGGATGCGCAGCCTTGAACTGATGCCGGAAATCCTTTTCGGAAAGCTCGACAATTTCGCACTGCTGTCCATTCCGATGTTCATCATCATGGGCGCGTCCATTGCATCGACCCGCGCCGGCGCCGACCTCTACGAGGCGCTGGAACGCTGGCTCACCCGCGTGCCGGGCGGGCTGGTCATTTCCAACCTCGGTGCCTGCGCGCTGTTCGCCGCCATGTCCGGATCCAGCCCCGCCACCTGCGCCGCCATCGGCAAGATGGGCATCCCCGAGATGCGTAAGCGCGGTTATCCGGACGGGGTCGCCGCCGGGTCCATCGCTGCAGGGGGTACGCTGGGCATCCTGATCCCGCCCTCCGTCACCATGATCGTCTATGGCATCGCCACGGAAACCAGCATCGGTCGCCTGTTCCTCGCCGGGGTCATTCCGGGCCTGCTGCTGGTCGGGCTCTTCATGGCGTGGTCGCTCTATTCCACCTGGCGGTCCGGCAATGCGGTTCTGTTGAACGCGGGCAGCTATTCATGGCGCCAGCGGTTCGAGATCCTGCCGCGTGTGCTGCCGTTCCTGGCGATCATCGTCGGCGTGCTCTACGCCATGTATGGCGGCATCGCGACACCGTCCGAAACCGCCGCCGTCGGGGCGCTGCTCTGCCTGGTGATCGCCGTTATCATCTACAGGCTGTGGCATCCGCGCGACCTGTGGCTGGTGCTGCGCGACAGCACCAAGGAAAGCGTGATGATCCTCTTCATCATCGCCGCCGCCGGGGTGTTTTCCTACATGCTGTCGAGCCTGTTCATCACCCAGTCCATCGCCGAATGGATCGGCACGCTTCAGGTCAACCGCTGGGTGCTGATGGGCGCGGTCAACCTGTTCCTGCTGGTCGCCGGGTTCTTTCTGCCGCCTGTGGCGGTGATCCTGATGGCGGCGCCGATCCTGCTGCCGATCATCACCACCGCCGGGTTCGACCCGATCTGGTTCGCCGTGGTTCTGACCATCAACATGGAGATCGGTCTTATCAGTCCGCCGGTCGGCCTGAACCTTTATGTCATCAACGGCATCGCGCCGGACATATCGCTGAAGACCATCCTGGCGGGCTCCCTGCCCTTTGTTGCCTGCATGGTGCTGGCCATCGTCCTGCTCTGCCTGTTTCCCGGACTCGCCACCTGGCTGCCGGACGTGGTGATGGGAGCGGGCGCATGAGCTTCCTGGCCGACCTTCTTTCCACGGTTCTGGAACGGCGCTACCGCGCGTCAAGCGAACCGGACCGCAGCGGGCGCACGATCGAAGAATTGTGCCGCGACCTGATGAGCAGTTCGGGCGAGGTCTCGGGAATGGTGCTGGCCCGTCATGTCCTGGATCGCTACTCCAACATGAAGGATCGCGAAAAAAAGGCATTTTTCTCCTTTTTGGTCAGTGATATGGGGATAGATCCTCATCTTGTGCGTGAAGCACTGGACGCCTATGAGGCGGAACCGGACACAGCGAGCTACCGTCGCGTCCTGGACGCATCCGAAGCGTGCCGGCAGGAACTGACTCGGCGGCTGAACCAGGTGCCGGGAGCCACCGGGCAACTGGTCGAGATGCGCAAGGATCTTTTGCGGCTGATGCGGGACGCGCCGGAGCTTGCGGTGGTCGATCTGGATCTCCAGCACCTGTTCGCCTCATGGTTCAACCGAGGGTTTCTCGTGTTGCGCCCGATCAACTGGGAAAGCCCCGCCGGAATCCTGGAAAAGATCATTGCCTACGAGGCGGTCCATGCGATCCACAGTTGGGACGACCTTCGCGGCCGCGTGCAGCCGGAGGACCGGCGCTGTTTCGCCTTCTTCCATCCGACCATGCCCGACGAACCGCTGATCTTTGTCGAGGTCGCCCTGACCAAGGGCGTCCCCGGCTCGGTGCAGGGGCTGCTGACCGAGGACCGCAGCGTGATCGCCGCGCGTGACGCGGATACGGCGGTGTTCTATTCGATCTCCAATTGCCAGGGGGGGCTGGCGGGGATTTCCTTTGGCAATTCGCTGATCAAGCAGGTGGTTTCCGACCTGTCCCGCGAATTGCCGGACCTGAAGACCTTTGTCACTCTGTCGCCGATTCCAAATCTGACCCGGTGGATTACGGAAACCGGCGTCGAACTGCCGGACGGCACGCCGGCAAGACAGCGCGAACGCGCGGCCTATTACCTTCTGAACGCCAAGCGTCCGGACGGAAGCCCCTATGACCCGGTGGCGCGGTTCCATCTGGGCAACGGTGCGCTTGTCCACGCGGTCCATGCCAATGCGGATACCTCGGCGAACGGGATCGCGCAGTCCGGCGGTATGATGGTAAACTATCTTTATGACCTTGCCTTGATTTCCCAGAACCATGAACGCTATGCCGCGGCCAGGGATATTGCGGCATCGCCCAAGGTCAGGGCACAAGCAGATGCGGCACAAGCACAACTCGCGCAAAGGTGACAGAATGGCAAATCCGCTTTTTGACAGTCTCTTCGGCAAATACGCGGGTCGGGAAACGCCTTTCCTGCATCTGGATGGCGGCGGCACCGTCACCCATGCGGCGTTCCTGGCCCGCGCCGCCCGGTTTGCGCATGTCTTCCGCGAACTCGGCGCGCAAGCGGGGGACCGGCTCGCTGCGCAGATCGAGAAGTCCCCCGAGGCGCTGGCGATCTATGCCGCCTGCATCCAGTCGGGGATCGTGTTCCTGCCGCTGAACACGGCCTATACGGCAGACGAAGTCGCGTATTTCGTGGAAAACAGCGGTGCCCGCATTCTGGTTTGCGACGGGTCCAGACAGGCGGCGCTGGCGCCGGTGGCCGCCGCGGCAGGGGCCGTTCTGGAAACACTGAACGCCGATGGCAGCGGCAGTTTGCGCGATCGCGCCGAGTCCGCACCCGATTCTTTCGAAACCGTGGCCAGGGACGCGGACGACCTAGCGGCGTTTCTCTACACCTCGGGCACCACCGGGCGCTCCAAGGGCGCGATGCTGACCCAGACCAATCTCTTGTCCAACGCCGAGGTGCTGGCCGATCAATGGCGGTTCACCGACACCGATGTGCTGCTGCATGCCTTGCCGATCTTTCACACCCATGGGCTTTTCGTGGCGACCAACATCACGCTGGTCGCCGGCGGGTCGATGATCTTCCTGCCGAAATTCGATCAGGACCGGATCATCGCCGCGCTACCCATGGCCACGACGATGATGGGGGTGCCGACCTTCTACACAAGGCTGCTGGACGATCCGCGATTCACCCGCGACCTGGTCCGCCACATGCGCCTCTTCGTCTCCGGCAGCGCGCCGCTTCTGGCGGAAACCCATGTCCAGTTCGAAGAGCGCACCGGGCACCGCATCCTCGAACGCTACGGGATGACCGAAACCAACATGAACACCTCCAACCCCTATGACGGGGAACGCCGGGCCGGAACGGTCGGGTTTCCGCTGCCGGGGGTCGAACTCAAGATCACGAATCCGGAAACCGGCGCGCGCCTTCCGGACGGCGAGATCGGCCAGATCGAGGTGCGGGGACCCAACGTGTTCAAGGGCTACTGGCAGATGCCGGAAAAGACCCGCGAGGAACTGCGCGAGGACGGCTTCTTCATCACCGGCGATCTGGGGCTGATCGACGACCGGGGCTATGTGCAGATCGTCGGGCGCAACAAGGATCTCATCATTTCCGGCGGCTACAACATCTATCCCAAGGAAATCGAACTGGTGCTGGACGATCAACCCGGCGTTCTGGAAAGCGCCGTCGTCGGTGTGCCGCATCCGGATTTCGGCGAAACCGTGGTCGGGGTTCTGGTCGCCGAACCGGGCGCGGACCCCGATCTGGACGCCATCGCGGCCGCGGTCGGCAAATCGCTGGCGCGCTTCAAGCATCCGCGCAGGCTGCTGCTGCTGTCGGAACTTCCCAGAAACACGATGGGCAAGGTGCAGAAAAACCTGCTGCGCGACCGGTTCAAGGATATTTTCTCGGGCAGCTGATCCGTCAAGGGCGGCGATTCCGATCCGCGCTTTCCCGTATATTTGGGGCGGACCGGGCGTATTTCCGCCAATGCCGGATTTGCCCTGGCGGTGTGATCCGTGGTTCAATACCGGAGAGTCGGACAGGAGCGGCGGGCCGTGCACCCAAGTCCGGCACAGCCCTGAACCGGAAGATGAACACATGACACGTTTTGCCAATTCCCTGCTTTCTTTTTCCGTCGCAGTCGGTATGGCCACCGCGCCCTACGCGCTCGCCGTCACCGCGCTGGGATTCAGCGCCGATCAAGCCTACGCGAAAAACGGCGGCGGCAACGGTGGTGGGAACGGCGGTGGCAATGGTGGCGGCAACGGCGGTGGCAATGGTGGCGGCAACGGCGGCGGCAATAGTGGCGGCAATAGTGGCGGCAACGGCAACGGACAGGGCGCCGCGGGAGGCAACGGCTGGGGTGGCGGAGCCGGTAAAGGCCACGGCTTCGCCGGCACCGGAGTCGGCAAAGGCAGCGGCAAAAGTCGCGACCACGGCTCTGGCTTCGGCTTCGGCAAGGGGGCTGGCAATGGAAATGGCAAGGGGCTGGGCGCGGCCATCAGCGGGTTCTTCGGCGGCTCGGGCAAGAACAACCGTTCGAAAACGGCTTCGGTCAGCCGGGCGTCTTCAAGACACTCGGTTTCGCTCAGCCCGGTTACATCGGCACGCCCAAAAGCGCGCAACAACGGGGCCATCGCATCCAATCTCAAGGGTCTGAATGCGGCCCATGCCAGCCTGACCGCCCGGTCCAACGCCGCTCCGAACAGCCGGGTGGGCCAGATCGCCAGCTACGAGATCGCGACCCTGGGCGTCATCGCCCTGACGGACGAATTGAACGGGCTGTTTGACCGGGTCGATGAGAGCGTTCCGACAACCGAGGCTTTCGTGCTGGACAACATCTCCGATGACGCGACCGCGACGCCCAAAGACATCGCCGAGGCCATCGACGCGCTTGACCCGGAGTCGCCGGACTATGAATCGGACCTGTCGGATGTGGCGGCGGCGATGACCGGGCTGGACCCGGCGGACGCGGAAAACGCGAACGCGATCGCCGCGGCGGCAGCCGAAATCAATGCGACGGTCGCGGCACAGAACGAACAGGCCGATCTTGCCGACCGGATCGCGGAGGTCACAGACACGCTTGCCGAGCAGAAGGACGAACAGGTCAGCGCGCTGTCGACCGCCTATGCGCCGCATGACATCGCGGATCTCGAACCCCAGTCGCTCGAAGCGATGCACAACATGCTGGGCCTGTCCATCGACAGCATTCCGGATCTGGACGACCATGATGCCGATCAGGCCAGGTGAGGCCGCAAGGTCTTGCAGGATACCGACAACGGCAAGGTCCGCCGGCTGGCAGGCGGAACCGAAGGTTCCCAAGTCGCAGAAAACGCCGTTGAAGTCCTGATCCGCGCGTTGCGCGCAGTCGATACAAATTTCCCAGTCGAATGATCAAAAGGTGGCGACGATGCCGCGCCAACATTGTATCGACCCTGCGGAATTTGCTCAGGTTAAGCCGCTAATTTGAACGCCTCGGCTGGCGTGTGCATGGCAAGCGCCTGATGAGGTCGGCGGTTGTTGTAGACGCTGATCCAGTCTCCGATGACCCGTACCGCATGCTGGATGCTTTCGAAGCGGTGGCGGCGAACGCATTGCTCCTTGAGTGTCCGGATGACGCGCTCGACCATGCCGTTCTGCTGGGGGCAGTGAGGAGTGATGAACTCCTGCTTCAGACCGTAGCTTCGGACCAGCGCCGTGAAGTGGCGGCTGGTGAAGACCAAACCGTTGTCGGACCTCAGCAGAACGGCGCCCCGATGCGGCCGAGCGTACCGAACCTGGCGATAAGCGCGTGCTCGAGAGCTGAGCTGGCAGTGCTTGCCTTGCCGGAGCGCGACAAGTGCCCTCGCGTGTATGGCAAGCGCGCGTCATCATCAGACAGCCCCTGAGCGGCCCACAGCGCGTCCATATCCAAGCCGTTGACCGGGCCATTTGAGGCGCTCCGCTCTCGAAACTGTACCAGCAACTGACCGAAGTGGTCGCGTACATGTTCGCGTATTTCGTCGTATCGCATGGCGCGGACCATGGGCCGGGTCACGATGGATTGTCCAGCGATTGTGAGCAGGCGGGCCAGAGACTTGGCGATTCGGGGGTCTCTTGTACCCAATGAGACCTTGATATGACTTCGTTTTAGGGCCGGGTGGCGGTCCACAGGGAGCGGGAAGCGAAAGTAGAAAATGCCGTGCCGGGAAATGCTCGGATAGGATGCGAGGTGCATGATGTGTCCCACCATTGTGGCCCACCTGCGGTTTTGCAGCCTAAGCTATTGATTTGGTTAGGATTGGTGGGCGACCCTGGAATCGAACCAGGCGTGCGTCTCCGCGAGGGAGTTACAGTCCCCTGCCACACCTTGCGGCCTGTCGCCCACTGGCAGACGCGCATTGCGCCTGACGTGAAGGCGTGATTACAAGCGCTCCAGAGGAGCGTCAACAGGAAAATCCGATGTTTTTGCGCTCCGGGTTCGCAGGCCTTGCCGGGGAATGGTCGCATGAAAAAGCCCAAGTGGGTTGTCGAAAAGGAACAGGCGCGGAAGGCCCAGGGGGAGGAAACCGTCTGGCTGTTCGGGCTGCACGCGGTGCGCGATGCGCTGCTCAATTCCCGGCGGGTGAAACTGCGGCTGATCGTGACCCTGAACGCGCAGGCCAGGCTGGCGGACGCCATAGAGACCGCGGGCATCCTCCCCGAAATCGTGGATGCGCGAAAGTTCGCGGCGCCGATCGATCCGGGTTCGGTGCACCAGGGGGCCGCGCTCGAGGTGAAACCCCTGTCCTGGGGCAGCCTGTCGGAGGTCTGCATCGGAGAGGCTGCGCCGCGGGTGATCCTGCTGGACAGGGTGACGGATCCGCACAACGTGGGTGCCATCCTGCGCAGCGCCGAAGTGCTGGGCGCATCGGCGGTCATCGGCACGCGGCATCATTCCGCTCCCGAAACCGGGGCGCTGGCCAAGACGGCCAGCGGTGCGCTCGAACGCCAGCCCTATCTCAGAGTCCGCAACCTGTCGGACACGATCCTGGAACTGAAGAACATGGGCTACCTGGTGCTTGGGCTGGACGGGGAGGCAGAGCAGACCATCGAAACGGTTCTGGACGGCAAGACCGACCGTGCGGTTGCGCTGGTTCTCGGAGCGGAAGGGCCGGGCCTGCGGCAGAAGACGAAGGAAACCGTCGATCATCTGGTCAGGATCCGGGCCGCCGGACCGTTCGGATCCCTGAACGTTTCCAATGCAGCCGCCGTTGCGCTCTACGCGTCGCGTGGTCATGACGACGGTTGAATCCGCAGCAGGAACCGCCGCCTTCCCTGCCCGAATATCCGCGATCTAAACCGCCGTCACGCAAGGCCAATTCGCCGCGACGCGGTTGCATTTCCGACCGCCGGCCCAATATGTCTCTGCAAGCGAAGGGAAAGCCGGACGGACATGCCACAGGTAACGAAGATCGCCACCTGCTGCTATTGCGGCACCCGTGCGGCGTTGGTTCTGGCCGGGAAGCAGCGGCATGAACTGGCGTGCTCGTCCTGCGGGGCGCCGTTGCACAACCTGAAAATGCTGCGCGCCGACAGAGTGAACGGCCAGCCCGCGCGGGAACGTCGGCACGGTGTATCGCATGCCCAGATCGGCCCGGCCGCGACCTGGGCGCAAAGGACGCCGGTCAAGCCAGTCAAGACGAAGCCGCGCAAGCGCCGCAAGGGGTTGATGTCGAAACTGTTCGAGGAAGCCTTCGACGTGATCGAGGACTTGCTGGACTAGGTGTCCGCGTCGCCTAGCCAGAACGCGGCGGTTCGGGTGCCGGACGGGGTGCCCTGCCGTCTCATGCGTGTTCAACAAGACTCACGGCGCACGCAGAGTATTCACAACTGCGTATGACGGCTTTTCTTGATCGCGACGAATCGCCATTCTCGGCGCATGGGGAATCTGCATCAGTTTTACGTCCGGCGAGGCATTCTGTTCGGACTGTCGGTGGTCTGGTCTTTCTGCGCCGCAATGGCTGCAATGGCCGGTTCCGGTATGTTTGCCGCTTCGGACGACGTGGCGCTCGATGGGTATGACGTCGTGTCCTATTTTCTGGATACGGAACCGAAACCCGGCGCGCCGACCCATTCGGTGATCTGGAAGGGCGTGGTCTGGCAATTCGAGACGGACGAGAACCGGCAGTTGTTCGAAGCCAACCCGAGGGCCTATGCGCCGCAATTCGGCGGCTATTGCGCCTACGGGGTCGCCAAGGGGGTCGTGGTGAGCACCGATCCCAGGGTCTGGCATATTTACCAAGGAAAGCTCTATCTCACCCGCGATCGCAAGGCCATGCAGGCGTGGATCGTGGATGTTCCCGGAAATGTGGCGGAGGCCGGAGCCAGGTGGCCGGAGGTCCTGGCGGCGAAATAGCCGGAAACCGGCGCTAGCCCGTGGCTTTTCACAGATATGCGAGCGGGTCTTTTTCGCAGAGAAACAATGCCTACATCTTTAGTGACCACGGATCGGAACATCCGTGGATCATTTCACTGTCCCTCGTTCCGCACTTTGCGCCCAAGGCCATGTGTCTTGGGCGCTTTTTCTTGTGCCGTGAACCCGCTATGCTGCCGTCATGACAGTGTATTCCGACGATCTTCTGAAAGAGGTTCTGACCCGCGCCAAGGTGATTGCCGTGGTCGGCGTCTCGGTCAATCCGGTGCGGCCAAGTTATTATGTCGCGCGATACCTGGGATTGAAGGGCTATACCGTCATTCCGGTCAACCCGCTGCACACCGGCGAATCGCTGTTTGGCCGCAGGATCGTGGGGTCCCTGTCCGAGATCGACCAGCCGGTGGACATGGTGGATATCTTCCGCCGGTCCGAGGCGGTGCCGCCGATCGTCGATGAGGCTCTGGAGCAGCTGCAGGGGCTGCGAACGATCTGGATGCAGATCGGCGTGCGCCATGCCGAAGCCGCGGCAAAAGCGGAGGCCCGCAGCGTGACGGTTATTCAGGACAGGTGTCCGAAGATCGAATATCAGCGTCTGTTCGGCGAGTTGCGCATGGGCGGGTTTGCCACCGGGATCATTTCATCGAAATTGTAAAGCCGGGTGCGGCGGGGGCGTAGCGCAGGGGCGTTCCGCCCCTCTTGATCTTCGATCAATTCACCCCGAGAGTATTTTCCGCAAGAGGAAGAGATGATTACGGGGCCGGGCGGCTGGCTTTTTCGGCGAGCCCCCCGACGGATCGGCGTTTCTCCAGTTCTTGGAGCACGTCCGCAAGGGTCACGTTGCACGCCGCCAGCATCACGAGCAGGTGATAGACCACGTCGGCGGCTTCGCGGGTCAGGGCGTCGCGGTCGCCCCTGACCGCCTCGATGATGGCTTCGACGGCTTCTTCACCGAATTTCTCGGCGCATTTCTCGGGTCCCTTGGCGAAGAGTTTCGCGGTCCAGCTACTGTCGGGATCGGCGCCCTTGCGGGCGGCGATGGTCTTGGCGAGATCGTCCAGAACGTTCATGTCAGCCTCATCGGGATGCCGGCGGCGGCCATGTGTTCCTTGGCCTGCCGGATGGTGAAATCGCCGAAATGAAAGATCGACGCGGCGAGCACGGCGCTGGCGCCGCCGATGGTCACGCCTTCGACGAGGTGATCCAGCGTGCCGACGCCGCCGGAGGCGATCACCGGCACGTGCACCGCATCGGCGATGGCGCGGGTAAGCGGCAGGTTGAAGCCGGCGCGGGTGCCGTCGCGGTCCATGCTGGTCAGCAGGATTTCCCCGGCCCCTTTGGCGACCACGGTGCGGGCGAAATCGACCGCGTCGATGCCGGTCGGCTTGCGCCCGCCATGGGTGAAGACTTCCCACTTGCCGGGGCTGACGGTCTTGGCGTCGATGGCGACCACGATGCACTGGCTGCCGAACTGGTCGGCGGCCTCGGCCACCACGTCGGGGCGGGCCACGGCGGCAGAGTTGAACGATACCTTGTCGGCCCCCGCCAGCAGCAGGTCGCGCACGTCCTCGCGCGAGCGCACGCCGCCCCCCACGGTCAGCGGGATATAGCATTGCTCTGCCGTCCGCTGCACCACGTCGAACATGGTGCCGCGATTTTCATGGGTGGCGTGGATGTCGAGGAAACAGAGCTCGTCGGCCCCGGCGGCGTCATAGGCGCGGGCCGATTCCACCGGATCGCCGGCATCGACCAGGTCGACGAAATTCACGCCCTTCACCACGCGGCCGTCGGCGACATCGAGACAGGGAATGATGCGGGTCTTGAGCATGTCTGAATCCTTTCGGCCCATCTCCTAATGGCAAAACCGCGCCGATACCAGAGATGTGAATGGACCATGGCGTCACGCCGGGGAGAGATTGCGAAGGCAAGTTTCAGAAGAAAGGGATCGACATGCGCAAACATTTCATTCTGGCGGCTGTCCTGGCCGTGGCGGGGGCAGGACAGGCTTTGGCCGACGACCTGATACGGGTCAAGACCGACAAGTCGGTGGGCGCGGCGATGGATGCCTTGCAGGCGGCGGTTGAAGGCGCCGGGGCAACGGTGTTCGCGCGGATCGATCACGGGGCCGGGGCCAGGACGGTGGATACGGATCTGGGCGACATGCAGCTGCTGATCTTCGGCAATCCGAAGATAGGCACGCCGGTGATGCAGGCAGATCCGATTGCCGGGCTGTTCCTGCCGCTCAGGGTGCTGGCCTATGCCGACAAGGACGGTCAGGTCTGGCTGGCCTACGAGGATCCAGAAGAAACGCTCGACGATCTCGACGTGGACGACGATATGCCGGAGGTCGGCATGATGCGGGGGGCGCTGGAAAAGCTGACCGCCAGGGCGGCGGAGTAGGGTCAGCCGCGCAAGGCAGCCAGCGCCTGTTTCAGGTCGAGCGCCCCGTCATAGAGCGCCCGGCCCGAGATCGCCCCGTCGAGCGGTGCGCCGCAATCGCGCAGGGCGATCAGGTCCGCCAGAGAACTGACTCCGCCCGATGCGATCACCGGGATCGAGACCGCGCGGGCCAGCGCCGCGGTGGCCTCGATATTCGGCCCCTGCATCGCGCCGTCGCGGTTGATGTCGGTATAGATGATCGCCGCGACGCCCGCGTCCTCGAAGGATCTGGCGAGATCGGTGACATTCACATCGGTCTCCTCGGCCCAGCCCTTGGTGGCGACCTTGCCGTTCCGCGCGTCGATGCCGACGGCGACCTTGCCGGGGAAGGCGCGGGCCGCCTCGCGCACGAGGTCCGGGTTCTCGACCGCCACGGTGCCGAGGATCACGCGGGCCAAGCCCTTGGAAATCCAGCTTTCGATGGTCGCCATGTCGCGGATGCCCCCGCCGAGCTGCGCCGGCACATCGCAACTGGAAAGGATCGCCTCGACCGGGGCGGCGTTGACCGGTTCGCCCGCGAAGGCGCCGTTCAGGTCCACGAGATGCAGCCATTCGCAGCCCGCATCGACGAAGGCGCGGGCCTGGGCGGCGGGGTCGGCGTTGAACACCGTGGCCTTGTCCATGTCGCCGCGCAGCAGCCGCACGGCCTGCCCGTCCTTGAGGTCGATTGCGGGATAGAGGATCATGGCGCACCTTTGACTTGTCTTGCCGGCGCGATATGGCAGGGCGGAACGGCAATTGCAACGCGCCGCCGGGTCACGCTTGCCAGATGCCGCCCGAATGCGCCACAGTAAGCGCAAACGGGAGGGGCGGAAATGAAACGGCTGATTGCAGGTGTGATATGTGCGGCGGGCCTGGCCGGGATGGCCGCGGCCGATCCGGTGTTCGGAAACTGGCGGACGGCCCCGGACGACAATGGCAATACCGGCCTGATCCAGGTGCAGGCCTGCGGGTCGAAGATCTGCGGCACGCTGGTCAGGGCCTATGACGGGACGGGCGCGGAAATGGCGTCGCCCAATGTCGGCAAGCGCATCATCTGGGACATGGAATCAAAGGGCGGCGGGGCCTATGCCGACGGCAAGGTCTGGTCGCCGGATCGCGACAAGACCTACAAGTCCAAGATGCAGCTGAGCGGCGACAGACTGGCGATCTCCGGGTGCATCCTGATGGTCTGCCGCGACGGCGGAACCTGGACGCGGGCGAACTGATCAGGGGGTCCAGCGCAGGAAGTTCGCGATCATCCGCAACCCGGCGGCCTGGCTTTTTTCCGGGTGGAACTGCATCCCCAGCATCGTGCCGCGCCCGATGACCGCGGTCACGTCGCCGCCATAGTCCACATGGGCGAGCCGATCTGCCGGAGTGTCGACGTGAAACTGGTAGGAATGCACGAAATAGGCGTGGTCACCGGCGGCGATCCCGTCAAAGACCGGGTGGTCGGCATCCAGAACGAGGTCGTTCCAGCCCATATGCGGCACTTTCAGCGCCGTGTCCCTTGGCGCGATGCGGACGACTTCTCCGCCGATCCAGTCCAGTCCCGGCGTGTCTTCGTATTCCCGGCCCCAGGTCGCCATCAGCTGCATCCCCACGCAGATGCCGAGAAACGGACGCCCCTTGACCTCCACGGCTTCGACCAGGGCGTCAAACAGGCCGGAGTGGCCGCGCAGCGCGGCGGCGCAGGCCGGAAACGCTCCGTCTCCCGGCAGCACCACGCGGTCGGCGCGGGCCACCACATCGGCGTCGGCGGTAACGACGACGGTTCCTGCGCCGACTTCGCTCGCCATGCGCTGGAACGCCTTTTCCGCAGAATGCAGGTTGCCGCTTTCGTAGTCGATGATCGCGGTCAGCATCGCCGTTACAACGCGCCCTTGGTCGAAGGCACCGCGTCGGCCTTGCGCGGATCGGTCTGAACCGCCTCGCGCAGCGCGCGGGCGACGGATTTGAACGCGGCCTCGGCGATGTGGTGGCTGTTCAGCCCGTGCAGTCGATCCACATGCAGGGTGATACCGCCATGGGTGCTGAGGGCCTGGAAGAATTCGCGTACCAGTTCGGTGTCGAAGGTGCCGATCTTGGCGGTGGGCAGATCCACGTTCCACACGAGGTAGGGCCGGCCCGACAGGTCGAGCGCCGTGCGCACCAGCGCATCGTCCATCGGCAGGAGACAGGCGCCGTAGCGGGTGATTCCGCGTTTGTCGCCAAGTGCCTGGGTCAGTGCCTGACCCAGCGCGATCCCGACGTCCTCGACCGTGTGGTGATCGTCGATATGCAGATCACCCTCGGCCCGGATCGTCATGTCGATCAGCGAATGGCGGGCCAGCTGGTCCAGCATGTGGTCGAAGAACCCCACGCCGGTGCGGTTGTCATAGCTGCCGGTGCCGTCAAGGTCGATCCGGACGGAGATGTCGGTCTCGGCGGTTTTCCTGGTGATGCTGGCGCTGCGCATGGCATTGGTCCTGTAGGGTCGCGCCGCTTATAGGCGCAGTTTCCGCGGGTTCCAAGCCATTGACGACCAACCTCCGCCGGGCTGTGTCCGCCGTGCCGCGACCGCGGGGGATTGCACCCCGCGATGCGGCGTGCCAGCCTGCGGGCATCGTCAGAAAGAGGCCGCCCATGACCACCTGCGTCTATATCCAGATCCGCTGCACACCCGGCACCACCTACAAGGTGGCCGAGGATATCGCGCTGCGGGAAATCCATTCGGAACTCTATTCCACCAGCGGCGAATACGACCTGTTGATGAAGCTCTACATTCCGGAGGGCGCGGATGTCGGCAAGTATATCAACGAGAACCTGCTCGATATCGACGGTATCGAACGGTCGCTGACAACGATCACCTTCAAGGCGTTCTGACCCCGCCCGGTCAGCCGGTCTGCCGCCACCGGGACCCATGGCCGTAAAGCGGGCAGCCCAGCGTCAGTTGCAGGGCGCGGACGAGGTCTGCGGTATTCTCGGTCGAGACATAGTGGCCGCCGGTGCGGTCGGCCAGGCAGCGGGCCACCGTCTGCCCGTCGCCGTTTCCGGCATCGGGCGAATCCTTCCATGAAAAGAAGGCGCTGCGCACCCGGAAGCCGATGACATGCACGGTCAGGCCGGGGCCGGTCTGCGCCAGTTCCGCGGCCAGCAGGCAGGGGGAGCCGCCGCAGGTTTCCTTGCCATCCGTCACCAGCACGATGGTGCCGGGGCGGGTCTTGTAGCGCAGGGCGTCGGCGGCGTTCCGGACCGACTGGGTCAGCGGGGTGTCGCCGTCGGGCTGCACCCGGTCCACATCCGCGATGATGACCCCGGCGGCGTCCGGGCGGGGCAGGAAGCGCAGGTCGATATTGGCGCAGGAGTCCCCGGAACCGGGGCCATAGACGATCAGGCCGAGCCGGCGGTAGGGGGTGATGGATGGCAGCGCGTCGCGCAGGGCGGCGCGGGCTTCGACGATGCGGGGCGCATCCAGCCCGTTATAGCCCATTTCCGCCATCGACCCGGAGGCGTCGAACACCAGCATCGCGTCGTCGGTGCAGTTTTGCCGGGGCTGGGACATCCCGCCGCCCGCCAGGGCGAAGCTGCAAAACGCCGCCAGCGCGGCGGCCGCATTTGCGAATTTCAGACGTGTTGTCATGGGCTTGACGGCCCCGCTGTTGCCTGCGATCCGCAGGCCCTGCCCGCGGCATCCGGGCAAGGATGCCATTCCCGGCGATTCCTGTCCAATGATCCTGACGGCCGCGGCAATCGCTGCCGGTCCCGGCGGCGCTCCATTTCTCTGTCTGTCCGGTAAAATGGAGCGGGCGATGAGATTCGAACTCACGACCCTAACCTTGGCAAGGTTATGCTCTACCCCTGAGCTACGCCCGCGTCCTTGGGTGAGGCGTGAGATATAAACAACCGTGCCGCGCTGCAAGGGGAAAAATGGACCGGATGGCAAAAATTCTCGCCCGTCGGCGGGGCGCTGCGCAACAGGCGGGCGGGCGACACGGCGCAAATCGCGCGAAACCGGGTTAACACCCTTGTTTTGCGGGTCATGGCGGCTGTGCAGCCCGTGCACACCGCGTGCATACCGCGTGCATACGCGCGATGCGCATGCGCCGCCCTGGGGGCGGTTAACGCGGTGCGCGCCCCCGGTGCATGAACAAGGCGTTACCGGCGGCGCAGGTAGCCCGCCGAGACATAGCCCCTGACCCCCCGCGCATGGCGCAGCGAGACGAGGCACCAGCGCGTGCTGCCGGTCTGCTGGCATTCGTGCAGGCGCAATGCGGTGCCATTGGGCAGCCCGAGCAGGATCCGGTAGCCGGTGCCCGGCCCGGCGCGCATCTTGAGCATGTCGCCGTCATCGACGCCCGCGACTTCGTGAAGCCCGCCGGACCCGGCCCGGGCCGGGGGCACGGCGAACAGCGCCACCGCCATCACGGCGGCCAGCGCGCCGGTAAACGCTCTGCGCATCGGAGTCTCCTGTTGTCTGCCTCGCCGCCAGTCTAGGCCAGGGGGCGGTGCGACGGCAATCGGGGAAGTTCGGTGGGGATGCGTGCGTCGTCCGTTGGCGGGCGGTGGGGCGCTTTCCGGTGATGGCGGCCGACAACGGACCTTCAAACGGAGCGCGGCGATTGGCGGGTCTGAGCCCTTCCACGAGATTCGTGGTCTGCGCAGCATACTTTGGGAAGACGTCGACGTGCCATGTCCCCTTTGATCTGATAAGAATATCGCATGGCTTATGACCCCGATGACAATCCTGTCGATAGGTTCCATTTTGAAATATGGAGTGGCCCAACCGAAGCTTTGAAGGCTACAAACCCCAGCGTCTCGTATTGCGAAAATCACAACGCAGACTTTGACTATGGATTGGCCGCATTAGACTTCAAGCTTTCGGCGCTGGCGCTGATGGCGCGACAGCGCGAGGACCCTCATTTGTCGAATTGGACAGCCCCAGTTCTGCACATGATCCGCCAGACACTCGAACTTTCTCTAAAATCGATGATTGAAACCATTGGGTGGAAAGTTGGCGCTAAAGCCGGAAAGGTTCGGTTTAAGCATGACCTGCGAGATCTTTGGAATCAAGGCCGTGATTGGTTGATCGAAAACGGCTATCCGATCGACAACGATGCGCGTTTGGTAGCGACCGACGGGATCGTCGAGAACATACATGCAATCGATCCAACGGGCGATCTGTTTAGATTCGGCACCTCACGCAAAAAAGCGTTCGGACGGAATAAGAGTTCCGACCGCGTTGGATATCGACAGGATCAACTATTCGAAGAATTCGAGCAGGCTTGCGAATTTCTTGATCACTGGTGCGGAGTTGTAATGCGAGAAATCATTCAAGCCGAACAGGGCTGGGAGAAGGACCCATTCCTTGATCGGGAAGACTACCCAAAGATCAAAAGCGATGAATAGGTCAAGGCAACGGCAGGGCGATAGATCGATAATCTGGTTGAGGCCCTTGCGCAAATTGAGGAGCTCCGGTCCCGTCCGCAGACCGAAGGTCTGAATCGTCCCCCCCGCCAGTTCGTGGATCGCGCAGCGAAGGCCCGCTGTCGCGGGATTTTCGCCAAGCGACGCATCCGCGTTGGGGCTGAAACCGGACTTGCCCGCACTGCTGCCGCCCCGCATGGCCAACCGATTGATCCTTGCCGGAGAGGGACGGCTCATTCCATTTCGATGAGGAGGTCTTTTGCGTCGATCTGGCTGGCGGGTTGGACGTGGATGGTCTTGACGGTGGCGTCGCGTTCGGCGTGGAGGCCGGTTTCCATCTTCATCGCCTCGATG
>NZ_JASNJE010000048.1 GCF_030164465.1 Sedimentitalea xiamensis
GTTCGATGCGCGCCCATTGCGCGTCTGTCAGGGTTCGTCTGCTCAAGACCGCCTCCGTTTTCGATCTTGAATCAGAAACTTGCCAGCAAGGGAATCCCTTTAATGAAGACGCCGCCTAGCGCGAAAACAGCCGGCTGAGCGCGCCATACTGGCTCAGCGCCACGCCGATCAGGATCAGGAGCATCGCCCACAGTAGCGAAGGCGGGAGCGGTTCGCCCAGCAGCAATGCGCCCAGCGCCACCGCCCAGACCGGCACCATGTAGTTGACGAGGCTCATGAAAACCGGCCCTGCGGTGCGCACCACCTGCACCCGTAAAAGATTCATCGCCGCCGTCGGGATCAGCCCCAGGAAGGCCAGTACCCAAAGGGTGCGCGCATCTACTGCGGGCGGCGGCCCTTCGACCGCAAGCGCCAGCGGGATAACGAAGGCCGAACCGATCAGCAGCAGCACCGCAGAGAGCCCGACCGGATCGACCTGCGGCAGTCGTCGCATCAGGATCGAGCTGACCGCATAGCAGCTTGCCGCCGCCACGCAGGCCATGCGACCGGGCAGTTCCAGCGCCACGCCGGTGCTCTCGAACGCATGACCGCCGATCAGGATCACCACCCCGATGAACCCGATCACGAATCCGAGCGCACGGCGCCAGGTGATCCGCTCGCCGGGCACCAGGAAATGCGCCAAGGGAAGAACGATCAGCGCGACGCTCGCCATCGAGACGCCGGTGAAGCCGGCGGTGACATATTGCTGCCCCCAGGAAATCAGCATGAAAGGCAGGGCGGAACTCATCATGGCCACCGCCACAAGGTTGACCCGCGTGCCGCCGTCCACCGGCGCTGCGAACAGCGCACCGCCCCGCATCTGCCAGACCAGCGTGGTCAGGAACGCCCCGAACCCGATCCGAAAGGCCGCCAGCCAGAACGGCGTGATCCCTTCCAGCGCCACCTCGATCACCAGGAAGGTGCCGCCCCAGACAAAGCCCAGCGTCGCCACCATGGCCCAGCTTCTGGCGGTGATATCGGTCTCCGTTGACAGGACGCATTCCTCCTCTGGCTGCGTTGCGGATGGGTTGGGTCTTCCTATCTTGGCCTTTGCGCCCGCGCCATGTCCGATTTCCGCCTTCTTCGGGCCTTTTTGCTTCGTCAGACCACGCAGGGGACAGGCAGTGAGGCAAGCGCAATGGCGGGCATCGCGGTATTTATTGACGGGGAAAACGTCAGCCCGGATCACGCCGGGGCGATCCTGCGCGCGTTGCAGCCCGTGGGTGCACCCGACATCCTGCGCGTTTATGGCGACATCACGAGAATCCCTCGCTGGGACGCGCATCCCCGCTTCCGCGCGATCCATTCCGGCGTTGGCAAGAACGCGACCGATATCTTGTTGACCATCGATGCGATGGAGGCGGCTTTTGCATACGGTCTCGACGAGATCGTGATCGGCAGTTCGGACGGCGACTACCACCATCTCGCAACGCGGTTGAGGGAGAGCCGTCGCACGGTGATCGGCATCGGCGAAGCCAAGGCCCCGGAGGCGTTTCGAACCGCCTGCACCCGCTTCGTGACCTTGCAACCGCCTGAGAAAACACCCTGTGCCGCTGCACCCGGTCCCGACAGCGGCATCAGCGACCTCGACCTGCGCTTGCGCGATACCATTGCCTGCCACAGTCAGAACGGTTCGGGCGTCCGGGTCACGGAGCTCAACGCGCTGATGCGCGCCCGGCACGACATCAGGATCAGCACCCTGCCGGAACGTACCTGGCGTGCCTATCTGTCCGCCCGAGACACACTGTTCGACCTCGACCCAAGGGGTCCCGACGCACATGTTCGGTTCAGGAAAGCCGGTTTCGTGCGGCAGACATGAAAACGGCCCTCCCCGCACGGGGGAGGGCCGCCTCGATCCACGGTAGGGCGGGGATCACCCCGCCACCCCCGCTCAGTTCTTGGACTTGTCCACCATCTTGCCGGCGGAAATCCACGGCATCATGCCGCGCAGGGTCTCGCCGACCTTTTCGATCTGGTGCTCGTCGTTCAGGCGGCGCGTGCCCTTGAAGAACGGCTGGCCCACGGCGTTTTCGGTCATGAAGTCACGCACGAACTTGCCGGTCTGGATGTCAGTCAGGATCGCCTTCATCCGCGCCTTGGTTTCGTCATAGGGTAGCACACGGGGACCGGAGACATATTCGCCGTATTCCGCCGTGTTGCTGATCGAATAGTTCATGTTGGCGATGCCGCCTTCATAGATCAGGTCGACGATCAGCTTCACTTCGTGCAGGCATTCGAAATAGGCCATTTCCGGTGCATAGCCCGCTTCGACCAGCGTCTCGAATCCCATCCGGATCAATTCGACCAGACCGCCGCAGAGCACCGCCTGCTCGCCGAACAGGTCGGTTTCGCATTCTTCGCGGAAGTTGGTCTCGATGATGCCCGACCGGCCACCGCCGATGGCCGAACAATAGGACAGGCCGATTTCCAAGGCCTTGCCCGACGCGTCATTGTGGACAGCGACCAGGCAGGGCACGCCGCCGCCCTTGGTGTATTCTCCACGCACCGTGTGGCCGGGGCCTTTCGGGGCCATCATGATGACATCGACGCCGGGCTTGGGCTCGATAAGTCCGAAATGCACGTTCAGCCCGTGGGCGAAGGCTATGGCGGCGCCGTCACGGATGTTGTCATGGACATATTTCTTGTAGGTTTCGGCCTGCAATTCGTCGGGCATGGTGAACATGATCAGGTCGGCCCAGGCGGCGGCTTCGGCGATACCCATGACCTGCAGGCCTTCGCCTTCGGCCTTGGCTGCGCTCGGGCTGCCTTCGCGCAGGGCGACGACGAGGTTCTTGGCGCCGCTGTCGCGCAGGTTCAGCGCATGGGCATGTCCCTGACTGCCATAGCCGAGGATGGCGACCTTCTTGTCCTTGATCAGGTTGATGTCGCAGTCGCGATCGTAATAGACGCGCATGATGATGGTCCTTTCGGGTCAGATGTGATGCGCCGGGTTTATCCTGTCACTCTGCGGAATGTGAGAGGGGCGGAGTAGATATTTTTCCAGAAGTATGCAATTTTCATTTTCAGAAGCCATCAATTACGGAAAAATCATGCTTGATGATCTCGATCGCCGCCTGCTGCGTCTTCTTCAGGCGGACCCCAGCTTGTCGGGCGCCGAACTGGCGGAACGGACAAAGGCGTCGATGTCCAAGTGCCTGCGCCGGCTCGACCGGATGCGGGAGGTCGGCATCCTCCTGGGGCAGGAGGCGATCATCGACTGGGCCGCGATGGGATATGCCGTCGAAGTCAGCCTGCGCATCACTCTGGACAAGACCCAGTCGCGGGCCTTTGACGATTTCATTGTCGCCGCCAGGGAGGTTCCGGAGGTCCTGGAGATCCAGACCTTTCTCGGGCGGGTCGATGTGCGCTTGTCGGTGATCGCGCGGGATATGGCGCATTACCAGCAGATCTACCGCAACCAGATCCTGACCCTGCCGCATATCGCAGATATCGAGGCGCTGATGCATATCGCAAGAATCAAGAGTGACGAGGCGCTGCCGCTGTGATCGACCTTGACGAAACGGACCGCCAGATCCTGCAGGCGCTGGCGCGGGATTCATCTCAAAGCGCCGGGGCGTTGGGCCGGGCGCTCGGCCTGTCGCAGCCAGCCACCTGGCGTCGGATCAAGCGGCTGGAAGCAACGGGAATCATCCGTGGGCGCCGGCTGCGGCTAAATGCCGAAGCCCTCGGGTTCGGGGTGACGGTCTTTCTGGGCGTGAAACTTGCCCGCAAGGGACAGGTGAGCCTTGATGATTTCGAACGCGCTGTCAGCGCCATTCCCGAGGTCCAGACCGTCGAGCACGTTCTGGGACTCTACGATTTTCGCCTGCGTGTGGTGGCCCGGGACCTGTCCGATTTCGAGCGAGTCCTGCGGCGTCGGATCATGGCGCTGCCGGGAGCCGGGGACCTGGAGGCCAACGTGCTGCTGAGCGAAGAACGCAGGCCCGGACCGATCGGCTGACCGGCCCCGCCACGGAGACCATTTTCGGACCCTGCCGGCCAGCCGCGACATTAGGCCCGCAAACAGGTTTTGCAAAGCCGGGGCAGGGCAGGGTATGCACATGTCTCGTAACACAGGGAGACCGCCATGACCGCTTTGCTCGATACCGTGGACCCGGAAGGGCTCGAAGAATTCTCGGTCGTTTTTACCGATCGTTCGCTCAACCACATGTCGGCCGTCTTCCAGCAGGTGATGCGCGACATTTCCGGTCTGCTGAAAGAGGTCTACAATGCCGATGCGGTGGTTGTCGTTCCCGGTGGCGGCACGTTCGGAATGGAAGCCGTCGCGCGCCAGTTCGCCCGCGACAAGCAGGTGCTCGTGGTGCGCAATGGCTGGTTTTCCTACCGCTGGAGCCAGATCATCGAATCCGGCGAACTGACAGCCCAATCCGTCGTGATGAAAGCGCGCCAGACCGGCAATTCCAGCCCGTCGCCCTTTGCGCCGCCGCCAATCGAAGAGGTGGTTGCCGAAATCCGCGCCACGAAACCGGATGTGGTCTTTGCCCCGCATGTGGAAACCAGCGCCGGCGTGATCCTGCCGGACGACTATATCACCGCCATGGCCGCGGCGGCGCATGAGGTCGGCGCGCTGATGGTGCTGGATTGCATCGCGTCGGGCTGCATCGGGGTCGACATGCGCGCAACCGGGGTCGACGTGCTGATCAGCGCGCCGCAAAAGGGTTGGAGCGCTTCGCCCTGTGCGGGTCTCGTCATGCTGTCGAGCCGTGCCGAAGCCCGGCTGGAAGAAACCACATCGGACAGTTTCGCCATCGACCTGAAGAAATGGCGTCAGATCATGGCGGCCTATGAGAACGGCGGCCACGCCTATCACGCGACCCTGCCCACCGACAGCCTGCGGGCGTTCCGCGATACGATGCTGGAAACCAGGGATTATGGCCTCGACCGCCTGCGCGAAGCGCAATGGGCACTGGGCGACGGGGTGCGCGCCATGTTGAAGGACAAGGGCATCGTGTCCGTGGCGGCGGACGGTTTCGGCGCGCCGGGGGTGGTGGTCAGCTATACCCAGGATCCGGAGATCCAGAACGGCAGGAAATTCGCGGCCAAAGGCATGCAGATCGCCGCCGGAGTCCCGCTGCAATGCGATGAACCGGCCGATTTCAGCACGTTCCGGCTGGGGTTGTTCGGGCTCGACAAGCTTTATGACGTGGACGCGACGCTCGGCAGGCTCCAGCGTGTGTTGAACCAGTTGTTCTGACAGAGTTTCTGTCCTGGCCGATGCGGTCCGAAACGACGTTCCGGATCGCATCAAGCCTGTCGTTCGCGCCCTACCTGACGCCCAGCCCCATCTGCATCAGGGTGCGGCGCACGGGTGCGAAGGAATACAACGCGTTCAGGCCCAGGGCACGGGCATCGCGCAGGGGCTGGCTGCCCATCATCGACGCGCGGTTCAGGATGTCGATGCCACGCACCCGCATGCGGATGTCCCGGATCCGCGCACGGTGAAAGCTTTCCAGCATATCCGCGTCGCCCAGACCCTCGGGCCGGGCCAGCGCGAGATCCAGAAACACGCGCAGGTCCGCCAGTGACATGTTCAAGCCTTGCGCGCCGATCGGGGGCACCACATGGGCGGCTTCTGCCATCAGGGCGACGCGTTCCGCCGACAGCCGTTCCGCGTGCTGGGTGATGATCGGCCATACCGTGCGGCGAGTCGCCAGTTTCAGATCCCCCAGAATATGGCAGGACCGCTCTGTCATCGCGGCCTCGAATTCGGCCTCTTCCATGCGCAAGAGCCGCACCGCTTCCGGACCGCGTTCCATCCACACCACGGCCGAAGAGGGATTCCCGTCATGGTCCGGCAGTGGCACCAGCGTGAAAGGGCCGCCGCTGCGGTGGATTTCAGTCGACACGTTTTCATGCGGAACGGGATGGGTCACGGCGAAGGCCAGCGCCTTCTGTCCGTATCGAATTGTGTGCACCTTGATGCCTGCGGCGTGCCGCATCGGGGAATCGCGCCCGTCAGCTGCCACCAGCAATCGTGTTCCGATGCGGGTGCCATCGCTCAGCCGGACGCGGGCCTCGGTCTCGCGGGTGAAGAGAGAGGCGGTTCCGGTTCCGGGCCGGAAATCGACGTTCGGCAGGCTTTCGATCCGGGCGACCAGTTCACGGCGCAGCAGCCAGTTGGGAAGGTTCCAGCCGAACGGCTGATCGGACAGGTCGGCGGCGTTGAAGTCGCGGGCCAGGCGCGGTGCCGGTGTGTCCCCGCCCGCATCGATGATCCGCATGATCTGAAGCGGCGCCGCATGAGGCGCCAGCCGCACCCACAGACCGGACCGCTCGAGCAAGGACCGGGCCGGTTGCAGGATCGCGGTGGTGCGCAGGTCCGATCCGGCGTCGTCCCTGCGGGTGATCGGTGGAGCCGGATCGACGCAGATCACCGAGAAGCCGGCTTCCCCGAACACCGCGGCGGCTGTGAGCCCGGCCACGCCGCCGCCGGAGATCAGGATGTCACAGGTTTCGGCCATTGGATTTTCCTCGCTTGTCCGCACAGCATAAGCTTGGCGATCCGCCAAGGCCAAGCGACATCCTGTCCTGCATCGGAACCAGTCGGGGACGAAGCACCGTCGCAGGTTTCCCAAAGATTCCCTTGCTGCCGTAGAACACCGGGGGCAAGGGAGTCAGACCAGGGCTTTCAGAAACCCTGTCAGGTCGTTGGTATAATGGTGGATATGCTCCGCCGCATGGGCCTGTGGCGCGACATGGACGGTGCGCATTCCCAAGGCATGCGGCGCCGCGAGATTGCGCTGGTCGTCCTCGAACATCGCGGCGCGAACCGGGTCCATGCCGTCCAGCGCAAAGACGGCTTCGAAGGCTTCGCGTTCCGGCTTGGGACGGAAGCCCGCATGTTCGACGCCGTAGATCGCATCGAACAGGCCATCCAGACCCCGCGCGGCGAGCACGCGTTCCGCATAGGGGGCGCTGCCGTTGGTGTAGACGATCCGCCGGCCCGGAAGTTCGGCAATATGGGCGCACAGGTCCAGATCCTTTTCCAGGTGGTCGACCGATATGTCGTGCACGCTGGTGAGATAGGGCGCCGGATCCACCTGGTGTTCGCGCATGAGCCCCGCGAGAGTCGTGCCGTAGGAACGCCAGTAGTACTTGCGCAGCCGGTCCGCTTCGGGCCGGCTGACACCGAGCGCGTCCATCACGTATTGCGTCATCCGCACCTCGATCTGGTCGAACAGCCGGGCTTGGGGCGGGTACAGGGTGTTGTCGAGATCGAACACCCAGGCGGTGACATGTGAAAACGATGCTTTAACCATGGCTTCGATCTAGGCCAGCGCCGCGATCAAATCAACGGCAGGGTTGATCGCAAACCACGCGGCCCTGTAGACAGGATCAGGTGCCGCAACAAGACATGACCGGATGACTCAGACCAAGCCGTTACAGACAGATGCCTACAGCATGATCCTGGAAGCGATCGATATGGGAATCTACAAGCCCGGAGACCGGCTGGTGGAAAGTGACCTCGCGGATCGTTTCGGGGTGTCGCGCACCCCGATTCGCGAGGCCCTGCAACGGCTGGAAACGCAATCTCTGCTGGCGCGGGACGGCCGGTCTCTTATCGTTGCTTCGCTTGATCACAACCAGATGGCCGAACTTTACGTGGTGCGTCGCGAGCTCGAAGGACTGGCGGCCCGGCTGGCGGCGCGTCACGCCAACGAAGAGGAAATCGCGGTCCTGCGGTCGATGGTGGCGGCGGACGATGCGCTGGTCAACGACCCGCCCGCCCTGGCGCGGGCCAACCGCCGCTTTCACAAGCAGATTCACCTGGCATCGCACAATCGCTACCTGGTGCAGCAGCTGGATCTGGTGCACCGGACGATGGCGTTGATGTCGACGACCTCGTTGGCGGCGCAGGGGCGCGGCGAGATCGCACAAAGCGAACATGACGGCATCGTGTCTGCCATCGAGGCGCGGAACGAAGCCGGTGCCGAAAAGGCTCTGCAGGACCATATTTCGGTCGCTTTCATGACCCGGCTGAAACAGGACGCCAACGCGCGGGAAAGATCCGGCTGAGATCACGAATGCGGCATTTCCGATGCCGCGTGCCCGTGCTGCGTCTTGTCCCAGTAATAGGGCTTGAGAACCAGCTCATAAAGCGCCTTGTAGGCGGCGACCATCGCCAGCGGGAAATAGAACATCAGCGTCGGAACCCATCCCATGAGAAACCGGCGTTCCGGCGCCGACACGGCGATGAGTCCGATGCCGATCACCAGAAGCTCCGCGGCGAGGAAGAACCCCATCACCGCGCTTGCCGTTTCTGCCGAAACCAGTGTCTGAACGGGGTGTGGCGCGCCCAGAAGGATCAGCCAGAAGGACCATAGCACGGGGGCAAGAAGAAACTGCGTCAAGGTGCCGACAAAGAAGGCCTGAAGGCTGAGAAACCGCCAGAAACCCAGATCGGCGAGCAGCTGCCGCGGGTTTCGCATGTGGACGAGATACGTCACCATGAACCCCTTGAGCCAGCGCGATCTCTGCTTGATCCAGGGCCAGACCCGGCAATTGGCCTCCTCGTAAGTGACGGTATCGATAAGTTTCGTCCGGTATCCCGCGCGGCACAGGCGCACGCCGAGGTCCGCGTCTTCGGTCACGTTATGGGCGTCCCATCCGCCGAGTTCGACAAGCTTGTCGCGTTTGAAGAACAGTGTCGTGCCGCCAAGCGGCACGACAAGACCCAGCCGTGCGATACCCGGAAGGACGACGCGGAACCAGCTTGCGTATTCGATGGTGAAACAGCGCGATAACCAGTTCGTGCGCGGATTGTAGTAATCCAGAATGCCCTGAAGGCAGACCACGTCTTCGGGTTCGGTGGCGAATTGCCCGACGACCCGTTCGATCTGGTCCGGGGCCGGGGCATCCTCGGCGTCCCAGACGCCGATGATATCGCCGCGGCAGAAATCCAGCGCGTAGTTCATGGCGCGCGGCTTGGTTGTGAGCCCGTCGTGGTCAGGCACCTGGATGACCCTGATCCAGGCCGGAAGCGTTGTTTCAGAAAGCGTCTTGCGGGTGATGTCGTCCTTTTCCTCCAGCACCAGGATGACATCGAGCAGGGCCTTGGGATAGGTCAGGCGTTCCAGACGCTCGATCAGGGCGCCGGCGATTTCCCGTTCGTGAAACAAGGGCACCAGGACGGAGACCTTCGGTTTGCGAACGGGGGGGGCGGGCGGAGCGGGAACGGGCGGCGCGACCAATTGCCGATGGCTGATCAGATGTGCGAGCGTCCCGGCGAGCTTCAGCACCGAAAAGGCAAGGAGAGTCAGGATCGCCAGGAGGCTCAACAGGGCCAGGACCTGCACGGGAAAGGAGACCAGCGCGAGCAACGCCATGCCGAGAACGGCGGGCAGAACCAGGCGATTTCCGGTTTTCCAGGTGCGGCAGCTGAACCGAGGCGCGACACGCTGCCCGGCCGCCCGCGCCATGGGCGCGGAGAACCTTTCTTCGATCGCCGCGTCGATGTCGGTATCGCTGGCCAGCACCGGCAGGACGTTCGAAAACGTGTCCGCGAGGGCCGCGCGAACCTCGTGAAACCGGTGCGGATTGTGCGTGGCGATGAGAACAGTGCTTCCGATCCGCATCCACGGCACGGCCCGGTGATGCAGCCAGAACGCATAGGGCATCCGGTTGCAGAGCGCGGAGTCCGGTTTTTCAAGGTCCAGATCCGCCCTCTGGATGTCGTGCTGGCGGGCCAGCGCGGCCTGAATGTCGGTGCGTTCCGCCCAGCCTTCGGATACCAGGATTTCGCCGATCGGAGCGCCGAGGGTCAGTTGCAGATGCAGCGCCCTGATCAGTTGATCAGGCGCAATGACGCCGCTGTCGACGAGATACCTGCCAAGCGGCTGACGCCGTTCCACATGGCGATCCGGAATCGTGTCCGTTGCCAGCATTCGCAGGTTCTGAAAGCTCATTTGAGCGGTCCAACACGGTAGAGCAATTCTTTGCCGTACCGTGGCCCGGCAGGGTTAACCGCCGGTTAAACCGAAAGAGAATTTCGACCGCCCGCGACGGTGTTCAGGCGGTCGCCCGCGCGGCCATCGCTTCGGCGAAGCGTTCGAACAGGTAGAAACTGTCCTGCGGACCCGGGCTTGCCTCGGGGTGGTGCTGCACCGAATAGACCGGGCGGTCGGCCATGCGGATACCGCAGTTGGACCCGTCAAACAGCGAACAGTGGGTTTCGATCACGCCCTCCGGCAGGGTCTGGGCATCGACCGCGAAACCGTGGTTCATCGATGTAATCTCGACCTTGCCGGTCTCCATGTCCTTGACCGGATGGTTGGCGCCATGGTGGCCATGGTTCATCTTGATGGTCCTTGCCCCCAGCGCGAGCGCGAGCATCTGATGCCCAAGGCAGATGCCGAAGACCGGGATATCCGTCCTGTTCAGGACTTCGCGGATCATCGGAACGGCATAGACGCCGGTGGCCGCGGGATCGCCGGGGCCATTGGACAGGAACACGCCGTCCGGCTCATGGGCCAGAACTTCGTCGGCGGTTGCAGTGGCCGGCAGCACGATGACATCGCATCCGGCACTTGCGAGGCAGCGCAGGATGTTGCGCTTTGCGCCGTAATCCACCGCGACGACCTTGTGCCTGGGCGACTCCTGGCGGCCGTAGCCGTCCGGCCAGGCCCACCGCATCTCGTCCCAGCGGTAGGACTGCGCACAGGTCACGTCCTTCGCCAGATCCATGCCTTCCAGGCCAGCAAAGCCACGCGCCTTGGCGACAAGCTCGGCCACATCGAAATTCCCGTCCGGATCATGGGCCAGCGCCACGTGGGGCGCGCCCTGTTGCCGGATCGCGCGGGTCAGGCGGCGCGTGTCCACGCCGCCGATCGCGATCCTGCCGCGCCGTTCCAGCCATATCTTGAGCTCCTCGGCCGCCCGCCAGTTGCTGGACGCGGTCGGATCCCATTTCACCACCATGCCGGACGCCACCGGGCTGGCCGTTTCGTCATCGTCCGGATTGATGCCGACATTGCCGATATGGGGAAAGGTGAAGGTGACAATCTGCCCCGCATAGGACGGATCGGTCATGATTTCCTGATACCCGGTCATGGCCGTGTTGAAACAGAGTTCGGCGACCGTTTGCCCGGTCGCGCCGAAACCTGTGCCGTAGAACAGGCTGCCATCTGCCAGGGCCAGGCATGCAGTGGGCTTGGACGCGGCTGGATGGGTCATGGGCAACTCTCCGGAGGGTTTTGACAACGGGTAACTATGCGGCGCGCGACAGAGGGTCAAGTCTGGTTGATTTTTGGGACTTGATGAAAAATCAATAACTTACCCGGTCGCGCATATGGTTGTGCACGGCTTTTTGATTCTATACAGTCCGAGTTTCGAACTCCATGGGGATGGAATGGCATTTATGGACATGCGTGAACGGGTGAATGTCGCCCTCAAACAGGCAATGCGAGACAAGGCGACGACGCGTCTGTCGACGCTGCGGCTGATCTGTGCGGCGATCAAGGATCAGGAAATCGCATCTCGGGGCAGCGACGCCGAAACACAGGCGAGCGGTGTCGGCGACGACGAGGTTCTCGCCATTCTCAGCAAGATGACCAAGCAGCGGCAGGAAAGCGCGCGCGCCTATGAGGAAGGCGGTCGTCTGGATCTGGCGGAGCGCGAACAGCAGGAAATCGCGATCATCGAGGAATTTCTGCCGAGACAACTGAGCGACGAGGAAATCGCCGCTGCCGTGCGCCGCGCTGTCGAACAGACCGGCGCGGACTCCATCCGCGACATGGGCAAGGTGATGGCCGAACTCAAGGGCAAGTACACCGGGCAGATGGATTTCGGCAAGGTCGGTCCGATGGTCAAAAACCAGCTTTGCACCGGCTGAATCCGGCCGTCACCCGGATGCGCGTTTCCGCCTGACCCGCCGCCTTCACCGGCGCAGGGCGCGCACGAGATCGTGGTAGAGGGCGACCCGTTCCTCTTCGGACAGGAAGGCTCCGATCTCGACCTCGCGGCCAGCGCCCTTGAGCGTTACGTAGTGGGGGACCGGGCCATCCGTTTCGTGCATTCGCGGTTCCGCCCAATACCGGTTGCAGTCCCATTCCTGAACCGTCCCCTTTGGGTCGTGACGGACGAGATGCGCGCGTTCTCCGGTCAGGGTCAGCACCTCCAGGATCTGGGCATTCCGGTGGCTTCGGTCCAGCGCATACCAAACGCCGCCAATCGCCAGCAGGACGAAAGGCAGGATTCCCCAGAGAAGAACGCTCCCGAGCAGTGTGAACAGCGGAATCAGCACAAGGGAAAAGGTGCCCAGAATAAACGCGGCATATCCCTTTGGCGGCAGGGATTGATGCGGCCAGAGCCGAAGCACCTGACTGTCGGGGGATGGGGCTGGCGAGGTCCAAGAATACGGCATGTTTCGGAAGTCAGGTTAGCAAGTCCATGATCCTGGGGAAAAGGGGGCGCAATGAGGTTGCCGTAAATTGTGATGTCCGAATGTGTTACCCGGCGAAATCCCGTGCAATTCTCGCCGCCAGGATATTCGCCCATTCCCGATATATGACCGGACCGGGGTGGAAGCCGTCTTCTGCCATGAGACCGGGTTCAAGCGGCAGGTCGAACCGGATATGGGTGCAGTCCGGTTGCCCGGACAGAATGTGTTGCAGCGCCGTGTCGAGGGATTCCGCGTGGCGACCGATGACCCATCGCAGGGGATGCGGCAAGAGCGTGAACTGTCCCAAGGGCGGCATGCCGGAGACATAGAGGCGTTTGGCGCCGTAGTCCCGGCGCAAGATGTCGTAGAGCCTGAGTTGATCCGCCAGCCAGCGGCGTGTTCGCACCAGACGGGTCGCGTCGTTCACGCCAAGCGCCAGCACAGCGGCATCGACCCGAAAAGGCCGGGTTTCCGCCAGCCTCGCCAACGTCGATCGCGTGGTCGCCCCGGTCTTCGCATCCAGCGCCCAGTGCAGGCGGAACCGGTCCGCCAGCCCCTTGGCCAACTGCCCGCTCAACGCTGCGTCCTGCGTCGCGACCCCGACCCCCGCAGCCGAGGAGTCGCCCAGCACGAGGATACGCAGGTCAGGTCCGCTGCCAGCGATTCCGGCGCGTTCGCCCGCGGCTTCAGGCAGGATCAGCGCCTTGTGCCGCACATGGACAGCCTGAAGCGCCAGCACGGGCAGCAAGAGGGCGCGCAACGCCAGTTCGGGGCCGGCAACCGTGCGCCGCTTTGCCACGCCGTCAGGCGAGGAACCGTTTGGCATCTTCAAACCGGTCTTCGTCGAAATACCGGCTTTCGGCGGAAATGAAACGGCGCATCAGTTTCACCGCCAGTTTCTGCCAGTCTTCGTCCCCGACCACGGCCACCCGCGTCGGAATGTGGCGGTGGTCGCGAACCAGTTTCAGATGGTCGCCCAAGGCCCCGAGACCCTGCCATCCGTCGAATTCCCGCAAGTCCAGCAACAGTTTGAAATCGGAGTGATCGCGGATATAGGCATCCAGAGCCTCTTCTCCGCGCTCATACGCCGCCGAATCCAGCTTCCCCAGGAGCTGAACGTGCAGAATTCCGTTGCCGAGATCGCTCATGTGAAAGCTGCCGAGGGATTCCGACAGCCAGCGGCGGGCGTCGTCCCCTTCGTCCTGTTCGAAGATCTGCACCGGACCCGGCAGCGCAAAGCCGAACATCTTGACCATCGTGGCGATCCAGTCGACATCGGTGACCACGGCGATGCGTTCGAAACCGGACCAGTGCCGCAGGCCAAGCCGGGCGTCGGACCAGACAGCACCCGCGGTCAAGCCGTCAAACCCCGGTCCGATCCGGACCAGCAGCCTGAGCCTTTCATGATCGGCCAGCGCCGCGTCCATGGCGGGCGCGAGTATTTTCTCGTAGTCCTCGCTGTTCAGCGTCCCTGTCATCCGGATTTCAAGGATGCCTTCCGGCGATACCGGGGCAATCTCGATCATCTGACACCTCCAATGAAACGTCGCGTTGTCCAACCAATCTATGCGGTCTCGCGGCCCATGCAAGCAGGCGAGGGGAACCCGGCCGCGTCATGCGTGCGGGGGCATGACGATCCGGGCAAGAAAAAAGCCTCGGAGACAGAACTCCGGGGCTTTCTTTAAGGTGTGATGCCATGCCGGGCGATCAGTGGGCGTGGCCCTTGTCCCAGTCTTCCTGTTTCGGAAGCTGCTCGAACGTATGCTCGGGCGGCGGCGAGGGCAGGGTCCACTCCAGCGTATCGGCATATTCGTTCCACGGGTTGTTCTCGGTCACTCTGGCACCCGAACGCAGGGTGTAGGCGATGATCCCGAAGAAAAACAGGAACGACGCGAAGGACAGGAACGCACCCCAGCTCGACCAGTAGTTCCAGAAGGCAAACGCTTCGGGATAGTCGATGTAGCGGCGCGGCATGCCCTGGCGGCCAAGGAAATGCTGCGGGAAGAAGGTGAGGTTGGCCCCGATGAACATCATCCAGAAGTGCAGCTTGCCGGCCCATTCCGGATACATCCGGCCGCTCATCTTGGGCAGGTAGAAGTAGATGCCCGCGAAGATGGCGAAGACCGCGCCCAGGCTCATCACGTAGTGGAAATGCGCCACCACGTAATAGGTGTCGTGGTAATAACGGTCGACGGCGGCCTGGCTGAGCACAACACCGGTGACGCCGCCGATGGTGAACAGGAACAGGAAGCCAAAGGCCCAGAGCATCGGTGTCTTGAACTCGATCGATCCGCCCCACATGGTGGCGATCCACGAGAAGATCTTGACGCCCGTCGGCACCGCGATGACCATCGTCGCCAGCATGAAATAGGCCTGCTGGTTCAGGGTCATGCCCACGGTATACATGTGGTGCGCCCAGACGACGAAGCCCAGAGCCCCGATCGCGATCAGCGCCCAGACCATCGGCAGATACCCGAAGATCGGTTTGCGGCTGAAGGTCGCGATGACGTGGCTGATGATCCCGAAGCCGGGCAGGATCACGATATAGACCTCCGGGTGGCCGAAGAACCACAGGATGTGCTGGTACAGCACCGGATCGCCGCCGCCCGCGGGGTCAAAAAAGGTGAAGCCGAAGTTGCGGTCCATCAGCAGCATGGTGATCGCGCCCGCCAGAACCGGCAGCGACAGGAGGATCAGCCAGGCGGTGACAAAGATCGACCAGCTGAACAGCGGCACCTTGAACAGCGTCATGCCGGGCGCCCGCATGTTCAGGAAGGTCGTGATCATGTTGATCGCGCCAAGGATCGAGGACGCACCCGATACGTGGACGGCGAAGATGGCGAAGTCCATCGACATGCCGCCTTCGTTCACCGAAAGGGGCGGATAGAGAACCCAGCCGACGCCCGAACCGGCCTGGTCGTTGCCGCCGGGAGACAGGACCGAAAGGACCGCCAGGGTGGTGCCGAACACATAAAGCCAGAACGACAGGTTGTTCATGCGCGGGAAGGCCATGTCCGGAGCGCCGATCTGCAACGGCATGAAATAGTTCCCGAACCCGCCGAACAAGGCCGGAATCACCACGAAGAACATCATCAGGATGCCGTGACCGGTGATCAGCACGTTCCACAAATGCCCGTTGGGCGTGCAGGTCGCCGCCGAATCGGCGATCATCCGGGCGCCTTCCATGCACATGTACTGAACGCCGGGTTCCATCAGTTCCAGGCGCATGTAGATGGTGAACGCCACCGAAATGAACCCTACCAGAGCGGATACCACCAGGTAGAGAATTCCGATATCTTTGTGGTTTGTCGACATGAACCAGCGAACGAAGAAGCTTCGCTGATCCTCGTGCTCGTGACCATGAATGGCTGCGTCGGCCATTTGGCGCCTCCTGTTGCAATTGAGCGCACGCCGGGGATGCGGCGCGCGGTTTTCCATTCCGTTTCTAGAATGCTGAGAAGGCCGCTTCAATGCCCGAGTTTGATCTGGATCAAGATAAATTGCCGCGCCCTCTTGCCGTCGGGTTCGCGCGGGCATGTCCTGGCGCCGCCCCGATTTCCGGAGTTTTCCGGATGGTTGAAACGGCAGCGGATCAGGTGCGGGCCTTGACGGCGGCTCTGGCGGGGATCACAAACCGACAGAAGCGGTGTGAGAAAGGACAGCGGATGAGCTATGATCCCGACAACATTTTCGCCAGGATCCTGCGCGACGAGATCCCGTCCGAGCGGGTCTACGAAGACGAGGACACGCTGGTCTTCATGGACATCATGCCGCGCGTGGACGGGCATTGCCTGGTCATTCCCAAGACACCGTGCCGCAACGTGCTGGACGCAACGCCGGACCAACTGGCTTCGGTGATGCGGACGGTCCAGAAGATGGGGCACGCCGCGATGGCGGCCTTCGGGGCAACCGGAGTGACGATCCAGCAGTTCAACGAGGCGGATGGCGGGCAGGAGGTCTTTCACCTGCATTTCCACGTTCTGCCGCGACACGCCGGACAATCCATGCGACCGCCGGGAAAGATGGAAGATTCCGCGGTGATCAAGGCCAACGCCGCGAAATTGCGCGCCTCGGTGGAAAGGACCTGAACCCGCCGGTTGCGTGACCTCGTCCGGCACGGGGACGACGGCCCATCGTCAGGCGCATCGCCGCGGCATGGGCGGAAACACCGGTGAAGGAGCGGGGAGATGCCGCACGATCATACCCATACCCATGCGCACGCGGATACCGGCGACCTGCGCCTGGCAGGCGCGATTGCGGTGAACATGGGGCTGACCGTCGCGCAGGTGGTCGGCGGGGTTCTGTCCGGGTCCCTGGCCCTGATCGCCGATGCGCTGCACAATTTCTCCGACGCAATCGCGCTGGTCATCGCTTTCGCCGCGCGCCGGATTGCCCGCAGGCCGGTGGATGCGGAGATGAGTTTCGGATATGGCCGGGCCGAGGTGATCGCCGCGCTGGTGAATTATACCACGCTGGTCGTG
The DNA here is from genome assembly GCF_030164465.1 of Sedimentitalea xiamensis. GTDB lineage: Bacteria > Pseudomonadota > Alphaproteobacteria > Rhodobacterales > Rhodobacteraceae > Sedimentitalea > Sedimentitalea xiamensis. Next base: position 16,921 of record NZ_JASNJE010000048.1, read on the forward strand.
CTTGCCCTCTATCTCGTCTACGAAGGGATCCTGCGGGTATTCGATCCGCAGCCGATCGATGGATGGCTGGTGGTCTGGATCGCCGCAATCGCCCTGCTGGTCGATCTCGTGACGGCCGCGCTGACCTATCGGATGGCGCGGGAAAGCATGAACATCCGCGCCGCGTTTCTGCACAACCTCGCGGATGCGCTGGGGTCGGTGGCGGTGATCGTCGCGGGAACCTTCGTGATCCTCAAGGGCTGGGTCTGGGTCGATCCGCTGGTGACGTTTCTGATCGCCGGCTATATCCTGTGGCATGTCAAGGCCGAATCCGGCGGCGTGATCCGGGTGCTGATGCTTGGCACCCCGCAGGATCTGGACGGCGAAGACGTGGCCCTGGCGATCGAGACCGTGCAGGGCGTGCGTCAGGTGCATCATGTGCACCTGTGGGCGATGCAGGAACACGTCGCTGCGCTCGGGGCGCATCTCGTCATCGCGCCAGGGTGCTGGGACCAGGCGGATGCGATCAAGGCAGAGGTCAAGGCCATGCTGGATCAGAGGTTCGGCATCGCCCACAGCACGCTGGAAATGGAATGCGCGGCCCACGCCTGCCTCGCGCCGAAGCGCATCGGGCACGGCACGGGCGCCGGGTAGAACAGGTTTCATCGGCCGCGGCGATGCGCGGGTGGCAGGCTGCCCGCCACGGGGCGGATGACCGGGAAACGCGGCTTGCGCCGGCGCCCTTTGCAATCGAAGGCGCACGCCTTCCAGCAGGGGGCCTTGCAAGGCGAGGCGCGGTCAGTCGCCGAATACCGTCGCAAAACTTCGGCGCAGGGCGACGTCCACGTCCTGCATTGTCACCGGCAGGCCCAGGTCCACGAGGCTGGTGACGCCGTGTTCCGTGATGCCGCAGGGCACGATGCCGCTGAAGTGCTCCAGATCGGGTTCGACATTGATCGAGATGCCGTGAAAACTGACCCATTTTCGCAGCCGGATGCCAATGGCGGCAATCTTGTCCTCGGTCTTGGCGCCATTCGCGGTGAGCGGCTTGTCGTCGCGTTGCACCCAGACGCCGACGCGCCCGTCGCGGATGTGCCCGGTCACATTGAACTCCGAAAGCGCCGCGATCACCCAGGTTTCGAGTTGCTGAACGAAACGGCGCACGTCATGGCCCCGCCTGCCGACATCGAGCATGACATAGACCACGCGCTGTCCGGGTCCGTGGTAGGTGTATTGTCCGCCGCGCCTGGTCTGATGAACGGGAAACCGGTCCGGATCGGTCAGATCCTGCAACCGGGCACTGGTTCCGGCGGTATAAAGCGGCGGGTGTTCCAGCAGCCAGACACATTCCGGGGCCGTGCCCGCGGCAATGGCGGCGGCGCGGTCTTCCATGAAGGCAAGGGCTGAATTGTAGTCCGTCAGCCCGTCCGATGTGATCCAGTCAACCATCGCTGCTGCTTAGCGCCTGTCTTGTGTCGGGGGAAGGGGTCAGGCCGTGTCAGACCTGCATTGCCGAAGAACTTCTGCATAGGTGTCGATGCCCTGGGCACCGGTCAGCAGGTATTTTCCACCGAAGACCATCGTCGGCACACCGGAAATGCCGTTGCCGGTCCAGAACGCCTGTTTCCTGCGCACCTCCTCCGCATGCGACCCCGTCGTCACAACCGCGCGCGCGGCATCGCCGTCAAGACCGACCGAAGCGGCCACCGATACGAGCACCTCCCGGTCCGACACGTTTTGTCCCTCGCTGAAGTAGGCCGCAAACAACGCGAGCTTCAGCGGGTGCTGAAGCCCGTGGCCCGCGGCCCAATCCAGAAGCTGATGCACCCCGAAGGTATTCACGATCCGCTTGTCGTCGTCCCATCGGAAGGCAAAACCGAGACGGGCCCCGAGAGACGTCAACCGGTCACGCGCCATCGCGCTTTGTTCCGGCGTCACGTCGTATTTGCCGGCAAGATGTTCGCGGAGGTTTTCGCCCGCATCCGCCATGTCCGGGTTCAGTTCGAACGGGTGCCAGCGAACATAGGCGGCCAACCCGGATTGAGCGAGCGCCCGTTCGACCTGTTTGTAGCCGACGATGCACCAGGGACAGACCACATCGGAAACGATATCGATCTGCACGGAAGGGGGATCGGCGGGGGATTGCATGGGGCAGGTTTCCCTTGCTCATCGGCGTTTTCGGCAACATTTCACCGCTGTCACAGGATGCCGTGACGGTCAAATCAAGTTCCCGTCGATTTCAGCGGTTTTGCCTCTTCACAACCCGCGCGGCATGCTCTATCACGCGCTTCACCAAGCCTTTGGCAAATGCGGTCGTGGCGGAATTGGTAGACGCGCAGCGTTGAGGTCGCTGTGGGGTAACACCCGTGGAAGTTCGAGTCTTCTCGACCGCACCATTACTCTGCATTGTATATATAATTCAATAGCTTAGATGGGTGACGACTTCTTTGGTCCACCCCCGTACCCACCTTTCGGTTTGCCAATGAGTACATCGCCGATCAGGCACAGGTCGTTATCTCAACACCCTTCTTAATGTTTGGCACAAATTGCAACTGGTTGCAGTAAACCGGTGGACATCATTCGAAGGTAACGTTCTTGTACGTGCAAATTTACAAACGTCCAGGGCAGTCCAATTGAACGTTCAACAGCACAAGAAACTCACCGAAGACATCTGGGAGATCGCTAAACGCCTGCGTGGTCCATACCGACCCCCTCAGTACCGACTCGTCATGTTGCCAATGGTGGTTCTGCGCCGTCTGGACTGCGTGCTTGAAGACAGTATTGACCGAGTTCATGCCGAATACACCCGCCTCAAGGCGGCTGGCACGCCCGAGAAGGCGATGGAGCGGATGCTGGCGCGGGTCGCGGATCCTGAGCGAAAACAGCCCCTATACAATACGAGCAAATACACCTTTGCCCGCCTGACCGCAGACGCCGAGAGCATCGCGCCCAACCTCGTGGCCTATATCAACGGGTTCTCCCCCCCGGCCCGCGCGATCTTCGAGAAGTTCAACTTCGCCGAGCAAATCCAGAAACTCGACGACAGCAACCGCCTGTTCAACATAGTTCGGCAGATGGCGACGGTGCCTCTTCACCCCAACGAGGTGGACAACCTCCAGATGGGCTACCTGTTTGAACATCTGGTGATGAAGTTCAACGAACAGGCGAACGAAGAAGCCGGGGACCACTTCACGCCACGCGAGGTGATCGAGCTGATGGCGAACCTCGTCTATACGGGCGAGCAGGACGTCTACAAACCGGGTATATACCGCACGATCTATGACCCCACATGTGGCACGGGCGGGATGCTGTCCGTCTCCGAACAGCACATCCGTGCGGGCAACGACGCCGCGAACCTCGCGCTCTACGGTCAGGAATACAATGACGAGAGCTGGGCAATCTGCTGCTCGGACATGCTCATCAAGGACGAAGAAACCGACAACATCATCCTTGGCGACACGCTGGGCGACGGCAAGACGGGCGACGGCTTTGAGGGGCACCAGTTCCACTACATGATGGCGAACCCGCCCTTTGGCGTGGACTGGAAGGACCAGAAGAAGGTCGTCGAGAAGGAACACAAAACGCTCGGCTTCAACGGTCGCTTCGGCGCGGGCACGCCCGACATCGACGATGGGTCGCTGCTGTTCCTACAGCACATGATTTCCAAGATGCACCCCAGCCCGGATGATCCCGATAACCCCGGCGACGGGTCCAAGATTGCGGTGGTGTTTAACGGCTCGCCCCTTTTCTCTGGCAGCGCGGGCGGTGGCCCGTCCAGCATCCGCCGATGGATCATCGAGAACGACTGGCTGGACGCGATCATCGGCCTGCCGGAACAGCTCTTCTACAACACCGGCATCTACACCTATGTCTGGATGGTCACGAACCGCAAACCGCCCGAGCGGCGCGGACAGGTGCAACTGATCGACGGCACCTTGTTTGCCGAGCGGATGGACAAGAGCCTGAACAACAAGCGTCACCGCATCGCGGATCGGCAGATCGCTGACCTGACCCGCATCTATGGCAACTACCGCGACGGCGAACAGGCCGAGGAGGTGGTGAACAAGAAGACGGGCGAGAAGGAAACCCGCACCGTCTCACGCATTTTCAAGAACCACGAATTCGGCTTCCTGCGCATCGTTGTGGAGCGCCCCCTGCGCATGAACTTCCAAACCACGCCCGAGCGCATCGCACGGCTGAATGACCTCGACCCCGACAAGCACCCGGTCGCGGACATGTGGGCGGTGGTTGAAGCGATGGACGCAGACCGCAAATACATGGACCTTGCCGATTTTGACGGCGATGTGGTCGCCACCGCCGCCGATCTGGACATCAAGCTGGGCAAGCCCGTACGCAAGACACTGTGGTTGACCATCGGTGACAAGGACCAGAAGGCCAAGGAATGCATATGGGTGGGCGGCAAGCCCGAACCCGATGCCGAGCTGCGCGATACCGAGAACGTGCCGTTGCCAGAGGGCACGAGGCTGCCCCTGCCGATGCAATTCGGCCCGGACCCGCAGAACAAGCTGAATGGCGATGTTGTTGAGCTTATGAAACCAGCCATTGATGCCTACATGAAAGCCGAGGTTAAACCCCATGTTGTTGATTTCCGCTGAGAAGTGACCCGGTAGCCCCATAATTTTCCACTGAGAATTGACCCATGTGAACACGCTGCCCCGACGGAATCGGTCGGGGAGAGAAGGAGTGATCGACATGGGATT
>NZ_JASNJE010000049.1 GCF_030164465.1 Sedimentitalea xiamensis
GAAACCCCGCAGGCCCGCCGCCGCTGCGCTATGTGAGGGCTACGCAGCGCCGGGCCTGCTCAGCAAAAGGGGGTCAATATTGGACGCCGATAAGGGGTCAAAGTTCAATGCCGATTGACAGCCCAGTCGTCAATACCTATGACGCGGAGATCACTGCTTGAGGCCGTCGCCGCGTCCCGGATGCTGCGGAGGAACGTATCCTTGCTGACCGGCAGCAGGAGCCGTGCGGCGAGCGCCTGTGCCGGACGCCCGCCGAGTGCCAGGCCGAGGTGCCGGACCAGCCCTTGCAGACGGGAGGTACGCCGCGCATGCGGCCAGGTCACGTCCGGTGGAAACCGCTCCGCAAATATCCTGGCCGGGCACCGCAGAGCACGGCAGCGAAATCGGCGAACCAGCAGGACCAGTTCCACCTTCCGGCCATGCGCAGGCAGATCGGCAGGCCGTCGGCGGTACCTGCTGTGAACATGGCGTGAAACCGTGCCGCAGCGTGGGCACGCCGCCGCGGCTTTGGCGGAACGCGAGTGGATCCGGACCGTGTTCCCAACGAGCTCGACCTGGTCGGCCTTGAGACCTGCCGGCAGGAAATCCCGCCGTGAAAACTGTGACGCCATCGGCAATCTCCTCCAAAACCTGCCGATATATAGCGCCTGGCATGTTGGACTGCACCAAATCTGCTTCAGACCCAAAGTTCAATGCCGATTGACATCGAGAATGGCCAGCCGATCATGTCCAAAGACGCCCTCTGCAGGCTGGCTGCCGCTCTCGGAGTGGATAGTGGTGTTTTGGCTTCAGAGCAAACTTTCTGAAGTACAAATTTCCTTCAACACCCCTGAGGCGATCTCGAAGGAGCGGACCCGCACCGCGTTGTCGTGGATCATGCCGTTCACCATGAGCTCGTCGGGTCGATACCTGTCGACGATCTCCGCCAGCCGCGCACGGATCGACTCGGGCGACCTCGTCGCCGAGCATGACAGCATGTGTTCCGCCTTCGCCAGGACATGCGGGGCGACGCGGGCGGCGATATCTGTCAACCGGCAATTCGCCACACTCGCCGATCTCGACGCCTCCGTTGCCGAACGCTGCATCGCTCTCGCCGGCGACCGTATCCGGGGACAAGCCGGGTTCCACTGGTCGCCCGACTGGCCGCGTGCGGCGTCAGCTTGCCATTACCCGGGTTGCCCTGCGGCTTGGCCGCGAGCGATCCCGTCTCGCGTTTCAGTCGGACCATGTCGTTGACGAACTTGACTGACACATCAAAACGGGCCGCCGCCGAATGATGCGTGTGGCCCGCCTCGACATGCGCCACAACACGTTGCCGAAGCTCGATTGGATGAGGTTTGCCCATGATGACCGCCCTTGCTTGTTTTCAAACAAGGAATCACGTTTCAGACCAGTTGGACACCCCTAATCCGATCAAAGGCAAACCGCTCTAGAACCCACGGTGGCGTGAAGTGGCTTCGTTTGGTAGTCGGGCTAGATACTTTTGTCAGAAGAAATACGACAGTCCGAACTTGATTTGACTATCGGCGCCACCTTTCGGTTTTCGGTCGAGATCATACCATCCGAGACTGACATCCATCGCCGTACCCTTGACCTCATCGAGGACAATCGTTCTACCGATGGTCAACCCGAGTGGTATCTGCCACGCTTCAGTGTCGGAGGCCGCTTTCCAGTCGTAAGTGAGTGAGTTGTTATAACCAACATACCAACCGGACCCGAATCCATACAACAAAATCGGTTGGATCGTGGTGACGCTGAAATCATTCTCGCCCCATATATGCGCCAGTAACGCGCCCCAGGACAGATCGCCGGTTTGGCCAAATAAGACAAAGGCAGGCCCCGCACCCCAGCCGGCCCCGGCAAGACTGTCGTCGGTACGTGTCGGCAGTGAGACCTGGATACCATAGCCGAGCGACACCGCGCCTTCGGCCGGAGTTGGCGCGTAATAGGCCTGCAAAATGGTATCGCCCAGTCCTGTAACCAAACTGTTGTTCGGCGACGGCGCGATCGTTTCGGGCGGCAGCACGGCGCCTGGCTGAACTCCCATGAACGGAAAGACCCCGCGCAGGATCAGGTTGGCGCCATCGAGCGGCACCGAATAGACCGGCTGCAATTGGAAGACATAGCTGTCCTCTTTGTCCGTTCCCGAACGGTAGCCTATCGTCGTCTCGGTTTGAATGGCGCGGATGTCCGCCAGCGGGTTGGCAGCCTTCCGTGCCGCCTGACAGGCAGCATCGCAATTGGAATCGCCCTGTGCCAGCAGCGGCGTCGTGGCATTCGAGAGGGCCGTTGCCAGCACCGCACCGCCAACGAAACGGGGGTAGTGCATTCCGAAAATCTCCTTCGGCCTGATCGCTCAACTGAACCGCAAACACACGAATCGTTGTGCGGCTTTTCCATCCTGACCCCTATACCCATGAACACAAGGATTTCTTGATCGATCGAGATCACTCGGTCCAGATGGGAAAGATGTCGAGGTCGGCAAGTATACCTGCCACGATTCCCGGTTCGGCATAGGTGATGTTTCCGTCCATCATGGTCAGCAATACGTCGGTATTCGAGATGTCTTCGACATCGATCTCGTAGAGATTCTGCGAAAGCACGATGAGATCCGCCTTCTTCCCCTCGGTGATCGAGCCGAACTCATCGAACCGGCCCATCATCTTGGCGCTTCCCTCGGAGTAGGCCCGCACGGCTTCGTCAATTGTTAGAACCTGATCGGCCGGTCCAAGAGGGTCGTGTTTCTCGCCAACCGACCCCACCAGCGGCGGAGCAAGCTGGCGGGTCAGCAGGCTGTAGATGTTGTTGAATGGGTTCAGCCCCATCAACCCGCCATCGGTCGCCGGATAGTCCGATCCCAGGGCGATGACCGCCCCTGAATCCGCCCAGTCCCGCATCGGGAACTGTTCTGTGTCATTGCGTTCCTGACCCAGGGAAGTGGCATACTGCGGGCGGTAAAACAGCCAGATCCCGGCGGTTTGCGTGATCACGTTGGCCTCGGCCCAACGCGGCCGATCTTCTCGCCTGACCCACCACGAATGGGTGGTGCTGAGAATGGCGTCCTCGTTCCCTGCCGCCCGGATCTCTTCATAGATATCGAGCATGAGGGCGTTGCACCGGTCTCCGACGCAATGGGTTGTCACGTTGAACCCCATATCCGCGGCTTGAATCGCCGCTTCGCGCGTGAACTCATCGCCGGAATTCATTGCGCCGCTTCCATCGTGGTCCAGATAGGGTTCGAAGAAATACGCCTTGAAGTTCTCGGTCACGCCATCGCCGACGATCTTCAGCGTGTCGAGCCAGACATGTTCGGAGCTAAACCGCTGCGAAAACTCCTCGATCGTCGCGAGGACCTTCTTGCCCAGATCCACCGTATTGAACATGTAGGCAAGACTGACGCGTATCGGCAACTTGCCCTCATTGTCCAAATCGACGAGCGCCTGGTAGCCGGCCTCGGTGCCGAGCGGGAAACCCATGTCGAGCGCCCCGGTAAATCCGAAGCTGGTCATAATCTCCAGCATGTTCGGCAAGGAGGCCGCGAGGCCCTCCGGCGTCACGGCCTTCGATGCGTTGATGACCGGGATGTGGGCCGGTGAGCCCTGGATTATCCCGGTCAACTCGCCGTTCTCGTCTTTCACATACGTACCGCCGGCGGGATCCGGTGTGTCCTTTGTGACACCGGCAAGTTCCAGCGCCTTGCTGTTCACCCAGGCATTGTGATTGGTCTCATCCAGCAACACGATGCCGCGGTCCGGAAGCACTTCATCAAGAATTTCCCGGTTCGCTGAGTCGCTTTGAAGCAATGTCGCCGCCAAACCCGTGCCAAAGATCGTCCAATCGCCCGGGTTTTCCGTCGCATAGTCGACCACTTTCCGGGCGATATTATCGGCGTCGTCACGCTGATCACCGATTACCCCCGATATGGCCGCGGCGGCCACAAGCAGGTGGGAATGAGACTCGATGAAGCCCGGTACCATCAAGTGCCCTTGCGCATCGATGACCCTGGTATCGTCCCCAATAAGGGATTGAATGCCTGCGTCGTCGCCCACATAGGAGATCGTATTGCCGCTGATCGCCACCGCTTGCGCAGTCGGATTGTCCTCGTCCATCGTGTGGATGTTGGCATTGGTAAAGACGATGTCGGCCGCCTCTTGGGCAAGCGGCGCCGATGTCGCTCCGGCCAGCAACATTGAGGCAGCCAAAAGCTTTGAAGAGTGCGTAAACTTCATTGGTCAAACCTTCCTGCGTTGTGCGGTTGCCGGGACCCGGAGGATACCAGCAACCTTCCGTGTTTCGGGGATTTTCGGTCGTCACATGCCTGCCAGATATCTGATGATGCCGTAGAAACCCTCCAGGTTGTACCCGTCGAGGTATGTGTCCTTCGACGGCGGCATGGAGCTTTGTTTGACAATCGCAACGTTGTGGGCCCGGTCGATGTAGATCCACTGGCCATGGATGCCAATCGCCATGAACGCCTCCATGCCCGGTGTGTGCTTGACCCACCACTGCGCGCGATAGCTCCATTCGCCTTTCTTATGGACAAAGTCGTCGGAATCGGGGCCTGAATCGAATGCCTCGATGCTGCCACCCTCGGCAATCTTGTCGACCACCGACGCCGGGACAACCTGCTTGCCGTTGAACTTGCCGTTGTTGAGCATCATCATCGCGAAACGCGCCAGGTTATACGGCGTCGCGTTCAAACCGCCCCCGGCTACGAGCGTGGCATTGTTGTCGAGCAGCACGTAGGTCTCTCCTTCGGCACCGATCTTCGACCAGATCCCGTCGTAGAGCGCCTGCTGGAAAGATGCGTTATTCGCTCGATTGGTGACCCAGTTGACCACGTCGGTCTTGGGCGTCTGGTAGTGGAAAATCTCGCCATGCGGGTGTTCAGGGTCGACCTTGAGTGTGGCAAGATAATCATACAGGCGGGCGGGATAGTCGATGCCGTCCACTTTCTCTGTCCAGCCCAGAACGGCTCCGTAGGTGCGGATCCCAGATGTCGGATCGTCGTAAACCTCGGTGAAGTCCATTGAGTTTGTCATGTTCAGGACCTGACCGAAGGTTGCGCCGGCAAAGGCGCCGTCTTCCACATCGAGTTCAGGTACGTATTGCGTGACAAGTTCGTCTTCCGATACCTTGCCCTCCGCGACCGCCATCAGGCCGAGAAGGCCGCCGAATGACTTAGTTGCAGACATCATTTGATGGGGCGTATCCGACGTCATACCGTTGAGGAATTTCTCATAGACGATCTGGTCGCCGCGGATCACGACAATGGCGTCCGCCCAAGTTTCCTTCAGAAAATCAGCAAGGCTCTTTGACGCATCGGTTCCCGGTTCCTTGATCTCGACCCCTTTCTCAAAATTCCAGTCGATGGTCTTGCTGAGCGGTACGACTTTGTCGGCGGCTGGCACGTTGGCTGAGGGGTAAAACATCCGCATATTCTGGTAGGACCACCGGTTGAAGGGCCCCGTTAGCATAGCGTTCGCCTTCGTCACCTGCTTGTCAGGTGGAGGTGGAAAACCCTCCATCAGGCCCAGTTCCTGCGCAGTCGAGTAATCCGGAGCATCCTGAGCGCTCAGCGGCGCGCTCGAAACGGCGCATAGTGCTGCAACGGCAATTGCCGGCAGCGTGGCTATACTCATTTTGGCAATCGATTTCATCGCATCTTTCCTTTCACAAATTTGAGCGCGATTCGTCTTCTGTTTGCTCCCCGAAACCTCGCGCGTTTGATCGCTCGCGGGCGGCAAACTCGCCCGCACACCTCACGTCAGTGCGAAAGCTCCCCAGAAGGCCACGTTCTGCAAACCTCGCCAGGTTCCCTCCCGGAACCTGAACTCACCATCCATGATCGTCCCGAGAACATTCGTGTCAAGAAGTTCCTCGGAATCGCCCAGGTCCATGATGTTCCGGTCCAGGATCACTAGGTCCGCCAGCTTGCCGACCTAGATGGAGCCAATCTTGTCTTCCATTCTGAGCTGCCATGCCGGGCCGATTGTGACCGCCCTGATCGCCTGTTCGAGGGCAGATGCGGCGCCCCCGGCGGGAACGGCTCGGACACTTCGGGGGGCTGGAGCGTGCTCTTGAAGGTTACCGCCCCGTAGATCTGGTTGAGCATGCCGACATTGGCCATCGGGGAGGAGGGAGAATCGGCAGATATGCTGAGCATCCTGTAATCCGCATCCGCGCCCTTGGCGTATTGCCCGACATAGGTGAGTGTGCGCTGCTCGCCCAGGAGCTTCTTGTAATCCACATCCTGCCCGGCCCAGTCGGTCGAAAAGATCGGCGTGGCATTTACGGGAATCTTGTTGTCGATCACGCGCTGCTGGTCGTCCGGGTGGACACTCTGGAAGTGATGCACGGCGTTGCGCTCGACGGTATTGCCGGCTTCACGCGATGCCAGGATGGCGTCGATCATCCCGCGCACAGTGGCCGATCCCTCGGCATGCGAAACGACATCGAGTCCTTGGGCATTGGCCGCCAGCACAACCTCTTTCATCAGGGCCGGCGACACCACCGAAGCGCCATAATTGTCCGTTCCTTCGAACGGTTCCAGCATCAGGACGCCCATGCCGGACCAGGTGCCCTCGGGGTGCAGCTTGATGCCATGCACCCGGACCATGTCGCCGCTGTAGCGATCCGCCATATCGCGGACGCGCTGCGCGAACTCCACCGGATCGGCCGAGACGTCCTTGTAACTCGGGGAGACGAAGGTGCGCATCGGCAACTCGCCCGCTTCGTTGGCGGCCGCGAGGATCTTCATCGTGGTCTCGGCATCCTTGAACATGCCGGGCGCATTGGTGACGTTGGGCGTCACGATTTGCGGCACGAGAACCGTCGTCATGCCGCCGGCGGCCGCCTCGGCCTGAAGCTTGGCGCGGCTTTCGCTGATCATCTTCTCGGCATCCCAGGCGACGGCCAGGTAGGGTGCAAACCAGGCGCCCTCCATGCCGACGCCGGTGGGATTGCCCTCCTCGTCGCGGACCCAGAAGTTCACGCCGGGCGTGGGATCGGGGGTATCCTTGGTGATGTTGCCCGCCTCCAGCGCCTTGGTATTCAGCCACGCGTTGTGCAGCGTGAAGTCGATGATGATCGCGACCTTGTCCGGCACGATTTCATCGAGCTCCGCAGCAGTCGGGAAGCCGCCCACATACCCCGTATTGTAACCTTGCCCCAGGACAATCGGGAGATCGGGGTTCGCCTCCACATAGTCGCGGAGCAGCTGGAGGGTCTCTTCCTTGGTCGTGGCGCTGTTGAGATCCACGCCCTGGTTCACCCATGCTGCGCCGATGATATGGTCATGCGTGCTGACGTAGCCCGGCAGGACCATCTTGCCATCGAGGTCAATCACCTCGGTGCCATCGCCAATGTGGGCTGCGGCGTCTTCGGCTAACCCGACAAAGATAATCTCTTTGCCGCCTACGGCAACCGCCGCGGCCTCGGGCTGATCGTCATTGACTGTATAGACGTAGCCATTCGTCAACATGAAATCCGCCGTCTCCTGCGCGAACGACGGCGTTGCCACCGCCGCGAGCGACACTATGGTGAATGCGGCTCGAACCTATTTATCCATTCCCGTGCTCCATGCTTTAGAAATCCAACAATGCTCGGCGACTTCGGTATTCCGATTGATTCTGCGCGTCTTCGTAGACGAGCCTAGCAGATCAACGTTGTATTTCTACCGCGGACCAATGTCGGAAACGGTCCGGCTCAGGACCGGAGGGTCGGGCTTCTTACCCGCTTCGAGTGCGCCAACGTCGTCTTTCCAGTCAGCGCAACACCGCGACGCCCATGGATCGGCGTCGCTGAAACCTTACGCCGACAGGCTTCGGTGTGACCGAACTCCACTTTGAGTGGCCTTTGAAAACGCCGTGAGACGCTACCGTTGCCTACGGTATCGAACATCCGGGCGCTGACGCTCCCTGGCTATCTCGCGGGTCATCAGACAACCACATGCCTCGGTAAGAACGTCCGATGTCAGCGCAGGACGCAAACAGATCGGTTCCGAAAACCCGCGAAACGCCGGCAGAAAGGATTGAGCGGGCGAGGCGCCAGGAGAAGGTAGCGGCGGTCGTCCCGATCCTTTCACGGTATGTTGCTTTCCATGCTGCAGAAGCTCGGAAAACCCCTCGGCCCTTCGCAAGTCACAGTCTTGCTTAACCGATCGTCAGGATCAGAAAGCGTAGGCCAGCGACAGGAGGCTTGCGATGCCTTCGGAGGTATTGCGGTTATCGAAGTCCTTTCCAACACGCAGGGCGACCTGCGCCCCGGGGAGGGATTTCGGCTTCCAGACGATCTCGCCTCCGGCAATGTTGATCCTGTACTTGTCCGGGTTGCCGCCCGGCGTGCCGGTCTGCTGCGTCACCTGGAAGGATGTCGCGGCAAGCAGCCCGAGGCTAAGTCCGGAAACGACTTCCTTGCCAATCGCCGCTTCTATCGAAAAGACGTCTCCGGGCCGTATGTCCGTATCCTTCTGTTTGCCGAAAGTCTCGTAGCGGGCCTGCAGGGTGACAGCCCAGGGCAAGTCCGTCTCCTGCCGCCAGGTCGTTCCTGCATAGAACATCTGACTCCAGAGTCCTTTGCCGGTGTTGGTCTGACCGCCCTCCTCGAATTTTCCGGTGGGAATCCAGATCGTATAGGACACCTGCGTGTGCCAAGTGCCCTGGTGCCAGCCGAGCGCGATCGGCGTGAAGACGGCATCGCCGGGCTGATACGCGGTCTTCGAGCCGGGTTCCGGGCGCAGGACCTGATCCCGGTAGGTCAGCACTAGGCCAGGGGCGTAGTCTCCGCCCAGCAACGTCACGTCCGGAACAACATACCGAAACGCAAGCCGGGTTGCCCGGACATCCACTCCGGGCGCACCGGTGTCTTTGCCGTTTCCATCCACGAACCTGTCGATATCGTAGCCGATCCAGCCGTTCTCGATCACGTGGGTTCCAGGAGGCGGCAGAATTGCCGAGGACTGGCCCAGCCCTGCGCCAAGACCGTAGTTTCCGGCAATCGGCATCTGCGCGGCAGCCGGCAAGGCGGACCCTAGGCCCAGGGCGAAGATTGAGGCGCCAAGGCGGGGTAAGGAAAGTTTCATGCCCAGTCTGTCCTTCTCGATCATTCACGTTCAGAGTCAAAGCGTTTCGGTGTGAATGCAGTTTCACGACCGTCCGGTTCTCTCTGCCATACGGGTACGGAAAGCTGCAGGGCTGGCAGGAACAGCATCTTGGTGGCGAGGGACTCTTCACCGCGGCCGTAAGTGGCCTCGACTGGAATCGCTTCATAGCTACAGCCGGCAATATCTGCCTGCTCGTCGACTCCGAACTCCACGGCAATTGTCGCCTCTTCGCTCGGAGAGCCATCGGCAAAGATTGCGTGCCCGATCACTTCAAAACTGCTGCCGGGCGCGAGAACGATCCCTTTAAACTCCGGCAATCTGGTCATGACCCGAGAGCGCCGCAGATTCAGGGGACCGAGTGTCTCGATCTCGTCGATCACGAAGATCCCGTTCCAAGAGACGATCCGGTACCCGGACTCGCCGTTTGCTTGCCGGCCATGTTCCACAATCGCGCCATCACTCGCTTTGCGCAACTCGAGCCTCCAGCCATCGTCGTAATCGAGGAAGATTGGCTGTGAATCGTTGAGATCAGCTTCGGTGGGGCATCCGGCAAATGCGGGCAGCGAAGTGACTGCCATCAGCAGTGCGGCTGCAGCCTGGCGCATGGTTTGCATCCTCCGTTTCTGGATCTTCGACCAGACTAGCATGTGCAACCCCTCCGTCTGAAAGCTATATTTCTTAGCTGAGGTCCTATGGCTGGGTCGCATGAGGCCGTCGCGCAACAACATTGGTCTACGGTTAAGCAACTGTTGCCTACATCTCTGCCCTCGGTGTCGCCGGCTATCTCTTCCTCATCAGAAACGCAGACGACACTGTCGCAACTCAAGGATGAAAAAGATGAAAGCCTCCGTCATCAAAACCCGCTCCTTCAAGACCACCGTCATTACCGCCGTGCTGGCCGCCGCCATGACTACCACCGCGCTCAGCGCAAACACCTGTTCGCGCCTTGTCACGGATACCGAATATGGCACTCTGCTGATCCGTTCGGCTGACTGGGTTTCCAGCGCCCCCTTCGATGCTCAGGTTTCGGTGTTCCCGGAAGGCCGCGCGCGCCAGATGCGCGGCGAGGTCGATGGCTACGCCAACGCCTTCAGCAACTGGACCACCAAGTATCACACCATTTCGTTCGAAGAGCACGGAGCCTTCAGCGGTCTCTCCGGCCAGACCGTCAACGACCAGGGCCTGAGCGCCATGGCCCTGTCGCAGGGCGGCTCCAAACCGTTCATTGAGCAGCAAAGGGACAATGGCGCGCCGGCGGTCAATATCGTCGATGTCACGACCTTCATTGCCGAGAACTACGCCACGACCGCCGAGGTCAAGGACGCCCTCGACAACGGTGACTTCCAGCTGGCCTGGGCGGCTCCCGTCGCCGGGATCGGCCACACCGCCGACTTGCATTTTTCGGTGGTCGACAAGCAGGGCCAGATCCTGTTGATCCAGCTCGGCGAGAGCGGCGTGGTGAACACCTATCTCGATGACTCGAGCAGCGACCTGAGCGTCAAGACCAACGATCCCCTGCTCCCCGAGCAGCGTGAATATAATGCCCAGTACGATCTGACGAACGCCAAGGCGGCATCGTCGCTGCCGTGGGGCATTACCGGCAAGGATCGTTATGCCCGCCTGCTGGCCATGTCTGAGCAGTTCGACCTGGGCGGGTTGAGCTATGAACAGGTCGCCGCCCGCCAGGAAGTTGCCTTCGACGTCTCGGCTGTGGTGCCCTTCGGCATCCAGGATCCCGCGACCAGCGAAGATTTCCCGACCTTCTTCACCATGCAGTTCAACTTGGACAACGGCGATGTTGCGTTCCGGAGCATGATGACCGCCTCGAAGATCACCTTCAATATCGAGGATACAAAGGAATTCAAGGTGCCGATGCACGCCAAGATCCAAAAGCAAGCCGACAATGGAGCGACGGAAGTGATCTGGACCGAAATGTCGGAAGCACCGTCCGCAGCCTGGGAGGTAACCACGTCGCCCGGTTCGACCTGGAGAACAACACGCTCGGAACCGACATCCCTCAACCATCGGCTCGCTTGACCGCAGCGCCGGCATGTTCTGGGCCAGCTAGTATCAGGATTACTGGGCAAAACCTACGATCAGACGCAAGGCCAGATGCAAAGTAACCACCCGGTTGGCACCGCCTGCCGGCTTTCGACGTGAGGCCATAAGACACGTGCATAGCGACGTCGCAAACGACGTCTCTTATGCGCGGAGGGGCGATGCAGGGTGAGGTTCTGGGTGTTGAGCGTCAGCGGCGTTGGGACGACGAGGCGAAATTGGCGATTGTGAGCGACGTGGGGATCGACGGCGCGACGGTGACCCAGGTGGAGCAACGGCACGAGGTGACGCGCCAGCAGATCTACGCCTGGCGTCACGAGCTGAAGCGCAAGGGTTTGTGGTCTCCTGATGCGGGCGCGCTGTTCCTGCCCGCCGGCATCCTGCAGGCCGACGGCTACAAGGGCTACGTTCCTGCGCAGCATCCGGGACGCGGCGACGGCCTCAAGCAGTGATCTCCGCGTCATAGGTATTGACGACTGGGCCTGGCGAAAGGGGCAGCGCTACGGCACTTTGATCTGCGATCTGGAGCGGCGGCGGGTCATTGATCTCCTTCCAGACCGGGAACCGGCCACGGTCGAGGCCTGGCTGCGGGCCCGTCCGGGGATCGAGGTCGTCGCCCGCGACCGCAACGGAGGCTATGGTGGTGCCGTTTCACGGGCCTTGCCAAAGGCGGTTCAGGTTGCCGACCGCTGGCACCTGTTGGAGAACGCGAGCACGGCTTTCCTGGCCGCCGTACAGCGTAACATGCCTGCCATCCGCAAAGCCATCGGAGCAAAGGCACTGGATCCGAAGCTTCTGACGGCAGCGGAAAAGCTTCAATATGAGGGCTTTCAGCGCCGCCAACAAACCAACCGCATGGTTCGCCAGATGGCCGATGACGGCACTCCCATCAGACGCATCGTGCGCCTGACCGGATTGAGCCGCGGGCTGGTCCGCCAGATCATCCGTGGTGAGCGCGAAGACGTCTTTCGCATTCGCGAGAGCAGTCTGACCCCTTGGCTACCGCGTCTGGAACGAGAATGGAACGGCGGCTGCCGAAACGGCGCAGAGCTCTGGCGCCGACTGCGGGCAGATGGATTTCAGGGCAGCCTCCGTGTCGTCGGGGAATGGGCCACGCGCCGGCGCCGTGCCGAGCAGGCCGTGCCGTCGGGTACAGAAAAGTCGCCACCCGCGCGCAAGATTGCTCGCCTCCTGACCTTGGGCCGGGATCATCTGTGCAAGGCTGATGCCATCCAGGTTGCAAGGATCGAAGCTTCGCTGCCTGCCCTCACCACAGCCCGAAGGCTGACTGACCGGTTTACGGACATGGTACGCAATGCGCGCGAAGACGCGCTGGAAGGATGGCTGAATGAAGCGGAGGACGGGCTGCTCGGTGCTTTCGCCCGCGGGCTTCGCCGGGATCAGGCGGCGGTCGCCGCAGCCCTGCGGGAACCGTGGTCGAACGGGCAGACAGAGGGCCAGATCAATCGGTTGAAGACGCTGAAACGCCAGATGTATGGCCGCGCCAACATAGATCTGCTCAGGGCACGCCTCGTCGCGGCATCTTAGCCACCAAAGTGCATCAACTTTGAGTCAGACCCAATATTGGACGCCGATATGGAGTGCGCCCCTGGGGGTGGACAGATTGGCTGAACTGAATTGACCGGATGCGGGCTTTCATAGGAAGGAAGCCCATGTCGAAACGCCACAGAAGCCACAGCACCGAGTTCAAGCGACAGGTTGTCGCTGAATACCACGCCGGCGAGACCCTGCATGCTCTGGGTCGCCGCCATGACCTGTCGAGGAATCTCATCCGAATCTGGGTCGAGAAGGCGGAAGCCGGAGCCCTGGACGAGGACGAGGCGGCGGCCGAGCTGCTCACCACCTACGAGGTCCGGATCGCGGCCCTTGAACGGCTGGTCGGGCGCCAGGCGCTCGAGATCGACTTTCTAAAGGGGGCTGCGCGCTCGAGGCCTGCGCAGAAAAACGCGACTACATCCGTGACCACCGGCCCCGCGGCCTCTCGATCCGGCGGGGATGCGAGCTGATGGGTATTGCACGATCCAGCTTCTACGCCCAACCGGCGGCCAGACCCGACGACGCGACGATCATCGCGGAGATCCGGGCCATCACCGACGAGTTCGAGGGCTACGGCTATCGCCGGGTCGACGCCGAACTCCGCCACCGCGGGTTCCTCGTCAATGCCAAGAAGGTAAGACGCCTGATGAAGGAAAACGACCTGAATCCGCGGCGAAGGCGTTGCTTTGTCAGAACCACCGACAGCGATCACGACGGGCCGATCTTTCCGTTCGTCGCCAGGAACTTTAAGGCCCACGCCCGGACCAGATGTGGGTGGCCGACCTGACCTACGTCACGATCTCGGGCGGCTTCGCCTACGTGGCGCTGATCCTGGACGCCTGGTCCAGACGTGTTGTCGGCTATGCGATTGGCCGCAAGATCGACGCCCGACTCGCCGTGCAGGCCCTCCGCCACGCGATCGCGCTGCGCCAGCCTTTGCCGGGTTGCGTGTTCCATACCGACCGCGGTTCGCAATACGCCTCGGAAATGCACCGCGCCCTTCTGGCGCAACACGGCCTCGTCGGCTCGATGAGGCGCGCGATCAAGCGTCGGAGTTCGGATGTTGTCAAGGTTTCCTCGAGGCGGGTCAGGGCGTTCCAACCAGCTCGAGGTCCGGACTCGTTTTGTTCGATTTGCTGAATGCCGTGCGACGCTGCTCAGCAGCAAGACGCACAAGAAGGACTGCGGCTGCCATGACAAGGCTCATGTGGCGGTGCCACCCATGCCATGAGCGCGCCTCGCAGTGATCGAGCCCCAAGTCATTCTTGGCCCGCAGGAAGCATTCCTCGATTGTCCAACGCAGGCCTGCCGCAGCGGCCATCTCGGCAAGGCTGATTTCGGATCGGGCGTAGACGAAATAACAGGTCTGCTTGCCCGGATCCCGCAGGCTCCGCCGCGCAAGCACCCAGCGGGAGAAGCCCGCCACGGATGTATGTACCAGCGGCACGCAGGCCCTCATCCAGAAGTTTCGCCACCATCTCGGTGGCTATGGCAGGCTTGGTTGCGAACGCAATATCATACGGCACACTGGCCTTTCTACGACGCTCCGGGTCATTGGCCCAAGCTTTCGGGAGGTAAAGCCGCCGGTCGATCAGAGCATGACCCCAGCGGCTGGCATAGCTTGCAAACACCCCGATCTGACTATTTTCGATACGCCCCGCCGTGCCGGAGTACTGACGCGCCACGCCAACGGAATGGACGCCTTTCTTCAGAAATCCGGTCTCATCCACGACTAGGACCCCATCCGGGTCGCCAAGAGCGTCGATGGAATAACGACGAACAACGTCGCACAAAGCATCGGCTGACCAAGACGACCTGCCCAGCAGAGATTGGATCCGATACGGTCGACCCAAACCGGCCTCTTCGGCAAGCATCCAACCTGTCTTTCGTTCCACGCCCGACAGCAGGCCGTCGATGAATAACCCGGCCGAGGTGCGCTGCTCCGACCTTTTGAAGGCGGGCGCAATATGCGCCTTCAGCTCATCAAGCGCTTCTCTCCAATCTGGTGGTGACGCTGCCCAATCCGCTACTGCCATGATCCCACCCCAAAACGCTCCGCAGGATGGAATCAGAAGAAACTTCAATGCGCAACTGTAGTACTAGCTTACATCCACTTTCCAGCCACCAGCCCGCGCCGGCTGAACCGGATCCAGAACTTCCACAACACCCATCGGCATTCCTCCGTGACAGGCGCCGGGAGCCACCCTCCCAATCCTCAACCTGTCACCGGGAAACCGGCACAACTCTTACTCTCCTGAATGCGTTACCAATGCCAGAATTGTGGAACGCTGCCACAGTAGGCCTTACATGTATTGGCAAAGAACTGAGCGCATGAGTGTAGCCGTTCTAATTGGATGCCATTTTGGAAATATGTGAAATGCAAGATTATGACACCGACCGAAAAAAACGCCTTGAAAGCCGATCTCTCAGTGTTGCCATGTGGGGTAATCTGTTCATGGCTGCCGCCGGGTTGGTGGCAGGTCTGCTGGCGAATTCCAGTGCAATCCTGTTGGATGGTCTGTTCTCCTTGATCGGTTTCGGATCGGCGCTGCTCGCACGTCGGATCAGCCGCCGGATCGATGCAGGGCCCGACAACGCGCGCCCCCTGGGGTATGCTGCGGATGAGGCGATCTTTGTGACCTTCCGCGCGATCTCCCTTCTTGGCTTGCTTCTGTTTGCGGTCACCAATGCGATCAGGAACATCTACAACTACATCGGCGGCATGATACCGGAGCCGCTGAATTTCGCGCCGATGATCACCTATTTCACCGGCATCGGCCTGACATGCGCGTTGCTCTGGAGCTTCCATTATTTCACTTGGTGCAAGACCGAAAAAAGCAGTGCCATTCTTCGGCTTGAGGCGAAAGCCGCACTGTTCGACGGGCTGATCACGGTGTCGGCGGGCGCGGGCCTGGGTGCCATCTACCTGTTCCGGGACGGCCCGCTGGCACCGATTGTGCCGGTAGGTGATTCCGTGATCGTCCTGCTGCTCTGTTTGCTGGCGATTGGCTCTTATGCCCGCGAGTTTCGCGGCGGACTGGGTGAACTGGCCGGGGTCAGCGCAAGCCCCGCGCATCTCGCCACGGCGCGACGAGCGCTCCGGTCCGCCATCGCCGAGGATGGCGGCAGACTGCAGGATATGTCGATCACCAAGCTGGGACGGACAATCCTGATGATGGTCTATTATGATCCCGGTCGACCGGTTTCAGCAGCGGAAATCGACAGTCTGAACCTGCGCATGATCCGGGATGCCCGCACGACTTTGACGAACGCGGATGTGTTGCTGGTGATCTCTGAGCATCCCAGACGCTGGCCCGACGAGCTTAGCCCCTATTGACCCGTTGCGATCTGAGGTGCGGCGGGGTCGAAAGTGCCTCGTGGCGGAACGCCGAACCCGGCGGGTTTCCCCGCCGGGTCCCAGGGGGGAGCCCCCGTTTCTCAGAACGGGATCTCGTCGTCGCGGTCGACCAGATCAGGGTTTTCGCTCTCGGCCGACTTCGGGCGGCTGAGGAAGTCGACCTTCTCGGCGATGATCTCGCAGCCGTAGCGGTCGTTCCCCATGCTGTCGATCCATTTGGTGTAGTGGTTGCGGCCGTGGATCACGTTTGCGGTGCGCCGCACCACCCGCAGACCCAAGGCAAGATCGAGCGCTGGCACCAGACCATGAAGAACCGGATTCTGCTGGAAAACTACTTCCTGCCCGGCGACCTGGAACGCCAGATCAGCGCCTTCGTCGATCACTACAACAACCATCGCTACCACGAGAGCCTGAGCAATCTGACGCCCGCCGACGTCTACCACGGAAGAGGCGCGAGAATCCTGAAGGCGAGAGAGGAGATCAAGACACAGACAATCCGAAAACGCCGGTTGCAGCACCAAGCCGCGGCCGCCTAAACTCAAACAGAAACCGAACCAGAGCCTCCATTTGGAAACGGCCCAAGCATTCCGGAAAACTCTGACGACGGACAGACCTCGCCCTCGTGATCCACCGCCCGCCACAAGTAATGTTGCTCACCGTTGATCTTCACGAACAGGTGAGTGGTGCGGGGGACTTGCACCCCCGCGCTCTCTCAGAACCGGACGTGATACTCTCGCATCATCCTGCTCCCATTGTTCAACCATACCCGTGCAACAGTGGCCGTTCATGCAACAGGTCCTCGACGTTGTGAAGCGACAGCGGGAATCGCACATACAACATCACTGCCAGGCTGCCAGGCGAATGATTTCCGGGCTGCTGTGAAAGCCCTTGAACGGGTCAGGTTTGTTCATGTTCGGATGCTACGAGGCCACTCTGCCCGTCTCAACCGGAATCGTTCTGACAAAACCGCCGAGTGGCGTCAGCTTGGTGCGGCATAAGATAAAGCTATCCTGCCATAGGTGAGACGAGATAAAATCAGCCTGACAGCACTGCCCAATCTGCCGTCTCAGAAAACCGTACACCGGTGGACGCCAATGGCCACCCAAAAGCATGTGCACTTCCCCAACATGCCGGTTTGCGGTTGCGTCCGGTTTTGACCTCTGCTCAACTGGCTCGGATAAACGACTTCATTGCCTGCCCTCCAAACCGGAAAGGACACAGATGCCTCTCCCAATCTCTTCTGCCTCATGGCGTGGACTCGCGGTCGCCCTGACCTGTTTCGTGCTGGTGGCTTGCGCGCCCGCGATGCGGCAGGACAAGCAAAGCGGCAGCATCGCCTGGTTCGATCTCGCGACCGACGCGCCCGGGGCGGCAGAGCGCTTTTACGGCGACCTGTTCGGCTGGCGCTTTGCCAACGGCCTGGTCGAGGACACGCGAGTGATTTCATCGGGCAATGAATTCATCGGCGGCCTCGTCGCCGTTCCTGGCAACGAAACGCGCGTCAAATCCAGCTGGGAGCCGATATTGAGCGTCGACGATACCATGACCGCGCTGCAGACTGCTAAGGGCAATGGCGGGCGGCTGACGGCACAACCCGTCCAGACGGGCAACGGCACCTATGCCGCGATCGAGGATTCCCGCCGCGCCTCGCTCACGCTTTATGACGGCACCGATGGCGTACCGCTCGGGGGGGCCGCCAAGTTCAATACCTGGATCTGGGCCGATCTCTTCACTGACAACACCGCCTCGGCCAAGCACTTCTACAAGGCGTTGGCGGGCCTCGATACATGGCGTGAAATCTCTGGGAGCGAAAGCTTTACGGTCTTCACGCGCAACGGACAGCCACGCGGCGGGTTGGTATATGCACCACCATCCCAAGTCGAGCCGAACTGGCTGCCCTACGTGCTGGTCGCTGATATCGACGCGACCATCGCACGTGCAAGGGATCTGGGCGGCAGCGTTTTGGCTCGAGAAGCCGGCACCGCCATTCTGCTTGATCCAATGGGTGCCGCGATCGGCGTAACCACCCGTGAGGGAGGCGCCCAATGACCCGCCTCATCGCCCCCGCCTGCGCCGCAATCCTTACGCTGACACTGGCCGCCTGCGATCAGCCCGGTAGTCGCAGTTCGTTCTCGACCCGCGTGCATGTGGGTTTCGGCCATAGCCCCTACTGGCGCTACTATGACCGCCGCCCGATCATCGTTCCGCCGATCCCCGAAGGTCCGGATGTCGAACTGCCCATCGAGCCGCCCTTGGTCGCAATACCGCAAACTAGCTTTCCAGAACCTGATTTTGGCGGTGATTTCGGGGGCGATTTCGGCGGGTTCGACGCCTTCTGAGCCGCGACGAGAAGGTGCCGGCTGTGAAGTGAACCACTACCGGCTGACGCCAGTAGCATCTGCGCTCTGTTGTGTATCGATGAGAAAGAACTAGCCGCCCACGCCATGCGCCGGGATGTAGGTTTGTTTTGTGGCGTGACGGTCGCAAATGATCCGTCTACCTTAGCACTGGCGATTTTGCCACTTCCGGACGGGTCGGTAGTGTATGTTGGCTTGCCCGTAAGATTTGATGCTGGGGATCGATTTCATGCGCCTTACTGCGACCGCACTACTGATAACATTCACGCCGGCCACTGCGCTTGCAGGATGCCCGACCGCCGATGATCTTAAGGAGCGTCTGATTTACTTCTTCGGTTACGCCGATTTTGGAGCAATCGGGCTTTGATTTTGCCGGTGAGGCCCGATTTCGCTCTCTGAGTGCCCGAACGGGCAGCCCTGAGGCGCCCAACCCCTGATTTTGGACAGAGTCCGCCTCATGCCATCAGCTTTCGTCGGACGAGGAACAGGTTGCCAAGGGCGAACAGCGTGAACAGCTGCGCGCAGTTCTTCGCCAGACCCCGATAGCGGGTCTTGATGTAGCCGAACTGGCGCTTGAGCACGCGGAAGGGATGCTCGACGCGCGCCCGGACCATGGCGATGATCCGGTTGATGTCTTCGTCGATGGGATGAAGCGCGCCGCCCTTCGGCGCCTTGCGCGTAACCGCCCGGTTGTTACCGCGGTTGCTCAGGCGGCTTGGGCCTGAGTGTCGGCGATCGGCGTCCAATTCCACGGGAGGAGCTCGTCGAGCCGGTTGATCTTGTGGTCATGGATGCGGTCGAGCACGTCGGCAAGATAGGCTTGCGGGTCGATGCCGTTCAGCTTGGCTGTCTCGATGATCGTCATGGCGCGGGCCAGTGTTTCGGCGCCGGTGTCTGCGCCCGCGAAGAGCCAGTTCTTCCGACCGATGCCGATCGGGCGCAGGGCGCGCTCGGCAGCATTGTTGTCGATCGCCACACGGCCATCGGCGAGGAAGAGGCTGAACGAGGTGCGGCGGGCAAGCCCGTAGCGGAACGCCTTGGCCAAGTTTCCTTTGCCCGGGATCCGGGTGAGCTGTCTTTCGGACCAGGCGAAGAAGGCTTCGACCTTCGGCGCGCTGTGCTTCTGGCGCACGGCAAGGCGGACCTCTGCGGGCTGCCCGTTGATCTCGCGCTCGATATCGTAGAGCGCGCCGATGCGGTCGAGCGCCTTGCGCGCGATGGCGGATTTCGTCTTGTCCCATTCGTCGTGGAAGTCACGCCGCAGATGCGCCCAGCATGACGCCTCCTGCAGGCGGGGCGTGCCGTCATGGTCCGGTTCGTAGAGTTTGACATAGCCCTTGTAGCCATCCGCCTGCAGGATGCCGCGGGTCTGGGCAAGATGACGATGGACGTGTTCTTCCTTCCAGCCCGGGGCGAAGCGGTAAACCGCCCCGGGCGGTGTGGTCCCCGCCCAAGGCCGATGATCCCGGACATAGGCCCAGATTCTGCCTTTCTTGACTCCCTTGCCGTATAGCGCGTCAATCTGGGTGAGACGCCAGCGGCAATCACGATGATAACGTCACCGATGCCGCGACATAGAATCTCATCCAGTTTGTCGCGCAGCATTGCCGAGACCTCGGTCCCGCAGGGACCGGTCCAGCACCCGGATCGGGGTGTCATCGGCGTGGAGAAGGTCGCTGGCCATCACATCGGCCTCGATCCGTTCGATCAGCGGGGCCAGCACCTTCATCGCCCGCCCGCACCAATCGACCAGCGTGCTGTCCGGAATGTCGGCCCCCATGCGGGCGAAGATCTCGGACTGGCGATACAAGGGCAAATGATCGTCGAACTTGGAGACGAGGATCCAGGCCAGCAGTGCCGCGCTCGCCATGCTGCCGGGGATCGGACGGCTGGGCGCGGGTGTCTGCACCATCGTTTCGCAGCGGCGGCAGGACTTCTTCAGCCGCGCGATCTGCAGGACCTTCAGCTGCGCCGCGACCAGGTCGAGCATCTCGCTCATGTCTTCGCCCACGAGCCGCAGGTCGCCGCCGCAATCCGGGCAGCAGCTGCCCGGGTCAAGCTCGCGCCGCTCGCGTGGGGTGGTTGCTGACACGCGGGGGCGACGGCGGGGCATGCGCTCGTCGGGTAATCCCCCCATTTTTGCGGGGGCTTTGTCGTAGAATTTACGCTGCCATCTTCAGTTTCTGGACGGGTGTGATCCCGCCGTTGCCCATGTTTGGGCGTTCATGATTGTAAGACCAGAGCCACTCGGTGGCAATCTGCTGGACCTCCTCGATGCTTTCGAAAATGTACAAGTCCAGCCATTCGTGCCGGACCGTTCGGTTGTAGCGCTCGACATAGGCATTCTGCTGGGGCTTGCCGGGTTGGATGTAGGCCAGGGTGATGCCCCTGTTCTCGGCCCATTCCATGAGAGTACCACTGATGTATTCAGGGCCGTTATCGACCCGAATTGTCCCAGGGGCACCACGCCATTCGATGATCTGGTTCAGGGCTCGAACAACCCGTTCCGCAGGCAGTGAGAAGTCGATCTCTATGCCCAGTCCTTCGCGGTTGAAGTCGTCCAGAACGTTCAGCAGCCGGAATTGCCGTCCATCCCCCAGCCTGTCGGCCATGAAGTCCATCGACCAGACCTCATTCGGGGCGTCGGGATCGGCGGGATTGCCGACCGTGTCGCAGGGGATGTCTTTCGGCGCCCGCGGGAGCGCGCGACGTGCCGCCCCGGCGTTCTCTGTCTCGCTCAGATCGAATTGATCCATCAGC
>NZ_JASNJE010000004.1 GCF_030164465.1 Sedimentitalea xiamensis
CTGGGCGCGACCGCGCAGATCAAGCAGAACCCATCGCGCAGCGGCGGCAAGGGGATCGACTGGGCACTCTACAAGGAGCGTCACCTGGTTGAGTGTTTCTTCAATCGGATCAAACGGTTCCATCGTATCGCGCTGCGCTGCGAAAAGACAATCTCGTCCTTTCGGGCATTCGTTGCCCTTGCCTGTGCTATGACATGGCTCGCCTAATGCAGACGCCGCCTAGAGATCTGTCCGCAAGTGCCAGAGTTCGGGAAACAGTTCCACCTCGAGCATCCGCTTCAGGTAACTGACCCCGCCGGTGCCGCCGGTGCCACGCTTGAACCCGATGACACGTTCGACCGTGGTCACATGATTGAACCGCCAGCGGCGGAAGTAGTCTTCGAGATCGACCAGTTTCTCCGCCAGTTCGTAGAGTTCCCAGTGGGTCTGCGGATCGCGGTAGACGACCGTCCAGGCCGTGGCGACAGCTTCCTGCGCCTCGTAGGGGCGGGCCACCTCCCGTGCCAGAACGCTGTCCGGCAGAGGCACCGCCTCGTTCAGCGCGCCGAGCGCCACGTCGTAAAGCGACGGGCGGGCCAGTTCGGCGGTCAACAGCGCGGTGATCTCCGGCCGGTGGGCATGGGGACGCAGCATCGCCGGATTGCGGTTGCCCAGAAGGAATTCGATCTGCCGGTATTGATGGGATTGAAACCCGGAGGATTGCCCGAGCGCCATCCGAAAGGTGGTGTAGTCGCTTGGCGTCATGGTGCGCAGCACGTCCCAGGCGCTGTTGAGTTGCTCGAAAATCCGCGCCACCCGAGCCAGCATCTTGAACGCCGGCCGCCGGTCGGGGCCTTGCAGGGCGGCGCGCGCGGCGGTGAGTTCGTGGATCGCCAGGCGCATCCACAGCTCCGATGTCTGGTGCTGGATGATGAACAGCATTTCGTCATGCGCATCCGACAGCGGGTGCTGCGCGTCCAGCAGCGTTGTCAGGCGCAGGTAGTCGCCATAGGACATGCGCCCGTCAAACGACATTTGCGCGCCGTCCGTCGCCGGGTCAAATGGGTCGGTCATTGCCTGTCTCCGATCTGCAGGTCCATGCGAAAGCGCTCCAGTTCAATTCCCTTGCGTCCGATCGTTTCCGGCGCAATCACCCGCCAGCCGCGACGCATCAGGAACGGGCGCGCGAGGTGGCTGGCATCCGTCGTCAGGCGCGTCAATCCGTTTTCGCGCGCACGGGCCAGGATCCCGTCATGGAGCATTCCGGCGACGCCGCGCCCCATCCGGTCCGGTTCGACAAAGGCCATGTCCAGATGCCCGTCGCCGAGCAGGGACATGAAACCGATGACCGTATTGTCCACCGGGTCGCATGCGACCAGCGTCATCGCCTGCATGAGACGGGCGCATCGGCTCCGCGTGGGGCGCGGCATCGACGGGCTCCAGGCGTTTCGCTGGGCTTCGGTATAGTGGTTCCGCGCCCCGATCTGCACGGCCCGGTGAAAGACGGCCCAGCAGGCGGCGCAGTCCTCGGCTTGGTAGGGCCGGACAAGGGCCGTCATGTGACGGCGGCGCGGACCTTGTAGTCCGGCCGGTCCCAAAGCCGGTTCGTCATCACGTCGGCAATGATGGCGGCGGCGGCCGTGACATCGGCTTCGTCGATATACAGCGGTGTAAAGCCGAACCGCATGATGTCCGGCGCGCGGAAATCGCCGATCACACCGCGGTCGATCAGGGCCTGCATGGCGGCATAGCCGTCGGCAAAACGGAACGACACCTGGCTGCCGCGCCGCGCTCCGTCGCGCGGGCTGGCAAGCGTCAGCATCGGGCAGGCGGCTTCGACCGCGTCGATGAAATGCGCGCAGAGAGCGAGCGATTTTTCACGCACATCCCCCATGTCCGCCATGTCCCAGATGTCGAGCGCGCTTTCGAGCGCCGCCAGTTGGAGGATCGGTGGCGTGCCGACTCGCATCCGTTCGACGCCTGCTCCGGGGCGGTATTTCCTGTGGAAATCGAACGGCGCTGCATGGCCGAGCCAGCCCGACAGGGCCGGGAGCGCATGGCCGGCGTGGCGCGGCGCGACATAGATGAAGGCCGGCGCGCCGGGGCCGCCGTTGAGATACTTGTAGGTGCAGCCGACCGCGAAATCGGCGCCGGACCCGGCCAGATCGACGGGAATCGCCCCGGCCGAATGGGCCAGGTCCCAGACCGTGACGGCACCGGCCGCATGGGCGCGGCGCGTCAGGCCGGCCATGTCGTGCAACCGCCCGGTCCCGTAATCCACTTCGGTCAGCATCAGGACGGCGACGTCTTCGGTGATGGCGTCGGCGACGTCCTCCGGCGCGACGACCCGCAGTTCATAGTCCGGACCCAGCAATCCCAGCAGCCCTTCGGCCATGTAGAGATCGGAAGGGAAGTTGCCGCTGTCGCTGAGCACGACGCGCCGGTCGGGCACCAGCGCCAGCGCGGCGGCAAGCGCCTGGTAGACCTTGATCGACAGCGTGTCGCCGAGAACGACATGTCCGGGTTCGGCCCCGATCAGCTTGCCGACCCTGTCGCCAAGTCCCATCGGCTGCGCCATCCATCCGGCCCGGTTCCAGCCGGTGATCAGCATCTCGCCCCATTCCTCGGTCAGCATCGCCTGAATCCGGGCCGGTGCGGCCTTGGGCAGCGGGCCGAGAGAGTTCCCGTCGAGATAGAGCACGCCCTCGGGTAGGTGAAACATCGCCTTGGTGGCCGCAAAATCGGTCATAGCTTGGTCCTTTCCGGATGCTGCCTACATCTGCCCGCCGGCAATTTCGATGGTCTGCCCGTTGACGCTTTCCGATCCGGGGCGCACCAGCCACATGGCTGCGGCGGCGATCTCTTCCGGCGCGATCAGCCGCTTGTGGCGGTTGGCGTTGACCATGATGGCGCGGGCTTCTTCCTCGCTGATACCGGCCCGCTGCGAAATACTGTCGGTGTTTCGCGTGACGATGGGCGTATCGACATAGGCGGGACAGAGCGCGTTGAAAGTGAATGGCTTGCCGATGTAATCCTCGCTCAGCGCGCGGGTCAGGCCGATCAGCCCGTGCTTGGACGCCGTATAGCAGGCCGCGCCGGGCAATCCGCGCACCCCCGCGATGGACGAAACGGTGATGACCCGCCCCCAGTCGGTCTGGCGCATCCCGTGCAGGCATTCCCGGATCGTCAGGAAAGCGCCGTCCAGGTTGGTCGCCATCATGTTGCGCCAGAATTCCATCGTGGTCTTGTGCAGGGCGCGGCCCTCGGCGATGCCGGCATTGGCGACGCAGATCTGCACCGGTCCGCGGGCGTCGACCGCGGCGGCGATCTTGGCCACGACATCCTCTTCGTCGCGCACGTCCATCGCCAGTCCGGCCATGCCCTCGGTCGCGACCTCGTCCAGCCGCTCCTGCCGCCGTCCGGTGATCGTCACCTGAACGCCATCCGCCGCCAGCGCCCGCGCAATGGCGAGCCCGATCCCGGTGCCGCCGCCCGTCACCAGCGCGTGTTTGCCTGCAAGTGCCATTTTACGTGTCCTCCCTTGACCTGCCTGCACCCTATCCGCTGTTCCGGCTGTGACAAGACGCCCTGTGTCGTCACTTTACATACTCATTCGCCTCTGTGAATGTGTGGCGAAGCAAGGAAGGAATGCAAAATGAAATACCCGTTTGCCATCGCGATGGCCGCCGCAGCCAGTGCGGTCTGGTCGAGCGAGGACATCGCCGACCAGTATCCGCAGTCCGAGCTCTATTCCAAGCCGGTCGAGGTCATCCCGCATGTGTTTTCCGCGATCGGGGCCACCGCGCCGCCGACCTATGAGAATTCCGGCCACAACAACAACCTGTCCTTCATCGTCACCGACGCCGGTGTGATCGTGATCAACGCCGGTGCGTCCAGCCGCCTTGCCGCGGCGCTGCATGACGAGATCAAGGCCGTGACAGACCAGCCGGTCGTTCTGGTGATCAACGAGAACGGGCAGGGCCATGCGATGCTCGGCAACGGCTATTGGCGGGACCAGGGGGTCGATATCCTCGCCCATGAGGACGCGGTGGCGGAAACCCGCGAGAACGGCGATTTCATCTTTCAGGGCATGGAAGGCTACAATCGCGACAAGGCCGAAGGCAGCCGGGTGGAACATGCAAACCTCACCTTTTCCGACGAATACGATGCATCCCTGGGGGGCGTGACGATCAAGGTGCTGCATCTTGGCCCGGCGCATGATCCCGGCGACATTCAGGTCTGGATTCCTGACTGGCAGATCATGATCGCCGGGGACATCGCGTTTCACGAACGGATGCCGCCGATCTTTGAGAGCACCTGCACAAGTTGCTGGATCGAAACCTGGGAACAGGCGCTGGAACCGCTGAATCCGACCTACGTGATTCCGGGGCACGGGCATCCGACCAACCTGGCGCAGGTGCGCCGTTATACCCGCGATTATCTCGTGGACCTGCGGGCCAAGATCAGGGACCATATCGACGCGGGCGGTGATCTCGCCGGAGCCTATTACGTCGATCAGTCCAATTGGGCCCATCTGGACACGTTCGAAGAACTGGCCACCAAGAATGCGGGCCGGGTCTATGAGGAGATGGAGTGGGAATGACGGCCGCCAGACGCGCCGGGGGTGATGCGCGATGAAATGGATCGATCTGCCGCCGGTCTGGCTGCTGGCTTTCATCGCACTGGCCTGGGCGCAGGCCGCCTATTTCCCGTTTGGCCTGAGTTTTGGCGGGCCCTGGGCGGACTTCGTCGGCGGGGTGCTGATCGGTGGTGGGGTGCTGCTGATGCTGCTGGCCCTGTCGGAGTTCCGGCGGCATCGCACGACGATCCTGCCGCACCGGACGCCCACCCGGCTGATCCAAAGCGGCATCTTCAGCCGGACGCGCAACCCGGTCTACCTGGGCGACGCCTTGCTTCTGGCGGGGATCATCCTGCGGTTTGACGCGGTGCTGGCGTTGCCGCTGGTGCCGATCTTCGTCTGGATCATCGAAAAACGCTTCATCCTGGGCGAGGAAGACCGGATGCGGCGGACTTTTCGCATGGAATTCGCGCGATATGAGCGCAAGGTGCGACGCTGGGTCTGATTTGCGCGCCCACCGACCATTGTATAGCAAGTCGAGGCTGTCGCGCCTTGCGATGTGCTGTTAAGACACATGACAAGCTGAAATTGCGCCCGAACCGGGCAACGAGGGGGACATGAGGTGAAGATAGGAACACCGAAAGAAACGTTTGACGGCGAACGCCGTGTCGCGATGACACCGGACTCTGCGCTGGCCCTGCAGAAGCTGGGGTACGAGTGCCTGATCGAAACCGGCGCCGGTCTCGGGGCGGGGTTCTCGGACGAGGCCTATGAAGGCGCTGGCGTCGAGGTGATCAAGACCGCCGCCGCGCTCTGGAAAGAGGCCGACATCGTCGCCAAGGTGCGCCAGCCCAACGAAACCGAACTCAAGCGTCTCACCAAGGACAAGACCTTGATTTCATTCTTTAATCCTGCGGCCAACGAGGCCGGGATGGAGGCCGCGAAAGCCAAGGGCGCCAATGTCATCGCGATGGAAATGGTGCCGCGCATCAGCCGCGCGCAGAAGATGGACGCCCTGTCGTCGATGGCCAATATCGCCGGGTATCGCGCGGTGATCGAGGCGGGCAACAACTTCGGCCGTTTCTTCACCGGCCAGATCACCGCTGCGGGCAAGGTGCCCCCGGCCAAGGTTCTGGTGGTGGGAGCAGGCGTCGCGGGCCTGGCCGCGATCGGCACGGCCACCAGTCTCGGCGCGATCACCTATGCGTTCGACGTGCGCCCGGAAGTGGCGGAACAGGTCGAATCGATGGGAGCCGAATTCGTCTTCCTCGATTTCGAGGAAGAACAGCAGGACGGCGCGGCGACCGGCGGATATGCGTCCGTGTCCAGCCCCGAATTCCGCGAAGCGCAGCTGGCCAAGTTCCGAGAACTTGCTCCGGACATGGACATCGTGATCACCACGGCGCTGATCCCGAACCGGGAAGCGCCGGAGCTCTGGACCGAGGACATGGTCAAATCCATGAAGCCCGGCTCCGTGATCGTGGACCTTGCGGCGGAAAAGGGCGGCAACTGCAAGCTGACCGTGGCCGACGAGAAGATCGTGACCGACAACGGCGTGACGATCATCGGCTACACCGATTTCCCGTCGCGCATGGCGGCGCAGGCATCGACGCTCTATGCCACCAATATCCGTCACATGATGACCGACCTGACCCCCGAGAAGGACGGCCAGATCAAGCACGACATGGAAGACGACGTGATCCGTGGCGCGACCGTGACGTTCGACGGCGAAATCACCTTCCCGCCGCCGCCGCCAAAGGTTCAGGCGATCGCGGCCAAGCCCAAGGCGACCAAGCCGGAACTGACGCCCGAAGAGAAAAGGGCGCAGGAAATCGCGGCCTTCAAGGCGCAGACGCGCAGCCAGGTCACGCTGCTCGCCGTCGGCGCGGTGCTGCTTCTGGGCGTGGGGCTTGTCGCTCCGGCCAGTTTCATGCAGCATTTCATCGTGTTCGTTCTGGCGGTGTTCGTCGGCTTCCAGGTGATCTGGAACGTGGCGCACAGCCTGCACACGCCGCTGATGGCGGTCACCAACGCGATTTCGTCAATCATCATTCTGGGTGCGCTCATGCAGATCGGTTCGGGGTCGTTCCTCGTGATCGTTCTGGCCGCGCTGTCGGTCTTCATGGCCGGCATCAACATTTTCGGCGGCTTCCTCGTGACACGGCGCATGCTCGCCATGTTCCAGAAATCGTAAGCGAGGGGTAGGGACAATGGACTTCGGATTTACAACGGCGGCCTATGTGGTCGCAGCCATCCTCTTCATCCTCAGCCTGGGCGGGCTGTCCGGTCAGGAAAGCGCGAAACGCGCCGTCTGGTATGGCATCGTCGGCATGGCACTGGCCGTGGCGGCGACGCTGATCGGACCGGGCGCGGGCCTCTGGCTGCTGTCGATACTGCTGATCGCGGCGGGCGGAACCATCGGGGTCGTCGTGGCCCAGCGGGTGCAGATGACCGAGATGCCGCAGCTTGTCGCGGCGATGCATTCCCTGGTCGGTCTTGCCGCCGTGTTCGTCGGATTCAACGCCGATATCGAACTGTCGCGCGTGATGGCGATGGATGATGCCGCGCGCAAGGGACTCGACGGTTTTGCCGCGCTGCTGGCCAAGAAGGACAGCGTGGAGATCGCGATCCTGCGGGTCGAGGTGTTCCTCGGCGTGTTCATCGGGGCCGTCACCTTCACCGGTTCCGTCATCGCCTTTGGCAAGCTCGCGGGCAAGGTCGATACCGCAGCGAAGAAACTGCCGGGCGGCCATGTGCTGAATGCGGGTGCGGCGTTTCTTTCGGCGGTTCTCGGCATCATGTATTTCAACGATGCCGGCATCTGGACGCTGATCCTGATGACGCTGCTGGCCTTCTTCATCGGCTATCACCTGATCATGGGCATCGGCGGCGCGGACATGCCGGTCGTGGTGTCGATGCTCAACAGCTATTCCGGCTGGGCGGCGGCGGCCATCGGCTTCAGCCTTGGCAACGACCTTCTGATCGTGGTCGGGGCTCTGGTCGGGTCTTCCGGTGCGATTCTGTCCTACATCATGTGCAAGGCGATGAACCGGTCGTTCATCTCGGTGATCCTGGGCGGCTTTGGCGGTCCCGCCGGCGAACAGATGGCGGTCGAAGGCGAAATGATCGCGATCGAAGCCGACGGTGTCGCTTCGGCCCTGAACGAAGCCGACAGCGTCATCATCATCCCCGGCTACGGCATGGCGGTGGCACAGGCGCAGGCGGCCGTGGCCGAACTGACGCGCAAACTGCGGGCCAAGGGCAAGAACGTGCGCTTCGCGATCCACCCGGTCGCCGGGCGTCTGCCGGGGCACATGAACGTGCTGCTGGCCGAAGCCAAGGTGCCCTATGACATCGTGCTGGAGATGGACGAGATCAACGACGATTTCCCGCATACGGACGTCGCCATCGTGATCGGCTCGAACGACATCGTGAACCCCGCGGCGCAGGACGATCCGAACAGTCCCATCGCCGGCATGCCGGTTCTGGAATGCTGGAAGGCCAAGCAGGTGTTCGTGTCAAAGCGCGGCCAGGGGACGGGCTATTCGGGAATCGAGAACCCGCTGTTCTTCAAGGACAATACCCGGATGTTCTATGGTGATGCCAAGGCGTCGCTGGACAAGCTGCTTCCAATGATCGACTGATCCTGGCGGAGCCTTTTTCGCAACATGACCCCGCCGGACCTCCGGCGGGGTATTCATTTTGACGGATCAGTTCGACATCAGGTGCCAAACCGTGGCGTCGGTATACGATTGTATTCCTTTAACTGACTGATAAAAAACAAGAACTTCCAATTCTGGATGGCTTGGTCTAGACTGCGGCAAACGAGGTTCCCGATGCCGCCGATTGAAGACCATCCGCTGCGCTACAAACTGGCCAACGAACTGCACGCCCGTCCGTTCCCGCGGATGTCGGCGCATTGCACGGTCACGTATATCGCGATCAAGCAGCCGACCGAGGCGGTGAGCCGCGACCGTGCGGCGGATCTCGCGCATCTGACCGCGCTTCTGGACCGGCACGGCGCGCCGCATCCTCAGCCAGGCGCCACGCATTATTCCGGGCGTATCGGACGGCATGTTCTGAAATGGGAACAGCACACCGAATTCGTGACCTACACCGCCTTCTTCGATGGCGTGGGCGCGCGCCCCTTCGACCCGGCGGATTTCGCGGTCTTCCCCGAGGACTGGCTCGCCAAGGCCCCCGGACAGCGTGCCACCTCGGCGATGCTGCGGATCCAGCCGCGCCCGCCGGACGATGACATCGACATGGCCCTGGGCGACTGGTTCGTGCCGGAAAGCCTGGCGGTGGCGGAGGTTCTCGAAGGCGCGGCCGTGGTCGGGGGCGATTTCAGGATCGATCCGGCAGGGCACCTGCGTTTCGCGATCTTCGTCAGCCCGGAGACCGGCCAGCGACGTATCGGGCGCGTGGTTCAGCGGATCTGCGAAATCGAAACCTACAAATCCATGTCCATGCTCGGCTTCTCACGGGCGCGCGACCTGTCGGCGCCGATTTCGGCCCTGGACAATCAGCTGACCGAACTCATGATGGAAATGACTGGCGGCGGGACCTCGCCCGAAGTCACCCTGCCGGAGCTGCTGTCGATCTCTGCGCAACTCGAGACCATGGCGGCGCGCTCCTCGTTCCGGTTCGGCGCGACCGGCGCCTACGAGGCGATCGTGACCCAGCGGATCACGGCGTTGCGGGAAACCCGGTTCCGCGGGCGTCAGACCTTCGCCGAGTTCATGATGCGCCGATACGAGCCGGCGATGCGCACCGTCAAGTCGACCGAAGCCCGCCTGCAGGCGCTGGCGGACCGGGCGATCCGCGCCGGCGAACTGCTGCGCACCCGCGTGGACGTGGACCGCAGCGCCCAGAACCAGGCGCTGCTGGAAAGCATGGACCGCCGCGCCGATCTGCAATTGCGCCTGCAACACACCGTCGAAGGTCTGTCCGTCGTGGCGATCAGCTACTACGGCGTGTCGCTGGCAAGCTATCTGCTCTATCCGGTGACAGAACTCACAGGGGTGAGCAAGGGAATGCTCACCGCCCTGGTAACGCTGCCGGTGGTGGGGCTGGTCTGGTGGATGGTGCGCCGGATCAGGCGCCGGATCGGCTGACCCGTCACACTTGTGCAAACCAAATGACAGCGTCGGCATTTTTTGGCAGGCTGCATCGGGAAGCAGTTCCATGAGGCAGGCAAAAGCGTGACCGCACCGATCCGCGATACCAAGGGCCGTTTCACCGACTGGCGGCGGCTGGGGCGGGGCAGTCTGGGAGAGACATGGTCCGCCTTGGATGCCCGAACCGCCCGCCGTGTCGTGGTCAAGGTCCGTCCCCTGCAAGGATCCAGCCGGGATATCTGTCTGCGCGAAGTGGCGCTCGCCCGAAGTTTGGACAACCCGCACCTGCAAAGGTTCATTGCCTTTCTGCCTGACGATTCCGGTCCGGATGCGCTGATCTACGACTATGTCGAGGGCGACAGCCTGAAGCAGCGGCTGGGCTCCGGCCCGATTGCGCGTGACGCGGCCCTGTCGATGACGCGCGATATCCTGGCCGGATTGTCCGCGGCGCATCAGAAAGGCGTCGTCCACCGCGACATCAGCCCGGAGAACATCATCCTGTCCGGCAACGGGGCGGTTCTGATCGATTTTGACGCGATCGGCGATCTGATCGCGGACAGCCGGATCGGCAGGACGACGGTGGCGGGCGAATTCGCGGGCAAGCCGCTTTACATGTCGCCCGAACAGATCACCGGCGCTCCGCAAAGCGGTGCCTCCGATATCTGGGCTCTTGGCGCGGTTCTGTTCGAGGCCGTGACCGGACAGAGTTTTCGCCGGGGCGACTCGATCTCCGATCTCGTCCGGCAATACCCGAAGACACCCGATGTCAGCGCCGCGCCGTCGTCGCTGCGCCCGTTGCTGGCCGATATGCTGGCACCGGACCCGGCCCGGCGGCCCGACGCGATCGATGCCATCGCGGCGATCGACGCCTTGATGGACATGGCGCTTGCGGCCGGTTTCCCCGCCGATCCGGCGCTGCCGTCTTCGACAGCGCCATCGCGCCCGCCTGCGCCAACGCTTTCGCCTTCCATTTCCGGCGAGCCGACACGCGCTGTCGCCCGAAGCGGCCGAAGGCTGCTGCCCTGGATCTTGACGGTCGTTTGCGTGACGGGGTTCCTCGTCATCGGGGCGATGTTGTTTGAGGAGAGTTCGGTCAGGGCGTTCCGCGAGCAGATCTTGCAGTCGCCGCATCTGCTGGGGATCGTTCTTGTTGCGGGGGGCGTTATGCTGGTCGCGTCGAGCTTTTTCGTCGCCCGGTTCATTCGCTCCAGGGCGTCGCGGGCGGATGTCGCCCTGCCGTTCCGGGCGCTGGATCTGATCAATGCCCCCGACGCCAGGGATCGGTTGACCGAAACCATATGTCTCAGGATCGACGCCTACCGCGAGCTCGCCGGGAAACGGTCCGAGGACATGCTGTCAGTGACGATGGTGGCGCTTGCGAAGGAATATGCCGGTGCCGAAACCGCCGATGACAGGTTCCGCGCGCTGGCGATGCTGAACGAATTGCACATGCAGGTTGCGCGGTCGCTCAGGCCATGGTGGATGAACTACGAAACGTTGATCGCGCGGGCGCTGTCCCTGACCACCCTTGTCGCCGGCGTGGTTGCGGCGGTGGAAGGCATGCGCCGCCTGTTCTGAGGGGCGGCGCGTCGCTATTCCGCCGGGCTGAACCGCGCGGCGGTGCTTCCGGCCGGGCGGCCGAGAAGCGCGTTGGTCGCCAGACCTCCGGCCGCGATCGACAGGATGGCCGCCAGCGCCGCGATGCTCAGGGTCGGCACGCCGGACAGGCCCGCGCCGACGGTGCAGCCGCCGGCCAGCACGCCGCCAACCCCCATGAGCCCGGCACCGGCCATGTAACGCCCGGTCTGGCGCGGGGATTCGAAACTCTGCCAGCGGAAACTGCCGAACAGCAGCGATGCAACGAGCGAACCGGCAAGGACGCCGCCGATCAGCCCGACGCCAAAGCCCGCCGGGATCGACGTCGATGCGATGCCGAAGAACAATGTGTCCGCGGCGGGCGAAGTGAAGGAAAGGCTTTCCATCGCGATCGGGTCGAATTCATCCAGCAGCACGAAGCCGGTTCCGACCCAGGCCAGAGGCACCAGAAGCCCGATCAGCCCCGCCAGCACGAGAGGCAGGATGCCCGCGCCGGAACGGATGGCAACGGCGAGCGCGGCAACGACGATCAGGCCGGTCCAGAACAACGGACCGCCGGGCAGGGCGGCCAGAGACACCATGTCGCCCAGCGGCACGGTGATGGCTCCAAGCGTGGTGCGCAGCGGAGCGAGAACACCCTTGAGCGTGGCATGGGCAACGACGGCGAAGACCAGCAACACCGAAAGGGCGCGCAGGTTTCCCGACCCGCCCAGGACGGTCAGGCGGGACACGCAACCGCGGGTCAACACCATGCCGGCGCCGAACATCAGCCCGCCCAGCAGGATGGCGGCGATGGGCAGATCGGTGGCCATAAAGCGGTGTTCTTCGAACGTGATCCAGCCCGCGGAAACGGCGGACTGGGTGCCCAGCACCGCCACGGCAAGCGCCGTCAGCCAGATTCCCAGGGCGGCACGGCGATCTTCCCCGACCAGGGCGCGCCGGAAACAGAACCGTGTGCGTTCCGCGAGCAGACCGAACACGACGCCAAGACCCAGCGCCAGCAGCACGCTCACTTCTCTTGGCGTGGCATTTTCAAATCCCAATGTCTCGAACATGGCGACCCCCGGCGATTCAGACCAAGCGTTCTCATTGCGCAACGGGTTGGGACTTTCAAGTCGCAGAAACCGCACTTTTCACCGGATTGGGAGAACAATCGTTTCGATTTGAGCGTGGAATTGCAATCGGTTTTCCGGTGCGGGCTTCGCGCCCGAACGGAATCCGCCGCCGGGCCGCCCTCCGGCCGGAATCGTTCTTATTTGCCCTCAGCGCCCGCGAATGCGCGGGTCCAGGGCATCGCGCAGCCCGTCGCCGAGATAGTTGACGCTGAGCACCGTCATCGAGATGGCGATACCCGGCCAGATCACCCGTTCCGGATATTGCTGAAGGTAGTCGGTGCCGTCGAACAGCAGCCGCCCCCAGGTGGGGAAATCGGGTGGAAAACCGAGCCCGAGGAAAGACAGTGCGCTTTCGGTGATGATCGCGTTGGCGATGCCCAGGGTGGCCGAAACCATGATCGGACTCAGCACGTTCGGCAGGATGTGCCGGGTGATCATCTTGGTGTTGGTGGTCCCGATGCTGCGCGCCGCGAGCACGAATTCGCGTTCCTTCAGGGCCAGCACGTCGCCGCGCACGATACGGGCGGTCGGCATCCAGCTGGTGATGCCGATGGCGCCGACGATGAGGATGAAGATCCCCTGTTCCGGCCCGAAGGCCGCGTTCAGCGGTTCGCGGAACAGCAGCATCATCACCAGCAGCAAAGGCAATAGAGGCAGGGCCAGAAACAGGTCGGTCAGCCGCATGAGCGGCCCGTCCAGCCGCCTGAAGAACCCGGCGATCACGCCGACGAACGAGCCGA
This sequence comes from Sedimentitalea xiamensis, assembly GCF_030164465.1. Classification (GTDB taxonomy): domain Bacteria; phylum Pseudomonadota; class Alphaproteobacteria; order Rhodobacterales; family Rhodobacteraceae; genus Sedimentitalea; species Sedimentitalea xiamensis. Next base: position 13,130 of record NZ_JASNJE010000004.1, read on the forward strand.
GAAACAGCGCCAGCGACATCGCCGCCATGCCGACCGCCACGGAAATCTGCCCGCCGGCCATCATCCGCGCCAGAATGTCCCGCCCAAGCTGGTCGGTTCCGAAGGGGTGAGCGAGGCTTGGCCCCTGGTTGCGGGAACGAATGTCGATGAAGGTGGGTTCGACGCTCCATAACAGCGGCCCGATGAAGACGCCCAGAACGATGATCAGAAAGATGATCCCGCCCCAGAGCGCGCCCTTGTGGGACTTGAACTGGTCCCAGACGTCCAGCCATTGGCTGCGCGGCGGGCGGTCGGGCATCGGGCCGCGGACGATGGCCGCGACCGGGTCATGCGCGGCCAGCGAGGCGATTTCGTCCTTGGGATCGGTCGCTTTGTCGTGCAGCGATTCAGTCATAGCGGATCCTCGGGTCAAGAATGCCATAGAGCACATCGGCGATCAGGTTGAAGAGCACGATCAGCACCGCGAAGATGAAGGCCAGGGTCTGCACCATGGGCAGATCGTTGGCCTGGATCGCGCCGATCAGAAGCTGTCCGATCCCGTTCACCTTGAACACCTGTTCGGTGATGATCGCGCCGCCGAAGATCGACGGCACGCCAAGCGCGATCACCGTGACCACGGGGATCATCGAGTTGCGCAGAACATGCAGCATGACGACGGTATATTCGCTCAGCCCCTTGGCGCGGGCCGTGCGCACGTAATCCTGGTTGAGGTTGTCGAGCATCGAGGCCCGCATGAACCGGCTGATCTGGGCGGTGATCTGGAGCGCCAGCACCATCACCGGAAGAACCATCTGCATCAGCTGCTGCCTGAAACTGGCCCAGTCCACCACCTGCAACGTGGTGTCATAGATGGATGGGAACCAGCCGAGGTTCACCGAAAAGATCACTATGACCAGCACGCCGGAAAAGAACGGCGGCACGGAAAACCCGATCATCGACACGAAAGTGCCGGCCTGATCGAACCAGGAATACTGGCGGTAGGCGGAATAGATCCCGATCGGCAGCGCGATCAGGATGCCGACGACATAGGCGGTTCCGACAACCCAGAGCGTCTGCGGAATGCGCTGCACGACGATATCCATGACCGGCGAGCGGGTCTGCCAGCTGATCACCCGCGGGTCTCCGGTCGAGAAACGCGTGCCGAGGATATGGTCGATCAGCACCTGAGGCTCGATCCAGAAGAACTGCACCAGCCATTTCCAGAAACGGATATGAATCGGTTCGCCCAGTCCCAGGGCGATGCGCATCTGTTCCTTCACTTCCGGCGGCACCGTCAGCGGCACCTGCGCCATCGGGTCGCCGGGGGCGAGTTCAAGCAGCAGGAAAATCACCAGGCTGATGAAAAGCAGGGTCGGTATGGCCAGAACCAAACGTCGAATGGTGAAGGTCAGCATTCTGCGCGCCTTTGCGGCTTGGTAGCGTTATCGGCAACAGGCACGCCCCGGACGGGTCCGGGGCGTGGTGTCGGGGCCGTGCTGGCTCAGGACCCTTGCTTGCGGTGCCAGTCCGCGACGTTCCACAGCTCGGAATCCCAGACGTTCAGGATCACGCCTCCGAGCGAGTTGGAGTGGGCGGAGTTCCGGCCGCGATAGGTCAGCGGCATCATGACATATTCCTGCATCAGGATGTCGTTCATCGCCTTGGCCAGTTCCGCCCGCTTGTCGATGTCGCCGGTGACGGCCATTTCGGCGATCAGCGCGTCGTATTCCTCGGAACAGAAGCGCATCATGTTGTTGCCCTGCCACTGGGTTTCCGGACGGGGGAACTGATCGCAGGACCAGTTGGCCATGTAGGCTTCGGGGTCGGTCCCGTCGAAGTTGTTGGTGAACATCTCGACATCGGCAAAGAACTTCTGGAACGTGTCCGGAGAACCGGGGTCAGAGCCGAAGAACACCGAGGCGTCGATGCTGCGTAATTCGGTTTCGACGCCGATCTCTTCCCACCACTGCTTGATCAGCGCCTGGTAGTCCTGGCGCACCGCGTTGACCGAGGTCTGGAACAGGATCGACAGTTCGACGCCGTCCTTGTCGCGCACGCCGTTGCCGTTGCTGTCGACCCAGCCGGCCTCGTCGAGGAGAGCGTTCGCGCCGGCGATGTCCTGCACCAGGCAGCCGTCATTGGCGGTCGAGGCATAGATCGCCGGGGCCGGCAGGACGTTGCAGGTCAGACGGCCGAAATCGCCATAGCCGATTTCCGTCAGCAGGGCGCGGTCGATGGCCATGGACAGGGCCTGGCGCACCGCCTTGTCGGTCATGAACGGGTGCGGATGCTTGGCGGTGCCGCGCTCGTCCCCAAGCTCCGGGCTCACGTCCGTCAGGTTCATGTGCAGGCGCTCGACCGAGGTGCCGAAGGACACGACGTTGGTGCCCTTGCCGGCCTCTTCCATGCGGCTCAGCACTTCGGGGGCAAGTTGCAGGTTCCATGCATAGTCGAATTCGCCGGTTTCCAGAACCGCGCGGCCCGCGGCATTGGCGTCGCCGCCACCCTTGAGCGTCATGGTCGCGAAGGCGGGCTTGGCCGGATCGCGGTAGTTTTCGTTGGCGGCCAGCGTCACCACGTCATTGGGGCGGAATTCCGTCACCGTGAACGGTCCGGTGCCGATGGGGTTGAAGTTGGCTTCGGTGCATTCCGGCATGCGCGGGCCGAGGCAATCTGCGAATTGCGCCTTCTGGATGATCGGCGCTTGCGCCCCGACGAACGGGCCGTAGGGGAAGGGCTTTGCCACCCCGAAGTTCACCACCACCGTCAGTTCGTCAGGCGTGTCGATGGATACCACATCCAGGAACTTTTCCGACTGCGCGCAGCCGCCGCCTTCGGCGGTGCAATATTCCCAGGTGAACTTGACGTCTTCCGACGTGACGGGCGTGCCGTCGGACCACAGCAGACCTTCCTTCAGCTTCCAGGTGATCGATTTCAGGTCTTCGGTGACGCCGCCGTTGGCAACGGTCGGAACCTCGTTCACCAGCCAAGGCACCAGGTTGCCATCCTGATCGTAGCGGGCGAGCGGTTCGATCACCAGTGACGCCGCTTCGAGATCCTTGGTGCCGCCGGACAGGTAGGGCGTCATGATCGACGGCGCCTGCCAGTAGATCACCTTGACTTCGCCATCCGATCCGCGCTCGGCCATGGCCATCGGGGCCAGCGCCGTGCTTGCGATCGCGCCGAGCAATAGGGCTTTGATATTCATGTCTTACTCCTTGTTGGACACTCTGGTCCCATTTGACGTCCGCATTCCCTGCGGATGCTGATCTTGCCGTGTCGGGACGAAATGGCCGGGCGTTCTGCGTGCAGTGCGCTATCCGCCATCCCCCGATATCGGATAGGGAGGTATCGAAACAGAGTTTGAGAAAATTGCAAGCTTTCCATCCGGAAGCCGCCGGGCAGGGTTTGACACACCGGAAACCGCGCCGTAGCGTTTGGTTCTGAACTGGTGGGGAAGCGCGGATGCTGGATCAGCCGATTGCACGGATCGAAGGGCTCAGGGTCGCGTTTCAGACCAAGGATGGTCCGGTGGTCGGGGTCGAGGACGTGTCTTTCGACATCAAACCGGGCGAAACCGTCTGCATTGTTGGTGAATCTGGGTCCGGCAAATCGGTCACGTCGCTGTCGCTGATGCGGCTGGTCGAATTCGGCGGGGGCAAAATTGATGCGGGCCGCCTGATTTTTCATCGCAAGGACGGCGGCGACCTGGATGTCGCGCAGGCGGAACAGGATCTGATGCGCCAGATCCGCGGCAACGAGATCGGCATGATCTTTCAGGAGCCGATGACCGCGCTGAACCCTGTGTTCACCGTCGGACGGCAGCTGACCGAAGGCCTGCGCGTCCACAAGGGCCTGTCCCGGAGCGCCGCCGAAGACCGGGCGCTGGTGCTTCTGCGCGAGGTGCGCATCCCCGAACCGGAACGGCGGATGAAACAGTATCCGCATGAACTTTCGGGCGGCATGCGCCAGCGCGTCGTGATCGCCATGGCGATGGCCTGCGCGCCGCGCCTGCTGATTGCCGATGAACCGACGACCGCGCTGGACGTGACGATCCAGGCCGAAATCCTCGCCCTGATGGACCGGCTGAAACGGGAAACCGGCACGGCTGTCATGTTCATCACCCATGACATGGCGGTGGTGGCGCAGATGGCGGACCGGGTGGTCGTCATGTTCCGCGGCAACAAGGTCGAGGAAGGCCCGGTCGAAGAGATTTTCGAGAACCCGAAGCACCCTTATACGAAGGCCTTGCTGGCCGCAGTGCCAAAGCTCGGCGAGATGCGCGGCAAGGCGGCGCCCGAACCGATGAAGCTGCTGGGGGTCGAAGGCCAGAGGATCGAACCGATCACCGGCGGTGACGATGTTCTGTTGCGGGTTAGCCACCTGACGACGCGTTTCGCGGTCACCGGCGGGTTCTTCCGCCGCACCGTGGCCAATGTCCATGCGGTGGAGGACCTGTCCTTCACGATAAACCGGGGGCAGACCCTGTCGCTGGTGGGGGAATCCGGTTGTGGGAAGTCCACCGCCGGTCGGTCGGTCCTGCGGCTGGTGCACCCGCAGTCGGGTGAAATCGATCTCGACGGCGTGGACATCATGAAACTGGATGCCCGCGGGCTGCGCGAGGCCCGGCTCGACATGCAGATGATCTTTCAGGATCCCTTCGCCTCTCTCAATCCGCAGATGCAATTGTCGGATCAGGTGGCGGAGCCGCTGCGCAACTACGGCAGCCATTCCGCCGGCGATATTTCCAGACGCGTGTCGATGCTGTTCGAACGGGTGGAACTGCCGAAAAGCTTCATGCGCCGCTACCCGCATGAACTTTCTGGCGGGCAGCGCCAGCGGGTCGCCATCGCCCGTGCGCTGGCGCTGAACCCGAAGCTGATCGTCGCGGACGAAGCGGTTTCGGCGCTCGACGTCTCGGTGCAGGCGCAGGTTCTGAACCTGATGATGGAATTGCAGGCGGATCTAGGCCTGTCCTTCCTGTTCATCTCGCATGACATGGCGGTGGTGGAACGGGTCAGCCACCAGGTCGGCGTGATGTATCTGGGCCGGATCGTCGAACTTGGTCCGCGTGCCCGTGTGTTCGAAAACCCGCAGCATCCCTACACCCAGGCGCTGATGAAGGCGGTCCCCATCGCCGACCCGCGGCGGCGCAAGTCGGAAAAAGATCTGAACTTCAAGCCGATCCCGTCGCCGATTCATGGCCTTGATTACACGCCGGAGCCATCGGTTTATGATGAGGTCGAGCCGGAGCATTACGTGCTGACCACCGACAGCGGATACTGAGATGCCTGAAACGCTCAGCCCGCGCGCGATCATGGAAAGGCTGGTGTCCTTTCCCACCGTGAGCCGCGACACGAACCTGCCGTTGATCGACTGGGTCGAGGAATACCTGGCCAGTCACGGAATCACCTGCTATCGCCATCTTCATCCGGAGCAGCCCAAGGCGGCGCTTTTCGCCCATGTCGGCCCCTGGGTCGACGGTGCGGTCGTGCTGTCGGGGCATACGGATGTGGTGCCGGTAGACGGGCAGCCCTGGGACACCGACCCGTTCGCCGTGGTCGAGAAGGAGGGCAAGTATTTCGGCCGCGGCACCTGCGACATGAAAGGCTTTGACGCCATCGCCCTCTGGGCGCTGGTCGAGGCGCAGCAGCGCGGTGTCGCGCGACCGCTTCAGATCGCGCTCAGTTTCGACGAGGAGATCGGCTGCACCGGAGCCCCGCCGATGATCGAGGCGATGCAGGGGGTGCTGCCCAAGGGATCCGCCGTGATCGTCGGCGAGCCGTCGATGATGCAGGCGGTGACGGGGCACAAGGGCGGGCAGGGGTTCAACACCCATGTGATCGGTTTTGAAGTCCACAGTTCGCTGATGCACACCGGCGTGAACGCCATCATGTCCGGCGCCCGGCTGATCGAATGGGCCAACGCCACCAATGCGGCCAACCAGGCGGCGCAACCGACCGATCTGGCGGCCATGTTCGACCCGCCCTGGACCACCGTTCATGTCGGGCAGATCGAAGGCGGCACGGCCCACAACATAACCGCCAAGGACTGCCGGTTCTCGATGGATTTCCGCGCCGTCGCCGGCGAGGACCTCGCCGATTGGAAGGCGCGCTATCTGGCGCAGGTCCGGTCGGTCGAGGCCGAGATGCAGGCGGTTCATCCGGAGACCCGGATCGACATCAGCGAGCGTTTTTCGGTACCCGCGCTGCAACCGGAATTCGGCGGTGAAGCAGAAACGCTGGTGCGGTCGCTGACCGGCGACAACGCCAGCCACGTGGTCAGTTACGGAACCGAGGCGGGGCAGTTCCAGGAAGCCGGGTATTCCGCCGTGGTCTGCGGTCCCGGCGACATCGCCCAAGCGCATCAGCCCAACGAATACATCACGGTCGCGCAGTTCGAAGCGGGAATCGCTTTCATGGACCGCCTCCTGTCGCGCCTGAAAGGAGCCTGACACCATGCCCATAAAGAACCGACTGGCGGAAATGCACGGCGAAATCACCGGCTGGCGGCGCTATCTGCACCAGCACCCGGAACTCATGTATGACGTCGAGAACACCGCCGCTTTCGTCGTCGACCGTTTGCGCGACTTCGGGATTGACGAGATCACGCCCGGTATCGGCAAGACCGGCGTCGTCGCGGTGATCCGGGGGCGGACGGACACCCGTGGCCGGGTGATCGGACTTCGGGCCGACATGGACGCGCTGCCGATCGAGGAAGCGACCGGGCTGGACCATGCCAGCACGGTGCCCGGCAAGATGCACGCCTGCGGCCATGACGGGCATACGGCGATGCTGCTGGGGGCGGCGAAATACCTCGCCGAGACGCGGAATTTCGATGGAACCGTCGTGCTGATCTTCCAGCCGGCCGAAGAAGGCGGGGCCGGCGGCAAGGCGATGGTCGATGACGGGCTGATGGACCGCTGGGGGATTCAGGAAGTCTATGGCATGCACAACATGCCGGGTCTTCCGGTCGGGCAGTTCGCCACCCGGCCCGGCGCGCTGCTGGCTTCGGCGGACGAGTTCGAGATCGTCGTGACCGGCAAGGGCGGCCATGCCGCCGCGCCGCACATGGCGGTCGATACCACACTGGTGGCGGCGCAGATCCTCGTCACGCTGCAATCCATCGTGTCGCGCAACGTCGATCCGATCCAACGGGTGGTGGTGACGGTCGGTACCTTCAACACCGACAGCGCCGCGTCCAACGTGATCGCGCACAGTGTGCGGATGAAAGGCACCGTGCGCACGCTCGACCCGGAATGGCGCACCCGCGCCGAAGAACGCATCCGCCGGATCGCCGGGGATACGGCCTCGGCCTTCGGCGCCACGGCCGAAGTGATCTGGTCGCCCGGTTATCCTGCGACGATCAACTGGCCGGATCAGACCGCCTTTGCCGCCGAGGCCGCGCGGGTCGTGGCCGGCGACGTGAATGAAAACACCGATCCGATCCTGCCCGCCGAGGACTTCGCCTTCATGCTTGAAGCCCGGCCGGGGGCCTATATGTTCATCGGCAACGGGGACACGGCGATGTGCCATCACCCCGCCTATGACTTTGCAGACGACACGATCCCGGCAGGGTGCAGTTGGTTCGCGGAAATCGTCGAGAGGCGCATGCCGGCGGCGTGACCGCGCGCCCAGCCGCCGCCGGAAACACAGGAAAGAGAGACCGACATCATGCCCGTCAAGAACCGTTTTGCCGAATTGCAGGCCGAAATCACCGAGTGGCGCCGGGATATCCACGAGAACCCGGAGATCCTGTTCGAAACCCACCGCACCAGTGCGCTGGTGGCCGAAAAGCTCAAGGCGTTCGGCTGTGACGAGGTCGTCACCGGCATCGGGCGCACCGGTGTCGTCGGGGTCATCAAGGGCAATTCCGACAGCAAGGGCCGCGTGATCGGGTTGCGCGCCGACATGGACGCGCTGCCGATCCACGAGGCGACGGGGCTGGACTATGCCAGCAAGACTGCGGGCGCGATGCATGCCTGCGGCCATGACGGGCACACGGCAATGCTGCTGGGGGCCGCGAAATACCTGTCCGAAACCCGCAATTTCGACGGCACCGCCGTTGTGATCTTCCAGCCCGCCGAAGAAGGCGGCGGCGGTGGCAAGGAAATGTGCGATGACGGCATGATGGACCGTTTCGGCATTCAGGAAGTCTATGGCATGCACAACTGGCCCGGCAAGCCGACCGGCAGTTTCTCGATCCGTCCGGGCGCCTTCTTTGCCGCAACGGACACGTTGGACATCACGCTCGAAGGTCTCGGCGGGCACGCGGCGAAACCGCAGGAGACCGTGGACACGACGGTGATGGCGGCACAGACGGTGCTGGCGCTGCAGACGATCGCCAGCCGCAATGCCGATCCGGTCGACCAGGTGGTGGTGTCGGTGACCTCATTCGAGACCTCCTCCAAGGCGTTCAACGTGATCCCGCAGAAGGTGCATCTCAAGGGGACGGTGCGCACGATGAGCACCGGGATGCGCGACCTCGCGGAAAGGCGGATCAAGGAGATCTGTAACGGCATCGCAGCGACCTTCGGCGGCAGTGCCGAGATCGACTATCACCGCGGCTATCCGGTGATGGTGAACCACGAGGAACAGACCGAATTCGCCGCCGAGGTCGCGCGCGCCGTGTCCGGCGATTGCGAGGACGCGCCGCTGGTCATGGGCGGCGAGGATTTCGCCTTCATGCTCGAGGAGCGCCCCGGCGCCTATATCCTCGTGGGCAACGGCGATACGGCGATGGTCCATCACCCGGAATACAATTTCAACGACGAGGCGATCCCGGCGGGATGCAGTTGGTGGGCCGAAATCGTCGAGCGTCGGATGCCGGCGGCCTGACGTCCGGGGCAGGAGGTAGACTTCCCTGACCCATCGATCTTATCAAGAGCGGTTCGAACCCGGTTCGCGGTGTCCCGGAAGACCGCCTTTCCGGTCGGCTAGGCGAGCAGTTCCCGGTAGACCCGCTCGATTCCTTCCGCTTCGGCGGCGGAACTGAAACGCGCCAGAGCAATCTCGCGGGCCGTTTGTGACAGCGCCGCGTGACGCTCGCCGTCCCCGAGCAGGGCGCGCGCGGCGTCGGCGGTCTCTGCCGCGCCGCCCTCCGCAACGATGAGTCCGGCGCGGCCCCGGTCCGAGAAGGCGCGGTAATATCCCGCGTCGCTGCCGATGAAGGGCACGCCGCTGGCCATCGCTTCGAGCGGCACCATGCCGTAGCCTTCGTATCGCGGCAGTTGCACGACCAGCGACAGCGAACGCATCAGGGCCGGCAGATCGGCGGCAGGGATCTCTCCGGGAAACAGGATGCGATCCGTCAGGCCCGCCGCCGCGATCCGGCGTTGCAGCCCGCCCAGAAACGCCTGGTGTTCCCGCGCCGCGCGGCCCAGGATCAGCGCCACCGCCCCCGGCAGGTCCGGCAGCAGGCGGAGCATCGCGTCGACGAAGCGGTCAGTGCCCTTTTCCGGCCGGATCCGCCCCACCGTCGCAATGCCGATGCGACCGCCATATCCCAGCGCGTTCCAGGCCGCATGCCGGTTCGTGGCAGGGGTGAAAAGGTCGGTATCGACCCCGTGCGGAACCACGGCGCGGACATGGGGCACGAATTCGGCGGCCTTGTCCGTGGTCGCAACGACCGCGTCCATGCGGCTGATCAGCCAGCGGGGATAGGCGGAATGGCGGCGTTGCGCGGCAGAGGTGAATACGATGCGGATCGGCAGGCGCAGCACGTCGCGGGCCCAGATCGCCGCGCGCATTTCGGGGTTCCGGCGCACATGCCAGATCACGAAGGGCGCGCCGCCGGCGTCGCGGGACAGGTGCCGCGCCTCGGCCACGGATATGGGCTTTGGGCAGCCCGGCAGCGGATGGCCGACAAGGCGCAGGTCATGATCTTTCATCTGCTGGCGGATCACATTCGCCGCCGTCGCCGAAACCCCCGTGAACCGCGGGTTCAGATTGGTGACGAAAAGGTCAGGCATGGTCCGACAGCCCGAGCGTATCGCAGATCTGGTCGATCACCGCGTCGAGCGCGCTTTGCTGGCGATCGACATAGGCACGCGCCGCCGCGCGCGCCGCCTGCAACGCGTTCGGATCGGTGAGCCAGAGATCGACGGCCGCGGCCAGGGTTTCGCCGTCCGTCACCTCCTGCGCGCCGCCGGACGCAATCAAGGGGGTGAAGGTTTCGGCGAAATTCGCCACATGCGGGCCGGTCAGAACGGCGGCCCCCGCCTGGGCGGGTTCGAACGGATTGTGCCCGCCGATGGTCAGCAGCGAACCGCCGAGAAACACCAACGGCGTCAGGGCATACCAGGTCCCGGTCTCGCCGAGCGTGTCCGCCAGGTAGACCTGGATGTCCGGCGTGATCTTTTCGCCCGCCGTGCGCCGGGCCAGTGTCAGGCCCCTGGCACGGACCAGATCGGCGACGGAATCGCCGCGATCCGGATGGCGCGGCACCAGGACAAGGCAGAGCGCCGGATGATCCCGCAGCAGCCGCGCATGGGCGGCCAGCACGATCTCTTCCTCGCCGGGGTGCGTGGAACTGGCGACCCAGGCGGGACGGCCGTTCAACTGATCGCGCACCGTGCCCAACGTGACGGTATCGACCGGCAAGGGGGCCGAGGTCGCCTTCAGGTTGGTGCCGACGCGAACCCGCGCCGGATCGGCGCCCATGGCCAGCAGGTTGTCCGCCGCCAGCCGGTTCTGGGTGAGCATCAGGTTGAACTGGTCCAGGATGAAGGCCGAGGTCGCGGGAACCTTGCACCACCCCTGCACCGACTTGGCCGAAAGCCGCGCGTTCAGAAGCGCCAGAGGCATGCCGCGATCGTGCGCCCGGCTCAGCATCAGCGGCCAGAGTTCGCTTTCCACTATGATTCCGGCGTCGGGGCGCCAGTGGTCGTAGAACCGCCGCACCGGCCCCTGGGCGTCGAGCGGGGCGAACTGGTGGCAGGTGCGCGGCGGCATCCGGCGCGCGATCAGTTCCGCCGACGTGGCGGTACCGCTGGTGATGAGGAAACTGGCATCAGGCAGTCGTTCGCCCATCCGGGTGATCAGGGTCAGGACCGACAGGCTTTCCCCGACGCTGGCGGCGTGAAACCAGACCAGGCGTCCGGGCGGGCGCGGCAGGCTGGCGTTGCCAAGCCGTTCATGCTGGCGCGCGGCGGGGACGCCGTGTCGTTGCAGCTTGCGCGACACGATCCAGTAGGCAAGCGGAGCCGCGACGGAGGTGAGGCCGCGATACAGGTGAAACAGCGCCGTCGGCGCGGCGCCGGCGGGTTCCATCAGCCGCCCGTGTGACTCATGTGGCGCGACATCTGCCCGTCGGTGCGCTGGCGCGAATAGTCGAAATCATGGCCTTTCGGCTTGCGCGAAATGGCGGCGCGGATGGCGTCGCGCAGGGGGGCTTCGGTGTCCGGGTTCTCGCGCAGTGGCGCACGCAGGTCCGCGTTGTCTTCCTGTCCGAGACACATGAACAGTTCGCCGGTGCAGGTCAGGCGCACACGGTTGCAGCTTTCACAGAAATTATGCGTCAGCGGCGTGATAAAGCCGATCTTCTGCCCGGTTTCCTCGAGCCGCACATACCGGGCCGGGCCGCCGGTGCGCTCGGCGAGGTCCGTCACGGTGTAGTCTTTCGCATAGGCTTCCCGAACGTCATCGAGCGACCAGTATTGACCCAGCCTGTTCTCGTTGCCGATGTCGCCCATCGGCATGACCTCGATCCAGGTCAGGTCCATGTCCCGTTCGGCGCACCACCGGGTGATCGCCGGCAGTTCGTCCTCGTTGAAACCCTTGAGCGCGACCGCGTTGATCTTGACCCGCAGCCCGGCGCGCTGGGCGGCATCGATCCCGCGCAGAACCTGCGGCAGGCGGCCCCATCTCGTGATATCCGCGAATTTCGCCTCGTCCAGCGTGTCCAGCGAGATATTCACCCGCCGCACCCCGGCGGCGTAGAGATCGTCGGCGAATTTTTCGAGCTGGCTGCCGTTCGTTGTTAGCGTCAGCTCCCGGAGCGCGCCGCTTTCCAGGTGTCGCGTCATCGCCTGGAAAAACGTCATGATTCCCTTGCGTACCAAAGGTTCGCCGCCGGTGATCCGCAGCTTTTCGACACCCAGCCCGATGAAGGTCGAACACATCCGGTCGAGTTCTTCGAGCGTCAGCAGTTCCTTCTTGGGCAAAAAGGTCATGTTTTCCGACATGCAGTAAACACAGCGGAAATCGCACCGGTCGGTGACGGAGACGCGCAGATAGGTGATGGCGCGGGCAAAGGGATCGATCAGGGGCGCAGTCATGGCTCTTAGGTAAAGCGCGGCCCCGCCGGCGGCAAGGGGCTAAGGCGAATTGCCCGGAGTTTCGACGCGGGGCAGATACTTTGCCGCTTCCTTGCGGGCAAAGGGTTTCATGCCCGCGCCATGGGTATCGAGAAACGCCCGGACGCGCGCGGCGTCGTGCTTGGACAGGTCGCGCAGCCACCACGCGATTGCCTTCTGGATGAACCAGTCACGGTCCGGCACATAGCCGGCGGCCCAGCCGAGGATGCGCTCGCGCCGCGCAAGATCTTCCGGTTTCGGGTTGTTCTGTTTGGTCCAGGGCAGGGTGATGACCAGCGCGGCGCGGCGGGTCCACATGTGGTCGGACCCCGTCCAGGGTTCCACCTCGTCGAGGCGGACGGGGTTGGCGACAAGACGTTTCTGCCCGGCCATGCAGGCGTGATCGGCAATGGCCCAACTGTCGAATTCGGGTGCCCAGGACCGGATCAGGCCCCATGCCGCGTCGTCGGGGCGGATGCGCGCCTGTGTCAGCAGCTTGGCGGCGGCGAGCCTCGCCTCGTAGATATCGGTCCGCCAGAGCAGGTCCGCCAGTTTCACCCTGTCCGCCACGTCGAGCTCTTGCCGCCATTTCAGGGTGAGCTCGTTGATGACGGGATTTGCCACCCCGAAATACCTCCGCTCGGCCTTGTGATAGGCCGCCATGCCCGCGGCGCGGTCAGGGTCGGCATGTTCCCTGATCTGGGCGAGGTAGCGGTCGATCATGGAATCGGAACGCCGGTCGGCTTTCCGTCGATGGTTCGGGCGTTCTTGTCCTGCCAATAGGCGCGCAGGTCCGCATCGGACTTGGCCTGCGTCCATTTCGACAGGGCGTCGCGTTCTCCGGTGAAGTCCATGAACGGCACGGCATATCCGCAGGAGGTCTGAACGAGGTCGATGGTCATGTCGAAAACCTGCCGGGCGCCGCGGTGCGGCGGAAAGACACTGCTCAGTTCGTCCCAGTCCGCGTGATCGCAATGGACGGCTCGCGCGGTTCCATAGGCCTGCAGGATCAGCGGCCGCCTGGAGAACGAACACCACATCAGGGTGACGCGCGGATGCTCCCGGAGATGTCCGGCGGTTTCATTGCCGCTGCCGGTCAGGTTCCGCCAGAGAAGCCGGTTCGGTCCCCGGACACGCAGGCTGTCCATCCCCTTCGGCGACACGTTGACCCGACCATCCGGCGCCGCCGACCCGGTAAAGAAGACGTGCTGATCGGCGATGAAGCGGCAGTGATCATCGGTCAGAGACGGGAACTGCTTGGCCATCTATTCCACCGTCACGGATTTCGCGAGGTTGCGCGGCTGGTCGACGTCGGTGCCCTTGGCGACCGCCGTGTGATAGGCCAGAAGTTGCGCCGGAACCGCATAGAGGATCGGCGTCAGGCTGTCATGCACGCGGGGCATCCGGATGGTCGTCCAGACCCCGTCCCGCGCTTCGTCGATGCCGCGCTCGTCGGAGATGAGGATCACCTTGCCCTTGCGCGCCATGACCTCCTGCATGTTGGACACCGTCTTGTCGAACAGCGCATCGCGCGGTGCCATCACGACGACCGGCATCTGTTGGTCGATCAGGGCGATTGGGCCATGCTTGAGTTCGCCTGACGCGTAAGCTTCGGCGTGTATATAACTGATTTCCTTTAATTTCAACGCACCCTCAAGAGCTAGGGGATACATCAGTCCACGCCCCAGGAACAACACGTCACGGGCTTCGCTCAGCTGTTGGGCGGCGGCGTGGATCGCGTCGTTCTGGTCCAGCGCCACGTTCAGGACAGCTGGCAATCCGCGCAGGGCCGAGACATGGTCGGACAGGGTGTTGGCGGAAAGCGTACCGCGATCCGCTGCGGCCTTGAGCGCCAGCATCAGCAAGACGGACAACTGGCAGGTGAAGGCCTTGGTCGAGGCGACGCCGATTTCCACGCCGGCATGGATCGGCAGGGCCAGATCGCTTTCCCGCGCGATGGAGCTTTCGGGCACGTTGACCACCGACACGATGCTGTCGGCCTTGCCGGCGCAATAGCGCAGAGCGGCGAGCGTGTCGGCGGTTTCGCCGGACTGGCTGACGAAAAGCGCTAGGGTTCCCTCCGGGACGGGCGGTTCGCGATAGCGGAATTCGCTGGCGACATCGACCTCGACCGGCAGGCGAGCCAGTTGTTCGAACCAGTATTTCGCCGTCAGACAGGCATAGTAGGCGGTGCCGCAGGCCACCATGGTCAGACGCTGCACTTGCGTGAAATCGAGTCCCTTGCCCGGCAGGATCACCCCGTCTTCGCCGCTGGGCAGATAGTGCCGGATCGCGTCGCCGATGACCTCGGGCTGCTCGGCGATTTCCTTGGCCATGAAGTGCTTGTGTCCCGCCTTGTCCACGCGGGTGGTGTCGATCTGGATCACCTTGACCGCCCGGTTGGCCAGCTTGCCCCTTGCATCGTGGATCGTCACCCCGGCGCGGGTCAGGACCGCGCGGTCGCCTTCCTCCAGGTAGGTGATGCGGTCGGTGAGCGGCGCGAGCGCGATGGCGTCGCTGCCGATGAACATTTCCCCGTCGCCGTGTCCGATGGCGAGCGGCGACCCCTTGCGGGCGGCAATGATCAGATCGTCCTGCCCGTCAAACAGGAACGCCAGCGCGAACGCGCCTTCCAGCCGGTCCAGCGCCTTGTTGGCGGCCGCCACCGGGTCGGCGCCCTCGCGCATGTAGAATTCCGTCAGCAGCGCCACGGTTTCGGTGTCGGTTTCAGTGGCGAAACGCACGCCATTGGCGGCCAGTTCGGCCCGCAGTTCGCGGTAATTTTCAATGATGCCATTATGCACCACCGCGACGTTGCCGGCCCGATGCGGGTGGGCGTTGTTCACCGTCGGCGCGCCATGTGTCGCCCAGCGGGTATGGCCGATGCCGGATTTCCCGGCGAGCGGCTGGTGCACCAGCAGGTCCGACAGGTTGACCAGCTTGCCGACGGCGCGGCGGCGGTCCAGAGCACCGTTGTTGACGGTCGCGATCCCGGCGCTGTCATAGCCGCGGTATTCCAGCCGCTTCAGCGCTTCGACCAGAATCGGGGCGACTTCGTGGCTGCCCAGGACGCCTACGATACCACACATCTCTATTTTCCCTCGTCGCGCCGGGCCTTGCGGGCCTTCAGCATTTCAAACAGCTTGCGTGCCCGGCCCGGCTTGTTGTCCTGTTTCGCCCGCGCCACCGCCAGGGCATCGGCATCCACGTCGCGGGTGATCACCGATCCGGTCGCGGTCATGGCCCGGTCGCCGACCGTGACCGGGGCGACCAGCATGGTATTGGACCCGATGAACGCCCCGGCGCCGATCGTGGTGTGGTGTTTCATGACGCCGTCATAGTTGCAGGTTATGGTCCCGGCTCCGATATTGGCGGCCGCGCCCACCGTGGCGTCGCCGATATAGGACAGGTGGTTGATCTTCGCGCCTTCCGCAACCTGCGCGTTCTTGATTTCCACGAAATTTCCCACGCGGGTGTCTTCGGCCAGTTCCGCGCCGGGGCGCAGGCGGGCATAGGGGCCGACGGTCGCGCCGCGGCTGACATGACAGCCTTCGAGATGCGAAAAGGCGCGGATCGTCGCGCCGCTTTCCACGGTGACGCCGGGACCGAACACGACATGGGGTTCGACCACCGTGTCGCGGCCGATCACCGTGTCCTGGGCCAGATAGACCGTGTCCGGAGCCATCAGCATCACGCCCGACGTCAGCAGGTCGGCACGGGCGCGGGACTGGAACACGGCCTCCGCCGCCGCCAGTTCCTGGCGCGAATTTATCCCCATGGTCTCGGCCTCGTCGCAGCTGACGACCGATGCGGACAGCCCGCGGGCGCGGGCCAGCGCCACGATGTCCGTGAGATAGTATTCACCCGCCGCATTGTCCTTGCCGACCGCCGCGATCAGGTCGAACAGGGTCGCGGCGTCGCAGGCGAGCAACCCGCTGTTGCACAGCGTGATGGCGCGTTCCGTTTCCGTCGCATCCTTGTATTCGACGATCCCGAGCAACTCGTCGCCCTGCGTGAGCAGGCGTCCGTAGCGCGCCGGGTCCCCGGCCTGAAACCCGAGCACCACGAGGTCACGGCGCTTGCGTGCGGCGATCATGCGCCCCAGCGTCTCGGGTTGCAGGAAGGGCGTGTCGCCGTAAAGCACCACCACATCGCCCGAAAACCCGTTCAGCACCGCCCGCGCCTGGCGGACCGCATGCGCGGTGCCAAGCTGTTCGGCCTGCACCACGATCTCGGCCCGTTCGTCTTCCGCCTCCGCCACCGCGGTCACGGCCTCGGCCCCATGGCCTGCGACGATCACCACGCGGTCGGGATCCAGCGCGGCGCCGGCCCGCATTGCGTGCACCAGCATCGGCACCTGCGCGATCGGATGCAGCACCTTGGGCAGGTCGGATTCCATCCGGGTGCCCTTGCCGGCGGCCAGAATGACCAATGCAATACTCATATGATTTCTCTTTGTGTTTTTCGTGCGCCCGTTTTATCCGCTTGGGACCACAAGGCAAGCGGCGCGGCGTTCAAACAAGGTTGCGGGCTGCAACATCGGTGCGCGGATTGGCGCCGGAACGGAGGGCGGGATGCGGACGGTTATTTTCGATCTTGACGGCACGCTGGCTGACACGTCGGGCGATCTGATCGCCGCCGCCAATGTCTGTTTCCGCAAGATGGGGGCGGGCGACGTGCTGGTGCCGGGCGCGGACGCCGGAATTGCGCTGCGCGGCGGCAGGATGATGCTGACGCGCGGGCTGGAACGGCTGGACCGTTTCGACGAAGCCCTGGTCGATCAATACTATCCGGTGCTGCTTGACGCCTATGCCGACGCGATCGACACCCATACCGAACTCTATCCCGGCGCGATGGCCGCGGTCGAGGCGCTGAAGACGCAGGGTTATGGCGTTGGCATCTGCACCAACAAGCCGGAGGCGCTGGCCGAATTGCTGCTCACCCGGCTCAACATCCGCGACGCCTTCGCCTCCATGGTCGGGGCGGACACGCTGCCGGTTCGAAAGCCGGATCCGGAACCCCTGCGCGAGGCCGCCCGCCGCGCCGGCGGAGACCCGGCGATGTGCGTGCTGATCGGGGATTCGGACACCGACCGCAACACGGCGCGGGCGGCCGGGGTGCCGTCGGTGCTCGTCACCTTCGGTCCTTCCGGCGCCGACATGGCGGCGCTGGAACCCGACGCGCTCCTCGATCGGTTCGAGGACCTTCCGGGGATCGTGTCCGGCTTGATCGGCTGACAGAGAAGGTCGTTCAGGGAAGACAGGTCGCGGCCGGGCAGGTCGTGCAAGGCGGAGTCTGTCCAGGCGGCACGGTCCGGACCGAGCGCGGGACCGGCAAGCGCCTGATACTCCGCCCGCGGTTCCGGCTCTGTCGGGGGGCTGCGGCAATCCCGGCGTGGCGTCACGCCAGCTGCCGACCCGGTCCAGCCCCATCGACCGCACCCCGGCTTTCGGATGCGTGGTGGTCGCAGGCCGCGGCCTGCTGCGTGATGGCGGCCCGGCAGCCGAACTCGTAACCCATCACGATCGTTGTCACAAACTCCGATCCCGAAGCGCGGCTCTGATACCCGAAGGCAAGGGTGGCGGGGAACAGCGGACAGCCGACACGCCCCTTGGCGGGGTTGAACCCGTCATGCCCGTCCAGCGAATCGATCGTCATACCGGCCGCCAGGGCGACGCCGGCCACGTTGGCCCTGCGCGCATCGAACGGCATCGGCGCCGTGCCGCCGAATGTATCAGCGGCATGGGCTCGGATGATCGACGACAGCGGTTCCGGTCAGGTCGAGCGCTCAAGGTTCGGCGCGGGTTCTCTCCGTGGGGGGCAGGTCCGACCGGTGCAGAGCATGAATGAAATCGATCGCGCCCATGGCCAGGAAACCCGGGCGCGGCCGCCGCCCTGTCCGGTTCCTTCGCGGCATGTCGCGTCTTTTCTTCCTCTTGCCGGAAATACTCCGGGGAGCGCGAGGGGCTGGCCCCTCGCTCCGCCCTTTGCACCTTTCGCCAGTCGCCCGATCTCTCTTGACCCGCCCGCCGGCGCGCTTCACAACCGGATCATGACAGAACGGTTCACCGGAAGCTTCACGCAGCAGGAACCCATCCCCGAGGCGGGGATCGCCGCGGCTCTGGCCGTATTGCAAAGCGGTCGATTGCATCGCTACAACCTTGCGCCGGGCGAGATCGGGGAAACCGCCCTGCTGGAAGAGGAATTCGCCGCGTTCACCGGGGCGCGCTACTGCCTGGCGGTCGCGTCGGGCGGATATGCAATGGCCACGGCCCTGCGCGCGGTCGGGGTCGGACCGGGCGACCGGGTGCTGTCCAACGCCTTCACTCTCGCGCCGGTGCCGGGGGCCATCGCCTCTGTCGGGGCGCAACCGGTTTTCGTCGGCGTGACCGAAGACCTGACCATCGACCTGCGCGACCTCGCCGCCAAGGCGGACGAGGCGGATGTGCTCCTGCTCAGCCATATGCGCGGCCATATCTGCGACATGGACCGCCTGATGGAGGTCTGCGGCGATGCCGGGATCAGGGTCATCGAGGATTGCGCTCATACGATGGGGGCCAGCTGGCGCGGTGTCGCTTCGGGACGGCACGGGGCGATCGGGTGCTATTCCTGCCAGACCTACAAGCACGTGAATTCCGGCGAAGGCGGATTGCTGGTCACGGATGACGCCGATCTGGCGGCCCGCGCGATCATGCTGTCGGGGTCCTACATGCTCTACGACCGCCACCGGGCCGCCCCGCCGCCCGAGGCGTTCGAGCGGATCAAGTATCACACGCCGAATATTTCCGGACGCATGGACAACCTGCGCGCGGCCATCCTGCGTCCGCAACTGGCGGATCTGGCGAAACAGGTCGATCGCTGGAACGCCCGCTATCGCGCGCTGGAAGACGGGCTGCGCGGCACCCCCGGTCTGACCCTGATCCCGCGCCCCGATGCGGAATCCTTCGTCGGATCGTCCTTCCAGTTTCTGCTGCTGGACTGGACGGGCGACTCCGTGACGGAGGTCCTGGACCGATGCGAGCGCCGGGGTGTCGAACTGAAATGGTTCGGCGCGCCCGAACCGCTGGCCTTTACCTCCCGCTACGACAGCTGGCGTTACGCCGATGCACCGGCAATGCCGGAGAGCGACCGGATTCTGGCCGGAATTCTGGACATGCGGGTGCCGCTGACGTTTTCGCTGCAAGACTGCGCGCTGATCGCCAGGATCATCCGGGCCGAAGTCGGGACAGTCTACCAGGCCGGCGCTGTCCGATCTGCTTGATCGTCCGGTCGTCCGCGCCGGCGCGGCTTCGTCGTCCGGACCGGCGAACGGTGGCCGAGTCATGGCGATTGACCGACTCGGGCGGCGCTGTTAAAGATTTATTGAACGGACGTTCATTAAATCGGAGGACCCCGGATGTTCAACGCCACCATGCAATTCGATCTTGGCGAAGATGTAAACGCGCTGCGCGACATGGTGCACCGCTGGGCGCAGGAAAAGATCAAGCCGATTGCGGCAGACGTGGATCGGGACAACGTCTTTCCGGCCCATCTCTGGGCCGAGATGGGGGATCTGGGGTTGCTCGGGATAACCGTGCCGGAAGAATACGGCGGCGCCGGCATGTCCTACCTTGCGCATGTGATCGCGGTCGAGGAAATCGCGCGGGCGAGCGCGTCGGTCTCGCTGTCCTATGGCGCCCATTCGAACCTTTGCGTCAACCAGATCAAGCTGAACGGAACCGAAGAGCAGAAGCGCAAGTATCTGCCCGGCCTGATTTCCGGCGCTCATGTCGGCGCCCTGGCGATGTCCGAAGCCGGGGCGGGGTCGGATGTCGTCAGCATGAAACTGCAGGCCGAAAAGCGAAACGGATACTACCGGCTGAACGGCAACAAATACTGGATCACCAACGGTCCGGATGCGGATACGCTCGTCGTCTACGCCAAAACCGCTCCTGACGCGGGCAGCAAGGGGATCACGGCTTTCCTGATCGAGAAGAGCTTCAAGGGGTTTTCCACGAGCCGTCATTTCGACAAGCTGGGCATGCGCGGTTCGAACACGGCGGAACTGATCTTCGAAGACTGCGAAGTGCCCTTTGAGAACGTGCTCGGGGAAGAGGGCAAGGGGGTGCGCGTCCTGATGTCGGGCCTGGACTACGAACGCGTCGTTCTGGCCGGGATCGGCACCGGGATCATGGCGGCCTGCCTGGACGAAATCATGCCCTACATGGCAGAGCGCAAGCAGTTCGGCCAGCCGATCGGATCTTTCCAGCTGATGCAGGGCAAGATGGCCGACATGTATACGGCGATGAATTCGGCCCGCGCCTATGTCTACGAGGTTGCGAAAGCCTGCGACCGGGGCGACGTCACCCGGCAGGACGCGGCGGCCTGCTGCCTTTATGCCTCGGAGCAGGCGATGGTTCAGGCGCATCAGGCGGTGCAGGCGATGGGCGGCGCGGGCTATCTTTCGGACAACCCGGTCGGACGCATTTTCCGGGATGCCAAACTGATGGAGATCGGCGCCGGGACGAGCGAAATCCGCCGCATGCTGGTGGGGCGCGAGATGATGGCCGCGATGTAGTGTCCGGCCAGGGATCGACCCGCGAGCCTGAAAGGCAGCGGATCGATCCGGTGGCGCGGCGTTTCGCTGCGCCGGACGACGGGAAAGGATCGGAAACGGTGCACCTAGCTGAGACCAACCACGACAGGATCGATTTTGACCGTGCCGGTCGGCGCGCCGTTCAACGTGACATCGCTTTCGATGCCGAAGGTCCAGTTGCCCCGGGATTGAACCTTCCCAATGCCGGGGTGCGCCGCGACTCAAATCGGATCGGCGCAATGCCGGCCATGCGCAACGGGAACGGTTGACGCGATGACGGCGGCAGTGACCTTTCCCGGACACACCCCGACGGGGTCATGGGATCTTCCTGATCGTCTGAACATGGCGAGGCAGTGCCTGTCCGGGCCGGAAGATCGCCTGGCGATCATCGACCTGACCGGACCTGCGCGCCGCGACATCACCCAATCGGACCTGTCGCGAATGACGGACGGGTTGGCACGCCGGCTTGCGCGCGACGTGGCGCCGGAGGACCGTGTCGGGGTGCTGCTCAGCCAGTCTCCCTGGTGCGCCGCCGCCCACCTGGCGATCTGGAAGATCGGCGCGATCTCGGTGCCGCTGTTCAAGCTCTTCCAGCAAGACGCGCTGCGCAGCCGGACGCGGGACGCTGGGGTCCGGTATGTCCTGACCGACTCCGAAGGCGCGGACCTGCTCGGCTCCATGGCCGAGGTTCTCCTGGCGGACCGGGTCGGAGAGGACGGTGCTCCGGTCGCCTTTGCCGATACCGGCCCCGAAGATCCGGCGGTTCTGATCTATACAAGCGGCACCACCGGGGCGCCCAAGGGGGCCCTGCACGCGCATCGGGTTCTGACCGGCCACCTGCCCGGTGTGTCGGTCAGCCACGACCATCTGGGACAGCCGGGCGATTGTCTCTGGACCCCGGCGGACTGGGCCTGGATCGGCGGGCTGTTCGACGTTCTGATGCCGGGCCTTGCGCTTGGCGTGCCGGTCGTCGCGGCGCGGCTTCACAAATTTTCGCCCGAAGGCTGCGCCGACGTCATCTCGATGGGGCAGGTCCGCAACGTGTTCTTTCCGCCCACGGCGCTGCGCATGCTGAAGGCGGCGGAAACCCGGATCGGCGGCCTGCGATCCATCGCGTCCGGCGGAGAGCCGCTGGGGGCGGAGATGCTGGCCTGGGGACGCTCTGCCTTTGGTCTTGAAATCAACGAATTCTACGGTCAGACGGAATGCAACATGGTGGTGTCTTCCTGTGGCGCGGATTTTCCTGCGCGACCGGGCTGCATCGGCAGGCCGGTGCCGGGGCATGAGGTCGCGGTGCTGGACCGGGGCGGCAATCCGACGGAAACCGAAGGCGACGTGGCCGTGCGACGGGGATCCGCCAGCATGATGCTGCGCTACTGGAACCGGCCGGAGGCAACCGCGGAAAAGTTCCGCGGCGACTGGTTGCTGACCGGCGACCGGGGCGTCTGGGAAGAGGGCTATCTGCATTTCGTCGGGCGCGAGGATGACGTGATCACCAGCGCCGGATACCGGATCGGACCGGCGGAAATCGAAGACTGTCTCCTGACCCACCCGGCGGTGGCGACCGTCGGTGTCGTCGGCAAGCCGGACCCGCTGCGCACCGAAATCGTCAAGGCCTACGTGGTTCTGCGACCCGGACAGGATGTCCGGGCGGAAGATCTCCAGGATTTCGTTAAAAAACGACTGGCAACATATTCATTTCCAAGGGAAATAACCTTTCTGGATACCCTGCCGATGACGGTCACGGGCAAGGTGATCCGCAAGGAACTCAAACGCCGCGCGGCGGCGGAACAGGAGGCTGAACAGTGAAGCTCGTATCAGGCGCGATCCCGTCCTCGGACGTGTACAGACAAAACCACGCCGCGCATCTGGAGGCACTCGAAACGATCCGTGCCGCGGCGGAAGCGGCCCGGTTGGGAGGCGGCGAAAAATCCCGTGCCCGGCACGAAGACCGCGGCAAGATGCTGCCGCGCCGCCGGGTGGCGAACCTGCTCGACCCCGGCAGCCCGTTTCTGGAAATCGGCGCGACCGCGGCCCATGGCATGTATGACGATGCCGCGCCCTGCGCCGGCGTCATCGCCGGGATCGGCCGGGTGCACGGGCAGGAGGTGATGGTCGTCTGCAACGACGCCACCGTGAAGGGCGGCACCTACTACCCGATGACGGTCAAGAAACATCTGCGCGCCCAGGAAATCGCCGAGGAATGCAACCTGCCCTGCATCTATCTCGTCGACAGCGGCGGCGCCAACCTCCCGAACCAGGACGAGGTGTTCCCGGATCGCGACCATTTCGGGCGCATCTTCTACAATCAGGCCCGGATGAGCGCCAAGGGCATTCCGCAGATCGCCGTCGTCATGGGGTCCTGCACCGCCGGCGGCGCCTATGTTCCGGCGATGTCCGATGTCACCATCATCGTGCGCGAACAGGGCACGATCTTTCTCGCCGGTCCGCCGCTGGTAAAAGCGGCGACGGGCGAAGTCGTGACGGCGGAGGATCTGGGCGGCGGCGACGTGCACACCCGCCTGTCGGGTGTCGCCGACTATCTTGCCGAAGACGATGCGCATGCCCTCGCGCTGGCCCGCCGCGCGGTGGAATCGCTGAACCGGCGCAGGTCGGAGAGTGTCCAGTGGCAGGCGTCCGAGGAACCGGCCTATGATCCCGACGAACTGCTCGGCGTCGTGCCTGCCGACCTGCGCACGCCCTATGACATCCGCGAAGTGATCGCGCGCCTCGTCGACGCCAGCCGGTTCGACGAATTCAAGCCGCGCTTCGGCGAGACGCTGGTGACCGGCTTTGCCCATGTCAAAGGCTGCCCGGTCGGCATCATCGCGAACAATGGCGTGCTGTTCTCCGAGGCGGCGCAGAAGGGGGCGCATTTCGTCGAACTGTGTAGCCAGCGCAGGATCCCGCTGGTCTTCCTTCAGAACATCACCGGCTTCATGGTGGGACGCAAATATGAGAACGAAGGCATCGCGCGCCACGGGGCGAAGATGGTGACGGCGGTGGCCAGCACCAATGTCCCAAAGATCACCATGCTGGTCGGCGGCTCCTTCGGCGCCGGAAACTACGGCATGGCGGGTCGCGCCTACCAGCCACGCTTCCTGTGGACCTGGCCCAATTCCCGCATCTCGGTGATGGGCGGTGAACAGGCCGCCGGGGTGCTCGCCACGGTCAAGCGCGACGCCATCGAACGGGCCGGCGGCAGTTGGTCCTACGAGGAAGAATCCGAATTCAAGCGCCCGACCATCGAGATGTTCCAGGAACAGTCGCATCCCCTCTATGCCAGCGCCCGGCTTTGGGATGATGGCGTCATCGATCCGCGCAAATCCCGCGAGGTGCTGGCGCTGAGCCTGTCCGCCGCGCTGAACGCCCCGATCGAAGACACCCGCTTCGGTGTATTCCGGATGTGATCTTCCGCTTGCTGAAAAAACTCTCGGGGGTCCGGGGGCAGACAGCCCCCGGTCCGACCCCAAGCCACAAGGACGAAACCAATGTTCGACACGATCCTGATCGCCAATCGCGGTGAAATCGCCTGCCGGGTCATGGAGACCGCCCAGAAGATGGGCGTGCGCTGCGTCGCGGTCTACTCGGATGCCGACGCGGGCGCCAAGCATGTCCAAATGGCGGACGAGGCCGTCCGGATCGGCGGCCCGGCCCCGGCGGACAGCTACCTGCGCCAGGATGCCATCATCGAGGCCGCCCGAAAGACCGGTGCTCAGGCGGTCCACCCCGGCTACGGGTTCCTGTCGGAGAACCCGGACTTCGTCGATCTGCTGCAGGCCTCGGGGCTGACCTTCATCGGCCCGACCGCGGATGCGATCCGCGCCATGGGACTCAAGGACGCGGCAAAGGCGCTGATGGAAAAGGCCGGGGTGCCGGTCGTGCCGGGTTATCACGGCGAAAACCAGGATCCGGAACATCTGGCGGGCGCGGCGGACACGATCGGCTACCCGGTACTGATCAAGGCCGTCGCCGGGGGCGGGGGCAAGGGCATGCGCCTGGTGGAGCGCCCGTCCGATTTCGCCGAGGCCTTGGAAAGCGCTCGGAGCGAGGCGCGCACGGCCTTCGGGAACGACGCTGTTCTGGTGGAGAAGTTCATCAGCAAACCGCGCCATATAGAGATCCAGGTCTTCGGCGACGGCCGCCATGCAGTGCATCTGTTCGAACGGGACTGCTCGCTGCAACGCCGCCACCAGAAGGTGATCGAGGAAGCCCCGGCGCCGGGCATGACGGAGGAAATGCGCGCCGCGATGGGGCAGGCGGGCGTGCGCGCCGCGGAAGCGATCGGCTACAGCGGGGCGGGAACGGTCGAATTCATCGTCGACGCCAGCGAGGGGCTGCGCCCGGACCGTTTCTGGTTCATGGAAATGAACACCCGCCTGCAGGTCGAACATCCGGTGACGGAGGCGATCACCGGGATCGATCTGGTCGAATGGCAACTGCGGGTGGCCTCCGGCGAAGCTCTGCCCTGCGCGCAGCAGGAACTGGCCATTTCCGGTCATGCCTTCGAGGCCCGGCTTTATGCCGAAGACGTGCCAAAGGGGTTCCTGCCGGCGACCGGCACGCTCACGCATCTGTCCTTCCCGCAGGGATGCCGCGCCGACAGCGGCGTTCGGGCGGGCGACGCGATTTCGCCCTGGTATGATCCGATGATATCGAAGGTCATCGTGCACGGGCCGACCCGTTCCGTGGCCCTGTCGCGGCTCGACCGGGCGCTCTCGGGCACCCAGGTTGCCGGAACCGTGACGAACCTGGCCTTTCTGGGCGCCCTGGCGCGGCATGATGGCTTTGCCGCCGGAGACGTGGATACCGGCCTGATCGGCCGCGATCTCGACAAGCTGGTGACTCCGGCCGAGCCGGCCCCGCGGATCAAGGTGGCGGCGGGCATGGCGGCGCTGAATGTGATCGAAACCGGTTGGGACAGCGGATTCACGCTCTGGCAGCCGCTGGTGCGCGGGGTGTCGCTGGCCTGGCAGGGTGCGCCTTTCGAACTGAACCTGCGCGCGGAAGGGCCGGACCGGCAGCGCTGGACTGTCGACGGGTCCGAGGTCCTGGCGGAACGGGTCGCCGGCGTCTGGCAGGTGGAAGGGCTCGCCCTACCTGAAATCGCCGTTGCGGGCAGCACCGTCACCGTGTTTGATGATTATGGGCTGGCCTTTGATATCGTCGACCCTCTGGCGCGGGCCGCCGGTGCGACGGGCGACGGCAACCTGATCGAAGCGCCGATGCCCGGCCTTGTGAAGGCGGTGCTCGCCCGCCCCGGACAGGAGGTGGCGCAGGGCGACCGGCTCGCGGTGCTGGAGGCCATGAAGATGGAACATGCGCTGCTGGCGGCGCGCGATGGCGTGGTGGCCGAAGTCCTGGTCAGCGATGGCGAGCAGGTCGAGGCCGGGTCGGCGCTGGTCCGGCTGGAACCATTGGACGACTGAGGCGGAAGCGCAACGGCGGGAAACGAACGAACGGGAAACGGGATTGGAACAGGTGGGATGAGCGGACAGGTCGAGATTTTTGAAGTGGGGCCACGCGATGGCCTGCAGAACGAGAAACGCGAAATCCCGGTGGCGGAAAAGATCGCGCTGGTGGATTGCCTCAGCCGGGCGGGGTTCTCGCGGATCGAAGTCGCCAGTTTCGTCTCGCCGAAATGGGTGCCGCAGATGGCCGGAAGTGCCGAGGTTCTTGCCGGGATCGCGCGAAAGCCGGGCGTGCGTTATGCCGCCCTGACCCCGAACATGCGCGGCTATGACGATGCGCGCGCGGCCGGGGCGGATGAAATCGCGATCTTCGCGTCCGCCAGCGAAGGGTTTTCCAAGGCCAATATCAACGCGACGATCGCCGAATCGATCGAACGGTTCAAGCCGATCCTGAAGGCGGCCCGCCATATCGACCTGCCGGTTCGGGGCTATATTTCCTGTGTGACCGATTGCCCCTTCGACGGGCCGACGCCACCCGAACAGGTCGCCGAACTGGCCGACATTCTGTTTTCGCAGGGATGCTATGAAATTTCCCTGGGCGACACGATTGGCCGCGCAACGCCGGACAAGATCGCGCGGATGCTGATGGCGGTCCGCAACCGGGTGCCGGTCGGGAGGCTCGCGGGCCACTACCACGACACTGCGGGCCATGCCATCGCCAACATAGATGCGTCCCTGTCGCTTGGCGTGCGGGTTTTCGATGCCGCCGTGGGGGGGCTCGGCGGTTGCCCCTATGCTCCAGGTGCGAGCGGCAACGTGGCGACCGAACGCGTCGCCGCGCATCTGGAACGCCTCGGCTATGATACCGGCCTTGATCTGGACGTTCTGAACGAAGCGGCGGCGATGGCCAAGGCGATGCGGGTGGCGGCATGACGTATCAGACGATTTCGCTTTCCACCGATCCGCGCGGCGTCGCGGTGCTGACCCTGGCACGGGCTGACAAGCACAACGCCATGTCGGCTCTCATGATCGACGAATTGACCCGCGCGGCGGCGGAACTGGGGGCCGACGGAACTGTCCGCGCGGTGGTTCTGACCGGCGAGGGAAAATCCTTCTGCGCCGGTGGCGACCTGTCCTGGATGCAGGCCCAGATGGCGGCCGATGCGGACACCCGGTTCCGCGAGGCGCGCAAGCTGGCCGAGATGCTGGATGCCTTGAACCGCCTGCCCAAACCTCTGGTCGGCGCGGTGCAGGGCAATGCCTTCGGCGGCGGTTTGGGGCTGATCAGCGTCTGCGACGTCGCGATCGGCGCGGACCACGCGAAACTGGGGCTGACCGAAACCCGGCTGGGTCTGATCCCGGCCACGATCGGCCCCTATGTGGTGGCCCGGATGGGCGAAGCGCGCGCCCGCCGGGTGTTCATGTCGGCCCGCATCTTCGACGCGCCCGAAGCGGTCGAACTGGGCCTGCTGGCGCGGATCGTCGCGGCGGACGCGCTCGATGCCGCCGTTGAACGTGAAGTCGTTCCCTACCTGTCCTGTGCGCCGGGGGCGGTGGCGTCGGCCAAGCAACTGGTGCGTGACCTGGGGCCGCGCATCGATGCCGAAACCATCGACCACACGATCCGCGCCCTGGTCGACCGCTGGGAAACCGACGAAGCGGCGGAAGGCATCGGCGCGTTCTTTGACAAGCGCAAGGCGGCCTGGATGCCGTGACCGCCAGGCTGCCGGCCGGGCATCGGACAAGCGGGCTTGCCTATCCGAGACGCGTGCAGGTTTCCCGCCAGAGCCGGGTGACGATCCGGGCGGCCGGTTCCGCCAAGGCCTGGGCTGCGGATTGCCCGGCCCAGGCCTGCATGGAATCGATCCGGCCGGTTCTGGCCGCGTCCGCGCGCATAGGCGCGGTCAGCGCGCGCTGCACCGGGTAGGGCGCTGGGGCAGGGGCGCCATCGGCGGCCACCGTATAGGCGTTGCGGATCGCCCGGCCCAGCCGGCCGGAAAAGGCCTCGGTCGCGATCGTGTCTTCCGGGGCGGTGCGGCCGAGCGCGTCCGCCCAGACCGGATTCGTTCCGGCTTCGGGGGCGCGCAGGAACCCCGTGCCGATCTGCACGCCAGACGCGCCCAGCAGCAGCGCGGCGGCGATGGCCCGTGCGTCCGCTATGCCGCCGGTGGCGACGACGGGCAGCCGAACCGCATCGACCACCGCGGGCAGCAGGGCGAAAAGACCGACCATCGCAGACCGTGCGTCCGACGCGTTGAACGCCCCGCGATGGCCGCCGGCCTCCATTCCTTGTGCCACGATCACATCTGCGCCCGCCGCTTCGGCGGCGCGGGCTTCGGCGACGGTCGTCACCGTGGCGAACCAAAGAATGCCCCGCTCCTTGAGCCGGGCGACGAATTCGGGCGGATAAAGACCCATGATCGATGAGACCGCCCGTGGCGAGGCGTCCAGCATGGCCTGGCACTGCGCCGCGAAATCGAGCATCGGCGCGTCGGCAGCGTCGTCCGGCACGTCAGGACCCCATTGACCCAGGAACTCGCGTAGCTCGGCTTCGCGGGCCGGGTCGCGCGCCGGCTCGGGGTCGGGAATCCACAGGTTCATCTGGAAGCCGCCGTTGGAACTGCGGCGCATCTCGCTGGCCCAGCCGGCAATCTGCTCGGGCGACAGCAGAAGCGCGCCGCAGGCGCCGAATCCGCCGCCAGCGGCGACTGCGGCAGACAGGGACGGCGGGCAGGCGCCCGCCATGGGGGCCAGCAGGATCGGAGCCTCGATGCCGAGAAAGCCGGCGAAATCAAGTGCGCGGTCCAGGTCCGATTGCATGGGAAGTTCCTTCATGTTGCCGATCCGGTCACGGATCATGGGGTCATGCTCCGTGATCTGCGTCAAGTGGGGCCGCGCATCGGTGCAGCGCGAGACTGCGGCGATTCAGCCGTGCGATGGCGGCTTCCCTCGGTTGACCCTCTGGGTTGGCAAGAGTAGACAATCCCCTAGTCGACACGTCGTTTGCCGGCGCACCCCGTCGTGCGCGCCGGATCTGATGAAGGAGCCACTCGTGGAAGAGATGTTGCGGGAGTATCTCCCGATCCTGGTGTTTCTGGCCGTAGCGATCGGCCTGGGGCTTGTCCTGATCCTTGCCGCGGTCGTTCTGGCGGTCCGCAATCCGGATCCCGAAAAGGTCAGCGCCTATGAATGCGGCTTCAACGCGTTCGACGATGCGCGGATGAAATTCGACGTCCGGTTCTACCTGGTGTCGATCCTTTTCATCATCTTCGATCTGGAAATCGCGATGCTGTTCCCCTGGGCCGTGGCGTTCAAGGACGTGAGCATGGTCGGGTTCTGGTCGATGATGGTCTTCCTGGCCGTGCTGACCATCGGCTTTGCCTATGAATGGAAAAAGGGAGCCCTGGAATGGGAGTAGCTGTTGCAGGCGGCGACAAGGAAGTCGCCACCCAGGCGCTCAACGCCGAACTTCAGGACAAGGGGTTCCTGCTGACGTCGACCGAGGACATCATCAACTGGGCCCGCACCGGGTCCTTGCACTGGATGACTTTCGGACTCGCCTGCTGCGCCGTCGAGATGATGCACACCTCGATGCCGCGCTATGACGCCGAACGCTTCGGCATCGCGCCGCGCGCCAGCCCGCGCCAGTCCGACCTGATGATCGTCGCCGGCACCCTGACCAACAAGATGGCGCCGGCCCTGCGCAAGGTCTACGACCAGATGCCCGAACCCCGCTATGTGCTCAGCATGGGCAGCTGCGCGAATGGCGGTGGGTATTATCACTACAGCTATTCCGTTGTGCGCGGCTGCGACCGGATCGTGCCCGTCGACATCTATGTGCCCGGCTGCCCGCCGACGGCCGAGGCGCTGCTCTACGGGCTGCTGCAACTTCAACGCAAGATCCGCCGCACGGGGACGATCGTACGATGACCGAAGCTCTCACCGAACTGGGCCCCCATATCGAAATGAAGCGTCCGGATTGCGTGCTGTCCTGGGACGTGGCGCACGGAGAGCTCAACGTCGACGTGACCCCGGCCAATATCGTCGGTTTCGTCGAGTTTCTGAAAACCGATGGAAGCTGCCGGTTCTCGACGCTGGTGGACATCACCGCGGTCGACTACCCGGAGCGGGCCAAGCGGTTCGACGTGGTCTATCATTTCCTGTCGATGTATCAGAACCAGCGCATCCGGCTGCGCGTGAGCGTGCGCGAAGAGGACATGGTGCCGTCGATCATCTCGGTGCATCCCAGCGCCAACTGGTTCGAACGCGAAGTCTTCGACATGTTCGGCATCCTGTTTTCCGGCCACCCGGACCTGCGCCGCATCCTGACCGACTACGGGTTCCGCGGGCATCCGCTGCGCAAGGATTTCCCGACCACCGGCTATACCGAGGTCCGCTATGACGAGGCAGAGAAACGCGTCGTCTACGAACCGGTTTCACTGGTGCAGGAATACCGGCAGTTCGACTTCATGAGCCCCTGGGAAGGCGCCGAGTACATCCTGCCCGGCGACGAAAAGCAGGAGGCGAAGTGATGGAAGGCATCATCTGGCTGGTCGCCACGGCGCTTGTCATCATCCCGATGCTGAAGCTGCTGCCGCATTTCGGCATCAACAAGTATTGGGCGGCCGCCTGCATCATTCCGCTCGGGGTTCTCGTATTGCTATGGGTCATGGCGATGAAACTTCAGGAGCTTGAGAAACGATGATGGACGGCGACATTCGCATCAACACCTATGACGACGGCTCCACCGACGCCCTGACGGGCGAACAGAAGATCCGCAACTTCAACATCAACTTCGGCCCCCAGCACCCGGCGGCGCATGGCGTGCTGCGGCTGGTGCTGGAACTGGACGGCGAGATCGTCGAACGCTGCGACCCGCATATCGGCCTGCTGCACCGTGGCACCGAAAAGCTGATGGAAAGCCGCACCTACCTGCAGAACCTGCCCTATTTCGACCGGCTGGATTACGTGGCGCCGATGAACCAGGAACATGCCTGGTGTCTCGCCATCGAAAAGCTGACCGGGGTGCAGGTGCCGCGCCGCGCCAGCCTGATCCGGGTTCTCTATTCCGAAATCGGCCGCATCCTGAACCACCTCTTGAACATCACCACGCAGGCGATGGACGTGGGCGCCCTGACCCCGCCGCTCTGGGGGTTCGAGGAACGCGAGAAGCTGATGATCTTCTACGAACGGGCCTGCGGCGCGCGCCTGCACGCGGCCTATTTCCGGCCCGGCGGTGTGCACCAGGATCTGCCGGACGATCTGATCGACGACATCGAGACCTGGAGCCGCGATTTCCCGCGCGTGATGGCGGATATCGACGGGCTCCTGACCGAGAACCGCATCTTCAAGCAGCGCAACGCCGATATCGGCATCGTGACCGAGGACGACATCCTGAACTACGGCTTCTCGGGTGTCATGGTGCGCGGCTCGGGCCTAGCCTGGGACTTGCGGCGCAGCCAGCCCTACGAATGCTACGACGAGTTCGACTTCCAGATCCCGATCGGAAAGAACGGCGACTGCTATGACCGCTACCTCGTGCGGATGGAGGAAATGCGCCAGTCGCTGTCGATCATCCAGCAGGCGATCGTCAAGCTGCGCGAACCCGAAGGCCAGGGCGACGTGCTGGCCCGCGGCAAGATCACGCCGCCTTCGCGGTCCGACATGAAAACGTCGATGGAAAGCCTGATTCACCATTTCAAGCTCTACACCGAAGGGTTCCACGTGCCCGCAGGCGAAGTCTACGCCGCCGTGGAGGCGCCCAAGGGAGAATTCGGCGTCTATCTGGTGGCGGATGGCACCAACAAGCCCTACCGCAGCAAGATCCGCGCGCCGGGGTTCCTGCATCTTCAGGCGATGGATCACGTGGCGGGCGGGCATCAGTTGGCCGACGTCGCGGCGATCATCGGCACCATGGACGTGGTGTTCGGAGAGATCGACCGATGATCGCCGGACCCCGCCTTCCTCTTGCTTCAAATACTCCCGCCGGAGGCTCCGACGCCTGCGGCGCATACCGAAAGACGATCTGATGCTCCGCCGTCTGCACCACGAACAGCCTGATTCCTTCGCCTTCACCCCAGACAATCTCGCCTGGGCCGAAGGCCAGATCAGCAAATATCCCGAAGGCCGGCAGGCCAGCGCGATCATCCCGCTCCTCTGGCGGGCGCAGGAACAGGAAGGCTGGCTGACCCGTCCGGCCATCGAACATGTCGCGGACATGCTCGGCATGGCCTATATCCGCGCGCTCGAAGTGGCGTCTTTCTATTTCATGTTCCAGTTGCAGCCGGTTGGCAGCGTGGCGCATATCCAGATCTGCGGCACCACCTCCTGCATGATCTGCGGGGCCGAGGACCTGATGGCGGTTTGCAAGGACAAGATCGCCGCCAGGCCGCACGACCTGTCGGCGGACGGCAAGTTCAGCTGGGAAGAGGTCGAATGCCTGGGGTCCTGCGCCAATGCGCCGATGGCGCAGATCGGCAAGGACTATTACGAAGACCTTACCGCGGCGCGGCTGGGCGAGATCATCGACGAACTGGCGGCGGGCAAGGTCCCGACTCCGGGGCCGCAGAACGGACGCTACGCTTCGGAACCCCTGAACGGGCTGACCAGTCTCAAGGAATACGACAGTGGGCGGACGCAGTATAACGCCAGCGTTCAGCTGGCGGTGGACATCGGCGATACGGTCAAGCGGATCGACGGGACCGAGGTGCCGCTGTTGACCCCGTGGCGCGACAATGCAGCGAACACGACGACGAAACCGGCGGCGAGGCCGGACTCCGCGTCAGAGCCGAAACCGGCGGCGCAAGTCCCTGTCGACGGGACCGGCGTGACGAAACAGGAAGCACAAGAGCAATCCAAGGCCAGGCCGGTGTCGAAACGGCATCCGGTCGTGCAGCCCGGAACGATCCGGCCGTCCGCCGAACTGCCGGGGCAGGCTGAACTGGCCGCGCGCAAGGGGCAATGGACATACCAGCCCGGCGCGAAGCCGGCGGTCGCCGCGACACAGGAAACCGATGCTGAAGAGGGGCGGAAACCGCGGCTTCTGAAAGCGGCCAGAGACGGCAAGCCGGACGATCTGAAACTGATCAAGGGCGTCGGACCCAAGCTTGAATCCGTGCTGCACGATGTCGGGATTTTCCATTTCGACCAGATCGCGGCCTGGACGGCGGACGAAGTCGTCTGGGCCGACCAGAACCTGGTCGGGTTCAAGGGGCGGGTCAGCCGGGACAATTGGGTTGAACAGGCCAGGACACTGGCCGAAGGCGGGGAAACCGAATTCTCGGCCCGCGTCAAGGATGGAGACGTCTACTGATACTGCACCGGATTTGATGAAAGAGGTTCGCCATGACCGCCACCGAGACTTCAAACACCTGTAACAAGATTTGCTGGGCGCTGAGCGTCCTGGCCGGCCTTGCGCTGTTCTTTGTCCTTCAGGGCAGCGTGTCGGTGGTGTTCGCCTTGGTGATCGGTGTGGTTGTGGCCATCGCCGGGGGCATTCTGCTGCGCAAGGTCTTCTGTGTCGCGAAGGCTGGCGCGCAAGCCGGTGCCAAGCGGGAAGAACCCCGCCGGGACGCGCCGGTTCCGCAGGCATCGTCCGGTGTCAAACCGGATGCTCCGGTGGCGCCAGCGGCCAGCCCGGCCCAACAGGCCGCGATTCCTCTGGTCAAATCTTCGCAACTGCCGGGTGAAACGGAACTTTCCGCCCGCAAGGGCACCTGGATCTATGGCGATGCATCGCCATCCGGTCCCGCCCGCATGACATCCGCCCGCGATACGGGGGCGGACGATCTGAAGCTGATCAAGGGGGTCGGGCCGAAGCTGGAAAGCGCGCTCAATGCGATGGGGTTCTTCCATTTCGACCAGATCGCGGGATGGTCGCAGTCCGACGTGGACTGGATGGATGACAACCTCGAAGGCTTCAAGGGCCGGGTGTCGCGCGACGACTGGGTGGCGCAGGCGAAGATCCTCGCCGCCGGCGGCGAAACGGAGTTCTCCAGACGCAGCGGTCAGACGGGCTGAGAGGGCGAAACGACTGTCATGGGCATCGAGCAGGACAGGATCATCGCCCGAAAGGGGCGGCACGTGGCCATCGTGATCGCGGCGGCCATGATCCTGTGGCTCGGTGCGAACTGGATCGGTCAGGAGATGGGCTTGCCGGGGCGTTATGCCCTGCTGTTCGATCTGGCCGCGCTGGCCGCGCTGATCTATGCGATGGTCAATATCTATCAAATCTGGCGGGTGCGTCAGAACAAGCAAGGGTAGTCTCAGATGCTGAAAGACCAGGATCGGATCTTTACCAACCTCTACGGGATGCATGACCGCACGCTGGCCGGGGCCAGGGCGCGCGGGCATTGGGACGGTACCGCCGGGCTGATCCAGAAGGGGCGCGACTGGATCGTGCAGCAGATGAAGGACAGCGGGCTGCGCGGACGCGGCGGCGCGGGCTTTCCCACCGGGCTGAAATGGTCCTTCATGCCCAAGGAAAGCGACGGCCGGCCCAGCTATCTCGTGGTGAACGCCGATGAATCCGAACCCGGCACCTGCAAGGACCGCGAGATCATGCGCCACGATCCGCACACGCTGATCGAAGGCTGCCTGATCGCGTCCTTCGCGATGAACGCGAACGCCTGCTACATCTACATCCGCGGCGAATACATCCGCGAGAGGGAAGCATTGCAGGCGGCCATCGACGAAGCCTATGACGCGGGGTTGCTTGGCAAGAACGCCGCCGGGTCCGGCTGGGATTTCGATCTTTTCCTGCATCACGGCGCGGGCGCCTATATCTGCGGCGAGGAAACCGCGCTGCTGGAAAGCCTCGAAGGCAAGAAAGGTATGCCGCGGATGAAGCCGCCATTCCCCGCCGGAGCGGGGCTCTATGGCTGCCCGACCACGGTGAACAATGTCGAATCCATCGCCGTGGTGCCGACGATCCTGCGCCGGGGGCCGGAATGGTTTTCTTCCTTCGGACGGCCCAACAACGCGGGCACCAAGCTTTTCGCGGTTTCGGGACATGTGAACAATCCCTGTGTCGTCGAAGAAGCGATGAGCATCAGTTTCGAGGAACTGATCGAACGGCATTGCGGCGGCATCCGGGGTGGTTGGGACAACCTGAAGGCGGTCATTCCGGGCGGTTCGTCGGTGCCGCTGCTGCCCGGCAAGATCATGAAGGACGAATGCATCATGGATTTCGACTGGCTGCGCGAACAGCGGTCGGGGCTGGGCACGGCGGCTGTCATCGTGATGGACAATTCCACCGATGTGATCAAGGCGATCTGGCGGCTGAGCAAATTCTACAAGCATGAAAGCTGCGGCCAGTGTACCCCCTGCCGCGAAGGCACCGGCTGGATGATGCGGGTCATGGACCGCCTTGTGACCGGCGATGCGGAACCCGAAGAGATCGACATGCTTCTGGACGTGACCAAGCAGGTCGAGGGGCACACCATCTGCGCGCTTGGCGACGCCGCCGCCTGGCCGATCCAGGGCCTGATCCGGCATTTCCGCGACGAGATCGAGGACCGGATCAAGCACAAGCGCACAGGCCGCGTCAGCGCGGTGGCGGCGGAATAATGCGTCTTCCGGTCCTTGCAACGCCGGCCCTGGCGGCCATGGCAGGGTGCGCGGTGTCCGATCCTGGCGATCCGCGCGCGCAAAGCCTGCTGAGCCTGCCGGGACCGCAGCATTTCGCCGAACGCAATGTCGCGCGGGATCTGACGGACCGCTGTTCCGGGTTCGGTTATGACAGCGCCATGGCGGATGCGTTGAGCGAGGCGCGTCTGGCTGCCGGGGCCACGGCCGGATCGACCCGGAGCAGCGATGTGGATCTCGAAACAGAGGTGAAGCAGCGGTCTCTCGCGGCGTATTACGGGCAGTCGAGCTTTGACGCGCTGGATGCCTGCGCGCCGCCGACGGAGGATAGCGGCCATCGCACGCTGGAATCGAGGACCGGATGATCAAACAGCTCAACTTCGCCGCCTTGAGGTCCGGCAGGCTCGCGGCTCTGGCCGTTCTGGCAACCCTGGCCGCCTGCTCGGGCAAGAATGCGAACGAGATCGCCTTTGACGGAATCCTGTTCAAGACCAGGACCGCCGCGGTCGACAAGAAAGTCTCGCGGGCCGATTTCACCGCGACCATCTATGCGGCCTCGGCCAGCCTGGACGGGGCGCGCGAAGCGGCGCGGTATGAAGGCACCAAGTATTGCGTCACGAATTATGGCACGTCGGATATCGATTGGATGGTCGGACCGGACAGCGATCCGGCGCGATTGACGCTGGTGGACAACAACATCACCTTCCGCGGACGGTGCGATCCATGACCGGCGCGAAACCCATCTCTGTCGCGAATGCGCTGAAAACGGTTCTGCCGGTCGTTCTGGCCTGCGCCATGAGTCCGGCCACGGCGGCCCAGGCCAAGCCGCATCTGCGCGATGTGGCAGAGATCGAAAATATCCTGTTCGCAGCCGCCATTGCCCATGAGGTCAGCGAAAAATGCGCGTCGATTTCAGCGCGGCGAATGAAAGCGATCGGCATGGCCTGGCAGTTGCGGTCGCGCGCGAACGATCTCGGATATTCGGATGACGAGATCCGGGCCTATGTGGAATCCGATGCCGAGAAATCCCGGATGCGGGCCAAGGGCGAGGCGTTTCTGAAACAGAACGGCGTGTCCTATTCCGATCCCGAAACCTTCTGCGCGTTCGGACGGGCGGAAATAGCGAAATCCAGCGCGATCGGCGCGCTTCTGAAGGCGAGATAGAGAATGTCTGACTTGCGCAAGATCAACATTGACGGAACCGAGATCGAGGTTGACGGGGCGATGACCCTGATCCAGGCCTGCGAGATCGCAGGAGTCGAAATTCCGCGGTTCTGCTATCACGAACGGCTGTCCATCGCCGGCAACTGCCGCATGTGCCTGGTCGAAGTCGTTGGCGGTCCGCCGAAGCCCGCCGCCAGCTGCGCCATGCAGGTCAAGGACCTGCGTCCCGGACCGGAAGGACAGGCGCCGCAGGTCAAGACCAACAGCCCGATGGTCAAGAAGGCCCGCGAAGGGGTGATGGAGTTCCTGCTGATCAACCATCCGCTGGATTGCCCGATCTGCGATCAGGGCGGCGAATGCGACCTGCAGGACCAGGCGATGGCCTATGGCGTCGATTTCAGCCGCTACCGCGAACCGAAACGGGCAACCGAGGATCTGGATCTGGGTCCGTTGGTCGAAACCCACATGACCCGCTGCATTTCCTGCACCCGCTGCGTGCGCTTCACCACCGAGGTCGCCGGGATCACCCAGATGGGCCAGACCGGGCGCGGCGAGGATGCGGAGATCACCTCCTATCTGGGCGAGACGCTGGACAGCAACATGCAGGGCAACATCATCGACCTGTGCCCGGTCGGGGCGCTGGTCTCCAAACCCTATGCCTTTACCGCGCGGCCCTGGGAACTGACCAAGACCGAAAGCATCGACGTGATGGACGCGCTCGGCTCCAACATCCGGGTCGACACCAAGGGGCGCGAGGTCATGCGATTCCTGCCGCGCAACCACGACGGCGTGAACGAGGAATGGATTTCCGACAAGACGCGGTTCGTCTGGGACGGGCTGCGCCGCCAGCGGCTCGACCAACCCTATGTGCGCGAGAATGGCAAGCTGCGTCCGGCGACCTGGCCCGAGGCGCTTGGCAAAGCCGCCGAGGCGCTCAAGGGGGCGAAGAAGCCGGTCGGGCTGGTCGGTGATCTGGTCCCGGTCGAGGCCGCCTTTGCCCTGAAGCAGATGATCGAAGCACGGGGCGGGGTCGTGGAATGCCGCACCGACGGGGCCAAGCTGCCGGCGGGCAACCGGGGGGGCTATGTCGGAACGGCAACCATAGAAGATATTGATTCGGCGGAAAGAATTCTTCTGATCGGAACCAATCCCCGCGTCGAATCGCCGGTCCTGAACGCGAGGATTCGCAAGGCGTGGTCCAATGGGGCCGACGTTGCGCTGGTCGGGCAGGCCGTCGATCTGACTTTTGACTATGCGCATGTGGGCGACGATCGAGCAGCACTTCAACAGGTCGTGGACATGGGCGGGGACGACGAGATCCGCAACCGGGCCTCGATGGTCATTGTCGGGCAGGGTGCCTTGCAGGAAGCCGACGGGGCGGCCGTTCTGGCCGCGGCCCAGGCCATCGCCGAGGCGACGCAAAGCGGTCTGCTGGTCCTGCACACGGCAGCCGGACGGGTCGGCGCGATGGATGCGGGCGCGACCTGCGACGCCGGCATGGAGGCGGTCGACGACGCCGACGTGATCTACAACCTCGGGGCGGACGAGATCGACATCGCCGCCGGCGCCTTCGTGATCTACCAGGGCAGCCACGGCGACCGTGGGGCGCATCGGGCCGACGTGATTCTGCCGGGTGCTGCCTATACCGAAGAACCCGGTCTGTTCGTGAACACGGAAGGGCGTCCGCAGATGGCCTTGCGGGCCGGGTTCGCGCCGGGCCAGGCCAAGGAGAACTGGGCGATCCTGCGGGCATTGAGCGCTGAAACCGGGGCTCCGCTGCCCTACGATTCCCTTGCCCAGTTGCGCATGGCGCTGGTGACGGAAGTGCCGCACCTGGCGCAGATCGACGTGGTGCCGGAAAACGCGGTCCAGCCCCTGGATGCGGCGCCCTTGGGCAAGGCCACGTTCCGGCTGGCGATCACGGATTTCTACCTGACCAATCCGATCGCGCGGGCCAGCGCCTTGATGGCAGAGCTTTCGGCGAAGGCGCGCGCCCGCGGCGACCGCAAGATCGCCGCGGAATGATCCGGACGGCGCTCATATCGCCGCTTGTCCAGGTGGCCTGCGCGGCACGGCAGTCCGGGGAATCGGTCTTTGCGCCCGCCTCCAAGGGGGCCGGGTCCAGCCTTCTGGACGACGATCTCGTGCAGGCTGGTGTTGCGATGGCAGGGGCGCGGTCGAATGACGATGCAACCGATTATGCCGACTGCGTCGTGGCGCAGCATGCGCTTGGCCGGGGCTTTGGCTTTGCGCGGCATTTGCGCACAAATGTGAATGAAAAGGGTGGCGTGTGGAGGGCAGATGCTGTTTACACCATCTCGCCATCACTGCCGCGCGGACTGGAAACCATCGACGCCAAGGTCATGGTCGCCGGCTGCGTTGAAAACGGAATACCCACGGTGTGAGGACTTATGGCTGACTTCTTTTCCACTCCGGGCGGCATCGCTGTGCTGATACTGGCGCAAGTGCTTGCTGTCGTTGCCTTTGTCATGATCT
Organism: Sedimentitalea xiamensis; assembly: GCF_030164465.1. Taxonomy (GTDB): domain Bacteria; phylum Pseudomonadota; class Alphaproteobacteria; order Rhodobacterales; family Rhodobacteraceae; genus Sedimentitalea; species Sedimentitalea xiamensis. The sequence continues at coordinate 52,635 of NZ_JASNJE010000004.1, forward strand.
CGCTCTTGTTCCTTGTCTATGGCGACCGCAAGATCTGGGCCGCGGTGCAGATGCGGCGGGGGCCCAATGTCGTGGGCGTCTACGGTATCCTGCAATCGGTGGCCGACGCCCTGAAATACGTTGTCAAGGAAGTCGTCATTCCGGCCGGGGCCGACCGCACCGTGTTCATGCTGGCGCCGCTGACCAGCTTTGTGCTGGCGATGGTCGCCTGGGCAGTGATCCCGTTCAACGACGGCTGGGTTCTGAGCGACATCAACGTCGCGATCCTCTATGTCTTCGCCGTGTCCTCGCTCGAGGTCTATGGCGTGATCATGGGCGGCTGGGCCAGCAACTCCAAATATCCTTTTCTGGGCAGCCTGCGCTCCGCGGCGCAGATGATTTCCTACGAGGTCTCCATCGGCCTGATCATCATCGGCGTCATCATCTCGACCGGCAGCATGAACTTCGGCGATATCGTGCGGGCGCAGGATGGCGATTTCGGTTTCTTCAGCTGGTATTGGCTGCCGCATTTCCCGATGGTGTTCCTGTTCTTCATCTCGGCCCTGGCCGAAACCAACCGTCCGCCGTTCGACCTGCCCGAAGCGGAAAGCGAACTGGTGGCGGGCTATCAGGTGGAATATTCCGCGACGCCCTTCCTGCTGTTCATGGCCGGTGAATACATCGCCATCTTCCTGATGTGCGCGCTGACCAGCCTGTTGTTCTTCGGCGGCTGGCTGTCGCCGATCCCCGGTCTGCCGGACGGCGTTCTCTGGATGGTGGGCAAGATGGCCTTCTTCTTCTTCATCTTTGCGATGGTGAAGGCGATCACGCCGCGCTACCGCTATGACCAGCTGATGCGCCTGGGCTGGAAGGTGTTTCTGCCGTTCAGCCTGGTCTGGGTGGTCTTTGTCTCTTTCGCTGCAAAATTCGACTGGTTCTGGGGCGCTTTCGCGCGCTGGACGACGGGGGGCTGACCATGGCGAACATCGACTACGCACGCAAGGCCAAGTATTTCCTGCTCTGGGATTTCGTGATCGGCATGAAGCTGGGGCTGAAGTATTTCTTCGCGCCCAAGGCCACGGTGAACTACCCGCATGAAAAGGGGCCGCTTTCGCCCCGCTTCCGCGGCGAACACGCACTGCGCCGCTATCCCAACGGCGAAGAACGCTGCATCGCCTGCAAGCTCTGCGAGGCGATCTGCCCCGCGCAGGCGATAACCATCGACGCCGAGCCGCGCGAAGACGGCAGCCGCCGCACCACGCGCTATGACATCGACATGACGAAATGCATCTATTGCGGCTTCTGTCAGGAGGCCTGCCCGGTCGATGCCATTGTCGAGGGACCGAATTTCGAATTCGCGACCGAAACCCGCGAGGAACTGTTCTACGACAAGGCCAAGCTGCTTGAAAACGGCGAACGCTGGGAAGCCGAAATCGCCCGCAACCTCGAACTGGACGCGCCCTACCGATGACCGATGCTCCCAACCCATTCGAAGCCATGATGAAGCAGGCGCAGGACATGGCCAAGGCGTTCAACCCGGCGCTGGAAAGCTTTTCGCCGAAGGGGTTTGAATCGCTTTGGCCGACCATGCCCAAAGAGGTCATGGAAATGTGGTTCGGCAACACCGTCAACAAGGACGGGCTGGACGCCAAGACCCGCCTTCTGATCACGCTGGCCGGGTTGACGATGCAGGGCGCGCAGGCCGATACCGCCGTGCGCCAGACCGTGCGCCACGCCGTCGCAGCGGGTGCGCGCAAGCAGGAGATCGTGGAAACGATCGGCCAGATGTCGCTCTTCGCCGGCATTCCGGCCATGACGCGGGCCCTGGATCTGGCGCAAGAGGCCATGGACGAGACAGAGGAAAATCAGGAATGAGCGTATTTGCCTTTTACCTCTTTGCGATCTGCGTGATCACCGGCGGTCTGTTCACCGTGATCAGCCGCCAGCCGGTGCATTCCGTGCTCTGGCTGATCCTGTCCTTCATCTCTGCCGCGGGGCTTTTCGTTCTTCTGGGCGCGGAATTCGTCGCCATGCTGCTGATCATCGTCTATGTGGGCGCGGTGGCGGTGCTGTTCCTGTTCGTGGTGATGATGCTGGACGTGGATTTTGCCGAACTGAAGGCGGAAATGGCGCGCTACATGCCGCTGGCGCTTTTGATCGGCCTGGTGATCCTGATGCAACTCGCCATGGCGTTCGGCGTCTGGGAAAGCAATGCAGCGGCTGAAAGCCTGCGGATGCAGGTCATCCCGACCGACCGCCACAATACCGAGGCGCTGGGGCTGATCCTGTATGACCAGTATTTCCTGCTGTTCCAACTGGCCGGCCTGATCCTGCTGGTGGCGATGATCGGGGCCATCGTGCTGACGCTGCGCCACCGGACCGACATCAAGCGCCAGAACATCGTGGCGCAGATGATGCGCGATCCGGCAAAGGCGATGGAACTGAAAGACGTGAAGCCGGGGCAGGGGCTGTAACCGATGCCAAACCGGAACTTTCCCAAAGGTTTTCGCATGATCCTCGCGGCGGGGTGTCTGTTCTCCGTTGCCGGTGCCGCGGTTGCGGACAGCCCCATCACCACGACCGGGCAGGTCGATAGCCATTTCGAAGTGGCCAGCAAGGATTTCGGCGGCGGCAAGGTGCAGCTTCATTCCCGCAAGGAGAGTGAAACCGGCACGACGCATGCGGTGCATAATATCGACTGCGTGAACAAGACCTATACGCCGGTCTATGAAGACGACAACGCACCGGACGCCTTTCCGTTCGACAATCTCGATTTCAATCTGAACCCGATTGACGAAACCTCCCCGGTTGCGCCGCTGGCGCAGCACGCATGCAAGAAGCACGGCTATCCGTTGCTGGAATGGTGAAACATGATTGGACTTGAACACTATCTCACGGTTGCGGCGACGCTGTTCGTTATCGGCATTTTCGGACTTTTCCTGAACCGGAAGAACGTGATCATCCTGCTGATGAGCATCGAACTGATGCTTCTGGCGGTGAACATCAACCTCGTTGCCTTCTCGAGCTTCCTGGGCGATCTGGTCGGGCAGGTGTTCACCCTGTTCGTGCTGACCGTGGCGGCCGCCGAGGCAGCGATCGGGCTGGCGATCCTGGTCTGTTTCTTCCGCAACCGCGGCACCATCGCGGTTGAAGACGTCAACATGATGAAGGGCTGAGAGCACAATGGAAACCATCATCCTCTTCGCCCCGCTCATCGGGTCGCTGATCTGCGGTTTTGGCTGGAAACTCATCGGCGAAACCGCCGCCTTGTGGGTGGCGACTGGCCTGTTGTTCCTGTCCGCGCTGCTCTCCTGGGCGGTCTTCGTCAATTTCGACGGCACCACCGAACAGATCCAGATCCTGCGCTGGATCGAGAGCGGCTCGCTCTCGACCGACTGGGCGATCCGCATGGACCGGCTGACCGCGATCATGCTGATCGTGATCACCACCGTATCGTCCCTCGTGCATCTCTACTCCTTCGGTTACATGGATCACGATCCGCAGTGGAAGGAAGGCGAGGTCTACAAGCCGCGCTTCTTCGCCTACCTGTCCTTCTTTACCTTCGCGATGCTGATGCTGGTGACGGCGGACAACCTGGTGCAGATGTTCTTTGGCTGGGAGGGCGTCGGCGTCGCCTCCTATCTGCTGATCGGTTTCTATTACCGCAAACCCAGCGCCAACGCTGCCGCGATCAAGGCGTTTGTCGTCAACCGGGTCGGCGATTTCGGCTTCGCGCTCGGCATCTGCTGCATCTTCTTCCTGGTCGACAGCATCAACATGGATGACATCTTCGCCGCCGCGCCGACGCTGGCGGAAACCCAGGTGACATTCCTCTGGGGCGAATGGAACGCCGCCAACCTGATCGCGGTGCTGCTGTTCATCGGCGCGATGGGCAAGTCGGCGCAACTCTTCCTGCACACCTGGCTGCCGGACGCGATGGAAGGCCCGACCCCGGTGTCGGCCCTGATTCACGCCGCGACCATGGTGACGGCGGGCGTGTTCCTTGTCTGCCGCATGTCGCCGCTGATGGAATTCGCGCCCGAGGCCATGGCCTTCGTGACCGTGATCGGGGCGACGACCGCGTTTTTCGCCGCGACCGTGGGTCTGGTGCAGACCGATATCAAGCGCGTCATCGCCTATTCGACCTGTTCGCAGCTGGGCTACATGTTCGTCGCTGCGGGCGTCGGCATGTATTCCGCCGCCATGTTCCATCTTTTGACCCATGCCTTCTTCAAGGCGCTTCTGTTCCTCGGCGCGGGGTCCGTGATCCACGCGATGCACCACGAGCAGGACATGATGAACTACGGCAACCTGCGCAAGAAGATACCCTATACCTACTGGGCGATGATGATCGGCACGCTGGCGATCACAGGCGTCGGCATTCCGCTGACCCACCTGGGTTTCGCCGGGTTCCTGTCCAAGGACGCGATCATCGAAAGCGCCTGGGCCGGCGGTTCGGGTTACGGCTTCTGGTTGCTGGTGGTGGCCGCAGCGATGACGAGCTTCTACAGTTGGCGGCTGATCTTCCTGACTTTCTATGGCAGGGAGCGGGGCGACAAGCACACCCACGAACACGCGCATGAAAGCCCGATGTCGATGCTGATCCCGCTGGGTGTGCTGTCCATCGGCGCGGTCTTCTCGGGCATGGTGTTCTACAACAGCTTCTTTGGCCACGCGGACCAGCTCGGCAAGTTCTATGGCATTCCGGTTGCCGAGGCGGGTGAACACGCGGCGGCGGCAGGCGAAGCCGGTCACGCTACCGACGACCATGCGGCTGCCCCTGCGGCCGACGGACATGGCGCGGCCGGGGATCAGGCCACGACCGGGGGCGAACACCACTATGTCTTCGCCGGTGAACCGGGGCAGGGCGCGATTTTCTTCGGACCGGAGAACACGGTGCTCGACGACGCGCACGCCGCGCCGGTCTGGGTCAAGGTGTCGCCCTTCGTCGCCATGGCGCTCGGCCTCGCGATGGCGGTGTGGTTCTACATCGTCAACCCGTCTCTGCCGGGCCGTCTGGCGGAGAACCAGCGTCCGCTCTACCTGTTCCTGAAGAACAAGTGGTATTTCGACGAGATCTACAACGTGATCTTCGTGAAACCCGCGCTCGGCATCGGCCGCGCGCTCTGGAAGCGCGGTGACGGCAACGTCATCGACGGCTTCCTGAATGGCGTTGCCATGGGGATCGTGCCCTTCTTCACCCGGCTTGCCGGCCGTGCCCAGTCCGGCTTCATCTTCACTTACGCGTTCTGGATGGTCCTGGGCATCGCCGCCCTGATCACCTGGATGTCGATCGGCGGGGGAGCGCACTGATGGACAACATCCTTTCCATTGTCACCTTCATCCCCGCCCTGGCCGCGCTGATCCTGGTGGTGTTCCTGCGTGGCGAGGACGAGGCGGCCCAACGCAACGCGAAATACGTGGCGCTGTTCGCGACAAGTGTCACCTTCCTCGTGTCGCTCGCCATCTATTTCGAATTCGATCCCGCCGATACCGGGTTCCAGTTCGTCGAACAGTCCGACTGGCTGCTTGGCCTGCAGTACAAGATGGGCGTGGACGGCATAAGCGTGCTCTTCGTGATGCTGACCACCTTCATCATGCCGCTGACCATTCTCGCCAGCTGGGACGTGACGGTGCGGGTCAAGGAATACATGGTCGCCTTCCTGATCCTTGAAACGCTGATGCTGGGCGTTTTCATGGCGCTCGACCTGGTGCTGTTCTACCTGTTCTTCGAGGCCGGGCTGATCCCGATGTTCCTGATCATCGGCATCTGGGGCGGCAAGGACCGGATCTACGCGTCCTTCAAGTTCTTCCTTTACACCTTCCTCGGTTCGGTGCTGATGCTGGTGGCGATGGTGGGCATGTTCGCCGATGCCGGGACCACCGATATCGAGGTTCTGCTGACGCACCAGTTCTCGTTCGAGAGCTTCGATCTGCTGGGTATCCACATCGTCGGCGGCATGCAGACGCTGATGTTCATCGCGTTCTTCGCAAGCTTCGCGGTCAAGATGCCGATGTGGCCGGTCCATACCTGGTTGCCCGATGCCCACGTTCAGGCGCCGACCGCCGGGTCGGTGGTGCTGGCCGCGATCCTTCTGAAGATGGGGGGCTACGGTTTCCTGCGGTTCAGCCTGCCGATGTTCCCGGTCGGGTCCGAGGTGATGACCCCGCTGGTGCTGTGGATGAGCGCCATCGCCATAGTCTACACCAGCCTCGTTGCGCTGGTGCAGGAGGACATGAAAAAGCTGATCGCCTATTCCTCGGTGGCGCACATGGGCTTCGTGACCATGGGCATCTTCGCCGCCAACCAGCAGGGCGTGGACGGGGCGATCTTCCAGATGCTCAGCCACGGCTTCATCTCCGCTGCGCTCTTCCTCTGCGTCGGGGTGATTTATGACCGGATGCACACGCGCGACATCGACGCCTACGGCGGTCTCGTGGTGCGCATGCCTGCCTATGCGCTGGTCTTCATGCTGTTCACCATGGCCAATGTCGGCCTGCCGGGCACCAGCGGCTTCATCGGCGAATTCCTGACGCTGATGGGCACTTTCCAGGTCAACACTTGGGTGGCCGCCGTGGCGGCGACGGGTGTGATCTTCAGCGCGGGATATGCGCTCTGGCTTTACCGGCGCGTGGTTTTCGGCGACCTGATCAAGGAAAGCCTGCGGGCGATCACGGACATGTCTGGACGCGAGAAGATGATATTCGCTCCGCTGGTGGCGATGACGCTGCTGCTGGGCGTCTATCCGTCGCTGGTGACGGATGTCATCGGGCCGTCCACCGCGGCGCTGGTATCGAATTTTGACTCTTCGCTGGCAGCGGCCGAGGCCGCGACCCAGCATGCATCGAACTGAGGGGGCCGGGCAGATGATCCAGGCTGATCTGACCATAATCCTGCCGGAAATCGTTCTGGCCGTGTTCGCCATGCTGGCGCTTCTCGGGGCGGTCTACTCCGGCAAGGACAGGATGGCGCCGCTGCTGGTCTGGGCGACATCCGGGCTGATGCTGGTGCTGGCGGTGTTCATCGCCAGCCGGGCCGGCGGCACCAATGTCGCGTTCGGCGGCATGTTCGTGGATGACGGTTTCGCCCGTTTCGCCAAGGTCGCGATCCTGCTGTCGGCGGGCGCGGTCTTGCTGATGAGCCAGGAATACATGGCGCGGCGCGGTTTGCTGCGGTTCGAATACCCCCTGCTGGTGGCCCTGAGCGCGGTCGGCATGATGATGATGGTCAGTGCCGGCGACCTGATGGCGCTTTACATGGGGCTGGAACTGCAATCCCTGGCGCTTTACGTGGTGGCCTCGCTGCGGCGGGACAGCGTGAAATCGACCGAAGCCGGGTTGAAGTATTTCGTGCTCGGGGCCTTGTCTTCCGGGCTGCTGCTTTATGGCGCGTCTCTGGTCTATGGTTACACGGGCACGACGCTGTTTTCCGGCATCATCCAGACGACGCAGCACGGGGAGGTATCGCTGGGTCTGTTGTTCGGCCTGATCTTCCTGATCTCGGGCATGGCGTTCAAGGTCAGCGCCGTGCCGTTCCACATGTGGACGCCGGATGTGTATCAGGGGTCGCCCACGCCGGTGACGGCCTTCTTCGCGACCGCGCCCAAGGTCGCTGCGATGGGGCTGTTCGCACGGGTCCTGCATGATGCATTCGGTCAGACCGTGTCGGACTGGCAGCAGGTGATTGCGCTGTTGTCGGTGCTGTCGATGTTCCTTGGCGCCGTCGCCGCCATCGGGCAGCGCGACATCAAGCGGCTGATGGCCTATTCATCGATCGCCCATATGGGGTTTGCGATGATGGGGCTGGCCGCGGGCACCGCCTTTGGTGTCCAGGCGATGCTGATCTACATGGCGATCTACGTCACGATGAACGTCGGCACCTTTGCCTTTATCCTGATGATGGAAAGGGACGGGCAGCCGGTGACCGATATCGCGGCGCTGAACCTCTATGCCAAGCGCGAGCCCGGCAAGGGACTGGCCATGCTGATCCTGCTGTTTTCGCTGGCCGGCGTGCCGCCGATGCTCGGGTTCTTCGGGAAATTCTACGTGCTGCGCGCGGCCTATGAGGGCGGGCTGGCCTGGCTTGCGGTGGCCGGCGTGATCGCTTCGGTCATCGGCGCGTTCTATTACCTGCGGATCGTGTTCTACATGTATTTCGGCGAGGATGGCGAAGCGCTGGACAAGTCGCGGTCGCCGGTGCTCTGGGGCTTCCTGATGGCATCCGCCGCGGTAATGCTGCTGGGTATCATCAACATGTTCGGCGTGGAGAACGCGGCGGCGGCGGCGGCGGCGACGCTTGTCAACTGAGGCCGGCGCCGGGCACATGGCCGACCGACCCTCCGGGGGGAGTATTTCCCGCAAAGATGAAGCCATGAGCGAATGGCCCGAAGGCTACGGCCTGCGCATTCTGGACGAAGTGGATTCCACGCTGAACGAGGCGGCGCGGATCGCGCACGGCCTGTCGGGTCCGGAGTGGATCCTCGCGCATCGCCAGACGGCGGCGCGGGGGCGCAGGGGGCGGGCCTGGGTCGATACCGGGGGCAATCTGGCGGCGACGCTGGTGTTGTTCCCGAAAGAGCCGGCGGGAACCGCGGCATTGCGGAGTTTTGTCGCCTCACTGGCGCTCCATGATGCCTGCAAGGCCGTCGGCGGTGCGGGTTGCGACCTGACCTTGAAATGGCCGAACGACGTGTTGGTCAATGGGGGCAAGCTGGCGGGCATCCTTCTTGAAAGCGCGGGACAGGGTGGATCGCTGGCCCATCTGGCGATCGGGGTCGGGGTCAACCTCGCCGCCGCCCCGGAGCCGGAAGACGTGGAGGCGGCGGCCGTGCGACCGGTGTCGCTGTTCGGGGAAACCGGCGTCAAGGTGGCCCCGGAACGATTCCTGATGCATCTGGCGGCGGCCTACGCTGGCCATGAGAACCGGTTCCTCGCCCATGGCTTTGAACCGATCCGGACGCTTTGGCTGGCCCGCGCCGCCCGGCTTGGCGAAGTCGTCACCGCCCGAACGGTGGCGTCCGAAACGGTGGGCACCTTCGAGACCGTTGATCCGAGTGGCAACCTCATCCTGAATACCGCCAAGGGCCGCGTCGCGATCGCGGCGGCGGATGTCTTTTTCTGAACGGAGGCCGGTATGCTCCTGGCAATCGATTGCGGCAACACCAACACGGTTTTCTCGATCTGGGACGGAACGTCGTTCCTCTGCACGCTGCGCACGTCGACCCATCACGCGCGGACCGCGGATGCCTATTTCACCTGGTATTCGACGCTGGTCAAACATTATGGGATCGATGCCGATATCACCGATGTGATCATCAGTTCGACAGTGCCGCGCGTGGTGTTCAACCTCCGGGTCTTCGCCGACCGGTTCTTTGGCTGCCGTCCGCTGGTTGTCGGCAAGCCGGATTGCCTGCTTCCCCACGCGCCTCGGGTGGACGAGGGCACGCAGGTCGGCCCGGACCGGTTGGTGAACACGGCCGGCGCATTCGACCGCCACGGCGGCGACCTGATCGTTGTCGATTTCGGCACCGCGACCACGTTTGACGTCGTGTCCCAGGACGGGGCCTATATCGGGGGGGTGATCGCGCCGGGCGTCAACCTGAGCCTCGAGGCGCTGCACATGGCGGCGGCGGCGCTGCCGCATGTGGATATTTCGGTGCCGCAGCAGGTTGTGGGCACGAATACGGTCGCCTGCATCCAGTCGGGCATCTTTTGGGGTTATGTCGGGCTGGTGCGTGAGATATGCACCCGTATCAAGGCGGAGCGGGACCGGCCGATGACCGTCGTGGCGACCGGCGGGCTGGCACCCTTGTTTCAGCAAAGCGCGGACCTGTTCGACGTCATGGAAGAGGATCTGACGATGCACGGCCTGACGGTGATACACAAATACAACAAGGATATCGGCTGAGCCCATGAGCAATGAACGACTGATCTACCTGCCCCTCGGCGGGGCGGGTGAAATCGGCATGAACGCCTATCTCTATGGATATGGCAAACCGGATGCGGAGCGGTTCATCCTGGTTGATCTGGGCGTCACCTTTCCCGACATGGACGGGACTCCGGGGGTCGACCTGATCCTGCCCGACATCACGTGGCTGAAGGAACGCGCCGATCGGCTGGACGCGATCTTCATCACCCATGCGCATGAAGACCACGTCGGGGCGATCGCGCATTTCTATTCCGACCTGCCCGTCCCGGTCTATGCACGCGCCTTCACCGCCAATATCGCGCGGGGGAAACTGACGGAACAGGGCCATCCGGAAACTGCGGTGCGCACCGTTTCGGCCTGGCCGGAGCAGGTCAGGGCGGGGCCGTTCCAGGTCGGGTTCCTGCCGATTTCCCATTCCATTCCCGAAAGCGCCGCGCTGGTGATCGACACGCCTGACGGGCGGGTGATCCATTCCGGTGACTTCAAGCTCGACCCGACGCCGGTGGTGGGGGAACCGTTCGATCCGGACCTCTGGGCCGAGGTCAGCAAGGGCGGTGTGCGGGCGTTGGTCTGCGATTCCACCAACGTGTTCTCGCCGGATCCGGGGCGGTCCGAAAACAGCCTGGGACCGGCCATCGAAAAACTGGTCATGGACGCGCAGGGCATGGTCGTGGCGACGACTTTCGCCAGCAACGTCGCGCGGGTGAAGACGCTGGCCGAAGCGGGGCAGCGGGCCGGGCGGTCGATTGTCCTCATGGGGCGCGCGATGCGGCGGATGGTCGAGGCGGCGCAGGAAACCGGGGTCCTGAGCGGTTTCCCGACCGTGGTCAGCGCGGAAGCGGCGCAGGATATTCCGCGCGAGAACCTGATGTTGCTGGTGACGGGCAGCCAGGGAGAACGCCGCGCGGCCAGTGCGCAGCTGTCGCAGGGAAAATACCAGGGACTTGAAATGAAAGAGGGCGACCTGTTCCTGTTTTCCTCCAAGACAATTCCCGGCAACGAACGCGGTGTGATCCGGGTGATGAACGCGTTCAGCGAAAAGGGCGTCGATGTCGTGGATGACAGCAATGGGAAGTATCACGTATCGGGGCATGCCAACCGTCCGGATATCGAACGTCTGCATGACATCGTGCGTCCGCAGATGGTGATCCCGATGCATGGCGAACACCGCCATCTGCGCGAACATGCGAAGCTCGCCACGGCGCGGGGCATGCAGGGCGTCGTGGCGGTGAACGGCATGATGATCGACTTGTCGGGCAACGTGCCGAGCGTCGCGGAATATGTCGAAACCGGGCGGACCTATCTGGACGGGACGGTCAAGATCGGCGCGCTGGACGGGGTGGTGCGCAATCGCATCCGCATGGCGTTGAACGGGCATGTGACCGTCACCGTCATACTGGATGAAGGCGACGAACCCCTGGGCGACCCCTGGTGCGATACGATCGGGCTGAGCGAGATCGGCAGTTCGCGCGCGCCGCTGGTCGAGGTGCTTGAAGAGGACCTCGGCCAGTTCCTGGGACGGGCCAAGGCGAAGACGCTGAAGAACGACGATACGCTGGAAGAGGAACTGCGGCGCATCGTGCGCAAGACGGCCCAGAACGAGATCGGAAAGAAGCCCGAAGTGACGGTGGTGATCAGCCGGTTGCGCTGATTGTGAAATTCAACGTACAGCGCAGGCCGGAGGGCATTCGATAATCCGGATTGGCAAATGAACGCTCGACCCCGAATGTTCCGCTGGCCATGTCGAAAACAGAATCGACATGTGTGATCTCGGTGCTGATGGGCGTGTCGAGAAACGCCCTGTTGAGCACGGGTTGAAAGACCTCATTTCATCCGCAACAGTTCGGCATATTCGGCCGACTTTCGGGCGCCGTGGTTCGCTAAGCCAAACGGCGACAGGCTATTTTCTGAAGTCAGCGTATTGCGCACTGGAAATGCGCTCCAGATCGGCCGGGGAGATCGGAAAAACATGATGCGGCGTGCCTGCAGCGGCCCAGACAACCTCGAAATCCGCAAGCCTGGGGTCCATGAAGGCGCGGATCGGCGACAGGTGTCCGACCGGCGCGACGCCGCCGATCGCAAAACCGGTCTGCGCCCGGATCAGGTTTGCATCGGCTTTTCCGAGGGTTTCTCCTGCCAGCGCGGCGGCCTTGTTGCCATCGACGAGATTGCCGCCTGCGGTCAGGAACAGATGGGCCGTGCCACTTGTTGCGCCGCGAAAAATGATCGACTTCGCGATCTGATCGACCGAACAGCCCAAGGCCGCGGCGGCGTCGGCCGCTGTTCGGGCCAGCGCGGTTTCGCGTATCTCGGGCTCCAGCCCCGCTGCATGCAGCGCGGCGCGGACGCGGTTCAGGCTCTTGCTCATTTTTGCACTTTGCGCAGAAAACCGTCTTCTTTCAAGACGAAGACGCATTGACGATTCATGTGCCGGGTTTCAGTCTACGGTCATGTCCCTGATCCGCGCAATTACCCGTCTGCCTCGTGCCTTCGATCCGGATCTTGGGGCCGAAGCTCTCGCTGCTGTTCCCGGCGCCGACGGCGATTTCGCCCACCTGATCGTGGGTGCCGGCGGCTCCAGTCCCTTTCTGAACGGGTTGATCCAGCGCGAGGCGGATTGGCTGGTGCGTGCGGCGGACGACCCCGACGACGCCGTCGCGACCTGTTTCGCGGACATCCGCGATCTGGCGCCGGACAGCCTGAAACCCGGACTGCGCCAGGCCAAGCGCCGCGTCGCGCTGATCACCGCGCTTGCGGATCTGTCCGGGGTCTGGCCACTGGAAAAGGTCACGGGGATTCTGACCGATTTCGCGGGTCTGGCGTGCGATGTGACGATCAAGTCCGAAATCGCCACGCTGGTGGGCCGCAACAAGATACCTGGACAGACCAGAGACGACATCGCCACCGCCTGCGGGCTGATCGTTCTGGCAATGGGCAAGATGGGTGCCCATGAACTGAATTATTCGTCCGACATCGACCTGATCTGCCTGTTCGATGAGACGCGCCATGATCCGGACGACTTTCACGACGTGCGGCAGGCGATGGTTCGCGCCACCCGCAACATGTGCAGTATCCTCAGCGACCGGACCGCCGAAGGATACGTGTTCCGCACCGACCTGCGGTTGCGTCCGGATCCTGCTGTCACGCCGGTCTGCATGGCCACCGAAGCCGCCGAACGCTATTATGAAAGCCTGGGACGCACCTGGGAACGGGCGGCCTTCATCAAGGCGCGCCCGGCGGCGGGTGACGAAAGGGCCGGTGCGGAGTTCCTGACGGCCCTGACGCCTTTTGTCTGGCGGCGGCATCTGGATTTCGCTTCGATCCAGGACGCGCATGACATGCGGTTGCGCATCCGGGAAAACAAGGGACTCGGCGGCGCGCTCGTGGTGCCGGGCCACGACATGAAGCTCGGCCGCGGAGGCATTCGCGAGATCGAATTCTTCACCCAGACCCGCCAGCTCATCGCCGGAGGGCGCGATACGGAGCTGCGCCAGAGGGGCACTGTGCCCGGCCTTGCAGCCTTGGCGGGCAAGGGTTGGATACCGGGCGATGTCGCTGTCCGCCTGACCGAACACTACCGTGCCCATCGCGAGGTCGAACACCGGATTCAGATGATCAACGACGCCCAGACCCACAAGGTGCCGCAATCGGCCGAAGGGCTGGAGCGGATCGCCTGCCTGATGGATACGGACAGTGCCGGCCTTGTCGCGGACCTGACCCGGCGCCTGACCGAAGTCCACGAGTTGAGCGAAGGCTTCTTTGCCCCGGACGCTGCGCCTCCTGCGTCGCAGACGCCCGATCCCGAGGCTTTCGATTCGGGCGTTCTGGCCCGTTGGCCGACCTATCCGGCGCTGCGCTCGCAACGGGCGCGGCGCATCTTTGACAGGCTGCGGCCGGAATTGCTGTCCCGGCTGTCCCGCACGACCCGGCCGGAAGAAGCGCTTCTGTCGCTGGACGGATTCCTGGCCGGTCTGCCGGCCGGGGTGCAACTGTTTTCCCTGTTCGAAGCGAACACGCAACTGATCGACCTGCTGGTCGATATCGTCGGCACCTCGCCGGCGCTGGCGAGCCATCTCGCCCGCAACGCCGGGGTGTTCGATGCGGTCATCGGCGGCGATTTCTTTTCGGACTGGCCGGGGGGAGCCGCCTTGCTGTCCGAGTTGACGCAGGTGCTTGCCACGGAACGCGACTATGAAGGCCAACTGGACGCGGCGCGGCGCTGGAACAAGGAATGGCATTTCCGGATCGGCGTGCATCACCTGCGCGGCCTGATCGACGCCACGGCCGCCGGGCGGCAATATGCGGAACTGGCGGAAGCGGTCATTTCCGCCCTCTTGCCGGTGGTCACGGCGCAATTCGCGGAAAAACATGGCCCGCCACCCGGACGCGGCGCGGCGGTTTTGGGCATGGGATCGCTCGGGGCGGGGCGGCTGAACGCGGCCTCCGATCTGGATATCATTGTGATCTATGATCCGGAGGACACGGACAGTTCCGATGGTCCGCGCCCATTGCAGACGCGGCCCTATTTCGCGCGTCTGACCCAGGCGCTGATCACCGCGCTGGCGGCCCCCATGGCGCAGGGCCGGCTCTACGAGGTGGACATGCGCCTGCGCCCGTCCGGAACCCAGGGGCCGGTGGCGACGAGCTGGGCCAGTTTCCAGAACTATCAGCGGACCGAAGCCTGGGTCTGGGAGCACCTTGCCCTGACCCGCGCGCGCGTTATCGCCGGGCGGTCCGACCTGGCGCAGGATATCGAGGACCTGCGCAGATCGGTTCTGTCCGCGCCCAGGGACCGGGCCAAAGTCCTGCGCGAAGTCGCTGAGATGCGGGAACGGATCGACGCGGCCAAAAGCCCGGATGGCATATGGGATGCCAAGACCGGGCCAGGCCGGATGCAGGATGTGGAACTGATCGCGCAGGCGGGGGCGCTGTTGTCGCGCTCCGCCGCGCGGGACGTTCCGGCCGGGCTGCGGGGCGGAGTCGATTGCGGCTGGCTTGATCGAGACAGCGCCGAAATGCTGCAGGACTGTTACCAGCTTTACTGGTCGGTGCAGGCGGCAGCTCGGCTGATTTCCTCCAATCCGCTGGACTCGGCCGATATGGGCGAGGGAACGGCGGCGTTTCTGTGCCGGACCACGGGCCATGACAGCATCGATTCCCTGGAAGACGCCCTGGGCCAAAGCTATGATCGGGCGGTCGGTGTGATTTCAGCGGCTCTGGAACCGGAAGGATTGCCATGAAGGGAGATCCGCGAACGGACCCGAAGGGGTTGATTCAGGAAGCCTACAGGATTGACGGCATTTCCAGCGCCGAATGCCGGTCGATCTTTCTGGACTGGGCGCTGAGCCTGCCGGAAGGGCGGGATACCGGCGCCGCGCTGCGCCTGCTGGTCGAACGCTACTGTGCGACCGCGCCGGATCACCCGATGACGAAGGTGCTGCGCGACGGTTTGACCTCTGTCGCCACGCCGCGACGGCGCGGCGGCTGGCGATCCCGTCCCCGCGATTGACGCCGGAAAGGCCGGCAAGCGCCGGAAAGGCTGGTTCCGTGCCGTGGCGTCGGACCAAGGCTTTCCCAGCGGCACGGTTCTGGATAAGAGGAGGACATGACACAGTCCATTTCCCCCGACGACCGCCCTCGTGTCCGCCTGAAGCCGAAGACCAATGCGCGCGGTCTGCGTCACGGGTTTCCCTGGGTCTATGCGAGCGATCTGGTGACGGATCGAAGAACCCGTTCCCTGTCTGCGGGGGCGCTGGCCGTTCTCGAAGACGAAAACCGGGCGGCGCTCGGGCTGGTGGCGGTCAATCCCGTGTCCAGGATCATTTGCCGGATGCTCGACGCAGACCCGGCGGCGGTGGTGGATCGGGACTGGTTCTCGGCGCGGCTGCGGCACGCGCTGGAGATGCGGGAAAGGGTCTATGACGCGCCGTTCTACCGTCTGGTCCATGCCGAAGCCGACGGTCTGCCGGGGGTCGTCGTCGACCGGTTCGGCGATCTCGCCGTGGTGCAACCCAATGCCGCCTGGGCCGAGACGCATCTTGACCTGCTGACCGGGGCGTTGATCGCCGTGACCGGCGTCACCACCGTCCTGAAGAACGCGGGCGGGCGCACCCGCGCGCTCGAA
Source organism: Sedimentitalea xiamensis (assembly GCF_030164465.1). Lineage (GTDB taxonomy): Bacteria > Pseudomonadota > Alphaproteobacteria > Rhodobacterales > Rhodobacteraceae > Sedimentitalea > Sedimentitalea xiamensis. Next base: position 68,666 of record NZ_JASNJE010000004.1, read on the forward strand.
GGGCTGGACGAAACATCCGCCGTGCTGGCGGGCACGGCTCCGGATGGTCCGATCCCGGTTCCGATGAACGGGGCGACCTATATGGCGGACGTGACCGGCGGCCAGAAAACCGGCCTGTTCTTCGACCAGCGCCCGAACCACCGGTTCGCCGCGGCCCTGAGCAGCGGCGCGCGGGTGCTGGACGTGTTCTCGCATGTGGGCGGTTTCGGCCTGGCGGCGCTGGCCAACGGGGCTGGCCACGCGCTCCTGGTGGACGGGTCCGCACCGGCCTTGTCCCTGGCGGAACTTGGCGCCAGGGCAGGGGCGTCGGCGGACCGGTTGACCACGCGGCAAGGCGATGCCTTTGATGTGATGACGGCCTTGCGGCAGGAAGGCGCGGTTTTTGACGTGGTCATCTGCGATCCGCCCGCCTTTGCGCCGTCCAAGCAGGCGCTCGACGCGGGTTTGCGGGCCTATGAACGGGTCGCGCGCCTGGCGGCGGGTCTTGTCGCACCGGGCGGATACCTCGGTCTCTGTTCCTGTTCGCACGCGGCAGATCTCGCGCGCTTTCGCGCCGCCTGCGCCCGCGGCATCGGTCGCGCCGGCCGTCAGGGACAACTGATTCACACCGGGTTTGCCGGTCCGGATCATCCGCAACTGCCGCAACTTGCCGAGAGCGGGTATCTCAAGGCCCTGTTCTTCCGCCTGTGAACATCGTCATCGACACCTGCGTTCTCTATCCGACCGTGATGCGGGAAATGGTGCTTGGCGCAGCGGCGGCGGGCCATTTCACCCCGCTCTGGTCTGCCCGCATACTCGATGAATGGGCGCGGGCGGCGGTGAAGCTGGGTCCGGAGGGTGAAATCCAGGCGCGGGCGGAAATCGCGATGGTTCGCGCGGCCTGGCCCGACGCGGAACTGCGCCCGGCGCCGGGAACAGAGGCGCGGCTCTGGTTGCCGGACGCCGCCGACCTGCATGTTCTGGCGGTGGCCGTGGACGGTTCGGCGGATGCCATCATGACGCTGAATGCAAGGGATTTCCCGCGCAACATCCTGGCGGAAGAAGGCCTTGAACGGATCGATCCGGACACTTTTCTGCACGGTCTCTGGAGTCAGTTTCCCGGCAGTATCGCGACTGTGGCGCAAGCCGTGCTTGCGCAGGCCAACCGTCTTTCCGGGGGCGAATGGTCGATGCGCCCGCTTCTGAAAAAGGCGCGTTTGCCACGGTTGGCAAAGGCGCTGACCCAGGGCCCTCCGCGCCCCTAGGCCTGCCAGCGCGCTTCCAGTTTTTCGAGTGCTTCTATCCGCTGGTCGGTTTTGGGATGGCTCATCAGCCAGGCCGGAGCCATGCCCGCGCGTTGCTGAGTCAGCGCATCCAGTTTGCGGAACAGGGATTTCTGGGGGTCGATCCCGATTCCGGATTTGGTCAGCAGCGCGGCCGCATAGGCGTCCGCCTCGTATTCGTCGGACCGGGACAGACCCGCCGCCAGAAGCGAGGTCAGCATATTGGCGATCCAGATCCCGAAGAACGGGATGAAGCGTCCCAGGACCATCATCAATGCGGTGCGCAGGGCGTTCTGCCCCGAAAAGTCGATCATGCGGCGCCGGGAGTGCCCCAGCGCGACATGGCCCAGTTCATGGGCGATGACGCTGGACAGTTCCTCCCCAGTCACTTCGCCGGACTGGAATTTGCGGTAAAAGCCGCGGGTGATGAAAATCCGACCGTCCGGGGCGGCCAATCCGTTCACCGGATCTATCTCGTAGATGTAGACGGGAATTCTGGCCAGATCGAGCGAGGCCGCCAGCCGGTCGGTCAGCCTCTTCAGTCGCGGATCGGCCAGTTCCGTCGATCTCGCGTCGAGTTCCCGCGCCGTCCGCCAGACCGAAAAGCGATACATGGCGAGCGCGTAGAGAATGGCGAGCAGGATGGGCGTGAACTTCAGCATGACAGGAATATGGTGGTGCGGCCACGATCAGGCAAGCGGATCGCCGACGGACCAGGCGTTCGCTTCCCGGACAGGCGATCACAAGCTCCAGGCCACCGGAACCGATGTCGGACCGCGAAACGCCCAGCCCGAGAATGGCGCATCGCCCGCGAGGCGGAGGTTCTTCAGGCGCCGGAAGGCCAGCGGCAGGGCGATCTCTGCAATCAGGCACCGGGAGGCGGCGGCGCCGGCGCAGAAATGCGGGCCGGCGCCAAAACTAATGGCCGCTTGGGTGTCGCGCCGGATGTCGAACCGGTCCGCCGCCTGGAAATGCGCTTCGTCCCGACCGGCTGAACCGAACATCAGGAACACCCGGTCTCCCGGTTCGAAAGTCACGCCCCCGACCGTGTCCCGTCGCGCGACGCGCCGGGGCGACATGCCGATGGGGCTGACCCAGCGGGCGTATTCAGCAAAGGCATCGGCGTAGCTGGCCATTCCCTGGCGGATCAGTTCCAGTTGCTCCGGGTGCGACAGCAGCGCCCAGATGGTTCCGGCAATCGCGTCGCGGGGTTCGTTCTGCCCGCCGGAGATCACCAGCTTGATGTTGGCCCGGATACTGGTCATGGCCAGCCCGCCCTGCATTTGCACCGCCAGCGCCGACCTTGGCGGCGGATCGGACAGCATGAGGTCGATATGGTGATCGATCAGGGCGGTCGCGGCATGACAGCGCCGCGTGACATCCGCGTTTCCGGCATAGTTGGCGCAGCCGTCGATCATCGCCTGGCTCGCCCCGTCCATCTCGGCGGGCGTCATCCGTACAAGTCCGGTGATCGCCTTCAAGGCTTCGGCCGATACGGGCATGGCGTAGTCCGTGACCAGGTCGCAGCCGCCGCGCGGCGCGAGACGGTCGAGCACGCGGTTTGCTGCGGTCTCGAAAACCGGTTTCCAATGTTCCTGCACGGTGCGCGGGCTGACCGCAGGGAACAGGATCCTGCGCTCCGCCAGATGCGCGACGCCGTCCTTGCGCATCATGTTTTCCCCCATCAGCAGGGTCATCAGGCCGTCGGGCTGCTCCGATGAAAACACGTCCGTGCGCTTTTCCTGCACATGGATGTCGTCGCGGCGTGTCAACAGGGTCGCTCCCAGTTGCGGCACATAGGTGATCGGCGCGGCCGCGCGCATCCGGGCGAGGTCGGGGTAGGGGTCCGCCGTGAACGCGGCGATGTCGATTTCCGTGATCGGAGCGTTGGACATGCGATCACGCTACCGCCCGGAGCGAGCGTCGCAAAGCTCTGTTTGAATTTTTCAGGGACGTGATATATCCGAAGCGGATCGCCAACCTTGCGCGCCCGGGATCACAAGACTGCCACTTTGCGGGAAACCCTTTGGCTTTTGCCCTTCGGCATGCGTATCCTGCGGCGAACAGAAGGACCGACACCATGGCTGAGACACGTAGAAACATCGCGCCGGTTGACCCGGTGTGGGACCGTATCACCAAGGAAGCGCGCGAGGCGGTTCGCGACGAGCCCCTGATGGGGGGGCTGATCCATGCCTGCGTCCTGCATCACAAGACGCTGGAAAAGGCGCTGTCCTACAGGATCGCGGCAAAGCTGTCCTCGAATGAAATGTCGATGGTCATCCTGCGCGAGATCGCGGACCAGGCATATGAAGAGGCCCCGGAGCTCGTGGATGCGGCGCGGGCGGACCTGGTGGCGGTCTATGAAAGAGACCCGGCCTGCCACAGGCTGCTGCAGCCGATCCTCTATTTCAAAGGGTATCAGGCCATGCAGGCCTATCGCGTCGGGCATTGGCTCTGGACCCGCGGGCAATGGGATCTGGCCTATTTCTTCCAGATGCGGATTTCGGAGATCTTTGGAATCGACATTCACCCGGCGGCGCGGATCGGCAAGGGCATCATGATCGATCATGCCCATTCCATCGTGATCGGTGAAACGGCGGTGGTCGGAGACAACGTGTCGATGCTGCATTCGGTGACGCTGGGCGGGACCGGCAAGGAAGAGGAAGACCGGCACCCGAAGATCGAGGATGGCGTTCTGATCGGCGCGGGAGCGAAGGTGCTTGGCAATATCCGGATCGGCCATTGCAGCCGTATTGCCGCGGGTTCCGTCGTGCTGGCGGACGTGCCGCCCTGCAAGACAGTCGCGGGCATTCCCGCCAAGATCGTTGGCGAGGCCGGGTGCGACCAGCCTTCCGTCAACATGGATCAGCTGTTTTCCAGTTCGCAGTAATCTGGCGAAGACCGCGCGTCAGGCCAGCATGACCATCGGGTTTTCGAGGTTGTCGACGATCGCCTGCAAAAGCCGTGCGCCAAGCGCGCCGTCGATCACCCGGTGATCCACCGACAGGGTGACGGACATTACCGTCGCAACGGACAGTTCCCCGTCCGTGCCGACCACGGGCTTCTTCACGCCGGCCCCGACAGCGAGGATCGCACCGTGCGGCGGGTTGATGACCGCATCGAAATTGTCGATGCCGAACATCCCGAGATTGGAAATGGCGAAAGTGCCGCCGGTATATTCCTGCGGCGCAAGTTTGCGGTCGCGGGCGCGGGATGCGAGATCCTTCATTTCGGCGGAGAGGGCCGAGAGGGATTTCATCTCTGCATCCTTCAGGACCGGGGTGAACAGGCCGCCCTCGATGGCGACGGCCACCGCGACATCGGAGGGGGCCAGGCGCAGGATGCGATCCTTTGCCCAGACTGCATTGGCATCGGGGACCGTCTGCAGGGCCAGGGCGCAGGCCTTGATGATGAAGTCGTTGACCGAGAGTTTGACGCCCCGGCTTTCGAGCTGCGCGTTCAGATCGGCGCGGAATTTCAGCAGCGCGTCGAGCCTGATGTCGCGGCGCAGGTAGAAATGCGGGATGGTCTGCTTGGCTTCGGTCAGGCGGGCCGCGATGGTCTTGCGCATGCCATCGAGCGGGATCTCTTCGAAACGGCGCCCTTCGTAGAGGCGCATGACCGCGTCCGCGTCCGACCCGGCCGGCAGTGCCGGCGACGCGGCGGCGGGCGCCTGTTTCTCGACCGTTTCCGCGGGCGCCGGCTTGGCGACGGGTGTGCTGGCATCGGCGACATCGGCCTTGACGATCCGCCCGCGGGGGCCGCTGCCCTTGATTGTCGCCAGGTCGAGTCCCTTTTCGGCTGCGATGCGGCGTGCCAGCGGCGAGGCGAAGATGCGCGCGCCGTCCGGGGTTTTCGGCGCGGCGGCGGCCGGGGGGGCGGGCGCGTCGGAGCCGCCGATGGCGGCCGCCTCCTTGCCCGCGTCGGCCGCTGGCGCGGCCTTGGGCGCCTTGGGTTCGGCGGTTTCGCCAAGGTCTTCGACGGATTCGCCATCATCCAGCAGGACGGCGATGGCCGTGTTGACCTTGACGCCTTCGGTGCCTTCGGCCACCAGGAGTTTGGCGATGGTGCCCTCGTCGACCGCCTCGAATTCAATCGTTGCCTTGTCGGTTTCGATTTCGGCGAGCAGATCGCCCGAGGACACGGTATCGCCCTCCTTGACCAGCCATTTTGCGAGCCTGCCTTCTTCCATCGTCGGGGACAGGGCGGGCATCAGGATTTCCATGGGCATGGCGCGCTCCTCAGCTGTAGGTCACTTGCTTGACGGCCTTGACCACCTCCTCGGTGGTGACCAGCGCGTGCTTTTCCAGGTTGGCGGCGTAGGGCATGGGCACATCCTTGCCGGTGCAATTGATGACGGGGGCATCAAGATAATCGAACGCCTCCTGCATCAGGACCGAGGTGATGTAGTTGCCGACCGATCCCTGCGGCCAGCCTTCTTCGACGGTCACGCAGCGATTGGTCTTTTTCACGGAACGGATGATCGCGCCGGTGTCCATCGGCCGCAGTGTCCGCAGGTCGATGACTTCGGCGCTGATACCGTCTTTCGCCAGGTTTTCCGCCGATTCGAGCGCGTATTTCATGCCGATGCCGAAACTGACGAGGGTCACGTCCGTGCCTTCGCGCCAGATGCGGGCCTTGCCGAACGGCACGGTATAGTCGTCGATGTCCGGAACATCGAAGCTGCGGCCATAGAGGATTTCATTCTCAAGGAAAATCACCGGGTTCGGGTCGCGGATGGCGGTTTTCAGCAGGCCTTTGGCATCGGAGGCCGAATAGGGCATGGCCACTTTCAGCCCCGGAATCTGCATGTACCAGGCCGCGTAGTCCTGGCTGTGCTGGGCGCCGACGCGCGCCGCGGCGCCGTTCGGTCCGCGAAAGACCATCGGCGCGCCCATCTGTCCGCCGGACATGTAGAGCGTCTTGGCCGCGGAGTTGATGATCTGGTCGATGGCTTGCATGGCGAAATTGAAGGTCATGAATTCGACGATGGGGCGCAGACCCCCGAACGCTGCCCCGACCGCGATTCCCGCGAAGCCATGTTCCGTGATCGGGGTGTCGATCACCCGTTTGGCGCCGAATTCGTCGAGAAGGCCCTGGCTGATCTTGTAGGCGCCCTGGTATTCGGCGACTTCCTCGCCGATCAGGAAGACACGGTCGTCTTCACGCATTTCTTCGGCCATGGCGTCGCGCAGGGCCTCGCGCACCGTCTGCTGCCTGAGCTTGGTGCTCTCGGGCCAGTCGGGTTCGGGAGCGGAGGTCTCGGCGCTGTCGTCCGCGGTTTCCCGTTTCCGGCGGGCGGGCGCCGCGGAGCCCCCTGCGGGGGCCGCCTCGTCGCCCGCGGCGGCTGCCGGAGCAGCCGCCGGCACGTCCTCCGCCGTTTCGCCTTCGTCCAGAAGCACCGCGATCGCGGTGTTGACCTTGACGCCTTCGGTGCCTTCGGACACCAGCAGCTTGCCGATGGTGCCTTCGTCCACGGCCTCGAACTCCATCGTCGCCTTGTCGGTTTCGATCTCGGCCAGCACGTCGCCGGCGGCCACCGCGTCGCCTTCCTTGACCAGCCATTTCGCGAGCGTGCCTTCTTCCATCGTGGGCGAGAGGGCGGGCATCAGGATTTCCGTGGGCATGTCGTGTCTCCCCTCAGGCTTGCGCCGTTTCGGCGTAGATGTCGGTCCACAACTCGTCGAGCGCCGGCTCCGGGCTGTCCTTGGCAAATTCGGCAGCGGCATTGACGACGTTCTTGATATCCCTGTCGATCGCCTTCAGGTCGTCTTCGGTCGCGTGTTTGCCGGTCAGCAGCAGGCTGCGGACATATTCGATCGGGTCGCGTTCCTCGCGCATCTTCTGGACCTCTTCGCGGGTGCGATACTTGGCGGGGTCCGACATCGAATGCCCGCGATAGCGGTAGGTCTTGATTTCCAGGATGTACGGCCCCTTGCCCGACCGGCAGTGCGCCACGGCCGTGTCGCCCGCTTCCTTGACCGCGAGCACATTCATGCCATCGACCATTTCCCCCGGAATGCCGAAGGCCTGCCCGCGATGGTAGATGTCGGGCGAAGAGGTCGAACGCTGCTGCGCCGTACCCATGGCATACTGGTTGTTCTCGATCACGAAAATCACCGGCAGGTTCCAGAGCGCAGCCATGTTGAAGGATTCATAGACCTGGCCCTGGTTGGCCGCGCCATCGCCGAAATAGGTGAAGGTCACGCGGTCGTTGCCCAGATACTTGTCCGCAAAGGCGAGGCCCGCGCCCAGCGGCACCTGGGCGGCCACGATCCCGTGCCCGCCAAAAAAGTTCTTTTCCTTGGAAAACATATGCATGGAGCCACCCTTGCCCTTGGAGTAGCCGCCTTCACGCCCGGTGAGTTCCGCCATGACGCCGTTTGGGTCCATGCCGCAGGCCAGCATGTGGCCATGGTCGCGATAGGACGTGATGCGCTTGTCGCCATCTTCGGCCGCCGCTTCGAGTCCGACGACGACGGCTTCCTGTCCGATGTAGAGATGGCAGAATCCGCCGATCAGTCCCATTCCGTAAAGCTGGCCCGCCTTTTCCTCGAAGCGGCGGATCAACAGCATCTCGCGGTAGTAGGTCTTCAGCTCTTCTGCCGAAACGTTGGGCCGTTTCGTGGTTTTTCGCGTAGCCATTTCTTCAGCCTCTCCCCCATCGAGATGAATAGTTTAGCGTTAAACTATGGATATCGAAACTTTGGCGATCTGGCGAGCGAAAATCGCAGACAGGCTTAGCGGATCACGATCTCGTCGGCGCGCAAGAGGCCCAGCACGGACCGCGCCTGTTCATCCAGAAGGTCCAGATCGAGATATTCGTCGGACAGGCGCCGGGTCAGGTTTTCGGTCACGTCGATCTCGGATTGCAGCCGGTCCAGCGTCTTGCGCAGACTGTCGGCCTCGGCGGCGACCTCGACCCTGCGGAACAACCCGTAATCGCCCTGAACGGCGGCAAAGGTGAAATAGGCGCTCAACGCGAATGCGGTGGCGAAGAACACCAACGGACCAAAGCCGGGTCGAGTGGATCGCATGGACTGGCCTGCCTCTCATGCACCCTTGACGGGCGCTTTCGCACAGTATTACACAAGCGATTCGTCTTGTGAATCCCTTATGTTAGGCCAGCCAGCCCAATCCGGTTGCGCGCAGGCTATCCGGCGACCGAGGCGGCGTGGATGCTGTCGATGGTAGCCGACAGAACGCGGTTGAACGCCTCGTCGTTCTGGTCGGCGGAAAGGCCTTCGGTCAAGGCGCGCGAAAAGGAAGCGATGACGCCGCGGTTCCTGGAAAGACGATCGTTCGCCTCGTCCCGGCTATAGCCGCCGGACAGGGCGACGACGCGCATGACTCTCGGATGATCGACAAGCGACGCATATTGACCGGCCCGCTCGGGCAGGGTCAGTTTCAACATGACCTGCTGATCAGAGGGCAGGGCGTCCAGGTGGCGCGTGAGTTCTTGCAGAAGAATGTCTTCGGCGGCGGCCTTGTCCGGAATGCCGATGGAGATTTCCGGTTCTATGATCGGAATCAGGCCATGGGCCAGAACCTGTCGTGCGACGTCGAACTGCTGGGCGACATTGGCCGCGATCCCCGTGGGAGAGGCAGCATCGATGACCGATCGCATCTTGGTTCCGAAAATGCCGGCCTCCACCGCGCGGGTCAGGAGGCTGTCGAGATCCGGCATCGGTTTCATTAGCCGCACGCCATCCGTTTCGTCAGCCAGCCCCTTGTCGATCTTCAGAAATGGCACGACCTTGCAGGTTCGCCAAAGATAGGCCGCCGTCGGCACGCCGTCGATATCTCGATCCATCGTCTGTTCGAACAGGATCGCGCCAACCACCTTGTCACCCCGGAAGGCCGGCGACTTGATGATCCGCGTGCGCATGGCGTGGATCAGGTCGAACATTTCGGTTTCCCCGTCATAGGCCTCTTCGCCGATGCCATAGAGCTTCAGAGCTTTCGGGGTCGATCCGCCGCTTTGATCCAAAGCCGCCACGAAGCCTTCACCTGTCGTCATCTGTTTGGTTTGAGTTTCTTTGGACATGAAAAGACTCGCCTGTGCTGGAATACATGACGGCTGCGCCGCCGGGTCAGTGCGGGTTTAGGGCAGGCGAAATTGCGTTTCAATGGTGTTGAAAGGTGTTTGCGCTAGCAACCGGACCCGGGATCGCTCAGGCGATCAGGGCGGCGACGCCGGGCAAGGTCTTGCCTTCCATCCATTCCAGAAACGCGCCCCCGGCAGTCGAGACATAGCTGAAATCCGCGCTGACCCCGGCATGATTGAGCGCCGCTATGGTGTCTCCGCCGCCGGCGACGCTAATCAGATGCCCGGCCCTGGTCAGTTCCGCGACCTTGCGCGCCGCCGACGTGGTGGCGGTATCGAAGGGTTCGACTTCAAACGCGCCCAGAGGTCCGTTCCAGATCAGGGTTTTCGATCCCTGAAGGGCGGCCGATACGCGGGCGACGGTTTCCGGGCCCGCGTCCAGGATCATGGCATCTTCGGGGCATTGATCGGCGGGCACTGTCCAGTTTTCGGTCCCGGCCTCGAACGTCCGCGCCACCACGATGTCGGAGGGCAGCAGGATTGCGCATCCGACGCTCTGTGCCTTGGCCAGGATGTCGGCCGCGGTGCCGGTCATGTCATGTTCGCAAAGCGACCGGCCGACGCCCAGGCCCTTGGCGGCCAGGAACGTGTTGGCCATGCCGCCGCCGATGATCAGGCAATCGACCTTTTCGACAAGGTTCGACAACAGCTCCAGCTTGGTTGACACCTTGGCGCCGCCCACCAGCGCCGCCAGCGGACGGTCCGGCCGCCCCAATGCTGCGTCCAGCGCCGACAGTTCCGTCTGCATCAGGCGTCCGGCGCAGGACGGAAGACGCCGCGCCACGCCCTCGGTCGAGGCATGCGCCCGATGGGCGCAGGAAAACGCATCGTTGCAATAGATATCGGCCAGCGTCGCGAAATCGTCCGCCAGCGACGGGTCGTTCTTCTCTTCTCCGGGCTGAAACCGCGTGTTTTCCAGCAGCAGGACCGATCCGTCCTGTTGCGCCGCCACCGCCGCTTCGGCGGCGGGACCGCGGCAATCCGCGCAAAACATGACCGGAACCTCGAACGCCGCTTCGAGCGCCGGAACCAGCGGACGAAGAGACATCTCGGGCATATGCCTTCCCTTCGGACGGCCGAAATGCGCCAGAAGAACCGGCCGCCCGCCCTTGTCCAGAATATCGCGTATGGTCGGGCGCAGCCGCCGGATTCGCGTGTCGTCCGTCACCGTGCCGTCTTCGACCGGAACGTTGATGTCGACGCGCACAAGAACCCGTTTGCCCGACAGGTCCATGTCGTCCAAAGTCTGCCATCCCATCGCTCAATTCCTTCAAGAAAACCGACGCTACAGGCGCTTTTTCCCACATTTCGCCCTATCGTCAATGCCTCACTTGGCATTCCGCCGTCCCGGCCTTAGGTATCTGCGCAATGCCAGGAAACAGGAGAGCCTCATGGCCGAGATCAAAGACCCCGAAAACACAATCCTCATGGAACTCAAGGACGGCACCGTCGTCATCGAACTGCTCGCAGACGTGGCGCCGCTGCACACCCAGCGGATGAAGGACCTGGCGCGTTCCGGCGCCTATGACAACGTCGCGTTCCACCGGGTGATCGAAGGTTTCATGGCGCAGACCGGCGACGTGCAGCACGGCGACATGGAAGACGGATTCAACATCCGCATGGCCGGCACCGGCGGTTCCGACATGGACGATCTGCCGGCGGAATTCTCGAAACTGCCCCATGACCGTGGGACGCTGGGCGCGGCGCGGTCGTCCAACCCAAACAGCGCGAATTCGCAGTTCTTCATCAACTTCAAGGACAACAGCTTTCTGAATGGGCAATACACGGTCTATGGCCGCGTGATCAGCGGCATGGAGCATGTCGATGCGATCGCGCGAGGCGAACCGCCGGCGTCTCCGGACCGGATGATCAGCGTCAAGGTGGCTGCCGATGCTTAGATTTGCCGCGCTTTGCACGATGCTCGCCGGGCCTGCGCTGGCGACAGGGCTGGAAATAGAGATAAGCGGCGAGGGGGCCAATGGTATCGTCAGGATCGACCTTCTGGAAGATGTCGCGCCCGAGCATGTCGCCCAGGTTGCGGCTCTCGCCAAAGAAGGCGCTTATGACGGGGTGGTGTTCCATCGCGTGATCGACGGCTTCATGGCGCAGACCGGCGATGTCGAGTTCGGCAAGATCGGCGGCGACATGCGTCGCGCGGGAATGGGCGGCTCGCAAAAGCCGGACCTCGCCGCCGAATTTTCCGACGTTCCGTTCGAGCGCGGCGTCGTGGGTATGGCCCGGAGCCAGGACCCGAATAGTGCCAACAGCCAGTTCTTCATCATGTTCGATGCCGGCGACTTTCTGAACGGACAGTATACCGTCATCGGGCGCGTGACGGAGGGCATGGACGTGGTCGATGCCATCAAGCGCGGCGAGGGCCGCAATGGCGCGGTCGTCGGACAGCCGGACATGATGAAAACCGTGACGGTCACGGACTGACACGTCCAAACTGGTCTCTCGCGACGAAAAAAAGGCCCCGCCGGAAATCCGGCGGGGCCTTGTCATTCCAGGTGCGAGGCACCTCAGTTCGTGGCGTCCGCCCTTGCGGGCGCGGCGGCCGGATTGGCGCCGGGTGCTGCGGGCTTGCCGGACCGGCCCGGATTCAGCGGGTCGTCCTGACGCTGCACGGAACCTTCGAAATGGGCGCCGCTTTCGATCGCGATGGTCTTGTGGATGATGTCGCCTTCGACGCGGGCCGTGGAGGTCAGCCGCACTTTCAAACCGCGCACGCGGCCGACGATTCGGCCGTTGATCACCACATCGTCCGCCGTGACTTCGCCCTTGATGGTGGCGGTTTCCCCGATGGTCAGCAGATGTGCCCGGATGTCGCCTTCGACGGTGCCTTCGACCTGGATGTCGCCGCTGGTTTTCAGGTTGCCGGTAATGTGCAGGTCGGCCGACAGGGTCGATGCGGGCGGTTTGGGCTTTGGTGCGCTGGGTTTGTAGTCACCGGACGCCGGTGCCGAAGCCACACCCGCAGGCGCGGCCGACTTCGTGTCATCTGTCGTTTTGGGCGACGGCTCGTTGATTTTGCTCTTCGAAAACATTTCTGGCAGCCTTGATGTAGATCATGGGGTTAACAGGTGTTCCATTGACCCGCACTTCATAGTGAAGATGGGTTCCGGTCGACCGTCCGGAGTTACCCATATCAGAGATGTGATCCCCGCGCGATACCCTTTGGCCCTTCTTGACCAGAATACGGGAATTGTGCGCGTAGCGGGTTTCGATCCCGAAATCATGCTTGATGATGACCAGGCGTCCAAAGCCGGATTGCCAGCCCGCATGAGTCACCACGCCATCGGCGGTGGCATAGATATTGGTGCCGGTGGAACCTGCGAAATCCGACCCGTTGTGCATGCGGCGCCCGCCGGTCTTCGGGTCCCGCCGATAGCCGAATCCGCTCGTGTAGCGGACGGCGGACTTGACCGGGCTCGCAAAGGGGGCGCGTTCCGCCGCAATGCGATAAAGGTTCAACAGATCCATCTGGTTGAGGATCTTGTTGGCGCGCAGCTGGTCGGCGGAGGGATCGTCTTCGCCGCGCGTGGTAAAGGACAGCTTGGTCAGGGGGCCGCCCTGACCGCTATAGCCGCGGCGCACCTGTTCGATGATCGAATCGGTCGGCATGCCGGCGCTGCGGAACATCTTGTCCAGCGGCGCGACAGAGATCGTCATCGCCTCTTCGAGCTGGCGGAAAATCTGGTCATTCTGTTCGTGGACCAGGCTCAGTTCCAGTTCCAGGTCGCTGGCCATGTTCAGGGCCGTCTGTGCGTTCGCCAGAACCTGGTCGCGTTCTTCGGCCGTCTTCGCGAGCGCATCGGCCATGAAACTGACCGGCACGTCGCCTCCGGAAGGGGCCGTGCCGTCGCCGGTCCCGGCCTCGCTTTGGGTCTGCAACGCCGCCAGGGCGATCTTGGCGTCCTGCCGTTCTTTCATCGTGTCGCGCAATGTCGACTGGATGACCTCAATGCCGGTCTCGAGTTCGCGCCGGCGCGTTTCGGACGCCAGAAGTTCGGACTGCATTGCCGAGACCTGCTTCAGAGCCGCGTTGAACCGCTGCTGGGCCGCCAGCGCCTCTTCGGCTCGGGAGTCGCGTTCCAGCGACAAGGCATTCAGGCGTTCCTGATAGAGGATCTGGTCGCGTTTCGCCTGTTCCCGGAAGCTGCCGGACCCGATGCTGTCCATCAGAAGAATCGCGGTCGCGATGATGGCCCAGGCCACGATTGCCGATGCGCCGGCATAGGCGAAAAGCTGGGTCGAAGGTCTGAGGCGAATGAACCGCGTGTCCGTGTCGGATTTCAGAAACAGTCGACGCTCGGGAAAGAATCGTTCCAGAATTGCGTGTGTCGTGATTGCCAGACGTGTCCGCACACGTTTATCCTTGTCCATCCCAGCCGAGACGCCCGGTGGTGAGACAGCAGGCGCGTGGCAGGTGCATAAACAGCGGGCCGCTCGTGGGCAAGGCGGTTGGCGGCGTCCGACGCCCATTCGGGACGAAAGGCCGCAAACCGGCAATAATTTGCCGATTACATCGCGTTGCCCGAATGATTTGGTCCGCGTGCGGGGGGCGGAACGCGAAAACAGCTCATCCGGACGTGGAAGCAGGTTCCGACAGGGGCCAGTAGAAATCCGGCGGAAGTCCGGCTTCGGCGCGTTTTTCTTCGTTGAAAGGCGGCTTCAATGTGCTGTGAAAGTAGCTGCGCACCAACCTGTGAAACTCCGCCTTGGGATCCAGGTCATGGCGGCCGCAGAGAAAGTTGAACCATTTCGACCCGTAGGCGACATGGCCGACTTCTTCCGCGTAGATGGTTTCGAGAGCGGCGACCGGCCCGGTCAATCCGGCCTTGCGGAACACGTCGATCATGTCCGGCGTCACGTCGAGACCGCGCGCTTCCAGAACCATCGGGACGACCGCGAGCCTGCCCATCAGGTCGTCGCGCGTGTCTTCCGCGGCCCGCCACATGCCGGCATGGGCCGGCAATTCGCCGTAGTCGCTGCCGAGTTCCTGAAGGCAGCCGCAGACCAACTGGAAGTGTTTGCTTTCTTCGTCCGCCGCTTTGACCCAGTCGTCGTAGAACCCCATGGGCATCGGAGTTCGCGAAAACCGGGCGATGATGTCCCAGTGCAGGTCGACCGCGTTCAGTTCGATATGGGCGACCGCGTGGAGCAGGGCGATGCGCCCGGCGGGGCTACCCGGCCGCCGGCGCGGCACGTCCCGCGGCGACAGCAGCTCCGGGCGGTCCGGACGCGCCGGATGCAGCGGCGGTGTCGCCGTTCCGATCATGACTGGTTCGCTTTCGCCGTCGCGCGCGGCAAACCAGCGCGCCGCGTGCCGGCGGGACAGGTCGGTCTTTTCCCGCGCATCCGACGTGCAGAGAACCTCCGCGGCCATTTCGGCAAGGGACTGGGGCATGTCAAAGCATCCTTTCAACACGAGGTTCAATCCGGACGGCCCCCTGACGGCAACTCGTTTCGTGCGCGGATGGCCAGTCGTGACAGGGTTAGCGGGATTCAGCGGGGCGGGGAACCGCGTCGCGGTATCAGCGCCCCAGGCTCGTGAACGATCCGCTGACGTCCGGTCCGATCCCCAGCCAGCCTTGCAGGGTCGCCACGATATGACTGGAAACCTGTTCGGTCTGCGTAGGGCCGAACTGCGCCGCGTTGATTCCGGCTTCCCCGACCAGCGCTGGCGTGTCGGCCTGGATATGCGTCAAGGGCGTGAGCGCCGTTCCGGTCCGGGCATCGGTGATCTGCGCCAGAAATGCCATGGCGTAAACGGCTTCGGGCGCACGGGCGAGCGCGATCGGCGATACGCCGTGGAACGCCTGGACGGTCATGTTCAGCGCCACCGGCCGGTTCCCGCGCAGGCCCGAAACCGCGGTCTTCGCAGAAGCGGCCACGATTTTTTGAACCTGCGCCCTCCGGTCCCCCGGAGGGTCTCCGTGCCAGACGATGTCCGCCCGCGGCAGGAAGCTGTTTTCATCCGAGACGGTCAGCGAATCCGGAACGGTGACATTCACCGCCGTGACGCGCCACGTCTGGGAAACGTTCGCATCGATCGGCTGTCCGTATTCGGTTTCGAATTGGCCACCGCAGGCCGACAAGAATACCAGGGCCGGCAACAGCATCATCGCGGCCACGCGTGAAAGCCGCAGAGGGTTCCGCGTCAGCCGAAATGTCCACGAGGCCTCCATCGGCCCGAATGTCTCCGTATCGTCGTACTGGGTCATGCGACCTTCCGTTTCCTGGCGGCCTGATGGTCAGAAGGGCCGGCTGATCCGGCCTTACATCATGAAATGCCGTATTTGGGCGCTTCATAGCCCCCGTTCGGTCGAATGCATAGCAATCTTTCGTAAACAAAGGCTTCCGTGGCGCAGGAGGTCAGAAAAAGGAAATCATAGGCCCCGAACGGCGCTCAGAACCTCTTCGACATGGCCAGGCACCTTGACCTTTCTCCAGATCGCCCGAATCCGACCGTCCGCGCCGATCAGGAAGGTGGACCGTTCGATGCCCATGAACTTTTTCCCATACATGTTCTTTTCCTTCCAGACACCGTAGTCTTCGCAGGTCGAACCGTTCTCGTCCGACAGCAACGCGGTCGAAAGCGCATGCTTGGCGGCGAACTTCTCATGGCTGGCCACGCTGTCCTTGGAGATGCCGAGCACCTCGACTCCCAGATCCGCGAACTCTCGCAGCCGTTCGGAAAATCCGATGGATTCCTTGGTGCAGCCCGGAGTATCATCGCGGGGGTAAAAGAACAGCACGACGGCTTGGCCGCGCAGATCGGACAGGCTGACCGTATTTCCGCCGTCGCGGGGCAAGGTGAAATCGGGGGCGATGTCATCGACATCAGGCATCATGGATACTCCGTCTTGCTGAACAACACATGCGCTTGACCTTAAGGCGCGGCAGGGAAACTTAAAGGCGGATTTCGCGAAATCATGACCCAGGAGCCCGAACCGCAGGTGCCAGGGGCGAAGGCCGCGCCAGAACCGCCGCGCGCGGCTTCGGGCGCGGCCCGGATCGCGAAGTGGTCCTTGTTCGCGGTGCTTTGCGTCGCGCTTCTGACGGCTGGGCTGGCGGTCTGGGGAATCGGCCAGACCCTGACCCTGCCGGATTGGGTGCGCGACCGCATCGAAACGCGGATCGAAAGAAACCTGAACGGGCTTCAGATCGAATTTGGCGATGTCCAGATGGTGGTCAACAAGGGCTGGCGCCCCAGGGTCCGTCTGCTCGACGTAACGCTTTCGGAACCCGACGGGCAGCCGATCGTGCAGCTGGCGGACGCCCAAGCGAGCCTGGCCATGCGGCCGCTGCTGCGGGGGCTGGTGCAACCCAAGAACATCTCGCTGTCCGGCGCGTTCGCCCGGTTGCGGCGGGATGCGTCGGGCAATCTGTCGCTGTCGCTTGGCAACGCCACCGCGCCGGTGGATCAGGCGGCGAGCCTGCCGCAGCTGATCGAGCAATGGGACCAGCTTTTTCTTTTGCCGGCCCTGTCCGCGCTGGTGTCGGTCGATATCGAGGCATTGACCCTGCAATATGAAGACGCATTGAAGAACCGGGCCTGGACCCTGGATGGCGGGCGGATTCGGTTTGACCGGGATGCCGACCAGCTGCGTCTGGCCAGCAGCTTCGCGCTGCTGTCGGGAACGGATTCCGTGAGTTCGGTGGAAATGAACTATGCCAGCCGGATCGGGAGCACGAAAGCCGAGTTCGGGGTCGTCGTGGCCGATATCGCCGCGCCCGACATCGCGGCGCAGAACGTGGCGCTGGGGTGGCTCGATGTGCTGCGCGCCCCGATTTCGGGCGCCCTGCGCGGCAGCGTGGACGACGAGGGGGCGCTCGGACCCTTGTCTGCGACCCTGCATATCGGGGCAGGGGTTCTCCAGCCGACCGATGCGACGCGGCCGATCCCTTTCAATGGGGCGCGCAGTTATTTCACCTATCGACCCGATGACCAGGCTTTGGTCTTCAACGAGGTTTTCGTGTCCAGCGGCTGGGGCAGCGGCCTGTCCGAAGGCCGCGCCTATCTCGATGTCGAAGGCGGCGTTCTGAAGAGTCTGGTCGGCCAGTTCTCTCTGGCGGACCTGCAAATCAATCCCGACCGGCTGTACGACGAACCGCTGCTCATCGCTGGCGCCAACGCCGATTTCAGGTTGGAATTCGCCCCGTTCCGGATGCAGCTCGGACAGTTGTACGTGACGCAGGAAGATATACGGCTGTTCCTGACCGGGTCCTTGTCGGCAGAACCCGAAGGCTGGTCGCTCGCCGTCGATGGCGAAACCGGTTCCGTGACACGGGAACGGCTGTTGACGATCTGGCCCGAAAGGGCGGCCCCCAAACCGCGGGAATGGGTTGATGAAAACCTGCTGGGCGGGATGCTGGAAGACGTCAACTTCGCCCTGCGCGTCCAACCCGGCCAGACGCCGAACGTCTATCTGGATTTCGACTACGATGACGCGACGGTCAGGGCAGTGAAGACGCTGCCGCCGATCACCGGCGCCTTCGGTCAGGCGAGCCTGGCAGCCGGCCGCTTCGTGACAACGGCGACGGCGGGGGCGATCGTTCCGGAACAGGGCGGGCCGGTGGACATTTCCGGCACGTCCTTCATCATTCCGGATGTGGAGGTCAAGCCGGCGACGCCCGGTATTGCGCGCGTGACCGGGAAAGGGTCGGTCACGGCGATCTTGTCGCTTCTCGACCTGCCACCGCTTTCCGTGCTCAAGGACACGCCGTTTCCGGTGGATCTGGCGCAAGGTCAGGCGCGGGTCACGGGAACGGTCGCGCTTCCGATGAAGCCCAGGGTGCCATTCGAGGAAATCGAATTCCACCTGGCCGGCACCGTGGAAGATGCACAAAGCGACCTGCTGGTTCCGGACTATTCGGTCGCGGCCCGGAAACTGGAAGTCGTGGGAAACCAGCAACGGATCGAGGTCAAGGGCCCGGCCAGCATCGGTCCGGTGCCGATGGATGTCCGTTGGCGGCAGCCTCTGGGACCGGACGCGGCCAGGGGCAGCCGGGTCGACGGGCGGATAGAGCTGTCGCCGCTGACCGTCGATACATTCGGGATCGGCCTGCCCAAGGGCAGCGTTTCCGGAAAAGGCTGGGCCGATGTGCGGATCGATCTCGCGCCGGGCCGGCCGCCAGATCTCTTGCTGCGTTCCGATCTGTCCGACGTCGGGCTGGCTCTGCCTTCCCTGGGATGGTCCAAGCCGCAGTCCGGGACGGGGCTGCTTGAACTGGCAGGCGTGCTTGGGCCGCAAAGCCGGATCGACCGGCTGATTCTCGAAGCCGCGGGGATGGCGGTCACGGGGTCGGTGCTGACGGTTCCGGGGGGCGGGCTGGACCGCGCGCTTCTGGGTTCGGTGCGACTTGGCGATTGGCTGGACACCTCGGTGGAAATCATCGGGCGTGGCAGCGCGGCCCCCGATCTGCGCATTCTGGGTGGTACGCTCGACTTGCGCCGTGCGACCTTCGGCGAGGGCGGTGGCGGCGACGGCGCGCCCGGCGACCTGCAGGTGGCTTTGAACCGGCTTCAGGTCACCGACACGCTGGCCCTGACGGGTTTCGCCGGCGCTTTCAAGCTGGACGGCGGGCTGAACGGGCGGTTTCGCGGCAAGGTCAATGGCCAGACAGAGGTCGCCGGCCAGGTCGTGCCCCAGTCCGGACGCAGCGCGGTGCGGATACAATCGGACGACGCCGGCGGGGTCGTGCGCTCCGCCGGGCTGCTGACCAAGGCCCGCGATGGCAGTTTCGATCTGAGCCTGCTGCCGACCGGCGGGCCGGGACAGTTCGACGGCACTTTGCGGATTCGCAACACGCGGGTGATCGACGCCCCGGCCATCGCGGCGCTCCTGAATTCCATCAGCGTCGTCGGGTTGCTGGATGAACTGTCCGGCCAGGGCATCCAGTTCGGCCAGGTCGATGCGCGGTTTCGCCTGGAACCGGCCAGGGTCACCGTGTTCGAAAGCAGCGCCACCGGGCCGTCGATCGGCCTGTCGATGGACGGTGTGTTCGATGTGGCCAGCGGAACGCTGCGGATGCAGGGCGTGATCTCTCCGGTCTATCTCCTGAACCAGATCGGCAATCTTGTCGCCCGGCGCGGCGAGGGCATCATCGGGTTCAACTACACGCTCACCGGACCCGCCGCCTCACCCAGGGTCCAGGTCAATCCGCTTTCGGCCCTCGCGCCCGGCTTCCTGCGCGACATCATGCGGACATCGCCGCCGCCAATCGACGAAAACGCCCCTCCGGCCAGGCGGACGCCGCACAGGAAACCAGACGATGCGAATTCCGGCCGCTAGGAGCGCAGGTCGGAGCAAGGCGCCTGGATTGAAGGATGGTCATTCGGCCCGGCTGTGCCTAGAAGGCGCTCCATGAAACTCAGCGATTTCGATTTCGACCTGCCCGAAGACCGCATCGCGACGCGGCCCGCCGTGCCGCGCAGCGCCGCACGGTTGCTGGTCGCGACATCCGACGCCATTACGGATGCGCAGGTGCGCGATCTTCCGGACTGGCTGCGCCCCGGCGACCGTCTGGTTCTGAACGATACCCGCGTCGTCCCGGCGCGTCTGAGCGGCCTGCGCCATCGCAGAAGCGCCCAGGGGGATACCGCAGCCCGCATCGAAGTCACCCTGCTGGAGCCGCGCGCCGATGGAACATGGTCGGCGCTGATCAAACCGCTGAAGAAGCTGAAGCCGGGGGAAACCGTCCGGTTCTCGGACGATCTGGGCGCGGAACTGGTGGGTGTGAGCGACGGGCAGGGGCGGCTGCGTTTCAACCTGTCGGGCGAGGATTTCGACGCCGCGCTTGCCGCAGCCGGTGCCATGCCGCTGCCGCCCTACATTGCGGCCAAGAGACCTGCGGATGCGCAAGACAAGACCGACTACCAGACGGTCTTTGCCCGCGCGCCGGGCGCCGTCGCGGCCCCGACGGCGTCGCTGCATTTCGACGAGGCGTTGCTCGCGGCCCTCGCCGAAAGAGGCGTCGAGACCACCTACGTCACCCTGCATGTGGGCGCGGGCACGTTCCTTCCGGTCAAGGTGGACGATGTGAGCCGCCACAGGATGCACGCGGAATGGGGGCAGGTCAGCCCGAAGGCCGCGGCTGAGATCGCCGCGACCAAGGCCGCCGGCGGACGGATCGTGCCGGTCGGAACGACGGCCCTGCGCCTGATCGAAACCGCCGCCCGCGGCGGCGAGATTTCGCCGTGGGAAGGCGAAACGGACATCTTCATCTATCCGGGGTTCAGGTTCCGGGTCGCGGATGCCCTGATGACCAATTTCCACCTGCCGAAGTCGACCCTGATGATGCTGGTGTCGGCGCTGATGGGACGGGATCGCATTCTCGATATCTACGGTCACGCGATCGCGCGGAACTACCGATTCTTTTCCTACGGGGATGCGTCGTTGTTGATCCCGGACCGGCGGTAAATCTCGAAATCGACACCTATCGTTCCCGCGCCAAACGGGATAGAGACGGGCAGGATCCGGATAGCGGACCGGACCAACCCGCCAGTCTTTCGGAGGCGTCTCATGTTTCAAGTCCTGTCCAGCGCATGGGCGCTGCTTCTGGGGATGATGCTGCTGATGGTGGGCAACGGCCTTCAGGGCACGCTGCTTGGCGTGCGGGGCGAAATCGAAGGCTTTTCCACGCTCGAAATGTCGGTCGTCATGTCGGCCTATTTCGTGGGCTTTCTCGGTGGATCGCGCATGGCTCCGGAAATGATCAGACGCGTCGGCCACGTCCGGGTGTTCGCGGCGCTGGCCTCGTTCATTTCCGCCGTCATGATCCTCTATCCCACCTTCACCAACACGATCGCCTGGTCGTTGGGCCGCGTCATCATCGGCTTCTGTTTCTCGGGCGTCTACGTGACGGCCGAAAGCTGGTTGAACAATGCCGCCAACAACGAGAACCGGGGCCAGGCGCTGTCGCTCTACATGATCGTCCAGATGGTCGGGATCGTCAGCGCGCAGGCCTTGCTGCTGGTGGGCGACCCGGCCGGATACGAGACCTTCGTCGTCGCCTCGGTGCTGATCTCGATTTCCTTTGCGCCGATTCTGTTGTCCATCAGTCCGACTCCGGCCTTTGACACCACGAAACCCATGACCCTGCGCGAGCTGATGAACATATCGCCGCTGGGATGCGTCGGCATGTTCCTTCTCGGAGGCGTCTTCGCCTCGCAATTCGGGATGAGCGCGGTTTACGGCGCCAAGGCGGGGCTGAGCCTCGTGCAGATTTCGATCTTCGTCGCGGCCTTCTACGTGGGCGCCATGCTCTTGCAATATCCGCTGGGCTGGCTGTCGGACCGGATGGACCGGCGTTTCCTGATCCTGGTCGTGGCGACCATCGGTGGCGGCGGGGCCATCATCGGCATGGCGTTCGGCGCGAATTTCCACATGCTGCTCGTCGCGGCCTTCCTGATCGGCGGGCTGAGCAATCCGCTGTATTCGCTGCTCATCGCCCATACCAACGACTATCTGGCGCACGAAGACATGGCGGCGGCCTCCGGCGGGTTGATCTTCATCAATGGACTCGGCGCGATCGCAGGCCCGCTGATCATCGGCTGGATGATGGGCGATGCGATCTTCGGCCCCTCGGGATTCTTCCTGTTCATGGCCGGGCTTCTGTTCGCGCTGGCGCTTTACGCAGCCTATCGCAGCACCCAGCGGCCCACCGTTCCGGTGGCGGAGACCGGGCAGATCACGCCGGTCTACCCCTCCGCCACGCCGGTCGTCATGGAGCTGGCGCAAGAGGTCGCCATAGAGGCGGATCTGGAAGATCAGCAGGCCCAGGAATCGGCGTGAGTTTGCCGGTTTTGTCGCGAATGTAGCAAAACGTTACTGTAATTGAATTGAAAATGGGGTTTTGATGAATTTGTAGTGGGGGACAGATGGAGTGGAGAGCAACTCATGGTTGGCCCTGAAGAAGTATTGAGTTTTTGGTTGGACGACGTGGGCGAAGCGGGATGGTATGCCCAGGACAGCGCCCTTGATGCTGAAATTTCCAGAAGGTTCAAAGACACATGGGAAGGTGCCTGCGAAGGCCGGTTTTCCCTGTGGCTGACATATTCCAGCGGCGCATTGGCCTATATCATTCTGACCGATCAGTTCCCGCGCAACATGTTCCGCGGATCCGCGCGGGCGTTTTCCAGCGACAGGATTGCCCTGGCCGCAGCCAAGGCTGCGGTGGACCGCCGTTGGGACATGCGTATCGACGAACCCGCGCGGCAGTTCTTTTACCTGCCGATGATGCATTCGGAAAACCTGTGCGATCAGGAACGCTGCGTGCGCCTGATGTGCGAGCGGATGCCGGAACACGGAGCGTCGAACTTGCTGCATGCCCGCGCGCATCGGGAAGTGATCCGGCGTTTTGGTCGTTTTCCCTATAGAAACGAAGCCTTGTCGCGCCCTTCGACACCGCCGGAAACCGCCTATGTGTTGAATGGCGGCTATGGCGAGACCGTGCGCGGTCTGCAAGCCGCCGGATAGCGTAATCCGGATCTTTCGGATCTATTGCGGCACGCATCCCCGGATGCGCGCGACGCTTTCAACCGCCTGATCGCCTGCTTGTTCGATGGCATGATCGACGAGTCGGGTGGGGGCCTCGCGCAGTTCGGCAAGGGCTGCCTGCATGTCGGCCAGCTTGGTTTCCATCTCGGCGGCGCGTTCCTGCAAGTGCGCCATCGTTTCCGAGGACAGATCCTGGGATTGATCGTACAACCCGGCAAGGTCGGACCGGAACCCCGCAAGTTCTTCGCCCGCCGCCTGCACGGAGTCCTGGAGCGGACCCAGCACATGCAAGTGCTCGGCAAAGGTCGCGGTCAGGGAATGGGCCCGGTTCACCACGCTCAGCGCCAGAAAGAGGCAGAGCGCCACCAGGATCAAGGTCGCGTTCAGCATGGCCAACAGAAGGTCCTTCAGCGTCTTCGCCATTTGTCTTCTCCGATTATCTGGCCGTAACCTATCACGAACTTGCATCGGTAAAACCGCAAAACACGGGACTGTTTCGTCCAGGTGAACAGTGCCCGATATGGCGCGCGCGCCGAACCGCCGAAGTCTTTGCAATGCAGGGGACCGGTTGGTAGGCTCGATCAACAGGGTTTCAGCCGTATCGAGCAGGGAATGTCATGGCCGCCAATTCTTTTGATCTGATTGTCATCGGGGCCGGGCCCGGAGGCTATGTCGCCGCGATCCGGGCCGCGCAGCTGGGCCTGAAAGTGGCCATCGTGGAACGCGAACACTTGGGCGGAATCTGTCTGAACTGGGGATGCATCCCGACCAAGGCGATGCTGCGCAGTTCCGAAGTGTTCCACCTGATGGAGCGGGCCAAGGATTTCGGGCTGAAGGCGGACAACATCGGCTATGACCTCGACGCGGTGGTGAAACGCAGCCGCGCCGTGGCCGCGCAACTTTCGGGCGGGATCGGCCACCTGATGAAGAAGAACAAGATCACGACGGTGATGGGGCAGGCGACCCTGCCCGAAAAGGGGCGCGTCTCGGTCAAGACCGACAAGGGAGCCGAGGAACTGAAAGCGGCGAATATCATTCTCGCCACCGGTGCGCGTGCCCGCGAATTGCCCGGCCTGGAGGCGGACGGCGATCTCGTCTGGACCTACAAGCACGCGCTGGTCCCGCCGCGTATGCCGAAAAAGCTGCTGGTGATCGGATCGGGCGCCATCGGAATCGAATTCGCCAGTTTCTACAACACGTTCGGCGCGCAAACGACGGTGGTCGAGGTCATGGACAGGATCCTGCCGGTCGAAGACGCCGAGATCAGCGCCTTCGCCAAAAAACAGTTCGTGAAACAGGGTATGGACATCCGCGAAAAGGCGACTGTCAAGAAACTGGACCGTGGCAAGGGGCGGGTAACGGCGCATGTCGAAACCGGCGGCAAGACCGAAAAGATCGAATTCGACACCGTGATTTCAGCGGTCGGGATTGTCGGCAATGTCGAAAACCTGGGACTGGAGGAAT
Organism: Sedimentitalea xiamensis; assembly: GCF_030164465.1. Taxonomy (GTDB): domain Bacteria; phylum Pseudomonadota; class Alphaproteobacteria; order Rhodobacterales; family Rhodobacteraceae; genus Sedimentitalea; species Sedimentitalea xiamensis. The sequence continues at coordinate 93,007 of NZ_JASNJE010000004.1, forward strand.
TGGGCGTCAAGATCGACCGCACGCATGTGGTGACGGACGAATACTGCCGGACGGCCGTGGAAGGCCTGTATGCGATTGGCGACATCGCTGGCGCACCCTGGCTGGCGCACAAGGCCAGCCACGAAGGTGTGATGGTCGCCGAACTGATCGCCGGCGGTCATCCGCATCCGGTCAAACCCGAAAGCATCGCCGGATGCACCTATTGCCAACCCCAGGTCGCCAGCGTCGGCTATTCCGAGGCTAAGGCGAAAGATCTGGGATACGAGATCAAGGTGGGCCGTTTCCCATTCATCGGCAACGGCAAGGCCATTGCGCTGGGGGAACCCGAAGGCATGATCAAGACCGTGTTCGACGCGAAGACCGGCGAATTGCTGGGCGCCCATATGGTCGGTGCGGAAGTGACGGAACTGATCCAAGGATATGTTGTGGGGCGTCAGCTGGAAACCACCGAAGAAGACCTGATGAACACGGTGTTCCCGCATCCCACCCTGTCCGAAATGATGCACGAAAGCGTTCTGGACGCCTACGGCCGCGTCATCCATATGTGAGCCTGCGCCGGGTCCGCCGCGTTCCTGTCAGGTCCGAAGACCATTTACGGCTCATGGATCGCTGCCGATCCGGTGACCGGTTGCCGCGGGCTTGGCTGGCAAAAACCAAATGCACCCGGCGTAATCCGGCCATCGAACATGTTCCTTCGGGTATGTTCACTTTAAGTTCTCGTTTTTCAGTTGGAGACTCGCCACCGTTCCACTATGTCTAAACCGTTAACGGGGGCACCATGGCCGAACTCAAGAACATCGAAGTGCGCGGCGCGCGCGAACACAATCTCAAGAGCATCGACGTGGATATTCCCCGCGACCGGCTGGTCGTGATCACCGGCCTGTCCGGGTCGGGCAAGTCGTCCCTTGCCTTTGATACGATCTATGCCGAGGGGCAACGCCGCTATGTCGAAAGTCTGTCGGCCTATGCGCGGCAGTTTCTGGACATGATGGAAAAGCCCGACGTGGACCACATCAGCGGCTTGTCGCCCGCGATTTCCATCGAGCAGAAAACGACCTCCAAGAACCCACGATCCACCGTCGGAACCGTGACCGAGATCTACGACTACCTGCGCCTTCTCTTCGCCCGCGCGGGCACACCTTATTCGCCGGCGACCGGCAAACCGATCGAAGCGCAGCAGGTGCAGGACATGGTCGATCGCGTGATGGCGATGGAGGAGGGCACCCGCGCCTATCTGCTGGCGCCCATCGTGCGCGACCGCAAGGGCGAATACCGCAAGGAAATGCTGGAACTGCGCAAGCAGGGGTTTCAGCGGGTCAAGGTGGACGGCCAGTTCTACGAACTCGACGACGCGCCGGCGCTCGACAAGAAATTCCGCCATGACATCGACGTGGTCGTGGACCGGCTGGTGGTGCGCGAGGGGCTTGAAACGCGGCTTGCCGACAGCCTGCGCACGGCGCTGGACCTGGCCGATGGCATCGCCATAGTGGAAACCGCGACCGACGACCCCGAACGCACGGTGTTCAGCGAGAAATTCGCCTGCCCGGTGAGCGGCTTCACGATCCCGGAAATCGAACCGAGGCTGTTTTCCTTCAACGCACCATTCGGAGCCTGTCCGGAGTGCGACGGTCTGGGGATGGAGCTGTTTTTCGACGAACGTCTCGTGGTGCCGGACCAGGGTCTGAAGATCTATGACGGTGCGCTGGCGCCCTGGCGCAAGGGCAAGAGCCCGTATTTCCTGCAAACCATCGAAGCCATCGCCAGGCACTATGAATTCGACAAGAATACCAAATGGAAAGACTTGCCCGCGCATGTGCAGCAGGTGTTTCTCTATGGTTCCGGTGACGAGGAAATCTCGTTCCGCTATGACGAAGGCGGCCGCGTCTACCAGGTGACGCGCGTTTTTGAAGGCGTGATCCCGAACATGGAGCGGCGCTATCGCGAGACCGACAGCAACTGGATTCGTGAAGAGTTCGAGCGCTACCAGAACAACCGTCCCTGCGGCACCTGCCAGGGCTACCGTCTGCGCGAAGAGGCGCTGGCGGTCAAGATCGCCGGCCTGCATGTCGGGCAGGTGGTTCAGATGTCGATCAAGGAGGCGTTCGACTGGTGCAAGAACGTGCCGGAACATCTGAGCGCACAGAAGAACGAGATTGCCCGCGCGATTCTCAAGGAAATCCGCGAACGGCTGGGATTCCTCAACAATGTCGGGCTGGAATATCTCACCCTGTCCCGCAATTCCGGCACCCTGTCCGGAGGCGAAAGCCAGCGTATCCGCCTGGCAAGCCAGATCGGATCGGGCCTGACCGGCGTTCTATATGTCCTGGACGAACCCAGCATCGGGCTGCATCAGCGCGACAATGACCGCCTGCTTGGCACGCTGAAGAACCTGCGCGACCAGGGCAACACGGTGATCGTCGTGGAGCATGACGAAGAAGCGATCCGCGAGGCGGACTACGTTTTCGACATCGGTCCCGGCGCCGGCGTGCACGGTGGCCGTGTGGTGGCGCATGGCACCCCCGCCGAGGTCGCCGCCGATCCGGCCAGCATCACCGGCCAATACCTGGCCGGAACCCGCGAAATCCCGATTCCGCACACCCGCCGCAAGGGCAAGGGCAAGGCGGTCCGGGTGGTCAGGGCGACGGGAAACAACCTCAAGGAGGTCACGGCGGATTTTCCTCTCGGCAAGTTCGTCTGCGTGACCGGCGTGTCGGGCGGGGGCAAATCCACCCTGACCATCGAAACCCTGTTCAAGACCGCGAGCATGCGTCTGAACGGCGCGCGCCAGACGCCGGCACCCTGCGAGACCATCAAGGGGCTCGAACATCTGGACAAGGTCATCGACATCGACCAACGGCCCATCGGGCGCACACCGCGGTCCAACCCGGCCACCTATACCGGCGCCTTCACACCGATCCGCGACTGGTTCGCCGGCCTGCCGGAATCCAAGGCGCGGGGATACAAGCCGGGGCGCTTCAGCTTCAACGTCAAGGGCGGCCGCTGCGAGGCCTGTCAGGGCGATGGTGTCATCAAGATCGAGATGCATTTCCTGCCGGATGTCTATGTCACCTGCGAAACCTGCAAGGGCGCGCGCTACAATCGCGAAACCCTGGAAATCCACTTCAAAGGCAAGAGCATAGCGGACGTTCTTGACATGACCGTTGAGGACGCCCAGGAGTTTTTCAAAGCGGTGCCCAGCATTCGCGAAAAGATGGATGCGCTGATGCGTGTCGGGCTGGGCTACATCAAGGTCGGCCAGCAGGCGACCACCCTGTCCGGTGGCGAAGCGCAGCGCGTGAAACTGTCCAAGGAACTGGCCAAGAGGTCCACGGGCCGCACGCTCTACATTCTCGACGAGCCGACGACGGGTCTGCATTTCGAAGACGTGCGCAAGCTTCTGGAAGTGCTGCACGAACTGGTCGATCAGGGCAATTCGGTGGTGGTGATCGAGCACAATCTCGACGTCGTGAAGACCGCCGATCACATCATCGATATCGGCCCCGAGGGCGGCGACGGCGGCGGCGAGATCGTCGCCACCGGCACGCCCGAAGAGGTGGCAGAGGAACCGAGGAGCCACACGGGGCGCTATCTGAAACCGATGCTGGCCAAGAAGAAAGTCGCGGCGGAGTGACGTTCGTCCTTGCCTTGGGGGCGAGGGTGCGCGCATCGAGAGCCTTGATCTGATGGTCGACAGTGAATCGGGTCCTGCCAACGGGCAAGAGGGGCAGGAACAAGCGCCCATGTCCGGATGACATGCCGGGCGGTTCGTGGCAATTTGTCTCCAGAACATAAGGACCGGAGGATCGGATGCGCAAACTTCAGACCCAGGGTGTGCACCACATCACCCTGACCGGCGCGGACCGGCAATCCACCATCGATTTCTGGTCCGGCGTTCTGGGGATGCCCTTCGTGTTCGATCAGCCCAATCTCGACAACCCGGACGAAGGTCATGTCTATTTCGATCCGGGCGATGGCCGTCTGATCACCGTGTTCACCAACGAGTCCCGCGCGGGGAGCCCTGACAGAACGCCGACCGATCCGGGCTGTGTGCATCACCTGGCGTTCAACGTCAGCCAGGCGACCTTCTGGCAGGCGGTGGAGCGGCTTGACGAGCGCGGAATCGACCATTCCGGCCCAAAGGATCGCGGTTTCATGGATTCGATCTATTTCAAGGACCCGCTGGGCCTTCTGATCGAATTGGCGAGCTACCGTTTCGAACCGCCGACCGGCTGCACCCATGCGGATGTGATGATTGCCGCCCATCGCATCCGGGTCGCGAGGGGCGATCACCATATCGACCGCGTTCACCTCGCTGATGCAATCGAACAACTGGTCTGCAAGACCCAGCAGTCGCTGTCAGAGGACCGGGCGCCGAGGAATCCCTACAAAAGGCCATGACGGGCGACCGGGCTTGCCCATGGCGAAGGGCTGCGGGCACGATCCGCGCGTCGCGGTCGCTTTGAACGGGATGCACCGGTCCCGGCGGTTTTTCTGACGAGGCCCGGTGCAGGCCGCGGATCGGTTCAGGGAGAGATGTCCGTCCGAGCACGGCCACGCTTTGGGTAGCGTTCTTGCGCGTCGCCCAGGAAGTGGCCCAGCCACTTCAGCCCTTCGATCTCGTCGCAGACGATCTTGGCGACGATGAGGATGGGCACCGCGACAACCATTCCGACGGCGGACCATATATATGCGAAGAAGGCCACGACCAGAAACAGGATCGGCGTGTTCAGACGCATCCGGCGCGAGATCGCGATGGGGGTCACGAGTTGCCCTTCGATGGAGGTCAGGGCCATGTAGGTCGCAAAAACGCCGAGCGCGGGCCAGAGTTCGTCGAACTGGATGAACGCGAGCAGGCCGGCGACCGAGGCCCCGAGCACCGCGCCGAGAAAAGGGATGTAGTTGAGCGCGAAACCGAGCAACCCGAGCGAGATCGCCCCGGTCAGCCCCCACAGCCACATGGCGACGCCGATACAGAGGCCCAGCACCGCGTTGATCAGGGTGATGCCGCCCAGATAGCTGCCCAACCGTGTCTCGATGCGGTCGATGATCTCGACAACCCGGCGCTTGTCGCTGCTCTTGCTGAAACTTTCGACCATCCGGTTGACGAAGAAATCACCCGACGCGATGAGAAAGAACGTCAGCACGATGGCGAACACGACCTGGCCCAGAACCTGCGGCGCCATGGACATGATGGTCAGGCTGGAAGCCTTGTCGGACACGACCTCGACTTCCATCGCAGCCTTGTCCGACCCGGACTTGACCGCCTCGTCCAAAGCGGCGGCGGCTTCGTTGACGGCCTGGAGCGTGCCGCTTTGCGACATCACGTCCTGTTCGATGTCGCGCAAAAGGTTGGGAAGGTCCCGGATCAGGGCCGAAACGGGTTCCTGAAACCACAGCACGGCCATCACGACGACGATCAGCAGGAAGCCGGTGAACAGACCCGCGATCAGGCCGTCGGGAAACCCGTGGCGCGACAGGAACCGGCGCGGGCGGTTGAAGACGAAATAGGACAGAACGGCGGCCGTGACCGGGATCAGAAAATTCGCCGCCCACAGCATGAGGTGGATCAGCAGAATGACGAATATGCCGGTCACGGGCATGGAGGTGCGGTCGTGCGGAGTCATGGCTGCGATCCTACACTGCCGAAGACGGCTCAGCCATGGTGCGCCTGTCGCAACGGCCAGGATTATTCGCCCATTGATCCGCGGCGGTGGACCGGCGGATCGGCGGATCAGTTCAGGACATCGATCACGGCTCCGATGAGGTTGAGCACCTTTCTGGTTTCCCGATCAACGCGATACACATAATCGCCCGAGCGCAGGTAATAGCCGTCGCGGTTCAAGCCGTAGCGTCCCGGGGAGTCGATCCAGAAATAGTCGTTGTCGATCCGATCACCGACCCGGTAACGCCGGTCATCGGATTTGCCGATGTATTTTTTCGCCTGGCCCGGCGGAACGCAGGGCGGGTTCTTCTTGGCAAGTCCCGGCGGACAGCCGGCGGCGATGTGTTTGCTGTCCTTGCTGTGTCCGGCGGTGGCGGTCATGGACAGAGCAAGCGCAAGGGCGGTCATCAGAGTCGTTGCGTTCGATTTCATATCGGCCTCCTGTGTTTGCCCTCAATATAGGCGTCCTTGGTCCCGCATGTATCTCGGCGGTGGATTCTTGCCGACCGGGACAGGATCAGGCGTTGCGCCCGCGTTTCTCGAACCGGGGCAGCATGGCGCTGAAATCGCAGCCCTTTCCATCTTCGGCCTCGACGAATTGCGCGTAGAGCGCCTGCGCCAGCTGTCCCATCGGGGTATCCGCATCGGCGCTTTCGGCGGCCTGTTGCGAAAGGCGTAGGTCCTTCAGCATCAGTTCGGCGGCGAAACCGGGCTTGTAGCCGTTGTCCGCCGGGCTTTGCGGGCCGACGCCGGGTGCGGGGCAGTAGGCGTTCATGGTCCAGGAATAGCCGGACGAGGTTGAAACCACGTCGAACATCTTCTGCCGGTCCAGGCCCAGCTTGTCGGCCAACGCGAAGGCTTCGCAGGTGGCGATCATCGTGACCCCGAGGATCATGTTGTTGCAGATCTTGGCGGCTTGACCGGCGCCCGCACCGCCGCAATGCACCGCCTTCTGACCCATGATCTCGAACAGGGGTGCAGCCTTGGCGAAGGCGGCGTCCGACCCGCCGGCCATGAAGGTCAGTGTTCCGGCGGAGGCGCCGCCGACGCCGCCGGAGACCGGGGCGTCCACGGCCAGCAGCCCGGCGGCTTCGGCCTGTTCGGCGACAGCGCGGGCGCTGTCCACGTCCACCGTCGAACAGTCAATCAGTGTCGCGCCTTTGGCCATGGCCGGGATCACTTCGTTGGCCACGGACCGCAGGATGTCGCCATTGGGCAGCATCGTGATGACCACGTCGGTTCCGCTGGCGGCCTCTGCGGCGCTCCCGGCCATCTCGACTCCGTCGACCGCGACGTCCGCGTTGTCAAAGCCGATCACGTCATGCCCGGCTTTCGCGAGGTTGGCGGCCATTGGCCCGCCCATGTTGCCCAGTCCGATAAATCCGATCTTCATCTCGCTCTCCTCAGTCCTGAAATGTCAGCGCATCCGCACCCAGCGGCGCAAGCATCCGCTCGACGGCGGAGTCCGGCACATCGAGGTCAGCGAATTGCCATCGCGGATTGCGGTCCTTGTCAATGATCGCCGCGCGAATGCCTTCGAGAAAGTCTCCGTGTTCCATCGCCCGCCAGGTGAACCGGAATTCCAGGTCCAGCGCCGCCCGCATGGCCGGGCCGTCCCGCCGCAGACGTTGGATCGTCTCGACCGCGCAGGCCATCGACAGCGGTGAATTGCGGCTCATCGTCTTGAGCGCGCCCTGGCTGAATGCGCTGCCGTCCGATCGCAGGTCGGCGAGTATTCCGGACAGGGCAGGGGCCTTGAACAGGCGATCGATCGCGTCCAGGTGCGGTGCCATCGCCCCGGCCGGGGGCGATTGGGCCAGCCGCGAAACGTGGGACACGTCGCCGCTGGCCTCCAGCAATTCGGTCAGGTCCGCCCAGCGGTCGCGCGGCACGTAATGGTCGGCGAACCCGGCGTGGATCGCATCGCCCGCGTCCATCCGGGCTGCCGTGATGCCCAGGTAGGTTCCGAGATGGCCCGGCGCACGGGCCAGCAGATAGCTGCCGCCCACATCGGGCACCAGCCCGATCCCGCATTCCGGCATAGCGATGCGGCTGCTGTCGTCCACGATCCTGTGGCTGCCATGGCATCCAATGCCGACGCCGCCGCCCATGGTAAAGCCCTGCATCAGGCTGACCACCGGTTTCGGAAAATCCGCCAGCATCGCGTTCATGCGGTATTCGTCGCGCCAGAAGTTGCGGCCGTAGGCGAAATCGCCCTTCGTGCCGGTGTCGTAAAGCTCGGCGATGTCGCCGCCGGCGCAGAACGCTTTGTCGCCCTCGGCGTTGATCACCACCAGCGCCACCTGTTCTTCCTCGCGCCACAGGTGCAGAATCGTGTCGATGGCCATGCACATGTCATAGGTCATCGCGTTCAGCGCCCTGGGCCGGGTCAGCGTGATCCGGCCGGCGCGGCCTTCGACGCGGACGTTGAGATCAGCCATGAGCACCTAGCGCGCCGCCAGCATGTGCCGGGCAACGATCACCCGCATGATTTCGTTGGTGCCTTCGAGGATCTGGTGCACCCGCAGATCCCGCACCAGTTTCTCGATCCCGTAATCGGCGAGGTATCCATACCCGCCGTGCAGTTGCAGACACTGGTCCACCACCTTGCTGCCGGCTTCGGTGACGAATTTCTTGGCCATGGCGCAGAACTTGGTCGCGTCCGGCGCACCGGTGTCGAGCTTCCAGGCCGCCTGCCGCAGGAAGGTGCGCGCCGCCTGCAATTCGATCTCCATGTCCGCGAGGCGGAATTGCAGCCCCTGGAACTGGTCGATCGAGGTGCCGAAGGCCTTGCGCTCGCCCATGTAGCCGAGCGTCATGTTCAGCGCGGTCTGCGCGGCGCCCAGCGAACAGGCCGAGATGTTCAGCCGTCCGCCATCCAGCCCCATCATCGCGTATCTGAAGCCCTGGCCTTCTTCCCCGACAAGGTTCCCGGCCGGGATCTGGCAATCGTCGAACTGCACCTGCGCGGTGGGTTGGCTGCGCCAGCCCATCTTGTCTTCGAGACCGCCAAAGGACAGGCCCGGCGTGCCGTCTTCCACATAGACCGTCGAAATTCCCTTGGGTCCGTCCTCGCCAGTGCGGACCATGCAGACATAGGCATCCGAATAGCCGCCGCCCGAAATGAACGCCTTGGTTCCATTCAGCACGTAGCCGTCGTTGGTGCGGGTCGCGCGGGCCTTGAGCGCCGCCGCGTCGCTGCCCGATCCGGGTTCGGTCAGGCAATAGGACAGAACCGTGTCGAGGCTCAACACACTCGGCATCACCCGCGCCTTCAGGGCGTCATCGGCGAACGTGTCGAGCATCTTTGCGCACATGTTGTGGATCGACAGGAAGGCCGCGACCGACGGGCAGGCCATGCTCAGCGCCTCGAAGACCAGCGTCGCGTCAAGCCGGGTCAGCCCCGCGCCGCCCCCTTCTTCGCTGACATAGAGTCCGCCGAACCCCAGTTCGCCGATCTGGGGCCAGAGCGATTTCGGGATCGTGCCTTCCGCTTCCCACTGGCGGGCAAAAGGCGCGATATGTTCCTGTCCGAACGCATGCGCCATGTCGAAGATGGCGGTCTGTTCGTCGCTCAGCGCAAAATCCATGCGTGTCTCCCCCGTATGTGTCGAATTGAACGGCTGTTTAATTCGGAATTCTTACAGGAGTTTTGCAATGCGCCGCAATGAGAGAGTTGGACTGGCGCATCGTCGTGCGGTTGTATGCCTGATGGCATCGGGACAGGAAAAAGGCGCCCCCGGAAGGGCGCCTTGAAACTTTCATCGCATTCCGTTCGGCTTATGCAGAAGCTTTCGCACGACGCCGCATAAATGCCGCTGCACCCAAGGCCGTCAACAGCAAGGGCAGGCTTGCCGGCACCGGGACGTTGTTCGGCGGCGGACCGCTCCGCGGGGTCGGTCCACCGGAACAGCCCCCATTCTGATCCCAGTGGTTGCAGGTTATCCAACCCGACAAAGACGACCCACCAGCGGGATCAGGGATGCCGCCCACATGCGCCGCAAAATAGAAGCCGCCGATAATCGTCGCATTGCCCGACGCCGTCGATTTTGAAACGATATCGGTGAGATCCAAGTCGGTGCCCGTGATCGAGAAGGAATAGATTTCGGTACCCGACAGACGGTTGGCGTTGTCAAAAACCAGCCTGTAGTCAAAGAAGCCATCACCATCCGCTTTGAACGTATCCAGACCTTCACCATAGCTGTCCCATGCAGCGGAGGTATCTGTCAGATCCCACGTCAGGGGCGACAGGAACGGATCGAGGTTGAAGTAGAATTCCTTCACGTGCTCTGACGCCAACAGCGCAGACGCATCGAGCGTGTAGGTCAGCGTATCGACCGCCGACTCATTGATTGTCAGCTTCAAGGGCGATGACGGCATCGTCGCGCCGCTGAACTCATAGTCCAGATCCACCGTCACGGAAGCCGCGTTTGCTGCCGGACCAAAGGCAACCAGCGCCCCTAGTGCAAGTCCACCTGCGCATAGCGCAGCCCTGAAATTAAGTTCCATCGTTCCACTCACCTTCTTCCCACACTCTCGTTATCAATGCGCCTCCGAAGGAAGATCTGTCGCGACGACGCATCACTTCGCAATACTCTTTAATCTAGAAGAATTTGAACCATTCCGCAAAGCGATTATTGCGTTGTTCAATTTTAGGTTGCTAAGTTTATTGCGGCTCGCCTTTTGGTTTTCTGCTTCATTGAACATTCTCGCCGCGTCGGGAAAGAAAGTTGCACGCCTCAGCCGATGGTCTCACCCATTTGCGCTGGACGCCGGTTGGACAGGGTCCGTTCAGACGATGATTCGCGTTAAACTGCGCGTGGGCGACCAGGGATGGCGCGCCGTTGAGGCATCAAAGATCCGCATGGAATTCCTCGATCAGATGCCGGACCACCGCTTCGCCTGCGGGCTGTCCGGCGGCGGAGGCTTCGGCATGCACCTGGCGCTGGCGGGCGGCGCTGGTGCCATCCTTGACGATGCCGCGCAGGGCCGCCAGTTCTTGGGTCGTGCCAAGGGCATCGGCGTCTTCGAGCAGCATTCCGATCAGTTCGTCCAGCAGGGTCGCGAAGGGTTTGATCGACCGGTCGCCAAAGTCGATCAGCCCCTCGGCGGCCCCGTAGCGCTGCGCGCGCCAGCGGTTCTCGGCGATCAGGAACCGGTCATAGGCGCGCCAGCGCAGGTTGCGTTCCCGCAGGCGACACAGCATGCGGACAATGGCCTGGTTGAGGGCGGCGAGCGCCAGCGTGTCTTCCAGCCGGGGAGAGACATCCATGATCCGGGTTTCCAGCGTCGGAAATTTAGCCGAAGGCCGCAGATCCCACCAGATCTTGCTGGTGTCCTCGATCACGCCGAGCTCGATCAGGGTTCCGGTGGTCCGTTCATATTCCGCCCAGCTGTCGAAATGCGGCGGCAAGCCGGTGCGGGGCAGGTTGTCGAACACCGTGAGACGGTAGGAGGCGAGTCCGGTATCGTCGCCCTGCCAGAACGGCGACGAGGTGGACAGGGCCAGGAGATGCGGCAGGAAATAGGACAGCTGCGGCATGAGATCGGTGCGCAGGGACTGGTCCTCGATCCCGATATGCACATGCATGCCGCAGATCAGCATGCGCCGGGCCACCCCGCCCAGGGCTTGCCGCAGGGAATCGTAGCGGGCTCTTGCGGTGTGGTGCTGATCCTTCCAGTCGGCGAAGGGATGGCAGGACACGGCGATCGGGGCGAGATTGTGGTCCGCGGCATGTCGCGACACGCAGGCGCGCAGGCGCCTCAGGTCCTCGCGGGCGTCGGCGATCGTTGCGCAGACGCGGGTGCCGACCTCGATCTGGCATTGCAGGAATTCCGGGCTGACCTGACCTTCGAGATCCGCCTGGCAGGCGGACATGAGCGCCTCGGGCGCTTGCGCTAGATCGAAGCTGTCCCGATCCACCAGCAGGTATTCCTCTTCGATGCCAAGGGTGAATTCCTGCTGCATGCGACGTCTCCGGTCCGGGTTTTCTTCAGTGAAAAGGCTGTCGCTGCGGATGCCAAGAAGAAAAACCGTTGCCGGTGCGCCGGCACGGCTTGAAACTGCCTGCGGAACAGGGCAATTGCACGGGTGCAAAGCGCGGGTGGCGCGGTGTTGCCGGGGGTGAGAAGAAGCAATGGGAAACGGCAGCAAGATACGGAAAATCAATGCATTGCTTGGTGAACTTGATGTTCGGATCACGGATGGTGCAGAGCATGAGGCGGAACAGCGCCGGCTCCGAGACTTCGAAGCGCGCGGCGGATTGAACGCTCCGGCCTATGCGCTGTCTCCCGGCATGGAAAGCTTCGACATTTCGCCCTTGATCGAGGATGCGGGCCGGTTCGCGGCGGATTTGCATCGCCTGGCGGACCCCGCCGCGAATGCGACGGGATATGTCCCCGGTAATGGGTATTTCGACAGCCCCGACGCCGAAGCCCTGTATCTGATGGTGCGCCAAAACGCGCCGCGGCGGGTGATCGAGGTGGGCTGCGGAAATTCGACCCGCATCACCCGTCAGGCCATTCTCGACGGGGGGATGGACTGCACGCTGACCGCGATCGATCCCTTTCCGCGCGCCGATATTGTCGGGCTGGTGGACCGGTTTCACCAGGCTCCACTGGAAAGTGTCGATCCGTCCCTGTTCTCGGATCTTTCCCGAGGCGACATCCTGTTCATCGACAGCAGCCATCAGGTCCGGATGAGCAATGATGTGGCGCATCTGTTCTGCCGGATCATCCCGGCTCTGCCCGCCGGGGTCGTCATTCATGTGCATGACGTGTTCCTGCCCTATGAATACCCGAAGCGGTTCTTCTACGACTGTCCGTCCTGGGCGGAACAATACATGCTGCACGCTCTGCTCCAGGGCGGCGGCTACGACATTCTCTGGCCGGGCTACTACCTGCAAAAAGAGCGGCCCGATGCCGTGGCCGCCCTGCCGTTTCTGGGCGCGGGGCGCGCCCAGAGCTTCTGGATTCGAAAACGCGGTTAAAGCAGCCGCACCTGCGTGCCGATCTGAACCAGCGGATAGAGCTGTTCGACGTGCTGGTTGTAGAGACCGATGCAGCCGGAACTGCTTTGCCGCCCGATCTTGCGCGTGTCATGGGTGCCGTGCACCAGGTATGCGGGCCAGTCCAGATACATGGCGCGTGTGCCCAGAGGGTTGCCGGGGCCACCTTCCATGTAGTCGGGCAGGGTCGGATCGCGTTCCCGCATGTTGGCGGTCGGCGTCCAGCGGGGATTTTCTGCCTTTCGCACGATCTTGGAATAACCCCGTCGCGTCAGTTCTTCGGACATCGGAACCGATGACGGGAACAGCATGTAAGTGACCCCGTCAGGACCCCAGTAATGCACCGCGCGGCTGGTGATATCCGCAAGCAGGCAGCCCTTGCCGAGCGTGTCGAAGTGGTCCTGCCAGTTCTGCTGAGTGAAGGAAGAGATATTGCGGCGCACGGCTTCCTGATCGCGGATCGGTGCTTCATCCTGCGGAAACGCGTCGCTGGATGTCTGCGCGCGCAGCAGGGTCGGCGCCGCCAGACTGGCCGCAGCCCCCAAAAGCGCCGTGCGTCGGGTTAAGTTCAAACGGGTCATGATCGTGCCTCTTCAGTCGTTTTGGAAGGATCTCTATTGCGCCGCAGAAGTGGAAGCCAGTGAAAATCCCGCGAAATCGGCGGTTTCACGTTGAATTGAAAGAGGGTGAGGCGCGTCCTGCCGGAAAGTTCGACGGTTCAGGCCGGGCTGTCGACGGTGCCCAGCAATTCTGAAAACCGGGCTTCAGGTTGACTCAGCATTTGCAGCGTCTCGGCTTCGGTTCGGGCGATCTGAACGATATGGTCTTCGGTGGCCGCCACCATCTGCTGATACATCCGCGCCATGCCGAAAGTCGTGTCCCGCGGGGCGTGGATCACGCAGAGCACCGGAGCGGGCGCGCTCTTGTAGTAGCCTTCTTCACGCAATCTGACCGTGCGCATTTCTTCGTAGGTGAGATCCAGATCCGTCAAGGCGCTGAAATCGATCAGTTCATTGCAGCCGGCGACCAGGGTCGTATCGCGCTCGAATTTTGCGAAGTATCGGAATATGTCCTTCTGATCGACATACCCTTCCAGGCGGACGTAGATCAGATACCGCTCTGGGAGGTACTTGTAGGTTATCCCCATGGTATGATCGCGTCCAATCCTCGCTCGATGGCCGTTGCTCTGGAAAGGATAGGCAGAATTCCGCCTATATGCAATCTTGGGTTGTTAATAGATGGTAGCATTCCCTTAAGGTGTGTCCCCATTGCCCATCGGACAAGGGGACACACCGGGATATCGGACGGCAGGACAGTCCTAGTCCATGGGCTTGAAGTGGAACTCGCCGCCGTCTTTCAGGCCTGATGGCCAGCGCGAAGTCACGGTCTTGGTCCGGGTGTAGAACTTGAACGCGTCCGGGCCGTGCTGATTGAGATCGCCGAAGACGGATTTCTTCCAGCCGCCGAAGGTATGATAGGCCAACGGCACCGGGATCGGCACGTTGATGCCGACCATTCCGACATTGATGCGGCTGGCGAAATCGCGCGCCGCGTCCCCGTCACGGGTGAAGATCGCGGTGCCGTTGCCGTATTCGTGGTCCATCGCCAGTTTCAGAGCTTCCTCGTAGGATTGCGCCCGCACGGTGGTCAGGACGGGACCGAAGATTTCGGTCTTGTAGATGTCCATGTCCGGCGTCGCATGGTCGAAAAGATGCGGTCCGACGAAAAAGCCGGTCTCGTAGCCTTGCAGCTTGAAACCGCGCCCGTCCACGAGCAGTTTGGCCCCCTGTTCGATCCCGGTCTGCACCAGCCGTTCGATGTTGGCCTTGGCGGCGGCGGTCACGACCGGACCGTAATCCACGTCGTTCCCGGATGTGTAGGGGCCGACCTTCAGCGCCTCGACCCGCGGGACAAGCTTTTCCATCAGCCGATCCGCGGTTTCGTCACCCACCGGAACGGCCACGGAAATCGCCATGCAGCGTTCTCCGGCCGCGCCGTAGCCTGCGCCGACCAGCGCATCGGCAGCCTGATCCATGTCGGCATCGGGCATGATGATCATGTGGTTCTTCGCGCCGCCGAAACACTGAACGCGCTTGCCTTGCGAACACCCGGTTCCGTAGATGTATTCGGCAATGGGGGTGGAGCCGACAAAGCCGATCGACTGGATCGTCGGGTGGTAAAGGATCGCGTCGACCGCTTCCTTGTCTCCGTTCACGACCTGAAGGATGCCCTTGGGCAGTCCGGCTTCTTCCATGAGTTCCACCAGCATGATCGGCACCGAGGGGTCGCGTTCGCTGGGCTTCAGGATGAAGGCGTTGCCACAGGCGATGGCCGGCGCGAACATCCACATCGGGATCATCGCGGGAAAGTTGAACGGCGTGATCCCGGCCGTAACCCCAAGGGGCTGGCGCATGGAATACATGTCGATGCCGGGTCCGGCGGCGTCGGTGAATTCGCCCTTCAGCATCTGAGGCGCGCCGATGCAGTATTCCACGACTTCCAGTCCGCGCTGCACGTCGCCTGCGGCATCCGGCAGGGTCTTGCCATGCTCGCGGCTCAGCGCCTCGGCGAGCTTGTCCATGTCGCGGTTTAGCAGATCGACGAATTTCATCAGCACGCGCGCGCGGCGCTGCGGATTGGTTGCGGCCCAACCCGGTTGCGCATCGGCGGCCACGTCGACGGCAAAGGCCAGTTCTTCGGCATTGGCCAGCGGTACGCGGGCCTGCACTTCGCCGGTGGCCGGGTTCATCACATCGGCAAACCGTCCCGACTGTCCCTTTACGTGGCTGCCGTTGATGTAATGTTTCAGTTCCTGCATCGGTTTTCTCCCATTGATCATCCGGGCGCACCATAGTCTTGCAAAAATGGACCGAACAGAGGCAATAACTCAAAAAGGATTTGCGATTTTGCAAAAGGAGTGGCGCGATGACACCACATTGGGATGATCTCAAGGTCTTTCTCGCCGTCGCGCGCGAGGAAAGCCTGTCTGCCGCGGGCCGCGTTCTCAAGATCGATCCCGCCACCGTCGGGCGCCGCGTCGCGCGGCTGGAAACGGCTCTGGCGACGCCGTTGTTCGTGAAATCGCCGCAGGGCTATGCGCTTACGGCGCAGGGAGAACGGCTGCTGGCCCATGGCGAACAGGCGGAAATGGCCATGCGCGCGCTCACCGAAGCCCTTGCCGGTCCCAGCGAAGGGCTGGCGGGGCAGGTTCGGATCGGAGCGCCGGACGGCTGCGCCAACTACCTTCTGCCACAGGTCTGTGCGGCGATTGCAGCGGACAATCCCGATCTCGACATCCAGATCGTCGCCCTGCCACGCATCGTGAACCTGTCCCGCCGCGAAGCGGACATGGCCGTCGCCGTCAGTGCCCCGACGGCCGGGCGGTTGCTGGTGCAGAAGATCACCGACTATCGCCTGCATCTGGTGGCGAGTCGCCGGTATCTGCGCGACACTCCGCCGTTGCTGAGTGTCGAGGATCTGCGGGGGCGGCGGATGATCGGCTATATTCCCGACATGATCTTTGACGCCGAACTGGATTATCTGGATCAGCTTGGCGTCAAGCGGGTGCCGTTGGCGTCCAATTCGGTCCCGGTGCAACTGAAATTGCTGGCGCAACACGCCGGCCTGGGGGTGGCGCATGATTTCGCGCTGCCCAGCCACCGGCAGTTGCGGCGCGTCCTGACGGATCAGGTAAGCCTGACCCGCAGTTTCTTCCTGGTGCGCCATCAGGGCGACCAACGCAGCGACCGGTTGAACCGGTTTGCCCAGGCGCTGAGCCAGGGTTTGCGCGAAGAAGTCGCGCGTTTGGAAAGCCTGACTTGACTTGTCTGCTTATTGCGGCAACGCTGTTGATATTGAAAGATTATTGCGGAGCCCCTCAGAATGCTTGTCCATCAGATTCTCAAGTCAAAATCCACCACCGGAGTCCTGACGATCGAGTCGACTGCTAAGGTCTCGGATGCGGCCAAGATTCTGGCCGACAACAGGATCGGGTCGGTCGTGGTGTCCGATGACGGCGGCAAGACCGCATCGGGCATCCTGTCGGAACGCGATATCGTGCGCGAACTGTCCAATGTGGGCAAGGGATGTCTGGATCAGCCGGTCAGCACCTACATGACGAGCAAGCTCGTCACCTGCACCAGCAAGGATTCCGCCCAGGACATCCTGGGAATAATGACCGAAGGCCGGTTCCGCCACATGCCCGTAGTCGAGGACGGAACGATGATCGGATTGATCACACTGGGCGATCTGGTCAAGGCGCAGTTGTCCGTTCTGGCCATGGAAAAGGAAGCCTTGGAAGGCATGATCATGGGGCACTAGGGCGCCGCCGCCCGATCCACGCCTGAATTCAAAGGCAAATCCGGCCGGCTCCCCTTGCAAAACCGGGGGCGGCGTGGTTGCTTGGCCGCACATGCCAACGGTCGGAGTCTGCCATGCGCGTTGCCCTTTATCCCGGAACATTCGACCCGATCACGCTGGGGCATGCAGATATCATACGGCGGGCAGCGGCGCTGGTGGACAAACTGGTGATCGGGGTCGCCATCAACCGGGACAAGGGGCCGCTGTTTTCGCTGGAGGAACGGGTGGCCATGATCGAGGCGGACTGCACCGCGTTGGCGTCCAGGACCGGCATCGAAATCGTCGTGCACCCGTTCGAAAACCTGTTGATCGATTGCGCCAACGATGTCGGGGCGCAGATCATCGTCCGAGGGCTGCGCGCGGTGGCGGATTTCGAATATGAATACCAGATGGTCGGGATGAACCGGGCGCTGGACGACAGCGTCGAAACCGTTTTCCTGATGGCCGATGCCAAGCATCAGGCCATTGCGAGCAAGCTGGTCAAGGAGATCGCCCGCCTCGGAGGCGATGTGTCGAAGTTCGTGACGCCACAGGTCAACGAAGCGCTGCTCGAAAGGCTGGGCCGCTAGGCGTCGGCGTTTTTAATCATCTCCAGAAGGCCAGCCAGTCGATCAGGTCGAACAGTTTCTTGCCCAGGAAAACAAGGTGATCCGCGCCGTAGAGCAGAACATCCGCCAGCAGGATGACCAGGATCAGCAGGCCCAGCACTAGCGCAATTCTATTGGTCATTCGGACCCCGGCGGACAAAAAACGCCCGATCAGCTATGCCTGACCGGACGTCTTCCTTCAAGTGCGCCGCAAGTGTCAGCGGTTCAGGCGGCCCATGGCAACGGCGACATCGGCCATCCGCACCGAAAAGCCCCATTCGTTGTCATACCATGCCAGAACCCGCACCATACGACCGTCGACCACGCGGGTCTGATCGGGTGCGAAGATGCTGCTTTCCTCGGTGTGGTTGAAATCGATCGACACCTTGGGCTCCGGGTCATAGGCCATGACATGCCCCATCGGACCCTTGACCGCTTCGGCGACCATCTCGTTGATTTCCTCGGCGGTCACGTCGCGCCCGGCGCGGAACGTCAGGTCGACCGCGGACACGTTCGGCGTCGGCACGCGCATGGCGGAGCCGTCCAGTTTGCCCTTGAGGTTCGGCAGAACCTCGCCCAGCGCCTTGGCGGCTCCGGTCGAGGTCGGGATCATTGCCATCGCCGCCGCGCGGGCGCGGTAGAGATCGTTGTGGCGCCGGTCCAGCGTCGGCTGATCGCCGGTATAGGAATGGATCGTCGTCATGATCCCGTGTTCGATACCGACGGCCTCGTCCAGCACCTTGGCCAGCGGGGCCAGGCAGTTGGTGGTGCAGGAGCCGTTGCTGACCATATTGTCGCCCTTTGCCAGCATCTCGTCGTTGACGCCGAACACGATGGTCTTCTGCACGTTCTTCGCAGGTGCGGAGATCAGGACCGATTTCGCGCCGCGCTCAAGGTGGACATTGGCCTTCTTGCCGTCGTTGAAATTTCCGGTGCATTCCAGAACCACGTCGCAACCCGACCAGTCCAGTTCGTTGGGGTCATAGGTCGAGAACATCTCGATCTCGCCCCGGCCCAGGTCCAGGGTGCGTTCTCCGACGCGGATATCGTTGCCGAACCGTCCATGCACGCTGTCATAGCGCAAAAGGTGCGCCGCTGTCGCCAGCGGTCCGGTCGCGTTCGCCTTGACCACCTTGATGTCGTTCCTGCCGCTGGCTGAAATGTGGGACAGGGTGCAGCGGCCAATGCGGCCAAATCCGTTGATTCCGACGGTTACGGTCATGTTCTGTCGCTCCTGAAGGTTGCGGGTTGATGGGCATATAGACCCGCACCCCCTGCATAAAAAGGGAAAAAGCGTCGCATTCACAGCGTGTTAGCGCAAACTTTTTCCGGTTGCGCTAACGCTTGCCCTGACGGGCGTATGCGCTAGGCTGCAATTTCAGGCGCAATCTGCAAGGGGTGGAACATGAGCGGGCTGCTGGCGTTGCTGGATGATGTGGCGGGCATCGCCAAGGTGGCGGCCGCCTCGGTGGATGACATTGCCGGTCAGGCGGCCAAGGCCGGTGCCAAAGCGGCGGGCGCGGTGATCGACGATGCGGCGGTCACGCCGAAATACGTGCACGGTTTCCATGCCAGCCGCGAATTGCCGATCATCTGGCAGATTGCCAAGGGGTCGTTCAAGAACAAGCTGCTCTATCTGTTGCCCGTCGGCCTGTTGCTGGCGAATTTCGCGCCCTGGATGATCGCGCCCCTGTTGATGCTGGGCGGGGCCTATCTGTGTTTCGAAGGCGCCGAAAAGATCTATCACGCCCTGATTCCGCATGACGATCCCCATGTCTTTCCCGAAGACATCGAAGGCGATCCGGCGCATCTGGAACAGGAAAAGGCGGCGGGCGCGATAAAGACCGACTTCATCCTGTCCGCAGAGATCATGACCATCGCGCTGGCGGCGATCCCGCAATCCAACATCTGGATGGAAGCCGCGACGCTGGCAGTGGTCGGGATCGGCATTACCGTGGTCGTCTACGGCAGCGTCGCCCTGATCGTGAAGGCGGATGACGTGGGGCTGTTCATGGCCGCCAACGGCCGCCTTGGCCCGACCCGTTCGCTGGGGCGGGGAATCGTGCGCGCCATGCCGGGGCTGATGAAGGCGCTGACGATCATCGGCACGGCGGCGATGCTCTGGGTCGGCGGATCCATCGTGATCCATGGGATGGAAGAACTGGGGTTCGGTTGGCTTGGCCATCACATCCACGATGCCGCCGTTCTCGTCGCTGGCCTGGTTCCGGATGCATACCGGGGCACTGTGGAATGGGCCGCCACGGCGGCAATGGACGGTGTGTTCGGCGTCGCACTCGGCATGGTCCTGATTCCGGTGGCCTCCAAACTGTTGGTTCCGCTGGTGCAAACCCTGTTCGGGGGCAAGGTGGAAGCGGATTCTGACCCGAGGTAATCTTTGTGTCCGGGCGGCGAGGCTGCAAGGATCCACCTGCCACCAGGAGGAGACCGGCGATGAGCGAAATGACCCTTTCCGAAGTGCTTGACGCGCCAGATGCAACCGGCGTTTCGCCCCGGTTCGCGGTCCCCGACAACTGGAAACAGGGCCGAACCGCCTATGGAGGGTTCACCGCCGCCTTGCTGCTGGCCGCGGCGCGTCGGGTCCAGGCCGATCTTCCGCCTCTGCGTTCGGCCCTGATCAATTTCACCGCGCCGGTCACGACTTCGCCTGATATCTCGGTCGATATCTTCCGGCAGGGCAGAAACGTGACCACCGTGAATACCCAGGCCCGGATCGACGGGAAGGTGGTGGCACAGGGCACGTTTTCATTCGGTCTGGCGCAGAACAGTCACGTGACCGTGGAACGATCCGCGCCAGCGGCGCCGCTGCCGGAACAGACCGATCCCTATTTCCCACCGGGCATGTCCCGCCCGCCGGCTCGGTTCTTCGGCAATTTCGAGGTGCGGTTGATCGACGGACACCTGCCGTTCATGGGGGCGGACCGGGGATACGTCCGGGTCTGGGCGCGTTACCGCGACCCTGCGATGTGGACGCGTCCGGAGGGGCTGATCGGCATTGCCGACGTGCTGCCCCCAGCGGTGTTCCCTGTATGCCGCCAGCCAGGGCCGAATTCCTCGATGACCTGGATCTGCAATCTGCTGTCCGGTG
Source organism: Sedimentitalea xiamensis (assembly GCF_030164465.1). Classification (GTDB taxonomy): domain Bacteria; phylum Pseudomonadota; class Alphaproteobacteria; order Rhodobacterales; family Rhodobacteraceae; genus Sedimentitalea; species Sedimentitalea xiamensis. The sequence goes on from NZ_JASNJE010000004.1 coordinate 113,728, forward strand.
CCCCGAGGACCCGCGACGGCTGGTGGATGCTGGAAACCGATCTGACCTCGGCGCGGGACGGCTTCAGTTCCCAGGTGATGCGGGGATGGAACACCGACGGCGAATTGGTGGTCGATGGCATGCAGTCGGTGGTGATCTTCGTTTGATTCTGCCGGAAAGCGGATTTCGTTCCCGGACCGGGCGCTCAGTGCGCATTTTCTGACCGCGCGAAGGTTCTGCCGATTGCATTGGGCGGACAAGGACTTGATCAGAGGGGCCGCTTTGCGAAGCAGGACCCGGCCGGAGAAGAACGGCACCCGAACCTATGGCGCGGGTGCCCGTCAGGCGCATGTCAGCCGAGCAGGGACCTGACTTTTGCCACGGTCGCCTCGGCGGTGATGCCGAATTTTTCGAACAGTTCTTCCGCGGGAGCAGAGGCTCCGAAACTGTCCATGCCGATGAATCCGGCTTTGTGTTCGCGGCCCCGTTCGCCCAGAAGCCAGCGATCCCAGCCCTGACGGACACCGGCCTCGATCCCGACGCGGACCGGCCCGACGGGAAGAATGCGCTTGCGGTATGTTTCGTCCTGTTGCGCGAACAGTTCCATGCAGGGCATCGACACAACACGAGTGCCGATGCCTTGCCCTTCGAGAATGTCCCGTGCTGCGAGCGCCACGGACACTTCGGAACCGGTGGCGATCAGGATCACCTGCCGTTTCGCATCGGCTTCGGCAAGAACATAGGCGCCTTGGGCCGTCAGGTTCCTTTGCTTGTGTTCCAGGCGCACCGTCGGCAGCCCCTGGCGGGTCAGCGACAGCACCGACGGGGTTTCCGTGCTGGTAAGCGCCAGTTCCCAGGCTTCCGCCGTTTCAACCGTGTCCGCGGGACGGAAAACCATTGTGTTGGGAGTCGCGCGGGATATCGCCAGATGCTCGACTGGCTGGTGCGTCGGGCCGTCTTCGCCAAGACCGATACTGTCGTGGGTCATGACGAACACGGTCGGGATCTTCATCAATGCGGCGAGCCGCATGGACGGGCGGGCATAATCGGTGAAGCACATGAAAGTGCCGCCATAGGCCCGGATACCGCCGTGCAGGACCATGCCGTTCATGGCCGCCGCCATGCCGTGTTCGCGGATGCCCCAGTAGATATAGCGGCCCTTGCGGTTTTCCGGATCAAACACGCCCATGTCACCGGTCTTCGTGTTGTTCGATCCGGTCAGATCGGCGGATCCGCCGACGGTTTCGGTCATCACCGGGTTGACGATTTCCAGCACCATTTCGCTGGATTTGCGGGTGGCCACGTTGTGGGCGGCTTCGCTGGCCTGCTTCTTGAGGGCGCGAATGGTCGCGGCGAGGCGTTTTGGAACCTCCAGCGCGTAGGCACGGTTGAATTCCGACCGGCGGCGTTCGGACAGGGCGGACAGCCGGTCTTCCCATTCGGCGCGTGCGGCCGCGCCACGCGCGCCGATGTCTTCCCAGCTTTTCTTGACTTCGTCCGGTACCACGAAGGGGCCTGTCGTCCAGCCATAGGCTTCCTTGGCGGCGCGCAACTGGTCGGGGTCGGTCAACGCTCCGTGGCCCTTGCTGGTGTCCTGAGCAGCATGCCCGAGGGCAATATGCGTCTTGCAGGCGATCATGGACGGTTTTCTGGTCTTCCTGGCCGCTGTCAGCGCCTCGTCGATCGCCTGCGGGTCGTGGCCGTCGATTTCGATCACATGCCAGCCCGACGCCTTGAACCGCATCACCTGGTTGGTGCGATCGGACAGGTCCACGGTGCCGTCGATGGTGATGTTGTTGTTGTCCCAGAGCACGATGAGTTTGCCGAGCTGGTGCCGCCCGGCCAGACCGATCGCTTCCTGGCTGACGCCTTCCATGAGACATCCGTCGCCGGCGATCACATAGGTGAAATGATCGACGATATTGCGGCCGTAGCGGGCGCGCTGGATTTCTTCCGCCATGGCGAAACCGACCGCGTTGGAAATGCCCTGACCGAGGGGGCCGGTGGTGGTTTCGATGCCGCTGGCGTGGCCGTATTCCGGATGCCCGGCCGTGCGCGCGCCCCACTGGCGGAAATTCCGGATCTCCTCCAGTGTCATGTCGGCGTATCCGGTCAGGTGCAACAGCGAATAGAGCAGCATCGAACCGTGCCCGGCAGACAGGATGAAACGGTCGCGATCCGGCCAGTTCGGGGCGGAGGCGTCGAATTTCAGATGCTTTTCGAACAGGACCGTGGCCACGTCGGCCATGCCCATCGGCATGCCCGAATGGCCGGAATTCGCGGCGGCGACAGCATCCAGCGTCAGGGCGCGGATGGCAGAGGCCTTGGCCCAATGATCGGGGTTGGCGGTGCGCAGGGCGGTCAGGTCCACGGGGCTGTTCCTTTGGATTGTCTCGGGTGAAGTGCAAAGATTGGCCTGCTCAATACCAGCCGCACCTCAAAGATCAAGCAGGACCGGGCCGGCGTGAACCTGCCACTTCAGATCAACCGCACAAGGCATTGAAACCAAAGGGGAGGAAATTTGCACAGTCCTTGGCTAGACTGCTACCAATTGCCCCGGAGACCCGATTCGCCGCGTCCAAGCCGATCTGGCCGGCACGCATTGATGAACAGAATATTAAGACGGAACAAGCGCAGGGAAAGGCGACAGGCATGAGCCAGATCGACGAACTTAACAGCCGCATCACCGCGGCCATGGAACGGATCGGAGCCGGCGTCATGATGCTCGCCGAGCGGGAAGCCGCTGCCGCGATTCCCGACCCCGACCTCGTCCAGGCTCTGGAAGACGAAAGACTTGCCAACTCGCAACTGGAAGAACGTCTGCGGGCGATCAAGGAGCGGCACGGCGACGAACTTGCCGCTCTGCGGGCCGCACTCGACGTCTCCGATGAACTGGACAAGCTGAAAGCCGACCTTGCGGCGCAAAACGATGCGATGGGGCGGCTCGACATGGACGTGCAGCGCCTGCGTCTGGCCAATGAGCAATTGCGCCAGAGCAACGCCGCCCTGCGCAAGGCCAATGAAAGCGGGGTCGGGGAACCCCACTTGATCAACAAGGCGATGCTGGCGGAACTGGAAAGCCTTCGGGCGATCAGGGCGACCGACGCGGCCGAGGTCAGTGCGGTGCTGGCGAAACTTGAACCCCTGCTGGCCTCGGCCGCAGGCTTGACCGACGGGGAGGATGCCTGATGCCCGAAGTGACGATCATGATCGGCGGTCGCGGGTTCGAAGTGTCCTGCCAGGACGGCGAAGAAAGCTACCTGCACTCTGCGGCGCGAATGCTGGACGAGGAAGCGCAGGTTCTGACCGACCAGATCGGACGGATGCCCGAGGCCCGGATGCTGTTGATGGCGGGTCTGATGCTGGCAGACAAGACCGCCGCCGTCGAGGACCGGATCAGGGAGATGGAAAAGACGCTGGCCGAACGCGATGCCGAACTGGCGCAGTTGCGGAATGCGCCGGGGCCTGCGCCCGAGCGGATCGAAGTGCCGGTGGTTCCGCAGGTCGTGACAGATACGCTTGCCGAACTGGCCGCCCGTGCCGAGGCGCTTGCCGCCGAGATCGAGGAGAAAGCCGGGGCCTGAAGTCCGCGAAAGGAGGTTCGCGGAGGGGATCCACCTGCGGTGTCAGGGGGTCTTTTGCATTCCGGTACGGACGACGGGGCCGGTTCTGACGCGTCCGGAAGATTTCGGCCAAGCTGTCCGGACCCCGGGGCTGAAACGGAAAGGCGCAGTTTTCCCGCGCGCAAGATCCGGGCGATCGGGCAAGGGCACATCGGCGACGTACCCTTGCGCTTTTTTGCGGTCAGCCGTTGGCTTCGCGGATCTTGTTGGCGGCGTCCTTGTCAAAGGATACGCCTTTTTGCTCGAACAGAGTGTCCAACTCGCCCGACAGAGTCATTTCGGTGATGATGTCGCAGCCGCCGACGAATTCGCCCTTGACGTAAAGTTGCGGCACGGTGGGCCAGTCGGAGAAATCCTTGATTCCCTGGCGGATGGCTTCGTCCGCAAGCACGTTTACATCGGCGAAATCCACGCCCATGTAGTTCAGCACCCCCGCAACGCGGCTTGAAAAGCCGCACTGGGGCATTTCCTTGGTGCCTTTCATGTAGAGCACCACGTCGTTGGAGGAGATCGTGTCCTTGATCTGTGTGGCCGTATCGGTCATGTCGCGTTCCTTTGTTGTCCTGTCTCAGTCCGGCGCCTTGGTGGTCAGGGCCAGTGCATGCAATTCACCGGCCGAGCCATCCATCTTGCCCTTGAGCGCGGCATAGACCGCGCGCTGCTGCTGCACCCGGTTCTGGCCGCGAAAACTTTCATCGATGACTTCGGCGGCATAATGGTTTCCGTCACCGGCCAGATCGGTGATCGTGATCTTCGCGGCCGGAAAGCTGGCGCGGATCAACTCTTCGATGTCATGGGCTTGCATGGCCATGTGCTGAATCTCTCCTGTTGTATTGGCCCAGATGTAGGGCGGAGCGGCAGGCGACGCAAGAGAGCGGTCGGAGCATTCCGTGCCTGCGGCGATCCAAGGGCGCGGGGGACGCCGGTGCGTTTTCGTCAGGCGACCGCACCCTGGAAGGCGGTGCGATAGAGTTGCGAAAGTTCCGTCAATGGAGCCGAACGCGTACCAATCTGTACGAGGTGACCGGTGAAACGCCCGACCGTTGCGATCGGAACACCGGCGCGACCGGCGGCGATCATGAGCGCCTCGGCCTGGTCGAAATTGCAGGCCACGAGATAGCGGGCCTGGTCCTCTCCAAAGAGCTGTTCGGTTGTCGCGTCGTCCAGTTGAACGCCGACGCCCGCCGCCTCGGCCAATTCGAAGGCGGCCAGCGCGAGGCCGCCATCAGACAGGTCGGTGCAGGCCCGGATCAGCGCGCGGTTGGCGCGAATGAAGTCGCCATTGCGTTTTTCTGACTCAAGATCGACCGCCGGTGCGTCGCCGTCTTCGCGGTTGAACACTTCTGCAAGAAGCGCGGATTGGCCGAGATGGCCGGAAGTTGCGCCGACGACCAGCGCGACATGGCCGTCGCGGACTTCGTTGCCGATGATGTCGTTCACATTCGCGAGCAGGCCGACAGCGCCGATGGTCGGTGTCGGCAGGATGCCCGCGCCATCGGTTTCATTGTAGAGCGAGACGTTGCCGGACACGATCGGCATGTCCAGCGCCGCGCAGGCGGCGCCAATGCCTTTGATCGCGCCGACGAACTGCCCCATGATTTCGGGCTTTTCGGGATTGCCAAAATTCAGGTTGTCGGTGGCCGCCAGTGGGGTCGCACCGACGGCGGTCAGGTTGCGGTAGGCTTCGGCCACCGCCTGTTTGCCGCCTTCCTCCGGATTGGCGCGCACATAGCGCGGCGTAACGTCCGACGTGAACGCCAGCGCCTTGTCGGTGCCATGCACGCGCACGATGCCCGATCCGAACCCCGGCGCGCGGGCGGTATCGGCCATGACCATCGTGTCATATTGTTCATAGACCCACTGTTTCGCCGCATAGTTCGGCGAGGCCAGCAGGGCCCGCAGCCCATCGAGAGGATCGATCTGGGCAATGTCGCCCAAGGGTTGTGCCGGCGGAGTCGGAACCCAGGGACGGTCGTATTCCGGTGCCGAACCCGAGAGGGTCGCCAGTGGCAGATCGGCCATGACCTTGCCGTCATGTTCCACGATGAAACGGTCCTCGGCGATGGTTTCGCCGACGATGGCGAAATCGAGGTCCCACTTCTCGAACACGGCGCGGGCTTCGGATTCCAGGTCCGGCTTGAGAACCATCAGCATCCGTTCCTGGCTTTCGGACAGCATCATTTCATAGGCGGTCATGTCCGGTTCGCGCTGAGGGACCGCATCGAGGTTGAGCCGCACGCCAAGCCCCCCCTTGTCGCCCATTTCCACCGCGGAACAGGTCAGGCCGGCCGCTCCCATGTCCTGGATCGAGATCACCGCGCCGGTCGCCATCAGTTCGAGCGTGGCTTCCATCAGGCGTTTTTCGGTGAACGGGTCGCCGACCTGCACGGTCGGGCGTTTTTCTTCGATCGTGTCGTCGAATTCCGCGCTGGCCATCGTCGCGCCGCCGACGCCGTCGCGACCAGTCTTGGCGCCAAGGTAGACGACAGGCATCCCGACGCCCGACGCGGCGGAGTAGAAGATCTTGTCGGTGTCGGCCAGGCCGGCCGCAAAGGCGTTCACGAGACAGTTGCCGTTGTAGGCCGGGTGAAACCGGACCTCGCCGCCCACCGTCGGCACGCCGAAGCAATTGCCGTAGCCGCCGATGCCTTCGACGACGCCGCTGACCAGCCTGCGGGTCTTGGGATGGTCGGGCATTCCGAAGGACAGGGCGTTCATGGCGGCGATGGGGCGTGCGCCCATGGTGAACACGTCCCGCAGGATGCCGCCGACGCCGGTCGCAGCGCCCTGGTAGGGTTCGATGTAGGACGGGTGGTTGTGGCTTTCCATCTTGAAGACGACGCATTGCCCGTCGCCGATGTCAACGATGCCGGCGTTCTCGCCGGGGCCGCAGATGACCTGTGGCCCGGTCGTGGGAAGGGTGCGCAGCCATTTCTTGGAAGATTTGTAGGAACAGTGTTCGTTCCACATCGCCGAGAATATGCCCAGCTCGGTGAACGTCGGTTCGCGCCCGATGATGTCGAGGATGCGTTCATACTCGTCCGACTTCAGCCCGTGTGCGGCGATCAGATCTGGCGTGATGGCTGGGTCTTGCATGGTGACGTCTTCCCCGGTGGCGGCTGTTTGGCCGCCTTTTAGGCCAAGCCAAGGGCAGGGGGAAGCATAATCCGTGCGCATCTGGACCCCGCCGTTGCGCCTGAAATCGGGACGGTCGCGGCCATGCGGTGGATACAATGGAACGGTGCCGGTTGGACGGTCCGGCCTGCGCGATCTGGAGAAGTTTGCCGGGTTTGCTGGTCCCGAGGGTCAGAACCGCTGGCCGACGTAGATGTAAAGCTGGTTTTCGTCGATCGTGTTTCGGGTAACGTCGACGGACAGGTCGACCGGAAACTTCTTTGAAACCCGATACCGCAAGCCGATCCCGACGGCGCCGTGGGTTCCGCCTTCGGCGAGTTGGCCATAGGTCGGACCCACGAGACCTGCACCGCCGAAGACCACGCCTCCGAAACGCGGTGTCAGGGTTTGCCGGTATTCGACCTGCACCGATGCGGAGCGGTCGTCGAGATACTGCGTGAACGAAAACCCCCTGAAGGAGTCGGTTCCGCCCAGGGCGCACTGGTCAAAGAACGGCGTGTCCGAAGAAGCGGCGCAGGTCGACGCCATGGCCGCCAGAACCCCGTTTTTTCCGACCGCGACATAGTGCGAGAAATTCAGGAACGCCCTGCTGTAGTCCGGCAGAATGCCCCCAAGGAAGATACCGCGTGAGGCCTCGAATTGCAGGTGGTTACCTGAGGTCGGATACAGCGTATCGTCCCGCGTGTCCCAGTCAGCGACCACGCCCAGGCTCAGGATCTCGGTATTGAGGAAGTCATTGAACGGCGCCGGTATCGACGGAAGATCCGGCGCGTCCAGGCTGACATCGGTTTTCAGGTAACGCATGCTGCCGCCAAAGGACAGGTCCGGCGTGACCCCGTAAGACAGGCTGACCCGACCCAGATAACCCTCCTGCCGGATCGGCAGGGTGCCGATGGTGGTGAACAGATCATACCGGATGTCCGCTTCGGCGAACAGGGTCTCCAGTTGCCAGCGGTTGTCGTGGGAGTACAGGTTGATGGAACCGCCGTAGCCCATGGTGCCGTTATCGGATCTCAGCCCGGCAATGCCGATGACCGAGGGCTTGGAGCCGCGATCGATATTGAAGAGATAGCCGAGGCCGAGCACAAGACCGGAGCCGATGGTCGGGTTGGAAAACGGAATCGGCGTTGCGACGAAGGACCCGCTGCGAAATCCGAAATCGCTGTCTTTCTGGGCATTGCCGGCGCTCTTGACCTGTTGTTCGACTTGGGTCGGGTCGGCCCAGACCGCGCCAACCGATGCGGACAGGCCGACCGCCAGGCCGAAACACCGGGCATGGGCCGACATACGATTGAACAGTGCCCGGCAGAGTTTCACAATGCGAGCCCGCTTGGTTGTGATGTCATTTCTCGAAGCAAAGCGATGAAGGCCATAGGCTTCAAGGCTTTCCTTTTTCCTTTTCGAGCTCTGCCTGCACGACACCGGTGGCAGCGGCGCCTATAGCCGATTTTTGCTCATCGGTCAGGTCTTCGGCGTGGTCCAGGCCGGGGATCGCCACCCGCACTTCGCGGCGGGCGAACTCGATGCCGTTCTTTTCGAATGCATCCTGAACCCGGTTGTAGATTTCCTTGCGGATCATGAACTGGGTGCCGGGTTTGGCCATGAACTTGCCACGGATGGTGATGCCGACATCGTCGATTGCGGAGACGCCCTGGCTCTTGAACGGTTCGAGAAAGTCGCCTTCGAACCGGGGGTCGGCCAAGAGTTCCTGTCCGATGTTCTTGAATATCTTGCGCACCTTTTCCGGGTCCACGTCGAAGGGGACGGTGAATTTCAGCTTCATGATCACCCAGTCGCGGCTGAAATTCGTGATTTTGGGGATCGCGCCGTAGGGCAGCGTGTGCACAAGGCCCAGGTGGTGGCGCAGTTGCATCGACCTGATGGAGATCTTTTCAACCGTACCCATGGTGCCTCCGACCTCGACATATTCACCGACGCGGAAGGCGTCGTCGATAAGGAAGAAGATGCCCGAGACGACATCGGCCACCAGCTTTTGCGCGCCAAAGCCGATGGCGAGGCCGAGGATCCCCGCGCCGGCCAGAAGCGGCGTGATGTCGATGCCAAGCGTGCCAACGGCGAGAAGGCTGAAGATAACCACGATGGCGACCTGTGCCGTCACCCGCAACAGCGGCAACACGGTGGCAAGGCGCGATCCGCCCGCCCCGCCGCCATCGCCCGCGCTTTCTTGGTCGAGCGGCGCGGCGCTGGTCTGTTCCTTGGCAAGTTGGCGGTTGATCCAGAGCGAGACCACCTCGTAGACAACGTAGCCGACGGCCAGCATCATGAGGAATTCGACCAGGTTGGTGCCAAAGCCTTGCCGTCCAGATGTGAAGTCCGCGAGCGAGATGTTCCAACTGCGCGCAATCAATATGAGAACGAGACCAGCCATCAGCACACGTCCGATGCGGATATAGCTGCGCTTTGTGCTCACATAGGCCCGTTCCGCCACGGGGCCTTCGCCGACCATGGGGGGGACAAGGTGGCGGACCAGTCCGCGAATGGCCGTGTCCAGCGCCGGGGCGACCAGCAGCCAGAACATCGTCGAATAGTGGGCGCCCTGCAGAAGCTGACGGGTGTTTCCCAATCCGGTCATTGTCGTCACGATGGCCCACATGCCGACAGCGACCCCGATCATGAAAAAGGGGTAAAAATTCGCGATCCATTCATCGTATTCCGTGCGATCCGGGTCGATTCCGCGCATCATGTCCGACAAGGCGTCGCGAGCCGTCCAGGCGATGAATGCTATGTAGACGTAGACGAACGAATCCAGCCAGAAGCCGAGACGGGTCTCCGCCAGCGAAGCGCCTTGCTTCAAGTTGAAATCGACCACGAAGATTGTCAGCCCGGCCAGGAAAATGAGGCCGACCAGATGGCGCATCAGGAAAGCGGCCGACCTATCGTCGACATTGACCAGACGCATGGCCGATTGCTTGGGGGCCAGAATGAACCGCGACACGGCAGCGCCCAGACGCGGCCACCAGATGAGATAGGTCATCAGAGGTCCCGCAAAGGCCAGCTGCTCCGGGGTCATTATCATTCGGCCTAGAATGCGGGCGGAAAAATAGAAGATGATCAGCCCGAAGATCTCGCGCATGAACCTTCGGAACAGGAAGGTAAGGGAATCGCGCAACGTAGCGGTGTCTGTCGGATCAGCGCGTTTTCTCCACGATTTGGTCACGCGCTCGGCGATCTGTTCGATCCCGTATGCAACCCCGACGGTGAGGGCGATCAGGCCCAAGAGCTTCAAAACACCGATGAACCCGCCGGACGAGTCAGAGAACTTCGCGATGATCTTGCTTTCTTCGGCGACGAGGTTCGGCAGTTTCACGATCGCATCCAGCGGATTGCTGTAGAACGCTGTCCACCACCGATGCAGCTTTGCAAACAGGGTCGCTTCCAGGTCGGCGGCCGTTGGTTCGGGTTCCGCCACGGCGTCGAGCCGGTCCAGTAACATATTGCGCACCTGATCGTCGGACATGCGCGCCACCATTTCGCGCACCGCGTCAGGCGTCAGGGGGTCGGGCAGGGTGATGTCGGACGTGGTATCGCCGCCGTCTGATCCGCTGGCTTGTCCCACCTGAGCGGAAACGGGGACCAACGTGCTGAGAAGGCAAAAGATTGCAAGGATTGCGACGCGGACGATGTGGGCCAAAGGGACGCTCCGGGCAGAAATCTGACGAAAATAATGCAGCTATGGCGTATGCGTTATCGCGCGATAAATCCATTGGGAAATCATTTTTTCCGGACTGCGTTGCAACGCGGTTCCAGTGTGGACGAAAAAAAAGGCCGAGCGCTAAGCTCGGCCGAAGTCCAACAGGGAGGTATGAAGTGATGAGCAATTACGCGTCAATCGCTTCATAAGCTCAATTAGGCATCACTCTGTGCACGATCAAGGGAAATAAGGTCGCAGAGGCAGCAATCCTGTCATGCGTTGGGCGCATGGCTGTTTTTTGTCAGCCTTGTTTCAAGGACTTGCGGTAGGTGATGATCTCCTCTTGCACGAAGTCCCGAAAGGCGGCGATGCGCTGGGATTGCCGAAGTTCTTCGGGATAGGCGAGAAAGACCGGAACATCGGCGGACTCGATCTCTGGCAGGATACGCACGAGGTCGGGGAAATCTTGCGTGACATAATCGGGCAGAACGCCAATGCCGAGATTGTTCAGAACGCCCTGGAGAACGCCGAAATAGTTGTTCACCGTCAACAGGGAATGCGGATTGCAGGTCAGCAGGTGCTGCACCAGTCTCGCCCCGGCGCTGACTTGCGCGGAATCCGTGTTCTGGCAAATCAGGCGGTGGTCGGTGATGTCCTCGATGCTGGAGGGCGTCCCGTTGCGGTCGAGATACTCGCGCGACGCGTAAAGCAGCATCTGCACCGTCATCAGGCGTTTGCGGATCAGGTCGGCTTGGCTGGGCTCTTTCATGCGAATTGCGACGTCTGCTTCCCGCATCGGCAGGTCTAGGACGCGTTCTTCGAGCATCAGGTCGACCTTCAGATCCGGATATTTGTCGTAAAGTTTCGGCAAGCGCGGCGCCAGCCAAAGCAGTCCGAACCCGAAGGTCGTGGTGACACGCAATTCGCCAAAGACTTCTTCTTCGCTGTCCTTGATCCGCGCAGAGGCGGTCTCCAGCCGCTTGGACATGGCGCTCGTCGCGTCAAACAGAAGCTCGCCCTGTTCGGTCAGAATCAGCCCGCGGGCATGGCGGTGAAACAGGGTCGCGCCAAGGCTTTCTTCCAGCGCGCGGATCTGACGGCTGACCGCCGATTGCGACAGATTCAGCCGGTCGCCGGCATGAGTCAGACTGCCCGCATCCGCCACGGCGTGAAATATCCTGAGCTTGTCCCAATCCATAGAAGCAACTTTCGATCTGTGCGCGCTACCCTATATGATGTGATGTAACACTCGGCATGCAACAGCCGTTACGCTAGGAAAACCAATTTATTTTTCTATGCAGGTCATAAATTATGACCTATTATGGAGCCTGTCGCATGCACTTCAATCCGACGTTGGGAGGCGAGAGATGAGCACGCAGAAGATTTCCTTGAACGACCGGTTCGATCTGACGAAGAGCCCGGTGCTGCTGAACGGTACACAGGCACTGGTACGGTTGATGCTGATGCAGAAAGCCCGTGACCGCGCCGCCGGACACAACACCGCCGGACTGGTGACGGGGTATCGCGGTTCGCCACTTGGGGCGGTGGACATGCAGATGCAGCGCGCCGCCAAACCGCTTGTCGAGCATGACGTGGTGTTCCAGCTGGGATTGAACGAGGACCTGGCCGCGACCGCGCTCTGGGGCTCGCAGCAATCCGAATTGCGGGGCGAAGGCAAGTTCGACGGGGTCTTCGGGCTCTGGTACGGCAAGGGGCCGGGGGTGGACCGGTCCGGCGACGTCATTCGGCATGCGAACATGGCCGGCACGAGCGCCTTGGGCGGTGTCGTCATGGCGATGGGTGACGACCATACAGGCGAAAGCAGCACCACACTGCATCAGAGCGAATGGGCGCTGATGGATGCCTATATGCCGATCGTGAGTCCGGCCGGGGTGCAGGAAATCCTTGACTACGGCCTCTATGCCTTTGCGCTGGCGCGATTTTCCGGGCTGTGGGTCGGTCTCAAGGTGATGAAGGACACGATCGAGGTAACATCGGTTGTCGATGGCGACCCGAACCGCGTCCAACTGGTCACGCCCGAGTTCGACATGCCACAGGGCGGGCTGAACATCCGGCTGGTGGACACGCCCCATCTGCAGGAGCCGCGGGTCATCGACTACAAGCGTTTCGCCGCCGAAGCCTTCAGCCACGCCAACCGCATGGACAAGCGCATGTGGGGCAAGCCGGGGGCCAAGATCGGCTTTGTCGCGGCAGGCAAGAACTGGCTTGACCTGGTGCACGCGATGAGCCTTCTGAACATCGACGAGGCCGAGGCCGAGCGGCTGGGCATCACGACCTACAAGATCGGCCAGGTGTTCCCGCTGGACATGAAGGGATTTCACGACTGGGCCGAAGGTCTGGACCTGATCGTGGTGGTCGAGGAAAAACGCAAGCTGATCGAGATCCAGATCAAGGAAGCGATTTTCGACGACCGGCGGGGACGCAGGGTGTGGGGCTGGCACAAGGGCGGTGGCGCGGGGTCTATGCACGGGCCGGAACTTTTCCCGACACAAGGGGCGCTTGACCCGATCCTGATTGCGGAAAGGCTGGGCAAGATCCTCATCGAGGAAGGGCGCGAAACCGACGGTATCCGCGCCGGCATGGCGGCGCTGGACGATGCGCGGCGCAATGACAATGCCGAAGATATTGCCGCGCGGCTTCCCTATTTCTGTTCCGGCTGTCCGCACAACACGTCAACCAGGGTGCCCGAAGGCAGCCGTGCCTACGCGGGGATCGGTTGTCACTACATGGCGCAGTGGATGGATCGGTCGACCCAGGGTTTCACCCATATGGGCGGCGAGGGCGCGAACTGGATCGGCGAGGCGCCGTTCTCGAAAACGCCGCATGTGTTCCAGAACCTGGGCGATGGCACCTATAACCACTCCGGCATCCAGGCGATCCGGGCGGCCGTGGCGGCCAAGACCAACATCACCTACAAGATCCTCTACAACGACGCGGTTGCCATGACCGGGGGCCAGCACAACGAGGGCGACCTGGATGCGCCGCGCATCGCAGCCGAACTCAGCGCCATGGGCATCAAGCACATTGCGGTTGTCTACGATGAAAAGGAAGAGCCGGCGCGCGATCCGTTTCCCAAGGGGCTGGAATGGCACGAACGCGCCGAAATGGACGCGGTGCAGAAGAAGTTCCGCGAGATCGAGGGCGTTTCGGCCATCCTTTATATCCAGACCTGCGCCGCGGAAAAGCGCCGGCGGCGCAAGCGGGGCGGTTTTCCGGACCCGGACAAGCGGGTGTTCATCAATACCGACATTTGCGAAGGCTGCGGCGATTGCGGCATCCAGTCCAACTGCGTGTCCATCGTGCCGAAGGACACCGAACTCGGGCGCAAGCGGGCGATCGACCAGTCATCCTGCAACAAGGACTATTCCTGCCTCAAGGGGTTTTGCCCGTCTTTCGTCACGCTCGAAGGCGCGACCGTGCGCAAGGAGGCGACGACTGCCCTGGATCTGCCCGACCTGCCGATGCCGGACCTGCCCGCCATCGACGGCACGCATAACGTGGTCATCACCGGCGTCGGGGGCACCGGCGTCGTGACCATCGGGGCCGTCATGGCCCAGGCGGCGCAACTGGATGGCAAGGGCGCGGGCATGATGGAGATGGCGGGCCTGGCGCAAAAAGGCGGTGCGGTGCATATCCACTGCCGGATCGCCAACCGGCCCGAGGACATCAACGCAATCCGTGTCGCGACCGGCGAGGCGCACGCATTGATCGGGGGTGACCTTGTCGTGTCGGCGGCGGCCAAGACGCTGGGCCTGACCCGGACGGGACAGACCGGAGCGGTGGTCAACAGCCACGAGATCATCACCGGGGATTTCACCCGCAACACGGAATTCGCCTTGCCTGCGGATCGGCTGGAACTGGCGTTGCAGGCGCGCATCAAGGACCGGCTGGACCTGTTCGATGCCTCGGAGCTGGCACGGGCCACTTTGGGCGATTCGATCTTTTCCAACATGATGGTGTTCGGCGGCGCCTGGCAGCGCGGCTTGATTCCGCTCAGCCTGGACAGCATCCATCAGGCGCTCGAACTGAACGGCGCGGCGGTCGATCGAAACAAGCGGGCATTCGAAATCGGACGCTGGGCGGTTCTTTTCCCCGCCGAGGCAGCGGCGATCCTGACGCCCAATGTCGTGCAGCTTCCCCGGACGCTGGACGAGAAGATCGCCTATCGCGCCGATCATCTTGTGGCCTACCAGGGCAAGCGGCTTGCGAAGCGGTATCGCAAGCTGGTGGACGGCATAGAGGATGCGCGGCTGAAGGATGCGGTGGCCAGGGGCTATCACAAGCTGTTGGCCTACAAGGACGAATACGAGGTGGCGAGGCTGCTTCTGACCAGTCAGGAGAAGGCGGCGGCGGAATTCGATGGAGAGTTCCGGATGACCTATCATCTGGCGCCCCCGATCCTGGGCGGAACCGGACCGGACGGCCGGCCGAAAAAACGCGCGTTCGGCCCCTGGATGCGCACGCCACTGAAGGTGCTTGCGGCGTTGAAGTCGCTGCGGGGCAGCCCATTCGATCTGTTCGGCTACGGCGCCGAGCGGCGCATGGAGCGGGCGCTGATCAAGCAGTTCGAGGCAGACATGAACGCAGTGTTGCCAAAGGTCACGCCAGAGACCGCTGACATTGCCGTGGCGCTGGCTGCACTGCCGCTTGATATTCGCGGCTTTGGCCCCGTGAAGGCCGCAAACGAAGCAAAGGCGGCGAAGCGGCGAGAGGAATTGCTGGCGGCGTTCCGTAAGGGAGGACCCGATCTGGCGAAGGCGGCGGAGTAGTCGTTACAGCATTGTTACCGTTTTCGTGCAAATCCGGATTCTGCGCAGGCCGCGCGGCATCGAACAGGAGACGGAATTGGCGTCGCGCCATCATATCGCCAGGGACATTTCCTATGCGCATTCCGCCGCCACGCGTGGCGGACGTGCGATCATCAGGCTGATGGAAAACAGCACTGGACGGCTGGGGCTGATCCGGCGTGCGCAGGGCTATGAAAAAGACCTCGCGTCGGGACGGGATTTCTGGACGGTCATGGTCGAGCGCTACGGGCTTACCTTGGACGTGGCGGGAGGCGCGCTGTCAAACATCCCGTCGGAAGGGCCGCTGATCCTGATCGCGAACCACCCCTACGGAATTCTCGACGGGCTGATGATGGGGCATATCCTGGCCCGATCCCGAGGCGATTTCCGCATTCTGGCCCATCGTGTCTTTCAGAAGGCCGAAGATATCGACCGCGTCGTCCTGCCGATTTCCTTTGACGACACCAGGGATGCCGTGCAGCTGAACCTGAGGACGCGAAAGACGGCGCTGGACTACCTTGGCGCGGGCGGAGCCATCGGGATTTTTCCGGGCGGCACGGTCAGCACTGGTGCGAAACCGTTTTCGCATCCGATGGATCCCAACTGGCGCGGGTTCACGGCGAGGATGATTGCCAAGTCTCGCGCGGTCGTGGTTCCGGTATTCTTTGACGGTCACACGAGCCGGCTGTTCCAGATTGCGAGCCATTTGCATGCCACGTTGCGGATGGGGCTTTTGATCAAGGAGTTCCGCCGGAGGGTTGATACCCCGGTGCGGGTCGTCATCGGCGCACCCATCGGCCGCGACATACTGGACCCGTTGGCGGGCGACGCCAAACAGATGATGGATTTCCTGCGCAAAGCCACCTATGAGTTGTCTCCGACGCCGCTCGGATCCTTCGAGCGCGGCTATGAATTCGAGGAACGGCATCGCGCCTGAGGCACGGACATGGCAGTTGGCATTTTTGATTCCGGCCTCGGCGGGCTGACGGTTCTGGAGGCGGCGCAGCGGCGTCTGCCAGAAGTGGACTTCCTGTATCTGGGCGACAGCGCCCACGCGCCCTACGGGGTGCGGGATGCCGATGACGTGTTCAACCTGACGGTCGCATCGGTTCAGCGGCTGTGGGATGGGGGATGCGACCTGGTGATCCTGGCCTGCAACACCGCCAGCGCGGCGGCCTTGCGGCGGATGCAGGAAGGCGGTCTGCCGAAAGGCAAGCGTGTGCTGGGCGTATTCGTTCCGCTGATCGAAGCCCTGACGGAACGGCAATGGGGCGACAACAGCCCGCCGCGGGAAGTGGCGGTGAAGCATGTGGCGCTGTTCGCAACGCCTGCGACGGTCGCCAGCCGTGCCTTCCAGCGCGAACTGGCGTTCCGCGCCATAGGGGTCGATGTGGAAGCGCAGGCCTGCGGCGGCGTCGTCGATGCGATCGAGGATGGGGACATGATTCTGGCGGAGGCGCTGGTACGGTCCCATGTCGATGCCCTGAAGCGCAAGATGCCCAACCCGCAAGCTGCGGTTCTGGGGTGCACGCATTACCCGTTGATGCAGCAGACCTTTCAAGATGCGCTTGGACCGGATGTGACGGTCTTCAGCCAGGCCGACCTTGTCGCGGAAAGCCTTGCCGATTACCTCGAACGTCATCCCAATATGATGGGAACGGGTGCGGCAGGCTATCTCACCACCGGCGATGCCAGACGGGTCAGCGACCGCGCGACGCAGTTCCTGCGACGAGAGATCCGGTTTCAGGCGGCCTGATTTTTGTCAAGGCCGCCACGACGCTTGTCCTGTAGTCCCGTTGTCGCATAGACGGCAGGGGAACCCGAACACACCAATGCAAGAGGTCCGACATGACCCATAAGATCGCAATCCTCGGAGCCAGCGGCTATACCGGCGCGGAACTGGTGCGGCTCATCTCTGGTCATCCCAACATGGACATTGTCGCCCTGTCGGGAGAGCGGAAGGCCGGCATGCGCATGGCCGACGTGTTCCCGCACCTGCGCCACATGCAACTGCCCGACCTGTGCCGGATCGACGAGATCGATTTCTCGGATGTGGGCCTGTGTTTCTGCGCCTTGCCGCACAAGACCAGCCAGGAAGTGGTGCGCGAATTGCCCGCGTCGTTGAAGGTCGTCGATCTGAGCGCGGATTTCCGGTTGCGGGACCCGGACGCCTATCAGAAATGGTACGGCAATCCTCATGCCGCGTTGGATCAGCAGCGCGAAGCCGTCTATGGCCTGACGGAATTCTACCGCGATGATATCCGCGGGGCGCGGCTGGTGGCGGGCACGGGCTGCAACGCCGCAACCGGGCAATTCGCCCTGCGGCCGCTGATTTCCGCTGGTGTGATCGATCTGGATGAAATCATCATGGACTTGAAATGCGCCGTGTCCGGAGCCGGACGAAGCCTCAAGGAGAACCTTCTGCACGCCGAGTTGAGCGAAGGCTACAACGCCTACGCGGTTGGCGGCACCCATCGGCATCTGGGCGAATTCGATCAAGAGTTCAGCGCCCTGGCCGGACGCCCCGTCAAGGTGCAGTTCACGCCGCATCTGATCCCCGCGAACCGCGGGATTCTTGCCACGGTCTATGTCAAAGGCGATGCGCTGGCCATTTTCGACACGTTCAGCGCCGCCTATGCGGACGAGCCGTTCATCGAGGTTCTGGCCTTTGGCGACACGCCAAGCACGCACAACGTGCGCGGGTCGAATTTTGTGCATATCGGCGTGACTGCCGACCGGATCGAAGGCCGCGCAATCGTGATCGCGGCCCTGGATAACCTGACAAAAGGTAGCAGTGGCCAGGCATTGCAGAACGCGAATCTGATGTTAGGTGAAGAAGAAACCACAGGGCTGATGATGGCCCCGCTGTTTCCGTGAGGTAACCGATGAAGAACCTGAAGAAAAAGCGTCGTGTCCAGGTCATCGTTCTCGCGGTGGTCGCGCTGGTGGTGTCCAGCGGGCTGATCGGGTATGCGATGCGCGATGGAATCAATTTCTTTCGCGCGCCCAGCCAGATCGTCGCAGAACCCCCGGCGCCGAACGAAGTGTTCCGGATCGGCGGATTGGTTGAAGAGGGCAGCATCATTCGCGGGCAGGGCGAAACCATCCAGTTTTCAGTCACCGATGGCGGTGCGTCGATACCGGTGACATTTTCGGGAGTTCTGCCGGATCTGTTCGCCGAGAACCAGGGCATGGTCGGCACCGGAAGTTACGTGAACGGTGTCTTTGAAGCCACTGAAATATTGGCGAAACATGACGAAACATACATGCCGACGGAAGTGGTCGACGCCTTGAAGGAACAGGGTGTCTACAAGGATCCGAACGGCAGTTGACCGGTCCCGTGAAAACGGCTTCCCGGTGACAAGATCCAGGTCTGGAAACGGTGCAGCGTCCGGTCGGGTGTCAGGCCATTAACCATTTCAGAGCAGATTTCCCATCGTGATCTTGGGAGACTGCAATGCAGACTGTGCGCGATATTGCCGAAGAGATAGTTGCCCGCGAAGGCGGGTACGTGAACGATCCGGATGATCCCGGCGGAGCGACCAACTACGGTGTGACCATACACACGATGCGCCGCCTCGGACTCGACCTGACCGGAGACGGAGTCATTGGCGTGGCCGATGTCCGTGCCCTGACCCGAGAACAGGCGGTAGATATCTTTGTGTCCCACTATTTCGTTCGGCCGAGGATCGCCGAGATGCCGTCGGCTTTGCAGGCCAGCCTGTTTGACATGTATGTCAATGCCGGGGGCAACGCGGTCAAGATCCTCCAGCGGATGCTGCGAGACATGGGCTACGCCGTCTCGGTGGACGGTGCGATCGGACCGCAGACACTTGAAGCGACACGCGATGCGGCACGGCCCGACGGTCTGGCGCTGCGCGATGCCTACGGGGTGGCGCGCCGGAATTATTACTTCCGTATCGGCGACGGCCGCGTGGCGAGCCGGAAATACGCGCGGACACGGGCGGGCGGCAAAGGCGGCTGGATCAAGCGCGCCGAAGAGTTCCTGTCGCCCCGATACCACATGACCGACGCAGAATTTCAACAGAGGGTGGCAGCATGGGGCTGATCCAGGGATTTCTGACCATGATGTTCGGCAACGGGCGCAATTTCGTGCGCGAGACTGTCGAAGTCTTTACCGAGAACGCCGAAGCCGGGGCACAGCGCGCCCACGACGTGCAAGGACAGGCGATGCAGCAATTCGGTGCTGAATTCGCGGTGCCCCGGCAGGGAGTGTTCGATCGGGTTATGGATGGCGTGAACCGCTTGCCGCGCCCTGCGATGGCCCTTGGAACGCTCGGTCTTTTCGTTGCGGCCATGGTTGATCCGATCTGGTTCGCGGCGCGAATGCAGGGTGTCGCACTTGTTCCGGAACCGCTCTGGTGGTTGCTGGGCGTGATCGTGTCTTTCTATTTTGGCGCACGGCATCAGTTGAAAACGCAGACGTTTCAGCGCGATATCGCCACCACCATGGCGCGCGTTCCGCAGGTCGTGCAGAACATCGGCGCATTGCAAAAGCTGCGCGCCGACAGTCCGGGTGTCGCCGATCCAGGACCGGATGCATCGCTGAACATTGCCGTGCTGAGTCCCGAAGAGAACCCGGCGCTGCGTGACTGGAAAGAGGCCCGCCAAGCATAGGCCTTGCGACAATGTGAACGGTCTCCCGCGTCGAAAAGCATTGGCCGCACCGCGGCGGGAGACTATACATCCGGGCATGATTACAGAGCTCGGTCACTACTGCCTCATTCTCGCGTTTCTGGTGGCCATCGTGCAGATGGTGGTGCCTTTGGTCGGGGCCCAGAAAAGATGGTCTGCGTGGATGGCGGTCGCCGAACCCGCGGCATCGGTGCAGTTCCTTCTGACGGCCTTTGCCTTTGGCGCGTTGACCTGGGCCTTTGTCACCTCGGATTTTTCATTGAAGCTGGTCGTGCTGAACAGCCATTCGGCCAAGCCGATGCTCTACAAGATCAGCGGAACCTGGGGCAACCACGAAGGCTCCATGCTGCTCTGGGTGCTGATCGTTACGCTGTTCGGGGCCATGGCGGCCTGGTTCGGCGGCGGGCTGCCACCCAGCCTGCGCGCGCGGGTTCTGAGCGTTCAGGCAGCGATCGCGGTCGCGTTTTTCGCTTTCATCCTGTTCACCAGCAATCCGTTCCTGCGGCTGGCAACGCCGCCGTTTGACGGGCAGGACCTGAACCCGCTGTTGCAGGATCCGGGGCTGGCGTTTCATCCGCCGTTCCTCTACCTGGGTTATGTCGGACTGAGCATGGCCTTCTCCTTCGCCGTCGCCGCCCTGATCGATGGCCGGGTCGATGCGGCCTGGGGGCGCTGGGTGCGGCCCTGGACGCTTGCGGCCTGGGTCTTTCTGACCATCGGTATCGCTCTGGGGTCCTGGTGGGCCTATTACGAGCTCGGCTGGGGCGGCTTCTGGTTCTGGGATCCTGTCGAGAACGCATCGTTCATGCCCTGGCTTCTGGCTGCCGCGCTGCTGCATTCGGCAATCGTCGTGGAAAAGCGCGAGGCTCTGAAAAGCTGGACGATCCTGCTGGCGATCCTGGCCTTTGGCTTTTCGCTGATCGGCACGTTTATCGTGCGCTCCGGTCTTCTGACCAGCGTGCACGCCTTTGCCAATGACCCGGAGCGGGGTATCTTCATCCTGATCATCCTGGCGATCTTTACCGGCGGAGCGCTGACACTCTTCGCGGCCCGCGCCGGGGCGATGGAGGCCAAGGGCGTTTTCGGCGTCGTCAGCCGCGAAAGCGCGGTGCTGACCAACAACATCATCCTGGCGGTCGCCTGTTTCGTCGTTTTCGTCGGAACCCTTTGGCCTGTGATCGCCGAGATGTTCTTTGACCGCAAGCTGAGCGTCGGGCCGCCGTTCTTCAACATGGCTTTCACCCCGTTCATGGTGCTGTTGGGGCTGATCCTGCCGGTCGGGGCGATGCTGCCCTGGAAGCGGGGCCGTCTCGGGCGGGCGATGTGGCCGCTCCGCTACGCATTTGTGCTGGCATTGGCGCTTGGCGTTCTGGCATGGGCCATGCAGACCGGGCGCAGTGCCCTTGGTCCGGTCGGGCTGATGCTGGGGTCGTGGATGGTCTTCGGCGCGATCGTCGATCTGTGGTCGCGCACGGGGCGCGGCGGTGACCGGATCGGGCGGCTGTTCCGCCTGCCGGGGGCGGATTGGGGCAAGGCGACCGCGCACGCCGGGCTGGGCGTGACCATGTTCGCCATCGCCGGTCTGACCGCATGGGAGCAGGAAGATATCCGTGTCGTTCAACTGACCGAACCCTTCGAGGTCGGGGCCTTTACCCTGACGCTTGAAGATGTCGTTCAGGAAGAGGGGCCGAATTTTTTTGCCACGACAGGTATCGTCAGACTGCAACGGAACGGGCGCGATCTTGCGGAACTGCGCCCCGAGAAACGCCAATACCCGGTGGCGCGGATGCCCACCACGGAAGCCGCGATTGACTACAGGTTCCTGCGGGATGTCTATGTGGTGATCGGAGACCAGCAGGTGGATGGCGGCTGGACCGTGAGAACCTATGTCAAACCGCTGACGAACTGGATATGGGCGGGCTGTCTGATGATGGCGCTTGGCGGTGCGTTCAGCCTGTTCGACCGGCGGTTCCGCGTCGCGGCGGGTGCCCGCCGCGCAAGTGGCCGGGAGGTTCCGGCCGAATGATCAGGAACTGGACCGCTGCGATCCGTTCGTCCGTCCTGGCCGTCGCTGTACTGGCATCGCCCGTCTGGGCGGTTCAGCCCGATGAAGTGCTCGACGATCCGGTGCTGGAGCAGCGGGCGCGCGACCTGAGCCAAGAGTTGCGCTGCCTCGTCTGCCGGAATGAAAGCATTGATGAAAGCAATGCCGATCTTGCCCGAGACCTGCGCATTCTGCTGCGGGAACGGCTGGTGGCCGGGGACAGCGACGAGGCGGCGATCGCGTTTATCGTTGATCGCTACGGCGAATATGTGCTGCTGCGACCGACGACGGGGGGCGCGAACTGGATTCTCTGGGCGGCGGGTCCGCTGATGCTGCTCCTGGCGGGCGGGGTCGGAATCGGCTACCTGCGCGGCCGCGCCGCTGCGCCGCAGACACAGGAATCCGCGCTTTCCGACGCCGAACAGGAACGGTTGCGCCAGATTCTCGACGAGTGACGTGCGGTTCCGCTTTTCACGGTCTTCCCGCTGCGTCACGCTGAGCGCGAAAAACGCATGAGGTCGCCATGAACTACGAGACAATCACCGTGGAAATCACCGACGGACTGGGCCTTCTGACCCTGAACCGGCCCGACAAGATGAACGCGCTGACCACGCAGATGCGGGCCGAAATCGCCTTCGCGATGCGCGACATGGCCAAGACGGCCCGCGTGATCGTATTGACCGGGGCCGGCAGGGCGTTCTGCACAGGGCAGGATCTGGGCGACCGAAGCGACGCCGCGCATATCGACCTCGAACGCACCTTGCGCGACGAATATGTCCCGATGCTCCAGGCGATCTACGACTGTCCTGTGCCGACCATTGCTGCGGTCAACGGCCCGGCGGCGGGGGCAGGGGCCAATCTCGCGCTCGGCGCCGATGTGGTCATCGCCACGGAAAGCGCATATTTCCTGCAAGCCTTCACGCGGATCGGGCTGATTCCGGATGCCGGCGGCACCTGGTTCATGCCGCGCCAGATGGGACTGGCCAAGGCAATGGGCGCGGCCCTGTTCGCGGACAAGATCACTGCCCGCCAGGCCGACGAATGGGGGATGATCTGGGAAGCGGTCGAGGACGAGGCGTTCGATGCCCATTGGCGCGGTCGCGCGGCGCAACTGGCCGCCGGGCCGACGGCTGCCTATGCGGCGGTCAAGACGGCGATCCGCGGATCCTTTGACAAGTCCCTCGACGATCAGCTTTCGACAGAGGCGCATCTGCAAGGCGAATGCGGCAGATCCCGCGATTTCCGCGAGGGCGTCCTGGCGTTCATGGAGAAACGCCCGGCCCGGTTCGAAGGTCGCTGACCGAATCCGCACCGCGCAGACCGTCTGGCGACGACGAGCCCAGGTTTGACAGCAAAGCGCCCCGGCCATTGCCCGGGGCGCTTTCCATGACCGGTTCAGGCGTCGTGTCAGCGTTTTTCGATGTCGACGTAGTCGCGCAGCGTCTCGCCCAGATAGAGTTGGCGCGGACGGCCGATCTTGTTCTGCGGATCGGCGATCATTTCCTTCCACTGGCTCACCCATCCGACGGTGCGCGACAGCGCGAAGATCGGGGTGAACATGGATGTCGGGAACCCCATCGCCTCGAGGATGATGCCGGAATAGAAATCCACGTTCGGGAAAAGCTTCTTCTCGGCGAAATAGGGATCGTTCAGCGCCTGGTGCTCCAGTTCCTTGGCCACCTGGAGCTTGGGATTGTTCTCGATGCCAAGCAGATCCAGAACCTCGTCGGCGGATTTCTTCATCACTGTCGCGCGCGGATCGAAGTTCTTGTAGACCCGGTGGCCAAAGCCCATCAGGCGGAACGGGTCGTTCTTGTCCTTGGCGCGCGCGATGAATTCGGGGATCCGGTCCACCGACCCGATCTCTCCCAGCATCTCGAGGCAGGCCTGGTTTGCGCCGCCATGGGCCGGACCCCAAAGACAGGCGATCCCGGCCGCGATGCAGGCGAACGGGTTGGCGCCGGACGAAGAGGCCAGGCGCACGGTCGATGTGGACGCGTTCTGCTCGTGGTCGGCATGCAGGGTGAAGATCCGGTCCATCGCCCGCGCCAGGATCGGGTCCACATGGTATTCCTCGGCCGGGACCGAAAAACACATGTGCAGGAAATTGGACGCGTAATCCAGGTCGTTGCGCGGATAAACGAAGGGCTGGCCGATGGAATACTTGTAGGCCATCGCAGCGATCGTCGGGACCTTGGCGATCAGGCGCATGGCGGCGACTTCGCGTTGCCATTCGTCATTGATGTCGGTGCTGTCATGGTAGAAGGCGGACATGGCCCCGACGACGCCGACCATTGTCGCCATCGGATGAGCGTCGCGGCGGAACCCGCGAAAGAAATTGTGCATCTGCTCGTGCACCATCGTGTGGCGGGTAATTCGGGTTTCGAAGTCTTCCAACTCTGCCGCGCTCGGCAGTTCGCCGTTCATCAACAGGTAGCAGACTTCCAGATAGTGCGATTTCTCGGCGAGCTGGTCGATCGGGTAGCCCCGGTGCAAGAGAATGCCCGCGTCGCCGTCGATGAAGGTGATCGTGCTGTCGCAGCTGGCGGTCGATGTGAAACCCGGATCATAGGTAAAGACGCCCGCAGTGCCATAGAGCTTCCGGATATCGACGACATCGGGACCGGCCGTGGGGGAAAAAATCGGCAGCTCATAGCTGTCTTCGCCGATCGTTAGTGTCGCGGATTTTTTCGTGTCAGTCATTATATGTCTTCCTCTTGCATCCACGGGCCGGGTTGCCTGACCTGTGCGGGTATGGACGGTTCGCCGAAGCGCCGGCCCGATGGTATCGACGTCATGTCTCCGCGGGGAATCCCCCGGATCGACCGGACGCATCGTCTAGCCGATCCAGGGTTTCCTGACGGCCCAGAATCAGCATCATGTCAAAAACCGAAGGCGTCACCGCCCGACCCGCCAGCGCCGCCCGAAGCGGACCCGCCAGTTTGCCGAACTTTGTCCCCCGGGATTCGGCAAAGTCGTTCAGAGTATCCTCCAGAACCTCTCGGGTCCAGCTAGCATTTTGCAACTGCGGCGTCAATTCTGACAGTATACCATCGGATACCGACCCCAGCGCCTTCGCGGCCTTCTCGTCCGGCAAAATTGGGCGGGATGTCAGGACAAAATGCGCCTTTTCAAGCAGTTCAGGGAAGGTTCGGGCGCGGTCCTTGAGGCAATACATCGCACGCTCCAGATCGGTTTCCTGCGTCAAGGTCAGCGCGGGCAGGCCCGCCGCGGCCAGATAGGCCACGATTTCTTGCCGCAGCGCAGCATTCGCCATCACCGCGATGTGCTGCCCGCTCAGGTTCTCCAGCTTCTTCAGGTCGAACCGGGCCGGGCTCTTGCCGATTCCATCCAGATCGAACCACTCCAGCGCCTGCCGATCGGTGAAGAATTCGTCGTCGCCATGGCTCCAGCCGAGCCGGGCGAGATAGTTGCGCATGCCGGCCGCCGGATAGCCCATGGCCTGGTATTCCTGCGCGCCGAGCGCGCCGTGCCGCTTGGACAGTTTCTTGCCGTCGGGACCATGGATCAGCGGGATATGGGCCCAGACCGGAACGTCCCATCCCATCGCATCGTAGATCATCATCTGCCGGGCGGCATTGTTCAGGTGATCGTCGCCGCGAATGACATGGGTGACGCCCATGTCGTGATCGTCGACCACGACGGCCAGCATGTAGACCGGCGTGCCGTCCCCGCGCAGCAGCACCATGTCATCCAACTGGTCGTTGCGGATCGTGACGTCGCCCTGCACCTGGTCGCGGATCACCGTCGCTCCGTCCTGCGGCGCCTTGATGCGGATGACATATGGCGCGTCCGGATGGCTGGCGGGATCGGAGTCGCGCCAGGGGCTGCGGAACAGGGTCGATTTGCCTTCGGCGCGCGCCGTATCCCGGAACGCCGCGATCTCGTCCTGGGTGGCGAAACATTTGTAGGCCTTGCCTGCGGCCAGCAACTGGTGCGCCACCTCGGCATGGCGGTCGGCCCCGTCGAACTGGCTGACCACCTCGCCGTCGTGATCCAGCCCGAGCCAGGACAGGCCTTTGAGAATGGCGGCCGTGGCTTCGGGGGTGGAGCGTGCGCGATCCGTGTCTTCGATGCGCAGCAGGAACTTGCCGCTGCGGCCCCGCGCATAGAGCCAGTTGAACAGCGCGGTCCGCGCGCCGCCGATGTGCAGATATCCGGTGGGCGAAGGCGCGAAACGCGTGACGACAGGTTTGGACATATGGTCGGATTTACCTCTTGGTAACCATGGAAAGGATAGGGTCAGCGCCTGTCTAGCGAGCCGGGCGGCAGGGAGCAAGCATGGGCATTTTCAGGCGGGTTCTGGCCCGCGCCGATCTGGTGCTGTTGAACCAGCGCGGACATCTGTTCCCCTGGGCACCGGTCTTTCTGGCCATTGGCATTGGCTGGTACTTTTCGCTGCGCATGGAGCCGGTCCTGGCGGTCTATGGCTGCGTCGCCCTGATCGGATTGACGGCTGTTGCTGCGGCGATCCGGTGGCCCAGCGGCCTGTCGGCTATCGGCTGGGCGCTGGCTCTGGTCGCGTTCGGGTTCTGCCTCGCGGGAAACCGGGCGCATCAGGTCGGCGGGCCGGTGCTGGGGTGGCGATATTACGGCCCGATCGAAGGCCGCGTCGTCGGGCTCGACCGGTCTGCCTCCGACGCGGTGCGGGTGACATTGGATCGGGTCCGGCTGGAACGGGTCGGACCCGACCGCAGGCCGGACCGGGTGCGGATTTCCCTGCATGGCCCGGCCGCGGACATCCGGCCGGGCCAACGGATCATGACGACCGGGCATCTGTCGCCGCCGCAGGGGCCGGTGGAGCCGGGCGGTTTCGATTTCCGCCGGCACGCGTGGTTCCAGGGGCTGGGGGCCGTCGGTTACACCCGGACCCCGGTTCTGCTCGCGGCTCCGGCGATCGAAGGCCGGGCCGGCGTCAAGGTTCTGGCAATCCGGATGGCGGCGTCCAACCGGGTGCGCGAGCTTCTTCCCGGCGATGTCGGCGGTTTCGCGGCGGCGGTGACGACCGGGGATCGCAGCGGCGTCGGGCAGGATGCGCTCGATGCGTTGCGGGCCAGCAACCTGGCCCATCTGCTGGCGATTTCCGGCTTGCACATGGGGCTTCTGGCCGGGTTCGTTTTCGCCGCGTTGAGGGTGGGGCTGTCGCTGGTTCCGGCGTTCGCCCTGCGGTTTCCGGTCAAGAAAGTCGCGGCGCTCGGCGCTCTGGGGGCCGCAGCCGGATATCTCGCCCTGTCCGGAGGCAACGTTGCGACCGAACGCGCCTTCATCATGGTGGCCGTGGTGCTGATCGCGGTGCTGGTGGATCGGCGGGCGTTTTCCCTTCGGGCCGTGGCGATGGCCGCGCTGATCGTTCTCGTTCTGCGCCCCGAGGCCCTGCTGGGGCCGGGGTTCCAGATGTCCTTTGCCGCCACGACTGCGCTGGTGGCGTTCTTCGGTTGGCTCCGCGACGCGGACCTGCCCAGAGCGCCGAACTTCGTGAAGC
The DNA here is from genome assembly GCF_030164465.1 of Sedimentitalea xiamensis. Classification (GTDB taxonomy): domain Bacteria; phylum Pseudomonadota; class Alphaproteobacteria; order Rhodobacterales; family Rhodobacteraceae; genus Sedimentitalea; species Sedimentitalea xiamensis. The sequence goes on from NZ_JASNJE010000004.1 coordinate 141,128, forward strand.
CGGTCCTGGGCGTCGTCCTGTCCTCCGCCATCGCGGGACTCGCCACCGCGCCGGTTGGGGCCGCGCATTTCAACACCATGTCGCATTATGGCCTGATCGCCAATCTGCTGTCGGTGCCGCTGATGGGAATTCTGGTCATTCCGGCGGCGGTTCTGGCGCTGCTGCTTGCGCCGTTCGGGCTTGAGATGGTCGGTCTCTACCCGATGGGGATGGGGCTGCGATGGATTCTCGGTGTCGCGCATTTCGTCACCGATCTCGACGGCGCGCAGGGATATGTTCCGGGCCCCGGACATTGGGTGTTGCCGATGCTCTCTCTTGGCTGCCTGTGGGTGATGCTCTGGCAGGGCCGGGCGCGCCTTGCCGGGCTTGCGCCCGTGGTCCTGGCGTTTCTGCTCTGGGCGCAGACCGAACGGCCGGCGGTGCTGGTGGCGGATACCGGCGGGCTGGTCGGTGTGATGACGGCGGAGGGTCGTGCCCTCAGCAAGGCGCGCGGGGCGGGGTTCATTGCCGGCAACTGGCTGGAAAACGACGGCGACGGAAGCGATCAGCCCACCGCCGCCGGACGCTGGCCGGGTGCCGAGGACAAGGTTCGGACATTCTCCGCCGGACCCATCGAAATCGTGCATGTGATCGGCAAGACCGGCGCGGCAAGAATGGACAGCTGCGCTGCGGGCCAGATCGTCGTCGCATCGGTGCCGCTACGCCTGAAAGGACCGTGCGAAGTCTATGATTCAAAGCGGCTTCTGGATACCGGAAGCCTGGCAATCAGCGGTGGCATGATCGTCACTGCGCAGGAACGATCCGGGCGGCGCATCTGGAACACGCCGCCCGGTCACAAAGCTGTGCGCCTGGCGCAGCGTCAGTAGGTGCGGATCAGCCCGACCAGAACGCCCTGAACCTTGACCTTGTCCGACGGCAGCACACGGGTTTCATAGGCCGGGTTGGCGGCTTCCAGCGCGATGGAGGTGCCGCGGCGCATGAACCGTTTCAAGGTCGCCTCATGGTCTTCGACCAGGGCAACGACGATATCGCCGTTGTCGGCCGTCGACGTTTCGCGGATGATCACGACATCGCCGTCGTTGATGCCCGCGTCGATCATCGAGTCTCCCTTGACCTCGAGCGCATAGTGTTCGCCGGTCGACGACAGCATCTGTTGCGGCACGGCGACCTGATGGGACACTTCGCTGATCGCTTCGATCGGAACGCCGGCGGCGATGCGGCCCATCATCGGCACTTCGACGGCGCCGATGGTGATCGGCTCGGAATTGGCGGGCCGGGGCGCGTCGGGCTTGTCGCCCTGTATCACGCGCGGCGTAAAGGCGGCTGTGGCCTTGCCGCCGAGGCTTTCGGGCAGGCGCACGATTTCGATGGCGCGGGCGCGATGGGCCAGTCTGCGGATGAACCCGCGCTCCTCGAGCGCGGTGATCAGCCGGTGAATGCCCGATTTGCTGCGCAGATCCAGCGCGATCTTCATTTCATCGAAACTGGGCGGAACACCGTCGCGTTGCACCCGTTTGTGGATAAATTCCAGCAAGTCCAACTGCTTCTTGGTCAACATGGCCCGAACCTCTTGTCGCTGTGTCTGACTTTGTTCTAGGCATGTTCCCGTTTTGTGTCAACGGGTTTGCCAAGGGACCGTCACAAGGGAAGATAGTTGACCATCGCGCCGGAACGGATCGGAGGGTCGTTGGGCGCGCGCACCAGAAGGGCGTTGGCCTGCGAGAGCACGGTCAGGAGCGAACTGTCCTGATTGTCGAAGGCGCGCAGCTTGTCTCCATCGACGACGGCGCGCATGTAGTGTTCGCGTGGCCCGTTCGCGCCGAGATCGCCGTTCAGCCGGACCGACCGCAGGTCGGGCAACTCCTTGCCCAGTCCCAGCATCGCCCGCACCATCGGCGCCAGAAAGATGTGGCCGCACACCATGGCCGACACCGGGTTGCCGGGCAGCCCGACCATGGCGGCGCCGTTCAGCCGTCCCGCCATAAGGGGTTTGCCCGGACGCATCGCCACCTTGTAGAAAGACCGCGCCATGCCCAGGTCGGCGGCGGCCTGGCCGACCAGATCATGGTCGCCCACGGATGCACCCCCGATGCTGACGATCAGGTCGGCGCCTTCGGCCAGTTCAAACGCCATCCGCAGCGAGGACAGCGTATCGCGGGCGATCGGCAACAGGCGGGCGGTCGCGCCCAGCTGCTCCAGCATCGCCTTCAGCCCGAAGCTGTTGGAGGCGATGATCTGGTCCGGTCCCGGCCTTTCGCCCGGCATCACCAACTCGTCGCCATTGGCCAGAATGGCCACGACGGGTTTGCGGGTGACGGGCACCCGGTCGATGTTCATGGAAGCGAGAAGCGCCACGTCCTGCGGGGTCAGCACCCGCGGGGCGGAGATTTCGGTGCCCGCCGCGAAATCGCAGCCGGCGGGGCGGATGTTGTCCTTGGGGCCGGGATCTTCGACGATGGTGATCAGATCGCCCGCGCGCCCCACGTCTTCCTGGATGATGACGAAATCGGCCCCCGCAGGCACCGGCGCGCCGGTAAAGATGCGGACGGCCTGTCCGGCGCCGACCTTACCGGTGAACGCATGTCCGGCGGCGGCTTCGCCGATCACCTTGAACATCGCGTCTCGTTCGACCTCTGCCGCTTTCACCGCGTAACCATCCATCGAGGATGCGGCGAACGGGGGCTGGTCGCGCTGCGCCTGCACGGGGCGGGCCAGAACCCGGCCGGCGGCGTCGATCAGGGGCACGCTCTCCACCGGCAGCGGAGCGACAAGATCGAACAGGGCGGCGCGGGCCTCGGCAACGGTGATCATTTGGCTTCGTAACGCCCCGATTTGCCGCCATCTTTCAGCACGACCCGGATGCCCCCGATCTGCATCGCCTTGTCCACGGCTTTCGCCATGTCATAGACGGTGAGGGCGGCGGTGGACACGGCGGTCAGGGCTTCCATCTCGACACCGGTTTGACCGGTGGTCTTGACGGTCGCCGCGATCTGCACGCCGGGCAGGTCGGGGTCCAGTGTCAGGTCGACCGTGACCTTCGTCACCGGCAGCGGATGGCAGAGCGGGATCAGGTCTGGCGTTTTCTTGGCCCCCATGATCCCGGCAAGCCGCGCGACCCCCAGGACATCGCCCTTCTTCGCGCGGCCTTCGGAAATGATGTCAAAGGTTTCCGGCGCCATGCTGATGTGGCCGCGGGCGACGGCGACACGGGACGTCGCCGCCTTGTCGGACACGTCCACCATATGCGCGTCGCCCTTGCTGTCGAAATGGGTCAGCGCCATCACATGCCCCCGGCGGGCCGCAGCGGGTTGTCCAGAAGCGCGCGGGTCGCGGCGGCAACGTCGTCCTGGCGCATCAGGCTTTCCCCGATCAGGAAGTCGCGCACGCCATAGCGGGCCATCTCCGCCAGGTCCTCGGGCGTGTTCAGGCCGCTTTCGCTGATGATCAGCCGGTCCGCCGGCACCAGCTTGCTCAGCCTGCGGGTCACGTCGAGCGAGGTTTCGAAGGTCTTGAGATCGCGGTTGTTGATCCCGATCAGGCGGCTTTTCAACGCATTCGCGCGTTCCAGTTCCGCTTCGTCGTGAACTTCGATCAGGGCGTCCATCTCCCACTCGGCCGCGACCGATTCCAGTTCGGCGGCCTGCGCGTCGCTGACCGAGGCCATGATGATCAGGATGCAGTCCGCGCCCAGGCTTCGGGCTTCGATGACCTGATAGGGATCATACATGAAATCCTTGCGCAGCACCGGCAGATCGCACGCGTCGCGGGCAGCGGTCAGGAATTCCTTGGCCCCCTGGAAACTGGGTGTATCCGTCAGCACAGACAGACAGGTTGCGCCACCATCCTGATATGCCTTCGCCAGGCCGGGCGGGTCGAAATCCGGGCGGATGAGACCCTTGGAGGGGCTGGCCTTCTTGATCTCGGCGATCAGGCCGTAGTCTTCGCGGCTGGCGCGGATCAGCGCCTCGGCAAAGGGGCGGACGGCAGAGGCGTTGCGGGCCGCGTCCTCGATCTGTTCCAGGGGGCGCGCCGCCTTGTCCGCGGCGATTTCTTCCAGCTTGTAGGTTCTGATCCGGTCGAGAATGGTCTCTGTCATTGGGTTTCCTGCGTGATCCGCGCCAGCTTGTCGATCTTGTCCTTGGCTGCGCCGCTGTCGATGCTGGCCGCCGCCATTGCGACGCCGTCGCGCAGATCGTCAACCGAGCCGGCCACCACGAGCGCAGCGGCGGCGTTCAGCAGCACCGCGTCGCGATAGGCCGACCGCGACCCGTCGAGCAGAGCGCGAAAAGCTGCGGCGTTGTAGTCGGGCGTGCCGCCAAGGATGTCTTCGAACGGGTGCACCGGCAGTCCGGCGTCTTCCGGATGCAGTTCCACCTCCTTTACGACGCCATCCTCCAGCGCCGCGATCCAGCTTATCCCGGCGATCGTCAATTCGTCGGTCCCGTCGCTGCCATGCACGAGCCAGGCGCGGTCGGACCCCAGCGCTCCGAGGGTTTCCGCCATCGGACGGATCAGATCCCGGGTGAACGCCCCGGTCAGCTGGCGCGTGACGCCGGCCGGGTTGGTCAGCGGGCCGAGTATGTTGAAGATCGTCCGGGTTCCCAGCTCGGTCCGGCTGGGGCCCACATGCGCCATCGCCGGATGATGCATCGGCGCCATGAGAAAGGCGATCCCGACATCGGCCAGCGCCTTTTCCACGGTCTTCGGGCCGACCATCACGTTGATCCCCATCTGGGTCAGCGCATCCGCCGCGCCGGATTTGGACGACAGGTTGCGGTTGCCGTGCTTGGCGACAGGCACGCCCGCCCCGGCCACGACGAAGGCGGTCGCGGTCGAGATGTTCAGCGTTCCCTTGCCGTCGCCGCCGGTGCCGACAATGTCGATGGCGCCGGGCGGGGCCTTGACCGCGTGACACTTGGCGCGCATCACCGCCGCCGCGGCGGCGAATTCGTCGACGGTTTCCCCGCGGGTGCGCAAGGCCATCAGCAGCCCGCCGATCTGGCTTGGCGTCGCTTCGCCCTCGAACAGGATGGTGAAGGCGGTCTGCGCCTCGTCGCGGGTGAGCGGGCGTTCGGCGGCGGCCCCGATCAGCGGTTTGAGTGCCTCGCTCATGCCGGAACCTTCAACTCTGCCAGGAAATTTTCCAGCAGGGCGTGGCCATGTTCCGACGCGATGGATTCCGGGTGGAACTGGACCCCGTGTATCGGCAGGTCGCGATGCTGAAGGCCCATGATCGTGCCGTCTTCCAGGTCTGCCGTGACGGTCAGGCAGTCGGGCAGGGTATCCCGGTCCACGACAAGCGAATGGTAGCGGGTCGCCAGGAACGGGCTGGGCACGCCGTCGAACAGACCCTTGCCGGCGTGCCGCACCTGTCCCATCTTGCCGTGCACGATCTCGTGGCAGCGCACGACGCGGCCGCCGAAGGCCTGACCGATGGTCTGATGGCCAAGGCAGACCCCCATCAGCGGTGTGCGGGTTTCGGCGGCGGCCAGCGTCAGCGCCAGGCAAATGCCGGCCTGGTCGGGATCGCAGGGGCCGGGAGACAGCAGGATTCCGGCCGGGTTCATGGCCATCGCATCCTGCACAGTCAGCGCATCGTTGCGCCGGATCACCACATCCGCGCCCAACTCGCCTAAATAGTGTACAAGGTTGTAGGTAAATGAGTCATAGTTGTCTATCAGCAGCAGCATCGGGCATTCGTTCGATATGGGCTAGAGGCCGGAGCCTCCGCGGCATTACAAGGGTCGCACCATACATGTTCAGGCTTGCCGGTCAGCGTCAAGGGCGCAAACCCGGTGCGGGATTGCAGGAAACGCCGCCAAGACGGCCAGTGCAAGACCGGAAAGGAAAAGAGAGGCGAAATTGTCATGCGGGGATTTCTGGGCGGCATCGTATCGGGTCTTGCGCTGGCGGCAATCGGTGTCGCGGCCCTTTCGGTGCTGTCGCCAGCCGGTCCGCCGCCGACGGTTGCGCCCGATGTGCCCGAACAATCGGCGGGCGACGCCGCGCCTGGAACCCGCCTGACGCTGAACGGCGCACCGACCGATCCGGAGGTGGTGGAAACCGCCCGGCCCGCGGCAGTCGCGGCACCTCTGGAAACGGATGATCCGGTCGTTGCGCAAACGCAGGCCATTCCCGACCGGGATCTGCCGCAGGTCGGGGTTTCGCCCGCTCCGCTCGACGCGCCAAAGGGCGCGGCGCAAAGTCCGGCAGTCCCGGCGGGCGTGGAGTCCGCGGCTCTGACCGGCACCGCCGCGCCGCCCCGCGCCCCGGAAAAGGACAAGGGCATCATCGTCGTGACCGGCGTGCCGGCGGTTCCGGCGTTGGCGGGGAACATCGAACCGGTCGTCGCGAAGGACGGATCGACCCTTCGGAGCGTCCGGTACCCGGAACCGGAAATCGAACCCGCGGCGCGAAGCGAAACGCCGTCCCTGACCCTGCCGGGGGCGGATTCGTCTCCCGGCGTCCAGCCTGGCGCGGCGCCGCCAACGGTGGATCCCGCGCCGGATCAGGTCGCTGCGGTCGATTCCAACCCGGACGCTGACCTGCGAAACGGTTCGCCGGATCAGACTCCCGCGCCCAATGCCTCCCAGATCACGCCGGGATTCGGAACGCCAGTGGTGCCATTGACGGAGCGTGCGAAGAATCCGGATCTGCCCGCCGACGCGTCAAAGCCGGATCAGCGGCCGCTGGACCAGTTCGCGGCGGCCTTTGACAACCCGGATGACCTGCCGCTTCTGGCCATCGTTCTGGTCGACGATGCGGATGCGGCTGACATCGAGGCACTGGACGATTTTCCTTATCCGCTCGGTTTTGCCATAGATCCGGCCGCGCCGGACGCTGCCGGCAAGATGACGCGGCACCGGGCCGCGGGGTCCGAGGTGCTGGCCCTCGTCGACCTGCCGCCGGCCGCGACCGCGCGGGACGCAGAAGTGGTTCTGGCCGCCGGTTTCGACGTTCTGTCCGAAGCGGTGGCGGTGATCGAAGGCCCCGGCACGGGGCTTCAGGGCAACCGCGCCTTGTCCGGACAGGTCTCTGATTTCGCGCGCGGCACCGGTCGGGGGCTGGTCACGCAGAGCGCGGGGTTGAATGCCGCGCACAAGCAGGCGCTGCGCGACGGAGTTCCCTCCGCCCTGGTCTGGCGCGATCTGGACAGGGACGGCCCGTCGCCGGACAGCATGCGGCGGGGGCTCGATCAGGCGGCCTTCCGGGCCGTGCAGGAGGGGGGCATCGTCGTCATGGCCCGGTTGCGGCCGGATACGGTGAAGGCCCTGCTGCTCTGGGCCGGTCAGACCCGCCCCGGCCGGGTGGCCGTGGCCCCGGTGTCCGCGGTGATGAAGCAGTCGCTGCGCGGCGACTGATCCGCGCGCCGCCCGCAGGTTTTGCATGTGTTCATGATTTCTTGACATACATCCGGTTGAAATGCCGGCCAGGGTTTGCCGGTTTCGCGGGGTGGAAAACGCTTGATCTTTGCCATTCTGCTGTTCCTGATCTCCTTGCTCGGCCTCGTGGCGGCACTTGCCAATCCGGCATGGGGCGACTTGATTCTGCTGGCGGGGCCATGTGCGGCAGCCGGTCTGGTGCTGCTGATCCGCGCCGGGGTGCGGCGACGCGGGCAACGGCCCCGATCGGAACCCGGACAGTGGATCGTTCTGGACGGGTCCAACGTCATGTACTGGAAAGACGGCACACCCCGGATCGAAACCGTGCGGGAGGTGTTGCTGGCGTTGTCCGGGCCGGATCTGGAGGTCGGAGTCATGTTCGATGCGAATGCCGGATATCTGCTGTTTGACCGGTATACGCATGATCGGGCCTTCGCCACCTTGCTGGGATTGCCGGAAGACAATGTGATGGTCGTGCCAAAGGGCACCCCGGCGGATCCCTATATTCTCGCGGCCGCCCGAAAGCTGGGCGCGCGGATCGTGACCAACGACCGGTTCCGGGACTGGGCCGGGGATCATCCGGAAATCCGCAGGCCCGGGCATCTGATCCGTGGCGGCTACCGGTCGGGCAGGCTCTGGCTGGACCGGGGCGGGGAACGCGCCGTGGAAACGGGACCGGCGCGGCGCGCGAAACGCTAGCGGTTGCCGTCGCCGGAGAAGCGGGCGGCGTCGGCGGCGGCGCGGCGTATGGCATTGGATTTGTGCACGGTTTCCTGATACTCGGCTTCGGGGTCGCTGTCATAAACCACGCCGCCGCCGGCCTGGATGTAGAGCGTCCTGTCCTTCACCACCGCAGTGCGCAGGGCAATGCACATGTCCATGTCGCCGCCGGCGGAAAAATAGCCGACGCCGCCGCCATAGACACCGCGTTTCTCGGGCTCGAGTTCGTCGATGATTTCCATGGCGCGCACCTTGGGGGCGCCTGACACCGTGCCCGCGGGCATCCCGGCAAAGAATGCATCCAGCGCGTCCTTGTCCTCGGCCAGTTCGCCGACGACGTTGGACACGATGTGCATGACATGGCTGTAGCGTTCGATGATGAATTTCTCTGTCGGGCGCACCGTGCCGATCTTGCTGACGCGCCCGGTGTCGTTCCGCCCCAGGTCCAGCAGCATCAGGTGCTCGGCCAGTTCCTTCTTGTCCGCAAGAAGGTCGGCTTCGAAGGCCCTGTCTTCTTCAGGGGTGGCGCCGCGCGGACGCGTGCCGGCGATCGGGCGGATCGTGACCTCTTTGCCGAAGACCCGGACGAGGATTTCCGGGCTCGCGCCGATGACCTGAAAGCCGCCGAAGTTGAAATAGAACATGAACGGCGACGGATTGGTGCGGCGCAGGCTGCGGTAAAGCGCGAAGGGGGGCAGGGGAAAGTCCTGCGACCAGCGTTGCGACGGAACCACCTGGAAGATGTCGCCGGCGCGGATGTAATCCTTGGCGGTTTCCACCGCGGCGCGATAGGCGTCGGGTGTGAAATTGCTGACGGGTGGCGCGATTTCCGCGGCCTCGCCCATTTCCCGCGTGTCGGCGGGCATGGCGCGGTCGAGATCGCGGACCGCGTCCATCACCCGTTCGGCCGCCTGCGCATAGGCGGCGCGTGCGGTCTGTCCGTCGCTGACCCAAGCGGTGGACACGACGGTCACGTCGCCCTTTACGCCATCCAGCACGGCGACGACCGAAGGCCGCAGCATGACCGCATCCGGAAGACCGAGCGGGTCCGGCGGAACGTCAGGCAGATGTTCCACCAGCCGCACCATGTCATAGCCGAGATAGCCGAAAAGCCCGGCGGCGGCCTGCGGCAGATCGGCGGGAAGACCGACACGGCTTTCGGCGATCAGGGATCGCAGGTTGTCCAGCGGATTGCCCGGTTGCGGCGTGAACGCGTCGGGGTCGAACCGGGCAGAGCGGTTGAGTTCGGAGCCATCCCCCCGGCAGCGCCAGATCAGGTCGGGTTTCATGCCGATGATAGAATAGCGCCCGCGCACTTCGCCGCCGGTCACGGATTCCAGGATGAAGGCATCCTTCTGCGCCCCGGTCAGTTTCAGCATCAGCGACACCGGAGTGTCCAGATCGGCCGCAAGCCGCGTATAGACCACCTGGTTTTCGCCGGCGTCATAGGCGCGGGCGAAGCTGTCGAAATCCGGGGTCAGGGCCATGACGCGCCGCCTTTACTGGAAACTGGACAGGACGGCGTTCAGCGCGCGCTGGTCGATCTGCGGGTTGGCCCGGATCTGGGCATCGCGGCCGAACGCCTGGAAAAGTGCTTCCGCGAGGGCCTGGTCGAGCTGCGCGCCGATGGCTTCCTGCATCGCGGTCAGGTCCGGTGTCTGCGCGGGCGGCAGGATATCGTCCAGCCGGACGATCGTGACGGCGCCATCCGCCGCAACGACGCGCAACTCGCCCTTGTCCATCTCGAAAACCTCGGACATGAATCCCGGCGGGGTTCCGTCCACGAAGGCGGTGCGGGTCAGGCCATTCTCGACGCGGAAGCCCAACCCGGTCTCGGTGAAGTCGCCATCGGCGCCGAGACCGGCGATCACCGTTTCGGCCTGTGCCTTCAGCGCGGTTTCGGTCTGATCGAGTGTCCAGGCCTCGGCAACCGCGTCCCGCGCCTGTTCAAAGGGTTCGGGTCGCGGCGGCAGCACGGAATCCAGCCGCAGTGCGAAGAGGCTGCCATCCTCGGCAAAAGCGACGGCGGGAAAATCTTCGGTCGTGACATCCGCGGCTGCGCTGCGGAACTCCTCGTAGGCGACGACGCCTTCCAGCGAGTCGGCCGTCCAGTCGATCTTGCCCAGTTCAAGACCGCTTTCGCTCGCCAGTTCTTCGAGCGTGGCGCCACCGGCCAGCAGGTCGTCCAGGTTGCCCGCGCGGGTTTCGATCAGGCGGCGCGCCCGGTCCGTTGCCAGTTCGGCGCGCAGTTCCGGTTCCGCGTCCTCAAACGGCGTCACCCTTTCGGCCAGCTTGCCATTGACCCGAAAGAGCGCCGGACCCACCGGGGACGGCAGCGGGCCGACCACATCGCCGACCTCGGCGGCGAACACGCCCTCGGCGGCATCGCCCAGGTCCTCGCGGGTGACATCGCCCAGATCGATATCGGTCAGGGACAGGCCGCGCTGATCGACCAGCGTTTCGAAGGTGGTGCCATTGACGTCCAGTTGCGCCTTGGCGCTGGATGCGGCGGCGATGTCGTTGAACACCAGCCGTTCGACTAGGCGGCGTTCCGGCAGGTTGTATTCGGCGCTGCGTTCCTGGTAGCGGTCGCGAAGCGCGGCCTCGTCTACCTCGACCTCGTCCAGGACCATCTCCGGCGTCAGCAGGACATAGGTGATCTGCTTCGTCTCCGGCAGGGTGAAATCGTCCGGATTGGCATCGTAATACGCCTTCAGGTCGGCGGGGGTCGGTGCCGGGACCGGCGCCTGCAAATCCTCGGCGGTCATCCGCGCCCAGGTGAAATTGCGCCGCGCGCCGATATAGTCGGACAGCGTGTCGGTCAGGACCGCCGGCATCTTCGTGCCCGAGACAATCGCGCCCTGCACCAGCGTGCGGGCGGTTTCGGCACGCAACTGGGATTCGAACTCGGCTTCGCTCATCCCGGCCTGATTGAGCGCGAAGCCATAGCTTTCGCGGTCGAACTGGCCGTTCAATCCGCGAAAGGCGGGTATTTCAAGGATCTCGCGTTGCAGGTTCTCGTCCCCGATCGAGACGCCGAGATTGGCCACCTCGTTGTCGAGCGCCGCCAGCGCCACGAGCCGGGACAGCACGGCCTGATCCAGCCCCAGCGTCTGAACCCGGGACATGGGCATGGGCTGGCCGGTCTGGGCTTCGATGCCGCGGATTTCGCGTTGCAGTTCACGGGCATAGGCATCGACGGAAATCGCCTGATCCCCGACATGTCCGACCGTGCGGATCGTGCCGCTGAGATTGGTGGCGCCGAACCCGGCCAGACCGACGATCAGCAGTGCCAGAATGATCCAGACGGCGGTCTTGGACAAGTTCTTGAAGCCTAAGGCCATGATGCCCCCTTGTTGGCGGTGCGCGATTGCGGCCTTGTCTACGACGCGGGGTCGGAGGGGGCAAGACGGGTTCAGGCGGTGACATCCGCCAATCGGTCAAAAAGGGTCCCGATCCCCGGACGGTCGAGATTGGCGAAGGCGATCCGCAGGTGCCGCTGGCCGGCGGCATCGCCGGCGGGGGCGAACATCGTGGCCGGCAGGGCGAGGATGCCGGCATTGCGCACCAGCGATTTCGCGAGCTGGTCGGACGGGATGTCGAACGGATGCTGCACATAGGCGAAATAGGCGCCGAGCCCTTTCAGCGACCAGCCCCGCGCCGCCAGCGCAGGGAAGCCATCCCGGATCGCGCCGCGCCGCGCCAGGATCTCGTCGCGTTCGCCGGCGAGCCAGTCGCCGAGGTTGCGCAGCCCCCAGAGAGCGGCGTGCTGTCCGATCTGGGCGGGGCAGATGGTCACGGTGTCGAGGAACTTCTCGGCTTCTTCCAGCAGGTCCGGCGCGGCCACCAGCGCCCCGACCCGGTGGCCGGTCAGCCGGTAGGCCTTGGAAAAGGAATAGAGATGCACCAGCGTGTCGTCCCAGTCGGGATCGGTGAACAGGTCGTGGGGCGCGCCATCGCGGCTGTCAAAATCGCGGTAGGTTTCATCGACCAGCAGCTTGAGGCCACGTGACCGGGCCAGATCGAAGAAGGCGCGCAGCAGACCGGCCGGATATTCCGCGCCCGTCGGGTTGTTGGGGCTGACAAGAACGATGGCGCGGGTGCGATCGGTGATCAGGGCCGCGGCCTGATCCGGGTCGGGCAGCATGTCGGTCTGCACCGGAAGCGGGACGGCGCGCACGCCGGTCATGTCCAGCCACATCTTGTGATTGAAATACCACGGCGTCGGGAGAATGACCTCGTCGCCCTGGTCGGTCAGGCTGGCCAGGGCTGCGGCAAAGGCCTGGTTGCAGCCCGAGGTAATGCAGACCTGGGTGCGGGATACGGACCCGCCATAGCGCCTGCTGCACCCGGCCGCCAGTTCCTCGCGCAGGGCCGGAAGGCCCAGGACCGGCCCATAGAAATGCGCGGAATCGTTCGTCAGGATCAGATCGGCCAGCGCTTCGCGCAGGGCAGGCGGCGGCGGCGCGACGGGCGCGGCCTGGGACACCAGGATCAGCGGTCGGTTCGCCGGGTGCGTCACGCCCTCGAGCCAGCCGAAGGTTTCGGTGATCGGTGATTGGAAGGTCGATCGGGTGCGGGTCATGCTGGTTTCCGGAAACCGTTGAAAGGGGGGGCGTTCTGGGGCTTTTGGGTGGGGACGGCGCGGCCGGGCGGGAAACCGTCAGTCCGTGCCGCGGTAGGGTTCGACATATTGCAGCGCCATGTCCCAAGGGAAAAAGATCCAGGTGTCCTGGCTCACTTCGGTGATGAAGGTATCGACCTGCGGGCGGCCCTTGGGCTTCGCGTAGACCGTCGCGAAATGCGCCTTGGGGAACATGGCGCGCACCACTTCCAGGGTCTTGCCGCTGTCCACAAGATCATCGACGATCAATATGCCGGTGCCGTCGCCCATCAGCGCCGTGTCCGGCGATTTCAGCACCTTGGCTTCGGACTGGGCCTGGTGGTCATAGGACTTGATGCTGATCGTATCAACGGTCCGGATGTCGAGTTCGCGGCTGACGATCATTGCCGGGGCCATGCCGCCGCGTGTGATTGCGACCACCGCGCGCCACGCCCCGTTGTCCGGTCCCTGACCGTCCAGCCGCCAGGCGAGCGCCCGGCTGTCGCGGTGGATCTGGTCCCAGCTGATGTGAAAGCCCTTTTCGTGGGGAAGGCGGTCGGTCATGGCTTGTCCCTTTCGGATCAACGCTGAAGCAGGAGCCGCAGGCCGAGCGCACCCAGAACGGCGGCGGCGATGCGGTCGAGAACGGGTTTCGCGGCGAGATAGCGGCGGCGCACCGGGCCGGTGGACAGCAGCACCGCCAGGAGCGGCTGCACGGCAAGTTCGACCGCCAGGTGGTTCAGGAAGATCACCGCCTTGTCACCGGCGCTCAGCTGCGGCGGAAAGATGACCAGAAGCACGGCGGCGGCGAAGATCACCGATTTCGGATTGCCGAGATTGATCAGCAGGCCCTGAAGGAACATCCTGCGGCCGGAAGGCGCGTGACTGTCCGCCAGCGCCCTGTCGGCGCCTCGCCACATGGTCCAGGCGATGTACAGCAGATAGGCGGCGCCCAATGTCTTGAGCAGGACATAGGCCCAGGGAAAGACCGTGAACAGACCTTGCAGGCCGAGCAGGGCCATCAGGGTCCAGAGTGCGGCCATGACGGCAAGCCCGGCGGCGGCCGCGACCCCCGCACGCCGGCCGAATGCCATTGAACTGCGGGTCAGGAACAGGAGCGATGGGCCGGGGCTGGCGATGGCCGCCAACAGGGCGATGTTGAAGGCGATGAGATGTGCCGGCTCCATCGGGGCGTCAGCCCTTGCTCATGTCCGGCGCGTCCACGGCTTTCATGCCGACGACGTGGTATCCCGCGTCCACATGGAGCACTTCGCCGGTGGTTCCCGCGCCCAGGTCGGACAACAGGTAGAGCGCCGATCCGCCGACGTCGTCGATGGTCACGTTGCGCCGGAGCGGGGAATTGTATTCGTTCCACTTCATGATGTAGCGGAAGTCGCCGATGCCGCTGGCGGCCAGCGTCTTGATCGGCCCGGCGGAAATCGCGTTGACGCGGATACCGTCCTTGCCGAGATCTTCGGCCAGGTAGCGCACCGACGCTTCCAGCGCCGCCTTGGCGACGCCCATCACGTTGTAATGCGGCATGACCCGTTCCGCGCCGTAATAGCTGAGGGTGAGACAGGAGCCGCCGCGGGTCATCATCTTTTCCGCCCGCTGCACCACGGCGGTGAAGGAATAGACCGATATGTCCATGGACAGGGCGAAATTGGCGCGGCTGGTGTCCACATAGCGCCCGCGCAGTTCGTTCTTGTCCGAGAACCCGATGGCGTGGACCACGAAATCCAGTGTGTCCCAATGCTGCTTCAACCCGTCGAACAGCGCGTCGATGGAGCCTTCGTCGCCGACATCGCAGGGCAGGACGATGTTGCTCCCCAGTTGCGATGCCAACGGATCGACGCGTTTCTTCAGGGCGTCGCCCTGATAGGAAAAGGCCAGTTCCGCCCCGGCATCCGCTAGCGCCCTGGCGATGCCCCAGGCGATGGATTTGTCGTTGGCCAGACCCATGATCAGGCCGCGCTTCCCGGCCATAAGCTGATTAGACATCGTGTTCATCGCCCCTCGTCGCGTTTTGATCATTTCCTTTAGGCGATTGGCACGACCGCCACAAGTGCGGTGCGGGCGCTCGGGACGGACTTGCCGTGGCCCGTGTCGCGGCCTAGTCTGACTTGTCGGGCATTGGGAGGCGGCATGAGCGACCGGGACGGACTTTTTGCGGGCGATGATCCATTCGAGATCGCGCGCCGGTGGCTGGCCGAGGCCGAGAAGACGGAAATCAACGATCCGAACGCGATCGCGCTGAGCACGGTGGATGCGGATGGATTGCCGAATGCGCGCATGGTCCTGCTGAAGGAAATCGAGCCCGCGGCCTTCGTCTTTTACACGAACTACAAGAGCCAGAAGGCGCAGGAGCTTGACGGAGCCGGCATGGCGGCGTTCGTGATGCACTGGAAATCGCTGCGCCGCCAGATACGGGTCAGAGGCACGATCAGCCGGGAAGACGGGCCGCAGGCGGACGCCTATTACGCGTCCCGGTCCCTGAAAAGCAGGTTGGGCGCCTGGGCATCGCAGCAGTCGCAACCGCTGGCCAGCCGGGCCGCCTTGCTGGCGGAGGTCGCGAAGGTCACGGCCCGCCACGGGCCCAACCCGCCGCGCCCGCCGTTCTGGGGGGGGTATCGTATCGCGCCGACACATATCGAGTTCTGGGCGGACGGCGCGTTCCGGTTGCACGATCGGTTCGCCTGGTCGCGCGGGACCGGCGAAGACGGCTGGCGGATAGAGCGACTCAGCCCCTGACCTTCACGTTTCGCGACAGGCAATGCGCTGAAATCGGGGGTTATTATTCGCTTGAATTTGGTGCTTAATTTAAGTCACAACTTCGTGTAACCTAAATGTAAGTTTCACCGTGGTGGTATTTTTGGCAGACGATCTCAACAGTATGTATCAGGTGCGCGGTCAGGTGAAGTGGTTTGATCCTGTCAAGGGGTTCGGTTTCGTCGTGTCCGATGACGGCGGTCCGGACATCCTGCTGCATGTGAACGTCCTGCGTAATTTCGGCCAAAGTTCGATCGCGGATGGGGCGGGGATCGAGATTGTCACGCACCGGACGGAGCGGGGGGTGCAGGCGGTGCAGATCCTGAGCGTTACGCCCCCCGGACGCGACAGTTCGCCCATCCTGACCGATTTCGCAGAGCTTGACGAAGACCTTTTGCGCAGTGCGCCACTGGAACCGGCGCGGGTGAAGTGGTTCGACAAGGGAAAGGGCTTCGGGTTCGCGAACGTGTTCGGACGGCCGGAAGATGTTTTCCTGCACATCGAAGTCCTGCGCCAGTCCGGCCTGTCCGATCTGCAACCCGGCGAAGCGATTGCGATGCGGGTCATCGACGGCAAGCGCGGACGGATGGCGACCGAAGTCGTTGCATGGGAACTGGCATTGCGCACTGACGAGGCGTGATCTTATGCGGATCGTCCTGGTTTTGGCCGCGCTTCTGACCGGCGCGAACGCCGCGCTGGCCGAATGCCGCGCCGATCAGGTGCGCCTGCGTGGCGATTGGGGCGAGACCCTGTTCACCGTCGAACTGGCGGACACGCCGCAGGAACGGTCGCGCGGGCTCATGTTCCGGGAAAGCATGCCGCGCGGAGCGGGGATGCTGTTCGTCTATGACGCGCCCCAGCAAGCCCGGTTCTGGATGAAGAACACCCTCATCGCGCTGGACATGGTCTTCATCGACAGGGGCGGCGCGGTCACGCATGTGCATCACGACGCAATACCCGGAGATCTGACCGGCATCGACGGCGGCAATGGCGTTTACGCGGTGCTGGAAATCAATGGCGGTCTTGCGCGATCCTATGGCATTGCCGCGGGCACGGTGCTGCAGCACCCGGTTTTTTCCGGCGGTCCCGCCGCATGGCCCTGTTAGGGCTTTTCAAACCGCATCCGCCCCGCTAGAGAGGCGCACGGTCCGGGGCGTGGCGCAGTCTGGTAGCGCACCTGTTTTGGGTACAGGGGGTCGTAAGTTCGAATCTTACCGTCCCGACCAGTTTCATCCAACCCAATCCGGATCATTCCGGAACACCGCCCGCGCGGGTGTAAAGCGCATCCAGCATCCGGTTCAGCCCCACGTCCGACTGGCGCACCTTCAGGGCCGGCCCCTTTTTCTGCGGCACATGCAGGAAGACCTCGTTTTCGACGATGAAGTCCGACCCGTCGGCGCGGGTCTCGAAGTGGATTACCAGTTCAGGCAGGTTTTCGGGCGTTCCGTCATAGGTCAGTATGATCGCCGCCGTCGGTTCCGGCGGCAGGAACTCACGGCATTCCACGGAACTGGGCGTCGGTCGCAAGAACGTCTGGGACGGGCTGTCGCATGCCCGCTGCAAGGCCGCGACAAGCGAGTCGGGGTAGTCTGCAAACCGGGCCTTGCCGGTCGAAGTGACCATATCTTGTGTGGTGCATGCGGAGGTTGCGATGCACAGCAGGCCGAGAATCAGCGCCGCGCGCGGGCTCAAGACCCGAAATCCTGACAAAATTGTGACACCTGTTCGATCCGTAGTTATCCCCATCTTCATGGCCGCGAGTCGCCCCAAATGGGGCGCTGCAACGCAGCAACCTGCGCTCCCGCTCCGCAATATTGCACGACAAACCCCAATGAGACAGGGACAAATCCCGAGGGGTTAAAAATGTCTTAAAATGCAGACGATACGTTAACCTTCTGTGGATGAATCGCCCTTGGGTTGAGTCGCGAAAGGACGGCGCAAAAGGTCAATAGAAAAGAGTTTCAAAACCGGCAAAAATTGCGTTGACCCGATAGGTCGCCATACGTCAAATTGTATGAGCCGGTCGCAGAGCCACTAAATCTGGTAGAAAAAGCCAGGGACGGCGACAGGGACGGAAAAGACAGAAATCGCTGAACGGTCCGCCGCGCACGTCGGGTCTACCCTTCGTTTCGAAGGGAACAGCGGGGTCGTCTTCCGCTCCAGGGCATCTTTGGGCGTCGGTGTTTCCGGCGTAGGCCCCGATCGGGGAAGTTGGAAATGCTGGAACACAGAGGCAGCGAAAATGAAAATTGAACGCAAATTCACGAAAGCAGGGCAGGACGCATACGCAGAGCTGGATTTCGTGCCGGCAACCTCGGAAATCCGCAACCCGGACGGCAAGGTCGTGTTCCGGCTGGAGAACGTCGAGATTCCGTCAGGCTGGAGCCAGGTTGCGAGCGACGTGATCGCGCAGAAGTATTTCCGCAAGGCCGGCGTTCCCGCAAAGCTCAAGCGGGTCAAGGAAAAGGATGTCCCCGAATTCCTGTGGCGGTCGGTTCCCGATGGGGATGACGTGGACATGGGCGGCGAAACGTCCTCCAAGCAGGTGTTCGACCGGCTGGCGGGCGCCTGGGCCTATTGGGGCTGGAAGGGCGGCTATTTCACCACCGAGGAAGATGCGCGGGCCTATTTCGACGAGATGCGCTACATGCTGGCGACCCAGCGCGCCGCGCCCAACAGCCCGCAGTGGTTCAACACCGGCCTGCACTGGGCCTATGGCATCGACGGCCCGGCGCAGGGGCATCACTATGTCGATCACAAGACCGGCAAGCTGACCAAGTCGACCAGCAGCTACGAGCACCCGCAGCCGCACGCCTGCTTCATCCAGGGCGTGCAGGACGACCTTGTGAACGAGGGCGGCATCATGGATCTTTGGGTGCGCGAGGCGCGCCTGTTCAAATACGGCTCCGGCACCGGCACCAATTTCAGCCACCTGCGGGGCGAAGGCGAAAAACTGTCGGGCGGCGGCAAGTCATCGGGACTCATGGGGTTCCTGAAGATCGGCGACCGCGCGGCGGGAGCGATAAAATCGGGCGGCACGACCCGTCGAGCAGCGAAGATGGTGATCGTGGACGCCGATCACCCGGATATCGAGGACTTCATCAACTGGAAGGTGCTGGAAGAACAGAAAGTCGCCAGTATCGTCGCCGGCTCCAAGATGCACGAGAAGAAGCTGAACGGGCTGTTCGAGGCGATCCGCAACTGGGATGGGGGCCAGGAAGACGCTTTCGACCCGGCAAGGAACGACGGGCTGAAGGCGGCGATCCGCGATGCCAAGCGCAACTTGATCCCCGAGACCTATATCAAGCGGGTTCTGGACTATGCGCGGCAGGGCCATACCAGCATCGAGTTCCCGACCTATGACACCGACTGGGATTCCGAAGCCTACAACAGCGTCTCGGGCCAGAATTCCAACAACTCGATCCGCGTCACCAATGCCTTCCTGACGGCGGTGGAAAAGGACGCCGACTGGGAACTGATCAACCGCACCGACGGTTCTGTCGCCAAGGTCGTGAAGGCGCGCGACCTGTGGGAGCAGGTGGGCCACGCCGCCTGGGCCTGCGCCGATCCGGGCATCCAGTATCACGACACGGTCAACGAATGGCACACCTGCCCGGAGGACGGCGCGATCCGCGGTTCCAACCCGTGCAGCGAATACATGTTCCTCGACGACACCGCCTGCAACCTGGCGTCGATGAACCTGCTGACCTTCTACGAGGATGGCAAGTTCCAGGCCGAGGACTACATGCACGCCTCCCGTCTCTGGACCGTGACGCTGGAAATCAGCGTGATGATGGCGCAATTTCCGTCCAAGGAGATCGCGCAGCTGTCTTATGACTTCCGCACGCTGGGGCTGGGCTATGCCAATATCGGCGGGCTCCTGATGAACATGGGCTACGGCTATGACAGCGACGAGGGCCGCGCGCTCTGCGGGGCGCTGACCGCGATCATGACCGGCGTCGCCTATGCCACCAGCGCCGAGATGGCGGGCGAACTGGGCGCGTTCTCCGGATACCGGCGCAACCGCGACCACATGCTGCGGGTCATCCGCAACCACCGCAACGCGGCCTATGGCGCGACCGATGGTTATGAGCAACTGGCCGTCAAGCCGGTGCCGCTGGATCACGCCAATTGCCCGGATGCGCAGCTTGTCGATCTGGCGATGTCGGCCTGGGACGAGGCGCTGGCGCTGGGCGAAAGGCACGGCTACCGCAACGCGCAGGCCACCGTGATCGCGCCGACCGGCACCATCGGGCTGGTGATGGACTGCGACACGACCGGGATCGAACCGGACTTCGCGCTGGTGAAGTTCAAGAAGCTCGCGGGCGGCGGCTATTTCAAGATCATCAACCATTCGGTTCCGGCGGCGCTCGAGAAACTCGGCTACCCCTCGGCCCAGATCGAAGAGATCGTGTCCTATGCCGTGGGCCATGGGTCCATCGGCAACGCGCCGGCCATCAACCACACCTCGCTGGCGGGCCACGGGTTCGGACCCAACGAACTGGCCAAGGTGGACGCGGCGCTGGAAAGCGCCTTCGATATCCGGTTCGTATTCAACCAGTGGACGCTGGGCGAGGAGTTCTGCACCGAGGTGCTGGGCATCCCGGCGGAAAAACTGAATGATCCGACCTTCGATCTGCTGAAATCGCTGGGTTACTCGCGCAAGGATATCGAGGCGGCGAACGATCACGTCTGCGGAACCATGACGCTGGAAGGCGCGCCGTTCCTGAAGCCGGAACATTATCCGATCTTCGATTGCGCGAACCCCTGCGGCAAGAAGGGCAAGCGGTATCTGGACGTGAACAGCCACATCACGATGATGGCCGCGGCGCAAAGCTTCATTTCCGGCGCGATCTCCAAGACGATCAACATGCCCAACGACGCCACGATCGAGGATTGTCAGAAGGCTTATGAACTGTCCTGGTCGCTGGGGGTGAAGGCCAACGCGCTCTATCGCGACGGTTCCAAGCTGAGCCAGCCGCTGGCGGCCGCGCTGGTGGAGGACGATGACGAGGCGGCGGAGGTGCTGGAAAGCGGCAGCGCGCAGGAAAAGGCGACCGTCCTGGCCGAAAAGATCGTCGAAAAGATCATCGTCAAGGAAATCGTCAAGAGCCACCGGGAAAAGATGCCCCAGCGGCGCAAGGGCTACACGCAAAAGGCCATCGTCGGCGGCCACAAGGTCTATCTGCGCACCGGCGAATACGAGGACGGCAACCTCGGCGAGATTTTCATCGACATGCACAAGGAAGGCGCCGGCTTCCGGGCGATGATGAACAACTTCGCCATCGCCGTCAGCGTCGGGCTGCAATACGGCGTGCCGCTGGAGGAATTCGTCGACGCCTTCACCTTCACCAAGTTCGAACCCGCCGGAATGGTGCAGGGCAATGACAGCATCAAGAACGCGACTTCGATCCTCGACTACGTGTTCCGCGAACTGGCGGTCAGCTATCTCGACCGCACCGATCTGGCGCATGTGAAACCCGAAGGCGCGACCTTCGATGACTTGGGGCGCGGCGAAGAGGAAGGTGTCAGCAACATCAGGGAGATGTCCGAAAGCGCCGCCAGCCGGTCGCTGGAGGTTCTGAAGCAGATCAGTTCGACCGGCTATCTGCGCAAGCGCCTGCCGCAGGAACTGGTCGTGTTCCAGGGCGGACATTCCTCTGCCGCGACGGCGCTGGCCGGTGTCGCCGATCCGTCGGCGGCTCTGCAGACGCTGGTTCCGGAGAGGACGACCGCGACGTTCTCGGCGACGACCACCACCGCCGTGGCCTCCGGCAGCGTGTCGCTGGATGCGCGGACCAAGGCAAAGATGCAGGGCTACGAAGGCGAAGCCTGCGGCGAATGCGGCAACTACACGCTGGTGCGCAACGGCACCTGCATGAAATGCAACACCTGCGGCGGAACGAGCGGGTGTAGCTGATGAAACGCAGGAGATTCCCTAACATTGGAAGTGCGCTGAAATTCGTTCCGTCAGGTTCAGATGTTCATGCACTTCGCAGTTTCAACTTCATGAACGATGGGCAACCACCGTCGGTTAAGGAGCTTGCGGAAAAACTTGGTTTTTTCGTTCACTCGAAGAAGTTGCCAAACGGTATCGCAGGATATCTCGAAACCGAGCCGTTCGCGGATAAGGGTTTTCAGATCGTCGTGAATGAGCGCAACTCGGTGACGCGGAGAAGGTGGACTGTATTGCATGAAATTGCACACTACTATCTGCATCCACGCTTCTCAGACGTGTTGGCTCAAGACGCTTATCGCGCGGACATCAGAGGATCTGCCCACTTCTACTCTACACCAGACGAAATTTTGGAAGAGCGAGAAGCAAATGAGTGGGTAGAAGCCATCGTCTTTGATCAGAACGCCTTGGAGGCTGCTGTCGTGTTTTATCAGAGAAATTTGGGCAGGCTGGCAAGACACTTTGGTGTGTCTGAAAAAACGCTTGAAATTGTGCTCAATAGACGAGGGCTGTAGTTGAAAGGATTGCGCCCCCAACCGGGCGCGTAGGGGTCGCAGGGCTGCCAACCGGTGACCGGACCCCGACGAAACGAGACGGGATGGGCCGATGGGCGGCCCGCCCCAAAACGGCAAAGGGGTGAGACTCCGCAGAAACCTTCGGTTTCCGCTCTGTCTCACTCCTCGCAAAATCGCAGATTTTGCAAGGTACAAGGGGCGGGTGCGCTCGCTCCGGACGACGTTCAGGCCGCAGGCAAAAAACACCGGGCGGTAAACTAGATGAGCCTGAACGGCGAAACTTCAACGGAGAGCTTCGGCTCTCCGTTCTTTATTTCGGCCTCTTTCCTGCCCGCCGGTGGCGCCCGGCAGGTTCCCGCTGACTCGCGAAACCCGGTATGCTGGGCGGCTTGCCGCCGGTCGGAGATGCCTTCGTCGGATGCAACCTGCCGAGCCGATTTCCGCGCACTTGTTTCTGCGACGGACCGCCGATCCACGCGGCGTTTCCGGCGGGTTCCGGCGCGCGGATCCATCCGGTTCGTCCGACAGGGTGACAGGGGGGACGACAATGCATTTGTTGTCCCTGTCCGCGCAAGTGGACAACCACAATGTCAAACAGGAGACATACAGATGCTACCCAAGACCCTGACCTTTCTGAGTTCGATCGGCCTGGCGTTGCCGGCACTCGCAATGGCGGCGACCGAGTTGGACACCAACGGCGACGGTCTGCTGACCCTCGACGAGGTCCAGGTGGTTCTTCCCGACACCACGGCCGAAAGCTTTACTGCGATGGACGCAAATTCCGATGGCGCGCTGGACGTCGAAGAAGTCGGCATGGCGCAGGACGCCGGGCTGCTGCCCAAAGGCTGATCGGGACAAACGAAAAGCGCCTGCGGGCGTGGCCGCCTGTCCGCGCTATGCGGGCAGGTGGATGTTGAACCGAGCCCGGATCTGCGCATCCGTGATCGGGTCGAACCGGGCGGCGGATCGCTGCGACAGGATCTCTTCCTTTCGCAGACGGGCGTTTTCCAACAGGTCCGGTTTGCCGCGTTCGTCCCATTCCTTGGGCGAGGTGCGGTCGGCCAATACCGGATAGATATAGTCGGTCTGCATGCGCCCGAGGGTCTGATCCGACCCCAGGAAGTGACCCGGCCCGCCGATGCAGGTGGCGCGTATGGTTTCGAGCGAAACGGAATCCTCATCGACCTCGATCCCGCGCACGCAGCGCAGCGCCTGTCCGATCAGGTCATCGCCCAGGATCAGCGATTCAAGGCAGAACCCCAGAAGCGAGGCATGCATCCCGGCGGCTTCGTAGATCATGTTCAGGCCGGAGAGGCCCGCCATCACATTGGACATCGCCTGTTCCCATCCGGCCTGCATGTCCGGCAGTTTCGCATCGGCGATGCCGGCGGCCGCGCCGCCGGGAAGATCGTAGAACCGGTGCATCTGGGCGCAGCCGGCGGTCAGCAGCGCCTGTTCGCCCGATCCGCCCGACATCGCCCCGGTGCGCAGGTCCGACACGAAAGGCCATGTGCCGAACACCGCCGGATGACCCGGTTTCACCGCGTTGACATAGACGAGCCCGGCAAGGCATTCCGCGACCGCCTGGACGATGGCGCCGGCGATCGGGGCAGGGGCGGTCGCCCCGGCCTGACCGGCGGACAAGAGAAGGATGGGCATGCCGCCTTCGATCAGAAGCTCCATCACCTGGCAGCTTTCGGTGGCGAATTTCATCGGCGGAACGACGAAACAATTGGAATTGGACACGAAAGGCCGCGCCCGCCACTTGTCCTCGCCGCCCGCGATCATGTGCAGAAGCGCGAGCCCCTGCTGCACGAAGGACGGTTCGGTAAAGGAGACGCCGACATGTTTCGTCGTGCCCGAACAGCAGGCGTAGATCGTGTTCAGGTCCATTTCCAGGTTGTCGGGAATGTCGCGGCAGACCATCGGGCGCTGGACGAAATGGATATTGTCCAGCCGGTCGGCGATCCGCGCGGCATCGTGCAGATCCTGGACCGTCGATTCCCGGTAGACGCGGCCGCTTGCATCGACCAGATGAACCGCTGCCCCGGCGGTGCCGTAGTGGACCCGCGTTCCGCTGAGGTCCATGTCGTGGCGCGGATCGCGCCCCAGAAGCGTGACCTTGCGGTTGGCGCGGGCAATCGTGTCTTCGATCAGCGCGCGGGGAAAGCGGATCCGGCCGTCGTCGCCCAGCACCGCGCCGGCGCCGGTCATGTGGGCGATGCCGCATGCGGGCGCGTCGGCAAGTCCGATCTGTTCCAGCGCGTCCAGTGCCGCCTGGTGGATCCGTTCCATCCCGGCCTGCGTCAGGGGCGCATAGGTGCCTCCGGACAGGCCGGGGCGCACCGGGCGCAGGTGATCCGCCAGCGGGGCGGAGCGCGCGGCGCGGCGCGCGGCGCGGCCGCCGCTGCGGTTGGGCGAAGAATGTCGTGCTTGGTCGTTCATGTCGGTGATCTCTTGAGGGCAAAAAATGAGGCTGCGTCAGACGGCCTGCGGACGCCCCCGCGCGGCTCTGCCTCTTTCGGCGCCGATGGTGCGCGCCACGAGCCGGATCTTGCTGAAATCACCCTGCATGGCGTCTCCTGAACTGAACCAAGTCTGCCCGACGGCCAGGCCGGTTCTGTTCCGTTTGCGACTGGATTTGCGTCTTTTTTTGGCTCTGCCTTGAAAAGTTGCGTTTTTTTGAACACAGGTTCGATGAAACAGTCGAAAGCTTGGCGGCGCGGCGGCGGATCTGCACGTATTCTCTTGAAACCGGTTAACAATGGTGCATTTGAACGCTATAGTAGAATGTGTTCCTGTCAGAGTGGCGGACAGCGATCCGGTGGTAGGATCGGATGCTTGGCTTTGACGCAATACGCGGAGTGAAACGAATGAGAACACTTTTGTCAGCCGGGGCCATCGCAGTCATGGCAACCTCAGCCTTCGCCGGTGATTGGACAGGCGGATATGTGGGTCTTGGACTTGGCTATGGTGACGTGAACGTGACCGGAGGCATTCCCGGCGGTGAGGACTACACCTATGGAATCCACGCCGGCTACGACTACGACTTCGGCGACTGGGTCGTCGGCGGCGAGTTCGAATACGACTGGATGGACTTCGACATCGACAATGGCGCCGTCAAGCTCGACAATGTTGCGCGTCTCAAGTTCAAGGTCGGCTATGATTTCGGTCCGGCGCTCAGCTATCTGATCGCGGGCAGCACCAGGGCGTATACGTCCGGCGCCGGTGACGACACCGGTTATCTCTATGGTATTGGCGCCGCCTATGCCTTCACGCCGCAGTGGATGCTCAGCGCCGAAGTGCTGCGCCACGAGTATAGCGACTTCAACAGCACCGGCGTGGATGTCGACGCGGAAACCGTCAACCTGCGGGCGTCATTCCGCTTCTGACAGGTTGGGCGGGACAGGGAGCGCGCGTCGGCGTGACCCTTTCCGCCGGTCCGGTATCGGCCTTTGAAAAATCCGGCATTGCGCCCGCAGATCACTGCGGGCGCAAGCGTTTCGGAAGCATGAGATCGTGAAAGTATCCAGCCGCCCGAGCCGTCGCGCCGGTGAAAGTCGCGTGGCCGCCTGAATCCCGCGGTGTTCCCGCAGGCGCACTGCAATCCCTTGACATTCCGGCGATCCGGCTGACGGCTGACGGCGACCGGACAGGCGGTCATCCGGCGCGGCCGGCGGCAAAGCCGCACAGGGTCGTCAGCGCATCGGCGAAGGCGCCGTCTTCGATGGTCATTGCGACCCGGACGTGGCCGCTCGCCGCGGTGCCGAAACTTTCGCCCGGCATTACCGCGATACGATGGGTTTCAAGCAGGGCGTCGGCGAATTCCTCGCCGGTCATGCCGGTGGCGCGGATATCCAGCATCAGATACATTGCACCTTGCGACGGAACCGGAACGACTGCGTTCTGACCGGCCAGGATCGTCTGGGCGAGGGCGCGGCGGCGGCGGAACGGCTCGGCGATCTCCGCTTCCAGCGGCGCCCCCTGGTTCAGGGCAAAGACCGCCGCGTCCTGGATGAAGCCGGGAACACCGTAGGTGGTATGGGTGGCCAGGTCGATCAGGTGCGAAATGGCGTCCGCCGGCCCGACGATCCAGCCGCAGCGCGATCCGGTCATCGCGTGGGACTTCGACATTGAACCGACGACCAGCGTGCGTTCCGCCATGCCGGGCAGGGCGCGCGGAGACACATGTTCGCCCTCCCAGACCTGGGTGTCATAGACTTCATCCGAGATCAGCCAGAGATCATGGCGCGTGCAGACATCGGCAATGCCGCCCAGCGTGTCGCGGTTGTAGATCACGCCGGTCGGATTGTTCGGCGAATTGACCAGCAGCGAGGTGGCCCCGGTGGCCGCCGTGTCGAGATCGGCGGCCTGCGGTTGAAACCCGTCCTCGGGCCGCGTCCGCACCACGCGCGGGACAGCGCCGACGCCGCGCAGGGTTCCGGGGTAGGTCGCGTAGTAGGGATCGAGATACAGCGCCACGTCGCCTTCATCGCAGACTGCGGAATGGGCCGCGAACAGGGCCGCCTGGCCGCCCGGCGTGATCATCACGTTTTCCATCGTGGTCGGCACGCCGGTCCGCGCCTGCACCCTCTCCGCGACGGTCCTGCGCAAGACCGCGGTTCCGGGAACCGAAGCATAGCCTGTATGGCCCCCGCGCGCGGATTGGTTCATCGCCGCAAGAATCGCGGGATGGGTGCGGATATCATGTTCGCCGATGGTCAGTTCCGTGACCTGAACGCCCTCGGCAATCATCCTGCGGGCCTTGTTGAACAGATCCCACCCGTCGGAACCGCCGGTCAGATGGGTGATGCGATTGGACAGGTGCATGGGGATCTCCGGGATTGAAACGCCGCGAAAGGGTCAGACGCGGGCCGGAATGTCAATCGGTTGCGCGGCGGCTCACGCCGGTCGTTGAGCCGCGCCGTTCAGGGCTTGGCGGGTCCGTCGGGCTGTGGTATCGCACCTGCCATGGACCGCATCTGCATCATTATCGGCTGCATTCCCTGCTGAACTTTCCAGCGGGCCGGTTTCTGACGTTTTCATCCCTGAAACAAGTTGCTAAGCCCGCGCTGCCTGCGTGAGGATTTCGACATGACGACGATCAAGCTGCACAACACCAAGACCCGCAAGAAAGAGGTGTTCACGCCGATCGATCCCGGCAACGTGCGGATGTATGTCTGCGGCCCCACGGTCTATGACCGGGCGCATCTGGGCAACGCGCGGCCGGTGGTGGTGTTCGACGTGCTGTTCCGGCTGCTGCGGCATGTCTACGGGGAGGGTCACGTCACCTATGTGCGCAACTTCACCGATGTGGATGACAAGATCAACGCCCGCGCCGCCGAAAGCGGGCGGACGATCGGCGAGATCACGGCGGAAACCACGCAATGGTTCCTCGACGACATGGCCGCGCTCGGGGCGCTGGAACCCACGCATATGCCGCGCGCCACGCAGTATATTCCGCAGATGGTGGCGATGATCGAAGATCTGATCGCCAGGGGTCACGCCTATGCGGCCGAAGGGCATGTGCTGTTCGCGGTGGATTCATGGCGCGAACACTACGGAGCGCTGTCGGGCCGGTCGGTCGATGACATGATCGCCGGCGCCCGCGTCGAGGTCGCGCCCTACAAGAAGAACCCGATGGATTTCGTGCTGTGGAAGCCCTCCACGCCCGACCTGCCGGGCTGGGAGAGCCCCTGGGGGCGCGGGCGTCCAGGCTGGCATATCGAATGCTCGGCCATGGCCTACGAATTGCTGGGCGAGAGCTTCGACATCCACGGCGGCGGCAACGACCTGATGTTCCCGCACCACGAGAACGAGATCGCCCAGAGCTGCTGCGCCCATCCCGAAGGCGATTTCGCGCGGGTCTGGATGCATAACGAGATGCTTCAGGTCGAGGGGCGGAAGATGTCCAAATCCTTGGGCAACTTCTTCACCGTGCGCGACCTGCTGGATCAGGGCATACCGGGCGAGGTGATCCGCTTCGTGTTCCTGTCGACGCATTACCGCAAGCCGATGGATTGGACGGCGGAGAAGGCAGAGCAGGCAAAAGCCACGTTGATGGAAATTTGGTCACTGGTATCGGAAACCGTTGCGACGGAGCCATCTGTTGGGGTTATGGACGCACTGGCCGACGATTTGAATACCCCGCAGGCCATTGCCGAGATTCATGAAATGGTTTCGGAAATAAAATCGGGTTCAGGGGATCCGCGAATGCTATTCGCGTCGATGAAGCTGTTGGGACATTTCAACTTTGCACCAAGTATTAGCTCGCTGGGTTGGGGACCTTTTTCAGACGAGGAGCATCGCGCGGCAATTGACCTTGCTCGGCGTTGGATGGCGCTTCGAGTCGCGAAGGATTTCGCTGCTGCCGACCGACTAAAGACGGCGGCTTCTGAATTGGGTGTGGAGTTGAAGGTTACCAAAGAAGGCGGCCAGCAGGCGGCGCAGGCAAAATTCAACAAGAAAGTCTCGATCGAAGAGTTGGAGGCTTTGCAATGACAGTAACGTCTCACTTTTGGCGAGCCGTGCTGATAGAATGCACCAACGCCCGTGGGAACCACGGGCAGCCCCCGACCGCCCCCCCGGGCGGGGGCTTCACCCCCACCCGCGGCCGGGGGCTGCCCTTATCGCGCGAGGCGACCGCCCGATGACCCGCACCCGCCTCTATCTCTACGACACCACCCTGCGCGACGGGCAGCAGACGCAGGGGGTGCAGTTCTCCACCGCCGAGAAGGTGAAGATCGCCACCGCGCTCGATGTGCTCGGCGTCGACTACATCGAAGGCGGCTGGCCGGGCGCGAATCCGACCGACAGCGCGTTTTTCGAGGCCGCGCCGCGAACCCGCGCCCGTCTGACCGCCTTTGGCATGACCAAGCGGGCCGGCCGCTCTGCCGACAACGACGACGTTCTGGCGGCGGTGATGAACGCGGGCACTCAGACCGTCTGCCTCGTCGGCAAGGCGCATGACTATCACGTGACCGAGGCGCTCGGCATCACGCTGGAAGAGAACCTTGCCAATATCGGCGCGTCGATCGCGCATATCGTCGGGCAGGGGCGCGAGGCGCTTTTTGACGCCGAGCACTTCTTTGACGGCTACCGCGACAACCCGGACTATGCGCTCGCGGCCTGCCGCGCGGCGCTGGAGGCGGGCGCGCGCTGGATCGTGCTCTGCGACACCAATGGCGGCGCGCTGCCCTCCGACGTGGGGCGCGTGGTGGCGGAGGTGATCGCGGCCGGCATTCCGGGCGACCGTCTGGGCATCCATACCCATAACGATACCGAGAACGCGGTGGCCAACACGCTGGCCGCCGTGGATGCCGGCGCGCGGCAGGTGCAGGGCACGCTGAACGGGCTGGGCGAACGCTGCGGAAATGCCAACCTGACCTCGCTGATCCCGACGCTGCTGCTGAAGGAACCCTATGCCAGCCGCTTCGACACCGGGATCACGCCCGAGGCGCTCGCCGGGCTGACCCGGATCAGCCGGATGCTGGACGATATCCTGAACCGGGTGCCGATGCGGCAGGCGCCCTATGTCGGGGCATCGGCCTTCGCCCACAAGGCCGGGCTGCATGCCAGCGCCATCGTGAAGAACCCGTCGACCTACGAACATGTCGAACCGGAACGGGTCGGCAATGCGCGGATCATCCCGATGTCCAACCAGGCGGGACAGTCGAACCTGCGCAAGCGGCTGGCGGATGCCGGTCTGACCGTGGCGCCGAAGGATCCGGCGCTTGGCCTGATCCTCCAACGGATCAAGGCGCGCGAGGACGAAGGCTACAGCTACGACACCGCGCAGGCCAGTTTCGAACTGCTCGCCCGCGAGGCGCTGGGGCAGTTGCCGGACTTTTTCGAGGTCAAGCGCTACAAGGTGACGGTCGAGCGGCGCAAGAACAAGTATGACCGCATGGTCAGCCTGTCCGAAGCCGTGGTCGTCGTGAAGGTGGACGGTGAAAAGCGCCTGTCGGTCAGTGAATCGCTGGACGAGAGCGGCAGCGACCGCGGCCCGGTGAACGCGCTGGCCAAGGCGCTGGCCAAGGACCTGGGTCAGTATTCCGCGGTGATCGACGACATGCACCTGGTCGATTTCAAGGTGCGGATCACCCAGGGCGGCACCGAGGCCGTGACCCGCGTCATCATCGACAGCGAGGACGGCAAGGGGCGGCGCTGGTCCACCGTGGGCGTCAGCGCCAACATCGTGGACGCCAGTTTCGAAGCGCTGCTCGATGCGATCCGCTGGAAGCTGATCCGTGACGTTCAGCCCTGATCTGACCGCCTGCGCGGCGCTGGTGGAAAAGGCCGATCCGGACCGGTTCCTGTCCGCGATGGCGGCCCCGGTGGCGGCGCGGCGGGTGTTGTTCCCGATCTACGCGCTGAATGCCGAGGTGGCGCGCGCGCCCTGGGTGACGCAGGAAACCATGATCGCCGAGATGCGGCTGCAATGGTGGCGCGATGCGCTTGCGGAAATCGCCGCAGGCGGGCCGGTGCGCCGGCACGAGGTGGTGACGCCGCTGGCCGGGGTGCTGAGCGCCGACCTGGCGGCGCAGGCCGACGGGATGGTCGCCGTGCGGCGCTGGGACATCTACCGCGACCCGTTCGAGGACGCGGCGCATTTCGACCGTTACATCGACCAGACCTCGGGCACGCTGATGTGGCTCGCGGCGCGGTCGCTGGGACCGGCGGACGAAGCCGCCGTCCGCGACATCGGCTTTGCGCTGGGGCTGGCGAACTGGTTCCGCGCCATTCCCGGACTTGAGGCGCGCAAACGCATCCCGCTGCTGGATGGCACGCCCGACGGGATACGGTCGCTGGCGCGGCGCGGTCTGGACCGGCTGGCGCGGGCGCGCAGAACGCGGATCGACCGGGCGGCGCTTCCGGCGGTGCTGGCCGGTTGGCAGGCCGAAACCATCCTGACGCAGGCGGCCGCGAACCCGCTGCGCGTGGCGGAGGGAACGCTGGGCACGAGCGAGGCCCGCAAGCGGATCGGCCTGATCACAAGGGCCGCCCTGGGGCGGATCTGAACGTCAGCGGCGGCGGGTTTCCGGTTGCAGCATCAGCCAGATCAGCGCTGCCCCGGCGAGGGCCAGAAGCGGGGCCATCGCCATGTTGACCGCGGTCCAGCCTTCGACAGCGGAGCCGCCGGAACAGTTCATCAACCCGCCGGAGGCCAGCGACGCGACGGTCACGCCGCCGAACACCAGGAGATCGTTCAGGCCCTGCATGCGGCCGCGCTCTTCCGGCGCATGTGCGCCCGCCAGCATGGAGGTCGCGCCGATGAAGCCGAAATTCCAGCCGAGTCCCAGGAGGATCAGCGCGACGAAGAAATTTTCCAGTTCGACGCCATGCAGCGCCACCGCGCCGGCTCCGGCGAGAATGACCAGTCCCAGCGCCACGATCCGTTCGACCCCGAACCGCGCGATCAGGTGGCCGGTGAAGAACGACGGCGCGAACATGGCCAGCACATGCGCCGATACGATGTCCGCAGCATTGCCCTTGGTATATCCGCAGCCGACGACGGCCAGCGGCGTCGAAGTCATGACGAGGTTCATCAGCGCATAGGACACCATCCCGCAGATCACCGCCACGGCGATACGCGGGGTGGTGATCAGTTCCCACCGGGTGCGGCCGCGCGGGCTGTCCGCCGAGGGAGCAGGGGGTTTCGGGATGTCGATGAAGAAGAACAGCAGCGATCCGAGGACATTCACCGCGATCACCGCCAGATAGGTGCCGACGAAGGGAATGACAAAGGCATCGCTGGTCGCCTTGACCAGTTGCGGCCCGATGACGGCGGAGACCAGCCCGCCCGCCATCACGTAGGAAATCGCCTTGGGGCGGAAGGCGTCGGACGCCGTATCTGCGGCGGCGAAGCGGTAGAATCCCTGCGCGCTCATGTAGATGCCGGTCAGGAAACTGCCTGCCAGGAAGACCGGGAACGACCCGAGATAGAGACCGTAGGCGCCGACCGTGCCCCCGGCGGCCCCGCCGAGCGCGCCGATGAAGAAACCGGTGCGGCGGCCGAACTTCTGCATGATGGCGGAAATCGGCGTCGCCGACAGCATGGACCCGAGCACGATCAGCGAAATCGGCAAGGTCGCAAGGCAGACGTTGCTGGCCAGAGACTGACCGGCCAATCCGCCGATGGTAAAGATCATCGGCATCTGGGCGCCCAGAAAGGCCTGGGCCGCCACCAGTATCCAGACATTCCGTCTGGCGCGTCTGTCGTCGATCTGATCGGTCATTCCGGTTGGTTATATTCGGGGCGCGCGATATACAAGCGTCTTGCAGCGGACTGCTGCGGGCGTAGTCTGCGGGCATGACGCTGATCGGGTCCACAAGACGACATCTTCTGCTGCTGGCCGGATCCGGAGAGGCGCGCGAGATCGCCGCCGCCCTGTCCGGGGTGCGGGACTGGTCGGTGACGGCCTCGCTGCTCTTTCCGGAACGCAGCACCGGGCCGTTGCCGGTGCCGACCCGGCTGGGCCGGTTTGGCGGCGAAGACGGAATGGCGCGGTTCCTGACCTCCGAGCGGGTGGATGCGGTGCTGGATGCGACGCACCCTTTCGCCAGTCAGATCACCGCCCAGTCGGCGCGGGTCTGCGCCCGGCTGGCGCTTCCCTTCGCCCAGGTCTTGCGGCCCGCCTGGACGCCGGGGACGGGCGACAGATGGACCGAGGTCGCCAACGAGGCCGCGGTCGCCGCCTTCCTGCGCCCCGGACAGCGGGTTTTCACGACCACGGGGCGCGCCACGCTCGACCAGCTGGTATCCCGCAGTCCGGCGCGGTTCTTCGTGCGCCAGCTTGAACCGCGGGACGCGACGGACGGTTATCGGAACGTGCGCTATGTCACCGGGCAGGGGCCGTTTTCGGTGGAAGAGGAACTGGACACGCTGCGCGACCTGAAGATCGATGTCCTGGTGTGCAAGAACAGCGGCGGCGCGCCGAGCCACACGAAGCTCGATGCGGCGCGGAAACTGGGACTGCCGGTGATTCTGGTCGCCCGTCCGCCGCAGCCCGATGTGCTGCGGCTGGAAACCGTTTCCGCCGCGCTCGACTGGGTGGAAGGGCTGTGAGCGTCGGTCGGATCATTCGCAGCGATGCCTGCGTGTCCGAAGGCGCGGCCTGGCTGGCGGAACGCGACCCGCGGTTTGCCGCGGCGCTGCGCGAGACCGGTCCGCTGCCGTTGCGCCGCAAGCCCGACGGGTTTGACGCCCTGCTCAACGCCATCGTGAGCCAGCAGGTCAGCGTCGCCTCGGCAGATGCGATCTGGAACCGGATGCGGGAGGCGGGGCTGACCGGTGCGGACCGGATCGCGGCCAGTTCGGACGATGACCTGCGCGCCGTCGGGCTGAGCCGCCAGAAGATGCGCTATTCCCGTGCCCTGGCCGATGTCGGGATCGACTTCGACATGCTGCGCGTCACGCCGACGGAGCAGGTGATCGCCACGCTGACAGAGGTGCCGGGGATCGGCGTCTGGACCGCCGAGATCTACGCCATGTTCAGCCTGGGGCGCGCCGACGTCTTCGCGCCCGGCGACCTGGCGTTGCAGGAAGCCGCGCGCGTCCTGTTCGACCTGCCGGAACGGCCGAAGGAACGCGCCCTGCGCGCCCTGGCCGAAGACTGGTCGCCCTGGCGGTCGGTGGCGGCGCGGCTCTTGTGGTCCTACTATCGCGTCACCACGACCCAGCGGGGAATTTCGGATTAGGTCGCGGTCAGTCCTCCACCGGGCTCCAGTCTCCGGTCGGATCGTAAAGCGTCATGTCCGCCGCCAGTTCCAGGGTGTTTTCCCCGAGATCCGCCTGAAGGATCACGCCGTTTTCGGACACCATGAAGCTGTGCACGCCGGATTCGCCGTAGTTTGCGGGAACCGCCAGCAAGGCGTGACCGCCGACCATCTGGTCGTTGACCAGATAGCTCATCGCGCCGCCGGGGGCGGCGTCGGTCTGGCCTTCGAGGATACGGAAGTAATAGCCGCCGAACGGTTCCGGAGACCGGTCCTCGACACCGTCATTATAGCCGAAAACCGACGCCCGCGCGAGATTCGCACCCATCGGGCTGTTCTGTCCGGGCCAGAACAGGCCGTCGCGATCCTCGGCGGAAGAGATGATCCGGCGCGCGAATTCCATCACGCCGTCGCCATCCTGATCGACCAGCCGGAAGGCCATTTGTACGTCCCCGTAGGCGTCCAGCAGGTCAATGACGTCCAGTTCGTTGCCGCCGATCTCCCGCGCCGTCACCTCGGCATATCCGGCATCGGCGTCAAAGCCCCAGCCGTCGCCGGTCCGGGCGATCGGGACGGGGAAGGGCCAGCCGTCTTCTCCGAGGGCGAGAACCACGGATCCATCGTCTTGCGGTTCGAGGCGATAGCCTTCGCGATACATGGTCAGAATGGCGATCCGGTTGATCCGGTCCTCGACGGAATCGCCGCTGAGCAGGAGATCCCTGTTCTCCGGGCCGAACACGGTCAGGAGCGCTTCCTGATCCGAGGCGTTCAGCGCGTCCATGAAGGCCATGACGGTATCGGTGGGCGAGCCGTAGATGGCGGGCTCTGCGACAAGGGCGGTTGCGGAAAGGCTGGCGATGGTCAGCCCGCTGACAAAAATGCGCTTCATGGTCCTATCTCCGCCTGCTGCCGGCTTTGTGCGCGCCGCCGCCCCGATGTGATGCCGCCCGCGCCTTGTGGGACGGCGCGCGTTTCGCCATGGCCGTCGGTTTGCGCGCCGGCGCGGCTTTCCGGATGGCCTGCTTGTTGGCCGCGGGCTTCTTGACGGCCGGTTTCTTGACGGCGGGTTTGTGGGCGACGGCCTTGGAGGCCGCGGGTCCGTTGCGCGCCGGCTTGGTCCTGTCGATCGCGCCCTGCTTCACCCCCTCCGGACGTTTGGACGGGCGCTGGACATTGGCGATCTGGTCGCGGTTACCGGGACGGCTGATGTCGGCGACGCCGGCCCGGTCCGACAGGTTGGCCCGCAGCGCGTCGCCGCGGCTGTCGCCCTTGTCGATCGGCAGCTTCGTCTTGCCCTCCGGTCCGCGCCTGTCCGCGATCTTGTGTTGCGCGTCGCGCTTGCGCTTGTCGTCCGGGCGCCATTCCCTGTCGCCAAGATCGATCGAGTTGCCGATGTTGACGTTGCCGTCCACGTCCAGGTCGATGTTCGGGTTCCGGATGATGCCGCCGCTGCCGCCCCCCCAGCCGCCGCAGTTCCGGCAGCCCCAGTAGTCGTTCCAGGGGTCGTCATTGTCAAAGATCGCATCCATCACCGCAAAGGTGCCGAAGGCCACCGCCCCGGCCATCAGGGCGTCCCCGACATCGCTGCCGTTGTCCGCATAGACCACCTGCGGATCGTATTGCGGGACATAGACCACTTCCGGATCGGTCGGCTGGATGATGACGTCGTCATCGCTGCTGACTTCGACGGTCTGGGCGTCGCCGCTGATCAGGGCGCCGTTGTCGATGGCCTGCTTGCGCATGGTCTGCACGCCCTGCATCACGTCGTCGCTCTGCGCGAGCATCGCGTTGCCCATCGCCTCTGTCCATTCCACATGGGTGGCCATGTCGGTCACGACGCTGGGAAAGGCGGTGGCCAGCACCTCGACGCTGGAATCGTATCCCTGGGATTCGATTTCGGCCTGAAGCGCATCCTGGCCGGTGTCCTGGTTCATCGCCAGCAGGCGGTCGGCCTTCATCACGTCCAGCGGATAGGTGGAGGCCACGAGGATCTGCACGAGGAGTGTGTCCGGGTAGAGCGCGACCGGCGCCACCAGGGTTTCGATTTCCGCCTGGGTCAGAAGTTCCTCCGGCGCGACGGCATCTTCGGCATCTGTCTCCTGGGTCTGGGCCTGCGCCACCGGGGCGGCAAGCACGCTCAGCGAAAGACACAGGGCGGTCAGGTTTCTGGTCACGGGCGTCCTCCCATTTTCCGGTTGAGTCAACGCTAGGGTCTGCGGGCGACAATGCAACGGTTTTCTCGCCGGAGGATGTCCGGGCGAACCGGCCGGCAGGGGGGCGCGGGGCTTATGTCTTGCCTGTCCTGCGCGGGCGTGCCAGAACCGGTCCGGACAGGGCAGGCTTGCCGGGTCCGCGCGGACTCGCCGGACAGCCGCAAAACAGGGCGAGGACCGACATGACGCGCGTATTGAATGCGGACCGCAGGGAACCGCAGTCCGGAACGACCCGGTCCGTCGTGGTTTTCCTGCATGGCTACGGGGCCAATGGCGCGGATCTGCTGGGGCTTGCGGATCCGCTGGGCGAACACCTGCGGGATACGCTGTTCGTGGCGCCGGACGCGCCGGAAACCATTCCCGGAATGCCGATGGGGTTCCAGTGGTTCCCGATCCCCTGGATCGACGGATCGAGCGAGGAAGAGGCGGAACGCGGCATGGCGGCGGCGGTGCAGGACCTGAACGCATTCCTGGATGCGCTCATGGTGGACGAGGACGTTCTGCCGGAACAGGTCGTGCTGTTCGGATTTTCGCAGGGCACGATGATGGCGCTGCATGTCGCGCCCCGCCGCGAAGATGCCGTGGCCGGGGTGGTGGCGTTTTCCGGGCGGCTCCTGTCGCCGGAAACGCTCGCCGAAGAGGTGGTGGTGCGCCCGCCGGTCTTGCTGGTGCATGGCGACGCCGACGACGTGGTGCCGCCGCAATCGCTGCCGCAGGCGGCGCAGGCGTTGCAGGACGCCGGGTTCGTGGATGTCTACGCGCATGT
Organism: Sedimentitalea xiamensis; assembly: GCF_030164465.1. Lineage (GTDB taxonomy): Bacteria > Pseudomonadota > Alphaproteobacteria > Rhodobacterales > Rhodobacteraceae > Sedimentitalea > Sedimentitalea xiamensis. The sequence goes on from NZ_JASNJE010000004.1 coordinate 177,770, forward strand.
GATGAAGGGCACCGGGCATGGCATCGCGCCGGACGGGCTGAGCGTGGCGCTCGCCTTCATGCGCGACAAGCTCAGTCTCTGAGAGAGGGGAACCACCCATGCTGATCGTGACCGGCATCATCGAGATCAACCCGGAAAATATCGGCCCGGCGCAGGCCGCGGCGATCAGGATGATGGAGGAAACCCGCAAGGAGGCGGGGTGCCACATCTACGAGTTTTCGCAGCTCATCGAGGCCCCGCACCGGTTCCGCGTCTACGAGGAATGGCAGGATGCGGCGGCGCTGAAGGCGCATGGCGAATCCGCCCACATGGCCGCCTTCCGCGAGGCTTTGGGCGAGATCGGGGTCATTTCCCGCGAGATCGAGACCATCGAGGCGGGGGCGCGGGCCAGGATCTGAGCCGGGATCAGTCCCAGAGCCGGGGTTCGGCGAATTCGACCGAATTGCCCGCCGGGTCGCGCACGTAAAGCGAATGGGCGCTGTTGGGCCAGTCGAATTCCGCGTCCACCGCGACACCTGCGGCCAGCAGCCGCGCCCGCATCGCGGCGATCTCTTCGCGCGGCATCGCGAAGCACACATGCCCCGGTCCGCGCGCCCCGTGCGGCGGCACCGGCAGGCGCGGGTTGCGGGTCGGGATTTCGGTCTGGTCCGGGTTGAACACCAGCAGCACGGCAGGGCCGACGCGGAAGAACACATGCCGGCCGGCGACCGTCTGAAACGCCTCAAGCCCCAGTAATCCCTGGTAGAATCCGGTCGCGGCATCGAGATCGTCGACATAGAGCGCGGTTTCGAGGATCGCGTGCGGAACGGGGTGGGGCCTGTCCTTGTCCATGACGGCAGTCTATCAGGGCCGCGCGCCCCTGTCAGGGGGCGGCAGGTCGTCCCAGGCGCCGGGCGGCAGGCCGGCGAGGCTCCAGCGGCCGATCCGGTGGCGGATCAGGCGCAGGGTCGGGTGGCCGACGGCGGCGGTCATCCGCCGGATCTGGCGGTTGCGCCCTTCGGAGATCGTCAGTTCGATCCAGCAATCGGGCACCGACTTGCGCAGCCGGATCGGCGGAACCCGCGGCCAGAGGCCGGCGGGCGGGTCGATGCGGCGGACGCCGGCGGGCCGGGTGGGGCCGTCCTTCAGGGTCACGCCGCTGCGCAGCCGGTCGAGGGTGGCATCGTCCGGCAGGCCTTCGACCTGCACCCAATAGGTCTTTTCCATCTTGTGGCGGGGGTCGGAAATCCGGGCCTGAAGCCTGCCGTCGTCGGTCAGCAGCATCAGCCCCTCGCTGTCCCGGTCCAGCCGTCCGGCCGGGTAGACGCCGGGCAGGTCGATGAAATCCGACAGGGTGCGGCGCGGCGAACCCGCGATGCCGCGATCGGTGAACTGGGGCAGCACGTCGAAGGGTTTGTTGAAGCGGATCAGCCGGGTCATCCGCCAGCCATAGCGCAGGCCGCGAAACCTGTCATGCCCCCGTTACCGTGCGGATGCAGCATGCGGGCGGAAAGCGACCGATATCTAGTGATAAAACAGGGCTTGCCAGCATGAAGCCACGATATATAGTCATCGACATACTGGGGCGGGTTCCCCGTTCCGGTGCCGGAATCAAGCAGGCAGGGCGCGATCGGAGTCACCCATGAATGCAGAGTTCAGGACGGAATTTGTCAGAGAACCCGGGGCCTTGCGCCAGAACCCGGCGCTGGTCCTGAATGCCGATTACCGCCCCTTGTCCTACTATCCGCTGAGTCTCTGGAGCTGGCAGGAGGCGATCAAGGCGAAATGGCTCGACCGGGTGGACATTGTCGCCGAATACGAGGACGTGGTGCGCAGTCCCAGCACGGTGATCCGAATACCTTCGGTGGTGGTGCTGAAGGACTATGTGAAACCTCAAAAGCGCGTGGCCTTCACGCGCTTTAATTTATTCCTGCGGGACGAATTCCGCTGCCAGTATTGCGGCGGCAAGGGCGATCTGACCTTTGACCATGTGGTGCCGCGCGCCAGTGGCGGGGTGACGAGCTGGCAGAACGTGGTGGCGGCCTGTTCGCCCTGCAACCTGAAGAAAGGGTCCAAGGCGCTGCACCGCACGGGCATGTCCCTGCGCCGTCCGCCGCGCCAGCCCGGCGCCGAGGAGTTGCGCAACATGGGCCGCAAGTTCCCGCCCAACCACCTGCATGAAAGCTGGATGGATTTCCTCTACTGGGATGCGGAACTGGAAGCCTGAGGCGCGGTCGGTCCAGGTCTGAAGCGAACGTTAACGCGCGGACGCGCGGTTCGGGGCGAATCGCGCCGAAGGGCCAGGTTAACAAGGCCGTTCGGGCCGAATCCGGCCTGTGCCGGGCGTGCAGACCGCGTGCATACGCCGTGCATACGCGGATGCGCCGGCGGGCGGGTTAACCGGGCGCGCGGTCCTTCGCGCGGTCAGGTCGCGGTCCGGGCCTTCTGCCATTCCGGCAGCGGAAACAGCCGGTCGTAGGCCCAGTTGAAACCGAACGCGTAGACCACGTAGAACAGCGCGAAGGACACGTCCATCACGAAGGCCTGCCAGAGCGATACGCCCAGATACCAGGCGATGAACGGCATCAGGACGATGAGCAGGCCGGTTTCGAACAGGACGGCATGGATCACCCGCATGCCGCCGGTTTTCAGGGTGGTGCCGGTCCGGCGTTTCAGAACGAGGTCGAAAAGGAAGTTGTAGAGAAGGTTCCACAGCGTCGCGAGCGTGGCGCTGACAAGGCCGACGAGGCCGATTTCATGCATGGGCAGGTGAAACGCCATCGCGCCGAGCGGGGTGATCAGGATCAGGGCGACGATTTCGAAAGCGAGCGCGTGGCGGAGACGGTCGAGGGGGGAGCGCATGGCAACCTCATGACAGGGTGCCGGGCCGTCCCGGCTGTTTGTCCATCTGGGGAGGTCGTCCTCACTCCGCGTGATATGACATCGCCGGGCGGGCAGTTCAAGGGCGTCGCGGAGCGGGGCGAAAGCCGCCGCTCCGGTCGCGGGTTCGGGTCAGCGGTCGCGGCCCAGGATCCTGTCGAGGCTCAGAGGGCCGGGGCCGTAGCAGACCAGGAACAGGAAGAAGAAACAGTAGAGGATCGCCGCGTCGCCGCCGTTGTTGACCGGGAAGAAATCGCGCGGCGCATGGGCAAGGAAATAGGCGAAGGCCATCAGCCCGGAGGACAGGAAGGCCGCCGCGCGGGTCAGGAAGCCGACGGCGATCAGGGCGCCGCAGACGAGTTCGATCAGCCCGGCGATCCAGGACAGGGAAAACATCGCCGGCGCGGATTCGGCCGCCGGGAAGTTCAGCAGTTTCTGGGTGCCGTGGGCCATGAAGATCAGACCCGCCATGATGCGGGTCAGGCTGAGCATGAGGGGGGCAAGCGCGTTGAGTTTCTGTTTCATCTCGTTCTCCGGGTTGCGGGATGCCCGGAGATATGTCCGATTTTTTCGCTCGGGAAAAGACGATATGACCGCTGCACATCGCTTGCGCGCCGTCAGGGCGCGGCGCGCTGGACCATGCCGAAGAGATCGCGCGGGTCGTCCGGGTCGGCCAGCAGGTCGAGCGGGTGGTAGAGCGGGTGGGTTTTCAGCGCATCGCGCACGTAGCGCAGGGCGGAGAAATCCTCGATCGCGAAGCCGACGCTGTCGAACAGGGTGATCTGGCGGTCCGACGTGCGGCCCGGCGCGGTGCCGCTGATGACCTGCCAGAGTTCCGTGACCGGGTGATCCGGGGCCAGTTGCTGGATTTCGCCTTCGATGCGGGTCTGGGGCGGGAATTCGACGAAGATGTCCGACCGGTGCAGGATCGCCGGGGCCAGTTCGGTCTTGCCGGGGCAGTCGCCGCCGATGGCGTTGATATGCACGCCCGCGCCGACCATGTTGTCGGTCAGGATGGTGGCGTATTGCTTGTCCGCCGTGCAGGTGGTGAGGATCTGCGCGCCCTCGATGGCCTCTTCGGGCGTGGCGCAGGGAACCACGGTCAGCCCGTGCCCGGCGAGGTTGGCGGCGCATTTGGCGGTGGCGGCGGGGTCGGTATCGTAGAGGCGCACGGATTTCAGCCCGCAGATCGCCTTCATCGCCAGGGTCTGGAATTCCGACTGCGCGCCGTTGCCGATCATCGCCATGGTGTCGGCCCCTTTCGGGGCGAGGTGTCTGGCGACCATGGCGCTGGTCGCGGCGGTGCGCATCGCGGTCAGGATGGTCATTTCGGTGAGCAGCACCGGGTAGCCCGAGGCGACATCGGCCAAGAGGCCGAAGGCGGTGACGGTCTGCAGCCCCTCGGCGGTGTTCTTGGGGTGGCCGTTGACGTATTTGAAGCCATAGGCCTCGCCATCCGAGGTGGGCATCAGTTCGATCACGCCGACATCGGAATGGCTGGCCACGCGCGGGGTCTTGTCGAACAGCTCCCAGCGGCGGAAATCGGCCTCGATATAGTCGGCCAGCCCGCGCAGCATGTCGTCCATGCCGATCCGGTGGATCAGCTGCATCATGTGATCGACGGAGACGAAGGGCACGAGGGCCTTGTCGGAAGGTTGGGTCATGGTCGCGATCCTGGTCTCGATGTTCATTGCTGCCCCGGCGTCGGTCGGTCGAAGACGCGGCGGCCGAGGGCGGAGGCGGCGAGGTCCACCATCACCTGCGCGGTGCGGCCGCGGTCGTCGAGGAAGGGGTTGAGTTCGACGAGGTCCAGCGAGGTCATCAGCCCGCTGTCGCAGATCATTTCCATCACCAGATGCGCCTCGCGGATGGTGGCGCCGCCGGGAACGGTGGTGCCGACGGCGGGTGCGATCATCGGGTCGAGGAAATCCACGTCGAGGCTGACGTGCAGCATGCCGTTGGCGGCGTCGACCCGGTCGAGGAAACCCGCGAGCGGACGGGCGATGCCGGTTTCGTCGATCTCGCGCATGTCGTGGCGGTGGATGGCGGTGGCCTGAAGGGCCAGCTTTTCGGCGGCATCGACCGAGCGCAGCCCGAGAATGCAGATGTTTTCCTGCGGGATCGGGTTGGCGATCACCGGAAAGCCGCCGAAGCCGCCGCGCCCGGTCACGTAGCCGAGCGGGGTGCCGTGCAGGTTGCCGGATGTGGTGGTTTCGGGCGTGTGGTAGTCGCTGTGCGCATCGAGCCAGAGCACGAATTGCGGCCGGCCCTGCCGGGCGGCGTGGTTGGCGACGCCGGCGACGCTGCCCAGCGACAGGGCGTGATCGCCGCCGAGGAAGATCGGCAGGCCCTGGGTCATCGCCTCTTCGGCGGCGCGGATCAGGCGGAAGGTCCAGCCGATGGTTTCGTTGGGGCGGAACAGCGGCCCGCCGGCGCTGTCGGGCGCGTGGGACGCCGGGGTCAGGTTGCCGCTGTCGCGCACCCTGTGGCCAAGGTCGGTCAGCGCCTCGGTCAGCCCGGCGGTGCGGTAGGCGTCGGGCCCCATCAGGCAGCCGCGGCGGTCCTTGCCGCTGTCCACCGGAGCCCCGATCAGGATGCAGGTCTTGCGGGTCATGTCAGCCTCTGTCTGTGAATGGCCGTCACATACTGTTCGATTTGGGGTAGAGTGAAGGCGGTATTTTGCGCAGAATGACTAAAAACCCGGCGAAACGGAGGAATCTCATGGACAAAACGGATGAACGGCTGATCGCCGCCCTGCGCCATGACGCGCGGGCGTCCCTGTCCGACCTGGCCCTGGGGCTGAACCTGTCGCGCACCACGGTGCGGGCGCGGATCGAGCGGTTGCAGCAGCGGGGCGAGATCCTGGGATTCACCGTGGTGCTGAAGCAGGACACGCTGCGCGACCCGGTGCGCGGGCTGATGATGATCGGCATCGAGGGGCGTGGCACCGACCGGGTGATCCGCCAGCTTCAGGGCCTGCCGGAAGTGCGCGCGGTGCATTCCACCAACGGGCGCTGGGACGTGATCGTGGAGATCGGCACCGAGACGCTGGAAGGGCTGGATGCCGCCCTGAGCAGGATCCGCCGCTTCGACGGGGTGCAGACCAGCGAGACCAGCCTGCTGCTGGCGACGCGCAAGGCGACGTGAGTTCAGCGGGGCGCGCGGGCGGCGGCGAGCCAGATCAGGGCGAGGCCGAGGGAGATCAGCGCGTTCCAGCTTGCCATCGACAGGCTCAGCATTTCCCAGGGGACATCGTCGCAGCGCACCAGCGGCGCGGCCATGATCTGGTCCATCAGTTCCTGCGGCGTCAGGTTGCCGATGGGGCCGGAGGTGCAGGTGGTGGGCCCTTGCCACCAGCCGCGTTCGACGCCGGTGTGATAGACCCCGATGCCCGCCGTGGTCAGCGCCGCCAGCGCGCCGAGCAGGGGCAGGGCGCGGCCCGGCAGGACCAGCGCCACGGCGCCGATGGCGATTGCTGCGGCATGGGGCCAGCGCTGCCAGAGACAGAGCTTGCAGGGCGCCAGCCCGCCCAGGTGCTGGAACCCGAAGGCGCCCAGCAGCAGCGCGAGCGAGCCGCCGGCGGCGATGGCGATGAGCAGGGTCCGGCTCACAGGTAGTTCACCGCGGCGAAGCCGCCGATCAGCAGCAGCACGAAGACCGTGAACACCAGCCCGAGCCGCTGTTCGATGAAGCTGCGCGCGGGGGCGCCGAAGGCCCTGAGCAGCCCGGCCACGGCGAAGAACCGGATCGACCGGGCGAGGATCGAGGTGGCGATGAAGGTGCCCAGCGGCATGCCGGTCCATCCGGACATGATGGTGATGACCTTGTAGGGAAACGGCGTGACCCCGGCGGCGAGGACCGCCCAGAACCCGAAGTCGTTGAACCGGGTGTTGAATTCCGCCATCGCGTCGCCCTTGCCCATGGCGGCGAGGATCGGCTGGCCGATGCCTTCGTAGGCGAAGGCGCCGATGGCGTAGCCGAGCAGGCCGCCCGCGACCGAGGCGGCGAGCGCGACTCCGGCGATCTGCCAGGCGCGGGAGGGCCGCGCGATGATCATCGGGATCATCATCACATCGGGCGGTATCGGGAAGACCGAGCTTTCGACGAAGGCCACCACCGCCAGCCACCCGAGGGCATGCGGGTGTTCGGCGAGCCGCATCGTCCGATCGTAGGTTTTTCTGAGCATGGCCGGGAGGTCTCTGGCGAAGCGTTTGCCTGCCAAAACCATGCGCCGGGGCCAGCGTCAACCGAAACCGGCGTGATTTTTGGCTCTGGACCTCGGCGCATGGCGGCGTTACATCCTTCCCCGAGGCCCAAGTGGCGGAATGGTAGACGCAGGGGATTCAAAATCCCCCGCCTTTGCGGGCGTGCCGGTTCGAGTCCGGCCTTGGGTACCAGCCTCATCCCGAAAAGATCCGGTCGCTTTTTTCCTTTGCATGTCAGTGCGCTGACGGGCATCACTTTGTCTGCCGCCCGCAGCGGGCGGCGCGACAACCGCAGTTGAGAGGGCGCAAGATGGCCGATCCGAATTCCCGCATCGAGAACATGCGCGACATGGCGCCGGCGGAGCGGCTGGCGGCGGTCGTCCGCGCCGCGGGGCTGAGCGACGCGGAGGCGCATACGCTGGGCGGCGTGGATACGCTGCCTGTCGCGCGGGCCGACGGCATGATCGAGAACGTCGTCGGAAAATTCGAGCTGCCGCTGGGAATCGCGACGAATTTCACCGTGAACGGCAAGGACTACCTGATTCCGATGGCGGTGGAGGAACCTTCCGTCGTGGCCGCCGCCTCCTACATGGCGCGGATCGCGCGCGGCTGCGGCGGGTTCCTGACCTCCTCGGACGATCCGGTGATGCGCGCCCAGATCCAGGTGTTGCGCCCGCGTGACCCGCATGGCGCGAAACACCGGCTGCTGGCGGCGCGCGACGAACTGATCGAACGGGCCAATGCGCGCGACACGGTTCTCATCGGCCTCGGCGGCGGCTGCCGGGACATCGAGGTGCATCTGTTCGAGGACACGCCGGCGGGGGCGATGGTGGTGCTGCATCTGCTGGTGGACGTGCGCGACGCGATGGGGGCGAACACGGTCAACACCATGGCCGAAACGCTGGCGCCGCGGGTGGCGGAGATCGCGCGCGGCGAGGTGCGCCTGCGCATCCTGTCCAACCTCGCGGACCTGCGGCTGGTGCGGGCGCGGGTGGAGATCCCGCCCGAGGCGCTGGCCACCGGCAGCCTGCGCGGTGAGGACGTGGTGCAGGGCATGGTGGAGGCCTGCGCGCTGGCGATCGTCGATCCCTACCGCGCGGCGACCCACAACAAGGGCATCATGAACGGAATCGACCCGGTGGTGGTGGCGACCGGCAACGACTGGCGCGCGATCGAGGCGGGGGCGCATGCCTATGCGGCGCGGAACGGGCGATACACCAGCCTGACGCGCTGGGAGCAATCGGCGGCGGGGGCGCTGGTCGGCACGCTGGAAATGCCGATGGCGCTGGGTCTCGTGGGCGGGGCGACGAAGACCCACCCGGCGGCGCAGGCCGCGATCCGGCTGCTGAGGGTCGGATCGGCGCGGGAACTGGCCGAGGTGACGGCGGCGGTCGGGCTGGCGCAGAACATGGCGGCGCTGCGGGCGCTGGCGACCGAGGGCATCCAGAAGGGGCACATGACCCTGCACGCCCGCAACATCGCCATCCTCGCGGGGGCCGAGGGGGACGAGATCGACCGGGTGGCAAAGGCGATCGCCGCCGCCGGGGAGGTCGGTGTCGAACGCGCGGCGGCCGAACTCGCGGCCCTGCGCGGCAAGCCCTAGACGGGACACGCGGTCCGGTAGGGATCAGGCGCCGCCGGGTTTATTGGCGCGGTCGGCCCGCCATTGCGCCCAGTCCTCGGGCGTGTCGAGATCCCGGCGGGCGCGGGTGCCGGGCAGCGGCACCAGCCTGATCCGTCCGCGCGCCGCGGCCATGACCTCGCCGCCGCCGCTGTCCCCGGTCAGTTGCGCGAACCGGTCGAACAGGGCGGCGGAAAAGATCACCGGATGGCCGGGTTTCCCGTCTTCGGTCGCGCCGCGGATGACCGGGTATTCCGGTTTCCTGTCATGGGCTTGCAGGACGGTCTTCAGGTCGTTTTCCGTCAGGTCCGGCAGGTCCGCCAGCAGCAGCATCGCGGCGGCGGCGCCGTCGGGCAGCGCGGTGAAGGCCCGGCGCAGGGAGGCGTTCATGCCCTCGGCGGCATCCGGCACCGGCAGCGGCGTGACCCCGGCGCCCCGCAGGGCGTCGCGGCGGGGATGGGGACCGTCGGGCAGGGCCACGATCACCGGGCCGGTGGTGACGGCGCGGGCGAGATCGGCCTGACGCCGGATCAGCGGCTTGCCCTCGACCATCTGTATCAGCTTGTCTAGGCCGCGCATGCGCGTGGACTGGCCCGCCGCCAGGATGATGATCGGCATGTCGGTGACGGGTCCGGTCATCCGCGCATCCGCCTGCCGTCGGCATCGAACAGGGGGGCTGTGATCAGCTTCGCCGGGCGCATCTGGCCGAGGATCTCGATCTTCACCTCCAGCCCGTCCGCGATGCGTTCGGTGGGCAGAAAACCGAAGGCGATGGATTTGCCCGCATGGTGGGAATAGCCGCCCGAGGTGCAGAACCCGGCCACGTTTCCGTCGAGCCAGATCGGTTCATAGCCGTGCACATCCGCGTCTCCGGCCTGAACCTCGAAGGCCGCGAGCCGGCGGGCGGGGGGCGTGGCGCGCTCCGCCTCTGCGGTTTCGCGGCCGATGAAGGGCGTGGATTTGCCGAAGGCGATGAACCGGTCGAGCCCGGTTTCGGCCGCCGTGTAGTCGGGGGAGAATTCGGACATCCATGAGCCGAAGAACCGGTCGAGCCTCAGCGACATCATCGCGCGCATCCCGAAGGGCTGCATGCCGTGATCCTGCCCGGCGGCCCAGAGCGTGGACCAGAGCTGCCGCTGGGCGGTGGGATCGCAGTAGATTTCATAGCCGAGATCGCCGGTATAGCTGAGCCGCTGCACGATGCAGTCGCTCATGCCCACGGTCATGCGCCGCACGTCCATGAAGCACATGTCCGAGACATCGCTGCGGGTGGAGGCCGCCAGAACCTCGCGCGCCTTTGGGCCGGCGATCTGAAAGCCTGTGCGGGTATCGCTGATATTCTCGATGGTTACGTCGTCTTTTTCATGTTGCAGGAACCAGCGCATGTGAAACGCCTGCGCGCCGTAGGAGGCGGTGAGCTGGAATTCGGTTTCGGCGAGACAGGAGATGGTGAAATCCCCGATCAGCCGCCCGCTGGCTGACAGCATCGGGGTCAGGCTGACCCGTCCCGGCACGGGCACGCGGCCCGCCATGATCCGGTCGAGCCAGCCGCGCGCGCCCGGTCCGGCGACGCGATACTTGCCGAAATTCTGCAATTCGTTGATGCCCACACCGTTCCGCACCGCGCGCACCTCGCGGCCCGTTGCGGCAAAGGCGTCGGAGCGCCGGAAGGAGGGGGTTTCGCAGGCGGGTTCGCCTTCTTGCGCGAAGTAGTTCACCACTTCCAGCCCGTATTGCTGCCCCCAGACCGCGCCGAGACGCGTGAAGATGTCATACATCGGCGTGGTTCGGTTGGGCCGCGCGGCAGGCAGTTCCTCGTTCGGGTAGGAGACCGAAAACCGTTTCTGGTAGTTCTCGATCACCTTGGGCAGGGTGTAGCCGGGGCTGATCCAGTTGCCGAACCGGGCCACGTCCATCGCCATCACGTCGCGTTCCGGTTCGCCCTCGATCATCCATTGCGCAAGGGTCAGCCCGACGCCGCCGCCCTGGCTGAACCCGGCCATCACGCCGCAGGCCGACCAGTAGCCCCGCAGCCCCGGCACCGGGCCGACCAGCGGGTTGCCGTCGGGCGCGAAGGTGAAGGGGCCGTGGATCACCGACTTGACCCCGGCGCGTTCCAGAACCGGAAAGCGTTTATACGCGAAATCAATGCTTTCGCCGATTTTGTCAAAGTCATCCGGCAGCAGTTCATGGCCGAAGCTCCAGGGTGTGCCATCGACCGCCCAGGGGCGGCAGGTCTGTTCGTAGAACCCGATGCAGAGGCCGCGGCCTTCCTGCCGCAGGTAGCTTTCGCCCGCCGGGTCCATCACATGCGGGTGTTCCGCGTCGCGTTCGTAGATTTCCGCAATGTCGTCGGTGACGATATACTGATGCTCCATCGGGTGCAGCGGAAAATAGACGCCCGCCATCGCCCCCACCTCGCGCGCCCAGAGACCTCCCGCGTTGACCACGTGTTCGGTATGCACCGTGCCCTTGTCTGTCACCACATCCCAGGTGCCGTCGGGGCGCGGGTTGGTTTCGCGCACCATGCAGTGGGTTTCGATCGTCGCCCCGCCCATGCGGGCCGCCTTGGCGTAGGCATGGGTGGTGCCCGAGGGGTCCAGATGTCCGTCGAGCGGGTCGTAAAGCGCGCCGATGATGCCGTCCAGATTGGTGATCGGCGCGATCCTGGCGATCTCCTCCGGCCCGACAATCTCGGTTTCCAGCCCCATGAAGCGGTGCTTGGCGCGTTCGGCCAGCAGCATGTCGAACCGGTCGCGGTTGTCCGCCAGCGTGATGCCGCCCACGTGGTGCAGCCCGCAGGACATGCCGGTGATGTCCTCCAGTTCCTTGTAGAGCCTTATCGTGTAGCCCTGAAGCGCGGCCATGTTGGTGTCGCCATTGAGCGTGTGAAACCCGCCCGCCGCGTGCCAGGTCGATCCGGAGGTCAGTTCGGAGCGTTCGATCAGCATCACGTCGGACCAGCCGAGCTTCGTCAGGTGATACAGGACGGAACAGCCGACAACGCCGCCGCCGATCACCGCGACACGGGTGGTGGTTTTCATGGAAGCCTCCGATATGATCCTCCTTAGTTCTTCGGGAGTCGGAACCTGGCTCGCTAGTCGGTTGGCGACAGGATGAGTCGCAAACAGCAAAGGGGCAGGCGGATGCTGACGACGATCTTTCACCGGGCGATCCTGTTCCTGCGGCAGCTTTACGTGCGGGTGCTGCTGATTGCCGCGCTCAGCTTGGTGTCGGTGGCGCTGGCCAAGTTGCTGGCCCCGGTGATCCCGCCGGGCCTGGCCCAGGCGATCGGCGCGGATGCGGTCGATCCGATTCTCACGACGCTGGCGAATTCGATGCTGGCGGTGACGATCTTTTCCCTGACGATGATGGTGTCCGCCCATCAGGCCGCCGCCAGCCAGTGGAGCCCGCGCACCCATGTGATCCTGACCGACGACATGACCACCCAGTCGGTGCTGGCGACCTTCGTCGGCGCCTATCTCTTTTCGCTCTGCGCGCTGATCCTGCGCCGGACGGATTTCTTCGGCGAACGCGAAAGCGTGGCGCTGTTCCTGATGACCATCCTGGTGGTGGCGATGATCGTCGTGGCGATCATCCGCTGGATCGCGCATCTCGAAGACCTGGGCAGCCTCTCCCATACGGCGGACGCGGTGCAGAGCCGCGCGGAAACCGCCGTCGCCTCGGTCGGGCGTCATCCCTGTTATGGTGCGCGGGCGCTGGAGGACGATCCTGCGCGGGTGACCGATGGCTCTGCGCGGGTGATCGGCGCGCCCTGCGCCGGCTATGTGCAGCAGATCTTCGCGGACATGCTGCAAAGCACCGCCGAGGCGGCGGACGCCAGGGTCTATGTCACGGTTTCCACCGGGCAATACGTGGCGGAGGGCGCACCGCTCGCCCATGTCGCGGGGGGCGGAAAGGACATCGTCACGAAGCTTCGGGACGCGTTCGCGATCGCGAACGCGCGTTCCTTCGTGCAGGATCCGCGGTTCGGCGTCTCGGTGATGGCCGAGATCGCGAGCCGGGCGCTTTCGCCGGGCATCAACGACCCGGTCACGGCGGTCGATATCGCCAACCGGCTGGCAACGGTCCTGATGCTGGCCGACCCCGGCCGGGAGACGGAAGACGGGAAACCGGATCTGGACCGGGTGTGGATGCCGCGGTTCCGCTATGACGGGCTGTTCCTGGACAGTTACGATCGCATCGCGCGGGATGCCGGAGCCAATGCCGAGGTGCAGATCGCGGTGCAGCTGGGGCTGGCCAGCGTGATCCGGGAGTCGGGGCCGGAACTGGCCGAGGCCGCGCGCGCATGCGGCGCGCGCACGCTGGCGCGCGCCCGCGCGGCGATGAAGGATGACCCGGACCTGCCGCGGCTGAACGCGGCCGCGTCCGTCTGACCGGACGGTCCGCCGGGGCCGAAACGCGCGAAACCGGCGTGCCGCGCGTATCGGCCCGTCAACGGGCGCGCGGGCCAGCCCGGCGGAAACCCGGCGCATTTGCATTCCCGCGACGGGTTATGTCGGGAAAGGGCAATCCCCGCCTGGCCGGGCGCGGCAAGCTGCTGTCCAGCGCAAGACAGATTGAGGACCATATCCATGCGGACCCATGCCCAGGCCGTCGTGATCGGCGGCGGTGTCATCGGATGCTCGATCCTTTACCACCTGACCAAGCTCGGCTGGTCCGACGTGGTGCTGCTGGAACGCGACGAGCTGACCAGCGGCAGCACCTGGCATGCGGCGGCCAATATTCACGGGCTGCACGACAGCACCAACATCAGCCGCATCCAGCATTACACGATGAGCCTTTACAAGAGTCTCGAGGCCGAAACCGGGCAAAGCTGCGGCGTGTTCCAGCCCGGAAGCCTCTACCTCGCCCAGACCGAGGCGCGGGAACACCAGCTGCGTCTTCAGGCGGCCAAGGCGAAGCTCTACGGCATGAATTTTCACGAGATCACCCGCGACGAGGCCGAGCGCCTGCATCCGCTGGTCGATTTCGACGGCATCCGCTGCATCATGTGGGAGCCCGATGGCGGCAATGTCGACCCGAGCGGCGTGACCAATGCCTATGCGGCGGGGGCGCGGCAGAACGGGGCCGAGATCCACCGGTTCTGCCCGGTCACGGCGACCGCGCCGCAGCCCGACGGCAGCTGGATCGTGAAGACGCCCAAGGGTGACATCGCGACGGAATGGGTGGTCAACGCCGCCGGGCTCTGGGGGCGCGAGGTGGCGGCGAAGGCGGGGCTGACCCTGCCTTTGCAGCCGACCGAGCACCAGTATTTCGTCACCGAGACCATCGCCGGGATCGCCGCGCTCGACCGCCGCCTGCCGTCCGTGGCGGACCGGGACGGGGAATATTACCTGCGCCAGGAAGGCAAGGGCCTGCTGGTCGGCGCTTACGAGCGCGACATGCGGTTCTGGGCCGAGGACGGCACGCCGCCGGGGTTCGGGCATGAGCTTTTCGCCGACGATCTGGAACGGATCGAGGCCAACATGATGCGCGCCATCGCGCGGGTGCCGGTGGTCGGCGAGGCGGGGATCAAGCGGGTGATCAACGGGCCGATGATCTGGTCGCCGGATTCCAACGTCCTGTTCGGCCCGGCGCCGGAGCTCGACAATTATTTCTGCTGCAACGGCATCATTCCCGGCTTCTCGCAATCCGGCGGCATGGGCCTGCTGGCGGCGGACTGGATCGTCACCGGGGAAACCCGTTACGACATGTTCGCCTGGGACATGGCGCGGTTCGGCGACTGGGCGGACAAGGCGTTCACGAAGGCCCGTGTCGGCGATCAGTATGCGCACCGTTTCGCCATCCATTTCCCGAACGAGGAGCGCGCCGCGGGGCGCCCGGTGCGCACCCGGCCCGTTTATGACATGCAGAAGGAGATAGGCGCGGTCATGGGGCTGAATTTCGGCTGGGAGCACCCGCTGTGGTTCGCTGGTGCGCCCGGTGCGCGGGACAGCAACGGGTTCACCCGGCAGAACTGGTGGGGGCCGGTGGGCGATGAATGCCGGATGCTGCGCGCGCGCGCGGGCATCATCGACATCAGCAACTTCGCCAAGTACGAATGCAGGGGGCCGGGGGCGGAGGACTGGCTGAACGCGGTCTTCGCCAACCGGATGCCGACGCGGGCGGGCCGGTCGTGCCTGACGCCGCTGATCGGCAAGCGTGGCGGCATCGCCGGGGATTTCACCGTGACGCGGCTGGCGGAGGACGAATTCTGGATCATCGGGTCGGGGATGGCGGAACGCTATCACAAGCGGTTTTTCAGGCAGGTGCCGCTGCCGGATGGCACGACGTTCCAGAGCCGGACCGAGGCGGTCTGCGGCTTCAACGTCGCCGGACCGGAGAGCCGCGCGTTGCTGGTGCGGCTCACCAACGCGTCGCTGGCGACCGAAGACTTTCCCTTCATGCGCAGCCGGCGGATCGAGATCGCGGGGGTGGATTGCCTTGCGCTGCGGGTGTCCTTCACCGGCGACCTGGGATGGGAGCTGCACTGCGCCGCCGCCGACCAGTTGACGCTTTACAAGGCGCTGATCGAGGCCGGCAAGGCCCTTGGCGCGGGTCCCGTCGGCAGCCGCGCGCTGATGAGCCTGCGGATCGAAAAGGGCTATGGGTCCTGGTCGCGGGAATATTCGCCGGAATACTACCCGCAAGAGGTCGGTCTGGACCGGCTCTGCAGGATGGACAAGGATTTCCTGAACAGCTCCGCCGCCGCGGAAACGCTGGCCAAGCCGGCCCGCGAGACCCTTGTGGTGCTGGCGCTGGACAAGGCCGACACCGATTCGTCCAACGCCGACGCGACCGGAGGCGAACCGATCTTCCGGAACGGGCGGGGGATCGGGCGCGTGACCTCGGGCGCCTATGGCTACAGCGTCGGTCAGAGCCTGGCGCTGGGGTTCGTCCGGGAGGCGGTTCCGGGCGACCGGGTGGAGGTGATGGTGCTGGGCCGGCCGCATGGGGCGGTGATCCTGGCGCAGCCGCTGTTCGATGCGGCAGGGGAGCGCCTGCGCGCCTGACCTGTGCGGTTCGCCGCATCCCGTTGCGGTGCGGCCGAAAACGAAACGGCCGCTTCTTTCGAAGCGGCCGTTCCATGTGATTGCTGCCGGACCGTATCAGCCGCGGCGCTTGCGGGCCCGCAATGCGCCGAGACCGCCCAGAGCCGTCAGCATCAGGACCGCGCCGGCCGGCAGCGGCACCGGGGCCGGGCTGCTGAATGTGGTGCGCCCGACGGTTTCGAGGTTGTCGATGCCCCAGCCGATGTTGCGGTTGCCGCCGGGTGTGATCCCGGTGATCTGCACTTCGTCGACCGAGCCGAAGAACGACACCCGGATGACGCCGGCGTCTTGCAGCGCACCGGTCAGATCGCGCGAGGTGATCGTCTGGGTGAACTGCGAACTGCCGAGAAAGCGGAAATCGAAGGTGAACTGCTCTTCCTGAGCGTCGCCGACGATGCTGTCGTTGCCGCCGTCGATATCGACGATGTCGAATGCGATATTGTCCAGGCCGACCGCGAACTTCATGTTCATGTCGGTGTTGCCGAGGAAATCGCCGGTCAGGAAGACGTTTCCGAAACTTGCCGGTCCGGATGCGGAGGATCCGGGGGTGTCATTGGGAACGAATGCACTTGTCGGTCCACCGGTGCCGACCAGCTGCATGGTCTCGGTGGACGTGAACGTGACCCCGCCGTTCACATAGGAATTGCCCACCGCGATCAGGGTCGGATCAGGATTGAGGGGGTGTTCATTTTCGAAATCGACCACTGCGGCCATCGCGCCCGTTGCGCCAAGCGCGAAGAGACCCGCGAGTATTCCAGATTTAAACATTGTCACTCTCCATAGGATTACAGACGACTCCAATGGGTCGCCTACTGGTCCGAGAATCCATGGATTTGCGCTCCGGGTCAACTGCAATGTTAAAATATTGTTAACCGTGGTGCGTTTTGCGGCGGCGGCGCGGCATTTTCGGGCACGAAAGGCCCGTTTTCACAGGGGTCTGATCTTCAGCCCGGTGATCCGGTTGCCGTCGCGCGCGATGACTTCGAACCGGAAACCGTGGAAGGAAAACACCTGTCCGATCACCGGAATCATCTGGGCTTCGTGAATGACCAGCCCGGCGATGGTGTTGGCCTCGTCGTCGGGCAGGTTCCAGTCGGTGGCCCGGTTCAGGTCGCGGATCGTGATCGCCCCGTCGACGAAATACTGGCCGTCCTCGCCGCGTTTGATCGGGTGTTCGGCGTCCGGGTCGAATTCGTCGGTGATCTCGCCGACGATCTCTTCGAGGATGTCTTCGAGCGTGATCAGCCCCTGAAGGCTGCCGTATTCGTCCACCACCAGCGCGAAATGGGTGCGCATGCGCAGGAACTGGCGCATCTGGTCGTCCAGAGTGGTGGTTTCCGGCACGAAATAGGGCGGCATGGCCACATCCGCGATGTTGAACCGTTTCAGCGACCGGGCGCCGCCGTCGCCGCCCGAGATCTGCTTGTACATGGCCCGCAGCAGATCCTTGGCATGGACGACGCCGATGATGTTCTCGGGTTCATCGCGAAACACCGGCAGGCGCGTGTGCGGGCTGTTCAGGCACTGTTGCAGAATGTTTTCGGGGGCATTGCCGGCGTCGACCATTTCGATGCCGGACCTGTGCAGCATGATTTCCTCGACTGTCCGGTCGCCCAGATCCAGCGCGCCCAGGATGCGGTCGCGGTCCTCCTTCTGGACCACGCCTTCGGAATGGCCCAGTTGCAGGGCGCCGACGATTTCCTCGCGCACGGCGAGGATGTGGCTGTCCGGGTCGACCTTGACGCCGAACACCCGCAGAACGCCGCGCACCAGGAACCGCACGGCGGTCACGACCGGCGCGAAGATGGCCACCACGACGCCGATGACGGGGGCCACGGCGGCGGCGGCCTTTTCCGAATTGATGATGGCATAGGTCTTGGGCAGCACCTCGGCGAAGACCAGGACCAGGACGGTCATCACCAGCGTCGCGACCGCCACCCCGGTTTCGCCGAAGGCGCGGGTGAAGAGCGCCGTCGCCAGCGAGGTGGCGAGGATGTTCACCATGTTGTTGCCAAGCAGCACCGAGCCGATCAGGCGTTCGTTGTCTTCGGTGATTTCCAGCGCCCTGGCCGCGCCGCGGGAGCCGCGGTCCGCCTGCGTGCGCAGCTTGCCGCGGGAGGCCGCGGTCAGAGCGGTTTCGGAGCCGGAAAAAAACGCCGACAAGACCAGGAGCAGCAGGATGGCGCCGCCGGTGATCCAGAATGCCGCGTCCAGCGCGGTCGAACTCGTGTCCATCGGAAATTCGAATGTCCCTTGTGATCGCCCCGGTTATGGGCATCCGTGGACGCGCAATCAAGGGGGCGTCGCGTCAGCCGCCGCCGTCCTGTCCGGGTTTCGCCGCCCGCGCCAGCGGGTGGTGTTCCAGAACCAGGTCGCTCAGCCGTTCGTCCAGCACATGGGTGTAGATCTCGGTGGTGGCGACATCCGCGTGGCCCAGCAGCGTCTGGATCGAGCGCAGGTCGGCGCCGTTGGCCAGCAGATGCGTGGCGAAGGCGTGCCGCAGCGTATGGGGCGTGACCTTGGCGGGGGAGACGCCGCCGCTCGCGGCCAGTTCCTTGATGAGCAGGTAGAAGCGATGCCGGGTCAGGTGTCCGGACTTGCCGCGGGACGGGAACAGGAAACGCGAGGCGCGCCCGCCCCGAGCCAGGGTTTCGGTTTCTGCCGCGTCGCGCGCCGCCAGCCAGTCCGCCAGCGCCGCCCGCGCGGGGGGCGACAGGGGCACCATGCGTTCCTTGCCGCCCTTGCCCAGGATCAGCAGCATCCGCGGGTCGCCACGCGCGGCCGCGACCGGAAGCGACACCAGTTCGCTGACCCGCATGCCGGTGGCGTAGAGCAGTTCCATCAGGCAGGTGTTGCGCAGTTTGTCGGCGGGGCTGCGCCCCGCCGTGCGCGCAGCCGCCAGCAGCCGGTCCACCTCGGGCACGTCCAGCGTCCTGGGCAGGCGCTTGTCGCGTCCCGGCCCGCGGATCTGGATCGCCGGGTTGTCCGCCCGCCAGTCTTCCTCGAAGGCGAAGCGGTAAAGCTGCCTGATCGCCGACAGGCGGCGCGCGCGGGTGGCGCGGGACAGGCCCTGGCCATCGCAGTAGATCAGGTAGGATTCGATGTGATCGCGGGTGGCCCCGGCAAAGCCGGTCCGCTTGCGTTCCAGCCAGGCGGCCACGTCCTTCAGGTCGCGCCCATAGGCCAGGAGCGTGTTGGTCGCGGCCCCCAGTTCGGCGGCCTGCGCTTCGAGGAAGGTGGCGATCCACTGGGCCTGTGTCGCCGGTGCGCTCATGCGCGGCGTTCGCCCAGCAGCATCAGTTGCAGCGCCGCCCGCCGCGCCGTGTCCTCGAGCCCGGCGGCGCGCAGGGTCGCGAGCGCCCGGCCGAGATCGGAGGGGTTGCCCTTTGCGCCATTCCCGAAATCACCGATGGCCCGCAACAGCGTTTCGCCCATCCGCTGCGTTGGCACGGAGGGCGCGGTTTCCGCCGCGAACCCGTCGGCGATCGCCTCTGCGGTGGCGTTGGGGGCGGGTGCCGCGGCCGGGTCTCCCTGCGCGAGCGCGTTCAGGAACGCCTGCATTTCATCGCCCGTGGCCGGGGGAAGGGCGACGGTCGCGTAATCCGGCGACAGGAGCTGGATGCGCCAGGCCAGCAGGCGTGCCGCCGGATCGGTCAGCGGCACCGCGCGCAGGCGCTCCGCGAAGAGGCCGGCGAAGGGCACCTCCAGATGCGTTTCGCGCATCGCGGCCCAGACCGCCGGCAGGGTCTTGGCGACGGCATCGGCGCTGCCGGAATCCAGCGCCGTGTCGAACCGCTGGACCGCGGCGACCCGGTCCCAGATTCCGCCCGAGGCGGAGGGGGTCCGGTCGGTGTAGAGCCCGAGCAGCCGGTTGGGGGCCAGCGCCCCGATGCGGGTCAGGCGTTCGGCGGCTTCGAGCTGGGCCTTCCAGCCCGCCAGGTCGCGCAGGTCGGCGGTGGCGAAGGCGCGGGGCAGGGACGCGGTGGGCAGGCTTTCCCCGATGGTTTCGTGCAGGCGGAAGGTCAGCGGGTCGGGATCGGCGGGGGCCGGCAGGGGAGGCGCGCCCTCGAACACGTCCGGGCTGAGAAACCGGTCCAGCAGGTCGAGCTGGTCGGCGGGCAGCAGGTCCAGCGCATGGGCGGCTTCCAGCGTCAGCGCCGCCGTTTGCCAGTCGCCCCGCCGGGCGCTGCAGAAGATGCGCGCGCGATAATCCGGCGCCAGATGCGCCATGCCGTCGAGCAGCGCGCAGGCGGTGTCTTCGGACCCGGTCAGCAGCGTGGCGTCGAACCAGCGGCGGAACAGATCCGCGGATGCGGCGGGCGACGCGGTTTCGGCAAGCGCCTGGGCCGGATCGGTGGCGCCCAGATCCATGAGGCGGTCGATCCGGGCCAGCAGGAAGCGGGATTTGCCGCCATCGGCGCCGGGAGGCGACGCTTCGGTCAGAAGCAGCGTATAGAGAAGTTTCTGCATCGCCGGGCTGTCCTGCACCGGCGCGTCCCGGATCAGCCGCGTCAGCGTGTCCGTGTCGCTGCCTTCCCAGAGGTTCGTCGGCAAGCCGGTGACATCCGCGGGCACGAGCCCGATCGCCTGCCGCGCCGACGGCAGGGGGATCACGTCGACCTCGGGTTGCAGGGCGGTCCGGCTGACCGGCGGTTCCAGAAGGATGCCGCCGTCCACGGCGGGGGGGTGTTTGCCCAGCCATTCGATGACCGACAGGGGTTCCCGCGCGCCGGCCGGTTCCGCGCCGGACACCGACGGCGCCGCCAGCAGCGCCGCCGTCAGCACGAAAGGGGCCGCGCTATTTCGCATCAAGCGTGACCGGCAGCCGGATTTCGCTTTGCGGCGCCGAGAAATCGATCCCGAACCACGGTCCGAGATACGCATAGCCGATCACCGCGATGCCTGCCAAACATACCAGATAGATGACGAATTTGATCAGTCTGCCCATTTTGCCCTCGCTGCCTGACGGTCGTTTTGCGTAAGTTATATATGGCCTTTTGTCCAAGATCACGTCATTCAGGGAAGAATGAGCGAAATTGAGCACAGCATCACGAAAACGCGGCATCGACGCCCGTCCGGCAGGCTGAAAAAGACCGTCGTGATGGTCGGGATGATGGGGGCCGGCAAGACCGCCGTGGGCCGCGCCCTCGCGCAGCGGCTTGGCGTGCCGTTCCTGGACAGCGACGCCGAGATCGAAGCCGCCGCGAACATGACCGTGCAGGAGATCTTCGCCCGCGACGGCGAACCGTTCTTCCGCCAGAAGGAATCGCAGGTCATCGGCCGGCTGCTGCGGGAAAAATGCGGGATCCTGTCCACCGGGGGCGGCGCGTTCCTCGCCGAGGCGAATCGCCGGATGATTTCCGAACGCGGGGTGTCGGTCTGGCTGAACGCGGATCTCGGTGTGCTCTGGAGCCGGGTCAAGCACAAGGATACGCGGCCCTTGCTGCGCACCGCCGATCCGCGCGCGACGCTGGGGGAAATCTACGAGGCCCGCGTTCCGGTCTATGCCCAGGCGGACCTGTCGGTCCTGTCCGAGGGCCGGGTGTCGATCGAAGACATGGTGGATCGGGTCGTCAGCGCGCTGGCGACCCGCCCGGATGTTCTGGAGCCGGAATGACGATGCAGGAAACCGTTCGTGTGGCGCTGGGGGCGCGGTCCTACGACGTGGTGATCGGCCCGGATCTGCTGCCCGAAGCGGGGGCGCGGATCGCACCGTTTCTGCGCCGCAAGCGCGTTGCCGTCGTGACGGACGAAACCGTGGCCGGGCTGCATCTGGACAGGTTGCGGGCCGGGCTGTCGGCGGCCGGGGTCGAGATGACCGCGCTTGCGCTGCCGCCGGGCGAGGCGACCAAGGGCTGGCCGCAGTTCGCCCGCACGGTGGAATGGCTGCTGGATCAGAAGGTCGAACGCGGCGACATCGTCATCGCCTTTGGCGGCGGGGTGATCGGCGACTTGGTCGGCTTTGCCGCCGCCGTTCTGCGCCGGGGCGTGGGCTTCGTGCAGATTCCGACCTCGCTGCTGGCGCAGGTGGACAGTTCGGTGGGCGGCAAGACCGGGATCAACGCGCCGCAGGGCAAGAACCTGATCGGGGCGTTTCACCAGCCGGTGCATGTGCTGGCGGACACGGCGATTCTGGGCACGCTGAGCGCGCGGGATTTCCTGGCCGGCTACGGCGAGGTGGTCAAATACGGCCTGCTCGGGGACGCGGCGTTCTTCGAATGGCTGGAGGCGCAGGGCCCGGCCCTGGCGGCGGGCGATATGGCGGCGCGGGTGGCGGCGGTCACGCGGTCGGTGCAGATGAAGGCCGATATCGTGGCGCGGGACGAAACCGAACTGGGCGATAGGGCGCTCCTGAACCTGGGCCATACCTTCTGTCATGCGCTGGAGACGGCGACCGGTTATGGCGACCGGCTTCTGCATGGCGAGGGCGTCGCCATCGGCTGCGCGCTGGCTTTTGAAACCTCGGCCCGCTTGGGCCTGTGCAGCCAGGAAAGCCCGAGCCGCGTCCGGGCGCATCTGCGGGCGATGGGCATGAAGACCGACCTGTCCGACATCGACGGGGACCTGCCCGATGCGGACGGGCTGCTGGCGCTGATGGGACAGGACAAGAAAGTCGTCGACGGACAGCTGCGGTTCATCCTGGCGCGGGATATCGGCGATGCCTTCGTGGCGGAGGATGTGCCGCTGAACGTGGTGCGGGATGTGTTGCGGGACGCCCTGACCTCCTGACGACGGCGGGAGCGACCTGTCCCGCGCGGCTCGGGCCGGGGCGGGGTCCGCGCCGCAGGATCGAGCCGGGCGCGGACAGCGTTTCATGTCCCTAGAACGGGATCTCGTCGTCCATGTCGCGCGACGACTGCGCGCTTTTCCCACCGCCGCCGCCATAGCGGTCGTCCTGCGGGCCGCTGTCGTAACCGCCGTATCCGCCGCCCTGATCGCCGCCGTAGCCACCGCCACCGCCGCCTTCGCCGCGCCCGTCCAGCATCGTCAGTGTGCTGCCAAATCCCTGCAGCACGACTTCCGTCGAATAACGGTCCTGCCCGCTCTGGTCTTGCCATTTGCGGGTCTGAAGCTGCCCTTCGAGATAGACCTTGGAGCCTTTCTTCAGATACTGTTCCGCCACGCGCACCAGACCCTCGTTGAAGATCGCCACCGAGTGCCACTCGGTCTTCTCGCGGCGCTCGCCGGTGTTGCGGTCCTTCCAGGTCTCGCTGGTGGCGATGCGCAGGTTGCACACCTTGCCGCCGTTCTGGAAGGTGCGCACTTCCGGGTCGCGCCCCAGGTTTCCGATGAGAATGACTTTGTTGACTGAGCCGGCCATGACGATTTCCGTTCCTGTATGTTCTGGTCCTTGTCCGAATCCGAACGATCCGGTTCGGGCAAGACTATACGTCCGCCGTCACGGTTGAAACACGGTTAAAACTTTCCCGCAATGCAAACTCTGGTCAAAGGGGCGATTCCGGGTATATTGCCGCCCGAGGCAATGGAAAGAAGGCTGGGATCTTATGCGCAGGATGGCGTTGGGAGCGATCATGGCGGGACTGTGTCTTGGGACCGCCGCGGCGGCGGACATGTTCTCCACCAAGAGCCAGCGCAATCTCTTCCTGTCCCAGACCCGCGTCCTGGACGGGCGCGCCGCGACCCAGTATTCCAATTCCGCGCGCCTGAAGCCGCCGACCATCCACACCCCGTCGAAATTCGGCAGCCCCGCCTATTCCGGCAAATACAAGGGCCAGTTCCTGAGCATGGCCCGCGAAGCCGCCCGCAAGCACAACGTGCCCGAAGAACTCTTTGCGCGCCTGGTGCAGCAGGAGAGCGGCTGGAACCCGCATGCCCGGTCGCACAAGGGCGCGATCGGTCTGGCGCAGCTGATGCCGGACACCGCGCGCGCGCTGGGCGTCAATCCGGCCGATCCCTATGAGAATCTCGAAGGCGGGGCGCGTTACCTCGCCCGCCAGTTCAGGGAGTTCGGGTCGTGGCGGCTGGCGCTGGCGGCCTATAACGCCGGCCCCGAAGCGGTCAAGAAACACGGCGGCGTGCCGCCCTACAAGGAAACCCGCAACTACGTCCGGGTGATCTGGGGCAGTTGACGCCGCTGGCGCTTCGGGCGCCATTCTTTTCAAGAACCGGCCGCATTTGCGACGTTTTTGCCGGTCAGCATCTCTTCGGGTCCAACCAGCCGGAGATCAGGATTTGACCGCGACGACATTTCAGGAACGCCTGGCGCGCATCGAAAGCCGGCGGCCACCGATACCGGAATTCACTCCGGTCCGTTTTGCCGGGTCCCGGCGGGCGGCGCTTGGGCGCGGCTTGCGGGGCCGCCGCCGTACCGGGCGGAACCTGGCTTGGATGGGCGTCGGAGCGGTTGCCGGACTCCTGATGGCGGTTCTGCTGCATGGCGCGACGCTGCCCGGATCGCCCTGGGGGCCGGGCAGCGGCCACGACGAGATCGTCGGTCTGGTCGGCCTGGGCGGCGTGTTGGCGGCGCTTCCGACGGTGCTCCTGTCGGTCTATATGCGTGTCGCGAAACCGGCCTTCTTCTTCTTTTCCGTGGCCTATGCCGTGGCCGTGATCGGGGCCGTTCTGGTGTGACCACTTGCTGGCGGCGGCGCCTGTCGCTATTCCGCCGCAAGGGTGATCACCGGCTCCATCTCAGCCAGCTTTTCGTCGCTCAGGTGGCACTTGATCTGGTGGCTGCCCTCCAGCATCCGCACCGGCGGCACCTCGGTTTCGCAGAGTCCGCCCGGCACCTGCGATTTCCAGCGGCAGCGGGTCTGGAACGGACATCCCGGCGGCGGGTTCATCGCCGAGGGAATATCGCCTTCCAGCACGATATGCTTCTTCTGCACCTTCGTGTCGGCGATGGGCACGGCGGACAGAAGCGCCTCGGTATAGGGATGGAACGGCGGGCTGAACACCTGATCCGTGGTGCCCAGTTCGACCACATGGCCCAGATACATCACCATCACCCGGTCGCTGAGATAGCGCACGATCGACAGGTCGTGGCTGATGAACAGGAGGGTGGTCTTCTCCTCGCGCTGGATTTCCATCAGCAGGTCGGTGACGGCGGCCTGCACCGACACGTCGAGCGCCGAGACCGGCTCGTCCGCCACCACGATCCGGGCGCCGCCGGCGAAGGCCCGCGCGATCCCGACCCGCTGTTTCTGCCCGCCGGACAGTTGCCGCGGCATCCGGTCGGCGAAGGCGCGGGGCAGCTTCACCAGGTCGAGCAGGTCCAGCATCCGCGCCCGGCGGTCCGATTCGCTGTCGCCAACGCCAAAGATCTCCAGCGCCCGGATGATCTGCCGTCCGACCGTCATCGACGGGTTCAGCGTGTCGAACGGGTTCTGGAACACCATCTGGATGTCGGAGACGGTCCTGGTGTCGCGCGACTCGATAGGCGTCTGCTCGATGTTTTTGTTGTCCAGCAGGATCTGTCCGGCGGTGGCGGTTTCCAGCCCCATCAGCACCTTGGCGAAGGTGGATTTCCCGCAGCCGGATTCGCCCACGATGGCCAGGGTCTCGGATTCGCGGGCTTCGAAGCTCAGGGTTTCATTGGCCTTCACGACTTTCCTGTTGCCGCTGCCGAAGATCGCGTTGGCCGCGACCTCGTAATATTTCTTCAGATTGTCGATCTTCAGGACCACCTGGCCGATCTCGCCCTTCTGCCTCATCTCGGCCAGTTGCATGGGCGCGTTCCAGTCGATCTCGCGGAACTTCAGGCAACGCGTGTGGTGACGGTCGTTTCCCGGCACCGGCTCCATCGCGATGTCGCCCTGATCGCAACGCCCGGCCTCGAAATAATCGCAGCGCGGTCCGAAATTGCAGCCCGGCGGGCGTTCGTGCGGCAGCGGGAAGTTGCCGGGAATCGCGACCAGCGGGCGGCTGTTCTTGTCCGCGCCCGGCAGCGGGATCGACCGGAACAGCGCCTGCGTGTAGGGGTGCTGCATCTCGTCGAACACATCCCCGATGCTGCCCCGTTCCACCGCCTCGCCGGAATACATCACGCAGATCCGGTCGCAGGTTTCCAGCACCAGCCCCAGGTTGTGGGAAATGAACAGCATCGAGGTGCCGTATTTCTTGCCCAGATCCCTGACTAGTTCGACCACCGCCGCTTCGACCGTCACGTCCAGCGCCGTCGTCGGCTCGTCCAGGATCAGCAGCGACGGTTCCGACATCAGCGCCATGGCGATGACGATGCGCTGCTGCTGTCCGCCCGACAACTGGTGCGGATAACTGTTCAGGATGCGCCTGGGATCGGGCAGTTTCACATCGGTCACGACCTGCAACGCCCGCGCGTAGGCCGCCTTCTCCTTCATGCCCTGGTGGATCATCGGCACTTCCATCAGCTGCTTGCCGATCTTCATCGCCGGGTTCAGGCTGGCCATCGGCTCCTGGTAGATCATCGCGATCTCGTTGCCCCGGATGCCGCGCAACGCCTCGTCGCTCATCGCGCTCAGGTCGCGCCCCCTGAACTTGATCGACCCGCCGACGATGCGCCCGTTCTTGCCGAGATCCTGCATCACCCCCAGCGCCACGGTCGACTTGCCGCAACCGGATTCCCCGACCAGTCCGACCGCCTCGCCGGGCTGCACCGCGACCGAAAAATCCATGACCGCCGGGATCTCGCGCAACCGCGTGAAGAACGAGATCGACAGCTTGTCGATTTCCAGGATCGGTCCGTCGTGGTCCCATTTCGCCATGTCTTGTCTCCCTGGTCCGGTTTCGGGCAGTCCGGGCTGCTTCATCTTTGCCGAAATACTTCGGGGGTCCGGGGGCTGGCCCCCGGTCCCGCCCGGCCCGTCAGTCCTTCAACGATTCCTCGCGCAGCCCGTCCGCCAGCAGGTTCAGCCCCAGCACAAGCGACAGAAGCGCGAAGGCCGGGGGCAGGGCCGGGTGCAAATAGATCGACAGCAGCTTGCGCCCCTCGTTGATCGTGCTGCCCCAGTCGGGGCTTTCCGGCGGCAGGCCGAGGCCGAAGAAGCCGAGCGTGCCCAAAAGGATCGTGGTATAGCCGATCCGCAGGCAGAAATCGACGATCAGCGGCCCGCGGGCGTTGGGCAGGATTTCCCACAGCATGATGTACCAGGGGCCTTCGCCGCGGGTCTGGGCGGCGGCGACGTAGTCCCGCGTCTTGATGTCCATCGCCAGCCCGCGCACGATCCGGAACACGGTGGGCGAATTGACGAAGACCACCGACACGAAGACCACGAGAATCCCGCCGGGAATGTCGAAGATGTCGAGCGCGCCGGGCAGGATCGACACCGCCGATCCGGCTTCGGAGATCAGCGACAGGTAGAGCCAGACCATCACCCCCAGCACTCCGGCCAGCAGCGGCGTCCGGAATCTCGGCTGCGTGTGGTAGCGGGAATTCAGCAGCACCCCGACGAAGATGATCGGGAAAACGAAGAGCAGCGTCGCCATGTAGTTCGGCACGCCGGTTGCGACGATTTCCGGCGTCACCAGCAGGTAGAAGAGCAGGATCACCGGGAAGGCCAGGATCAGGTTGGCGAGGAAGGACAGCAAAGTGTCCAGCCGTCCGCCGTAATAGCCGGCCGGCAGGCCGAGGGTGATCCCGACCATGAAGGCGAAGAGCGTCGCCAGCGGCGCGATCTGCACCACCACCCAGGCGCCCCTGATCATCCGGCTGAACACGTCGCGCGCCAGGTTGTCGCCGCCCAGCAGATACCAGCCGTAGCCGCCGTCTTCGACGCTGGGCAGCGGTGTGCCCGGCCCCTTGTTCTTCATGCCGGAAATCTGCGCCAGCGGGTCATGGGTGACGATCAGGTCGAGCGCGCCGAAGATGCCGGTGAAGACCCAGAACATCACCAGCCCGAAGCCGATCATGCCGATCGGGCTGTCAAAGAGCTTGCCATAGAGCCCGAGCCGCCGTTTGAAGGCGACGGAGACGGCGAACAGGATGACCAGCGAAATCCAGACCGGGGTGAACTGGTAGAACACCCGGACGGCGATCTCCATTATCGTAAGCGGTTCCATGCGCAGCCTCCCTTACGAAACGCGGATGCGCGGGTTGAGGTAGACATAGCCGATGTCCGAAATCAGCTGGGTCACGAGAACCACGATCACCGAAACCACCGAAACCGCCAGCAGCAGTTCGATGTCGTTGTTGCCGGCGGCCTGCACCAGCGTCCAGCCGAAGCCCTTGTAGTTGAACAGGGTCTCGACGATCACCACCCCGTTCAGAAGCCACGGGAACTGCAGCATGATCACGGTGAAGGGCGCGATCAGCGCGTTGCGGAGCGCATGTTTCAGCACGATGCTGGAGAACCTGACCCCCTTCAGCCGGGCGGTGCGGATGTATTGCGCCGTCATCACCTCGGTCATCGAGGCGCGGGTCATGCGCGCGATATAGCCCATGCCGTAAAGCGAGATCGTCAGGACCGGCAGGAAGAAATTGGAGAAATTGGCGTCGTCCATGGCCGAGGTCGCGGTGCCCTTGAACCATTTCAGACCGACGGCGGAGGAAGCGAAGACCGCGATCAGGATCACCCCGGACACATATTCCGGGGTCGCCGTGCTGACGATGGAGAAAGTGGTCAGCGTGCGGTCCGTCCTGGAGCCTTCCTTCATCCCGGCCAGCACCCCGACGATCAGGGCCGTCGGCACCATCAGGACCATCACCCAGAACATCAGCTTGCCGGTCAGGGTCAGACGCGTCGCGATGATCTCGCCCGCGGGCTGCTTGAACACGATGGAATATCCCCAGTTTCCCTGAAGGATGCCGCAGAACCGCGGCGCGGTTTCGCCGGGCTGGCTGTCCCGAAAGCAGCGTCCGGTCAGGTTTCCGTCGGAATCGGTATAGGTGAAACCGGGCAGGACGCCGAGCCATTCGCCGTATTTCACCACGGTCGGCCGCAGATAGCCGCGCCGGTCCAGCCAGGTTTCCACCTGGGCGTCCGTCATCCGGATATTGCCCTGGGTCTTGCCGAGTTTTTCGAGGTTCGGATAAAGATTGGTGAGGAAGAACACGACGAAAGTCAGGCAGAGTGCCGTGATCAGCATGATCCCGGCGCGGCGCAAGATAAATAGTCCCATCCCATTCCCTGTTGCTTGGCCTGCTCCTGGCGCGGCGGATGACCTGCGTCGCGCGGCGGCTGGCTGTCATGGCGTCAGGCCCGTGGATTTCGCGGGCGCGGTATGGATGGCGGGGCCGGTTGAACCGGCCCCGCGGGATGTCACGATCAGGCCGAGAACCCGATTTCGTGAACCTTGATTTCGTGAGACGGATGCTTTTCGGCGCCGACCACGCGGCCGTTGTTGTGATTGTAGAGCGAGCGCCAATAGGGCTGGATGATGACCCCGTCCTCCCACATCATCGTTTCGATCTGCGCCATGATCTCGCGCCGCTTGTCGACATCGGCAATCGCCAGGGCCTGGTTGATCAGCGCGTCGAACGCGGGATTGGCATAGCCGGATTCGTTCCAGGCTTCGCCCGAGCGATAGGCCAGCGACAAGACCTGCACTTCAAGGGGGCGGTGGTTCCAGGACGTGGCGCTGAACGGGTATTTCGTCCAGTCGTTCCAGAAGGTCGCGCCCGGCAGGATGGTGCGCTTCACGCTGATGCCGGCATCGCGCAGTTGTGCGGCGATGGCGTCGCCGGTGTTGCGAATCCAGTCGTCGTCGATGGTGATCAGTTCGTGTTCGAAGTCGCCCATGCCGGCTTCGTCCATCAGCGCCTTGGCCGCCGCCGGATCATGGACGGGGGCGCCGATGTCCGCATAGGCCGGATGAATCGGGCAGACGTGGTGGTTTGCGGCGACGGTGCCTCGCCCGACATAGCCGAGTTCGAGACAGACCGCGTTGTCGACGGCCATGGCCAGGGCCCGCCGGGTGCGCGCGTCGGCATAGGGCACCATGCCGTCGACTTCGGTCTGCTGGTTGGGTCTGAAGACGACCGTCGACGCGGTAACCGCCTCGCTGCGCTGCCAGCCGATCGAATCCATGATGTCTATGAAATCGCCGATGGTTTCGTAGAAAAGGTCGACCTCGTCGGCTTCCGCCGCCGCGACCCAGGCCGCCGGGTCGGTGCCATAGTCGATATATTCCACCCGGTCGAGATAGGGTCCGCCGAGGACTTCCGTTCCCCACCAGGTGTGATCCGGATGGCGTTCGATCACGCATTTCACGCCGACTTCCATCGACACGCCGCGATAGGGGCCGGTGCCGATCGCGGTGAAGGGATCGCCGCCGTTGTAGCTGGAATGCACCAGAGCCGCCGGATAGTCCGAGAAATTGGCGATCACGGCAATATCCGGGTTGGACAGGTTCAACTGCACGGTATGGTCGTCCACGATCACGACGGCGCCGTCGCGCAGCTTGCCGGTTTCAGGGTCCGCCAGGCCCGTCATGCGGGTCGCCATCGAACTGTCTTCGACCGTCGAATCCGTCCACCGTTCGATGTTGCGCGCCACATCCGCGGCGGTGAAATCGTCGCCGTTCTGCCATTTCACCCCCTTGCGGACGTTCAGGGTGTATTGCGTCGCATCGACGTTGACCTCCCAGCTTTCCAGCAGCATGCCCGAGAAGGTTCCGTCCCTGTTGTAGGACACCAGATATTCCAGCATGCCGCGCGTCTGGTTGCCCAGTTCGCTCCAGTCGTATGTCCGCGGGTCTTTCAGGGCCTTGACGTAATGCTCGATGCGCAGCGTGCCGCCCTGCTGGATTTCCTGCGCCGCCGCCTTGCCGGGCAGCGCCAGACCGATCATCCCGTAGGCCGCCGCGGAGGCGACCCCCAGCGACGTGGCGCGGGCCAGGAATTCCCGGCGGCTGAGATTGCCTTGCCGGTATTCCTGGGCATGCATCTTCGCGGCCCAGTGGATCGGGCGTGTCTCTATCGTGTCTTTCATTCTGATCTTTCTCCCTGACTCGAACGGTATGTTCCGTGCGTGTTCTAGTGGTCTGCCACGCCCTGCGCCCCTGTCGCGGGCAGGGTTCGGCGACTTTTCCATCGTCTCATTGGGCAGGAGTTTCGACCGTCCGTCAATGAATGGTTTGGCTGGAAGTTGCAAGAAAGCGACATTTCGGCAGCGCGAAAACGACATTTCCCGATCCGGGCCGGGGCCGGACCGGGCCGCGGCGTCTCTCTCTGCGATGCGGCGCAGCCGCGCCCGCGCGGGTCAGCGGGCAGCGTCGATCCGCGTCCAGCCGCCCATCCGGGCGCGGAACCAGGTGCGCTGGCGCTTGGCGAACTGCCGGGTCGACACGGTGGCCGCCTCGCGCGCCGCATCGAGCGTCATTTCGCCGCGCAGATGCGCCGCCAGTTCCGGCACGCCGATGGCCCGGAAGGCCGGCAGCGAGGGGTCATACCGGTCCAGCATGGCGCGCACCTCGTCCAGTGCGCCCATCGCCAGCATCTTGTCGAAACGCCGGTTGATGCGATCGAGCAGCCAGTCGCGCGGCGCATCCACCATCAGGGCGCAGACGTCCCGCAGCGCCAGGGCCGGCGCCGGGGTGTCGGCCTGCCAGTCGGCCAGCGAACGTCCTGTCGCGGCCTGCACTTCGAAGGCCCGTTGCACACGGGCGCGGTTCCGGATGTCGATCCCGGACCGCGTTCCGGCGTCGATGCCCGCCAGCAGTGTCGCCAGCGGCAGGGTATTCGCCTCGGCGCGGATGGCGGGCGGCGTTTCCGGTATGTCGGCCATGCCCTGTGTCAGGGCCGAAAAGTAGAGCCCGGTGCCGCCGACGATGATCGGGCGGGCCGGACCGCGCAGCAGCGGCGTCACGTCGCGCAGCCAGTGCCCGGCGGAATAGGATGCCGAACAGGCCACATGGCCGTAGAGCGCGTGGGGGACTTCCGCCTCCTCGGCTTCCGAGGGCCGCGCGGTGATGACGCGCCAGCAGTCATAGACCTGGCTTGCGTCGGCATTGACGATGACACCGCCGCCGCGCCGGGCGATGTCCAGCGCCAGCGCCGATTTCCCGGACGCGGTCGGACCGGCGATCAGGACCGGGCGGTCCGGCGCGATTTCGGGCAGGTCCGTCATCGCCGCGCCGGGGCTTTGCGCGGGTCGGGTCGTGCGTTCGTGCGGGGCAAGACGGGAATTGTTCCGTTCCTTTGCGACAAAGCGGAGATCGGCGCATTGAACCTGCGGGCGATTTCCTCCATTTTGCGCGAAATTAACCCCGTGCCGCAGCGGAGCGCAACATGACCTCTTCCATTCAGCCCGATACACAGCCCGCGGATGCGGCACTGACCGACACGGCCTACAAGCGCGTAATGCTCAAGATCTCGGGCGAGGCGCTGATGGGCGACCAGGGCTTCGGCCTGCACCCGCCTACCGTGCAACGGATCGCGGAAGAGGTGAAGTCGGTGCACGATCTCGGGGTCGAGATCTGCATGGTGATCGGCGGCGGCAACATCTTCCGCGGCTTGCAGGGGTCGGCCCAGGGGATGGAGCGCACCACCGCCGATTACATGGGCATGCTGGCGACGGTGATGAATGCGCTGGCGATGCAATCGGCGCTGGAGGCGCTGGACATCCATACCCGCGTGATCAGCGCGATCACCATGAACGAGGTGGCCGAGCCCTATATCCGCCGCCGCGCGGTGCGCCACCTGGAAAAGAAACGGGTCTGCATCTTTGCCGCCGGAACCGGGAACCCCTATTTCACCACCGACACCGCGGCGACGCTGCGGGCCAACGAGATGAAATGCGAGGCGATCTTCAAGGGCACCAAGGTCGATGGCGTCTATGACAAGGATCCGGCCAGGCACGCGGATGCGAAACGCTACGACAACGTGAGCTACGACGACGTTCTGGCCAAGCGCCTGGGCGTGATGGACGCGAGCGCGATCGCCCTGGCGCGGGACAACAACCTACCGATCATCGTCTTTTCGCTGGACGAACCGGGCGGCTTCCGGGGCATCCTGGCCGGACGCGGCACCTATACAAAGGTCCACGGCTAGGTCTATAGATCGGCCCAACACGCATCAAGGACGGGAAAGAGCGGAATGTCTGACGATTTCATGCTGGATACGGATGACCTGAAACGCCGGATGGAAGGCGCGATCCAGGCGCTGCGGACGGAATTCGCCTCGTTGCGGACCGGCCGCGCCAGCGCGTCGATGCTGGAACCGGTGATGGTCGATGCCTACGGGCAGAAGACCCCGATCAACCAGGTGGGCACCGTGAACGTGCCGGAACCGCGCATGGTGACGATCAACGTCTGGGACAAGGGGCTGGTCGGCAAGGTCGAAAAGGCGATCCGCGAAAGCGGTCTCGGGATCAATCCGCAGCTCAACGGGACGATCATCATGCTGCCGATCCCGGAACTCAACGAGGAACGCCGCCGCGATCTGACGAAGGTGGCCGGTCAATATGCCGAACATGCCCGCGTCGCGATCCGGAACGTGCGCCGCGACGGCATGGACCAGGTCAAGAAGGCCAAGGCGGACGGACTGTCCGAAGACGACCAGAAATTCTGGGAAACCGAGGTGCAGGAACTGACCGACAAGCTGATTGCGGCGGTCGATGCGCAACTTGAAACGAAGCAAGCTGAAATCATGCAGGTATAACGCCCCTTCATGCCAAAAGACCCCGATACAGCGTCCGCGGGCGGTCCGCGCCACGTCGCCATCATCATGGATGGCAACGGCCGCTGGGCGCAGGCGCGGGGGCGTCCGCGCCTGTTCGGGCATCATGCGGGCGCGCGCCGGGTGCGCGAAGTCGTCGAAGCCTGTCCGGATCTCGGAATCAAGTATCTGACGATATTCGCTTTTTCGACCGAGAACTGGAAGCGCACCCAGGTCGAGGTCGCGGGGCTCATGAGCCTGTTCCGCCGCTACATCGCCAAGGAAACCCGCGCCTTGGATGCGCGTGGTGTGCGGGTGCGGTTCATCGGCGACCGGGTGCGGCTGGACACCAAGCTGGTCGCGCTCATGGATCAGCTCGAGCAGCAGACCGCACATAACGACGGGGTGCACCTGACGATCGCGCTGAACTACGGATCGCGCGACGAGGTGGCCCGCGCCACCAAGCGGCTGGCCGAAGACGTCGCCGCCGGTCGGCTCGATCCCGCCGACGTCGACGAGGAAACGCTGCCCCGGTATCTGGACACTCATGTGCTTCCCGACCCGGACCTGGTGATCCGCACCAGCGGCGAGGCGCGGATCTCGAATTTCCTGCTGTGGCAGTCGGCCTATGCCGAGTATGAATTCATCGACACGCTCTGGCCGGACTTCACCGCCGCCGAGCTGGAACGCCTCTGTGCAAGCTATGGCGCGCGGGACCGCCGGTTCGGGGCCGTCCCGGCATGAGCGCGCCGGATCGCTGGTCCGATCTGACCGCGCGGGTCGGGTCGGCAGTCGTCATGGCGGCGGTCGGACTGGGGGCCGTGATCGCGGGCGGGGGCGTGTTTCATGCCTTCATCGCCATTCTCTGCGGCGCGATGGTCTGGGAACTGGCGCGCATGCTGTCGGGGCAGGGCGGGCGTCTGGCCGTCGCGCTGGGCGCGCTTTCGGGTCTCGCCGTGATGGCGGCGATCTACCTGCCCGGGGGCTATGCCCTGCCGATTCTGGCCGTTCCGCCGCTGATCGGCGCGGTGCTGGTGCGGCGCCACCGGTTGGTTCTGGGGCTTTTCATGGCGCTGGTCGGGCTGGCCGGGTTCGAGATGATGACCCTGCGCGACAGTTTCGGGCTGGTCTGGATCTTCTGGCTGATCCTGATCGTCATCATGTCCGACGTGGCCGGATATTTCGCGGGCCGGATGCTGGGCGGACCGAAATTCTGGCCGCGCGTCAGCCCCAAGAAGACCTGGTCCGGCACCGTCGCCGGCTGGATCGGGGCGGCGCTGATCGGGCTGGTCTTCGCGTTGGCCTTCGACACCGGTCTGTCACTGATCCCCTATTCGGTCCTCGTGGCCTTTGCCGCCCAGATGGGCGATATCGCGGAAAGCGCGGTCAAGCGGATGGTCGGCGTCAAGGATTCCAGCGCGCTCATTCCCGGTCACGGCGGGCTGCTGGACCGGTTCGACGGGATGCTGGGCGCGTCGTTCTTCGTTCTGCTGACAAGCGTGCTCATCGGTCTGCCGCCCGGAGCCGTCTGATGCGGCGGGTGTCGATACTGGGCGCGACCGGTTCGATCGGACAGAACACGATCGACCTGATTGCGCGCGACCCCGGCGAATTCGACGTGGTGGCCCTGACCGGCGGCGGCAATATCGCGCAATTGGCACGGGACGCGCGGCGGTTGCGGGCCGATGTCGCGGTGACGGCTTATCCGGAGCGGCTCGACGATCTGCGCGCGGCGCTTGCGGGCAGCGGCGTGGCGGCCGCCGCCGGGCCGGAGGCGCTGGTCGAAGCCGCGGCGCGCCCGGCGGACTGGGTCATGTCCGCGATTGTCGGCGCGGCGGGCCTCGCTCCGGGCCTGGCGGCGCTGGAACAGGGCGCGACGCTGGCGCTGGCCAACAAGGAATCGCTCGTCTGCGCCGGGGCGCTGGTGCTGGAAACCGCCCGTGCGCATGGTGCGCGCCTGCTGCCGGTGGACAGCGAACATTCCGCGGTGTTTCAGGGATTGATCGGAGAGGACATCGACGCCGTCGAACGCATCATCATCACCGCAAGCGGCGGCGCCTTCCGCGACTGGCCGCTGTCCGCCCTGGCCTCGGCGACCCTGGCCGAAGCCTCCAGCCACCCGAACTGGGACATGGGGCAGCGGATCACGATCGACAGCGCGTCCATGTTCAACAAGGCGCTGGAACTTATTGAAACCAAGGAATACTTCGGGGTTTCGGCCGAACAGATCGAAGTCATCGTGCATCCGGAATCGCTGATCCACGCGCTGGTCGGGTTCCGCGACGGCGCTCTGATGGCGCATGTCGGCCCGCCGGACATGCGCCATGCCATCGGCTTCGCGCTGAACTGGCCCGAACGCCGGCACCTGCCGGTCGCCCGGCTGGACCTGGCGCAGATCAGCCAGCTGAATTTCTCGGCGCCGGACGATGCGCGCTACCCGGCCCTGCGTCTGGCGCGGGCGGTGATGGCGCGGGGCGGGCTGTCCGGCGCCGTGTTCAACGGCGCCAAGGAACGCGCGCTGGACGCCTTCATCGCCGGACGGATCGGTTTTACCGAAATGGCGGTCGTCGTCGAAGAGGTGTTAACCCGATTCGAAGCAAATGCAGGGTATATGGATGCGGCGATGACCCTTGAAACCGTCACGCAAACGGACCATCTGGCC
The DNA here is from genome assembly GCF_030164465.1 of Sedimentitalea xiamensis. Lineage (GTDB taxonomy): Bacteria > Pseudomonadota > Alphaproteobacteria > Rhodobacterales > Rhodobacteraceae > Sedimentitalea > Sedimentitalea xiamensis. The sequence continues at coordinate 213,705 of NZ_JASNJE010000004.1, forward strand.
AGAACATGGGCAGATGCGGCCATGGCAGAACGAGCAGGATAGACGTTTGGACATTTTTTCCCTGATTCCCCAGTTCGGAGGGGTCATCTACACTCTTGCCGCGTTCGTCGTCGCCCTGTCGGTGATCGTCGCGGTGCATGAATACGGGCATTACATCGTCGGGCGCTGGTCCGGCATCCATGCCGAGGTTTTTTCGCTGGGATTCGGTCCGGTCCTGTTCAGCCGCATCGACAAGCGCGGCACGCGCTGGCAGGTGGCGATGCTGCCGTTCGGCGGCTATGTCAAGTTCCTGGGCGATTCCGACGCCGCGTCGGGCAAGGACACGGAGGCGATCGCGCGGGTGCAGGACGATCCGGCGGAACTGCGGCGCACCATGCACGGCGCGCCTCTCTGGGCGCGCGCGGCCACGGTCGCCGCCGGTCCGGCGTTCAATTTCGTCATGTCCATCCTGGTGTTCGCGGCGATCTTCATGTCGCGCGGCGTGGCGACGGACCCGCTGACGGTCGGGGAAACCCTGGTCCTGCCCGGAGGCTTCCATCAGCTTCAGGCGGGCGACGAGGTGGTCGGGATCGCGGGGATGCCCACCCCCGGATTCGATGACGAGACCGCCTGGGCGGCGTTTGCCGACGGCGTTCCGATGGCGCCGGTCCTCGACTACGCGGTGCGCCGCGACGGGCGCGACATGGTGGTGCAGGGGCCGTTTCTCTTTCCGCCCCATGTGTCGCAGGTGGCTCCGCGCAGCGCCGCGATGGATATCGAACTGAAACCGGGCGATGTCATCACCGCCATCGACGGCGCGCCGATCTTCGCTTTCGACCAGCTGAAGGAGGCTGTCGAAAGCTCCGGCGGGCGGGCGTTGCTGCTGGACGTCTGGCGCGACGGCGAGACGCTGGAATTCGCGCTCGCGCCGCGCCGCACGGACGAACCGCAGCCGGACGGCGGTTTCGTGACCCATTGGCGCATCGGGGTGGCGGGCGGCATGGCCTTTGTGCCGGCGACCGAGCCGGCCGGAATCGGGGCCGCCTTCGGCGGCGGGGTGGAGCAGACATTCCGCATCGTAACCAGTTCCCTGTCTGGCGTGTGGCACATGGTGACGGGGGCGATCAGCACCTGCAACATGTCCGGTCCGATCGGGATCGCCGAAACCTCCGGTGCGATGGCGTCCCAGGGCGCGCAGAGCTTCATCTGGTTCATCGCGGTGCTGTCCACGGCGGTCGGGCTGCTGAACCTGTTCCCGATCCCGGCGCTGGACGGCGGGCACCTGCTGTTCTACGCCTACGAAGCGGTGGCGGGCAAACCGCCGAGCGACATGGCGCTGCGGGTCCTGATGGCGGTCGGAATCAGCGTCATCCTGTCCCTGATGATGTTCGCGCTGTTCAACGACATCTTCTGCTAGGCCGATCGACCCGCTGCCGGGCCGATTGTCCGCGCAGCGCCGCGCGGCCGCCCAATTATGGCCGCAATTCGCCCGCAGGATCGGATCCGGACGATATCCAGGGGAACAGGAACATGCACGTCTTGCAAAGATCTTGCCGCGGTCTCGGTCTCATGATCGATCTCAATTCGGATCGGTTTCTGCATTTCGTGACCCTTGTCCTCGCCCTTCTGGCCGGTGCCTATCTGGGCGGCCTGTGATCTTCCGTTCCGGCGCGCGCCGCTGATCCGCGCGGCGCATGATGCAAAGAAGGCGGTTTGCGCTTTTGACATCGTGTGCCAGACCCGATAATCAAAATCCCAACGCAGCGCTGGATGGGTTGGACTTATGATTTTGGGCACTTCGGCGGGAATATCTCGCGATCATCAATCTCGACACATCAACATGTTGTATAGGGCGCTTGCCGTCGTTTTCCTTTTCGTTGCAACGGTTTCGACGGTTTTCGCGACCGGCGCCGCGGCGCAGTCCTACACGTTCAACTCCGTGCGGGTCGAAGGCAACCAGCGCATCCAGACCGAAACGATCGTTTCCTACACGGGAATCAAACCCGGACAGTCGATCAGCGCCGGGGAACTGAACGCCGCCTATCAGCGCATTCTGGACAGCGGCGTGTTCGAAACGGTGGAACTGGAACCGCGCGGCGGCACGCTGCTGATCTCGGTCAAGGAACGGCCCACCATCAACGTGGTCAGCATCGAGGGCAACCGCAGGATCAAGGACGAGGACCTGGCCGGGTTCATCACCTCCAAGTCGCGCCAGGTGTTCAACCCGGCGCAGGCCGAGGCCGACGCCGCGGTCATCGCCGAAGCCTATTCGCAACAGGGCCGGATCGCGGCCACCGTCACGCCACGGATCATCCGGCGCAGCGACAACCGGGTCGATCTGGTGTTCGAAATCTCCGAAGGCGACACGATCGAGGTCGAGCGCATCAGCTTCGTCGGCAACCAGGTCTTTTCCGACCGCCGCCTGCGCCGGGTCCTGCAAACCAAGCAGGCCGGATTGCTTCGCACCTTCATCCGGTCCGATACCCTGATCGAGGACCGGATCGAATTCGACAAGCAGGTGCTGAGAGATTTCTACCTGTCCCGCGGATTTGTCGATTTCCGGATTCTGGGCACCAATGTCGAACTGACCGAGGAACGCGACGGCTTCTTCCTCGTGTTCAACGTGCAGGAAGGCCAGCAGTTCAAGTTCGGCGAGATTTCGACCAGCAGCGAGATGAGCCAGGCCGACCCGGCGGTGTTTCAGGACGTGCTGAAGGTGCGGCCCGGCGTGGTCTATTCCCCGGCTCTGGTGGAGAATTCGATCGCGCGGATGGAACGTCTCGGGATCCAGCAGGGGATCGATTTCCTGCGGGTCGAACCGCGCGTGACCCGCAACGACCGGGATCTGACCCTGGACGTCGAATTCGTGTTGACCAAGGGTCCGCGCATCTTCGTGGAACGCATCGATATCGAAGGCAACACCACGACGCTGGACCGGGTCGTGCGCCAGCAGTTCCGCATCGTCGAAGGCGACCCGTTCAATCCCCGCGAGATCCGGGAAAGCGCCGAACGGATCCGCGCGTTGGGCTTCTTCTCGACGGCGGATGTCGCCACGCGCGAAGGCGGCTCCTCGGACCAGATGATCGTCGATGTGAACGTCGAGGAACAGCCGACCGGGTCTCTCTCTCTCGGCGGCGCCTATTCCGTGACCGACGGCTTCGGGATCGCCATCGGGTTGACGGAAAACAATTTCCTGGGGCGCGGGCAGCGTCTGTCGTTCAGCATTTCGACCGCGCAGGAATCGGACGAATATATCCTCGGTTTTTCGGAACCCTACCTGCTGGGACGCAACCTGCGGTTCGACATCGATCTGGGGGTGGCGACGCGGTCTTCCAGCTTTGCGACCTACGATCTCGACCGCCGGTTCTTCCGCCCGGCGCTGACCTTCCCGGTCAGCGAAAACGGAACGGTCCAGTTGCGCTATGGCTATGAAGCCAGCGAGATGCTGTCCCGCGGTGAGGAATTCGACAATTCCACGACCCCGCCCACGCCGATTCCAACAAGCGGCGCGGTCATCACCAGCGAGATCGACCAGGGCCGGCGGACCAGCAGCGCATTGGGCATGAGCTACAGCTTCGACAGCCGGCTGACCGGGCTCAATCCCAATGCCGGCGTCCTGTTCCAGATCGGCGCCGATATCGCAGGCGTCGGCGGCGACAACAAGTATATCAAGACGAATGCCAAGGTGATCGCGCAGCAGCGCGTGATGAACGAGGAAGTCGTGCTTCGGGCGTCCTTCGAGGCGGGCGCGTTGAGCTGGCAGTCCGACACGCCGAGCCGGTCGATCGACCGCTACATCCTGACTCCGGCAATCTTCAGGGGGTTCGAGCCGGCCGGCGTCGGCCCGCGCGATCAGTCCAACGGCCTTGACGACGCGATCGGCGGCAACTACTACGCGGTCGCGCGGCTGGAAGCTGAATTTCCGCTGGGCCTGCCCGAGGAAATCGGGTTGCGGGGCGGCGTCTTCTACGATGTCGGCAACCTGTGGGGCCTGCAGGATGTGAACACGGTCGGCGCCACCTGCCAGGGTCTTCCCGGCCCCTGTGGCGAAGACGGATCCTGGCGCCACGTGATCGGTCTGTCGCTGCTCTGGACCACCGGCTTCGGACCACTGCGTTTCAATTTCACCAAGGCGCTGAAAAAGGAAACCTTCGACAAGGAACAGACCTTCGATCTGACCATCCAGGCCAGGTTCTGATCCATGCGCGACGGCCGGTGTCCTGGCCATGGCGGGTCGCGTTTCGGGCTGCTGCTCGTGCTGGCGGTCTGGACCGCCTGGCTCGTTCCGGCTGCGGCGCAGCAACTGGGCCTGCCGCAGAGCGCCATCCTGACGATTTCCTCGGAACGGATGTTCGCGGAGTCGGCCTTCGGCCGGCGCGTCGCGCGCGAGATCGACTCGCAGAGCGCGGTCCTGGCGGCCGAGAACCGCCGCATCGAGGTCGAACTGACCGCCGAGGAAAAGGACCTGACGGACCGCCGCCCCGGCATGGCCCCGGACGCCTTCCGCGCCCTCGCGGACGCGTTCGACACGAAGGTGCAGGACATCCGGCGCCGGCAGGACGCCAAGGCGCGGGCGCTGGTCCAGTTCCAGGAAGACGAACAGGTCCGGTTCCTGCAGGCGGCGCGGCCGGTTCTGGTGGAACTCATGCGCGAAAGCGGGGCAGGGGCCATTCTGGAACGGTCCAGCGTGTTTCTCAGCGCCAACGCCATCGACATCACCGAACTGGCCATCACCCGGCTGGACGAGGTTCTGGGCGAAGCGCCGCCGACCGGGGACAACTAGCGCAGCTTGCCCAAGCGGACCCGTGTTGCTAGTCAGGTTCGACCGGACCAAATTCAGGATACAGCCTCATGACCGATCCCTTGAAGAGCGCGGACATTCACATGATCCAGCGCATCCTGCCGCATCGCTATCCGTTCCTGCTGGTGGACAAGGTGGTGGACATCGACGGCACCCGGTCGGCGCGGGGCATCAAGAACGTGACCATGAACGAGCCGCATTTCCAGGGCCATTTCCCCGGAACGCCGGTCATGCCGGGCGTGACCATCGTCGAGGCGATGGCGCAGACCGCCGGGGTGATGATCGGCGTCGGGGCCGACATGGCCGATCGCGACCTCCTGATCTATTTCATGGCCATCGACGCCTGCAAGTTCCGCCGCAAGGTCATTCCGGGGGACGTTCTGGAAATGCATCTGACCACCCTGCGCGGCAAGCCCGGCGGCAAGGTCTGGAAGTTCGGCGGCCAGGCGATGGTGGACGGCGAACTGGCGGCCCAGGCGGAATTTTCGGCCATGATCGATCTGTCGAAAGCGTGACCGGGATGAGCGACATCCACCCCTCGGCCGTGATCGAAGACGGCGCGCGCCTGGGCGCGGGGTGCCGGGTCGGCCCCTTTTGCGTGGTCGGATCACAGGTTGTTCTGGGCGACCGGGTCGAACTGAAAAGCCATGTGGTGATTTCCGGGAACACCGAGATCGGCGAGGACACGGTGATCTTCCCGTTCTCGGTGATCGGCGAGATCCCCCAGGATCTGAAATTCCGCGGCGAGGACAGCCGGCTGGTGATCGGGGCGCGCAACCGGATCCGCGAACATGTCACCATGAACGCCGGAACCGAGGGCGGCGGCGGCGTCACCCGCGTCGGTGACGACGGGCTGTTCATGGCCGGCTGCCATATCGCCCATGATGCCCGGATCGGTGACCGGGTCATCGTGGTCAACTCGGCGGCGGTCGCCGGCCATTGCGTTCTGGAGGACGATGTCATCGTCGGCGGCCTGTCCGGGATTCACCAGTGGGTGCGCATCGGGCGCGGGGCCATCATCGGCGCGGTGACGATGGTGACCAACGACGTGATACCCTACGGGTTGGTGCAGGCGCCGCGCGGGGAACTGCACGGGCTGAACCTGGTCGGACTGAAACGGCGCGGCGTCGACCGTGCCGAAATCGCGGCCCTGCGCGCCGCGTTCCGGAGCCTCGCCGGGGACGAGGGCACATTTCACGACCGGGTGCGCAAGCTGGGTGAAGAGACCGACAGCCTTCATGTGCGCGAACTGGTCGATTTCGTCATGGGCGATACCGACCGGTCCTTTCTGACGCCGGGGCGCTGACGGATGCTCGCCGTGATCGCCGGGGCCGGGTCCCTGCCTGCGGAACTGGTGCGCCATCTGCCCGCACCGCCTGTTGTCTGCGCGCTGGACGGGTTCGCGCCGGATCATCTGAACGTGGACGAATGCTTCCGTCTGGAAAAGCTGGGCAGCTTTCTGGCCATGCTCCGGCAGCGCGGCGTTACCGATATCTGCATGGCCGGTGCGATCTCCCGGCCGGCCATTGACCCCGCCGCCATCGATGCCGAGACGATGCCGCTGATTCCGCTGCTGCAAGCGGCGCTGAAAGCCGGTGACGACGGCGCCCTGCGTGGGGTCATCGCGATTTTCGAACAGGCGGGGTTCCGGATGCGGGCCGCCCACGAGATCGCCCCGGACCTGCTGCCGGCCCCCGGCTGCCCGACCCTGCGGCAACCCGATGCCATGGCCGCGGCCGACGCCGGGCGCGCCGTCGGGATCGTGGCGGCCATGTCCGCCGCGGATGTCGGGCAATGCTGCGTGGTTCAGGCCGGTCAGGCGCTGGCCATCGAAGGCGTGTTCGGCACCGACTGGATGCTGGCCAGCCTCGCGCAGCGTCCGCCGGGGACCCGTGGCGGACTGTTGTTCAAATCTCCGAAACCGGATCAGGACCGGCGCGTCGATCTGCCGACCATCGGACCGGGCACGGTCCGCTCCGCCGCCGCCGCCGGACTGGACGGTATCGTGATCGAAGCCGGCGGCGTGATCGTTCTGGACCAGCCCGGCGTCGTGGCGGCTTGCGACCGGGCGGGTCTGTTCCTGTGGGTGCGGGAGCCCGCAGGCTGATGCGCGTTTTCCTGATTGCCGGAGAACCGTCGGGAGATCGCCTCGGCGGCGCCTTGATGGAGGGGCTGCGCAGCCTCGTGCCGGACGTGACGTTTGACGGCGTGGGCGGCAGCCAGATGCAGGCGCAGGGGCTCGCGAGCCGGTTTGACATGCGCGAGCTGAGCGTCATGGGCATTGCCGAAGTGCTGCCGAAATACGCCCAACTCAAGCGCCGCATCGCCGAAATGGCGCAGGCGGTGATCGACACCGGGCCCGACGTTCTGATCACCATCGACAGTCCGGATTTCTGCCTGCGCGTGGCCGGGCTGGTCAAGGCCGCCAGCACTGTGCGCACGGTGCACTACGTGGCGCCGACGGTCTGGGCCTGGCGGCCCGGGCGCGCGGCGAAAATGGCGCGGGTCATCGATCATGTGCTGGCGCTGTTTCCTTTCGAGCCGCCTTTGATGGAGGCCGCCGGCATGGACTGCGACTTTGTCGGCCACCCGGTGGTGGCGGAACCGCAGGCGACCGAGGCCGAGATCGCCGCGTTCCGCGCCGAATTCGGGCTGGGGGAGTCGCGTTTCGCGCTGGTCCTGCCGGGGTCGCGGGCAGGCGAGGTCGCGCGCCTGGCACCGGTGTTCGGCCGGGCGCTGGCGCGGCTCGCCCAATCCCATCCCGATTTGCGGATCGTCGTGCCTGCCGCCGCTCCGGTCGCCGACCAGGTGCGCATGCGGCTGGCCGACTGGCCCGCCAGCACCGCGGTGATCGACCCGAGGGCCTTTGAGGCCGGAACCGCCCAGGCGCATAAACGCGCGGCCTTTCGGGCGGCGGACGTCGCTCTGGCGGCCTCCGGAACGGTCTCTTTGGAACTGGCGGCGGCACGCACGCCGATGGTCGTGGCCTACACCTTCAACTGGCTCAGCTGGCAGATCATCAGCCGAATGGCGCTCGTGGACACGGTGACGCTGGTCAACCTGGTCAGCGACACGCGGGTGGTGCCGGAATGCCTTGGCCCGGATTGCCGGCCGGACCTGATCGCCGGGGCGCTGAACCGGGTGCTGGAGGATCCGGCGGCGCAGGCCGACGCCATGGCGCTCACGATGGAGCGGCTCGGCCAGGGCGGCGAAGCGCCGGGGCTGCGCGCGGCGAGGGCGGTCCTCGGCCGGCTGTAGGTCAAGACCCCGGCGCGTCCGGGGCGCTTTGCGGTCGAAACCTGGCTGACGCGATGGCGCGCCTAATAGCCCCGCCAGATCCAGCCGCCGCCGTAAATGCGGCTGTCGCCGGTTTCATAGAACACGCAGGCCTGTCCCGGTGAAACGCCTTCCTCGGGGTTCAGCAGTTCGACTTCGGCCGTCGTGTCCGACAGCGGGCGCAGGATCGCCTCGCGAGGCGGGCGGGTGGAGCGGACCTTGACCGACAGGTGCCATTCCGGCCGGCTGGTCAGCGGCGCGTCCCCCAGCCAGTTGATCTCGCGCACCGGCACCGTCCGGGTGGCCAGCATGTCCTTGGGGCCGACCACGACCTGTTTCCTGTCGACGTCCAGACGCACCACGTAGAGCGGATCGCTGAGCCCGCCGATTCCCAGACCGCGGCGCTGCCCGATCGTGTAGTGGATGATGCCCCGGTGATCCCCCAGCACCCGCCCGTCCGCGTGAACGATCTGCCCCGGATCGGCGGCGTCCGGGCGCAGTTTCTCGATGACCGCGGCATAGTCGCCGTTGGGCACGAAACAGATGTCCTGGCTGTCCGGCTTGTCGGCGACGCTAAGCCCGTATTGCGCCGCCAGCGCCCGCGTCGCGTCCTTGGACGGCAGATGACCCAGCGGGAAGCGCAGGAATTCCAGCTGTTCCGGGGTGGTCGAGAACAGGAAATAGGACTGGTCGCGGTTCGCGTCCTCGGCGCTGTGCAGTTCCGGGCCGCGCGCGCCCATCTTGCGCTGGATATAGTGGCCGGTCGCCATGCAATCGGCGTCGAGATCCCTGGCGGTTTCCAGCAGATCCTTGAATTTCACCCGTTCGTTGCAGCGGATGCAGGGCACCGGGGTCGCGCCGTTCAGGTAGCTGTCGGCGAATTCGTCGATCACCGCATCCTTGAAGATGTTCTCGTAATCGAGGACATAGTGCGGAAACCCCCGTTCTTCCGCGACACGACGGGCGTCGTGGATGTCGATCCCCGCGCAACAGGCGCCCTTCTTCGCCAGCGCCGCGCCATGGTCGTAAAGCTGCAGGGTGACGCCGATCACGTCATAGCCCTGATCGGCCAGGGTCGCGGCCACCACCGAACTGTCGACGCCTCCGGACATGGCGACGACGACCCGCGTTTCTGCGGGCGGCTTGGCAAAGCCAAGCGAGTTCAACGGGTGGTCTGTGTCCAGCGCCATGTCGGCGACTCCTGCACGGTTGGGAAGGCCTCGCAGAATATAGGAAAATCGTAGAGACTCTCAAGAGGCGGTTTCACCCCCCGTTAAGCCCGTCAGGGCGAATGTGGGCCGGTAGTGAAGAGGGTAGACGAATGTTTCTCAAGAAGGTGGATGGGCCAAGGGCTGTGACCCTTGCGGACGGGACTGTGATGACGCGGGCGGACCTGCCGCCGGCCAGCACCCGGCGCTGGGTCGCCTCGCGCAAGGCGGCGGTGGTGCGCGGCGTGCTTTTCGGGCTGATCACGCAGTCCGAAGCGTTGCGGAAATACGGTCTCAGCGACGAGGAATTCTCCAGTTGGGTGGCCGCGATCGCGGACCATGGCGAAGACGCGCTGAAAGCCACGGCCCTGAAAAAGTATCGACAACCATAAGTTGTGTCGCCATAAATATTGCGACGGTAACGTGCAGTTAACTTTTATTGGCCAAGGTTAACGCCGTACGGGACAATGATTAAGGCGGAGAACGTAGAATGCGCATTTTGCTGGTCGAGGATGACCCCACCACCTCAAAAAGCATCGAACTGATGCTGACGCACGCAAACCTGAATGTTTACGCAACGGATCTGGGGGAGGAAGGCATCGATCTGGCGAAACTGTATGACTACGACCTGATTCTTCTGGATCTCAACCTGCCCGACATGAATGGCCACGAAGTGCTGCGACAGTTGCGCCTGTCCCGCGTGGAAACGCCGATCCTGATCCTGTCCGGGGCGGACGATACGGAAAACAAGATCAAGGGATTCGGCTTCGGGGCGGACGATTACCTGACGAAGCCGTTCCACCGCGAGGAACTGGTGGCGCGCATTCACGCGATCATCCGCCGGTCCAAGGGCCACTCGCAATCGGTCATCCATACCGGCAAGATCGCGGTCAACCTGGATGCGAAAACCGTCAGCGCCGAAGACCAGCCCGTGCATCTGACGGGCAAGGAATACCAGATGCTGGAACTGCTGAGCCTGCGCAAAGGCACCACCCTGACCAAGGAAATGTTCCTGAACCACCTCTATGGCGGCATGGATGAACCGGAACTGAAGATCATCGACGTGTTCATCTGCAAATTGCGCAAGAAACTCAGCATCGCGACCGGGGGCGAGAATTACATCGAAACGGTCTGGGGCCGCGGCTATGTCCTGCGCGATCCGCAAGGGGCACAGATGGACAGCCCGCGGCTTGCCGTCGGGGCCTGAGGCGGACGCCGCCGAAGACCGGACGATACCCGAATCCCGACCGGACCGCCGGACCGCCGTGACAGCGTTCTGGACCTGACGCCGCCCGCGCCCTATCACTGGCGGAAAGGCAGTTAGGGGCAGGGTCGTGCCGGAGAAGATCAAGGTTGCAGAGATGAACCGGGCGCAGGCAGAGGCCGAACTCGCCCGGCTGGCGCGGCTACTGGGCGACGCCGACACGGCCTATTACGTCAATGACGCGCCGGAATTGTCGGATGCCGACTATGACGCGCTGAAGCGCCGCAACAGCGAAATCGAAACCCGGTTCCCGGATCTCAAACGCGACGACAGCCCGTCCGAACAGATCGGCGCACGCGCCGCGGACGGGTTTTCCAAGGTCCGCCATGCCCAGCGCATGCTGTCGCTCGGCAATGCCTTTGACGAAGAGGACGTGGCGGCGTTCGACTCCGGCATACGGAAATACCTTGGCATGACCGGCGCGGACGAGCTCGTCTACACGGCCGAACCCAAGATCGACGGCCTGTCCCTGTCGCTGCGCTACGAAAACGGCCGGCTCGTGCAGGCGGCCACACGGGGCGATGGCGCGGTCGGCGAAAACGTCACCGCCAATGCCCGCACGATCGACGACATTCCCGAACGTCTGAACGGCGCGCCCGAGGTTCTGGAAGTGCGCGGCGAAGTCTACATGTCGCATCCGGATTTCGCCGCTCTGAACGAGAGACAAGCGGCGGACGGGGCCAAGACATTCGCAAACCCCCGCAACGCGGCGGCCGGTTCGCTGCGGCAACTGGATCCGGCGATCACCCGCCGCCGTCCGTTGCGCTTTTTCGCCTATGGCTGGGGCGATCTGTCCGAACCGCTCGCCGAGACACAGATGGGAGCGGTGTCCCGCCTCGCAAAGCTGGGCTTCGCGATCAACGACCTGACGGTCCGCTGCGCCGGACCGGAGGAGATGATCGCCCAGTACCGGCGCATCGAAGAACAGCGCGCGACGCTCGGCTACGATATCGACGGCGTCGTCTACAAGATCGACGACCTCGCCCTGCAGGCGCGGCTCGGGTTCCGCTCCACCACGCCGCGTTGGGCCATCGCGCACAAGTTTCCCGCCGAACTGGCCTGGACCCGTCTCGAGGCGATCGACATCCAGGTCGGGCGCACCGGCGCGCTCAGCCCGGTGGCGCGTCTCACGCCGGTGACGGTGGGCGGAGTCGTGGTGTCCAATGCCACCCTGCACAACGAAGACTATGTCGCCGGGCGCGACGCGCGGGGCGACGAGATCCGCGACGGCAAGGACATCCGCGTCGGCGACTGGGTGCAGGTCTATCGCGCCGGGGACGTCATACCCAAGATCGCCGACGTGGATCTGGCCAGACGCCCGGATGGCGCCGAAGTTTTCCGGTTCCCGACGGAATGCCCGGAATGTGGCAGCGCCGCAATCCGCGAAGAGGGCGACGCCGTGCGGCGGTGCACCGGCGGGCTCATCTGCCCGGCGCAGGCCGTGGAAAAGCTGAAACATTTCGTGTCCCGCGCCGCCTTTGACATCGACGGGCTGGGGGCGAAACAGGTCGAACAGTTCTACAAGGACGGCTGGATCCAGGAACCCGCCGACATCTTTACCCTGCCGGACCGATACGGAACCGGGCTGCAGCAGCTGCGAAACCGCGAGGGCTGGGGCGAGAAATCGGCGGCCAACCTGTTCGCGGCGATTCGCGGCAAACGCACCATTGCGCTGAGGCGGGTTATCTTCGCGCTGGGTCTGCGCCATGTGGGCGAAGCGGCCTCCGGCCTGCTGGCCAGCCACTACGGGTCCTGGCGGGCCTTCGAGACGGCGATGACAAAGGCCGCGGACATGGAGGGCGCCGATTGGCAGGAACTGCTGTCCATCGATGGCGTCGGAACCGTGTTGGCCACGTCGCTGGTCACCGCCTTCGCCCAGGACCGGGAACGCGCCTCGATCGACCGGCTGGTCGCGCTGCTCGACATCGAGGATGCGCGCCGGGCCGACACCGCCGGCAGTCCCGTGGCCGGAAAGACCGTGGTCTTCACCGGCACCCTGGAAAAGATGACGCGGGCAGAGGCCAAGGCGCGCGCCGAAGCCCTCGGTGCCAAGGTCGCAGGCTCTGTCAGCGCCAAGACCGACCTGCTGGTCGCCGGTCCGGGGGCCGGTTCCAAGGCAAAAAAGGCGGCCGAGCTGGGGATCGAAACCCTTGACGAAGACGGATGGCTCGACCTGATCGGGGCCGCATGAAGGGCCGGCCGGAACAGTTGTTCCCGCTGTTTGCCGGGCTCGAAACGCTGGACGGGATCGGGCCGAAAACGGCGCAGCTGCTCGGCCAACTGGGCGTGACCACGCCGCGCGATCTTCTGTTCTCCTTGCCCTATGCGGTGGTGGACCGGCGGCGGCGCGCCACGATCCGGGGGGCGGATCTGCCCGTGACGCTCACGGTCGAAGTCACCGTCGGCGCCCACAGGCCGCCGCGCACCCGTGGCGGCGCCTACCGGATGTCCGTCGAGGATTCGCAGGCGGATTTCCAACTGGTGTTCTTTCACGCGCGGGCCGACTACCTGAACCGCATCCTGCCGGTCGGCGCGAAACGGATCGTGTCGGGAAAGCTGGAATTCTTTGACGGCATGGCCCAGATGGTGCACCCCGATCACGTGCTGCCGGTAGCGGAGGCGGGCGAGATCCCGGATTTCGAACCCGTTTACCACCTGACGCAGGGTGTGACGCAGAAGACCCTGTTCAAGGCGGTGCAGGGCGCGCTGCTCAGGGCGCCCGCTCTGGCCGAATGGATCGATCCCACGCACAAGACCCGCGAATCCTGGCCCGACTGGGCCGACGCGATCCGCGCCGCCCATGCGCCGACGCGGCTGGACGATCTCAGCCCGTCCGCGCCGCCGAGGGCGCGCCTGGCCTATGACGAACTCATGGCGCATCAACTGACGCTGGCGCTGGCGCGGCGGCGTGAACGCAAGGCGCGGGGGATCGTCAGCGCCGCGACCGGCATCCTGCAGGGCAAGGTTCTGGAAACCCTTCCCTATGCGCCGACCGGCGCCCAGGCCCGCGCGATCGAGGAAATCGCCTCGGACATGGCGCAGCCGCAGCGGATGAACCGGCTGCTTCAGGGCGATGTCGGTTCCGGCAAGACGCTGGTGGCCTTCATGGCCCTGCTCGTGGCGGTCGAAGCGGGCGGCCAGGGGGTGATGATGGCCCCGACGGAAATCCTCGCCCGGCAGCACCTGGAAGGTCTGCGGCCCTTCGCCGAACAGGCGGGCGTGGTGCTGGAAATCCTGACCGGGCGCGACAAGGGCGGTGAACGCAAGGCCAAGCTCGCGGCGCTGAAGGACGGCGGGATCCACATGCTCGTCGGTACCCATGCGGTGTTCCAGCCGGATGTGGAATTCCGCGACCTGCGGCTGGCGATCATCGATGAACAGCACCGGTTCGGTGTGCGCCAGCGGATGGAACTGGCCGAAAAGGGTGTGGGTGCCGATGTCCTGGTGATGACGGCGACGCCGATTCCGCGCAGCCTCGCGCTGGCGCAATATGGCGACATGGACGTTTCGGTTCTGGATGAAAAACCGCCGGGCCGGGTGCCGGTCAAGACCGCCGTGGTCAGCACCGAACGCCTGGACGAGGTGATCGACCACCTGCGCCGCGCGATTGCCGACGGGCGACAGTGCTATTGGGTCTGCCCGCTGGTCGATGAATCCGAACTGGTCGATCTGACGGCGGCGGAAGACCGGTTCAAACGCCTGCGCGCGGTGCTGGGCGACGGCGTCGTGGGGCTGGTTCACGGCCAGATGCCGCCGGCGGAAAAGGACGCGGCGATGGCGGCCTTCCAGGCCGGAGAGACCAAGGTCCTGGTGGCGACCACGGTGATCGAGGTCGGGGTGAACGTGCCCAACGCGACGATCATGGTGATCGAGCGGGCGGAGATCTTCGGGCTGGCGCAGCTTCATCAGTTGCGCGGGCGGGTGGGGCGGGGCGACGCCGCCTCGACCTGCCTGCTGATGTATCAGCCGCCGCTGTCCGACAGCGGCCGGCGGCGTCTGGAGGTGCTGCGCGAAACCGAGGACGGATTCGTGATCGCCGAAACCGACCTCACCATGCGCGGCGCCGGAGACGTGATCGGCACCGCCCAGTCCGGCCTGCCGAAGTTCCGGATCGCGGATCTCGAACGCCAGGCCGGTCTCATGGCCGTCGCGCAATCCGATGCCCGCGCGCTGCTCGCGGCGGATCCGGACCTATCCTCCGATCGCGGGCGGGCGGCGCGGGTGCTGCTGTGGCTGATGCGCCAGGACGAGGCGATCCGCCTGATTTCCGTGGGTTAAACTCCCGGAACGGAAAGTTCACAAATGTTCCCAAAAAGTTCTTTACATTGGTTAAGAAAAGTGAGAACAAAGAGTCAACAAATGCTTAACGCTTGAGGAGGAACCCCCATGATGACCCAGTTCCGGACGGCGCTTCACCGGTCCCGCGACACGCTCCTGCAGGATGCCATCGGCGCCGGTGCGCTGGTCGTCATGCTTCTCGTCGGCCTGCATGTGCCGGCGTTCATCTGATACGCGTTTTCCTGTTTCTGCCTGCAATCCCGCGCCGGTCGCCCAGCAGTCTGTCCCGTCTGCGCATCAAGGGAGATCTGCCTGTCCCTTGCCCTTGCGGACCATGCCCCATGGTCCGGCGGGCGGCCGGACCCCACGCGGGAACGCACAGACTGCCGCCGCCATCCGCCCGGGATGCGCGGCGGTTTTTTTTAGGAAAGGTTAATTCAGATCAGGCGCAATGCGCCTGTTCGGCCTTTTCCATCGCTTCGGCCGCCGCTTCCAGCGTCAGCAGGATCGAGGCATGGCGGTTCTTGTAGTCCCGCGCGGGCAACAGGACTTCGAGCCCGTCGAAAGGCGCGTCCGGCACCGGCCCGTCCTGTTTCAGCATCGCTTTCAACTGGTCGCGGGCCTTTTCGACCTGCGCGCGGCTGGTCCCGACGATCGCGCCGCCCACCACCGCGGCAGAGGCCTGACCGAGCGCGCAGGCTTTCACGTCCTGGCCGAATTCGGACACCTTGCCGTCCGCCATCTTCACATCGACGGTGACGGTGGATCCGCACAGCGGCGCGCGTTTCTTTGCCGTGGCATCCGGCGCGTCCAGCCGATCCAGATGCGGGATGTCCGCGGCCAGCGCCAGGATTCGGGTCGAATACAGCTTGATCAGGTCGGTTTCGCCGGACATGGCTTTTCCTCTTGCGGTGTTCCCCATACATAAGGCTCCAACCCGCCGATGCAAAAGGTTTTCCGCCATGCCCTTCGATCCCGAGACCTTGGTCTATAACGACGCCGGTCTGATTCCCGCCATCGCCCAGGACGCCGAATCCGATGAGGTGCTGATGATGGCCTGGATGACGGCGGAGGCGGTCCGCCGAACGCTGGAGACGGGGCGCGTGACCTACTGGTCGCGGTCGCGCCAGGCGTTCTGGGTCAAGGGGGAAAGTTCCGGCCATGTGCAGGAACTGGTGGATTTCCGGCTCGATTGCGACCGGGATTGCCTTCTTGTCAGGGTCCGGCAGACCGGGCCGGCCTGCCACACCAACCGGCGCAGCTGTTTTTACACCGCGGTGCGGGACGGCGCGGAAATCGAACTCATGCGACCGGAGGACTAGGCGGCGTCTGCATTTAGCCGATCCATGCCATTGCGAAGCAAGATCAACGAACGCTTTGAATGAGCTGACGGTCTTTTCGCAGCGCAGTGCGATACGGCGGAATCGTTTGATCCGATTGAAGAAACACTCGACCAGATGGGGCTCCTTGCAGAGCCT